>CAVVZX010000056.1:0-174953 GCA_963752855.1 uncultured delta proteobacterium | reverse complement strand
CGGCGTTGCATCTCTCAAGATGGACGCCAGAATTGGGGATGCCATCGTATCTCTCAGCGAAACAAGGGCTGTAGCCCGGGCGTGCAGGCATGCCGGATATGCGATGGATAGCTGCGGTGCTGAAGAACTTGCATTTGGGGAGACTGAGTCTGACCGGGAGCAAACGGTCAACAAAGAATCTGCATCCATCTTCCCGGACGACAATGGTGGTGACAAAGCAGAATCAAAACCGTCACGTGACGGCAATGGTAACGGCAAGAATAAGGCCACTGGAGCACAGATAAGGGCATTATTCGCTGCTCAGCAAAAAGGCTCGGTACGGGGAAGACGATATTGCAAACCTGCTCCGCCCCATGAATGTGCCAACTTTTGATGCCCTCACCCGTGAAGATGCATCCCGCCTAATTTCCTATCTCCAGACCCAGTCCGCTCAATAAATCAGCACAACACAAGACTCAAGCAAACAAGAGGGGTGGACAAGTGCGTTCTGCCTCGGAGGGGAGAAAAACGTCATGAATACGTTGATGCTGCCTGATCACCTTTCATATTCAAGCATCTCCTGTTACCTGCAATGCCCGCTGAAATGGAGGCTTCATTACCTTGACCAAGCGCAGGAAGAATTCATCTCATCCAGTTTGGTATTTGGTCAAGCAATTCACGAATCAGTGGCCGCATTCCTCAATGGCGCTCTGACAGGAGATCGTCTAACGCCTGACGAGATGCTTATGGTCTATCGGAATAACTGGAATGGTTCCGCTGATGCAGAGATACGGTATTCAAACGGAGAAACCGAAGAAAAGCTGACCAAGAAAGCGGAAGACATGCTGAACGTCTGGCACTCCGCTCAAGATGCCGATGTAGAGGTACTCGGGGTGGAAGAACCATTCAGTGTTGATATTGGAAAAATGGCTGACTATCCTGGATTGGGGGTTCCGCCATTAGTAGGATTCATTGATCACATCCTCAAGCAACCAGACGGCACTATGGCGCTGGTAGACCTAAAAACCGCCGCAAGAAAGCCAACCCAGCTCCAAATCAATCAGACCCTTCAACTCACCGCCTACAGTTTGGGCGCTGCGGAACTAGGATTCAATCCTGACGACCTCACTCTGAGGCTGGATTATCTGATGAAAGGCTCCAATCCCGACCTGATCAGATATGAAACAACCCGCAACGAGAATGATCGGCGGCGCTTTGTAAAGATCGTAACGAGAGTATGGAAGGGTATAACCAATTCAATCTTCTTTCCGCATCCCGATTGGTACTGCCAATCTTGCGGATATCAAAGCATATGTGCTGAATGGTAAAGGAGGAAACCATGTCAAAGCACAAAGAAACCAGTCGTACCACAGGTGATTTGGTTGCGGTGCAGCCGATCAATGAAGTAACAGTGCTCCCGCCAAATTCAGGAGTTGTTGGGCAGTTTTTGGAGCAAGTCCAAAATATGTTCCGAGCAAGGGCAATGAGAATGGCCGGATTGCTTGCCCGGATCAACGAATCCGGTCAAAGAACAGAACTGATGCTTCGTATGGGAGCCGAACGAATGGAAGCCGCGGAAGCTCGTTTAGAACAGGACTTGCGAAAACAAGGACTGATTGTAGAAACCGACCAGAATAACGGGACTCAAGAGTAACAAGCCCATGCCTGCCATATAATCCTCATCCTCATTTAGTTAGACCGCTTTGCGGTCTATTTTTCCAGCTCCTACTCCTGCCATAAACCACCCAGCCACTAATCTGATTGCGGTTAACGTGGAAGATGAAATGGGTATAAAAGCGAGTGAACACGAAAGTAATAATACAATGGATTATTCACTTTGATCCGCAAATGTATCATAAGCCTTCCGATGTCACGGATGTAGGGGGCGACCAGAGTAGGCAATTTCTTCAGCTCGCAGGGAATTACGCTTACGGAAAAGACCGTGAACAACTGCATCAAGAAAGCTCTCCGGCTTCATGAGCAAGAGCCGCCCCAGATGAGAGGGAAGCGGCACGGAGAGTATGTTATGCACTGGTTGCGCCTTTGTGGGGTAGCAGTTTGAGTGGTCCTCCCGTTTGGGGAGCCGGTCTCCTGGAAATACTCTCCTGCTTCGCACCAGGGCCACACACCGTGCTGCGCTGTATCGCCAACTATCGACCGGCCCTTCGCTGCCGAGAGTGCTTTTTGCAGGCGCTGTTGTCAGCATTTCGACCACCCGCTGCAACTTGTCATATGCCCTTGCGCATCTGTATTCACAGTGCCTGTCTTCTTGCCGTTCGCATCATAGTAGTTGGTTTGCGAGCTCCCATCGGGTTTCGTCGTAACTACGATCTCACCGTGCTTGCCGTCATAATTATTGTTGATGACTTTCGTCGTGCTCCCGTCTGCGTTTCTGGTGGATGATTGTGATGCTCCATCTTGTTTGTTCCCTATCGAACCACCCCCCGGATTCACCTTACTCGTGTCGATCTTTTCCTTTAGATAAACTTTGTTCTGGTTGGTTCCGCCATTCGTTGCGGCATTGGGCTCGTTGCCGGTTTTTGTGGGGGGCGGGTCGAAAGATCGTTCCGTGTTGACCGCTCATGTTGCTCCCTACCCCGCCCATTCTCCCGTCGCTCGCACCGGGTCCCTTGGCCGAAGTCGAATATGCGAAAACGAGAGCCGCGACAGCCATCGTAATCACTAGAGTGACTAGCCTACTAGTTTTCGTTACCATTTCAGCACCATCTTTCTGGAAATCCTCAGCGCAGTAATTGAGGCTGTCATGATTGTGCTTGCGGAGTCCCTGTTGTTGGGGTGCATTCTTATTGATCGGACCCGGTTTACTAATTACCTTCGCAAAGTTGACCTTGTGGTCGTTGTCTGCGGAGCGGGAATCCCCCTTATTCAACTAGATGCGTAGGCATGTTTTTGGATTCAAAAAGTAATAGTTTAACCCGCGTCGGTTACCTACCAACCGGACAGGGGACGGCATTTCATCTTTCTCACGTTGAGCCGAAAAGTCTATCTCCCTCCTCGCACAAGGAGAACCTCGTACGCGAAAGAAAACGAGGTCCGAATATCACGCCTACCCGAAAATGGAAAACCGCGCGATCTCGCGTCTCAGGTGCCTTATAACGCAATGTCTGTTCTGGCATGCCGGGAATTCGGTTCGTGCCAACTAGCGATAACTCAGAATCATCGTACAAAGTGGCCTTGATTGCGGGCGGGGAAAGATTCTTGAACACTAATCGTGAGAAATGCCCCAGAAAACTTCTCGGAAATACGAATCTTTATGTAGCAATCGGCATCGATAATGATTAAATGGTGTGCAGTTTGAACCCTGACAATGGGTAACGGTTAGAGTTGGAAGAGCCCACCGAGACGATCTGAGAAAGTGTGGGATAAACCGGGTTGAGAAGGTCGCCCACAATCGGTGTTAGGTACCCGCCAGCAATGGCGTTAATCGGGAGGTCATAATGATTACGTGGAGACAATTGCTCTTAAGGCCCACGCTTTGGGCCATAGTGCTTTTGGTAACCCTCTCCCCTGCCAACTCACGGGCGGAGGATCTAGCAAAGTGCTGTACCGAGGCTCAGTCCCTTCTGAAACAGAACCAACAGATCGAAGGCTTAGACGTGATGCGAAAGGGGGTAGAAGAGGTCTGGAACCACATCGCCTTTCAGGCCGTAAAAAACGTTTTCGTTAAGGAGAAGTCAGTAGATAACAAGTACGAAGTCCGCCCAAATAACGTATACAAGTCCGGGGAGACCATCAGGCTCTATGTAGAGCCGGTTGGATTCACCCAGAAAAAGGTAAAAGATCACTATCTTGTAGAATTGGAAGCGGATTATACCATAGCCAAAGAGGACGGAAGCGTCATCGCTGGCAAGGAACACTTTTGGCGGTTCGAGAAAAAAAGCGGCTACTTCAGGGACCGGTGGTCCTTCGATCTAGACTTCACGATGAAAGCAGAGCCTGGCAACTATGTGATCAAAACAGTCTTCAGAGATTTGTTGAGTTCCAAAACGCTCATTGTTAATACGCCCGTGCGCTTCGAATAAAGGTGGCGGTCTCTTTTTTAGCATCTTTACAGCCTTCCGAATGTGTGCCTATGGGAAATACCGCATTACTACAGTAGAAATGGGCAGGGGGTATACGAAACCAGCCGTTAAAGCATTCTAAAAAGAAGAGTCCTACCTGACGCGATAAATACAGGGGTTTTTGAAAGTCAAGCATATCATCGCACTACTACTGGGTTTTGATATCTTCCAATGCTGCAACGTCTCATTCACCAATGTTCGTCAATATCGCAGGCGACGAAATCTCTATTCAGCTCGAATTGTCCACATCACATTAAAATTACGCACGAATAACTGAATGTGCATATATGCCCATGTGTTCATTTTGGGAACAGTTTGGTGATGCCTGCCAAAATCTTATCAAATTCATCCCTGTTCAATCCTGTGATGAATATGCTCGTTTTCTTCTTGCCTAGCTCAATCTTGACGCTACCCCTTTTTATAATTTCCTGTTTGCCGTTTGTCCTCCTAGTCTTTGGCTCCAATTCATTCTTAATGTTTTCTCTGAGTTTCTCTACCGTTGCGTCTTCAATTTGGGGACGCCGGTAAAAAAGTGCGGAGGGTGCCGGTCGAAAAGTGCAGCACTCGTTGCATGATTAGGCTCTTGCTTTGTTGATTGTCAAGAAATTCCTCCTTTCAGGTTCCTGGGTGTGGGTGGCTGGATTGGCGAGGGGCTCGCTTCTTGGCCTGTTTGAGTCGGTAGCTCTCTCCGTTGGCTTCGATGATGTGGACTCTGTGAGTGAGGCGGTCAAGGAGAGCTCCGGTGAGTCGCTCGGAACCGAGGACCTCGGTCCAGTGCTCGAAGGGGAGATTGGTAGTTACCATGAGGCTCTGGCGTTCGTAGGCGCGGCTGATTACCTCGAAGAAGAGCTCAGCTCCTGCCTTGGAAAACGGCACGTATCCCAATTCATCCAACACTAAGAGATGTTGACGTTCCAGCTGCTTGTGGAATCGCCGGAGTGTTCTGTCTTCCCTACTCTCCAGAAGCTCGGTGACCAGACCGGTGACCGTGGAGAAACGGACCCGGTAGCCTTGCATGCATGCTGAGAATGCCAGGGCACAGGCCAGGTGCGTCTTGCCGGTACCACTGTTGCCGATGAGCAGGACGTTTTCCCTTTTGTCGATGAATTCTCCCCGCAACAGCTCTCTGACCAGAGGCTCGTTGATAGACGGCTGGGCTTTGAAATCGAAAGTATCAATGGTCTTGGTCACCGGAAACCGTGCATCTTTGACCCGTCGCTCGGCAGCCCTCGTCTCGCGGTCGAGCAGTTCCCGTTCGGTCAGACGTAAGAGATACGTAGGGTAATCCGCCCGGTCATCCCTACAGACCGCAGCCATGGAGGCATACTCCCTGAGCATTGTGGGAAGCTTCAGCTTTTTCAGGTAGTGTTCCAGCAGAACGGTCGGCTTTTTCGGTTCGCTCATGGGATACCTCCTCGGGAGAGCAGGGCCTGATACGCCGAAAGATCAGGTCTGGCTACCTTCACCAACTGGAGATGTTCCCGTCCGTCCAGGCGGAAAGTACTCGGTTTCCACGGGGGCTGAGGAATTAAGAACTGTGCGACGGCATCCCGGGTGTGAGCCCCCACGCGCAGCCCCTTGGTCACCGCCTCCGCCACCTTGGATACACCATGAATCTCTATGAGCCGGAGCACCCGAATATATTGCCTCGTCCCTTCTCCCTCGCTCTCCGCTTCTCGCTTCAGACGACGGTGGAGGATCTCGAAGCACTCGGGAAGCTCGACGTTGGCCAAGGGCAGTGCATGATCAAGTGAGCCAGGCTTCCGCTCCAGGAGGGGAAGGTAATGTACCCAATCGAAGAAGAGCCCCTCTCTTCCCCACGAACGACGGTGCTGTGCTACCTGCTCCTTCTTATGGCAAAGAACCACCCGATCTGCGTACCCTTTTGCCAAAATGGAATGATAGGCATAGCGCACCGGCACCGAATAGTCGTTGGTGTCAAATCTGACCAGCGACAGTGAGCTTGCAATGGTCGATCGCTTTCGACATGCGTCGAACGGGGCGGGAGGAAGAGAGCGAAAGGCAGCCTGGTCTTCTGTCAACAACTCTCCCTTGGATGCGGGTTTTCCTCGAAGACGCCGCTTGAGATCCTCTCGGCACTGCTGGACGAGTCGCTCGTTCAACTCCTCCAGGTCCCGTACCTCGGGCACAGGCACAAAGAAATTGAGTCGGACGTATTTGACGAGCCCCTCAACCACACCTTTCTCATTGGGCCGCCGAACATGGCAGAAATGATGGTCAAAGAGGTAATGACTCTGAAGCTCCAGAAAACCCTTCGTCAGCTTGCGATCCCGACCCTGGAGGATCTGAGACACCAGGACTTTGCTGTTGTCATAGGTGATGCGCCGCGGGCTACCCTCAAAAAACTCGAATGCCCGTACGTGACCGTCAGACCAGGTCTCGGTACATTCACGCTCGAATGCGACAACGAAAAAGGAGTCCGAATAGGGAAGTACCATCCCCAGGAAATGCACCTTACGCAAAACCCCGGATACCTTTACCGCCGCCTCACCAAAATCCACCTGAGCCTCACCAGGGCGGTGAGTCAAAGGCATGAAAACCTCCCGAGCTTTACTCTTCAGCTCGCTCACCGCTTCCTTCACCTGGGTGTACTTGCCCTGGTAGCCCTCCTCCTTGATGCGTTCGTATATCCGCTTCGCTGTGTGACGCTGCTTCTTTGGTACCTCCTTGTCGCTCTCCAGAATCTCCGAAATCCTCTCCAGAAAAGGCCCTATCTTTGGCCTGGGACGCTCTGATTCCATCCGATAGCCCGGAGGCTTCGAGTGGGAAAGGATCTTCTCCAACGTCTTCCAGTGCATCCCCTTCTCACGCAGAATCTCCCTCTTGCTCGCCTTGCCGTTCAATACGCGAAGTCGTATCTCGGTCCATTCTTCCATGTCGGTGTACATCCCTCCTACCCCCGGACCAAGGACTGAAGGAAAAGCTCTCCGCTCTCCCGACTGCCCTCTATCACAGGGGTCTCTAAGGGGTGCCGCAATTTTGAACCGCCCCACTAACCGTCGCGATTTTTAACCGGCGTTTCTATAAGGCCGCGAAATTCAGATGTTTTTGGTTGCCCGGTTCTGGAGGATGTGTTAGAAACAGGTGAATAGGTGGATTAATTTTCACGATGGCCAGTCATCCCGAAGAAGAGGCGAGTGAAAAAATTGACCAGATGCAATTGACCGTCATGAAAAGGACGACAAACAATTACATCTGCGGATGGTGCATCCTGGAAATTGAGACATGGGACAAGGATTTCATAGAACTCCCAAGAGCGAACAAAGGGTTATCTGATTTCGAGCCCGGCCACTAGTATTCAGGAATGAAAAGATATGGTGACAATCGAGGATTTGTTCGAGGCAATCTTGAAGCGGGCGGAAGAGGCTAAGGCTCATGGCATAAAGCCCAGGTTGTCCAGATCAAAAACCGAATATTTCATTACAATACCTCAAGGCTACAAGACCAGGCTCTACAAAATAATAATCATAAAGGGAAGCAAGGGCATAAGCATCCAGACGTATGATCGTGGCAAAATGCAATATAACGAGAAATTGCCAGAAGCAACATTGGAGGATGCCCTGAAGAGGTTGCCACTGGACTTTCTGGTAATCAGCGGGATGGATGACGCTCACGACAAAAAGAACAGGCAACCAAAGCCGAGAGAGTGAATGCGCCTTTGACTGAAAGTGCAGCGAAGAAATCGTAAGTAGATGCTTCCGTGCGCTGTTACTCCCAGGTCAAGCGGGATGTTCGGAGACCAACTTGCTCCGAGGACAACCCTAACGGCCGCTGGCGCTCTCTTGATTACGAAGAGTTGATTCAACGGGACAAACTTACTTGATATTTTCCGGACCATGATGAAAGCCTGGGGGATTCGGATAATCTGGCCGAACCGGTACCGAAACAGCACATCATGGGATAATACTGTGAGAATAATCCAAATGATATTTTGCTTGGCTATTTCCGTGCTGCTTTTTGGCTCCTTTGTGTGGGCAGAGACGCCGGGCGACTCGAAAATCTCTTTTTCCGTGCCTTTTGCGTGTAAGACAGACAAACGTGATCGGGCACTCTGTTTAACAAATGTCTTCCAACCCGGAATGCAAACTGTGTTGTTAGGTGAGCAAGGTACTTGCGAAGCGAGAACAGAGGAGACATTCGTCTGGGCTGAAGATAAAGGCTTGAGGGCCACCCGGTTGTCAGGAACTGAAAAGTGTTTCCCTATTGGAGACAGTCGGTCTGTGAATTACTTCGTCGCAATTATGGGGGTTGAACCCAGTGCTGTCATTGTGCTGGAGCCCGACGCAGACAATTCTCCCGTGCCCAAAGAGATAGAGTTGAAGGCGAGGAAACTTGCTCTCCCCAAAATAAAGGGTCCACGCAGACTCTCCGACATGACCCGAGTTCCCATTGGTGTTTCTGATGCACCGCCCAACGTGTTCCGCACCGGGAATGTCACATTACTCAATTTTGAGCTTACGTTAGGCGGGAAGCCCTGGGAAATGGGACCAACTGTCGCGCTGACAAATGCTGGTGTCTTTCTCCTGGAAGGGGCATGCACTGGTAATCCTATATTCTTCTCAGTGAATGGAAGACTTCACGCTACTTACGGTGGGACCGTGTTTTGTTGTGGCTGTGGTGATTCGAATTCCTTCGTGTATGCTTTGTCCAATGGAACACCCAAGATGGTTTATCAAGATTCCTTCTTTTCTGATTGAATCAGGAAGGGACAGCCAGTCCCTGTGTTGGTACAACCGCTGCCTCCATTAAAGCTTCTTGCCCCAGTCTCTTGCAAAATGCTCTCAAATATGGTTTTTCTAACAAGTAGCCGTTTCACGCAGAAACCGGCGCAATAATTTCCGGCCCATTGTCGGTCTCAAATCAGTCAGTTCATGCAATACCTTAAAGATCTGATATACTCCATCAGCATAACCAACCTAATAGATATAGCAATAATTACGACCCTGATCTACGCGGTCATAGCATGGTTCAAAGGCACCCGCGCGTTTCAAATACTCGCCACTGTAATCGGCATGGGGATCATCTATCTCGTCGCGTCGAGATCGGGCCTGGTCCTTACCTCAATTTTGTTTCAGTACTTGTGGGCGGCCATTATTATCGTGCTGGTCATCGTGTTCCAGCCTGAAATTCGAGACATGCTGGACCGGGCCTCCCCCATCAGGTATCTGAGCGGCCGTCACAACAATAATGTCAAGGCCGATATCATAGATGAGACAGTAAATGCGGTAACCGAATTGGCCGGATTGCGCATTGGGGCCATAATAGTTTTCCAACGGTTGGATAGGCTTGATAATGTCATAATTAAGGGAAAACCTCTCGAAAGCCTGCTGTCTACTGAAGCGCTGATGATGATCTTCCAAAAAGGCTCACCCCTCCATGATGGAGCAGCGCTCATATCAGGAGCAAGAATTAAAGCAGCGGGTTGCATACTGCCATTGTCGCGAGACGAGCATCTGAGCAGCCAGTACGGGACACGTCACAGGGCGGCCCTGGGACTGACTGAGCGTTCCGATGCCTTGTGCGTGGTCATTTCCGAGGAACGGGGTGAGGTATCCATCGCCGAAGGTAATACCCTGAAGACATATCGAAAAAAAGGAGACTTTTGGGTTGCTCTCGAGCGCGGCCTGCTCAGGGGGCGAGCCGGACATGAGGGCGTCCATTCCGGATTATCGGCGCCCTGAAGTCAAACTGGCATCTGAAGCTCCTGGCCCTGTTCACTTCTATCTTGCTCTGGTTTATTGTAGTGGGACCTCAGCGGTCCGAATTGGGCATCAGTGTTCCGCTGCAGTACACAAATCTTCCGTCTGATATGGAAATCACCGGCAAATGGATGGAACGGATCGATGTGCGCCTTCGCGGGTCCGAGTCGGGCCTGGCTAATCTTAATCCGGGCTCTGTCAGGGCGGTGGTTAACCTTTCAAATGTTGTCGCGGGGCTTAATTACTTTAGAATAACCGGAAAGAACATCCAGGTCCCGCCGGGAATCACCATATCCGAAATCAGACCTTCAGATCTTCACTTGAACATTGAGACCGCTTCAATCAGGAAAGTCAGCGTAGTGCCAAGTCTCACCGGGACCCTTCCTGACAAGGCTAAGGTGATGATTGCCCCTGCGGAGGTCCAAGTCAAAGGGGTCCAGGCGGAACTCAGAAAGATCACCTCAGTTGTGACTGAGCCTATAAACATCGAACAGCTTAAGACAAGCGGAAAGCTAGTAGTTCCAGTTGTAATCAAACCGGACGGGATTAGGATCGACTCCATAGAGCCCGCGCAAGTGACCGTGAGCCTGGAGGCGGAACAGGGTTGAGTGTAAGAGGAGAGGAGAAGAGAAGAGATTTGCGGGGAGGACGTTTTTGTAAAAAGTGCTGCGCGCACGGCGAGTAATACTTCAGCTCAGGCACTGGGTTAATTGAGGGCGAGGGATACAAAGCGCATTGTTGGCCCCACGCCCAGTGGACCGCGCCTCTCCCCAAAAACTTTTCAATTATGGATAACTCAGCAGTGGCGCTGAATTGAGGCTTGGTTGACTGAATCAAGGGCGTAACACACTTTGTTTGCCACAGAACGGCAGATTTGGGAGTCAAGTTCGAGCGCGAACCGGAGGCTCACCAATTTGCCATAACATTATAGAGTTTTTTTTGGAGGGGTCCGGGGAACACTTTTTTACACAAAAAAGGGTTCCCCGAATGTCTTCCGGGGCCGACACGCATGGATCAGCAGGACAGAAAATTACTGAACGAAATACAGGCAGGGTTTCCTGTCGAGCCTCATCCTTACAGAGTGTTGGGCAAGCGACTCAACATGGACGAGAAGGAAGTGCTGGCCCGTATTGTGCGGCTAAGGAAGGCAGGAATCATCAGACGCCTGGGAGCATCCATTGATTCGAGGCGTGTGGGATACGTCAGCACTCTGCTGGCAGCCAAGGCGCCGCGAGAAAAGTTCGAGTCTGTGGTCAAGATCATTAATGCATGCCCAGGCGTCACGCACAATTATGAGAGAAGGCACGAATACAATGTCTGGTTCACGCTTATTGCTCCATCCGTTGAGGAAAAGGAGCGCATAATCCGCCAATTGCGTGAAGAAACCGGCCTTGAGATCCTGGAGCTTCCGGCCAAAAAGATTTTTAAGATTAGAGTGGATTTCCGGTTCTGAGAATCGAACCATCCTGTTTGTCAGCGAATAATGCTGATGAAATTCCTGTACATCCGTTCGGCGTGTTGATCCAAATCCGGCTTCAGCTCGTCATACCGCCGCAGGATCTTGTCCAAGTCCGGCGAATCTTTGAACCAGTCTGCGAGGATCTCGCGTGTCACTTCGACGTGGAATTGCAGGCCGAACGCGTTGCGGTACCGGAACGCCTGATTGGGACAATCGTCGCCGGTTGCGATTAAAGCTCCGGCTTCGGGAATCTCGAACATATCACCATGCCATTGAAGCACGTCGAGCGTCGTCGGAAGTCCGCTGAACAACAAATCGCTTCGACCCGCGTCGGTGAGGGAAATTTTGCCCCAACCGACTTCCTCCTTCGGAGACCTGACTACTCGCGCTTCGGATGCCTTGGCTATCATTTGCGCTCCAAGACATATCCCCAATACCGGAAGATCAGAAGCAATAGCCTTCCGCAGCAGAATCGTCTCATCCTGGAGGAACGGATACTCTTGCTCCTCATACACGTTCATCGGTCCGCCCATAGAGATTACGGCCTGTAAACCATCAATATTTTCCGGGAGCCGTTCCCCCGCGTAAACACGAGCTAAGCGCACATCGGCGCCGGACGATTCCAAGAAAGCCCCAAGTGTGCCGGGCCCTTCCGATTCAACATGAACAATAATCAACACGGTCATCAGGTCGGCTCCTGCATTTTGCCATCCGGATAGCGATTGGTTATGGGTAGTCTCCAGTCTTTTCCGAAAGCTTTAGGAGTGATTTTCACACCGGGCGGCGCTTGCCGGCGCTTGTACTCGTTCCGATCCACCATTCGGATTACTTCACGCACCAGCGCAGGCTCGGAATTCTCTATTTCTTCCGGGGCCTTATCTTCTTCAACATATGCTTTCAGTATCGGGTCAAGCACAGAATAAGGCGGCAACGAGTCTTCATCCTTTTGGTCCGGCTTCAACTCCGCCGAAGGCGGCCTTTCTATAATGCTTCGCGGTATCAGCTCTCTACCGGCCTGTTCGTTAACATATTCGGACAGCTCGTAAATCAAAGTCTTTGGCACGTCTTTAACCACCGCAAAGCCGCCGGCGGTGTCCCCATAAAGAGTACTGTAACCTACGGCTGTTTCACTCTTGTTGCCGGTCGTCAATACCAGCCAGCCGAACCTGTTGGAGAGCGTCATCAACATATTACCCCTGATGCGAGCCTGGAGATTTTCGAGTTCCACACTCGGCGCTCCTTTGCTGAGCGGTTCTTCCATGGCCCTGGTATAAGCTTCAAAGACGCTGTTAATGGGCAACGTGATCAGTTCAATATTCAAATTCTTGGCCAGCACGGCGGCATCGGAAAGGGTCCCGGTCGAAGTGTATTCCGACGGCATTGTGACACCCACCACGTTGTCAGCGCCGACGGCTTTTACCGCAATGGCCGCGGTAAGGGCTGAATCAATGCCTCCGCTCAAACCAATAACAACCTTCTTGAATCCGTTCTTACGAATATAGTCACCCGTGCCCAACACCAGCGCCAAATAAATCTCCTCAAGTCTGCTCAGATCCGGACATACCGAAGGCCGAAGATAAGGTCGCCCGGTAGCGGCCTCGAATTTAAGTCGCTTAGGCCGGCCGCAGATATCCCAGAGCGGGGCTTTAGCGGCTAGGCTATCCATATTAATATCCGCTACGAAGAGGTCTTCTTCGAAATATTTCGCGCAGCCCAAAAGCTCTCCGTTAGAATCAACGACCATACTGCCGCCATCAAAGACCAGTTCGTCCTGTCCTCCAACCAGGTTCGTGTAGCACACTAGAGTGTTTGTGGCCTTTGCGAATCGTTTCACTATCGATCTGCGCACCGCAAGTTTACCTGCGTAAAAAGGAGAGCCGGATATATTTAAAGTTATCTGCGCGTCATTCTTGATGGCGCACGCTTCGGTGACCGAGCCTTCCACCCATATATCCTCGCAAACCGTGACAGAAACACGCACGCCGCTGATTTCAAAGATCGAGCACCTGTTACCGGGCTGAAAATATCGTTTTTCGTCAAAGACACTGTAATTGGGCAATTCGATCTTATGGTAAACATCGCGCACGGTCCCATTCTCGAGCAAGGCGGCCGCATTACCCACTTTGCCGTTAACGTGATCCGCAAAACCGACTATTACGAGCAAACCCCTGCATCTCGGGGCCAACATATCCAGGGCCCGGCGATTGTCCCGAAGGAATTTCGGCCGAAACAGTAGGTCCTCCGGCGGATATCCGCATAGGGCAAGCTCCGGGAACATTACGATGTCTGCCCCCGTGGCGCGGGCCCGCACGATCCATTCGCTAATCTTCTCCAGATTGCCGCGGAAGTCCCCTACAGTGGTATTTATCTGAGCTTGAGCTATCCTTATTAGAGCCATAATGGGTTTTATATTATCACAAAAAGGACAAGGATTCAGCGTGGCGCAAGGCGGAGAGACGCTATCTGTTCTATTGAACCAAGAGTCGCTGAGAAACGATCAGATATGCGATTGTTTAACAACGACTGTTGTGAAACCGGCAAAAATCTATGCCTAAATCCGACTAAAGCTTCCTGATCTTGCCCTTGAACGGAAAATACTTTTTGGTAAGAGTGTCAAAGATCTGCTCCGCCCGTTCTCCGGTCTCCTGGACCCAAATCAGTGACTCTCCCCTTTCAAAAGGGCATCCGAATTCTTTTTCCAGAGATTTCAAGAACTCTGGTGTGACTTTTTTGGGGTCCAGACCCAGGGCAGCGATTACCGTTCCGTAACGCTCTTTTCCTTCTATATCATTGCGGAAGAACATTTGGTTCTCCAAACGCCCACCAATTACGGACTGTTGTCGATCACACATCGGCTGAGCAGATTTCTCCGACTGAAGTCCATCGATCTCAATTCTCTCATCCGGCACGGGAAGACCGGGATACGACAATGAATTCCCTTAATTAAAGGAAGGTCATTAATCCCCCCTTTACTAAGACGGGGGGTATGGGGGGATTTTGAACTGGACATTTCGAAAATCCCCCTAATCCCCCTTTAAAAAAGGGGGACTTTCAAACCTGCCCCTCATAGAGGCTTCCTGCTTTTGGCTCCACGCCTAGCAATCAAAGTACAGAGCAAACTCATAGGGATGGGGCCTCATCCGTATGGGATTAAGCTCCGCATCGGTCTTGTACTCGATCCATTTATCAATGACATCCTGGGTGAACACGTCACCCTTCAATAGGAAATCATGATCCGCTTCCAACGCCTCGAGGGCTTCTTCCAGGCTGCCGGGAGTGTTGGGCACTTTGTTGAGTTCTTCCGGAGCGAGAGCATAGATGTCCTTATCCAGCGGCTCACCCGGATCCATCTTGTTTTCGATTCCATCCAGGGCTGCCATGAGTATCGCGCTGAACGCCAAGTATCCGTTGCATGATGGGTCAGGAGTTCTGTATTCGACCCGCTTGGCCTTGGGGTTGGCGCTGTACATAGGGATACGGCAGCACGCGGACCGATTTCTCGAAGAATAGGCCAGTTTATTAGGGGCCTCAAATCCTGGAACCAATCGTTTATACGAATTTGTTGTCGGGTTGCATATACCGCAAAGAGCGGGCGCGTGCTTCAGGATACCACCTATAGTCCAGAGCGCCAGCTGCGAGATCCCCGCATACTTATCGCCGGCAAATATGTTGGTTCCGCCTTTCCAGATGCTAATGTGCGTATGCATTCCGGAACCGTTGTCCTCGAACAGAGGCTTGGGCATAAATGTGACCGTCTTGCAATGTCGTTTGGCCACGTTTTTGAGCACATATTTGAACCACATGAGCTGATCGCCCATCTTGACCAGAGGGCTAAACCTCATGTCAATCTCACCTTGCCCGGCCGTGGCCACCTCGTGATGCTGAGCCTCGATATTGATCCCCAGCTTCTCCAGCTCAATTACCATCTCGGTTCGGATGTCCTGCTGTGAATCGGTCGGAGAAACCGGGAAATAGCCTTCCTTGTGACGGGGCTTGTATCCCAAATTGGGGTCCTCTTCGCGACCGGTATTCCACCAGCCTTCAATCGAGTCTATCTGATGGAATCCATGATTCGAGCCATAACTGTATCGGATGTCATCGAAGATGAAAAATTCCGCCTCGGGTCCAAAATAAGAAGTGTCCCCGACCTTGGTGTACTTGAGGTAAGCTTCCGCTTTTTGAGCAATATTGCGGGGGTCCCGTGTATACCGCTCCTTCGTAACAGGGTCCACGATATTGCAGATCAGGGAAAGTGTGGCATGCTCCATAAAGGGGTCCATCACCGCGGTATCCGGATCAGGAACCACCAACATGTCGGAAGCGTGAATAGGCTGCCAGCCGCGTATGGAGGAACCGTCAAACCCAAAGCCGGCTTCAAATGAATCCTCCTCAAGCTCATGCAACGGAACGCTGAAATGCTGCCACATTCCAGGAAAATCCATGAATTTGAGATCGACCATTACGGCCCCGTTCTTCTTGGCGAATTCAATCACCTCTTTTGGTCCCATTTATAACTCCTTCTGATGTAAGATATTGCGCAGGCCATCATCAAGCCCGCCGCCTCTGAATTCTCGTCCATGCCGGACCAACCAGGCTCGCCGGCGCCGATCATAGTTGTTGTCACAGAGCGTCTTTGTCACGCTCCCCGGTCCGAATGCGAACCACCGTCGAGACCGGCATGACAAATATCTTGCCGTCTCCAATGCTGCCGGTCCTGGCCGCGGCCACTATTTTGTCTATCACCTGGTCCACCAGCTCCGCCGGCACCACCATCTCCAGTTTAACCTTGGGAAGAAAGTCCACCAGATATTCCGCCCCACGGTATATCTCTTTATGCCCTTTTTGGCGGCCGAAGCCTTTCACCTCCGTAACGGTCATCCCTTGTACACCTAGTGAGCCAACCGCTTCTTTCACTTCGTCCAACTTAAAGGGCTTAATGATCGCCTCCACCTTTTTCATGCTTACCCCTCCGAAATTATAGTCCCCCACACTTACATACTAAAAACTTCACGGAGCGGCAATTGGATTGTGCCGAGTTCCGGCGTCCCCTTGCTAACTACCTGGCTCATACACGGACTCCCACATTTCAGAGAGGGTCGGGTGCAAACTCCTGATAAAGTATGAGCAATGACCATGCCAAGATCCCTTTGCCGATGATGCCTACCTAATAATTTGTAATTGTTAGGCATATTTTCGTTAAGCTAATCTACAAATAAACGCTGCGATACAAATTCCTACCTGTCGGTAGTATTTGTTCAAAATATATTACATTTTTTGTACCTTGACCTGCTTTATTCCCGGTGTCTGCTCCCGAAGGTCTGAATTGAACCCAAACACGAGAAAACTCTAGCGGCTAGATCGCGTCAAAGTCCCGGTCACCTGTCCGTATCCGAATCGCAGCCTCAACCGGGCTCACGAAAATCTTTCCGTCCCCGATAGTGCCGGTACGGGCTGCAGAGACTATTTTCTCGATCACCTGGTCCACAAGTTCAGCCTGCACAACCATCTCCATCTTGATCTTGGGTAGGAAATCCACCAGGTATTCCGCTCCACGGTAGATTTCTTTATGACCCTTCTGTCGACCGAAGCCTTTGACTTCCGTAACGGTCATCCCTTGCACGCCGATTGAACTGAGCGCCTGTTTCACATCATCTAATTTAAAAGGCTTAATAATTGCCTCGACTTTTTTCATGCGAACATCCTTTCCTGTCAATGAACTTTGGCAAGCGTCCGGACTACAGGTTATATGCCGTCTCTCCGTGCGCGGAAGTGTCCACACCGGCTTCTTCTTCTTCCGTGGTAACACGTAGCCCCATCACGGCTTTCACGATATAAAGTATGATCAAAGTCACCACCAGTGAGTAGATCGCTGTGGCCAAAACCGCGATTACTTGCGGGCCTAACTGAGCCGCGCTTCCGAAGAACAAGCCGTCGGCTCCGCCTATCGCTTTGGAGGCAAAAAATCCTATGGCAAGGGTGCCCAAAACTCCTCCTACTCCGTGGATACCAACGACATCCAGAGAATCGTCGTAACCCAAGGTTGTCTTTGCCAGCACCGCCAAATAACACACCACGCCCGCTATCAGCCCAATGATTATCGCTGATCCCGGTCCAACGAATCCGGAAGCCGGAGTAATCGTCGCCAACCCGGCAATTGCGCCGGATGCGGCGCCTAATGTGGTCGGTCTGCCTTTAAGCGCCCATTCGGCAAAGACCCATGCCAGCGCTCCCATGGCCGCGGACATATGAGTGACCACGAAAGCCATAGTTGCGGTTTCGTTTGCTTTCAGGGCGCTGCCCGCGTTGAAACCGAACCAGCCGAACCAGAGAAGCCCCGCGCCCAGCAGTGTGAGCGTCACATTGTGAGGTATCATCGGAAGCGTGCCGTATCCTTTGCGCTTACCGATAACCAGAGCGCACGCCAACGCTGCCACACCGGAATTGACGTGAACCACCGTGCCTCCTGCAAAATCCAAAGCGCCTATCTTCGCGAGCCAGCCACCCGGGCCCCAGACCCAATGAGCTATCGGGCAGTAAACCAAAGTCATCCACAAGACCATAAAGACAATGAACGAACTGAATTTCATTCGTTCCGCAAATGCGCCTGAGATCAGCGCGGGGGTAATTATCGCAAACATGCACTGGAATATCATAAAGGTAGCTCCGGGAATCGTCTGATCCGGCCAAACCGCGCCCCCGACTCCCTTGAGGCCGAAGTGGTCCAGACCCCCGAGCAGCCCGCCAAAAGCGTCCGGAGCGAAAGACAGGCTGAACCCGTAAATAAACCAGATAGCTGACGCCAACCCCATAAGGAAAAAGCTGTGCATCATTGTCGAGAGCACGTTCTTGGACCGGGTGAGGCCCCCATAGAACATGGCCAGACCCGGTGTCATCAAGAGGACCAACGCGGACGAAGCAAGGACCCATGCATTGTCAGCAGCATTCATTTGGCACACACCCCTCGGGATACTCGTATCCCCTCCGGAATTACGCTTCTTACATTGAAGCAAAGTTACAATTCCGGCAGAGGAGCAACCCGCGTGCCAAAGCCGACCCGAAGATCCTCTTTCAGGCTAACCCTGTAATATAATGGTGGTTATGTGCCAGGGGCCTCTGGGGGGCGCCTCGCCTCCGTTCGGCAGCCAACCTACCGTCCGGTAGGATCTTGCAAAATTGAGTTACATTATTGTATGATTGACCTCCCGTTGGATATGCGATGTCACGATTCTGTTCACAGATTTTCAACACTCAATTCGAAATTCCCCACGCCCCACAGGCGCTAACTTTCAACGTGGAATCTCGATTCCGATTCCCCCTCTCCCCTCTCCCGCATCCAGAGGGAGGGTTTAATCCCCCTCCTCGAGGGAGGTAGAGTGCCAACTATTTGATATTAATAACTACACAGTCATAAGCCGGCGCCTATCTCCCATCGCCCGTATAGCAATGGGAGGTTAGTCGGTATCAGATCGCGTCCGCATCTTTTTCACCGGTTCGTATCCTCACCACCGTCTCCACCGGCGTTACGAATATCTTGCCGTCACCGATGGTCCCGGTGCGAGACGCGGAAACGATTTTCTCCAACACCTGGTCCGCCATTGCCGCGGCCACCACTGTCTCGATTTTTATTTTCGGCAGGAAATCCACCAGGTACTCCGCTCCACGGTAGATTTCTTTGTGCCCCTTTTGTCGTCCGAAGCCTTTGACCTCCGTAACAGTCATTCCCTGCACTCCGATGGAATTGAGCGCCTCTTTCACATCATCTAACTTGAAAGGCTTGATAATTGCCTCGATTTTCTTCATCTTTATCCCCTTTTGCGTTTCCCGACTATCAGACTACGGCCAAGGGCAGGCTGGTCTGTCGATTCTTTCCGGGAAATCACACTATCTACAAGTTGTAACCAGCCTCGCCGTGAACTGATGTATCAACGCCGGCAACCTCGTCCTCCTCACTGACGCGCAGCCCCATCACGGCTTTGACTACGTAAAGAATCACGAGACTAACCACGAACGAATAAATGATGGTGGCCAGCACTGCCACTATCTGAATCCAGAGCTGCCCGGGGTTCCCGAAGAACAGACCATCGGCTGCCGTGGCATTGATTGCCTTGGATGCAAAAAGACCGGTGGCTATGGCGCCCCAAGTTCCACCAATGCCGTGGACGCCGACGACATCCAGAGAATCGTCATATCCGAGTTTGCTTTTGGCCAATACCGCCAGATAGCAGACCACGCCCGCGACCGCTCCGAGGATGACGGACGATATAGGACCGACATATCCTGATGCCGGGGTTATCGCCACAAGGCCCGCCACAGCGCCCGACGCCACGCCGAGACTAGTGGGCTTGCCCTTTATTATCCATTCCGCGAATACCCAGGACAACGCCGCGGAAGCCGTTGCCATGTGAGTTACGACAAAGGCCATCGAGGCCGATTCTCCCGCTGTCAGGGCGCTGCCTGCATTGAATCCGAACCAGCCGAACCAGAGAAGTCCCGCGCCCAGCAATGTCAGCGTAAGGTTGTGAGGAGGCATGGCGGCCGTTCCGTAACCTTTCCGCTTACCGATGACAAGAGCGCACGCCAGAGCGGCCACACCGGCGTTAATGTGAACTACGGTTCCGCCGGCGAAGTCCAGTGCCCCCAATCCCGAGAGCCAGCCGCCCGGACCCCACACCCAATGCGCCACAGGACAGTAGACCACGGTCATCCAGAGAATCATGAACACTATGAACGAGCTGAACTTCATCCGTTCGGCAAAGGCCCCGGAAATCAGCGCGGGCGTGATGACCGCGAACATGCACTGGAATATCATGAAGGTGCTTCCGGGAATGGTCATGGTCTTGGTAGGATCGGCCAGATCCGGGAACAGCGCTCCACCGATTCCGTTTAATCCGAGATAGTTGGCTCCGCCCAGGAGCCCGCTGAAGGCATCGGGCGCAAAAGCCAAACTAAATCCGTAGAATAGCCAGATTATGGACGCCAGCCCCATAAGGAAGAAGCTGTGCATCATTGTGGAAAGAACGTTCTTGGCGCGGGTCATACCGCCATAGAACATGGCTAAACCCGGCGTCATCAAGAGCACCAGCGCCGATGAGGCCAGAACCCACGCGTTGTCGGCTGCATTCATGTTCAAACACCTCCACAGGTTTCGAGACGGAAATCACGAACAGGTACGTTCGGTTGATACCAATGCGCGTTGGTAAGAGTGGTTAGCAATCTCGATGCCAACTTCTTTAGGGCAATCCCTGAATAGTGTTAACTTATTGATTTATTGTGATGTTTTTCATGAGCTATGAAAAATGGGCATTGCACCCGAGAGGGTTGTAGGTACAGAAAGGTAGGTCATGCTAGCTATCATGACATTTTGGTACGAAATCGCTTGGCGTCGATTCCTAACGTCTTTACTCGCAGCCCCATGATCCGCTCGGATATTCCCAAGGCCCTCGCCGCCTTTGCCCTGTTCCCGCGTGAAGCCTTGAGAGCATCCAAAATCAGATCTCGCTCCACCGCCTCAAGAGTGCCTTCAAGGGTGCCTCTATGTGTGGTCCCGCTGGCTTCAGCGGTTTGAAGCGTTGGCGGAAGATGATGCCCGTGGATCACGGAATCCGAGCTTAAGAGAACTGCCCTTTCAATGCAGTTCTCCAATTCCCTGAACATTGCCCGGCCAGTGATAACTCATGAGCATGTCTATGGCCGGTGTGGATACCCGGCGAATCGCTTTGTGATTGAGTCTATTGTATCTTTCGACAAAAGCGTCGGCCAGCAGCGGAATGTCCGTCTTGCGCTCCCGAAGGGGCGGAACATGGATCGGAAAGACGTTGAGACGGTAGTAGAGGTCCTCTCTAAATTTGCCTTCCCGGATAAGTTGCTCCAACGGCCTGTTTGTCGCTGTTATTACTCTCACATTCGTTTTTATGGTGGCCATACCGCCAACGCGCTCGAACTCTTTCTCCTGAATGACACGAAGAAGTTTGATTTGAGTCGTGGGAGAAAGGTCTCCGACCTCGTCCAGAAAAATGCTTCCGGTATTGGCCATTTCGAAACGGCCCTTGCGCATGGCGACGGCGCCGGTGAACGCTCCTTTCTCATGACCGAATAATTCGCTTTCAACAATGCTTTCAGGCAACGCGCCGCAGTTGACTTTGACGAAAGGCTTCTCGGCTCGGTGGCTGTTGTAGTGAATCGCATGGGCCACCAGCTCTTTTCCGGTGCCGCTTTCGCCGCGTATAAGGACCGTGGTGTCGCTCCTAGAGACCTGGGCGATCAGGTCATACACGAGTTGCATCCCTTTTGAGTTTCCGATGATATTCGACGGCCTGAAGCGTTCCTTCAGCTCCGTTTGGAGCCTCAGATTCTCTTCTAAGAGACGATGTCGCTCTTCTTGCGCGGATTGTCTCAATCGGACCGCCTGGGCTATCATGGACCCGATTATGGACAGCAGACGCACGTCTTCTTCGAATGCGATGCCTTCTTCGAACAGGCGGTCTGCGCTCAGGGCGCCGATTACTTCATTGCCAAGTTTGATGGGAACGCATAAGAACGAGATGTCTCGCTTTTGAGGGTCCTTCCTGGCGCCCGTGCGATCCAAGAACAGCGGTTCTTCTGAAATGCGAGGAACGACAGCGGGCTTTCCGGTAGCGATGACTTTTCCGGTCACTCCTTCCCCCGCTCGATATTTCCCGCGCTCCATCTGGATTTCTGAAAGCCCGTGAGCGGCTTCGATAAATATTTCGCCTGACTCCCGGTTCAGAAGTGTCAGCGTGCCGCGCATCATTCCCATATGCTTGGCGATAGCCTCCAGGACAGGTCCCACAACGTCCCGAAGGTCCAGGCTCCGATCGAGGATTTGACTGATATCGAAAAGGAGCAGCAGCTCCTGAAGTTCTCTTTTGACTTTTGGTTCTCCGGTTCGGTTTGGCATGCTTTATCTCGCAGGGGGAATTCTAATTGTCGCATCGGGTTTTCAAAAATGCTACGAAATTGTAGGATACTCAAAAGGAATTGTCAAAGATGTATTTTTTAGACTGGCCAAGCAATGTAGGATGCCGGCGACCCCGCACTCGATGCGGAGGAACCGCATCGCTCGCGTAAGGCGCATTACATCCACCGGGATTCGGTCAACCGTGGATGGGTTTCGCCCCGCGGCTGAATGACCGCACTCAGGTTTTCATGATTACTTGCAACGTGGGTTGTATCCTGCTGACTGGGGTGGCGACGGTATGCCGAGCATTGAATTAAGAGAATGACTCGACCGATGCCGGTGCGCCGTCTCACAGTATCGCCACCTACGCCTACTTTGGAACAGTCCATGGATAGCGGATTAGTTCTGAAATCAGGTACCAGAATAATTGGAGTCAATACGTCGAGAGACGTCCCAGTAGTACTCATCTGACATATTTCTTGATCTCATTCGTCAGCATCAGTGAACTCAATCTCTGTTTGTGGATATCGTTCGACAATTCAAACTGCTGCACGCCTCGATCAGCGATGCCCTGCTCTTCGACGAGAAGATCAGGCATTCTGCGAAACCAAAAACCGACACGTTCTTCAAACTTCTCAATTGCGCAGCTAAGAGCCGCTTGTGCTTGTGATCTCGATATTAAATGCTCGATGCCAAGTGAGCTAACCTGACCGGCGCTACTGTTATGTAAAACCAAAGTACCAGTTTGAAACTCGCTCTAGAGCATGCTTAGCATTCCTGGCTGCGTTGTTCTACATTTGGATGCACGATCCCACGTGCCCTTATTCTGTTGTCGAGCTCAACCGACAATCCCAAATCCTAATTCGGTAATAAACCCTCGATATGCCTCATCAGGAAATAATCGAATATTCTGATGTAGAGAGAATTCGCTCAGAAATTGTCAGGATAGTAGTCACGCGTACCTTTGGCAGTTGTAAGACAGCTCCCCCTCGTAGCTATCACTTCGCAGTTTCAAGCTGGGGAACGTGATGATGATGCCCACTGTCCAGGCGGATGGATATAGAGAAATTTGCAACTCCATTTTATTCCTCAGCTCCATGAGAAACAGGTATGAGCAACATCTCATCTGCTTTTCAACTCTGTTGTCGATGTCATAGGGACGTCCCCTCTTCCTATGAGGATGTCCAGTGTAAGTTTTGAGGTTGTTCATCACCAGCGAAAATGGGAATCCTGAATCAGAAATTCCCACGTCCACTGGCGATATAGACCCGTTAGCGGCGTTGGATGCGGGACAGATCAGAAATAATGAATCCGGCCTAAGCGCTTCGCTTGAGTGGACATCACGGCTTGTGTTCGGATGCCATGCATCATGTGAAAAATGGTTGACGGAGTCACTTCCGCGAGCTACCCTTGTAAAAGGGAGAGGAGCAGCCGCATATTTAACGTTAGCACTTTTCGAATGATACGGCGCTGCTTCAACCCTATGTGGGGGCGCACCGACTAATTGCTGATAAAGAGGCTTGGAAGATCTGCAACACCAATGCGCCATTGAAAAATTAATGTCAATTGTCCAGGGGGGCAGAGCGATATCGTCCAATCGTCATTTCTTAGGCCGCTATATTAGCTATTAAGCGGAATTTCGCCGACTGATGGGGTCTTCTGCTCGCCCGTACTATTTTGTCTGAGACGCAATTTGTATGAGTTTTCACAACTAATACCCACATATTCAACGGGGGGTCCAGATGGTAACAATGACGAAATTTCTCGGTCGTTGTCTGCTCCTGGGGTTCGCTTTCTTGCTCGTATGGCATGTTTCAATCTCCTGTGCGGCAGATCAAAGTGCTGGAGCTGCGCCATATTCGTGGCAAAAGGAAGTATTGGCCAGAGTTGGGGCGGTCCAGGGAGATACCAAAGTTGAGCGCGCGGGGGAGGCTCAGTTCAAGAAGATTGCAGCCAAGTCGCCCCTGTACATTTTGGACTTCCTGTCTACCGGTAAGAATAGCAAGTTATGGTGGCAGGGGGTGTTCAATGCGTTCACCCCATCGGATAAATGGAAGCCGGGCCCTGATGTGACACATGGTTCACTGGGTTCGGATTCGGTCTTCGGCTTCAAGCAATTTGAGCGGGCCGGGGCATCATACCGCTTTGTGGGGTATGTTCAGAAGGGGACGGTGCGCTTCATCAAGACCCTTCCTAACACAAACCCTCCGTCGACCTTCACAATCGGCGCCCACACCGCATGGATAGAGGCGCTCTATTCCGACCGAGCGGCTGATTTCATTGTCGAGTCCAAGAACGAAGCGCTCACGACCGTTACAGTGCTGTGGGGGAAGGTCCGGGTAAGAAATGTTTCGCCTCAGACCAAGGAATCCCGGGTATTGACCTCGTGTCAGGAAGTCGACGTTGAGCGGGATCAGGAACCGGGTGACATCAAGTGGGTTTCGACCGACACCATGAAGGAACTGGTCAAGAGAACCACTATTCCCAAAACATTGCCTGAGGATGTCCCATCATGCGAGAGGCTCAAGTCGGAGGTAATCCTGGATCAGACAGAGGTATACCTGCCACCTCCGGGAGTGGCTCTTTTTCCCGTCGTGCCTGTTCCTGTCCGGTTCCACCGGGACAAGGCTGAGTGTTGTCCCCCGGGGCAGATGTATGATCCCCGGACTGGTAAGTGCAGGTGTCCCTGTCCGGAAGGTGAGCTTCCGCCAGTCACGGTACTGGACAATAACGGCTCGGCAGTTGACGGCCTGGCACGTCCGTGTGGGTCTTGCCGCCGGGGAGCAACCTTCAATTCGGAGACCTGCACGTGTGATTGTCCATGCCCAGGCGGAGTTCTTCTACCCGGCCAAGGATGCGTCGCGCAATGCCCGGAAGGATACAACGTAGCGTACGACTCGAGCAACTCTCCTCCATACAGGTGTTCGTATTGCGTGCAGTACCCGCCCGGCACTGTAGTCGATCCCATTCCGCCGCCTCTGACTCAGTGCCAGGATGAGGGGCAGTGCGATCATTGCGAGGCGTGCATCGACGGGAACTGTCTTCCTAAAGTATGTAAAACTGGCTTTTACCTTGACCGGCTACTAAACTGCCAATGCCTTCCGATTACTGACGGTCGGTCTACGGGATGCTCGGAGGACAGCCAGTGTCCGCATTGCCAGAACTGTGTGAAGGGTCAATGCTACCAGTTGTTAAGGTGTCCGGAGGGGCAGCGGATCAGTCATGATAACTGCCAATGCGAACCGGAGAACGGTACACTACTAAGCCCCCGCCTACAATTTGCCGCAATAACAATGATTGCCCCCAGGGATATGAGTGTTAGCAGGGCAATTGCGTTGTGCGTCCAAGCTACCCCAGCGCCTACGGTCCCTGAAATCTGCGATCAGGACAGTGAATGCGGCCCAGGATATGTGTGTCAATAATCTTGGGCACTAATCAACCAGGCAATTGCGTGCCTGAGCCTCCATCAACTCAGATGCCTAAGTTGCCTCCATTGCCTCAGGCTCCTCAAATCCCGGAGCTCTGCGGAGAACCTGGTAGACCGGACGACAGTGACTGCCCCGAGGGATACCGGTGTGACGATCAAAACCATTGCGTATGCCGCGACGATTCTGTATGCCCCAAGGGGCAGGTGTGCCGCAAAGGCAATTGCGTGCCTACTGGCCCACCCTTGGCCACCAATCCCCAGCAGCCCTATGCGGTACAACAGTGCTCGAACAACAGTCAATGTCCTAAGGGACAAGTGTGTGATCAAGGCACATGCGTGGTGAAGAAGCGGCCCGCGAAAGCTTCCGGAAGTGGGGGCGCCTCAGTGTCGAGCAAGCCTGGATTGTCCCATAGGACAATACTGTCACAAAGGGAAATGCGTGAGTGAGGACGAACCGAGCGGGCCGAGCGATTCGGGAGTCACGGGAAGTTACTCTGGGCCGGGGAGTATCAGAATCGGACCTCAGTTCGGAACTCAGGTCGGCCCAGGGGTGGGAGGTATACAGCCCGGGTCGTCTGGTGTGCAACGCCAGATGGTCCCCCGAATAGCTCCACAAATGCCGATTCAACGAGTACCGAGAAGAGGCCGGGTAAACTAGCTCACTCCCCCGGAGGGGATGTCCTAAGGCTGAAAATTAAAGCTCTAGAAAGGATGCGAAAGAAGGAATCCGTATCCGTACCTGAGGTTTCGCTTTCGGGGAACGACGGGCGCAGGAAACAGCAATGATAGCGAAAGCGAAACCAGTCCCAAATTATGGAAAGGGGAGAGATTCCAATGAAGAAACAGGCAATTGTTGCTCTAGCCCTATGTTCTGTATGTGCTTTCATCACTTTGGTTCTGGCTGCCGAGACGGCGAAACAAACCGTGAATTACCCCGAAGGTTATCGACAATGGCATCACGTGAAGTCATTGGTCGTCCAGAAAGGCCATGAGGACTTCGAAATGGCCGGAGGAATTCACCATATCTACGCCAACAAGAAGGCGTTCGACGCACTCACAAAAGGCAAGCCATATCCGGACGGGGCGGTCTTCGTCGCGGATGTGCTCACGGCGAACGAAAATGACAATGTCATTACCGAGGGCCCACGAATATTCATCGGTGTCATGCAAAAAGAGTCCAAGCAAGCAGCAGACACCGGAGGATGGGCATTTGGGGGATTCAAGGACGATACAAAAGAACGAATGGTTAGTGATGCGAAGGCTTGCTTCAAATGCCACGAAGAACAAAAGGATACCGGCTACGTTTTCAGCAAGTATCGGAAATAATAATCGTATAAGGAACTCGCTGGTGTCAGACACGGCCCAAACGACTTTCGCATAGGGCCGATTAGTTGTTAGGCTCGGAGCCCCAGAACAAACATTCTCGTCGTGGCCCGTATACAGCCTGGGGCACCTGGTATGCCACGCCAGGTGGCCCCCAAATAACTCCACAAATGCCGATTCAACGTAGTCCCGAGAAGAGGCCGGGTAAACTAGTTCACTTCTCCAGGAGGAGATGACCTAAGGGTGAAAATTCAAGCTCTTAGCAAGGATGCGAAAGAAGCAATCCGTATCCGTCCCTGAGGTTCTCGCTTTCGGAGGCCAAACGAGTATGCAGGGCAACCGGAGACGCTTTGGGCACTATGGGGCCTGATCGACAACGTTCGGAACTATCATCTTACCCATTTAGGGCAGGTGTCGTAAAATCAGATGGAATACGTGCGTCTCTAAGCCGCTAAGGTGTCGAGAAATCGTAATTAGCGTTGCGTCCTGTACATCTTGGGGGGGGATACGTTTACCTAAGAGTATGCAATTGAGCCAAGAGGAGCGTATGGAAAGGATCATGATATTCGGGCGCTTCATTGTCGCTGTATCTGCGATTATCTGCCTTGCTAATCCGGTGAATGCAAGCGCCGAGAACAAAAACTTGCTCCTGATTGAGGCTGCCCAGAAAGGTGACAAGGCTGGGATAGAGCGCCTGTTGGCCGAAGGCGCAGATGTTAACGCCACAAATGAGAACGGCGTAACCCCATTGATAAGGGCTGCTCAATGGGGTCACGCGGAAACGATAGGACTGCTTTTGAATGCAGGCGCGGACGTTAATTCAAAGGCAACTGACAACACAACGGCATTGATCGCAGCTGCTTCACAGGGTTATACTGAAACAGTAAAACTACTTTTGGATGGAGGAGCCGATGTTAATGCTAAGGATAAGGATGGCGTTACGGCCTTAATCATGACTTCAATTAACGGTTTCATCGAGACAGCTAAGACTCCTCTTGGATCGAGGGGCGGATATTAATGCTAAGGATAAGGACGACTGGACAGCATTGATGATGACATCCCTTAACGGTATTGTCGAAACAACGAAACTTCTTTTGGATAGAGGGGCGGATGTTAATGCCAAGGACAACAAAGGGCATACGGCATTGATGCGGGCCAAAGAAAACAATCAGTCTAAGATTGTGTATCTACTGGAGCAGCACGGAGCCAAAGAGTAGCACCGTGAATTGAGCTCATCATGTCAGAAAAAAACCGATTCAGCGAATAGTACGGTGAGGCTTAAGCCGATGTCATTGTCTCGGAACCATCCTTTGGCCCCTAAACGCTGCCAAGAAGCTCAAGAAAGCAAGACGGCTGCATAATTGCAAGTTATGCAAGGAGGGAACTCCTGACGTACCTTCCGATGTCTGTTTTGCGAGGGCCTTCACGAAACTATTTCAGGCAATTTCGGCTGATGTTCAGACTGCATTCTGTTCATGGGTCGTGTGACAAGGCCGTGAACAAGAGTGGGACATTGGTATGAGACGAGGTCGTTCATGAGAGGGACATTTCTCAGCAGGCACGTGGTCCGGCCTTGGCTGGTCGTGTGGCTCTTGCTGTCACTAGCGTATTGGGCGCACGGCCAGAACGCGGCGCAGACGCCGGGTCCGCAAGATATCCCTCAGCCGGTTGCGGGAGATATCAGCTCGGCAGGCGACTTGCGCCCAGACATTGTGCGATTCCTCAACGTTCGCAGCGTGGACGCCTCTTCGCTTTCGCCTGATGGTCGACGATTCGCATATCGCACGAACACAACGGGGCAAAGGCAACTATGGGTAACCGACCCCACTTGCGGAACGCCTTGGCAAGTGACTTTCGGTGGGGAGAGTGTGACGTTTGTTGATTGGTCACCCGTGGGGGAGTGGATCGCATACGGAACGGATCGCAGTGGCGACGGGCGTGAGGGATTCTATCTTGGAACGCCCTGATGGCTTCCGAGAGATAGAGCTGCTTCCGCCTGGACCATCGTTTAGGAAATGGGGCGCCTGGTCTCGTGACGGGCGCTAGATTGCCTTCTCCTCCACCGAGCGAAACGGAATCGACTTCGACATCTATGTGATGCATGTGGCCGCGGATGGCTCGCACCGCTCGCCGCGGCTCGTGCACGAAGGCAAGGGAGCCTTGTACGTAACAAGTTGGCGTCCTGACGGCGGAGCGCTGGTGGTGACTCGCGCACGTGGCGAGATCGATGCAGACGTCTATCTCCTGGATGTCTCGTCGGGGCGTGTTGAGACGATCTTCAAGCCAACCGATGCGGCCTCGTATATAAGATTCGCCTGGACGCCGGATTCCAAGGGTTTCTATGTGGTGACGGATCAGGACCGCGATCTAGCAGGCCTTGCGTACTACGACGTGGCCGAAAGGCGTCTGAAATGGATTGAGACACCAACCGAAGAGGTGGAGGACGTCGATCTTTCACCCGACGGGCGCTATCTTGCCTGGACCGTGAACCATAACGGCTATTCTCAACTTTTTGTGCGGGACTTGCAGAGCAGGGATCTGATGACGCCCAAACCTGCCCTGCCACGGGGCGTGTACCAGATTGCTTTCGCGTGGAAGGCTCCTGTCCTTCAGATGCAGGTAGCTGGACCCCAAGTTGCCGGAGATGTCTGGATACTGAATGCGGCTACGGCCGACACGCATCGCGCAACGATATCCGCCGCTGGAGGGTTGGACACGACGCGTTTTGTCATCCCTGAAGCGGTGTCGTTCAAGAGTTGGGACGGTGAGACTATTTTCGGGCTTCTCTATCTGCCACCGAGGCAGGCGGAAGGTCGCAAACCGCCGGTACTGCTTGGCGTGCATGGAGGTCCAACGGGCCAGGCTCGACCGTATTACGATTCAACGTTTCAGTATCTCTTGACCCGGGGAATTGCGGTCCTCGACCTGAACTATCGTGGCTCGACAGGATATGGAAAGCGTTTCACCCGTCTGGACAACGGCCGACTGCCTCCAAATGCTATAAAAGACATGGCCGCCGCGTTGGACTGGTTGGCTTCTACCGGAAAGGTGGATGCTTCCCGTGCCGCGGTCATGGGAGAGTCGCATGGCGGGTACATGACCTTCGCAGCACTGACGCAGCTCCCGGACAGGTTCAAGGCAGGGATCGGCTTCGTTGGCGTCTCGAATTGGGTGACTGCCTTACGAGGCACGTCGCCGTCACTGAAGGCCACCGACAGGATCGAGTACGGAAACATCGACGATCCCGAGGACTACAAATTCTTCGTCGAGCTGTCACCAATCACCAACGTGAAGAACGTGAAAACTCCTCTCATGATACTACACGGCGCGAACGACCCGCGGGACCCGGTCTCCGAAGCAGATCAACTGGTGGCCGCGATTCGGCAGCAAGGTGGGGATGTGGAGTATCTCCGTTTCCCGGATGAGGGCCACGGCATTGTCAAGCTGTCCAACCAGATCATAGTGTACCGGCGAATCGCGAAGTTTCTGAAAAGAACCCTGCAAAACCAAAATTAACGCTGACTGTCCTTTATAGGAAAATTCTCCATGATCTTGGCTTGGTGGAAGTTCATCAGAAACACACGTGAAGAAAAGTAACGAGACATGCAACAAAGGCAAAATGTTGAGTGTCGGTCCTGTCAATCCAGTGATCCTTTGCTCCTGGACGTATTCATCGCTTCTCCCCCGCTTCACACGAGACAACCCACTGACCATAGCGCCGTTGACACTCGTTTGAGCACCAAAGGCATGCCACCACGCACTGAATTCTGTATTCTCGGATTACACTTGAAATCGCAACCTAAAGCCAGAGCTGAATATTATAGCCGAGTGAGGCTCCTTTCTCCATGAAATCGGCCAGTGCCAAGAGCTCTCGCTTGAGCCTCATGGCCTCAACAACTATTTTGTACCTGAATTTTCTCTGGGCTGAATTGCTGGAGGCAATCCCATTCATAGCGAGTTGCTGCAAGATCGTGCGCTTGCTCGCGCAAGATTTCGGAAGCGCGATTGAGGCCGGAAGCCAAGAGAATACCCTCTTCATACGCCCCGATAAGCCAATCGTGGGGCAGTTCTTCTAGAGCGTCAACTATTCCCAGATGAAACAAGCTCCAGTAAAGTTGCTCGGAGATCTTGAACTCCCCGAAATGCTCGTCCCACTCACTGTCCGTGCCCGAACGCGCCCACCAAGCTCTACCGAAGCCCCGAAAGCCGGGCTGTATCTCAGGACCATTTTCATCGTAATAAATAGTCTTTGTTGCACTCATTGGGTTTCTCTCGTAATAGTTCCTTGGAGCATATTTTCGGGAATTATACGCCGGCCTAGCTATTTTGGAAGGTTTGGCATGCTACCGAGCTAACGGTGAGGCTGATCAGTGCTCGCAGGCAGATCAAGGGAGCTTCTGCGGTTCATCAGGTCGGTTAAAATTGTTGCATTACCTCATGTATTCATCCCTCGAATTGCGAATCCAAAGATTTTCTTCCGCATCAAATTGCTAATAATCGAATCGTGGCCGCGTTGAGGCGCAAAATGGAAATGAAGCAAATTGCGAGTAATATTTTTTTATTAGGCGCTTACGTCATCATATTGGCCATAGGAATCCACACAACAGTTGCATATGGCCAAGGCCCAACCAAAGGGGAACCGAGACCCCCTCGTGCAGCGGGCGGAATCGAACTTGACATTAAAAAGCCGGATCTGGTTCCCCGCGATGTAATGGGCGCAGCCAGCCCGGCTGCCATGAATCGGCATATCATAAAGCTCAAAGATAATATTATATTGGAAATGACAGCGCCTCCATTTGATGCTGCAAAACACCGAGTCACAGAATGTGAAGTTATGGGTTCCAAAGTCGTTTGCCTGATCGACGATAAACCGGTTTTCGGGACTGACTGGACATTGCCAAAATCCGAATTGGTACAAGCTACCGTTAAGATTGGTTACCGTGTGGTCGATCTCGATGTCTCATGCATGTTCAATCCGTGGTTTGATAAACCGGACGCCCAGGACTTTACTGCCGAAAGTGTATACGGTGGCTATCTTATCAGAGGGAATTTCTCCGATGCCGCCGGAACCTACAAGGCTGAATGGCTGATTGTTGAAAGTAGTTCTGTGCGAACCCAGTTAGTCGAGACGGAACATTAAGCCGGCCTGAGATTGCTAGGCGCACTGTACTTACTTGATAGCGATTCTCCTAAATTACGACTGAAGTCACCTTTGCCCCTGAACACCGACGCAACCGACGTGTAATGGATAAACTAGGACATTGCCAGGCCGCGGCTTGACTGGACATGCCTCAAGTTCTAAGGTACATACCCATGGCTCGCCTTGAAACGGGCCTACGATCCCCCAATGATAAAGGCAGTCTAAGGCGCACGGGGTCTAGCATGTTTTTGCGGATTTCAGCAATTGCTCTTTTCTTCGCTCTCGTTGCGGCCTCCTACGTCTGTGGTATGACGATCCAATCAGGCCCGGCCCAGGAGTTCATCTTTAAGGAAGGCAAGGGATACTACGACTCCGGCCAATTCGATCGCGCTCGGGTGACTTGGAACAACATTTTTCCTGATACACTTTACGGGCCCGTTGCGTACCTTTTGCTGGCCAGGAAGAGCCTGGAGGCCGGTAGCCCGGATAACGCCGAAATCCTACTAAAGGAGTTCCTCAACAAACATCCGAGCAGCGTTTATCAGCGCCAAGCCCGTCAAGAACTGGCTGACGCTCTTTGCAGACAGGCCAAACCCGAAGCAAAGGCGCTGCTGGTCTCAATGATCGAAAAAGCTTCTGAAAAAGATAAACCAGCTTTGCTGTCACAATTGGGCGATTTGGAAAAACGGCTTGGGAACTATTCTGACGCGGCCTCGCGATATCGGGCGCTGTCCTTGAATTATCCCGCTTCCGTGGAAGGTCTGAAAGCGGCTGATGAAATCTCTTGGATGGTCTTCCACGGGAAAATACCCAAAATTGAATTTTCTGAATCGGAGCAGATGAGCCGAGCGGCTCGCCTCTTTGCCAAAGGACGCTTCGATCTTGCCGCGGACACTTATTCCGCTCTGCTCAAGACTAAACCCGGCGATAAAGCGCTCATGCTCAAGCTGGCTCAGAGCCGCTATAAAGACCGGCAGAATCAAAAGGCCATTAGTATTCTGAAGGAAGCTGCTCGGAGGGGCCCTACCGGAAAAGCAACGAACAGAGGCGCTTCATATGCTGAGCCTTATCTATTGGAGGCTTGACAAAGAAAAAGATTTCGAATTCTGTTGTAACAAAATCCTTTCATCCGGTTCCGCTGCTGCGAAAAAGAAGGCCCTGTTCAACCTGGGTGTTTACAATTTTGAAAAAAGAAGATTCCCCGCGGCCCAAAATTACTTAAATAAACTTCTTGCCGCTAATCCCGAGCCTTCAGTCAGGGCGACAGCCAAATGGAAACTTGCTTGGATCAAATATTTGAACCGTGAATACGGGCCCGCGGCCGAAGCCTTTCATGAAGCGCGAAAGGGCGCATCCGCCGGTAAGATCGAGAACCCGTCGAAATACTGGCAGGCTCGCTCCCTTATGAGCGCAAATCGTCTCAAAGAGGCCGAACCTTTACTCAGGGACTTGGCGACCAATTCGCCGCTGGACTATTACGGTTTTGAAGCCACTCGCCTGCTGAAATCGATGAAGGTGGCGCCAAATAGTGAGAAGAAATCCGGACAATCATTTCCTGAAATTAGGCTCACTTCGGCGGAGAGGTCCAACAGCCATATATCGGCAGCGCTAAAACTCATGGAGATAGGCTTGGACGGATTTGCCTTGATCAATCTCGAAGCGCTTCCCAAGTCCATGAAATCGTCTCCTGCCGTGGCTTTTCTGACCGCGCGAGCGGCGTATAAGACTGAACAGCATCGGATAGCGCATGAGGCCCTGTCGGCCGGCTTTGCGTCATTTATGGATAACCCTCCTCTGAATGCGCCGGCCGAGTTCATAGAGATGGCGTTCCCGCGTGTCCACCTGAATCATACAATCCAGGTTGCTGCGCGGCATTCCATAAATCCTCACTTAGTGTGGGCTATAATGCGCCAGGAGAGCCGCTATGACGCCTCAGCAGTCTCACCGGCCGGCGCTTTGGGCTTGATGCAGATCACTCCCGGAGCGGCCGGACTCTCCAGGTCTCACGGTAAAATCCCGACCAAGGCCATAGCCGAGATTCTTGACCCCAAACAGAATGTGGCTTTAGGAATACGAATACTGAGCAAAAACCTGGCGAGTTTTAAAGGGAAAATAATCCCGGCTGTGGCTGCGTATAATGCGGATATCAGAAAAGTCAGGGATTGGCTGAACAAGAACGGCAAGATGAAAGATGATGAGTTCATCGAGAACATGCCTTATCTCGAAACTCGCATTTACGTCAAAAAGGTGCTCGCCGGTTATCGAGCCTATGACCGATTGTACGGAAAAAAAGAATTCGCAGAACTGTGGTAGGGCGATGGATGATCCATCAAGAAACGGTCAACAGAATATGCGCAATGTGACACCTTATTTAAAACTGGTCATCGATAAAGACGGTCGATGGTTCCAGAATGGCGCGGAAATTATTCATCCTGAGATATACAAGTACTTTAACGAGTTATTGGAAAAGACATCGGATGGCGGTTATCAGATCCGGCACGGTCATGAATTTTGCAGCGTCGAGGTTGAGGACGCTCCTTTTGTGGTTCAGGCTGTGGACGAGGTCGAAAAAGGCAAGATATACATGCGCTTGAACGACGGGTCGGACGAGCCGCTCAAGCCTGAATGGTTTTGGATAGGAAGAGACAATGTTCCTTATTGCATCATAAAAAACGGATCTTTTCATGCCAGGTTCTCAAGACCGGCATACTACGCTTTAGCCAACCACATTGTAACTGATGAAGATGGTCAGGAATTTCTTCTTGCATATTGATGGAAAGCGGACGCCCATTGGTAATTCACAACCTACTCTTAAGCCTTAATCGATTGCCGGCCTACTACCGGACGCGAAGACGTCAATTAGAACTGAAGAGGTAGGGGCGGTTCAGTGAACCGCTCGCATCAGGGCGCCTCTGGTAGTCCAACGTCGTGCGACCATGTAGAGATCTTCGCAGCGCGGTTGTAGTCTATCCCGGCCCCTTGACACCCGCTGCCTGATGAAAATCTAGAGTCATAGGAAAACTTAGGCTTACCCAGCGATGGGTCTGCCGCGAAGTTCTTATTTGGCCAAAAAGGAGGCGCCGGCAAATGTTCGAACTTGAGCCCTGGAGAAGAAGAGTAGAAAACGCTCCGGCGACTTTTCGCCGAGAATTTGACGATCTGATTGAAAGGTTCTTCGGCCGCGAGCGGCCGGATTGGCTCTCTAGTCGTGGCTTTTCACCCGCGGTGGATATTTCTGAGAGCGAGCATGAGATTCTGATAAAAGCTGAACTCCCGGGGATCGAGCAGAAAGACCTTGAAGTTAGCCTGTCGGGAGACGTGCTGACCATAAAGGGCGAGAAGAAAGAGGAAAAAGAAGAAAAAGGGAAAATGTCCACAGAATCGAGCGTTCCTATGGCAGTTTTTCTCGATCTTTCACCCTGCCCAGCGAGGTAAAAAGTGAAGGGGTAGAAGCCAAATTCAAGGATGGAGTGCTTTCTCTTAAACTCCCTAAAAGCGAGACCAGCAAGAAGAAATCCATCCCGATCAAAGTTGAATGACGCAAGATTGTAGGGAAAGCCGCTCTAAATTCCGGAGAGGCTTTCCCGATCCAAGACTGCATCAGATTACGTGCGATGATTATGGCGAACCGTACTTGATTTGTTTCTGCTCCAGGGCGCGAATGAGGTCCCGCAGTTCAGCGGCCTTCTCAAATTCAAGATCGCGGGCAGCTGCAAACATCTGAGCGGTGAGCTTCTCGATTTCTCGGGAAATGCGCTCCACCGGAATGGACGCGATTTCCGGCTCAGCCTCTTCTTCAATATCGACGGTGACATAGTCCTGCTCGGCCAAGGACGACAGAACATCATTAATATTTTTGCGGATCGTTTCAGGCGTGATATTGTTTTCTCGGTTGAATTCGGATTGTATGATTCTCCGGCGATTAGTTTCCTCAACGGTCTTCCGGATCGATTCGGTTACAACATCGGCATAAAGGATGACTTTGCCGTCCACATTTCTTGCGGCCCTGCCTGCGGTCTGAATTAATGAGCGCTCGGACCGCAGGAACCCTTCTTTATCCGCATCCAGTATTGCGACCAGACACACTTCAGGGATATCAAGCCCTTCTCGCAGCAGATTGATTCCGACCAGAACGTCGAATTCGCCCAGCCGCAAGTCGCGAATGATCTCCATTCTCTCGATGGTTTTGATCTCCGAATGCAGGTATCGAACTCTAATACCTAGAGCGCCGTAATATTCGGTCAGGTCCTCAGCCATCTTTTTGGTCAGAGTGGTTACAAGGACCCTCTGGTCCTTTTCCACACTCCGTCGGATTTCGTGAAGCAGATCATCCACCTGGTCCGAAGCCGGACGCAGCTCGATGACGGGGTCCATAAGGCCCGTCGGACGGATCACCTGCTGAACCACCCGACCTTGGGCTTTCTCCAGTTCGTAAGCCGCGGGAGTGGCTGAAACATATATGACCTGCGAAACGTGTTCCTGAAACTCCTCGAAAGTCAGGGGCCGATTGTCAAGGGCGCTGGGGAGGCGAAATCCATATTCCACGAGGGTTTGCTTGCGCGAGCGATCGCCTCTGAACATTCCCCGAAGCTGCGGCACGCTCACGTGTGATTCGTCGATAAAAAAGAGGGAATCCTCGGGAAAATATTCCAGAAGCGTCGGTGGTGGTTCGCCGGCGTTTCTGCCCGTGAGATACCTCGAATAGTTTTCGATGCCGTTGCAGTATCCCATCTCCTTTAGCATTTCGACATCGAATCGGGTCCTCTCCTCAATTCGCTGAGCTTCAATAAGCCTGTTTTGGCTCCTGAAGAATTCCACCCGCTCTTTCATCTCATCGAGGATCATATCCACGGATTCCAGAAGCCTGGATCGCTCCGTCACGTAGTGGCTGGCAGGGTAAATGGCCAGTCGGTCCAACGCTCTTACGACTTTGCCTCGCAACGGATCGATCTCATAAATCGCATCTACAGTATCTCCGAAAAATTCGATTCTCACTGCCACGGAGTCTTCGTAAGCCGGAAAAACCTCGACGACGTCTCCTCTGACCCTGAATGTGCCCCTATGAAAATCTATGTCGTTTCGTTCGTACTGTATTTCCACGAGCTTTCGGAGAACTGCGTCTCTGTCACTTTCCTGCTTGGAAATCAGATGAACCAGCATATTCTGGTAGGCTTCCGGGGAACCGAGTCCATATATGCAGGAAACCGAAGCTACGATTATGACATCGCGGCGTTCAAGCAGAGACCTGGTTGCGGAGTGTCGCATCTTGTCAATTGTCTCGTTGATGCTGGAGTCCTTCTCGATGTACGTGTCGCTTTGCGGAATGTAGGCTTCAGGTTGGTAGTAATCGTAATAGGAGACAAAGTATTCGACTGCGGCCCCGGGGAAGAGCCCTTTGAACTCGTTGAAAAGCTGGGCGGCCAAGGTTTTGTTGGGCGCAAGTATAAGGGAGGTCTTGCCGGAGCGTTCTATTACATTGGCCATAGTATAGGTCTTGCCCGAACCCGTGACGCCCAGCAACACCTGATGCTTATCGCCTTTCTTGACTCCAGCGGACAATTCGTCAATGGCCGCGGGTTGATCTCCGCGGGGAACAAAATCTGAATTTATTTGAAAATCGGACAATTGCTGTAGCCTCGTCGATACATTTACAAGTTAACTGCGGGAATGCAGAGATATTCTGCTGTGGTAGGCGGGCCGTGCCTGCCAAAAGGTCCCCCATTGATCCCGCCTTAACCAACGGGGGAGGGACAAAGGCGCGACTCGCCAGTCGCCCCTACACTCGGGCCGATGCAAGGCCTAGCGCTCGCTCTTTGTCATTCCCGGGCGGACACGCAGGTCCGCCCCTACCGAAAGCTGACCTTACCGCCAGCCATATAGGAGTTTTTGGGGAGGGGTCTGGGGACGGCGTTTTTGCAAAAACGTCCTCCCCAGAGACTTTTGCCTCTCGCCTCTTCTCTCTCCACCCTCTCGAGTTCTCTGCGCACTCTGCCGTGAATTCTTCCTTATTTCAGCTTGGGTTTGAGTATCTTGAGCGATTGATGAATTTTCCGGATTACGGTTTCAAGATTCTTGAATCCTTCGGCGCGGTCTGAGATGCTCATCTGGAGGAAACGGTCTTCTGAAACGTAGTACTGGACCATTTGGACCATTTGTAGCCCTTTCTTGTTAGTAAAGGAAGCTGCCACATACCCCTGAGAACCTTGAAGGCCTTCCAATTTCCCTTCTCCCAATACCGACACGTTTTTCATCTCTTCCTGCAAAGCCTTTTTCCATGCAGCCAGCAAAACGTCCGCGTTCAAATTAGACTTGCCACGTAACTGTCGCACAGAAACGGAAATATGAAACAATGTTGCAGGATGATAGACCGTGACCTCATCTTTCTGCGCGGCTTCCAGTTTCATCGTAGCTGGATATTCGAAACTGAAGCGGCCGGCCGGATCGACATATTGCTTGTATGGTGAATCCTCGGCAAGTACGGGACCCAATGTGAGCCAACACATTGATCCTGTCAGGAACAGAAATCCGATTATTGATATGCTTCTCTTGGTTAGCATCGTGTTTCAGTGATCCGCACGGAAGCGCCACCTGAATGGCGCACGCAAATCCTTACTCCGGATCTTGCTCTCCCTTTTGATCATTGGCCTTTTCTGTGTGCAAACGCCATCGAGCCACGGCAGTTCCCAATGCTCGGCCCGTTCTGGTCACAGCCGCTTCTAAACCTTTCTGCACCGACATATTAAACCAAACTCCCGCTTCGGAACCACAGAATACCGCAAATTCCCGGAGTTCCTTGTCATCCACTGGTCGGAGTGTATAGGCCAGGCCCACCAATGCAAGGTCCCGACTCCGATTCGAGTCGGCGGTAGCCTCTTTGAGGGCAATTCTTATCTGCTTCCTGGTCTCCTTGTTGGGCCGATCTGTTTTGGAGACCTCATCCGCATACCCCTCCACCAGGCCCTCAATTATTGCATTGATTAGATTTGAGTTTGCTTCCGAGAGACGTCCTGCGGTGACAATTCCCTTCAGCGTGGTCATCCGAGATTCATTCAGGCTAGTGAGTAACGCGCGCCTTTCCCTAATCTCTCTTATGAGGTCCGCATTCAGAGCCGCTTCCTGCAAGCGTCCCACTTTCTTGCCGATCTTGGAATCATAGAATTTGAGAACCGTTTGCAGTTTATCGACATCAAGGCTCTCCCTTACAGCGTTGCGAACCAACGGAAGTAGGGTCTCTTTACCTGCTGTTTCCTTGAGAAGCGCTTCGGTTTCTCGCTTGATCCGCCTGTCGGGGAAGGCGTCATCCGGGATGCACGAGACTACCGTATCGGCAAGGTGTTCCAATTGGCCCATTATCCCGGAGATCTTCAAGGCTTTGTCTATCAGTTGATCGGACTCCTGGCCGCGTGCCGGCAGAGCCGCGATGAATGACAATATGAGTAAAGTCATTATATGTATTGAGACCCAGGGTCTCGGTTTTGTCATTGAAAATGTCCGCCTATGGACGATCATCGGAATCATAAACGCAGGGCGGGCAGCGCCCGCTAGCAGGTTTCTAAAGCGCATGAAATTCCGGCGGGACTTCGATTAATTTGCCGTCAACGCTTACCGGAACCAGGGTGATGGTGGCTGTGACGAGATAATCACGAGGCTCGCCCTTTTTGATGATGATCTGTTTTACAACTATTCTGAAATGGGTTGTATTCTCGATCCATGAGCGAACCACAAGCTGGTCGCCTAATTTTGCGGGCGAATGAAAGACCATTTCCACCTTGTGCACCATGAATGAGTAGCCCCGATCATGGTACGCGACAACGCCGGCCAATCGATCCTCAAGGTATTCAGTCCTTGCCCTCTCCAGATATCTCAAATAATTGCCATGCCAAACTACTCCCATGCAATCAGTGTCCTCGTAGTAAACCTTGCACTCGAGGGTTCGTTCCTTGGCCGCCAGAGATTCTTTAATTGGATTACTTTCCAATGATATTTCCCTTCCATCGAAATTGACGTGTGAACGCATCTTATCATACGTCCGGAGACCTCGAAACTCCCAAGATGCTATTGACACTAACTGTTAAGTGGAGATAATAATTAACCAGAACTGGCGGGAATGCAAATCAAGGAGAATCAGGACGGTCCGGATATAATAATCAAGGCATCAATACTCCTCGCAAGGACAATTCAAACCTACCTATCAATCGAGAGCAGATCCGGCCTCTTTCTTACATGACTCAGGCTTCCCTCATTGCCTTCCATCTCGGAAAAGGATATTTTCCTGGAAGGCCATGCTCCAGTGGCCCCAAGAGCGCAGGAGGGATGCCATGAACCAAGCGCGCCCTATTATTCCTCGTGACTTGATCAAAGATTTCTGCCGAAAGCACCATATTAAGAAGCTATCCGTCTTCGGGTCATATCTCCGCGAGGATTTCGGACCAGAGAGCGACATAGATTTCATTGTAGAGTTCGAGGAAGGGCGGACTCCCGGTTATTTTGAGCTTGCTGACATGGAGCAGGAACTTTCAGAAGCTCTTGGTGACTGCAAGGTGGATCTCCGGACCCCTTATGAGCTGAGCCGTTATTTCAGAGACAAAGTAATGGCTGAGGCCGAGGTTCAGTATGCGAGAGGATGATCAAATTCGGCTGCGGCATATGCTAGATGCGGCTCGTGAAGCAGTCCATTTCGCTGAGGGGAAGAGGAGGGACGATCTCGATAAAGACCGATTGCTGGCTTTGGGGTTGATGAAGTGTATTGAAATAATAGGAGAAGCAGCGTCGAAGATCTCTGAAGGTTGCCGGGAGACCCTTCCCGAGATTCCCTGGAAATCCATCCTTGGCATGCGTAACCGTCTTGTTCACGCGTACTTCGAGATCGACCTTGGAGTACCTTACTCATACGTCGGTACACGACGACGGTTTCGCTCTTCCCCATCGATCCCTTATTCTAAAAATATTACGCCGAGCGCTACACGAGTAGCTTCACACATAAATTAGCCAAGCAGGATCTGAACTCCTTTTCATTATTTGCTAATGGCTATTAGCGTGGGGGTATGGGGGTATACCTCTTTATATGGAAAAGCCTTAGGAGTCACGATAAACAGCTACATCACACCCTTTCTTAAATATTGAGCATTGTCACTTTAAGCATTAATAATCCTAATAGCTTGATCCGTGCTCCGCCTATTACGAAGACCTGATGAACTTGCAGCGCGCATTGATCGTTGTAAGGACGGATGGCATCTCCGCAAATTACTTGTAATTTTGAATGCCTCCGTTGATCCGCGGCCCGCTGAGAAGATCGCAATTCACTGTGGAGTAGCCTCACAGACGGTTCACAACTGGATTTCCACGTATAACCGTTTTGGCCTTGATGCATTATTTGGTCCGGGCAAGGGAGGGAGAAGAAACGAATTGATGAGCCCGGAAGAGGAAAAAGAATTCTTAACGCCGTTTTTTGAACGGGCAAAAACAGGACAAATAGCCACTGTTGCCGAGATTAAGGTGGCCCTGGAAGAATATGTGGGGTATCCAATAGGTCATTACACGATTTACCGTTTTTTGGATAGAAACGAATGGCGCAAAGTGATGCCGCGTCCTCGTCATGTCGATGCAAAAAGAGAAGTACAGGAAGAATTTAAAAAAAACTCCCCGAGCAGGTAAAGGCTATAGTTGCGCAACGAGATCCACAAGACACCAGACCTGTAGGTACTCGCGCCTCAGGATGAAGGCCGATTTGGTCGCATAAATCAACATAGACCATGTTGGGCGCCGAAGGGTATCCGGCCTGTGGCTCCCAGACAAATTGTGAGGAATTACGTGTACGTCTTCGCAGCCGTGTGTGCGGCCCTGGGGAAAATGACCGCTCTGATTCTTCCCTTTGTCAATATCCACATGATGAACATATTCCTTCATCATGTTTCCCAGGATTTTAAAGACTTTTTCGTAATCATGATCGTCGATCAAGCGGCATGGCACACGAGTAAGCGCCTCAAAATCCCAGAGAATATAAGGCTTATCGCTCAACCATCTCACAGCCCGGAACTCAATCCCGTAGAGCACATTTGGGAAGAAATCCGGGAAAAGGCCATGCCAAATGCCGCATTCAAATCCCTGGATGAGGTCGAACAAGCACTGTGTCAAGAACTTATGGCACTAGAGAATGATCCCGATAGACTGCGTTCAATGACCAATTTCCCTCACTTGCGATTTACCTGTTAGAAAGGGTGTTGGTATAAATCCTCCATTATTACTGGACTAGACATCAGGTTTTCGCAATTGCGAATAACTTCTTTGACAGCCGTCATACTGGTCTTTAGATTCTCAGATACACCCCCGACTGAGAATCTACTCAGCAATAGCCATCAGTCTGTTTTCTGTGAGCTTCTCTAACTTTTGCAACGGCTTTGTCAACGTCTCATTGGTGGACAACTTCAGAGTCTTTGGGAGTGCAGGAGGAAATCCCCCGCCGTAAGAGCGTAGATTATGGAAAGGCGCGCAAATGACAACAAAAAAGGAAGCAGCGTCCGTGCTTCCTCTCTTTCCTGTGCCCAAATTGTGCCCATCGGGAGGGAAAATAGGTCAAACTTTAAGAAACTAGATGAAACTTGAGGTTACCCCTTTTCCTTCCTGGTTTCCGATGGTTGTAAGCACGTCATCTGTGATAACTTGAGATTACAAAAATACCCAGAATGTCCTCGTAGTAAACCTTGCACTCGAGGGTTCGTTCCTTGGCCGCCAGAGATTCGTTATCCACGTTCTTGTTCAATTGTGTTACTACCTCCGGATTCGATCGTTCACGTTTCGCCCTTGCTCTTCATGAAAAGCGGACCAGAATAATATATGGAGCGGCGACCTCTTGCAATGCAAACAGGATATTAGCATACCAAGAGAAGCTCAGGAATCGCCAAAAGTTGATGACCCGGCGAATCGAAAGTCCGATAGCCTTGGAATTGGGAGATTTCGGAATTGGGCAAGAAAACCAACAAAGACATCGCTTCGGCAGTAGACCACATCCCATCTGCTGCTGGGCGCGCATGTGTCCATCGCCGGTGGCGTCCACAAGGCAATTCCTCGCGGTGAGGCATTGGGATGCACGGCGATCCAGATTTTCACCAAAAACGCCTCACAATGGAAAGCACGGCCGTTGGCGCAGCCGGAGGTACGAGATTTCAAGCTGGAACGAGGCCGAACCGGAATCCTGGCGCTAGCTCATGACGGCTATCTAATAAATCTCGGGTCGCCAAACTCGGACCTGTTGCTCAAATCCAGCGCCTCATTCAGGGAGGAAATGGATAGGGCTGAGGAGTTGGAAATCCCGTACCTGATAATGCATCCCGGGTCTCATGTAGGATCGGGAGAAGAGGCAGGACTGAAATCGGTGATCCTGTCACTCAACACCATATTGGCATCGACCGCGGGATATCGTGTATCGATCCTACTGGAAAATACCGCGGGCCAGGGAACTGCTCTCGGGTATTCTTTCGATCATCTGCGTCGAATAATCCATGATTCGACTGCGCCTGAACGTATCGGAATATGCCTGGACACGTGCCACGCGTTTGCGGCCGGGTACGATCTGAGCAATGCTTCGGGCTACGAGAGCGTCATGGAAGAGCTGGACGCAAAGATCGGATTGGATCGCCTGAAAGCCCTGCATCTCAATGACTGTAAAAAAGGGCTCGGACAGCGGGTTGACCGTCACGACCATATCGGCAAGGGAAAGCTGGGACTTGAATGTTTCCGTGCGATTATGAACGATTCTCGCTTGAATCGGGTCCCGAAATTCATCGAAACCCCGAAGACTCTGAACGATCAGGATATGGACCCGGTTAATCTGGAGCTTCTTAGGAGCTTAATTTCGGATTCGTCCGAGCGCAGTTGATCCAGGGCGCTCTTACTCTGGGAACAAATTGATCCAACAATAATACCGAGAATTCTGGTATGTATGTGTTACGAAAAATCCAACTGCAAAGTCACCCTCCCCCTGCCCCCTCCCGTCGAGGGAGGGGGATTTGAACCCTCTCCCCTCGCGGGAGAGGGAAGGGAGAGGGGGCATACATCTGAAACGCGGACGAGTAATACATTGAAATCAGGCGCAATCATATTAAAAACACCTAGTGAAATAGCGGTGATGCGTGAAGCGAATCTCATTGTCGCTGAAATCCTGGAGCGCATTGGAGAGATGGTTCGGCCTGGAGTCACCACCGGAGAACTGGATAAACTTGCCGAGAAACTGATCCGGGCGGCCGGCGCTAAGGCCGCATTCAAAGGGTATCGAATGCAAAATCAGAAACCCTATCCCGCTTCGGTGTGCTCCTCGGTAAATGAACAGGTTGTTCACGGTATCCCGGGGAATCGAGCCTTAAAAGAAGGCGACATCGTCGGAGTCGATGTAGGTGTTGTCCATAAGGGTTATGTAGGGGACGCGGCCCGGACCTATCCCATAGGGGAGATATCGTCGGAGGCTGAAAAACTGCTGAAGGTGACACGAGAATCGCTATACAAGGGCATAGAAAGTGTGTGGCGGGAAATCGGCTGTATGATGTTTCAGGAGCTATCCAAGAGCACGTGGAATCAAATGGCTTTTCGGTAGTACGCGATTTTGTCGGCCACGGGATAGGCAGAAGCATGCACGAAGCGCCCCAAATCCCTAATTATAAAGGAACAGGTTGGAACCCGCGGCTGCAAGTGGGGATGGCGCTTGCGCTGGAACCCATGGTCAATGAGGGGACCTGGCGCGTCAAGCTCATGCCCGACGAATGGACAGTCGTAACCGCGGATGGGAAACTCTCGGCGCATTTCGAACATTCCGTCGCCATTACGGATAATGGCGCGTTCATCCTGTCAGAAACCATGACGCTTGATCCCCACTCATTATTTGAAGACAAGAAAATCACGGTGATGGGTCTGGGACTGCTCGGCCGCGGTCTTTTGGACACTATGTTCCTGGCGCAGTGCGGCGCGCAAGTGACAGTTACGGACCTGAAGAACGCGGAGCAACTTGCGCCTTCCGTGAAACAACTTGAAGGTCTCCCGATAAAACTCAAACTGGGGCGTCACGATCCCGAAGATTTTATCAACGCGGACATGATTCTCCGGAACGCGGATGTGCCACGCTCTTCCCCTTTGTTAAAGCTGGCCGCAGATCACGGCGTGCCGATAGAAATGGATGAAAGCCTGTTTTGTAAGCATTTTGAAGGAAGAGTAGTCGGCGTAACAGGCACTCGAGGAAAAACCACGACCACTATTCTTATCCACAACATTCTTTCTGCGGCGTGGTCCGGGGTCTTCCTGAGCGGAAACGTGATGGGTCGCGCCACTCTGCCTCTGCTCGGCATAGCAGGCAAGGATGATACTGTTGTCCTGGAGCTTTCAAGCTGGCAGCTTCAGGGATTCCACGATGCGGGCATTTCACCCAACGCATCCGTTTTCACCAATATTTATCCCGATCACCTCAATCGTTACAGCGGCATGGATGAATATATTCAAGATAAGAAGGCGATTTATCTTTATCAGAAAGAAGATGATTTCTGCATATTCAACGGCGACCAACCCGAGACAGCCCGGCTGGCTTTGGAGGCCCCGGCGCGCAAGGATTTCTTCAGGGTGACGGACGTGCCGTCGGACTGGAATGTCAAACTGCCGGGAACGCACAATCGTGAGAATATTGCCGCCGCCATAAAATTGACGCAGACGCTTGGGGTCCCGGAAACGATTATTCGATCAGTTGTAGAGGACTTCAGCGGAGTTGAGCACCGTTTGCAATGGCTGGGCTCCAAAAGGGGTGTAGGCTTTATAAACGATTCCACCAGCACAACGCCGGTTTCAGGTTGCGCCGCGCTCAATGCCCTCGATGGGAAACACATCCTTCTCATAGCGGGCGGAGCGGACAAGAAGCTCGATCTTGAGCCTTTCGCGCGAAGCGCAGCAACCAGGGCTGAAAAGATAGCTCTTTTGGAAGGAGAAGCCACGGAATCTCTTTATGAGCATATTGTCGCCGCTGGTGGAGAAACAAAAGTGGTGGGGAGATTCGACAATCTTCGGGACGCTGTTTACAGACTGCTGGACGAGGCGGTCCCTGGCGCGGTGATCTTGCTTTCACCCGCGTGCGCATCTTTTGGAATGTTCCGGAATGAATTTCACAGAGGCGAAAGTTTCATTAATATATTTAATGAAATATCCGATGATACCAACGTGGGATCATAGTTAGTAATGTGGAAATTCTCGAGATTGACAACCGGTTGATTGGTGGGCGACACTGCTGGCTTGTTCAGCAGTGTCTTGCCGTCGAGTTCTAATGGGCTTGCACTGGCGGACAAGGCAGCAGTGGCACCCTAAATAGTGATTCCAAGGGGTTGAAGGTTAATCCAGAAAGACAGAAGTTTTTTGGCAATTGTTATGTACAAAAGCACTGACATCAACAGGTCGGAGGGAATCGTCCGGCGGGACTATTTAAGTTGAGTAGCGCCCGCTTCGATAGAACACACCTTAAAATCGATGGGTTGGTTGCAACCCGAGCATGTGTGGGGCCTGTCGAATTCGTCGGAGAATATTTCCTTTTCTTTCCCGCAATTCGGGCACTTACAGGTAAAGGAGGTCAAATTCTTGTGGGCCTGAAAACCTGGGCAATGCATAGGCGTGCTCATTAATTAACTCCACTTTAGTTTTATAAATTATAATATCAGGAACGAGACCGCGCAACTAGCCTTCCAGGAGACCTCGCAATTCTTTCAATTCCTTTTTGATTTCAATAAGGATCTCCCGATAATCTGAAGGATCCGCAGCAGCCAGGTTTTCCACCCGCGCCTCCGCTGCCTCGAATTCTTCTCGGACTTTAGCGATCCTACCGCTTTTCTTAGCCTTTTTGTCAGCGGCAGTCTGTTTCTTCATCTCTTGAAGACGCTTTTTCGCTCCAGCGATGGTGAACTTCTCATCGTAAAGGAGATGTTTAATCTCCATGAGAAGCTCCAGGTCCCGCTTGTGATACAGGCGCTGTCGCGCTCGCGTTCGTGTGGGCTTGAGAATCTTGAATTCTGACTCCCAATACCTCAGAACATACGGCTCCACATTGAGAATTTCACTGACTTCGCCGATCTTGAAATACTGTTTTTCCGGAATCGCGATAGTCATAATTCGACCACCCCTCGAATAGGAATCCCGTCGATCGGATTCTTCGGTCCCGAAGGACAGACCTGATTGCCGAATCGGCATAACCCGGTCTTTACTCTCTCATAGCGGAGCCCAATTCCTTAACCAGAATTGTCGCCACCTGAGAGTGGACCTCCTGGACTTCCTCGTCCGTCAGAGTCCGATCTTCAGATTGGTATCGTATCCGGAGAGCAACACTCTTCTGCCCCTCCGGAATCGATTCTCCTCGATAAATATCGAACAGGATCACGGAGGCAATAATATCATGGCCCAAGCGTGAAATCAACTGTTTAATTCTTTGTCCTGAACATTTTTCTTCAACGATGAATGATAAATCCCTTTCTATAAAGGGGTAGCGAGGAAGCGGCCTAAAAACCGTCTCCTTGCGGATTTGAACGAACAGAGGCTCCAGGAGAATCTCGAAAACGTAAATGTTTTCGCCTAAATCGAGCTCTCGAATCTTGAAAGGCGCCAATTCTCCTACGAAACCTATTTTCTCTCCTTCTGACACTAACTCCGCGCATTTATTGGGATGAAGGAACGCTATCTCAGAAGGGACAAATTGCACTCCTTCTATATTCAAACCGTCGAAAAGATTCTCAAGCGCGCCTTTAACATCGTAAAAATCGATCTCATCGCCTTTTGGCAGGTTCCACAATTCGGGGTATCGCGCTCCCACAGCCAATCCGGCCAATCGCAGGTCTTCACGTGGAAGCTCCTGATTTTCAACAGGAATAAATGTCTTACCGATTTCGTAGAGTTTTAGGTCGTCACGCCTGAAGCTCTTGTTGCGCTTCATCACGGACAGGAGGCCGGGAAAAAGAGAAGTCCTCATCACGGCAAAATCTTCGGTCAGCGGATTCACAAGAGAGAGTGATTTGTTCTCGTCCGTCGGCGTAACAAATTCCTGCGCGGCAGCGCTGGAAACAAAGGACATGGTTATCACTTCGGTGAAGCCGGATGCGTTCATCAATTCGTTCACTTTACGTATGATGCGGTGGTCTTGACGTGTCCGGTCAGGGGCGGCGGTGTAACGGATCATGGACAGGGGTATGTTCTGAAAACCGTGTATTCTAGCCACCTCTTCACTGAAATCCGCTTCTCTTTCGAGGTCCCATCTCCATGCCGGCGGCTGCGCGTTCAAGGCGCCCTCAACGTCATCCGTTTGTTCCGTTTCGATACTTAACCGATTTAAATAAGAAGTAATTTGTTTTGTCGATAATGATATTCCCAGAAGGCTGTTCACCTTGGCCGGTCGAACTCGGACCGAAGCACGCTCGATAGGGTTTGGGTACACGTCAATGTGGCCGGAAATAATCTCGCCGCCCGCCAATTTCTGAATCAGCTCCGCAGCCCGATGAGCCGTCCACAACGATCCGACGGGGTCCACGCCTCGCTCGAAGCGATAGGAAGCCTCTGTAGAAAGTCCCATAGCCTTGGATGTTCGCCTTACGCCAAAGCGTTCAAAGAACGCGCTCTCGATAACCACCGAGGTTGTCTGCGGATTAATCTCGGAATTGAGGCCTCCCATGATGCCGGCCAGCGCCACCGGTTTGCGGCCGTCACATATCATCAACGTGTTATTCGGCAGTTTGCGCTCCACATCATCCAGGGTAACGAAGGTCTGTTCCGGACCTGCCCGGCGAACTACAATTTTCCGGTCCTCGAGCAGCTCGTAATCAAACGCGTGCAACGGCTGACCGCATTCCAACAGGAGCAAATTCGTGGCGTCCACCACGTTGGAGATCGGCCGCATCCCCGATCGGCTCAATCGCAGTCGGACATCGAAGGGAGAAGGCCCGATGGTTACCCCTTCCACCATTGTCGCCACATATCGTGGGCAAAGGTCCGCGTCCGGGACCTCGATGGAAAGCCTCTTATTTATATCGCCGGATGTCTTTTGCCGTCCTACTTCGGGTAGCGCCCATTTCTTGTCCGCAAGCGCGGCCACTTCTCTGGCCGTCCCCAGGATCGACAGACAGTCGCCTCGATTGGGTGTCACCCCTGTGCTGAGAATAAAATCCTCAATAAACGGAAGAGCTTGCGGCAACGGCAGGCCGACAGCCGTGTCCGGGTCCAGCACAAGAATTCCCGATGCGTCATCACCAAGGCCCAGCTCCTTTTCCGAACAGAGCATCCCCGGTGAAGAGACGCCTTTGATCTGCTTCTCCTCGATCTTTTCGCCGGACGGAAGGACAGCCCCAGGACCGACATACGGCACAATTTGACCGACGCTTATGTTGGGCGCGCCGCAAACGACCTGAAATTTCTTCTTGCCCAGGCTGATATGGGCCAAACTGAGTTTATCGGATGAGGGATGAGGAGTTATCTTCTCGATTTTAGCTGTTAAAACGTCTTGCAGACTTCCGCCCACGTGAGCGATGGCTTCCACTTCTATGCCACCCATGGTAAGGAGTTCCGCAATCTCCTCAGCCGACAACTCTGTTTCCACGAACTCTTTCAGCCAATTTAAGCTGACGAGCATTGGATATCACCTCTTTCGAGATTCTGTTTCACTAAATCGTTTCTTGATCCCCTTATTAAAGGGGGAATGGAAATTTTGTTGTAGGGGCGGACCTGCGTGTCCGCCCAGGGCAGACGCATGGGTCTGCCCCTACGGGAAAAACTCCCCTATCCCCCTCTAAAAAAGGGGGACTTTAGAACTGACTCAAGAACCTCATGTCATTCTCGTAAAAGAGACGAATGTCCGGGATACCGTACTTCAGCATTGCCACCCGCTCTATTCCGAGCCCAAAAGCAAAACCGCTGTAGATCTCCGGATCGTAATTCACAAAACGATATAGTTCAGGGTCCAGCATACCGGAACCCAAAATTTCGAGCCAGCCGGTACCCGAGCATGTTCTGCACCCGCTTCCCCTGCAAATCACACATTGGATGTCCACTTCAGCGGACGGTTCCGTAAACGGGAAAAAACTGGGGCGAAATCGTAGAGCCAACCCTTCCCCGAAGTATTCACGCGCAAAAGCTGTAAGAACGCCTTTGAGATCGGCCAAAGAGATTCCTTCGTCCACCCACAGGCCCTCGATCTGCATGAACATCGGCGAATGAGTGATATCCGCGTCACGACGATAAACCTTGCCCGGACAGATAACTCTGACCGGCGGTTTCTGTTTCTCCATAGTCCTTATCTGCACGGGCGAGGTGTGGGTTCGCAGCACCACGTTCTCCGAGAAGTAGAATGTATCCTGCATGTCCCGCGCCGGATGGTCCTTGGGAATGTTCAGGGCCTCGAAATTATAATAATCGAGTTCCACTTCCGGGCCTTCGGCCAGTTGAAACCCCAAACCAGCGAAGACCTCTATCAGCTCATCCGTCACCCGGTTCAGAATATGCGAGCGGCCAAGAGTCATCCGCCTGCCCGGAAGAGTCACGTCCACATATTCCGAAGCCAGTTTCCGACGTTCCTCTTCCTGCTGGAGCGCAGCCTCTTTGTTGTCGAGTTCTCGCTCCAGTTCGGCCTTGATTTCATTGGCAAGTTGCCCGATTTTTGAGCGATCTTCAGGCGCCAGGTCTTTCAGACCTCTCAGAAAGGCCGTCAATTCCCCTTTTCTGCCGAGCACACGGGTCCTGATTTCAGCCAAATCTTTGGCGTCGTTTAGCTCGACAATTCGTGAGATAGTAGTTTGTCTAAGCTGATAAAGCTTTTCTTTCATGGCTGCCTCAATAAACCAAAACAGCGGTCCCGCAAGACCGCTGTATGCCTGAGAAATGATATTGGGAACGCCGCAAGCCGGACTGATCCGGAGATTTCGTCCAACTCGGGTTTAAGGCGACTCAAGCCTCCAGGGCTGCCTTAGCCTGCCCGCATATTGCGCTAAATCCGGGAGCATCGCTTATCGCCAAATCCGAGAGGATTTTTCTGTCCAAAGCGATACCGGCCTTTTTCAGGCCTTCGATGAAGCGATTGTATGATATGCCGTTGAGCCTCGCCCCCGCGTTTATTCTGGCGATCCAGAGACGCCGAAAATCTCGTTTGCGCGTCCTCCGATCCCTGTATGCGTAAACCAGGGCTCGCTCTACGGTTTCTTTTGCTTGCTTTAAAGTCCTGCTACGTCCGCCGAAATATCCTTTAGCGGCTTTTAGAATCTTTCTTCGTCGCGCCCTGCTGGCGGGCGAACATCTCACTCGAGGCATTGACCGGCTCCTTGAGATAATTAACCGAAAATGGCTGTAGCCTTATTCAAGTATCTTGCCACACGGTTAGTTGTTATGCATAGGGCAACAAGCGTCTTATTTGTTTCGCGTCGCTGGCGTCAATAAAACCGCCTTGCCTATGATTTCTCTTCTGCTTTACTGACTTATGACTTAGGAGATGGCTATGATAGGCCTTTTTCCTTTTTATCTTTCCACTCTTGAGCACCGTGAACCTTTTAGCGGCCCCCCGGCATGTTTTCAGTTTCTGAGGCATCTTGGAGTCTCCCTGTCTACGGCAGGCGAAGGGCCTTGAACCGCGATAAAACCATCTTAAACTTCTTTTTATACCCTATTTGTTGAGTTGAGACAAATGGTTTTGTCACACGGCGAGAAATTTTTCGGAAAGGCTTCCCAGCATCAGTAGGACCGGCATCTTCCGGACCTATGCCAGTATGCGACCGGTCCCGACCGCAGAACCGTCGCAGAATGCCGGTCGGCCGCATCTCGCACCGGCAGGGACCGCGGCGCCTACCGCCGACGGCGCGATGAGCCCGCTCTCCATCCTTGGAGAGGGGGTCGGGGGTGAGGAATAACTGCGGTAGGGGCGCTGCTTGCTGCGCCCTCATTGGGCAGGTTGCTAGCCCTGCCCCTACAAGTAAAATCCCTCGGTGTTTTCCATCGCTGCGATCATCCATGTCTCGCTGAATTCCCTATCCAGCGTTCCCGCGAATCATCGGAATAGGCTCAACTGGCGTAATTTCACCGGTTTTTTTGCGGCCTCCCCCGCGGGAACATAACGAACGTACCGGGCAGCGGATTGTTCCGGAGCATAATATTCAAAACCGGGCCACTGATCGTAAGCATCCGTAACGGATTTCTCGATGCTGAGCCACGGCTTCCAGCTAGCGCCATCCTCGGAGATTTCCACTTTCCACTCCTGCGGGACCGAGTCTTTGGCGCCCCATACAATTCGTAGCCTCGATATCGGGACCACCGCGCCAAGATCCATTACAACTGATGGAGGTTTACTTCCTTGACCGGCAGGAACCTCCAAGAGTTCCTGACCCGGATAGCCTTTCAGGATGTGCAAGCCCCTATCAACAGGCTGACCGTCAATCAGGACCCTGGCGTTCTTGGCAGTAATCAACCAAATAGGAGTCCAGCGGATTTTGGAGGGTGTCATCTTTGCCGAGCGGTAGCTGGAATACCCGTTGTTTCACCTGATTCACCAATTCTTTCGCGAGGATGTAATTCCCGCCGTTGGTCACATGGCACCAATCGGTAAATACCCAGTCCGAAACATTATCGAAAATACCTGTCAAATCTGCGACTTCAAAATTGATTTCGCGGCACCTCTTTTTGATTTGATCCACCAAAACGTCATATGTCTGAGCAGCGTCATAGAAGCCGATTTTCTGCATTCCGGTAACAGTTTCGATACGTTCTTCCACAGGGGTGCGTTTCTTTTTGGAGTTTCGGAACATCGGCTGAAGAGCGAACACGTGCGGAACACTGTCAGTCTTCAAAGTTTCGTGATAAATAGCCACGATATCGGCCACCTGGCGTATGTTGTGGTCACGATAAGCGATCATCTCCGGGGTGGCGTCTTGAGGATGGGCCGCAAAGCCTCTATCTTCCATAAGTATTCCCGGCCCTTCCCCGCCTTTGAAGGCCAACCAGGTAAAGAAATAGGTATTTCTCTTGAGCCAGAGAGTAACGTAGTTGATGAATCCGCGTCGGCCCATATCCATGACGTCGGTGATCACCTCATAATACTGGCCTTCAGTAAAGTAATTCCAATCCTTTAACGGCCGAGCCACTGTGTGGACTTCGTTGGCTCCATCCAAAGATACCAGGAGATCAGGCTGAAAAAGGCGCAGTTTGGCCAAATATCGCATAAAATTGTTTTGATACACGTATCCTGCCACACCCGCGTTAATCACGCGCACTTTCTTATTGTTGATTTTGGCGCGAATAGCCGGATCCGCGTTCATAATCTTTTCCATCAAATGGGGTATGTTCCACCTGAATGTGACTTCGTAAAAATCGCATACCGCATCCGCAGGCGGCACCGGGCCTCTTCCGAACACCACGGAACCGCCGCATACCAGCACCCGGAATTCATCCGCGGGCTTTTCCAGGGGAACGTCTTCAAAATCTTTGAAGCTCTCATCGTTGATGTATTCGTACGAGTTTCCCAGCCGGGTATTCCTTATGGTGGCGAATCCGGGAGTGGGTTCGTAACCGTATTGAGGCGCAACCTTCTGCGAACTTTGCCGCGCAAGATCCATGTCCCGATCTTTATAGGCCTGCCCCACAGGAGAGGCCTTCACACGAAGGTACGCATAATATTCGAGCGCAGCCAGGACTCCAACGACGACTGCGGCGAGAAACGCAACATAGAGACATATGAATACAAAACGCTTGTACGCTTTGTCCCCAGCCCGACGGTCTTCTTCTTTTGTCGTGGTAATTTCGGTGATTTAGATGATTTATCGGTTTCGGTCCATGCGCTCTCCTCCTGGGGACCGGTCGGCTTAATGATTTTATTGCGATTTATTTATCAAATTTGTGAAGTAGGTGGTAGGGGCGGGTTTCAAACCTAGTCGTACGGCCGGTCGTCTGAGATCGCCACGAACAGGACCGCGCCGCAACCGGACAATGTAGGGGCGCACGGTCGTGCGCCCCTACGGCGTACCCTCATGGCAGCGGACTACAATTGCCTTCCGTAGGCCCTTGTAGAACCCGCTTCTAAAACAGCGTATAAATGAACGGCGCGGCAACCGGCGAAGCAGCCGCCAGAATGATGAATGCCGACAGTATCACCAGCACGATCAGTATCGGAGCCAACCAAAACTTCTTACGAACTTTCAAGAAATCCCAAAATTCACCTATCAGGGACATTTTTGCGTTCCTCCTGATTTATCTAATTCTTAATTATATCACTTAACCGTCCATCACAAGAGAAGAATTCACCGCAGAGTCGCCAGACGACGCAGAGAAAAAACGATCCCGACCTCTTGCGAAAGCGCTGTCCCTGCCATCAGCCATATAAGAACTCTTGCGGAGGGCGCCGGAATCCCGCATCTCGCGGGACAAAAAAGGGGTTCCCGCATCTTCCCTCTGCATCAGAATTGCTTTTCATATCGTTCCAAATTCGTGCTCGCGCCATCTTCTCGCTTTATCCAATAGGACTCGGCCGCTGGGTCCCATTTGCGGTCCATAGGGTCTTTGCCCACAAGCCGCATGATCAGTCCGGTAGGAGTTAATACCAGAAAAAAGATGATTGTGAGAAGCGCCCTGGAGATAAAGTATCCCAGTATCACCGAAAACCCGAGCCAAAGGCTATAAATAGTCTTGAATAGCGGCCTGATAAGCCTGGTCACGGCCAAAACCGCGCCCACGATCATCCATACATAGCCCGATTCGGAGCCTTTCCAAAAAACCAGATATAAGCCGATCAAAGCCGGAATAATAAGAAAGAGCAGTGCAAGAATAGTCAAATCGCGGTTCGATGGCTCGCGCTGGGCGGCTTGGATTTCCTCTTTAATTTCATTAATTATGTTCATTGCTGCGTACGGTTCCCCTCAACTAATCAAGCTCGAATTCTTTTCTCCAGTCCTTGTCATCCTTTAACTCAGGCTGGTTCTTCTTGTCCAAGATGAACCGCCCAAGCGCCAGGTAATCCATTTCCGTGCGCATGAAGCACAAATAAGCGTGTTCCGGGCTCATCACGATGGGCTCGCCTCGAACATTGAACGATGTGTTCACTATTATCGGGCACCCTGTTTTGTCCTGAAACTTCTTTATCAGCTCGTGGTACAACGGATTTGTTTCTTTGTGGACGGTCTGGATGCGAGCGGAATAATCAACGTGAGTAATGGCCGGGATTTCCGAACGGACGACGTTAAGTTTATCGATTCCCCAAAGGCGGTCCTCTTCAGTGGACATTTTCCGCCTTCTGTTCTCATCCACATAAGCCACAAGCAACATGTACGGCGAAGGTCTATCCAGCTCAAAAAAATGATCGACTTCTTCTATCAAGACCGAGGGAGCAAACGGTCTAAAGCTTTCTCGGTATTTGATCTTCAGGTTCATCTGGGCCTGCATCTCCGGATTGCGGGCGTCTCCGATGATGGACCGCGACCCCAGCGCCCGAGGACCGAATTCCATCCTACCTTGAAACCACCCGATCACTTTGCCCTGTGAAATCAGGTCAGCTACCGCAGCGGTCAAGTCCCCGTCAGCCACATGGTTGTACGGATACCCGTGGGAATCAAGGAATTGCTTAATCTCTTCATCGCTATACGACGGACCGAGGAACGAGCCGGTCTGTGAATCATTGACGTCGTCCGCGATCCTTTCATTATCGAGCAATTGATGCCATGCAAACAAAGCCGCGCCCAAAGCCCCTCCTGCATCACCCGCGGCCGGCTGAATCCAGATATCTTCAAAAGGGCTTTCTCTCAGAATGCGTCCGTTTCCTACGCAATTGAGCGCAACACCGCCCGCCAGGCACAGGTATTTCTCGCCTGTTAACTTGTGAATGTGACGAGCTGAGCGCAGCATCACTTCTTCCGTAACCACCTGGACCGATCTGGCCAAATCCATTTCACGCTGGGTCAGTTTGCTCTCGGGCTTTCTCGCTGGGCCTCCGAAGAGCTTCTCAAATTTTCGGCCTGTCATGGTCAGACCGTACGGATAGGTGAAGTAATCCATATTCAACTTGAAGGAACCATCTTCTTTGACGTCTATCAGCTCCTTCATAATCGCATCCACGTATTTGGGCTCACCGTAAGGAGCAAGGCCCATGACCTTGTATTCCCCGGAATTTACCTTGAAACCCGTAAAGTAGGTGAAGGCCGAATAAAGTAGACCCAGCGAATGCGGAAACTTGATCTCATAGTCCAGGCGGACCTTATTACCTTCGCCGACCCCGAAGCTGGTGGTAGTCCATTCGCCCACTCCGTCCATAGTCAAAAAAGCCGCGCGTCGAAAGGGTGAAGGGAAAAACGCGGCAGCGGCATGAGCTTCATGATGCTCCGGGAAATAGAGTTTGCCGTCATAGCCAAGGCTTTTGCGAATCAAGTCCGGGATATGCAATTTTTGTTTCAACCAGAGAGGCATAGCCATCAGGAACGATGCCCAACCTTTGGGGACAAAAGACAAGTAAGTCTCCAGCAGCCTCTCAAATTTCAGGATGGGTTTGTCGTAAAATACTACGTAATCCAAGTCCTTGGCCGTAATTCCGGCCTCCTTCAGGCACCACTCCACGGACTCATGTGGAAAACGATGATCGTGCTTCACACGAGAGAAGCGCTCTTGCTGCATTGCCGCAACAATAACTCCATCCTTGATCAAGCAAGCGGCGCTGTCATGATAAAAGGCCGATATTCCAAGTATATACATTTACTTCTTCCGCCCCGGCGCTTGAAGCGCCTCACGTCCCCAAAATCTTTTCAGCATATTTTAAACATTCTCTTCTAAAGAGACCAGTATGTCAGCCTGCGGTTCCCGCCGATGCGCTAGCCCTCTCTTTGAAGCGATCTCAATTAAGCTTCGGGACCCAAATTTTTGAAAACCCAATTCTATATCTCAAGTGCTCTCTTTATAGCAAACACTTTCCGGGAGCAAGAGTAGAATACTATTCACCGCGGGGAACGCAGAGCGCAGAGAAATATCTTGGAGTGGTATTCACCTGTGGGGCAGGCTTTCTAGCCTGCCTGTCGTAAAGTTCCAATCATGGCAGGCTGGAAAGCCTGCCCCACAAAGATAGGCTTTGCCCGCAGAAATTATATGGTTACGACCATCGAGCGCCAATGTTCACTCGTATCTTAACGCTTCGATGGGATGAAGTTTGGATGCTTTAAATGCGGGATAAAAACCAAAGAATACCCCGACTGCCGCGGAAAACAAAATCGCAACCGCTACGGCAAGCGGATTGATCAAGGCAGGCCATCCACTGGCCCTCGCAAACACGTACGAACCGGCCATTCCTAGAAGGATGCCCATAAACCCGCCCATCATTGAGAGCACTACGGCTTCTATCAGAAATTGCATGAGGATGTCCCAGGATTTTGCGCCGACCGCCATACGGATACCGATCTCGCGAGTACGCTCGGTTACTGAGACGAGCATGATATTCATAATGCCGATCCCGCCTACCAGCAGCGAGATCGCAGCGATAGCCCCAAGAAGCGAGGTCATTATGTTCAAGGTTTTCTGAGCAGTTTCCAGGATTTCAGTAAGATTGCGGATAGTGAAGTCTTTTTCCTGAAATCGCCCGATTTTGTGTCGCCGCGTTAGTAGTTCGTCTATTTGCCTTTCGGCCAGGGGAATGAGTGGGATTTCCTTTGACTGGACGAGTATCGCGCCTATTTCATCCGGGAAGGGAGAACCGAAAAGTCTGTTCTGCGCTGTTTTCAGAGGGACAAATATCGCGTCATCCTGATCGTCTCCCCTCGGGGACTGCCCTTTTCTTTCGAGCACTCCAATTACGGTAAAAGGCACGCTTTTGATCCGCAAGAGCTTCCCCAACGCGTACGTATCGGACATGATGTTTTCGAGGACGGTCTGGCCGACTATACAGACTTTGGCCGCCCGTTGTTCTTCCTCAGGACTAAAGAGCCGGCCGGACTGCATCGTCCACTCTCTTACACCGAAATAATCCTTTGTAGTGCCGGTGACTCGAGTTTGCCAGTTTCGATTACCATAAACCACTTGAGTAGCCTGGCCCCAGACCGGAGCGGCTAACTTTACAGCGAGAAGTTCTTTACCTATAGCTTCGGCGTCTGAAGCTCTCAAGGTGTGCACCGTTGCCGCGCCGAGCCGCGCTCCGGTCTGAGTTGACGCCCCGGGGAGAACCAGGATCAGATTGCTGCCGATAGAACGGATCTGCGCGCCAATCATTTCTCTGGCGCCTGCGCCCACGGCGACCATGACAATAACAGCGCCAACCCCTATGATTATACCCAGCATGGTCAGAAGAGAACGCATCACGTTCACTCTCAGGGCGCCTACGGCGATTCTTACTCCATCCAATGGGCTGATCATTGTGCAACCGGGTACGGCGCGTGATTCATCACGCCCTCTTATCGGGCGCAATGAATTGCGCCCCTACGTTATACATACCAAAAATTGAGACCTGGTTCCCAGGCTTCGTATGGGAACCCACATCTTCGGGCCCTGCCCGGAAAACGTGGTTCATTCAACTTGACTATGGAGGCGGAGCCTCCGGGAAAAGCGTTCCCAGGCAGAGCCTGGGAACGAGAGCGCCCGATTCAACGTTTCCTCCCTACAAGCCTCGATATATTCCGTTCCGGTCCGGCGTCCGGTTCATTAATCAATATCTCGAAATCGCTGAAATATCGACCCAGCGCGTCGGGTTCCACCAGATAGTCCGGATTGAAGCCCGGCTGCACGCTGGTATGCCTCTTGTTGTACGTGGCGTAAAACAACAGGCCGTCGCGCTTGAGAGCATCTTTTATGGATGATAACAGCGGCTCGGAAAAGAAGTAAAACACCGCCACGAGGTCGTAGCACGCCGTTGGTAGCGAGAAGTCATCCAGGTCCGCGATTATACACCGAATATTGAGTCTTCGTTGGTCGGCATAGACTTTCAGTCTTGAAAGAGCTGTGTCGCTGATGTCTATCGCATCCACAGCGTACCCGGCTTCAGCCAGGAATATGGAGTTACCGCCGCGACCACAAGCAAGGTCCAGGGCTCGGCCGGATTTCAGCAAATTGCTGTGCTGCGCAAGAAAAGGATCAGGCGCTGGGATATCGCTTGGCTCATCAGCGTACCGCCTATTCCATTTTTCACGATCATTTTTCAAGGTGACGATTCATTTGCCTGGGGAATTGGAAGTCATCTCTTTCGGCCCCTCGAAACGCGGGAAAAGCGACCTCCCGATTCCTCAACTGGTGGGCGCCGGAGGCCCTGGCAGCGCCAAACATAATCGACCGGCATCCCGCGTTCTACGAGGGACCGGTCGCTACCAGCATAAGTCCGGGGATGGGAAAGGTTCCCAGTGGGACCGGCATCTTGCCGGTCATTCCTAATAGACAGGCGAGACGCCTGTCCTACCATTCACTCCTCGCAGAAGCAAATTGTATATGCTTCGCTTCTTGAACCCAAACGATCGTCTCACGCGCCATCCACGTGCTGGCGCTCTTTTTCATAATACCACGATTCCGGGTTCGTAAAAAACAGCTTGAGATCTTTCAGAGCTACAAAATGACCGCGTTCTTCCCGGAGGATGAGGTCCAGGAATTCCTTTTCCAGGGGATCGGTGGCAAGTTTGAGCTGGTCTTCATAGAAATCGATGGAGCCCTGTTCCATCCCCAGGCCGGTCTCAATGGCGTCCAGATCGCTGGATTCAGGTTTCACCTGAGGCGCTAATTTTTCGATTCTGTCTCGGATAAGTTGTCGAAGATCCGGATTTTCAGTCTTGCAGGCCATCCAGTCCTGGGACCAGACCTTCCGATTGTACAGAGCATCGTAAATCTGCTTCACACGCTGCATATGGATGCCTTCATCGGCCATCAGCTTGCGGAACAGCTCTTTCCCCATCGCGGTGGCGCACTTCTCAGCGGCATTCTTATAAAAATCCCAGCCTGACTGTTCCTTTTCCATGGCTGTCGCCAACCACTGCATGGATCGGTCACAAACGTTTACCATTTTCGTCCTCCCTGGAAAACCGGTAATTACAGACTTTGATTGGGGGGACAGGCTTCTAGCCTGTCTATTTGGCAATGACGGGCAAGATGCCCGTCCCAGCAAATCATTTCTTTTCTGCTCAATATACTTGAAAGTCCCATAATTAGCTCGTCGCCTGCCGCAAAACAATATCTTCTATTCTCCCTGCGCAACGGGCATTGTGAAAACCCGTGCGGCCAACTCCTGATCGATCATGAACAATCCGCCTCCCTGATCGCCAGCCAGCTTGAGTTTTTGGACAACGCCGTCCGCGGAAGCCTCTTCTTCCACCTGTTCGGTTACAAACCACTGCAAAAACGCATTGGAAGCATGGTCTCTTTCTTCCATGGCAAGGTTTACCAGATCATTTATCAGACCCGTCACCTTTTGCTCGTGCCGATATGCGTCCTCAAACGCGTTCAGCGGCGACGCCCAGGTTGTGGGAGGCCCTTCTATCGGCATCAGAGTCACTCTACCGCCTCGCCCAACAATAAAGTCGTTGAATTTTATTGCATGAACGATCTCCTCCTGAACCTGGCAACGCATCCAGTTGGCGAAACCTCGAAGATTGACGGATTCAAAATACGCGGCCATGGCGAGGTAAAGATACGCGGAATAAAGTTCCGCGTTGATCTGCTTGTTAAAGGCTTCTTGGATTCTGTCGTTGATCAAGTGGGGACTCCTTTCAATTAGAAATTTCCCGCAACCGAGTTGGGATCAAATGTGATCTTCAAAAGTCATTGTAAAAAATCCGTAGGCCCGCCGTCTTCCACCACAAAGCCTAATTAATTAGCTAAACACTTGGCCGGATTTCCGCAACCCTGTCTGCGAGTTAATCCTTGATAAATATATGTTGAAATCATAGCTGATTTAAGCAAGACTTCGGATATGTTAAACCATGTAGGAGGCGCCACAGGGGGAGAACATGCAGTGGTATCTGGGAGTACTCAGGAAGTATGCGGTATTCAGCGGACGCGCACGACGGACCGAATTCTGGATGTTCGTCCTGATTAACTTCATAATCACTCTCGTGCTTGCCGCGATCGAAGGCCTTCTTGGCACGGGTGGTGTGCTCGGCGGTTTGTACGGTCTGGGGGTGCTGATTCCCGGGATTGCCGTAGCGGTTCGCAGGCTGCACGACACCGATCGCAGCGGCTGGTGGTATCTTATTAATCTGATTCCGCTCATCGGCTGGATAATTTTCATTATCTTTGCGGCGCAAGACAGCCAGCCCGGTACCAACCAATACGGGCCAAACCCAAAGGAAGGCGCGGAATTGGCGATGGCTTGAGGGAAGATTTCAAAGCAAGGATCTGTCAGCGCCGGGGTCTACCTTTCCCTTGCTTCTCGAATAATGTCCACTATTTCTTGCGTGGTAATATTCGCTTTAATCGTTGGAACATCTAAAGGAGAAGAGGCGATCTTTTCCGGAATCAAGGCGAAGGTCCTGCCGTCCTTTCTTCGGATTAGCACTTTGCCTGTGCTTTCCGCTTGTTCAAGGACCTTAGCAAGTTTTTGCCGCGCTTCTGAGTATGTATAAACTTGCATTCTAGACCTCCACTGTTTCGACGTTGTGGCGTTGAGCCGATGCCTTCAACTGCCAACTCTTTTCTCACCGGTTCGTTACCCGCCGGTTGTGATCAGACGTACTAGTCTTTGCAGTTCCTGTGCGTCAGTCCTCGATATCTTCTCTATGGCGAATCCGGCGAGGCAAGCTCCATCCAGTGAATCGGTAAAGGCCCACCGGCAGTAGCCCTCGAATTCAAAGGAAGAGAATTGACCCAGTTCGTCCCCAAGGACGACCAGGGTCTTGATGTCCCCCTGGCTAGCCTCGATACCCGTTACGCTCATGCCTGCCTCCGAGACGTCCCTTACCGTCCCGAGGATGTCGGGTCGATCCGCCTCGTACACCGGCAAGGCAAAATCGACTTCGTGTCGCACGAATTCATGAGTTGCAAGGAATTCAGCAGGCTCCTCGATGAGCGTTTCAGGACCGTCATCCGCAGACCTTTTCCCTTCCGCAGCGAGGAGCTTCTTGACCACTTGCCGAAGAGTCTCATCCGTCAGCGCATACTTTTTCCGGAGGTCGGATCGGTTCATCCCGCCACGAATGTCCGCGAGAACAGCGAGTAAGTTGAGCTTGCGGGGCTGCGTCTTGATTTCTTTTCCCAAGAGACCGGCTTCGATCAATTTGTCGTAAAGACTCTGCAAGCCTTTTAGGGAGAGGTTGTATTTCTTACGAATCGCTGCTTCGTCCATTCCGGATCGTATGTCCCGAATGAATGTCTTTTTGAGACACCTTACGTGAGATCATGGCGCTCTCAATTCGTTTTTTGTTGCACCCTGGGAGTTGCGGCCTCTTCTTCGACAGTCCAGATGCCTGTAGCGCTTATCACACTTCTTTGTCAGCTTTTCTTGCCGTAAATCAGATAATAAATGATTGGGACCACCAATAATGTGAATACCGTGGATGCAAATACTCCGAATATGAAGGACCAGGCCAATCCTGAAAATACAGGATCGAGAGTTATCACCCAGGAACCGAAGATCGCCGCGCCCGCGGTCAAGAGAATGGGAGTGAACCGGACCGCGCCGGATTCGACAATAGCCTCTTCGAGGCCCACGCCGGCCGCGGTTCTCACATGGATGAAATCGATCAAGATGATCGAATTCCGCACCACAATGCCCGCAAGCGCGATCATCCCTATCATTCCGGTGGCTGTAAAGAATATTGAATCCGGATACGAGCCGATATTATGAGCAAAAACCAGGTTCAGAATAGCGAAACCGGGGAGAATGCCGATCATCGTGAGCGGGATGGCCGCCATGATAACCAGCGGAATAACAAACGACGCGGTCTGTTGCACCAGCAGAATGTATATCAATATGAGCGCTCCGGCAAAGGCCAGGCCCAGGTCGCGGAAGACCTCCAGGGTGATCTTCCACTCACCTTCTCCCGCCAGTTCGACGTTGAATCCGTCCGGGATCTTGGCTTCCTTCAGCGATGACTTGATATCCAGTATCGCGTTCACAGGGCTGCGCCCGGCCATTTCGCCCGTGACAAAAACCAGTCGCTGCATGTTTTTCCGAAAGATCGTCTTGTCGAGCGTAGTTTCCTTGATACCCCCCAACTCGTTAAACGGCACCATCGACCCGTCCGCGGCCTTGACGCGAATGGGGCCCATATCTTCCGGCCTGGACCTCAGATTCCTGGGAAGCCGCAAATTGACTTCAAGTGGGGTTCGCTCGAAATCACTGTGAAGAATGGTCGGCGATTTGCCGCCGAGGAAGATTTCCGCGGAGCGAGCAATAGCGTCCTCGTCAAGCCCGCTCAGGCCGGCCTTGGTACGGTCCACCACAAATTCGTACTTTATCTGGGGGGCTGTAACCGAATCATCCACATCCACAACCTGCTTTGTGGATTCCATGATCTTTCGAACTTTTTGCGATTGAGCGATCAGGTCATCATAAGAAGCGCCCGGCGGACCGTAGACCTCGGCCACCAGGGTCGAAAAAACAGGCGGTCCCGGCGGGACTTCCACAATCTTAATGTTAGCGCCGTGCTTTTCACCTATCTTTTGGATATCAGGCCTGATCCTTAGCGCCAAGGGATGGCTCTGGAAAGAGCGCTCGTATTTATCCAGGAGATTGACTCTGATATCGGCCACATTGCTGCCTTTTCTGAAGATAGTACTGTCGGACCATGCCATTGAAATCTATAGGCGAAGCAATCCCGACGTACGATTCAATATCCCTGATCTCGTTAACGGTAGACAGATATGATTCGACATCCCGCGCGACGCTGTCAGTCGTCTCCAAGGTAGTCCCTTCCGGCATATCCACTACTATGAGAAATTCGCCCTTATTATCAAAGGGGAGCATTTTTACAGGAACCAGCTTGAGAACTACCAAAAGAACAGAAGCGACCAGAGCCGCTACTACCGCGGCCAGAAACTTGTAGCTCCGCCGCCGGTCCTCCAGGAACGGTGTGACGATCCGGCTGTAAATACGATATATGGCCCCTGTTTTGAAGTCATAAGGTTTTGTGTCTTTTTCGTACTCTTTTTTCAGAGCGTGGTAAGTAATCCACGGGGTCACCGTAAATGCGACCACAAGCGACATGATCATGGCGATAGGAACATTCAGCGCCATAGGGCGCATATACGGCCCCATCATGCCGGTGATGAAGAACAGAGGAATAAACGAGGCGATCACTGCGAGCGTAGCCAATATAGTAGGAGGCCGCACCTCGTCCACCGCTAGAAGAGTCGCGGCAAGCGGAGGGTGCTTCTTGAGCTTGAAATGACGATGGATGTTTTCCACATCCACTATGGGATCATCCACCAAAAGCCCTAGCGAGAGTATGAGAGCGAAGAGAGTGACCCGATTGATCGTGTATCCCACCAGAAGATTCGCCAGCAAGGTGACGGCCAGGGTCATGGGCACGGCCAGGGCCACAATCATCGCTTCCCGCCACCCGAGCATGACCGTTAGCAGAGCGATAATGCTAATGACCGCGATCCCGAGGTGTTTTACAAGCTCATTGACCTTCTCATCCGCGGTCTTGCCGTAATTCCTCGTGACAAGGACCTTGACGTCCGAGGGGATGACTTCCTTTTTCAGCTCATCGACTTTGCCGATCAGGCCTTCCGCGACCGTGACCGCGTTGGTTCCCTTTCTCTTGGCCACGGCGACGGTGACCTGATTGTAAACTGAACCTTGAGCGGCATTCTTGAGAGTCCTTGTGTCCGGATCGCGTGCGGCTCCCGGACCGAAAACCAGGCGCGTATACGATTCCACTTCTTCCGGGCCGTCCTGCACATCCGCGACATCCGCGAGATAGACGGGCCTGCCCCGATCGACTCCGACCAGCACGTCTTTGAGTTCCGCCGCGGATTTTATGAATGGCCCCGCATCGACCACTATTTCCTGATTCTTAACGTCCATTGTCCCCGCGCGGACGTTTACGTTGGCGCCTTTGAGGGCCCTTTCCATATCCAGAACAGCGACATTGCGCGAGGCCATCTTTTCAGGTTGAAGCAGGACCTTTATTTGGCGTTTGCGGCCCCCTACGACGTACGCTCGACCGGTGTCAGGAATGCTTTGGATGCGGTGGAGGATTTCATCAGCCACCCTCCTGAGCTCGTAATCGGAATATATCGAGCTGTAGAGCGAAAAAGTCACAATTGGGACGTCGTCAATTTCTATGGGCCTGACGACCCAGCCTGTCACGCCCGGCGGGACCTGATCCACATAGGACATGATCTTGCTGTGCGTCTTCAGCAAGCTGGCTACACGGTCTTGTCCGACGTAGAACCGCAGGGTCACAACCGCGGAGCCGGGGCTGGAAGTGGAATATATGTATTCCACGCCGTCGATTTCCCACAGTTTGCGCTCCAGATTGATGGTGACAAGGTTCTCCACTTCCGCGGCCGACGCCCCCGGGAAATTGATCATCACATCCACAACGGGCACTACTATCTGCGGTTCTTCTTCCCGTGGGGTCAGGACAAGCGCCACCAGACCCGACAACAGGCAGGCTATAATGAAGATAATGGGCAATTTCGAGGTCAGGAACGCCTCTACTATTTTGCCCGTTGCCCCCAGATTGTATTCTTCGGATAAGCTCATGATTCTAAAATGCGGTCATGGATTCAGGTTTGTTACACGCTTTCGGTTTATGCTCGAATTCAGGTTCCTTTCAATCGAATCGTACCACATTTGAAGATGTTGTGCTGCAACTTAGCATTGGGAACCGGAATCCGTCAACTCGCAATAATTGTCGATGTCATCCATCGGTAGGGGCGGACCTGCGTGTCCGCCCAGGGCAGACGCATGGGTCTGCCCCTACGAAAGGGACCAGGGATGGCCAGGATTCACATGGTAGGCGCCGGCCTCCGTGCCCGCGCGATTTGAAAAACGACCGGCAGGGACGCCGGTCGCTACCAAGAGGGTCGTCGGACGGAGGAATGACGGTAGCCGACATGTTGCCGATTTTCGCGGCAATCGGCGGTAGCCTCAAAATGGACGCGACAGCGTTGGCTCGGGTTTCCCTGCGTTGTGGGGCAGGCTTTCCAGCCTGCCATTATTGCATCTCAGAATAGGCAGGCTGGAAAGCCCGCCCCACGGTTTTCGTTAGGGACATCGCTGCGGTCGAAATGTCTGTGACTGCCGCAATCTCTCCAATTGTCTTGACAGAACGGCCGTTTTTCTGGTATCCGGGTTATCTCTGTGATGAAGATATATTCCAACTGGCAAGTGGTCGGTGACGCGCTCCAGCTTGGGGCTTCGATCGTCTTCGCCATATTCATAGGGGCCGGTATAGGCTACTGGCTGGACGGAAAGCTAGGCACATTTCCATACCTGAGCATCATTTTTTTCCTTTTAGGGATAGCCGCTGCGGGTCGAAATGTTTGGATTGCCGTGAGGAAGCAGCTCCGGGAAGACGAGGAAAAACGACATAAATGAACTTTGAGAAAATTCCTCGAATCTGGTTATTTATCTCCGGAGCGGTTTACCTGATCGGACTGGTAGTGTGTCTGGCGTTTGCTCCTTCCGGATTCGCCGTCGGATTCGGATTTGGCGGGGCATTGGTACTGCTCAATGCGTGGTTCTCCGCTCGCAAGGTTCGACAAGCTGACTTCCCGAACAAAAGCCGCGTCATAGCATCGCTTGTCGGCGGTTTTTACCTTCGGCTCGTATTACTGGGGGCGTGTCTTTATGCATTTATTAAGTTCGCGCAGGTGGATCCGGTAGGCCTCATCACCGGCTTATCCGTCGTTCCTGCGGGGCTTTTTGTCATGCTTATTCTGATATATGTCGCCAATAGAAGACCTGAGGAGGCCTGATCCATGGCTGCTGATATTCACCCACCCATGTTAACGGATGGTATCTCCAATCCTGTTTTCCATTCTATGGAAGACTTTTGGCATAACTGGGGCGTTCAGCATACGGACCTGAATAATGTGCTGAACACCTGGATAGTCATGATAATCCTCATTCTGCTGGCTGTACTTGTGAAAAGAAAGCTGGAGATGATCCCGAAAGGATCTCAGAATTTCTGGGAGGTCGTGGTCTCGACTCTCGAGGACATAGTCGTTCAAACCATGGGCGAGCACGGTCGTCCGTACTTCCCGCTGATCGCGTCCTTGGCTCTGTTCATCCTTTCCTGCAATCTTATCGGAATCCTGCCGTGGTTTCAGTCGTCCACCAATAATCTTAATACGACGTTGGCCCTGGCGCTGGTTTCGTTCGTGACGACCCATTTTGTTGGGATAACGCATCACGGCGTTAAATATGTGAAGCACTTTATTGGACCGGTGCCGTGGCTGATTCCTCTTATGCTTCCCATCGAGCTTATCGGCCATTTTAGCCGCATATTGTCTTTGAGCTTCCGACTTTTCGGCAACATTATGGGCGAGGACCTGGCCATAATCATTCTCACACTGCTCGTTCCATACTTGGTCCCGTTGCCGATGATGTTCTTGCAAGTGTTCACTTCTTTCATTCAGACTCTGGTGTTCATCATGCTGACCATGATGTATATCACGGGATCTCTGGAAGAGGCTCACTGATACCAGATAATAAGGAGGTCTTTATTCGATGAAAAGAGTAGTTCTTGCCGGATTGATCATGTTGGCTATTACCCTGTTTGCGAGTGTGGCATTGGCGGAGGCAGGTGACGCAAAAGCCGCAGTCATTCAGTACACGGTTTTGGCCGCAGGACTCGCCATCGGACTTGGCGCAATCGGCAGCGGCATTGGCATGGGAACCGCCATCGGGGGCGCTTGCGAAGGCACTTCACGCAACCCTGAGGCCGGTGGGCGTATTCTGACCACCATGATCATCGGTCTGGCCATGATCGAGTCTCTGACCATTTACGCTCTGGTCATTGCACTCATCCTGATGTTTGGTAATCCTTACATAAAGTAATATCTGCTGAAGTTTCCACTGGTTACTCCGCCCGTTCGTCGAACGGGTGGAAGTAACCACGGACCAACCTACACTCTGCATTGACTTTGACCCAGATTCTGTTATGATTCCCACGCGATGTAGGTGAAGCCTCCTGTGGAGATTGAGTGTTGGCGTTAGAACAGGCTTCACTCCATAAGATACTGAAGGTACGCCCCTCGAATGTTGACGCCTGCCCGGACTTAGAGAGGATATTGAAGTGAAGTTTACCGATTCTTTGAGACCAAACCCGCCCAGGCCGGCTGAACAGCCTGGGGCGCCAAGTCCCCGTTTCGAGAGGCTTGCCCCGGCGCCCGTACCATCTGAGCCGCCGCGGCGCCCCGATCCGGCGACACCAAATGGCGCCGATAGTGGTAAACTGTTTGCCGTAAAGGAAGCCGCTCCTAAGACTCGAGTTCGGCGACGCATAGATCAGTCTGACAGCGACTTCAATACATTTCAGGACAGGCTCCGAATGGGCAAAGTAAAATTATGCGGCAGTTGCGGCGGAGTAATGGCCAAATCCTCTCGCATGCTCCTTTCAGCGCCGGCGGCGCTGGGTCTGATCGTGCTGGGGACGCTTCTCATGGCTTTGTACGGCTTTGCGATCAATTTCTATCAGCCTCCGTGGTTTCTCCGTTATTTGCTGCCCGCGGCATATTATGTCGGATCCATAATGTTGGGCGTCGGAGCAATCTTCTTCTTCATCCGGGAAAGAATTTGGTATTGCCACAGGTGCAGTGAAATCCACAAGAGATAGGGCGGGCGGCTGTTTACCCGCGCTGGCATTGAGTGACCGCCTTGCACGATTTAGACATTGACGATTCCATCCATTCTCATTAAACTAAAAAATTCGACTCTACATACGACCAGAGAGACTCATGGCCGAATCATACGAAATTGTGTGGCATGGACGAGGAGGTCAGGGCGCGGTTACCGCAGCCAAGATCTTTACTGAGGCCGCGTACTACCAGGGATTCAAAGGCGTAAGCGCCAAACCGACTTATTTTTCCGAACGACGCGGAGCGCCTGTCAGCGTTCACACCAGGATAGCTGCGGACCCGATTCGCACCTTTTCCAACGTCCTTTCGCCGGACGTGGCTGTGGTGCTGGATGATAACCTATTGCAGATGGTGAATGTCACGGCTAACCTGAAACCGGGCGGACTGCTGGTGGTCAATTCCGCGTTGCCGCTGGAAGCGCTGGGATTAAACGGCTGCTTCGCGATTGCGGTAGCGGACGCGCACCGGTCTTCAGAGGCCGCGGGATTGATAGTCGAAGGGAACGTGCTTGTGTCCACGTCGATCCTCGGACCGTTGACTGCGGCTTCTGATCTGGTCAGCCTGGAAAACGTCCGCAAGGCGGTTCAAAAAAATTTCAAAGGCCAAGCCCTCGAACGCAACCTCAAGGCGCTGGAACTTGCTTACGAAGGCACTCTAATAGTACGTCCGGATGAATGCGCTTGAAGCGGGAAGCCAAGAGGGTGAAATGAATTGTTGGGAGAAACTTTTTGTCCCGCGTTTTGCGCGGGATTTCCCCCAACACCCCCTTTAAAAACTCCTACACATGGGCTTGCCGTCTTCGCCGGCAAGCCTGGCGAAACGTGCGGAAGAATATTTGCATTAAAAACCCTAGGCTGTGAAATGACATCTGACAACATCAAGAGAACAATCATTGCGCAATCGGTCCCTGCCAAAGGTGAAGCAGGTAGGACCGGCGACTGGAGATCCCAAACCCCTGAAATCGATCATGAGAAGTGCTCACAAAAGGACACTTGCCTGCTCTGCTGGGTCTACTGCCCCGACGGCCTGATCACTCGGGATTTCCCGCTCGAAATAGATATCGAATACTGCAAGGGCTGCGGCATCTGCGCAGAAGAATGCCCCCGCAAAGCAATAACCATGAAAGACGGGAAGGAGTGAAGAGAAGAAAAGATGCCGGGGAGGCCCTTTTTGCAAAAAGCCCGCGTCCCGCGAGGCGGACCCCTCCCCAAAAACTCCTAATTGTTTGTACGTGCGTCAGCCAGCGGCGTTCGATTCGGACCATACTGGATATCTACGGCGATTCTGAGAAATAATCCGCATTGTGTCCCGCGAAAAGCGGAGCTCGGAGCAATGCCGGCCTGCCGCCGTCACAAATCCATTGGTCATTGTTTGGAGGATGCCTTAGGTACTATAAGTTTAGAGTTTTTTGGGAAGGGTCCGGGAAACCCTTTTTTGCAGAAAAAAGGGTTTCCCGGAAAATCGGTTCTCCCTCCTCCCTTCCCACCGAAATGAGGCGATGAATGAAGGATGTGCGAATTATAACGGCTAATACGGCTGCGGCTTTGGCGGCCGCGTTGTGCAAAGTGCAGGTTGTGGCCGCGTACCCGATCACGCCGCAGACGCCGGTGACCGAGGAACTGGCGGCTATGGTGGAAAAAGGCGAGCTGCACGCCGAGTATCTTACGGTCGAGAGTGAGCATTCGGCTATGGCCTCGGTTGTGGCCGCTTCTCAAGTCGGCGCCAGAGTATTTACCGCCACGAGCGCGAACGGTCTCTTGTATATGCACGAGATGCTGCACTGGGCAGCCGGCAGCCGCGTGCCTGTGGTGATGGCCTGCGTTAATCGAGGTGTAGGCGCTCCGTGGACCATCCTCAACGATCAACAGGATTCCATATCCCAAAGGGATACCGGTTGGATACAGATTTATTGCCGCAACAGCCAGGAAGTACTGGACAGCGTGATTCAGGCGTACAAAGTCGCCGAGAGCGCCCAAATTCCGGTCATGGTTTGCTATGACGGGTTCGTGCTCTCACACGCCAGCACGCCGGTCGAAGTCCCTTCGCAGCAGGAAGTCGATCGTTTCCTCCCGACTTACGAAGGGATGTCTCTGATAACCGAGGGCGATTTCATGAATGTCAATCCCCTCATCCTCAGCGATCCGCGTGAGGACCCGCAAGGGACCGTCAGGCCCGGATACATGGATCTGCGTCATCGGCTGCATGAGGATCTCATGGGTTCCCTTGAAGTGATAGACAAGACCGACACCGAATTTGAGAAGATTTTCGGCCGCAGATGGGGTGGTTTGCTCTGGAAATACCGCATGAATGACGCAAAGAGCGCTATTGTGAGCATGGGATCGCTGGCGTCGGAAAGCACCTTGGCCGCGGACGCTCTTCGAGAAGAGGGATTCCGTGTGGGCGTTGTCGGGGTAAGAACTTACCGCCCGTTTCCCGCTGCCGCCCTTGCGGAGGCGTTGGAGGGCATCGAAACTGTCGCGGTATTCGAAAAGGACGTAAGTTACGGTTACGCAGGCGCTCTTGCGATGGACCTGAAGGCCGCTCTGTTCGATTGCGAAAAACGACCGAAATTTTCTTCTTTTGTGGCCGGACTGGGAGGCCGAGACGTGCGACCCGAGCAGATAGCCGAAGCCACCCGCGAAGCCATCACCTCGGGCGAAATCGAGAGATGGATAGATGTCCGGATGTGAAGAAATAGGAATGCCAGGGGGAAAACTCTTTTGCAAAATCCCGCGTCTCGCGGGACTGACCCCTTTTCAGAAAACTCCTATTCGTTGCGACGAAAATGGAAGCCTGCGAGAAGTTTGGATGCTCGCAGACGTCCTCAACCCTGCACGAGTAGGGGCGCACGGCTGTGCGCCCTGCATGGATAAATAGGATGAGAAATAACATGCCAACTAAAGCTGTTAGAGAACTACCCAGAGAAGAATTCATATTACCGGGCACTCGGTCTTGCGCCGCGTGCGGTTTGATGCTCACGTACCGTCATGCGCTCAAGGCGTTGGAACCGAACAAGACCATTGTCGCGGTGCCCGCGAGCTGCATGACCGTGCTGCACGGGGTGTATCCGGTCACTCCTGTAAAGGTAGTCTGCATCAACAATACGTTTGCCGCCACGGGGGCATCGGTCTCGGGCATCGTGGCCGGTCTGAAAGCCACGGGAAAAGAAGGATATACAGTCGTGGCGTTCGCGGGGGATGGCGGGACCTATGACATTGGTATTCAGTCGCTTTCAGGGGCCCTCGAACGCGGCACGAATTTCATCTATGTTTGCTACGATAATGAAGGGTACATGAATACCGGCACGCAGAGATCCAGCGCCAGCCCCGAGGGCGCAATAACCAGCACAACGCCGGTATTGTCGAAGCTGGAACACAAGAAGGACATGCTCCGCATTGTGGAAGCCCATGGCATCCCTTACGTGGCTGCCGCGTCGCCCGCGTATCCCCTCGACTTATATGATAAAGTCCGCACCGCAAAGGACATATCCGGACCACGTTACATAGAAGTCCATGCGCCCTGCCCTCCCGGCTGGGGGTTCCCGAACAAAGACCTGATCAAGATGGGCAAACTCGCTGTTGATACGGGCATACATGTTTTGTATGAAATCCGGGACGGCAAATTCAGCCTCACTTCCCGATCTCTGGCGCTGGCGGAAAAGGGTCGAAAGAAGACCGTAGCGGATTACGTAAAGGGACAGACTCGGTTCAAGAAAATTAGCGAAGAACAAATCCGAAGACTCCAGGAATTCACCGACAAGCGCTGGGGAGAATTCGTGAAGCGTCATGGGGAAGGTTAATCTAGCACGCTGGGCGACGCTGAGGCTAAGTAAGATTAGAGGCCATCCTTGTCAGGCAGGCCTTCTGAAACCTGTCAACATCAAGCGATATCGCGCACATCTGCAGGGGCGCTGCTTGCTGCGCCCTTCCGACGGGCAGGGCAATCCCTGCCCCTACAACGAAAATCACGCGTGGCAGGCTGGAAAGCCTGCCCCACAATGTCCCATCTTGCCACTGTCAAATTTTTTGAGGACCGCCCAACACCTTCATGCTAAGCCGCGCCATCATCAGCTCTTCGAACGTTTCTATGGCCAGGATTTTCACCCTGGACGCATCGGCTGAAATATCTAAGATCGGACATTGTGAATTCGGTGGATCTGTCGGGTTATTTTTCGTTTCGTCTATTACGAACCCCAGGTCCGCTGTTCCTTCCAAAGCCTTCGACCTTACTGTGGGGCTGTTGCGGCCGATCCCTCCGGTAAAGATCAGAGCGTCGCATCCGCCCAGGACCATAAGCATCGAACCGATGGACCGTTTCACTTTGTAGCAAAATGCTTCAAGGGCCAAAACTGCCCTGGGGTTCCCCTGCTTCGCCGCCGCCTCAATCTCACGCATGTCGCGACTCACTCCGCTGATGCCTTCAAGGCCGGACTCCTTGTACAGCAGATTGATCATCTCATCCGGGGAGATAGAATCCTCCTTCATAATGATAGCGATCAGGCCGGGGTCCACGTCCCCTGAGCGGGTCCCCATGATGAGACCCTCGATAGCCGTAATGCCGAGAGTCGTATCAATGGATTTGCCTCCGTCTATAGCGCAGAGACTCGCCCCGTTTCCCAGATGACAGGTAATGATCTTTAGCTGATCCAGGGGCTTATTAAGAAATTCCGCCGCTTTCTGCGCAACATACGCGTGCGAGTTGCCGTGGTAGCCAATTCGGCGATATCCTTTTTCTTTGAAATATCGATAGGGGAGCCCATAGATTGCCGCTTTATCCGGAATGGTCGCGTGGAACCACGAATCGAAAATAGCAATATGCGTAGCCCCAGGCATTCGCTGCATACATTCCTCGATTTCTAGGATCATTGCGGGATGATGGAGGGGAAACATCGGGGTCACCCGTCGCACTTCCGCCATTACTTCATCGTCAATCCGGACAGCGTCCCGGTATTTCCCGCCCAAGGCGAGCCTATGGCCCACCGATGCAAGTTCATCCAGAGATTTCAGGGGCCTGGCGACAAGAGTGTCAAGCATTTCGTCCAGCGCTTTTCCATGATCGTTTATCGACAATTCCCTTGTTGTTTCGGGTTCATCAGCAGCGCTGAAGACGTGAGTGGAACCTTCAAGGCCGATGCGATCTATTGCCCCGGAAAAAAGAACACGCTCATCGCGCATTTGAAAAAGGGTGTATTTCAGTGAAGAACTGCCGCTGTTAATAATTAGGATCTTCAAGTTTCTCTCCCGAATGCTTATCTGTGATAACAAGTTTGGCATTTATATTATCATTACGCACGCGATAATATCCACTGGGACGATCTTTCAGCGAGGTGCAATGACAGCGCCTGGGCGGACAAACATGTCCGCCCAGCTCCCCTCACGATGCAACGTTTTACGAATTTCTAACGAATTCTGTTGCAAATTCTAACTGTGGTGATATAATTATGGATTGTTTTGCCTGGGGTGACGAGCCGTCACCACCAAAATTACCCGGGAGGGAATCCAATGTTGTGCGTAACTATAAAGAAAGGCGTGCCTTGCGCGTTTATGACTGCGAAAGGGTGCAATTTTAACGGTGGCCAGTGCCACCCCGTAGTCGATCCTTGCCAGGGTTGCTCCAAAACCCTAGATGTCGATTCAAGCACCTTTTGCGCCGTAGCCCCCAATCCTGCTCAGAAATGGGCCAAAGGCTCCTGCAATTTCGCAACTCATGTGACTCGCCAGGTCGCTGAAAAGGCCCTGAAGATCAACCCTCTGAAAGCTTCCAAACGAGCTGCCAGCGGTAAGTAAGAACACAAAACGGCCCCTGGGACCCTTTTTAGGAGTCCTGCCGTCGTAAATATAGCCAGGGGCGGAATTCCGCCATCGGAATTCGGGATTAAGAACCACCTGTCGTCAAGATATGGTTAGGGATGCCCCTTGCCATCTCGTTCCCAGGCTCCAGCCTGGGAACGCCTGTCGCCGGCTCTGCCCGGACATGCCGCAAAATTGTGCCAAGCCGCTTGGGAGGCGGAGCCTCCCGGTATGCGTGCCCGGGACGGAGCCTGGGAACGAGCCATGAACCGACGCTTACGGACCGGCAAGATGTCCCTAGTCCCGTAGGGGCAGGGCTTGCCCTGCCCATCAGCAGGACGCAGTCCTGCGGTCTGCACGAGACGCCCCTACCAGACAAATCCTCCCTAAATCCCCCTTTACAAAAGAGGGACTTTGGCACGTTACAGTATATATCTGCTCAGGTCCTGGTTCTTTACGATCTCGCTCAGGCGCTCCCGAACCATCTGCGGCGTGACAGTTACAGTGATCCCTCGCATGTCAGGAGCTTCGAACGAAACTTCTTCCAGCAGCTTCTCCATTATAGTGTGAAGCCGTCGCGCGCCTATGTTCTCCGCCCGGTCATTTACTTCTTCCGCAAGGGCAGCAATCTCATGGATGGCTGCTTCCTCAAATGCAAGTGTTACTCCTTCGGTCTTCAAAAGCTCTTGATACTGCGTGACCAAAGCGTTTTTCGGCTCGGTGAGTATCCGCACGAAATCATCTCGAGACAGGGCGGACAATTCAGCCCGCAGCGGAAAACGTCCCTGGAGCTCGGGTATCAGGTCCGACGGCTTGGAAACATGGAAAGCGCCGGCCGCAACAAACAGGATATGATCGGTTTTGATCACACCATGCTTTGTATTTACGGAACTTCCCTCGATTATCGGCAAAAGGTCTCGTTGCACTCCTTCACGTGAGACATCAGGCCCATGATGCGCGGAGCTGTGTCCGGAAATCTTGTCCAGTTCGTCTATAAACACGATTCCCATCTGCTCGACACGATCCTTGGCCATTTTCGTTACTTTGTCCGTGTCAATAAGCCTGCTCAGCTCCTCCTGAACCAATATCTGCAAGGCCTCGGGAACTTTCACCTTTCGACGTTTGCTCTTGGTCGGGAATATGTTTGAGAACATGTCTTTAATGTTGATGTCCATTTCTTCCATACCAGCGGGAGAAAAGACTTCCACTACCGGAATCGCGCTGATCTGAGTTTCAATCTCCACCTCGCGATCGTGGAGTCTGCCGTTGCGCAGCATTTTCCTGAATTTTTCGCGGGTCCGCTGTGCTACTTCCATTTCTTCAGTGGATTCCGGCTGAGCGCCGGTGGTGATTTGCGGCCGGCGCATTCTGCGGTGTGGGCGCACAGGCAAGAGTATGTCGAGCAAACGCTCTTCCGCCTGCTCCTCAGCCTTGGGGCGGAGCGTTTCATATTCTTCCTGTTTGACCATGCTTATGCCGATTTCCATCAAATCCCTGATCATTGACTCGACATCACGGCCAACATAACCGACCTCAGTGAATTTCGACGCTTCCACCTTCAGAAAAGGTGATTGAGCCAGCTTTGCCAAGCGTCGGGCGATCTCGGTCTTGCCGACGCCGGTGGGGCCGATCATGATAATGTTTTTCGGGGCAATCTCGTCCTGTAGTTCTTCAGGCACCTGCCGCCTTCGCCACCGGTTTCGTAATGCGATGGCGACCATTCGCTTGGCGGTATGCTGTCCGATGATGTATTTATCGAGTTCTTGAACTATCTTGCGTGGTGAAAATGCTTCCATGATTCCTCGTAATCACGTCAATTTCAATGTCCGAATTTGTGTGCAGGCAATCGGCCTCTCACTGCTTCGTCGCTTCTCCCTATCGTATAGGAGTTTTCGGAAAAGGGGTCAGGGGGAAAACTCTTTTAAAGTCCCCCTTTTCTAAAGGGGGATTTAGGGGGATTTCCATGCTAAATCAAAATCCCCCCTGTCCCCCCTTTAACAAAGGGGGGAATGTGAAGGAGTTTTCCCCCTGGTTATCCTCTTTCCGAAAATTACTTCGCTTTCGCGGCTAATTCCTCCATCACAAGTTTGTCATTGGTATAAACGCAAATGTCCGCGGCGATGGCCATGCTGACCTTGGCGATCTCGGCGGGTTCCATATCGGTGTGCATAATCAAGGCTCTTGCTGCGGCTCGCGCAAAATCGCCTCCGGAACCGATGGCAATGATTCCGTCATCCGGTTCCACCACGTCCCCGTTTCCTGAAAGCAAAAGAGTTTTTTCCGCGTCCGCTACAATGAGCAGGGCTTCAAGGCGTCGCAGCATCCTGTCCGTACGCCATTCCTTAGCCAGTTCCACCGCGGCCCGCGTTAGATTATTCGAATATTTCTCGAGCATCTGTTCAAATTTTTCCAGGAGCGTCAACGCATCCGCCGTGGAACCGGCGAACCCGGCCAGAATATCGGCTTTTTTGCCCAGCCTACGAATTTTGCGAGCGGAATGCTTCACTACGGTCTCACCCAGGGATACTTGACCGTCACCGGCCATGACGACTTTTCCGTCGCGGCGTATGCAGATTACTGTTGTGGATCTAGTTTTTTTGTAAGCCATTTTGTTATCTCATTACCTAAAATGGATTGTTTTCGTTGCTAGGCCAAGAGGGCGACTGCCAGTCGCCCCTACCTAGTTGGAAACATCATCCTTCAAAATTCCTCTGTTTCCCAACTTCTCAGACTCATGCGTGCATAGATAGCGAAACTGTGCACCCACGCCTCAAATTCACCGCAGCCATATAGAATTTTCTGAAAGAGGGTTCCAAGGGGGAAAACTCTTTTGCAAAAGAGTTTTCCTCCTTGGATTATCCTTCTTCCGAAATTCTATGATTCGCCCTTTTTCCGCACAGCGCCGCTTCTCGGGTGCGAGCGGTCATAGACTTCCATGAGTCGGCCAAGGTCCATCTTGGTGTACCGCTGAGTCGTGGACAAGCTTGCATGTCCCAAAAGCTCCTGAATCGACCTCAGGTCCGCGCCTCCGTGCAGCAGGTGCGTAGCGAACGAATGCCGAAACGCATGAGGCGAAACATCCCGCTCCACTCCCGATGAGCCGAGAAACGATTTGAGTATACGTCTTATACTGCGGGAAGACAATCTTCCGCCGCGGGCATTCAGAAACAACGCTGAGCGGTTGTTTGGCGCGCCGCTCTGCTGCTCCACAAGGGCCCGGAGCGGGAAGTAATCCTTCAATGCCGCGGCCAGCGCGGGAACCGACCGGGACATACCGCTCTTTGTCGCCCTTCCCCATCACACGGACCCATCCGTTATTGAGATCGAGGTCCTGCACGTTAAGGGATGTAAGTTCTCCTATGCGCAATCCCGATGAATACAGCAGCTCGAATATTGCCAGGTCGCGCTTTTGCCGATCGCTGTTTCGCGAAAAGAACCGGTCCACCTCGTCCACGCTCAATGCCCTTGGCAAGGGCTTTTCGCGTTTGGGCGCCTTGATGGATCCGGCCGGGTTGGCGCCAATTATCTCCTCGCGGATCAACAACCGGAAAAATGTTCGTATGGCCGCGAGCTTCCGGCCTACGGACACTTTGCTGATCTTATTGAAACGGCTTGCCAGAAAACCTCGCACGTGAAATTGGTCGATGCGCTCTACATTGGCAAGCTCTTTTTTTGCCGCTGATGATTCGAGATAGACCCGAAAGTCCTTGAGGTCGGCAATGTATGCCCGAACGGTCTCGGGCGAGCGCATCTTTTCTGTGACCAGATACCGCTGAAAAACCGCCAATGCGTCATCAAAGGTCAAGTTGGTCTCCTTGTGATCTCAATTAGATTCGTCGGAGCGACCATTGCCAAGACATGCTACTATTTTATTCGACGTGAATGCAATTGGTTATGAACTGAATTGAATTATAATGTTAATAAAGACGCTGTCAGGCTAATAGGCATCCTTCCTATCTGAAATAGACAGGATAGTGACCTCACGGCTCGATCTCTTACCTGATAAATTATCCTGTAATTACCCTGCCGCACACGTAGGTGTGAATCCGGTCCGAAAGTTTTTAACCCCACGTGGCCGCGGATCATCCGCAAGGGCATCTATTTTACTATAATCTTTGGAAGGTATTCGGTGGGTATTGTTCGAAGCGTTTGCCGGTCTTCTTATTAAACGCTATCGAGTATCGCACGTGGCGCCCACTCAAAAACCAAGCTCCGCCTTTAGCTCCTCCCACGAAACGGTCCCATCTCTTTCCACTTCTTCGAGCGCAGCCAGGGCCTCCAAAGAATTGCACGGTCGTCGGGATCGGTGAGAGATTCCCATTCTTTTAGAGCTCAGGATCTTTAATAGCGGGCACGGAGTCAGGTCGAGAAGAAATCTCAGGCTCGGATTTTTTCAGGCCACTTTTGACATATTCGATCTCGTTTCAATTAGCCTGCGAGAGAGTCTAACAGAATTGACAATCAAAGTCATTTAGATTCGAGAGAATGCCGGGCGAATTCATTCACGCTGCCGGGATGACAGAAGTTTTCCGTCCTGATGGCCCAATCAGAAGATTCTGATTGACCGGCGGCTGCATGGTCAGGTACGCTCAGGACTTGGCAACAAGGGGGCCGAGCGCTGGATTCCAAGTTAAATGCTGAATATTTTAAATCATCATGAAGGGGGAAGTCAGATGAAGAACCTTAAAGTGTTGTTCTGCTGGGTTGTGTTGGTATGCGCAATCGTCGCTTTCGCGACGCCCGCGATCTGCGAGGTCAGGGTCACAAAGCCGGAGTCCGTGGGACTTTCAGGCGAACGAATTCAGCGAATCGCCGGTGTGATGAATCAGGAGGTCGCCAAGGGGTCTTTTCCCGGCGCCGTTGTGTTAATCGCGCGGAATGGTAAGGTCGCTCAGTTTGAGGCTTATGGCTACCTTGACGGCAAAAAAGAAAAGCCCATGCCCAAGGACGCCATTTTCCGCATAGCGTCCATGACCAAACCGATCGTCACCGCAGCGGCGATGATGATGGTCGAGCAGGGCAAGATCAATCTGAACGACCCAATATTTATGTATCTGCCTGAATTCAAGGACATGAAGGCCGAGGTCCGGAAAAAGGACGCTGAGGGCAAGACATCGTACGAAATTGTCCCGGCGAGCCGACCTATCCTCATACAGGACCTGATGCGCCACACCTCGGGTTTCACCTACGGGGCCTTCGGTGAACGTTCCGAGAACATCGCGAAAGCATATAACGAGGCCGATCTTATGGGGGCCAAGGGCGATCTCATCCGCAGACGAGATGATCAAACGGTTGGCGCAGATCCCGTTGGCTTTTCAGCCTGGAACTAAATTCGAGTACGGCATGTCGGTTGACGTGCTTGGCATCCTTATGGAGAAGGTGGCCGGCAAAGGGTTGGACCAAATTCTCCAGGAAATGATTCTTACACCGCTCAAGATGAAAGATACCGCATTCTACGTGCCACAGGAAAAAGCGTCGCGTCTGGCCGATGTGTACGATTCAGATCCTCAAAAAGCAGGGCTGTTGGCCACCATACGCGTGCAAGATAACCCTGCGGGCAAGCGTTATTTCGCCGCCGGCAGCGGCCTTGCGTCTACAGCCGAAGATTACTTCCGTTTCGCGCAGATGATCCTGAACGGCGGGGTTCTGGATGGACAACGGCTGCTCTCTAAGAAGACGGTCGAATTCATGCTATCCGACCATTTGATGGGTGTGGGGGCCGATTCCATGGTCCTTAAGTATGCTGGCAGGCCCGGGCTATGGCTTTGGGCTTGGCTTCGCGGTTCGACTGCATGAGGGGTTTTCCTGGGCCCCTGGTAGTAAGGGTGACGCCGGGTGGACAGGCATTTTAGGGACCATCTTCACCGTCGACCCGAAAGAAAAACTTGTGGGAATAATGATGAATCAAGGACCCACACCGCGGGTCCATACCTGGTACCTGTTCAAAGATTTGCTTTACGGCGCTGTGATTCAATAGGGGCATAGAGGCGGTTGTAGATGATCGGAGGCTTTGCAACCGCCTCCTGAACCAATCCTGAGCAACATTCAGGGCTACAGATCGGCGGTGGCTGAAATCTACCGTTGAGAGAGAGCGCTGTCAGTCAGTAGTGGTATCTAAGTTGAGCGATGAGCAGCGAGTCAGATTCGACTTTGTACACGATTCGGTGTTCGTCATTGATGCGGCGGGACCAATAGCCGGACAGAGCCATGCTTCAAGGGCTCAGGTTTGCCGGTCCCTGCAAAGGGGGAACGCTGGATCTCCTTGATCAGATTGTTGATCCGTTTCAGTAGCGTTCGGTCGGTTCGTTGCCAGTAGAGGTAATCCTCCCAGGCGTGTTCGGAAAAGACAAGCTTCACTCGACCAGCTCCCGTCGTGTTCCGCCTCCGGAGTCCAACTCCGCGATTGACTCAAGGAGTCTGCGCACATTTTTCGGGCTTCTCAGGAGGTAGGCCGTCTCTTCGAGAGCCTCATAATCTTCAAGAGAGATCATAACTATCGACCGTTGGTTCTTTCGGGTGACGATGATCGGTGAATGATCGTCGCATATCTTGTCCATCATTTTGGCTAGATTTTCACGGGCTTGCGAATAGGTGATAGCGTTCATGACTGATTCTCCTGCTCGTCGGTTTTGTACAATATCTTGTACAACACTTTTCGACCGCTTACAACGCTTCGGGTTCCGAAATCGCATGAAGATTCTGATTGACTGACGGACCTACGGTGAATTACTTTCAAGACTCGGAAAAACAAGCTTCTTCATCAACATATCCACGGTTTTGCCACTGTCGTTCTGTGCGGGGAGGTAATTTAGATTTCTATTTAAGCACGGTGGGAGGGATCAGATGTTACTGGTGGAACGCATCCAAATTGGAGAAGGACCTTCGAGAGGGTCGCGTTGGTGAGAAAGAGCGGTTTAAGTACTTTCTGCCGACGTTTTTCGCATGGAGCCAGGTTGTTCATGGATTGTTTTTCTTCTCCAAGGTCACATTCAGCATTGAGACTCTCATATTTCCGGTTGTAAATCTGACCGTCATAGTATTAGGGATAATCCTTTGCTACAGGGTCAACAGAAGGGGACAATACCGATTTCATGGCAAGAATGATTTGCTTGGGCTGGCCTATCGGTATTTGGTTCGGGACGTTCTTCTCGCCCCTTTTCTTGATCGTTGCCTACTTTGGAGACTGGAACTGGTCTCTCCCGACCATGTGGTGCCTTGGACCATTTTATATTTCCTCCTATTATTCAGCGATTGCCGGCCGACTCGTCGTTATTGCTAAGGCGGAAGGAGCTGCGAGCGCGCTTCAAACAAGAAAGACCGAATGGACTTCGGGAAAAGTATTACTTGGGATACTCGGTGGGATAGGCATTTTCATCATAGTGGTGATAACGATATTCGCAGAGCCCGGAATCTCCAGTTTTGTTGGCGGAGGCGAGCAAACAAATCTTCTGACCTACCTGATCTTGGTCGTGGTATGGCTGCTATTGGACGGCCCGGACTTGTTGAGGCTGTGGCGAGCTTCACAAAAACGCGCCTGAGGAGGCAATGGGGTATAATACGTGGAAACAATTTCTCAGGAGCCATCATGGAAGGCATACAATTTTTGACCAACGATAAAGGCGAAAAAGTCGCTGTGCAGATTGACCTACGCAAGTATGGCGATCTTTGGGAAGATGTTTACGACAGCCTGACAGCTCGCAAGCGTGCGAAAGAACCCAGAGAATCTCTTGCGTCAGTTAAAGAGCGACTAATCAAGCAAAAGAAATTGAATGGCTGATTACTCCATCACTTTTGCACGTTCCGCACGGAAAGAATTGGAATCTTTGAACGCCTCCGTCGTGCAGCAGAATCTTTCCAAAGATAGAAGCGCTTGCCAAAGGGCCTCGTCCCAAAGGATGCCGCAAAGTGCGCGGGGAAAAGAATTTGTGGCGTATTCGGGTGGGTGATTATCGCGTGATTTACGCCATCTATGATGACAATCGAGTTGTGGATATTGTGGCTGTTCGACATCGCAGTGTCGCTTACGAATAAAGAGCAGTTTTTCCGTCTCGTTCCCAGGCTCCAGCCCGGGAATGCATTCGATCCGGGCTCTGCCCGGATTCAGCCTACTATTGCGTCAAGCTCTTAGGGGAGGCGGAGCCTCCCGGTATGCGTTCCCAGGCTGGAGCCTGGGAACGAGAAAGATGCAAACCGGAATGAACATGCGATTACGATTAATGACCCACAGATGACATTCCCGAGGCGATGCGCCTGAAAGAGATTGCCGGCTGGAACCAGACTACTGCCGACTGGCAGCGGTTTCTATCTGCGACCCCGGATGGATGCTTCGTTGCGGAGCATCAAGGTCGAGTCATCGGTACCGTAACCACCATAGTTTACGAAGACAGATTCGCATGGATCGGTCAGCTTTTGGTTGATCCGGAACATCGAGGCCGAGGAATCGGCACCGCAGCTCCTCGAACGTGCAATCGCGATACCTCGATTCGCAAAACATTGCTTGCATGAAGCTGGACGCCACTCCGTATGGGAAAACCTCTTTACCAAAAATTGGGATTCGTGTCCGAATACGAGAGCCAGCGCTGGATGCTTAAGCGCCCGGCTAATGAGAAGATAATACAGGACAAGGCGGTAGAAATTCAGGATGTGTTACCGCTTGATCGAGAGATTTTCGGCGCGGACAGGAGCCAGTTATTGCGCTCTTTAGCTGAAGAGGCTCCGGAATTGACTATGGCGTCTCGGCGAGACGCAGGAATCGCCGGATACACGTTCGGTCGTCACGGCGCGCTTGCGGACCAACTGGGCCCCTGGATGGCCAATAGGGAAGAAGTGGCCGCGGAATTATTGGATGAATTCTTGCGGCGTTCGGGAAGAGAACTCCTGTTTGTGGATTGCATGCTCAACAATCCGTGGTCAGTTCCGCTGGTCAAGGAGCGAGGCTTCGAGTTTTCGCGGCCTCTGACAAGGATGTTCCGAGGAACGAATAGATATCCCGGCAGGCCCGAGCTAATCTTCGCGAGTCTCGGCCCTGAGTTCGGGTGAACACGATCACCTCTGTGCTGCTTACTTAAAGAATAAAATCCCCGGAAATTCCCTCTTGATGTTTGAGTTGGAGTACCCAATTTATTCGCAGGGACTCTAATGAATATTTATGGAGGAGACAATGTCTTCGTTAGCGATAATTATAGCTTTACTCATGATTGCCGCAGGTGTTTTGCTGATCGGCTTTCTTTTGTTGCTCAGGAATAGATATGAGGAATTCACGGAATCATCCACTGACGAAAGCGTGCCTAGCTACGGAGATTGTTACGATTTATGCAAAGGCGATTCCGTGGAGGCATCCACGAGCTGTGTCGGCCTATGCGCGTACGGTTGGCCATAAAACTTAAATGCCCCCGAAATTTTTTTCCGAGGGCAATTGATTACTTATGTGGAGCGGGAAACGGGATTTGAACCCGCGACTTCAACCTTGGCAAGGTTGCACTCTACCGCTGAGTTATTCCCGCGTAATTGAAAACAATAAACCAAATGTCCCACAGGTGTCAACCAAATCTCCATTTTGGAGGCAATCCCTCAGTTACGCGGTGTCATGCGGAGTGAAATCCCACGTTCCGGGGAAAGCATCCCCCAAGCCGGAGATTGCTTCGCTCCACTCGAAATGACAATCTTCGGCGCCCGTAACTGAAGAGTTACTTTTGGAGTAACCATTCTCGATATGGCAGTTCACTGCGGAACGCAGAGGCAGATAAACTAATCTTCCTCCGATTGTTAACAGCCCCTCTTTTATCCCCGATTTCGGCAGCCTCTACTGGGAATTAGCTTGACTGCGCTAATTGTCGAATATTAGGACGCAGGTCCTCAGTCACGTCTCCGTTCATAATTTGGGCATAAAACGCGCATTCCTTACGGCACTTTTCAATCTTTTCCTTGTATGAACCCTGCTGCTGTCCGCGACACATGGTCCCGGTAACTGCAAAGCATTCGTTCCCATGGTGAGGATATGCGGGGCACCCGTTCATTCGTCCGCAATTCATAACTTCCCAACAATTCGGCATGATTCCTCCACATTTTGTTCAGTCATAATTCTTTTGACAAGAGTCAATGGTCGCCCATGCAATTTCGCCAATAACCGACAAGTTCCCAACGAGCCCAAGAGCCTCACACTCGGCGCCGCGGGTCTAATTGCTTCCCAGACGGCGGACAATCGCGTTTCCCTCGGACTCCATGCTTCACACAGACCGGAGGTAACGCAAAGAGAATCTCAACCAGTCCTTCTCCGCAACCGCTGCGGCATCACTTCTTTTACTCTTTTCTGCAACGAACTTGTTTGCTCCAGCTCCTGAATTGCCCTTCGGCTGTCTGCCAATGCGCGTGTGATTGTGCTGTCAGACAGCGTCGTGCGCATGTATATTTCCATTTCGTCAATGGCTCCGGAATCTACCAATTTGCGGAAAACGCTCCGGAGCTGGTCTCCGGAGAGAGCATACTTCTCCATGAATTGCCGATCGCCCATTCCGTTTCGCAAATCTCTCACAAATTCTTTCGCTCTGATTTTACGTTTAATGCGGTTCACGAGATCACCTTGCTCTCCAGATCCGGAAGATTAATCAGCTCTTGGAGCTTTCTCAAGTCTTCATCAGAGATCGCAATTATTTGAAACCCGGCTACCTGTGGTCCATCGGGACCTTCGGCGCCTACCCAACGGCATTCCGCCTCAACTTCGAACGGATCAACCAGGCCGAAATCATCTCCTAAAATTGAAAGGGTTTTGGATTCGCCAACGACGCCTGCAATGCCTCTAACTCCGAGGCCTTTCTCAGATATGTCTTTGATGGCGCCTTTCGAGCCTCTATTGCTCCTGTCATAAACCGTGATCGGCAAGGACGGGGTCCGTCTAGGACACTGACGACGCTCATGGCCGGAAGGCGCGGCAGCGTCAAACGGTAGTTCAAGTTCTTTGATATTGGCCGGCTGCAACAATCCGTCTGTCAAAAGTTGCTGGCAAGCCTTCTCAAGTCCGGTATCCGATAACTGATATTTCTCCTTAATCTGAGGACCCGTGAGCCCGGAACGGACATCTTCAGCAATCGCCACGGCGATCCTCCGTCGCTCTTTCAAAACCATTTCGACAGCTTTCTTGAGCTGTCCGCTCGAAAATCCATATTTCGCCATTAGCTGTAAACCGGTCATGCCCGACTTGATGTCACGGACAATCTCCTTGCCGGAAATTGCCATGTTAGTGGGCTTGGCAATCGGGTCTGCGGCCCCGCCGGGAAATGCGCCGGAGTCCATTTCGCGGAAGACTTTGTTGAAAGATTCCTGACCGCGATTACCTTCCTGCGCTAATTGGCTATCCCACACTCCGCCTTTGAGGTCTTCGATAACATCCGAGTCGTCAAGATACCGGGCTGAGCGTGATTCATCGAGCTTCGCCAAGAGACTTTGACTAATCTTAACCATTGGGACCTTTTTCTACGAATTATGTAATGGCATCCCACAGTTACCTGCTTTGTTAGGATGTGCCTATCTATCTTGCATTCTTGGCGCCATAAAGGTGTCAGGGACAGATCATATTATAATGATTAGTAATTCCAATGTATTAACGGTACAGTTAACGTTCCGAGGCGTTAAGGATTGCATCGAGTCACGAGTCAAAGTGACCAGTAAAGAGCGCTTCAGATTCAAAGACGTCAATATTCATAAGATAACCGCCAGGTTACCAGCGAGTCTAATTGGCTCACACTTTGCGTCGCGAGCCTAATCGGTCCTCCTGGAAGATATTTCACCGCAGAGAACGCGGAGGGCGCAGAGAAGACTTTCAAAAATATCGGCTATCAAATTGATGTTATTTACCATTGCCGTATGGTGGACGGAAGTGACCTTAAACACATTACTTTCGAGAATCCTATATTTATTCTCGGCGATCCCCGCGGCCTTTGCGTTGAATGATTTCAGGTCTTCTTCGATGCTCCGATTTTGGCCCTTGAAAAATGCGCGGGCTTCTTGTAAAGTAATTAATTCATCATCGCTCCTTGCCCCCAGGGGGCTTGATAGCCGAAAGGAGAACACATGAGACGCTACGAGTCTGTCATCATCCTCGATCCCGATCTACCCGACGATGACATCCGGGCCTTCACTGATCGCTATACTGAACTTATCAGAAGCTATGGCGGGGATATCATTAAGGTTGACGATTGGGGTCTGAAAAAGCTTGCCTATCTTGTAAAAAAGCGGGAAAAAGGCCGGTACGTGTTTTTTGATTATGGAGGCGTTCCCGCCCTGATCGAGGAAATGGAGCGCCAGTTGAAGATCTCTGAGGAAGTAATCAAATTCCTTAGCGTCAAAGTGGACGAGGACTTCGATCTAGGGGCTTACAAGGCCGCAGCCGAAGCCAAGGCGCAGGAGGCTGAAGCCAAGGCGCAGGAGGCGGCTCGGGCCAAAGCCGCTCCAGTTGAAGTCCCGGCTCCGGAGGCTCCGCCTGAAGAAAAACCTGCGGTGGCAGAGGCCGCCCCGGCTCCGGAAAGTCAACCTGAAGAAAAACCGACCGAAGCGGCTTCGGAGGAAGCCCCGGTAGCCGAGACCCCGGCGGAAGAAGTGAAGGCCGAGTCCGCGGTAACGGAAAAACCCCCTGCTGAAAGCGCAGAAACTCAAGCTGAGGAACCCAAGAAGGAGGTGGCCCCATGAGCAAGCCTCCCAGAAAACGCCCCTTCCCCCGGACAAAAGTTTGCCGGTTCTGCGCTGACTCATCACTGAGAATGGATTACAAGGAACCGAACCTCCTGAGAGCCTTTATTACAGAGCGAGGAAAAATTGTCCCGAGGAGGATCTCAGGAAACTGTGCGAAACACCAAAGACAATTGACCACGGAGATCAAACGGGCCCGAAACATTGCCATGTTGCCGTTTACCGTGCCCAGACGCTAATCCCATCAGTGGAGCCTAATTATGGAAATTATACTACTTGAGCATATCGAAGAGCTTGGGACAGTCGGACAAAAGGTCAAAGTCAAGGACGGATACGCGCGCAATTATCTGATCCCTCAGAAGTTGGCCTGTTTGGCGACCAAACAGAACCTCAATCTCTATCGCACGAGAATAGAAGCAAATCAACGAAAACTAGCCAAGGAAAAGGCCGCCGCCGAACTCCAGGCGGAGAAACTTGCAGCCTTGACGCTTACATTTTTCAGAAAATCCAGAGACCAGGAATCCAAACTCTTCGGCTCGGTGACCGCGGCTGATATAGCCCACGCGCTTGAAGAGAAAGGGTTCGAGTTTGACAGGAAGCGAATATCCCTTTCAGAACCTCTGAAGTCGTTCGGCGAATTTAAGGTGGATATTAAGATACATCCGCAAGTCAAAGCGCCGGTTAACGTGGTGGTAAAACCTGAAGGGGAAACCGATGGCGCCGGCTGAGCCTACCGGACAAATGAGGGTCCCTCCCCAGTTTCTTGAGGGGGAGCGCGCAATCCTGGGTGGACTGCTCCTGGACAATGACGCCTTGCCCAAAGTGATCGCGGTGCTGTCCCCGGACGATTTCTACCGGGAAGCTCATCGGAACATCTTCAAGGCGATGACGGAGTTGTTCAACAAGAACGAGCCGGTTGATTGGATTACGCTCACTGCAGTCCTGAAAGAACAGGCTTTGTTGGAGAGCGTGGGAGGCCATGGTTTCCTGGCTGAATTGTCGGATGCGGTCCCGAGCGCTGCGAATATTCTTCACTATACGAAAGTGGTGAGAGAAAAGTCAGTCTTGCGACAGGTTATCGGGGCCGCTACTGAAATAAGCACACGCTGCTATGAGGACCACGCCAATATCGACCAATTCTTGGATGAGGCAGAGCAACTCATTTTCAAAGTTGGCGAATCACGGATTCAGACCGGGTTTGTGCATATCCATCCTGTATTGAAGGACAGCTTTGCCAATATCGAACGGAATTATGAGCGCGGCGAGAGTATCACGGGCGTAGCGTCAGGGTTCCCCGATTTAGACGCCATGACCGCCGGGTTCCAGCGCTCGGACCTGATTATCATCGCGGGCCGTCCGTCGATGGGTAAAACTTCATTCGCTCTGAACGTGGGGATGCACGCGGCCATGGATCACGCGATTCCCACAGGTATATTTTCGCTCGAGATGAGCAAAGAGCAGTTGGCGCTCAGGATGCTTTGCGCCAAGGCCAGGGTGGACCTGAAAAAGCTGCGCACCGGATACTTGGCCAAGCCGGACTGGGGCAACCTGATCCAAGCTGTGGGCAATATATCCGAAGCGCCTTTCTATATTGACGATACCCCCGCCATCAACACCCTGGAACTGCGCGCCAAGGCCAGGCGCTTGAAAAAAGAAATAGATCTGAAGCTCATCATTGTGGACTATCTGCAACTAATGCGAGGGGCGACGAAATACGATTCGAGAGAAAAAGAGATCTCCGAGATTTCACGCTCTTTGAAGGCTCTGGCCAAAGAATTGGATGTGCCGGTTGTTGCTCTTTCGCAGTTGAACCGCAAAGTTGAAGAACGCCCGAACAAAAGACCGCAGTTGGCGGACCTCAGGGAATCGGGCGCCATCGAGCAGGATGCGGACGTAATTATTTTTATCTACCGAGATGAAGTGTACAACAAAAGCGAGGAAAACCCGAAGAAGGGCGAAGCCGAAATAATCGTCGGCAAACAGCGCAACGGCCCCATCGGGGTGGCCAAAGTCCACTTTAAGGCTGAGTTCTCAAGCTTTTATCCCCTTTCCCAGAGAGATGACATCCCCGATACCGGCGACGATTCCGCTATTCTATCGAATATCTAATACGTTGGTTTCAATAATTTTCACCGCAGAGGAATCGCGGAGAATATCATTGAGAGGAGTGAATGGTGGGACAGGCGTCCCGCCTGTCTATTGCGAATGACGGGCAAGATGCCCGTCCCATCGGAATCCCCAGAGGCAAGAAGATTGCTTCGCTGGGCTTGAAATAACACTTTTTCTCCGCGTGCGCTGCGATCTCTGCGGTGAACCTTCCGTTCAAAAAGAAAGCCCGACCGCGAGCCCGCCGGCAAAATTGTATCTCGAGAATGTCACGTCATCATCTTCGAGGATATTGACCTTGAGGTTCGGGTGAGTTGTCGCATAGGTATTACTGCTCCGTCACCCACCTCTTCCTGACAATCCGGCCGCCTTGCCGCCCCAAAAGCTCAAGCGAAGCCCCCATAAGATCACCGACATCCACTTTAGTAACGAGAAATGTTAGAAGGAACAGCATACCGATCTTGTCCCATTGCATGGCCCGGTTCATCAAGCGCTCCGTTTATTGACTGGAATTTGGAGGTAACCCCTTTGTCGACGGTGGCGGCGTACAAAGAAAGAAGCCCGACCGTGGGAGTCGAGCTGGGAGACGCCGTCATGCGGCCGGGCTCACCAAAAATAATGGCCGGTGATGATGAGATTTCAGTCTCAATTGACGGGGCAAACTCTCCGGAAATTCACAGCATTCTCATTTTGGAGAGGTCCGGAGTTGGGGTAAGGCTTCCCGTTCATTCACCGGCCCACACGGCAATCCCAAATTAGAATATAAATCCGAATTCCATGAATCCACCTTCCAGCGCTTGATTAAAGGCAATGTCCTGCTGTGACTTCTTTATGTCCACCAGGCGGTAACCACCCTTGAGATAGCCCCAGCGCCCGCAGTTAAGAGGAATTGAATAGCGCGCGCCTGCTTCGGCGTCCCACCCCTCTACATCGTCCAAGAATATGGCCCCCGCCTTGCAGTCGGTGGAAAACGTGCCCCCATTGGCAAAGGTTCTTATGCAGCGCTGAAGCTCGAGCCCGGCTATCATCGAATCGCCGTTTTTGCCCCATTTTCGATTGCCGAGAAACCCGCAGGCGTTACAACCTATGTTTAGGGTATCATCGGTATGAACCCAGTCGGCGAATACGCTCACCTTGGCCTTGCAGTTCCGGATTGGGTCATATACGATGCCCAGACGATGGTAGTAATGGGTCCACTTGATATTGAGTCCCCACCCGAAGGCCCACCAATTATCGCCCATGCCGGAACTGTTCGCCTCGAAACCCAGGACCGAGTAACGGAAGGCCCAGTTTGGTCGGAACTGGTAACGAGCGGTGAACTCAGTCACTGCCTGGTGTACGGGGAGTCCCAGGGCGCCTGTGAAATCAATATCCTGATTCCATGCCCCTGCTCCAGTAAATTGTAATAAGGCAGCATAACCCAGACCCGAAGCCGAAGCCGAAGTTATTTTGGTTACACACGACTTTGCCTCTGAGGCGCGCAAATATCACCCCTACGCTCATATCCCACTGCCCCATTGCCGGCGCGGGAAGGATGCAATCCGGTATGATCGGGAACACGGCCCAGGCTTCCGTCTTGACCTTAGAGATGGGCGGTAGGGGAACATGGCGGCAGGGCAAGGCCCGCAACCGACTGGCGGCCCAGGAGCATAAGCCATCGCCGGCCCGGGAGCGTAAACCGCTGCCACGTTCGGGCCGTAAGCTACTGCGTGTTTTGCTCGTTTGGAATAACGCGGCTTTGCTTCGTTGACCGCGGGCATAGGAGAGCTGCTCGTGGGACTGGGTTTGAGCAGTATCTCCATGGATTCATCAGGAGTAGCGGCCCAAGAGGCTGCTACAAAGAGGGTTGGCAATAAAATGGCTAGATAAACCAATGGCGTAACAGGTATTCTTCTCAACATACCCTTCCTCCCAGCTCGAAATGTTGGAAATTGCATTAATAGGAGTTGTGAAACTTTGTCAAGTAAAAAATGAAATTATGTTTCCATTAGTTAACGACTTTTCCTAGAATTGAGGGATTAAGATGCTGTAACATATTAATAATATGGCACTTTTATTCTGATCAATAAGGACTTGCGATGCAGGACTTTCCAGCCTGCCGTTATAGTAATTTCAGGACCGGCAGGACGAAAAGGCTGCCCCGCAAGGTCGGCTTGCTCCCCCCGACCACAACGCGTACAACTTATCGCGTTACCGCCTTGACACGGGCAGGTGAATGCGTTAACCCTATCCGTTCGATAAATAAGACTAAACTGATCGTCCGCCCCGGACTTTCAAATTCGAGCACGGATTATAAGTTAATTTAAACATGTTAATCATGTAATTGGTTTTATTGGAGCTTTATGCGATGATTTCTCGGCTGTTCCGGAAGAGTAGGACCGGCTCATCTTCTCAGTTCCTGAATCCAATCCGGCGATTCCGGGTTTTACACATTCTCTTTTTGTCGGTCTTCATAGCTGTTACTCACACCCCATCATATGGATCAAGCGTCCCACCCTTTAACTCCGAACTCGAAAATATCATCAAGCGTGAACTGCCGGCGAATTATGCCATTTCTATTCAGGTCATTGCTCGGGACACGGGTCGAATCCTGATGGAAAAGAACCCTGACCTGCCCCTGGTCCCTGCCTCTACAATGAAAGTGGTCACCACGGCCGCAGCGCTGCATGTGCTCCGTCCGGACTTCACCTTCCTGACCGAGGTCTTGGCGGACAACGTTCGACGATCCTCGGTAGGCAATTTGTACTTGAAGGGTTACGGTGATCCCTATCTGGTCAGTGAAGAACTGTTCGCGCTGACCCGGGCGCTAAGGGAAAAGGGACTGAGGGAGATTCGCGGGAACATAGTTGTCGATGATTCTTTCTTTGTCCCCAGCAAGCCGCTCGACGAGAATGAAAAACTGGGGAATAGATCGTATCATGCGCCTTATAGCGCGGTTTCATTGAACTTCAATTCCTTAAAGATAGTGGTCCTGCCCGCGTCTCGGGTTGGACAGCCCGCTCGCGTCATCACTGATCCGGTTTCGGAATATGCGACGGTTAAAGGAGCCATCAACACTGTCAAAGGAAATCATCCGGCGGAAATCGAGATTTCTCGGGACGCCAAGCCGGACGGCCGGGAAACGATACGTGTGGACGGCTCAATAGGGGCGCATGCCGCCGTCAAGGGCAGGTACGTCAATGTGACTTCCCCAAGCCTGTACGCGGGCGACGTGTTTAAAGAATTCTTGCTGCGCGAAGGGATCAAGGTCACCGGCGGCGTTCTTGCCGAATCGGTTCCGGCTTCGGCGACATGTTATTTGAAGTTTAGTTCGCGACCGTTGGCCTCGACTATCTATTGGTTAAACAAATTCAGTAATAATTTCATGGCAGAGCAGATCGGCATGGCTATGGGCGCGGAGGTTCATGGGCCTCCGGGAACTCGCGAAAAGGGCCTCGCGGTAATCAGCGATTTCCTTTTGGCCAGGGGGGTGGATCGTACACATTTTTCGTTGGCTGAGGCGAGCGGCTTATCCCGAGGTAATCACATAAGCGCTTCTGCGCTGGTCAAGGTCCTTCGCGATGTATCCAATGATTTTTCCAGCAGTCCCGAATTCTTGGCGTCGCTGGGGATAGGGGGCGTGGACGGGACAATGAAGGAAAAATTCACCGATCAGAAAGTTAAAAGGCGAATCAGAGCAAAAACTGGGAACTTGAGGGGAGTAAATTCTTTGGCGGGTTACGGAATCTCGCCTAACGGAAGGATGTTCATCTTCGCAGTTCTCGTCAACAGCCAACAAAAGGGGACCGGTTTTATTGATTATGGGGACAAAATAATCCGTGCGATTATGGATTTGCCTCTGGGCTCACGATGACTGGTCGCGATGCCCGGCTACGCCTTTACCTTGTCCATTCAGCTACGTGGAGGCTCGCTATGTCATTGCGAGGAGTGAATGGTGGGACAGGCGGCCCGCCTGTCTATTTCAGGATGACCGGCAAGATGCCGGTCCCACCAGCAATCCTCAAACTTCGAGATTGCTTCGCTTCGCTCGCAATCACATGATTACAAGCTACCAAGCAGCGAGTGCTTCAGTCCACGGACGATCTTGACCTTTAGTAGTTGTCCTTCCTGAACCCTTTCAGCGTTGTCCAAGTTTACTATCTTGTTGGTCCTGGTCCGACCGAACGGCTGGCCCGTCCCGTTTCTAATTCCCTCTACCAGCGCTTCCTCGACCGTACCTTCGGCATCTTGGTGATATCGTAGTGTTATCTCATCCTGGATGGCATGTGCGACTGCCAAGCGTTGCGCTTTGATATCTTCCGGGACCTGATCGGGGAGCTTGCCGGCAGCGGTCCCCGGCCGGGGTGAAAACTTGAATGAGAAAATCTGGTCAAAGCGGATTGTTTGCAACGCCCGTTTTGTATCTTCAAAATCAGCCTCGGTCTCGCCCGGAAAACCCACGATGATGTCTGTCGTAATCGCCACATCCGGAATCTTCTCCCTCAGCCTTCGGAGTTTGTCCAGGTACTCTGCGTAGGTATATCCGCGATTCATGGCCCTTAAAATCCTGTCCGATCCGCTTTGAAGGGGCAGGTGAATATGTTCGCACACCGAGCCGAGATCCGCCATTGCTGCGGCCATGTCTTCATTGAAATCGCGGGGGTGCGACGTGGTGAACCGGACCCTCGAAAGGCCCGGAATCCGATTCAGCTCCCCGAGCAGACCCGTGAACAAAGTTCCATTCTTGAGGTCCTTGCCGTACGCGTTCACATTCTGGCCTAGTAAAGTGATTTCTTTCACGCCCTGCTGTACTAGATAGAGCGCCTCCTCTAAAATCTCGGCTTGTTTCCTACTCTGTTCAGGTCCCCTCGTGAACGGGACCACGCAATAAGAGCAGAAATTGGAGCATCCCTGCATTATCGTGACGTACGAGCAGACTTGATTCTTGACTTTCAATGGGGCCCTTATATGAAGGGACTCGACATCCGCGGAAAAATCGGTGGATTCGATCTGTTTTCGAGATTGGCGAATTTCTCCGAGCAGCTTGGGGAGCTGCGCTATCGAATGCGTGCCCAGAACCAAGTCGAGATGAGGGGCGCGGCGTAGCAGTTTTTCCTTTTCCTGCTGAGCCACGCAGCCTGCGACCACTATCACCACGGCTGAATTTCTTTTCTTTAATGATTTCAATTTACCTAAAGCGCTGTAAACCTTATGCTGCGCTTTCTCTCGAATGGAACAGGTGTTGATCACCACCACGTCAGCCGCATCCGCCGAGGAAACCTCGGTGTGACCGAGATTCTCCAGTAGAGCCGACATTTTCTCGGAGTCGTGCATCGTTCATCTGACAACCATACGTTTCTATGTAAAAAGTTCCTTCAGACACTTTCGTTTCCTATTAAGGCCTCAAGTTTTTCAAGACTTTCCTCGATACGCTTCATTGCAGTGGCCCTACTTTCACGAATCCGCTGAAACACCGAATCGAAGCTCGCTTCAAGATAGTTGAATGCGGAATCCGCAATCGTTTTAGCCAGCCTGTCGATCTTTCTTAAACGCCTCGCTGCAAGCCACCATATAAGTAGAGTTTCAAAAATTAATAGCACCGCTAGACCGATCAACCCGTCAGAGCCGAACAGTGCGGTTAGAAAACCCAGCGCGATGGCTAAGCTATTCGCCAAGCTTGGATGGTCAATCCATCCTCTGATGGCCTCCATTCCGACCAGCTTAGCGACTAAAAGAATTATAGGCACGGCCAAGACCGATTTTTGCCAAATGCGTCTCACGAGCCCAGGCGTCCCCCCCAACGACAGGTTGGCCTTCTCGAGAGCCTGCGCAAACAAGTCGTACGCGGTCCTTTTGGCCCCGGAGATTAGTTGGTCCGCAGTCGGAAGCTCCGAAGCGCCCGCGCCTACGGGAAAGGCCAGGAGCAACTCGGAATCCATTATCGCCGCGATTTGTTCCAGGCGCCTTCGCTTGCCCTGCGCCACTACCTCGGCGGCCCCCTCGAAACCTTCTGCAATTTGTCGGCTTAGCTGATCCGTCTCTCTTGAACGACGGAATTTCAGCAGTTTCATCGCGGACTTCACCGGCCTTATGGACTCGTCCGCATTGATTAGCACAGGCGCCACAGATCGGGCCAGGTCGGTTGTCAATCCAGGCTTAGGTTTCTCGGGCGCAGTCTTTGTGATCGGCGCATCCAATTCCATATCGCGGATACTCTTGAGAAAGCTCCTCTTCTCCTCCGGCCTGACAGATTTTCGCAATTCTGCGAGTACGCGCCGAGTCTCTTCCTGCAGATTGGCGGTCTTAACCGACGCTATCTCTTTAGCGTCTCTTTCCGACATGAGGAAAGCCCTGAAGCGCCCGAATTCATTGTGAAGAAACGCATCCCCGTTGGCCGCTTCAAACTCTCCGACACTAGACAGGCTGAAGATCCGAGGTTCTTGCACACCGGCTTCGTGTTTGAGGCGAAAGGTAAAGTCACCCAATACCTTTTTCAGATCGCTATATGGATCGGCTGAAGCGCTGTCGATCAATTCATCAGCTTTATTGAGAACAAACGTATAATTCGTTTGATCCGCAACGTTCTGTTTGATGAATTCATAGAAGACCGCGTCTCCGTACTTCTCAGGGCTCGCCACCCAAACAATTCCGTCAAGCTCTGGCGCAATTCGCATTGCGTTGTGTCGATTATTTTCGTCCTTGCTGTCAAAATCGGGTAAGTCCAGCAGAATGAAATCCTTTATCGCATCGATATTGTGAACAGCGTCGACATCTCGCAGCAAGCTTGTGATCTTCTCCAAGCCGCGAGGCGTATCTCGATGCCGATAAACAACCGCGCGATCGGTGAACGGCCGTTTTTCCGAAATCGCGGAGATTTCCTCGCGCGCCAGGGCGTCGATAAGCGTGGATTTTCCCACACCCGTTCCGCCCATGATGCCTACGTAAAGGACTTCGCCCGGACGGCGTGCTTTCTCCAGAATTTCTTTTACCCTCTCGACGTAGGATTGTCGCTTAGCTTCCGGCAGAAGAACGGCTCCTTCGTCCTCGAGGAAACGAGATGTCTGTTCGAGTAATGCCGCGATGGACGTCCGATTCAAAGGCCCTCCCAGACTTAATATGGAAAATTCCGCTTGGCAGGTCGGCACGAACCTATTGTACTTGTATTGTTTAGATTGGACAAGAATGCCCCGATTCCTGTAATGGAACTTCGGCAGCCAATCGAAATCACCTGATTAATCGGGAATTACTTGCACGGCAGAGGCTACACAGTCGCTGTCTTTGCATTCCACATCCAGAGGTCTTAGCCACGGAATCCAGATAGGAATCGGCTTTAGCGACAAGCATGGAGCGGGAAATTCGATGGCCTTGCAAGTGCCCGGGATGCAAACCGACGCTTTACCCAGGCTTATCCAGGGGAGCACATGAAACTCCGTTTTCAGGAGCGTGGGCCAGATGGGGATATCAAACGGAATGGAAATTGGTCCCACCGTTTCAGGCGGGATCGGACGATCGGGAAGACATGAGCGGGTCGCGTAGTCGCCGGCAAACGAGCATATAGGCGCGCCGATCAAAACTAGAATGCCAATTGTAATGATGACCGCCTCACGAACTCTCATGACACACCCCAATAGTCAGCAGCACTCAACATCAAGCTCAAAATTATGCCGCAATCCTATCACCCGCCGGGTTTTGATGTCAAGAAATCAGTGGAGGAGAGCTTGATGCGAAGTCGTCAACAAAATCATAAACCCCGTTGGCCCGGCACAGAGGCCGGGCCCTACCGAGCTGGTATTGCCCGCGCAGAACGCGGGATGCCGGTCGATTTGGTTTATGCATGAAAAGCTCGCCGCGGTCTCTGCGGTGAAACGATCATAAAACGTCAGATGCGCCCTTTGCCATTGCCGCATGAGCAGCGGCGAGACGTGCGATAGGCACCCTCGGTCCGGAGCATGAGACATAATCCAGACCGATGTGCTCACAAAAACGGATCGAGGCTGGATGGCCGCCTTGCTCGCCGCAGATGCCTATTTTCAGACCGGGCCGGGATTTTCTTCCTGATTCCACGGCCATTTTCATCAATGCGCCCACTCCGTTAACGTCAATGCCTTCGAACGGGTTCTCTTTCAATAGGCCCGTCTCCTGATAGAAGGGGAGGAACTTGTTTTCAGCGTCTTCCCGGCTGAAAGAAAAAGTCGCCTGGGTTAAATCGTTGGTGCCGAATGAGAAAAATTCGGCCACTTTCGCGAGATCCCCCGCGGTCACACATGCACGGACGACTTCAATCATAGTCCCAAACTTAAATTTTAGTTCGAGCCCGCTAGCCGTCTCGATTTCTTCTTTTAATTCGTCCACGTATTTCTTAACCCATTTCAACTCTTCGTCCGAACAGACCTGTGGAATCATGATTTCAGGGCTCACGTCAATTCCACGCTTTAGACAATCCGCTGTCGCTTCAAGGATGGCCCTGATCTGCATCCTGTAGATTTCCGGCAGTGTTATGCCAAGACGCACTCCTCGATGTCCCAGCATCGGATTGGTTTCACGCAGCGTACGCGCCCTCTGTAGCATCAGTTCCTTTTTTCTGTTGGTCTCATCAATCAATCCGATGTCCATATTCGCCAAACGAATCTGCAATCCCTCAGGTTTTTCAAGATAGTCCGAGTAAAGAGCGGGATCGACCAATTTCACGCTGTCGAGAGCGCGATGCACATTCCGCACCATCTGCCGTAAGCTACGCAGATCGCTCCAATTGTTGCGCCAACTCGTTTTCCAAGGGAAGGAATTCATGCATTGGAGGATCCAGCAGACGGATCGTCACCGGATATGGAGACATGGCATCCAGGATACCTATGAAATCCGAACGTTGGATCGGCAACAAGCGGTCAAGCGCTGCCTGCCGGTCTTCACGGGTGTCGGCCAATATCATTTCTACTACGATGGGCAGTCGGTCAGGGGCGTTAAACATGCGTTCCGTCCGACAAAGTCCGATTCCTACGGCGCCATGCCCGCGAGCCCGTTGCGCGTCGGCCGGCGTGTCGGCATTGGCGAACACTCGGAGTCTGGCCAGCTCATCGGCCCAAGCCAATAAGGTGGTCAGTTCCGCGCTGAACTCCGGCTCTATTGTTGGAATCTCGCCCAGATATACGTTGCCGGTAGCTCCGTCTATGGTAATGATTTCGCCCTCATGAATAATCTTATCGCCGACTTGCGCCTGCCTGTGCGCAGTGTCCACCGATATGCCTTCAGCCCCGGCCACACACGGTTTTCCCATTCCTCGAGCCACGACCGCGGCGTGAGATGTCTTACCACCGCGGCTGGTCAATATACCTTGAGAAGCGAAGAAACCGTGGATATCATCCGGCTTTGTTTCCTCCCTTACCAGAATGACTTTCTCCCCTGCCTTTCCCTTTGCTTCCGCGCTATCCGCGTCAAAAACGCATTTACCTGAAGCCGCTCCAGGGGATGCCGGCAGACCCTGGGCCAGTGGGTCGGCTTTGAAATTAGGATCAAGACCAGGATACATGAGCTGCTCTAAGTGCTCCGGATTGATGCGAAGAAGGGCCTCCTCTTTCTTAAGCAGCCCCTCGCGGAACATTTCCACGGATGTCCTCACCAGGGCCGTGGCATTCATTTTCCCGTTACGTGTCTGAAGACAATAGAGCACCCCTTTTTCGATCGTGAATTCAAAATCCTGAACCTCGCGATAGTGGCGTTCCAATTTGTTACGCAGCTCTTCTAGCTGTTTGTACAGCTCGGGCATTTCAGTAGCCATGGCCTGGATCGGCTTAGGAGTCCGTATTCCGGCGACCACGTCTTCTCCCTGCGCGTTCACCAGATATTCGCCGAACATTTTGTTCTCGCCCGTGGCCGGATCACGAGTAAAACCCACTCCCGTGCCGCTGTCATTACCCATGTTTCCGAACACCATGGTCACTATGCTGCAAGCGGTCCCATTAGCCATATCAGGTGTTATGTTGAACTCGCGTCGGTAATCCTGGGCGCGTTTGCCCATCCAGGAGCCGAAAACCGCTTTAATAGCTATCTCTAATTGTTGCCACACATCCTCGGGAAAACGCCGAAATGTTCGCTCTTCAACCACCTGATAAAAAAGCTCACATGTTTCTTTTAAATCTTCTGCAGTCAGATCCACATCCGAGATTGCCCCGGACCGGACCTTTATGGCATCGAGCGCGTGGTTAAAATCTTCGTCGGGAACACCCATAGCCACTTTACCGAAAAGCTGGATGAAACGACGCTTGCATCATAACTGAAGCGCTCATCCCCGGTTTGCTTTACGAGACCTTTTAGAGTGTGCGAATTTAAGCCGAGATTAAGAATTGTGTCCATCATCCCGGGCATGGATAGCGCTGACCCGGAACGAACCGATACCAGGAGCGGATTTTCGCCATCCCCAAAAATCTTACCTGTCGCTTTTTCGACTTCCTTTATGTGAGCCCGGACCTCGTCCATGAGTCCTGCGGGCAAGTCTCCATTAGGAGATTCCAAATATGCGAGACACGCCTCATTGCTGATAACAAAACCAGGTGGAACATTCAGCCCGATTTGCGTCATTTCGCATAAATTCGCTCCCTTGCCACCGAGAAGCTTCTTGTTCTTGCCGTCCCCTTCACTAAACGAAAACACGAATTTTGTGGCCACTTTTACCTCCGCTTATCTACGGACTTGATTTTGTTGGATGAATTGCTGATTCCAAGGCCAAGACATTGGCCAGGATCTCTCTGTCTGAATTTTTTCGTATAGCCGAGATAGGTCAAATTCGGTCATGCCAAAACCATGTTCTGTCTATGCGGTAATTCGTCATTGTCCCCCAGCTGTGGGCGCTTTTTCTTCGAAGAATTTGCGGCGCTCGCTTCCGATCAGCCGACCGTGGCGCTCCGGACTTGTAAAATAATTTCAAAGAGGCGCTATTAGTAATAATAAAGTATAGCAGAAACCCTGCCCCACGTTAAACAAAATAGCATGAAAAACCGTAACCCCTCAGTTATTCGGAGTGAGATCAACCGCATAACTGAAAGGCTACACCGCTTTAAAAAAGTAACTTGATTTTTCGGGGTGAATTCTTTAAAATTCCAATCAAATTTGGCATGCATGTTATCATGCGATATTAGACTATGGGTCTTCCCTTTGGTCGAATCAGGCGTTTAAGGGAAGAATAAGGAGCTTTCTAATGAAAGGGTTGGTCGCTGCAATCGTCGCTGTTGTCGCTCTTATGGGGGTTGGAGGAGCTGCATACGGCCAATATGATTACGGAAGCATGATTCCCGGATACGGATATTCCGGGCAGGATTATGGTCAGGGCTATGGACAATACGGCCAGACGCTACCTGATTATTCGCAATATGCTCAAGGTCAAGGCGCCTACGGACAGCAGTATCTGCCAAATCAACAGGGGCAGCAGGCCGGGAATTATCAAGGATACGGCGGATACCAGGGCTATGACGGTTATCAGAATCCTCAGCAGTATAACCCTTATCAGGGTTATGGGACAGGGAGAGGCGCCCTGTACGCCGGTTATCAGCAGCAGCAAACGCCACAGCGGCGCGCAGCTCGGCAACCGACCCAATATCAGCCGCCAGGCCTCGACAGCAGAGCGCTGCTGTAACCGAGAGGCCTGTACCTCAATCTTCCACGAGAGCATCTGTTCAACCGAGCAGTCGCGAATCGAGTTCAATCTACTGGGATGGTAGAGAAGCCGGCTCGGATACCAGCCAAGGAGCGGGCGTGCAAGCTCCTGTACAGAGTGTGCAACCTCAGCCCCAACCCAACGTCAGACAACAAGTAAGATCCGCGCCCGGCGCCGTTCAGACTCCGCGTAGAACGACTCGAAGAGCGGTCAAGCAGCAATCAGCCTCAGTGCCTTCCCCGCCACCGAGAAGAAACGTACAGTGGGGTAAGCAGGATACCCAGGCGTCTGATCGTGACCAGATAACCGGATCGGGTGTGGACGGAAAAGCCCGATACGAAACGCGCCGGGTCACCGGTTGTAGAGAGCCCTGTTAGGACCCAGAGTCCCATGAAATGGGGCAAGCAGGATAGGCCCAGCATTGTAGGCGCTGAACCGGGTTCATCCCAGGGGACCGCCGCTGTTACCGGTAATGAATCAGGTACCACACGGGAATCTCTTGAAAACAAATCCGCTAAGAAATTTGAATGGGGAAAAACTACTAGGTAAGCGTATGGGGCGACTTGCCAGTCCCCCTACCCTAATAACAAAGGGCGGGTTTGAAACCCGCCCTTATTATATGCGCTCTGTCGCAATTGAACCTGCCCTAATCAGTCCCTTCATTATCCGGTGATTCTTTCAATTCACCTTTGGCCTCGCCCTCTATGCCCAGCAATTCGCTTACGCGGTCCACGTTCTTCACAAGATCTCGGAGCAAGGGCCGGATGACCAAGACCCATTCGGCATGCTCGGAAAAATCAACCGCGCCTGTTTCCAAGACTTTTGTCACTACAAACATAGTAGTTCGCGCGTTCATTGATCTCTTTGTGGATTCTTTCCACATTCCATTTCTTTTCTTCCGTCATTGTCAGGCCTTTTTCTCGGCTCTGGACACCGGTGTGGCCGCGCGACGTCGGGTCGCAGATTTTGCTGCGATCTTATTATCAGATTCATTCTTCTTATGGGACCGGCCGTTCCCGTCCGGTTTGATATCTTTGTCTCTACCGGCCTTCTTTTCCGGGTCTTCTTTCAGAGTTAGTCTCAGCACCTCGTCCATGTGCTTGACGAATTTAAAGCTCAGGCGCCTGCGAATATGAGGAGGTATTTCGTCTAAGTCCTTCGCATTCTGGTCCGGAGCGACAATCGTGTAAATTTTCGCGCGAAGAGCTGCTAGCGACTTCTCCCGCAGACCACCCACGGGCAGTACCCTGCCTCTCAAGGTGATTTCTCCGGTCATGGCCACGTCTCCTCTGACGGGTATCCCGGTAATCGCGCTTACGATGGCTGTCGCCATAGTGACGCCTGCCGACGGACCGTCCTTGGGGATAGCGCCAGCGGGAACATGCACGTGGATGTCCTTGGAAAAATAAAATTTTTCCTTCACACCAAAACGGGAAGCCCGTGAGCGAAAATAGGACATGGCCGCCTGACCGGATTCTTTCATGACATCGCCCAACTGACCTGTGAGAAGTAGGCTCCCCTTGCCTTCCATGGGCGTAGCTTCTATATGGAGGACATCTCCGCCATAGGGCGTCCATGCCAAACCGGTCGCGACACCCACCTCGTCCTGTCCTCGCTCCTCATCCGGAAGGAATCTGGGGACCCCCAAAAATTTGCTCAGATTTTTGGCGGTAATCGCCGGAATCTTCTGTTCGTTCTCCGCGATTTTTCTGGCTATCTTCCTGCAAAGATGAGCAATTTCCCGCTCAAGATTTCTCAGACCAGCCTCGCGGGTGTATTGATTGACTATGCCCAGAATCGCCTCGTCGGTGATGTTGAAATCACTCGGTTTGAGTCCGTTCTCAGTTACCTGCTTTGGGATCAAGAACTGGCGCGCGATTTTCAGTTTTTCCTCATCAATATATCCCGAGAGCTCCAAAGTCTCCATTCTGTCTCTGAGAGCAGGTATGATGGGATCGGCCAGATTTGCGGTCGCTATGAACATCACCTTTGAAAGATCGAATGGCACATTGAGGTAGTGATCGCTGAAAGCATGGTTTTGCTCGGGGTCCAACACTTCGAGCAGCGCGGCTGACGGATCGCCTCTGAAATCTGCGCCGACTTTATCGATTTCATCAAGCATGAATACAGGATTGTTGGAACCTGCGTTCTTGAGGCCTTGTATAATTCGTCCGGGCAGCGCTCCTATATAAGTGCGGCGATGCCCTCGTATTTCGGCCTCGTCCCTCATCCCGCCGAGCGAGATACGCGTAAATTTCCTCCCCAGCGCCCGCGCAATGGACCTGCCTAATGACGTCTTGCCGACTCCCGGAGGACCGACAAAGCAAAGGATCGGGCCTTTCATCTGCTTGTTGAGTTTCCGAACACCGAGATACTCGAGAATACGGTCCTTTACCTTTTCGAGATTGTAATGGTCTTCATCCAGTATTTTCTTGGCGTTTCTTTATATCCAGCTTGTCCCGGGTGGATTTGGACCATGGAAGCTCCACAATCCAATCGAGATAAGTTCTGATTATTGAGGCTTCAGCAGCGTCCGGATGCATCTGACCCAATCGGCTAAGCTGTTTTTCCGCTTCTTTCTGGGTCTCCGACGGTAGCTTGGCCTTGGCGATTTTCTGACGGAATTCATCGATTTCTTTCGTTTTCTCGTCGATCTCGCCCAACTCGGTCTGAATTGCCTTGAGTTGTTCCCTCAGAAAATACTCCCTGTGGGTCTTCCCCATCTCCTCTTTGGCTTGAGTCTGAATTCTGGCCTGCATGGCGGACAATTCAAGTTCCTTGGACAGCAGCTCATTGACTCTGTGAAGTCTCTCCACCGGGTCGATTACTTCCAGAATCGCTTGAGATTCTTCCACCCGCAATTTTAGATTCGAGGCCACCAGATCGGCCAATCGTCCCGGGTCTTCGATGGAATCCAATATCGCCACAGCGTCGGGTGAGATAATCCCCCGAAGCTGCAATATCTTTTCAGAGTTCTCCTTCACGGACCTCATCAAAGCTTCCATCTCGATAGTTATTTGAGGCGCGGGGGGTTCAGGAATTTTATCTATTCGGACCTTAAAGAAATCCGGGGAATCGAGAAATGACACAATTCTCGCCTTGGCCAGACCTTGAACCAGAATCTTGACCCGGCCGTCCGGCAGTTTGAGCATCTTAACGACCATAGCCACTGTACCGACATGGTATATGTCGTCAGGCGCAGGTTCTTCCTCACCGGATTGCTTCTGAGTGGCGAGAACTATGAGGCGGTCCTTCTCGACGGCTTGTTCTACCGCCTTTATTGACTTGTCTCTTCCCACCATCAGCGGAAGTATCATATATGAATAAACCACCACGTCGCGCACGGGCAAGAGTGGCAGCACATCCGGAATATCTTCAAGATCTATCTGAGGCGGCTTTTGGGTCTCGTCCCCATCAAGATCGTCCTTCTTGTCAATCACTTCAGGCATAAGAATAATCCTCTGTTCGCTTGAAAGTCCCACAGACTTATCTCGTTTGGCGAAAACACTGTTTAAACGCTATGGAGTCCTGTAGGCAAGAACTAATTGTTCATATTAAAAGTTTTGTCCCGGAAAGTCACGCTGTCAATCCCCCAGTTCGGCGACCTTATATGACCACTCGCTTTGAGGACATACGCGCCGGCTTAAGAGGTCCGGCTTTCCGTCTCAACGCCCGCTCTGCTGAACCGAATACAAAGCACGCCTGGATTCCCTTTGTTTTCAATGATGGCTTCCGGTCGCAAAATCCCAAGCCGCTGTTGGCATTGTTAGAATTGATCCAAATCAGAGCCCGAGTAATCCCATCTCGAACCTTTGATAAATTTAGGCTCACGTTCAGCAGGACCGCTCCCAGTCTTAAATACTTCCGTCATACCGCCCGGAGCTGACGTCATCAGGCCAGTTTTGGGGTCAACCTTGCGAAATTCCACGGATTGTGGCGCCGAAAAGTCTTTCACCGGTTTATCCCGCAAAACTTCTCTCATGAAATAGCCCCATATGGGAGCGGCAGCCTTGCCTCCTGTTTCACCTTCTCCTATAGGAATCTCTTCATCGAACCCTACCCAGACCCCACACGAGTAATCCGGCGAGAATCCCACAAACCATGCATCCATAGCTTCGTTTGTTGTTCCGGTCTTCCCCGCTATGTCGGCACGGCCGACGATCTTTTTGAGCACGGTTGCAGTGCCTTCCTGAACTACCCCTTGCAGCAATGTAGTCATAATGTACGCTGTGCCTTCGTCTATGGCCCTTCTGACCAGGGCCCCGCTTTTGTCCGGAGCGGCGTCGCCCTCAACTTGGACCGCTCTCGAAACGCGATGAGCGACCTTCTGAATTTGAGGCTGATCCTTGGGCGCCGGATCATCCAACAATGCTGGAGAATCATGCTCTTCCAGCATCTTGCCGTTGCGATCCACTATCTTTTTTATGTACACGCCTGGAACAAAATAACCTTTATTGGGAAAGACCGCATAGGCGTTAACCTGTTCTTCTAGAGAAACCCCTGTGGAACCGAGCGCCAGCGTTAAGTTGTCCACGAGCGGGGAAGTGTAACCCAGTTTGCGCGCATATGCTTTGGCCTGTTCGAGACCTATCTGTTGCAGGATCTTGATGGTCGGGATATTCCTCGAATGCACTATCGCGTCTCTAAATGTCACGGGCCCCTGATAACCACCCCTGTAATTCCTGGGCCGCCACACTTCGCCTGTTCCCGGAATGTTCAACGCAAGAGGCGAATCTATAATAATATCCGCGCATGTGAATCCTTTGTTCAGAGCGGCGGCATAAATCACCGGTTTGAAGGATGAACCCGCCTGACGTCTCGCCTGGGTGGCTCGGTTGTACTTGGATTCAGTGGAGCCCGATCCGCCTACCAGCACCCTCACGTATCCTGTTCGATTTTCACGCATCATGAGAGCAGATTGAACCAACGGCTGCTGCTCAACTTCCAGAGGGAACTGGTTCACCATGTCTTCACTGTATTCTTTATAATTCTTTAGTTCAGGATCGGTTTTACCGAATTTCTTGGCGTACAATTCGCGGCGCTTTAGATTAGGGTCTGCCACACGAACCTGTATTAGATCACCCACCTGAAAAGGCAAATCTCCAGGAGAGAAATTGCGCGTACGCCATTCAGGTTTCGCATTGGGGATTCTTACCCACCATTTGGGATTGGGATCTATTTTGATTTGCCCCACATATTCCTTCTTCACACTTCCCCGGATGTAGCTACCGAGGCGTACGTAAATGTTCTCGCTGTCTATACGTGTAACCACTCCCTCGACTATTTGACCGAATTTGAGGGGTTCTTCCATCGAATCGGTCCGCTCTTTCAGGAAATCCATCACTCCCTTTACGGTCAAGGTCTTGATGGGTCCACGGTAACCCTCACGCTTGTCCAGCTCTCTCAAACCCGCGTCAATGGCCTGGTGAGCGGCCTTAGTCAGCTCCAGGTCCACAGTGGTGTAGACCTTTAAGCCCTTCCTTGTAAAGCGCGTCCGCGCCGTATTGCTTCTCGACATATCTACGGACTTGCTCGACAAAGTTCTCGGCGACTTTACTATTCGGATTCTGACGACTGACCAGCTTCGGCTCTTCGGCGCCGGCCTGATCGTATTGCGTCTGATCGATGTGCCCGTCTTCCAGCATACGCTTCGAGAACATACACCTCTTCGTCCCAGCGCTCTTTCCAGGTTTATCTTTGGCGAGTCCTTGCCGGGCGCTTTCGCCAGTCCGCCAATCATGGCGCACTCGGCAACGGTCAAATCTTTGACATCCTTACCAAAATAAGTTTGGGCCGCAGCCTGCACTCCATAGGCCGAGCTGCCGAGATAAATCTGATTCAGATAAAGATAGAGAATCTGCTCTTTGCTCAAGGAGCGCTCGATCTGTGATCGCCAGTATAGCTTCCTTGATTTTACGAACGAATGTCCGCTCGGGTGTCAGCAGGAACGTTTTGGCCACCTGTTGTGTTATGGTGCTGGCTCCTGACGCAATGCCCCCCCAGTCAGGTTTTGCTTGATAGCTCTGATTATAGCCTCTTTATCAACGCCCGCATGACGTCCAGAAGTTTTTGTCCTCCGCTGCCACGAAAGCGTTTTGAAGCGTCTTGGGGACATCTTCCAACGGCACGACGAAACGCCTTTCGGTAGCAAATTCTGCAATTAATTCGTTCTTGTCCGAATAGAACTCCGTGACTATTGGAGGGGAGTAATTCTTCAGTTTTTCAATACCGGGCAAGTTGTGAGTGAAATAAAGATAGCCCTGGGTGGCAACTCCGGTAACGCCCGCCAGGCATCCTATCAGGATCAACATGACGAAACGCGCTATGCCGCCGAAAAAGGAACTTCTTCTTTTCCCCGTATTGGTCCGGTCGTACAATCCTCTGAACGGGTTGTTGTCCGGGCCGGCGCTACGGAACGGAGACTTCACCTTTTGCCTCCTGGGTTGACCTCTTCGTGCCCATTCTTTAGCACGGAGAAGCGAGCCTGTCCAGGCATATAGTGTAAAATATGTGAAGTTTCAAGTAAATTGGCATAAAACATAAAGTGACCCGCTTCCATAACATCAAAAGAGTTCCGGAATCGCGATTCTCTAGGGCAGAAACGTATTAGGCAGGACCAAAGAAATCCACGGGATGTAAGTAACAAGCATGAGACAGATCAGCAGTAGGATAAGAAATGGAGCGACGCCAAGAGAAACCTCTGTCAAGCTCTTGTTGGTCATCCCCATGGCCACGAAGAGATTCAAACCAAATGGGGGAGATAAGAAACCCGAACTCGATCACCATGACCATGATTATGCCGTAGTGAATATAGATCGATACCGAAGCGATCCAGTGTTTCCATGAAAAGCGGAGATAGGACCATCATTGCCGTCACGTTGTCCATCACGGCTCCGAGGATCAGAAACAAGATATTGACCAAGAGAAGAAACACCCATCGGCTATGGACATGGGCAGTAATGATATCCGCGACCTCGTGGGGAAGCCTGTTGGCCGTAAGCAGCCAAATCAGCGTCATGGCGCAAGCGATAATGAAAAGTAAACAGCTGGAAAGAATAGCACCCTGCTTACATACTCTCGGTATGTCGATAAGCCGCATTTCACGGTAAATCACCAATTCCACGAATATGGCATAAACCAAGCTGACCGCGGCGGCTTCCGTCGGCGTGAATATACCGGCGTATATTCCGCCCAGCACGATTACCGGCAGCATGATTGCCCAAATGCCATCTCGCAGCGCTCTGAGAGTCTCGCCCCAAGCTGGCTCGCTCGCCGAAAGACCACTGATTCTTATAGGCCAGCACTAAAGTGTAAGCGATGAAGGTCCCCCCAATCAGCAGGCCTGGTAGAAAGCCCGCCATGAAAAGCTTGGCCACAGAGGTGTTCATAACCAGACAGTAAAGAATCATCGGTATGGACGGCGGTATGACTATCCCCAGGGACCCGGCCGAAGTCGCCAGCCCGATTGAAAAGCGTTCATCATACCCTGATTTCACCAGGGCCGGAATCATCACCGAGCCTATAGCTACAACGGTGGCCGGACTGGAGCCTGAAATCGCCGCAAAGAAGAGACACGCGAGCGTGGTAGCCACAGCCAGGCCACCGGGGTAAGAACCAACCAGGGTATTGATAACGGCTATGAGCCTACGTGCAATCGCCCCTTCGGTCATTACTCCGCCGGCTAGTATGAAAAAAGGGACTGAAAGAAGGATCGAGTTGTCGAGCGCATTAAAGAATTGTTGAGGCAGCACCATCAATGATGTTGATGAGTGTATCAATAGCGTCACAGCGGTCGTTATCACCATCAAAGTGGCTATGGGAGTTCCGATAACGAGGAGCAACACAAAAGAGATTATTACGGTCGTCAACATGATGTTTCGCTGCTTTTTTCGAAAGATTCCCCGCGCATGAGCTTCATGAGGTGGCCGCGGGCCAAGTTAAGAAACCTAGCTCCCGTAAAAATCGAAAACACTGGTATTGGCAGATAAACCCAATATTTGGGCAATTGCAGCACCGGCGTCACCACGCCGAACTGCCGCAATTTCATCGTTTGCTCCCATCCGTACCATCCTATGACAAACATGATGAGAGCCGATATGACATTGATAAATACCTTTAGCCCGTGGCGGAAGCCATCGCTGGAAACTTTCTCGTAAACAAGATCCATAGAAAAGTGCGTCCCATATTTGACCCCGAGAGACGCCCCGAGAAAGGCTATTAACACTCCAAAATAACGCGAGATTTCATCCATCCAGGTAAAACTGAATCCCAGCAAGTACCGGCAGAAGACTTGAACAAAAGAGAGAAAGGCCAGCCCCAGCAAGATGAAGACCAGGGACCATTCTTCAATCGCGTTTAGGATTTTGATTACTTTTGCCATAGGTTCACAAAAAAATCCGGGACGCCTGTGGACGATGTCCGGACGCGCCAAATAGCCTAAAGTGTAGCCTGATGCGCGTAGCTGTAGGGGCGGGTTTCAAACCCGCCCCTACCAAAAACGCCTTGTAAGTACTTCGTTTACACCGGCGACATGAGGCAAGAGGACCGTTGCGCAGCGTGAGCAGCGGTGGCCAACCAACACCCACCGATCCCTCGCCGAGCGATATTACTTGCCCGCGTACTTGTTCACCTTTGCTATGAGAAAGTCAAACAGTTCAGGGCCGATGGGCTGACGGTACTTGTCCCATATCGGTTTTGTGGCCTTCTTGAAAACTTCTTTTTCCTCAGGCGTCAGTTCCGTAAGCTTCACGTTATTCTTTTACAGAATTCTTCCACAGAGAGCCCTGAACCGGGGAGCTTCTTCATGAGTTCCGCGTCCACTTCGCGGTTCACCTTGATGCAGACCTTGCCTGCCTCATAAAAGATCTTTTGCTGGTCCGGTGTTAATTTTTTCCAAAATTCAGGAGAAACTATGATTATGCACTCCGTCAATACATGCCCGGTTTTGGTGGCGAATTTGGTCACTTCCGTAGCCTTGATCAGAATCGAAGTCAAAATCGGGTTCTCTTGCGCGTCAATGGTGCCGTTCTGAAGCGCGCTGTAGATCTCCGGGAACGGGAGATCCGTGGGAGAAGCGCCGAGCAGCTTGAATGTATCTATAAAAATGGGGCTGCTCATGACTCTGATTTTAAGTCCCTTCAGGTCATCCGGTTTTTTGATTTCTCTCTTTGAATTGGTAATGTCTCGGAATTCGTTTTCCGTCCAGCCTACCCCTATCAGCCCTTTAGCAGGCAAATATCCAAATAGCTTTTTCTGGACTTCCTCGTCGTCAATAACAGCGTAGGCTGTTTTGCGATCCGGAAAGAGAAAAGGCAGGTCCATAATGGCCAATTGTGGAGCATAGGTCTGTAGGACCGCGGTTGTTACTGATGCGATCTCGAGAGTGCCTGCCTGGACCTGTTCCGCCAACGACACCTCGCCCCCCAACTGGCTCATGGGAAATGTCTTGATATCGATTGCGCCGTTGGTCTTCTCTTTCACATAGGCTGCGAATGCATCAGCGCCTTTGGTCTGTCCATGAAACGGGGGCGCGACGTGGCCGAATTTGGCAGTGAGCGTTTGGGCGCCCACCACCGGAAGCATCGAAAAGCTCAAACCGACAAGCACTGCAAACAGTATCACTACACATTTTTTCATCGGGTACCTCCTGAATCGAGGGGAATATAACCTGAAGCGCCAAGGCGCTCTTCTTTATTCAAGGCGTTACAAACTTGATTGAAGCCCGGATTCGCGGCAGCCCACCGGCAGTTTTACCACATCCGGCTATCGGATTTCCACCACCTGGCGAAGAACTCAATCCTCGCATTGGAAATCTTTCCGCCTTGACATTGAATGAACTACTGTCTTACGATATGTATCAGATAAGAGGCGGCTTAGCCAAGTGGTAAGGCGACGGTCTGCAAAACCGTTATACGGCGGTTCAAATCCGCCAGCCGCCTCCAAGAAAAGAATTTTGCATGAAAAGCCGCGAGAGCATGTACTTTGCGGCTTTTGTTATGGAGCCTTGTGGGCAGTCCCGCGCATACGCGGGATTCCAGCCTGCCGTCTGATATGTCATTGCGAGCGCAGCGAAGCAATCTCCAAGCTTGGGGGATTGCTTCGTCGTTTCACTCCTCGCAATGACAATAATGAATCAAGACAGTCGCGGAAAGCCCGCCCAACCCACACCTACCATTCGATCGTAGGGCCAACCTCATCCTGCGACGCGCAGTAGATTGTTCCTTTATTATCCAGGAGGCCCCTGAGGGATTCACGCGCGCAGCCAAGCGCTAATTCCGCACGATTATTGGTTTGAGACATGTGGGCCAATATCACCGTCTGAAGCTCATCGGAAAAGATTCGTTCCAATAAATAGGCGCTGTCATGGTTGGACAGGTGCCCCAGACGCCCTCGGACCCTCTGTTTGAGTTCCCATGGATATGGGCCGTCTCTGAGCATGATCGGATCATGATTGCTCTCGAGGGCCACCACCTGAAGGTCTGTCAACACCGTGGCCACGAGACCCGTTACAGTCCCGAGGTCCGTTGCAATGCCTAGCCGACAGGTCCCCACGGAAATCCTGAAACCGACCGGATCCGCGCAATCGTGCGGAACTGAAAAAGGATGTATTCGGAACGCCCCCATCTGAAAAATGCGACCTGTTTCAAAAAATTCCAGGCAATGCAGTCGACCCAGGCTTCCTTCCGCGGCTTTCCATGTTCCACGGTTCATCCAAACCGGTATTTTGTATTTTCTGGAGAGGACTCCCACCCCTTTTGTGTGATCCGAATGGCCGTGCGAAACGATAATACCGTCAAGCGCGGCTGGATCAAATCCGACCTTGGCCAGCCTTTCCTGCATCTGCTTGCCCGAAAGCCCGGCGTCAGCAAGAACGGCCGAGCCATTGGCCTCGATGAGAAAAGCGTTGCCGGAACTGCCGCTGGCAAGAGGGGTGATTTTCATCCGTTGCTCTCTTGTTGTTGGCGGTCGATCAGGAGCCGGAAAATATCGCCGCAGAATCGGCATGTCAAGATTTAGATGAACGGTCTTTTAGACGCCGGTGTCAACAAAAATATCTTTGGTTTAAAAACCGCTCAGTTGCGCAGGAAGATTGCAGGATGCAACTTCAAGCATAGAGCGCAGACAGCGGAAGGCATTCTTCGTTCCGGCAGAAGCCGGGATACGGAACAGGACCGGGGCCCGGCTTTCGACAGCATGACAGAAGTGTCAGCTTTTTTTTAGACGAACTTGCAAATAGTTATGTTGCTTGCCGCGGACATCTTCATTTGTGAAGAAAGAAAGCGTATTATATTTTTGGTTTCGGCGAGGGAATTGCAGTTCGCCGGGCAACATCCACAGGAGAGGATCTCCCATGCATCTAGACAAGCGATTTAAGTCCTTGATCATTATTGGAATAGCCGTTGTAGCGCTAATGGCGGTTGTGGCAGCTTCGGGCGAAAATGTAAGCAAGTCCCCGGATTACAAAGAACTACAGCTTTTTTACAAGGTGATGAAAACCGTAGAGAAAGATTATGTCAAGGATGTTCAGGAGAAGGAATTGCTGCAAGGGGCAATGACCGGGATGCTCCAATCTCTGGACCCCTATTCATCTTTCTTGACTGAAGACATGATGAAAGACCTTCAAGCCGAAATGGATGCCGAATTCGGAGGACTTGGAATCGAAATCTCGATGGAAAACAGGGTGCTCACCGTCATTTCTCCCATCGAGGATACCCCCGCGTTCAAGGCGGGCCTGAAACCGGGTGACAAGATCATCAAAATCAACGGGGAAGACACCAAAAATATAACAATAATGAAAGCTGTTAAGATGATGAGAGGCCCTAAAGGGACCAAGGTCACCCTCACCATCATGCGGGAAGGTTTTAAAAAATTTAAGGACTTCACTATAACTCGTGATATTATTCATGTGCATTCCGTAAAGCAACAAGTTATAGAACCCGGATATGTTTACCTTAAAATCGTAAGTTTCCAAAAAAACACGGACTCGGAACTCAATAAAGCTATAAAAGAAGCCGGCGATGACAAGAGCATCAAAGGCGTAATTCTGGATTTACGCAACAACCCCGGCGGCCTCTTGGACCAGGCCGTTAAGGTCAGCAACATGTTTGTTGACAAGGGCTTGCTCGTTTACACAGATGGGAGATCAAAAGATCAGCGGATGGAGTTCCGGGCCAATACCAGGGGAAAACACTATAAATTCAAAATGGCGACTCTGATCAATCAGGGCAGCGCCAGCGCATCGGAAATTGTGGCAGGAGCGTTGCAAGATCACGACAGATCTCTTATTTTAGGCGAAAAATCCTTCGGGAAAGCCTCGGTCCAGACGATTATACCGCTGGACGACGGAGCGGGGCTGAGATTGACTACTGCTTATTATTACACGCCCAAAGGCCAACATATCCAGAAAACAGGCATCCAGCCCGACGTGGACATGAAAGAAGAGCTACAGAAGCAGGAAGAATCCGAAGCGAAGGAGGGCAACACCAAAAAGCCGGAGTATCCCAGGCCTGTTGTCGATCTGAAAAACGATCTGGTAGCCAAGAAGGCCTTGGAATGGCTCAAGAGCGATGTGACGGTCAAGCAATTCAAGGAGGACAACCGGAAGAAGACCAAGGCGGACACGGCGCTGAATAGGCCCTGACGCTTTTGGAGGCACGGTTTCGGCATGTCAAGGATTAGATGAATACGGATAGTCGTTCACTTCGGGTTATAAGGTAGCCTAGCCGTATCCCAGCAATTTTCCGACTACGATTCCAAGTAGGAGCAAGCAGACTATCCATGCCTGCGCCATTGGACCGTACTTGGACGGCGGCTCTTTGACCAATTGCTTCACCGCCTCTGACACTTTTTCTTCGGCCAATTTCTCCGTGAGTCTTTTCAAAAACTCCTCAAATGGTTGAATTGTATTGGTTATCAGCACGGGCCGGCTTTGTCCTCCCTGAAGGATAAGAAATACCTTTCTCCCGGTTCGCACCACGTCGAGGCCTTCTATCTCACTCCAATCCATATGGACCGATCTCAGGAATTTCTGCACGGTAACGCCGTTTTCGTTGAGTATTATTTTTCTTGCCAGGATCTCCGCTCCCAGGTAATAAAACGGAAAGAGGAGCGCGAATAGCAGTAATCCCTTTTGTGTCGCCCCCTCCATAAATATGAGGAAGGCTCCGAATGACATGGACATAATTACGGGCGGGACCATGCGAGGATCGACTCGATAAATGTGTTGCTGCATTTTCATGTTCCTTCCAGTGTGAACCTTCTCTTGTGACAACGAAAATCATATGATAGCATTCAAGGCTTCGGCGAAGGAGGCTTTTTGTCTGACCACGCAATATACTTACGGGAGGACCTCCCATGATAGATAGACGGATTAAGTCCGCAATGCTGATGATCGTAATTGCTGCTGTTATTTTCATGGCCGCAATTGGAGCTTGGGGCGAGAACAGTAGTAAGTCTCCTGATTACAAGGAATTACAGATCTTCTATAAGGTCATGAAGATCGTTCAGAAGAATTACGTCAAAGATGTGGCGGATAAGGATTTACTCCAGGGAGCTATTAACGGGATGCTCCAATCTCTGGATCCTCACTCGTCATTTTTGACGCAAGACATGTTCAAGGAATTGCAGGTCGAGACTAAGGGTGAATTCGGCGGTCTCGGCATTGAAATCACCCTGGAAAATGGCGTGTTGACGATTGTGTCACCCATAGAGGATACCCCGGCTTTCAAGGCTGGGCTCAAACCTGGAGACAAGATCATCAAAATTGACGGGGAAAGCACGAAAAATATTACCCTGCTCAAGGCCGTCAAGATGATGAGGGGTCCGAAAGGAAGCAAAGTCATAATCACAATCATGCGCGAGGGGCTGAAGAAATTTAAGGATTACCCTATCACCCGAGATATCATTCATGTTCATTCAGTGAAGAAGCAGGAGATAGAACCGGGATATGCCTTTATCAAAATCGTAAACTTTCAGGAAAGTACCGACGCGGACCTTGTCAGCGCTCTGCGAGAAGTCGGAGATGATGCGAGCATCAAAGGCGTTATTCTGGACTTGCGTAATAATCCTGGCGGATTACTGGATCAAGCCGTCAAAGTCAGCAATATGTTTATCGATAAAGGTTTGATCGTATACACGGACGGCAGGGCAAAAGATCAGCGGATGGAGTTCCGGGCCAACACCACAGGGAAACATTATAAATTCAAAATGGCAACGCTGATCAATGAAGGCAGCGCCAGCGCATCGGAAATTGTGGCAGGAGCGTTACAGGATCACGACAGATCTCTCATTCTCGGTTCAAAATCGTTTGGGAAAGCCTCGGTTCAAACGATTATACCGCTGGACAACGGATCCGGACTGCGGTTGACTACTGCTTATTATTACACGCCCAAAGGACGCCACATCCAGAAGACCGGTATTCATCCTGACGTGGATATGAAGGAAGAAATGCAAAAACAAGAGGATACGGAAGCGGAAGAAGATGTGAAAAAGAACAAACAAAAGAAGCCGGTCTACCCCAGGCCTGTCCTGGATCTGGAACAAGATCCGGTAGCCAAGAAGGCGCTGGAATGGCTCAAGAGCGATGTGACGGTTAAACAGTTCAAGATGGACAATCAGAAAAAGGACATGCCGGATACGGCAATGAAGTAGGATTGATCATTTCTCAGAATTTGAGCGGCATTTGTAGTCGTCGGGGCAGGTTTGAAACCCGCCCCGACTGCTTTTCAGACGGCGGAACAGTCAATCTCCGGTCGCAAAAAACGCATGCTCAAGCGCCTTCCGTGTCGACATCAGAGGTACTGCATCTTCACTGCTTTCAGATATTCCGGAATTCCTCCGGGCATATCCTTTTCGATTTGACGCTTCGCCTCTTGCAGGCGGAGCTTGACCGCCGGATTCATCATCAGGTCGTCTAAATATCGTATAGCGCCCCCCCTTCGACCAAGCTGAAACAGCAAACGATCATCATCGGATAAATCTAAATATCGGTCTATAATGCCCAACATCCGATCTTTGTCTCCAGGCAAAGTCCCTTCCACTTCCTCCAAGAGATTCAAGACGTGATCACTGACCAGAGTTGTGGAGATTCCTTTGAGATCTTGTACAATAGTTCGGATCTCACGCACCATACAATCTTCGTCCGGTGGCTGGAAGGTCCCGTTTTCAACCATATCCATGAGAGGCGTGCGCGGTGTGACATAGAGCGAGCGAAACCTGACAAACCCGGGGTTGATAGCGTTTATGACACGAGCGGTTTCTCTGGCGTGCTCTTCGGACAAATCGACACCGCCAATTCCGGGTATCACGTACAGGCAGAGCGATATGCCTGCCTCTACAACGTTCCTGCCGCCTTCGATGACCTGATCGGCGCGTGCGCCTTTATCGATCATTTTCAAAACATTGTCGGACCCGGACTCCATGCCCACATGGAGTCTCGATAGTCCAGCCTGCTTGAGCCGGACATATTGTTGGACGCTCTTACTTTTGAGAGTCGCAGCGCCGCGCGTAGGAAGTGACCCGCTCGACTTGAGGAAAGTTTTCTTTGATGTAATTCAAAACAGTTATCAATGTTTCGGTAGACAACAAAAGCGAATTGGCGTCCTGAAGGAACACGGTGTCGCCTCCGGAAGCCATCCACATAGCAACGGAACGAAACGAATCGGGGAGGTTCCCATCTTGCACAATCGTGGTGAGCACGCGGCGTGTCAGTTGGCCCCCTTCGCCCGCACGCCAGGACATCTGCTTGATTTCTTCGCTAACCGCACGGGCTGCGTCAATATCTGCCTTGATTTCATCCAGACTACGACGAGAAAATTTCTTGCCTTTATAGGTGCGGCAGAATGCGCACTTATTCCATGGGCAATTCCTTGTGACTCGTATAAGCAAACTTCCGGCCTCACTGGGCGGCCGAATGGGGCCTTGTTCAAAGCTCAGCGCCTTGTCAATCATGCCTGTTCCACCTCAACTTCGATTACCCCGAAATCGGGTTGCGTTTTTAGGATTTTGCACATTGGGGCATTCATGTTAAGCTATAGTGATTCACTGGTAAATCTTACTATAAGCACTCTCGAAACACGAGGGAATATCTTTTGAGAGCATTCTTACGAAGAGAACCCGTCTCTCGCTCAGTTTTGCCGCTATTGATTTTGCTGGTTAGTATCGTCTCAACGACAGATCTCAGTGCGCAACTGGCCCAAGCGGTAAAGATTGTGGCGCCCGACAGGCTTTCCGTGAAGGTCTACAAGCAGCCATCCGAAAGTTCGGAAATGGTAGGAATCGCGCTCGATGGGGATATCCTGGAAATGCTAGGCACGAAAGGCGCATTTATTGAAGTCAAGTTACCTGATAAGCCGGCGCCGGGTTTTGTCCTTAAAGATTTTACTGTTCCGTGGAGCGCGCCGTCCGGCTCTTCGTTTATCACGAGGGCCTTACTCTTCATTATTCCCGTGCTGATTTTGGCTGCAGTCGGGATTGGATTATTTTTTGTGAGATCCCGGAAGAAAGCCGAAGCAGCCAAGGAAGCCGCCGGAATACCAGCGACCATAAAGCGAGCTGAAGAACTCTATCGAGCCGGGGAATTTCTTGATGCGATCAGAGAATTCAACAAGTATCTCGCCCTGCATGGAGGGGAAGTCCGAAATCCCGATGTATACCGTCGATTGGCGGTGTGTTACCAGAGGACTGAAGACATCCAGGAAGCTGTAAGAAACTGGGAAAAGATGAAATCCATGGCCGGTCTGAAGCGGACGGAAGACTACATGATCGGGGTCGAGTTGATGAGCGCATGCGGCAGAGAGGCCGAAGCCGCGGAAATTTACGAGCAGTTTCTGGAAACCGAGCGCGACGAGGAAGCAACAGTCGAGGTTCACGAAAAATTGTTTCATATCTATCGTAGGCTCGACGATCCGAAAAAACTGCTCGATCATGCGGTGCGCCTCCTGGAGCTTCGGCCCGCGGACGCAAAGGTCCTGACAGACACGGTGCATTTCCTTGTCACGGAAAATCGGACGGACCTGGCTGCGGAGTGCGAAAACAAAACCATTATCAAGGCGATCTGCAACGAACTCTTGGAAGACAATGTCACAAGTCCGGAAGCCGGCAGGATCTATCTGAAATGCCTGGAGTACCGATCGCACTGATCTCCGAATCCACAGAATGCTTGCCGACATGTATGGTCGCGGGGGTGACTTCAAAAGGGCAGTGAGTGAGCTTACGATACTTCATCAACTCGACAGAGACCAGTCCGACGCTTACATTGAAGAGGCGGCCCGGCTATACGTGGACCACAATCGCGTCTCGGATGCCTTGGCTGAAGGGAATCCGTTGATAATCAAAAAAATCGCTCAGATCTTCCTTTCAAAATCACAAGTTCATCCAGGACGCGGTGGCCACCTACGAGAGGGTCCTCGAATTTCAGCCGAGAGCAGTCGGAATAAACAAAATGCTTGCCACCGTCTATCTGACGCGAGGGGACCTCGACAAATATATGGCCAGGCTACGCATCCTGCACGAGATTGATGGCGCCAATCATGATTACCTGAATGACCTTGCAATCTGTATCATCGATAACGGCTTGGTAGAGCACACCATCAAGGAGGGAAATCGTGAGCTGAACGCCAGTATTCTCAAACACCTTATCAAATCCGGGGCCCATGACGACAAGACCATAGCCCTCCTCGAAAAACTCATCAAATATGAACCTGACAATCCGGTATTACTCACCGCGCTCGTCAACGCCTATGAAAATCGAAGCAATTATCGAAAATGTTTCGAATATCTTTTGGGCCTGATAAAGGTTAAGCCGGAAAACAAGCAATTACTTCAAAAGGCGAAGTCTTTAGACGCTGCGCATCACTTAGTGGAGCCCCTGCTGAAGCAAGGCCATGGTAAATTGCTGGTCGGCGCCGCTCTAGCGCTCATCGATCGCCACGCTACGGACACCTTTTCCCTGAATATGATGGAATTCGTCAGAACGGAAGAATCGAGAATCAATGAATATTTGGCTAGCTTGAACAGGCCGGAAAAGAAATCAACCGCCAAAACAAAACCGGTTGCGGTGCCTGTCTCGCCATCTGACAAGACTAAAAAGGATCTCGACAAATCGAAACCACCAATTGCTGCGGGCAAAGAACAAACAACGCCGTCAGGAGAACCCAAAACCCATTCAGGCAAACCCAAGTTGGAAAAGATATCTCGGCCATCCGAAAATAAGGAGCCGCAATCCGCGCCGGGACTGGCTCCTGAGTCTGGCGCCTCACCGACCGGCGACACTTCACAAGCTGCACAGGTTATCGAGTTGATGGACGCAGGTAAGTCGTCCTCCGAGGCTGTCACCACCTTTGTCTCGGGCCACGCCAAGGGCATTAAGGCTGCAGATTACAATCCCAGTGAACTGTTTCGCCCTGCAACAGGAGGACTGGCATACAAAGATAAGGACTTAGTATTTACGGATGGGTGGGGCAGCTTTTGCAAAGGCATTGAGATAAACACCGGCCGAAAGGTTCTGATGCGGGTAATTAGAAAAGATTTGCTGGAAGCGGAAAGCATGAAAGAATTTTTGGGCGCGTTAGGCGACGTGGGATTCAATTTGGTCCATGATAATATTTTAAAATTGGAAGAGCTGACTTCCGGCGGAGGTGGCGTTCCGGCTCTTATATATCCGCACTTGGACCTTACTCTTGAGCAGGCGGCGCAGTCACTAAAACGATCTGAATTGGAGACCTTGATCTCCATCACGGGCAAAATCGTTGATGCTGTAGCATTCGCTCATCAATACAGGGGGTTGGACGGAAAATTACGAAGGACTTTCCACCTGCATCTTCAGCCTTCCAATGTCCTGCTTAGCGCAGATTTCAAGGAATGCCGAATACTAGGGTTTGGATACTCTCAAATTTTCAGGACCATTAGTGGGGCCCGCCGCCCAAGGTGGCAGGATCCCGGTATGAATCCGGTCACCATGCCGCCCGAATTTTTCAGCTCTCAACCAGGTGTCATTCGAGAAAAAGCCGCGGAAATATACTCATTGGGGGTTTTGATGTATTTCATTGTGGCCGGAGAATACCCCTTCTTGGGCCCGGCTTTACTGGATTACAAGGTGCAACACAGGACGATTCATGCAACGCCGCCCAAATTGGTGAATCCGGTGGCGCCGAACTGGTTGGAACTAATTATAATGAGGTGTCTGGAAAAAGATCCTGACAAACGATGGGATAACGCGACGGACATACAAAAAGCATTTCGCGAGGGAGCGAACCGAACGAAATAATTCCGGCATCTGAAGAACGGTCTGCTTCTAGACTGCCACTGCCTGTTTGTAAGCCTCCTCCTCGCTATATTGATTCTCATCTGTAGGAAGACTAGTAATATAACGATTCAGGACCTTACATCGCTCGCACGGATTGTAACAGGATTCATACCGGGTTACTTTTCCCTGGGCTCTGGATGACATATGGATCCTCAGGTCTTTGATATCATTATACATTCTCAGGCAGTGGCGAATACTCCATCTGCCTTTGAATACCCTGCAGGTCACTGCATATTCATCCAGCCACAACTTTTGGTCGGATGCCATGGCTGCCTCCTCCACTCCGGACCTCTTCGTCGGTACCGGAGGTGGTGTTTCCGGTGACTTTAAGAAATTTACCTTTCCCGTAACCCTTTTGCATCGTACACGACACTCTTTGGACTGAAATGTTCCTCCACGCAAAAATGACTTGAAAACTCGCTACGGATGCGTGTAATTAGATGTTGACCGGCGGAAGGATTGGTGCTATGTTGGAGCGCGCTGCTGGAGGTATGGATAAAAGCCGTGTTTAGCGGTCGCAATCAAATAGGAACGGTTCTGCGTCCTCGATCGGGTCGCGTAATGAAAGCAGGCGTTATGTGTCTGCTGGCCGTCGGGACTATTGCCGCAGGTTTGTATTTGTATTTAGTTCCTGGCGCTTCAGCCAGTATCCCCTTTTCAGGCAATGTGGTGGGTTCCTCTCTGTCTTCCTCGCCGGAGGAAAGTTGCCCCGTCGTTGCTCCCGAAGAAAACATCGACCGAAAAGATCCTCAGTCCGGCCCATGTTCGCAAGAAGTGGTGGACCTTACCGGTGACGGCGATACGTTATATGTTCTCTTGAATGCTAATCTGCTCGACGAGTCCGTATCCAGAAAAGTGGCTGACACGTTGGCTGCTGCGATCCAAGAAAATCTCAGCAAACCCTTTGACGCAAGTACGCCTTTGGAGACCGGCAGGAGTTACGGAGTCACGATAGACCAAAACGGCAACTTTCTTAAAGCATCGGTGGAACTGAACCCGGCTGATGTCTTTCACGCAGCTCTCGACAACGGGAAGATCCGATGTTGGAAAGAGGAAGTGGTCCTAGACTATAAAGTTGAGACTATCTCTTTTCGGCTAAATGGAACGTTGGAAAAATCGTTGATGAAAATCGGCGAGGGAGCGGAACTGGCCCGGAAGCTGTTCGACGTCTTTCGTTGGGACATTGATTTTCAGGCTGAATGTGTACGGGGGGACTCGTGCAAAATCCTTTTCGAAAGGCGCTATGCTGATGATCGCCAGTCGGGATACGGTCGAATATTGGCGGCTGTATATGACGGAAAGAAGACAGGCAAGAAAACCGCCATACTTTTCAACAATCAGTACTACGACTCAAAAGCGACAGAACTGAAGAAAAACTTCTTAAGATCTCCGTTGAGCGGCGTGATTAGAATCACCTCGCGATTCGGTATGCGTTTTCACCCGATCTATAGACGATGGCGTCATCACGATGGAACCGATTACGGCGCAGCCACAGGGACCCCCGCCTATTCTATCGCCAAAGGTGTGGTGACATTTGCCGGGTGGCAAGGCAATTACGGCAATCTGGTTTGTATCAAACACGATAACGGTTATGAAACCAAGTACGGACATCTACACCGTATTTTAGTTAAAAAGGGTGACAGAGTAAGGCAGCATGATAGAGTAGGATTAGTAGGTCAAACCGGCGACGCGACTGCTCCTCACCTCCACTTTGAGCTTCTGGTAAAAAGCAAGGACAATTATAAGCATATTAATCCTCTCGGGGTTAAATATGTCAGCGCCCCGCGTCGCATTGAGATCCCCCTGATGAAACGTTTTACCTCTGTCTATGAAGAACGGCTGATGCCTCTGGAAGGCATGGTTTTTATAAAAACCGCCGATCGCGGAAGCCCCGCCACTACGCATTGACCCCACTCCCGACAGCTCGCCATCTCCTGATTTGAATTTCGGAAGCGTCCATAATATCTGAATTCTTGACTGATTCCTCTACAAACGTTATTATTACTCGCGAACTCATCAATAATTGTGTCTTTGGAGAATGATTCGATGAAAAAATTGATGTTCCTCCTGATAGTATTGACGCCACTGGCCATCACGGCTCCGGGCTATACGTTTTTCGATTGGCTTTTCTCAGGTGGCGCTTCCAGAGACGCGATTGACAATTCCGCTCTGGGTGACTTACGAGCCTGGTGGACCGGTAATCCGGGCTATCAATTCAACCCATGGTGGTCGGGTCCTTCAAACCCCGGCGCGCAGCCGATGACTCCCGGAGCGCCATCTTACGGGCCGCAGGCTCCTTATCCGCAAGTTCCTCAGCCCAACATAAGTTATTCGCCGCCACAAGGACCGCCGGCCGGTTACGGTCAGCCTATGCAGCCGGGCGGGCAGCAGTATCAGACGGCTCCTCAGGGTTATCAGCCCATGCCACAGTATCAGACGACTCCTCAGGCGTATCAATCGGCCCCACAGTATCAACCTATGCCGCAGACGTATCAACCTCAGCCTCAGAGTTATCAGGCTGCTCCTCAAATGATGCAGCAGCCGATGGCGCAGCAGAACTATCCGGGCATGGTCGGCGCTCCGCAGATGGCCCCACAAAATAACGGTCAATAAGGGAACGGGCCGACTCGTCAACACCATCCAGTCTGCGATCAGTAAGAAAAGGGCGCCAGCCGGTCGCCCTTTTTTGCTTTCAGACCACCTGGTTTTGGTAAACGGTCTATATTAATTCCCAAGAGTCTTTGTGACTACGATCGGCAGGAATCTCAGCTTAATGCAGCGGGAGCCGGGGCCGTTCGTGAGCGACTGGCCAGTCATCTTCCCGGTTCCGGTAGACGCCGGCGTCCTTGCCGCAGCGAAACCTGATCGACCGGCACGGAGGCCGGTCGCTACCGGAATTTGCTTCAATACCACGCCACCAGAGATGCCTGCCAGCGCCGAATCCTTTTCTTTTCGCGACTGTTTTTGAGAATTTTAGGGGCGGCTCAATTGTGGGATATCACTGCCGTGCCGGCAAGGATTTTAGCTTGGCCGCAGCGAGCCGAGCTTGGGCAGTATGTGGATAATTACTGATTAGTTTCTCGAATACTATAGCGGCTGATCGGGTGTCGCCCATTTTCTCGAACGCCTCTCCCTGTTTCAACAATGCGCTAAGCTCCTTTTTGGAGCCGGGATACTCTTTGATAACCCTGTCGAACAGTAATACCGCTTCATCAAAACGAGACTGGGCGAATCGAGCCTCGGCCATCCAATAGACCGAATCCGGGGCCAACGGACTCTTCGGATATTTTTTCCGGAACCCCTCAAAAAGACTTATCGCCTCCTCGGGTGACCTTTTTAAAAGAGCGTAAGCCTCTTTGAACGCCTTCTCCTCGGCTGAATCCGGAACCTCGACAAGCTCTATGGGGGCAGCCTCATCACCGATGGCGCCTGAAGGAGGCTGTTTCGATTCGACCGGCGCCGGAGCCGCTCCCTGCTCTCGTCTGAGTGGCTCCGGACGCCCAGGAGGGACGCCCCTACCCTGAGAACGCATTGAGGATTCCAGGCCAACATGCCTTTCGATAAGAGCGACTCGTTCTTGCAGATCTCTGATTTCTCGCTCATTGGCGCCCGAAGCCTGGAGACGCTCTATCATGTCTCTCAAACGCTGCATCTCTGTCTCCAGTTCTTGCATTCGAGATGAAATTTGGAGAGAGATGGGGTCAACGTTTGGAACTGACTGGGCTGGCCTGACATAGGGCAGTGTGGGACCGGCCGATCGGGTTAGGCACCCTGGGAGAGAAAAAAAGAGCGCCGGAAGAGCAATGGTTAAACCAATTCTCCGGACGATGGTAAAGGCCCTCGTCGCCATCACCGCGAAACCCTAAAGTAGACACGCCTGTTCTTGGACCACGCCGCCTCATTGTGCCCCGGATCCACCGGAAGCTCCGAGCCGTAGGAGACAATAGAGAATCTATGCGGATCAATTCCCAGGGCAGTCAAATACTCTACCGAAGACCGCGAGCGTCGATCGCCCAAGGCTAAATTATATTCTTCCGTTCCTCGTTCATCGCAATGGCCCTCTGCGATGAGCGGTATCTGAGGGACTCTTCTGAGGAGATCGGCGTTGTACTGCAGATCAGCTTGAGCTTGCGGACTGAGGGTATATTGATCGTAATCAAAATAGACGGGTCTTAGACTGGCTTGAACTGCCTGTAGCTCTTGCTCGGCCACCGGACCCGCTGCGTATGGGCCCCTCGCTCCTGGATGAGGAAACGGCTGTCTGACTATCTTTTGAGCGCAGCCTGCCAACAAGGCGCATAAAATGATCAACAAAATTGATGCTAGTTTCAGGCGGCGAGACGACATGAGCGTCTTCTCCTTCTTTACGGTTTATCCTCCTGTTCATCTAGCGTGGCGAGACCAAGCCGGAGCTTTGCCCGAGATGCTCGAGATCGGAACCTGGATCTCGCCGCGAGAATCCATGAGGTATATGAGCCGCCTTCCATCACGAGTTGAGGAAAACGCTATCATTCTTCCATCAGGCGACCACGCAGGATCCTGATTCACGCCTTTGCTGGTAAGCACCCGGAAATCCGTGCCATCGACCCTGATTGAGCATACCTGAAACCGTCCGTCGACACGGGCCGTAAAAGCGAGCCGGTCCCCCCTGGGGGACCAATCCGGATCCGTGTTGTAATTGCCTCCGAAAGTCAGCCGTCTCGGCTGGCCACCTGTCGCCGGAATCATATATATCTGCGGCGTCCCGGCCTGGTCTGAAACATAGGCTATGGTGGCCCCGTCCGGCGACCATGTAGGAGAGATATCATTTCCTCTGCCGTTAGTCAACCTATTAATTATATGACCTTGCGGTGTTATGGTGAATATATTAGGTGATCCATTAAAACTTAACGATAGAGCGACCATGTCTCCTGCCGGGGAAAAGCGGGCTGAGGCATTGATTCCGGGCTTAGCGGATATTGGTCGCAACATCATGTTCTGCAAATCCAGTGACCACAAATCGGGATTACGGTTCACAAAGGACGTGAACAGAATACTCCTGCCGTCAGGGGCCCACTCCGGCGACATATTTATGGTGCCGGTGCTGGTCAGCTGTCGCAGGCCCCGGCCGTCAAAATCCATAGCGAAGATTTCCTTGGGAGGAGAGTCACCGACAAATATCATTTGTGACGAGAAGCACCCCGGAACCCCGGTAAGCGTTTCCATGACACGATCTCCAAATTTATGAACCAGATGCCGATGTTCCTCCACGCGTGCCGTGAATCGCTTGCCCAATTCCATCTTCTTCAAAGCCACGTCATATAATCTGCCCTCGAAAACGAGATCTCCGCTATTGATGTGAAATCTGCCGGTTAGGACTGCTTGAGCGCCGGATTTCGAGCAGGCTTCGAAATCGGGTTGCCCATCAGAAGTCAGCATGGGCAGGGAAGATGTCTCGACTATGCTGAATAGTCCGGTAAGATAAAGATCATTTTTCAGGATCGCCGAGAGTTCACTCCCGCTCAGAGGTCCGGATTGGTCCGTAACGAAATCCGGGACCGCTATGGGCATTTTGGAAAGACCCGGCCTATCAAAATCGATCACGAGTTTGGAATGCGCGGGCAAAGCGGAGAGTAAGCTGAGGCAGAAAGTAAAGAAAATCACGCATAAGACACAAGGGCAGAACCGCGACAATCGGTTTACTGCGGCTGGTTTCTCGCTTTGCAGAACGCCGTGTGGCCGACAGAGCGCCACAGAATGACTATGCCGCGAGCCGATGGACGACAAGGGCGCACAGACATGCGCCCCTACCCGCAAAACCGATTCGGTGTCTCTCATCGGATACTCGTTTCACTGTAGTCCTCTTGGGGTGAATCTGAGGGCAAGCCCTCCAGCTCTGAGCACCTTTTCTCGGGTTTCCGGAGTGAGCGGTGGAAGAGGCGTGGCCTGAAGGACCGCTCTTATGGCCGACCTGTCGAACGCCTCGTCTCCCGAGCTTTCATCGATCGCCACGTCGCTTACCCGACCATCGTGACCCAACTTGACACCAATTATGGTGACTCTCGAGACCGCCCGATTGTCCGCCAAAACGGACCAGTTGGAATTGATGCGACTCTTAACCATATCCAGCCAGCGCAATAGTTCCTGGTCCGTAAGCGCCCCGCCCGCGCCGGTCTTTCTCGCGTCCGGCGGTATCACTCGAATCCGGCGGATCGCTTTTCTTGTTCTCTACCTCTTGGCGTATTGCGGCGAGTCGTTTATCGAGAAAAGTCTGGCTATCCTCTTTCTTTTGAGTGGCTTGTTCGACTTTCTTTTCCGGGGGCTTGGGAGCCTTGACTCTACGAGGTGGCTTCTTGCGCTTGGCCAATCGAATGGTGTCACTGGGCGGCGCCGTCAGTGCACTCATCGTCACTTTTTGTCTGCTGTTTTCCGATATTGCGGGAGTATTTTCTACAATCACAGGGATTTCTTTTTGGCTCGGAGGCGCTGACCGAAGCTTTTCCACCACGGGAGAAGCTGGAGACGCTTTCCACAATCTTCACTCGGCTGACGCTCGCCCTGACCGGGTTTTTGAAAACGAGGTGAGGAATACGCAAAGATTATGATGGCCAGGATTACTATCCCGTGGATACATAATGAGAGCGCCACCATCCTCGGGTGGCCGAGTCCGGCAATCTTCGTGCAAATCGTATCATCTCCCTGGCGTGGATTCCTCTTGAGGATTCGTTATAATTCCTACGTTAGCGATACCGTTGGCCTTCAATGCGCCTATAATGCCCACAACCAGCCCATATGGCGTCTTCTTGTCACCCCTGAGGTAAACCTCTCTGGACGGGTTATCTTTCGTCATTTCAGCAATTTTGGCCACCAGGCCGGCCTCCGGCACTGCGGTCTCATTAACGAAGATTGTCCCGTTCTCCGCCACGGAAATGACAATTTCTTCCACGTTTCGCTCTTTTTCCAGCGGAGTCCCTGACGTCTGCGGTAATTCCAACGAAAGTCCCTCTTGCATCATGGGAGCGGTAACCATAAATATGATCAACAGCACCAACATGACGTCGACTAGGGGCGTTACATTAATCTCCGCCATGGGAGTTTTTCTGCCTGTGTGAATGCTGATAGCCATGACCTGATCCTTACAAATTTCTCGGGCTGAACTCGGCGCCCCGCTTCACTGAACCTATCTCTTCTGCCAATAGATTCTTTCAATGATGTTAATCAGCTCAGAGGAGAAATTGTCCATTTCCGTCGAGACGACATTTATCCGTCCGAGAAAATAATTGTAAAAAATGACCGCCGGGATTGCGGCTGCAAGGCCCGCCGCTGTTGCAATAAGGGCTTCCGCGATCCCGGGAGCCACGACCGCCAATGAGGCGCTCTTCATGACACCTATGCGACGGAAAGATTCCATAATGCCCCATACCGTGCCGAACAGCCCGATAAACGGCGCTGCGGAACCGGTCGTGGCCAGGAAGTTCACGCCTCTTTCCAGACGGGCTCGTTCAGCGGTGACAGCCTGCTGGAGGGACCGGATAATGTTGTCCATGCCGGTCCTTTCATATTCGATATCCTGGGATGATTCCGCCGGGTTCTTCTGACCGGATTGTTGAATTCTGGAGAGCCGGCTAAGTTCCGCGTAGCCTGCCTGAAAAACATGCGCCAACGGACTGTGAGTGAATTGTTTGGCTTCGGCATAGAGCAACGAGAATTTGCGCGATTCGCGGAACGCGTCAAAAAAAAGCTGCGTGTGCTTCCTCGCTCTGGACAGGGTTATGGTTTTGGTAAGGATGATTGCCCAGCACAGAATGGAAAACAGCAGGAGCATGATCATAACTCCTTTAACAACCAATCCTGCGCCTAAAATAATTGCCCATATACTGTGATCGTTGATTGCCTGAGCCGGCAACGCCGCGGCAAAAGCCTCTGGCATGAGAGGTTTCTCCTTTCTTCGAGTCGTTATGAAACTAGACCATAATGGAGGCTAAGTCAAGTATTTACCTATTTCTAATATATTAGTAATATAATCTCATTTTGATTATTATATAATGTTAACATTGATCGTTTATAGTTGATTATTTTACTCATGTCCAACCGTGAGGTTTGTTGTTGGCCGCCACTCATTCTAGTCTGTTATGCGGCGGAAGACAAATGGGTTGAAAATGGCGGGAACTTTTATCAGTTTTGGCTCGAACCCGGGCGCCGGAAAATGGCGCAGACGTCTTCCGGCGGTTGTTGTTCCGATCTTGGAAAGTTATAATAAAACTCAAAGACAGTTTATGAGCAACATTGTTCTTTGCATGTAGATTTCCTTGGGAAAGTGTTTACCGGACGGCTGAAACTGTTTGACATTTATAGTGAATTTATTGTATTTTAAAGAAAAATAGTGAGGTCGCTATGTCTTACCGGATCGTCGTCGCCGACAAAGATAGTCGGAGCCAAGAAGCGGTAACCCGTTTTCTGGGAATACCAGAGAATGAATTAGTCGGTGTTTCGACGTCCGGCGCCTTAAAAAGTGCCATAAAGACCAGAAAACCTGATCTCATCATTTTGAATTCCATCCTGGAAGATGTCCCTGGTTGGCGCCTTGTTAAGCGAATCAAGGAATCCAGAGACTATAACGACGTGCCTGTGCTTCTGATGACGGGCGATCCGGAAGGACCTACTCAGGCGGAAGCAAAGACAGCCGGGGCTGACGGGTATCTAAGCAAACCTATACAGGGCCAGACATTAAAGAGCGCCGTAAACTCCCTTCTCGGTATTCAAGAGCCACCCGCCACCGTGGATGAGGATGAGCTGACTATTGAATTTGAAGATGATTCGGGCGAAATGACTGAAGAATTGCTCGCCCTATCCAACGCGGAAATTGATGTTGACGATTCGCCGACCGACGTGGGGGACACTGTCGAAATAGACACCGGCACTTTAGTTTCGGAACTGGAGCCGGCGTCGACTGACGGGATTTCCGCTGATAGTTACGGTGACACCGTCAAGCTCAATTTGGATGACATGCAGCTGGAAACCGAGGTGGAAGAAGGGACTTCATTCGAGCCCACCATAGAGTTGGTCTCAGATATTCCTCAGGAAATTGAATCCGGCTGGAGTAGCCTTCTCGGAACCGGTAGCGATTGAAGAACCGGACTTGCCTGATTTTTCCTCCGTCACAAGAGATCAGCGCCAGTCAGAAAAGACAGCCAGAGATTCCGTTACGATTGACATGAGCATGGTGGACTCCGTTGAGGAGATCGAATCAGATTCGGATTTCTCTTTCATATCATCGGCCGGGGCAAAATCAGACACATTAGACCAAGGTTATACTGATATTGAAAAGATACTTGAGGTCCAGGACCCCACAAGAGTGCTCACCTCGGATGATCTTCTATTACATGACGATTCTTTGATCAAAAGCGCCGTCTCACAAGCCGAGCTTGATGAGATCGACATTGTGGAGCTTGAAGAAGATCCTGCCATAAGAGAAATGGAACTGGAAGAACTCGAAGGGATAGAGTCTGAAGACGAAGCGTCGCTTGGATTAGACCTCGAGGAAACGGTTCCGATGGCAAGTATTGATATGGAAGAGATCGCCAATGAAGATTTGAGCGGCATGATCGATCTTGAATATGAGGAAGAGTCCTCTCTGGATATTGACATAGACGCTGGATCGCCGTCGCTAGCTGCAGCCGACGCGCAAGCTCCTGAAGAATTAACCCTGGAAGAAGTCCCATATGAAGAGGTCACCACTCAAGAATTCTTCGGAGAAGAGCTACCTACTGAGGAGTTTCCGGCCGAAAAATTTCCGGAAGAGAAAACCGGCAGCGGTAGACCTGGAGCGCCAAATCGTTTTTGACAAAGCCGCGAGTTTTTCCGATGGCCCGGATGTGCACGAACTCACGTTGGACACTGAGGCCGGGGAAGAGATTCTTTTCAGCAACGACGGGGAAGACGAACCCGCTCTAGAGGTTACGGAGGACATTTCCCTCGAAGAGATCACCTTGGATGAGGGCCCGTCGCTGGAGAAATCACCGTCGGTTTATGAGATCCCGTTGCCTCAAGAACCTATCACTCAAGTTACGGAGCCGGTTGGGTCCGCGGTGGAGGATCGTCAGGCCGTCCAAGCGGGTCCGGCTCTTGAGGGCGCCGCGAGTCGCGGAAGCTCCACAAGCGAGACCTTCTTTAACTGAACCCAAGCCCGGCGCCCCTGAGGATCGAAAACCTTCTGTCGGTGAAATCGCAGGGATAGTGTCTTCTATTCTGACCGACAAGCTCAAAGAGCCGCTTGCCGGGAAGCTCGGTCTGATGGATTCCGCAGGCGCGCCTGCTCCGACGCCTTCTACTGCGCCTGCTCTACCGGACCAACGACAGTTTACGGAAGAGTATCAGAAAGCTCTGAAGGCGTCCCTGCCGTCCAGAGAGGAATTACTGGAAGGAGTCACTCTTGGAATTTCCAAGACTTTCCCGACTCGCGAAGAGATATTTGAGAGAGTGGATCTGGTTATAAGGGGGCATCTCCCGTCGGACCAAGCGATAGCCGACCGTGTGGACTTGGCCGTCAAAGCGGCTCTGCCCTCTTCCGCAGCCGTCATGGAAAGGTTGGAGAAAGCCATTAGTGAACTTCACAGCGCGGAAATCTTGACTAAAGGATTTGAACAGGCTTTCGGGAAATTCCTGCCGGCTGCAAGTATTGCTGAACGCGTTGAAAAGGCATTGAAGGCCATTCCCGCTGATGAGGAAATTTCACAGCGATTGGATCGGGCCATTGACGCTCTTCCGTCACCGGAAACTTTCGTTAATATCGTCGATCAAGCCGTTCGCGGTATAGCCTCTCCCGAAGAACTCAGCAAACGTCTGAGTGACGCCTTGGCGCCCCTTTTGTCTCCTGAGACCCTCAGCGCCAGGTTCGAAAGGGCGCTCCAGACGGTTCCTTATCAGGAAGTAGTCAAGCAAAGCATCGACGAGGCGCTCGGGAAAGCTATTTCGTCTGAGATGGTGGTGGAACGCCTCGACCAGGCTCTTCGGGGCATTCCATCGCAAGATTATATAAGACTTCGCCTGGATCATGCCTTTGCCGCATTGCCTACATCGGATATGATAAATCAGCGCATCGACATTGCTTTGCAGGCCATCCCATCCAAAAATGAGCTCAGAGAGCGATTGGATGAAGCATTCGCGGGCTTGCCCTCAGCGCAGGTTATTATGGAGAGGGTTGATAGGGCGCTTGAGACGGTGCCGTCCAGGCCGGAAATTCTGGAAGCAGTTGAACAGGCCCTGCAATGTCTGCCGTCTCCCGAAGCCGTGGTCTCTCTGGTTAATCGACGGCTGGAAGCGTCGATTCCCGGCAAAGATGAATTGGGTTCGGAGATGCGGGCCATAATGGAAAAGAGAATTCAGAGCGCCATTTCTGAGGCTGATATCCAGGAAGCGATGGGCCGATTATTGCCCGACACCGATCAGATCCTGAAAATTATCAGAGATGCCTTACCTGGAAGAGAGAGATTCCAGGAGACGCTGGCGTCGAGCATAGCAGAAGCGGTGCAAGGCAGCTTGCCCGAACGAATGTGGACTGAAAGGATTTCAAGGAGTCTCTTCGACGAAAAGACAAGAGGAATGCTGCCCCAACGAGACGAGATAGTGGCTATGTTACGTGAAGAGATTCAGTCCAAAGCGCTTGACATGGTGGAAAGGATAATTCGACAGGAGATAGACCGAATTACCTCCGGTCCATCAGAAAAGTAATTGAGCGCAGCGTTAGGCTCTTCGGCTAATAGACCCAATTTGTACATAATTCACCCTTGGCGCCTAATCCACGGTTACAATGATTCCGGCGGGTGATCAGTTATTTTTCCAGCGCGGCCAGTATGGGGCAATTCGCACACGGTAAGGTGCGTGATGCCGCCGCATTCACTTGTGACTTGGCGTTTCTTGGGGCCTTTCGAACTCGCCTGGATATTTCCAGACAAGTCTTGCGGGTCCAGCGTCCTTTGAGTGGCTTGCACTCGATCAGTTCATGAGCATCCAGCCAGGCTTGGGCGTCGGTATACACCATAAGCGTCTCCCTAAAAGCTCCTACCATCCTCCTAAGTTCGTTGCCCAAGAACCCCCACCGATTGGAAACTTAAATGATAAAAATTCAGCTTTTAGTATAAACTGCTCGCAGGGGAAGTCAAGAAATTTCAAATACCGAGTGTAATCCATTCGCAGTTACGGGCGAGGAAGAACCAGCTTGGGATTGGACTGGTCATCGTGACGGCAGGCGGGGAGAGGCTGTCTCAAAACTCCGAACAGGCTGGAATCGTAGCACGACGAGAATGCTCGATTGTCCGCCCTCACCGAACTCTCCATAGGGAGAGGGAGGCTGGCGAGCCGCTATACGAGTTCCCTCTCCTTGAGAGGGCAAGGGTGAGGGACATCGTGGCACTTGAGACAGGCGGGGACGCGTTGCGCATTACTCCTCGCAATTACAAAGCCATTCTCCGCGTAACTGAATCTTCTATCGAGCGCAGCCGCCTAGTTATTCAATACCTTGACATCCTGGAGCATCTTGCGAACAGCCTGATAAGACGGGGAGTCGGCGGATATCTCCAGCAATGGGGCGCCTTGAAGATCCATGTCTACAAGCGTTTCGTCATATGGAATGATAGCGTCCACCGGATATGCAAGTTTAGTGATCTCATTTTGAGTATTCTCCGGCAGATCCGCAAGCAATCCCTTAACTCGGCTGAGCACTACGTGGCTGGCATGAACACGGTCGCCCATTTCACCAATGAGTTCCAGGATTCGTCCAATGGTCCTGAGGCTGCGGGGCGCAGGGTCGGAAATAATGAATAGATGATCCACCTCTTCCTCTGTTCGTCTGGAAAGGTGTTCCATCCCCGCCTCGTTGTCGATGACGACTATGGAATAATTCGAGGTCAGGCGGGCGATTATTTCACGGAGTATGTTGTTGGCCATGCAATAGCAACCCGGGCCTTCGGGACGGCCCATGGAAATGAAATCCAGATTCTTGGTCTCTTCCAGGCAGGCCTGAATCTGGTATTCCATGAAACGATCCTTAGTCATTCCTCCGGGAACTTCGTCACCCATTTTCCTTGTATCTTCACGGACACAACCCACACTGCGAGGTTCTCTGATTCCGAGCACTTCATGAAGATTGGAATTGGAATCCGCGTCGATGGCCAGCAACGGAACCTGGCCGCTGTCTATCAATGCTTTAATCATAAGAGCGGTGATGGAAGTCTTGCCGACTCCTCCTTTTCCCGCCACTGCCAATGTGGTTCCCATTACAAATCCTTTCGCTTAGCCGAGGCATCCGAACGCACGACGAGATGAAGATTATAGGAGTTTTTGGGGAAGGGTCCGGGGAGGCCCTTTTTGCAAAAAGGGCCTCCCCGGTAACTCTTCAAAGACATCCTAGATTTCAATCCGATTCAAAACAGCTTCCGGTCCCATCTCCTCAATCTCGGCCAAAACCTTGTAAGTTTTTTCAGCTTGTTCCAAGGTCATACCTGCGCATCCGCAGGCCGGGGTAATTATAATGTGGCTATCCAATAGCGTCCTGTCAATTCCGGTCTGTTCGAGAACTCCGAAACCCGCCCGAATTCTCCGGACAACATCGGACGCTGTCTCCTGCTCTATCCTTTCCGTATTGGGGACTGCGCCCCACGCCAAAACCCCGCCGCGGCCCAGGAATCGGTTCAATTCGCGATTGTATATGGAAAGCGGTTCCAAATAATCGATTGAATCGAAGTTAATTATGCGTGCCGAAGTCTCCATGATCATTCCCCAGTCGGTATTTCCGCAGCAATGAATCCCCGGGATCCCTCCTTTGTCTAAGACCATTTCAATCACATCGTTTAATGACTCGATTACGTCAATTTTGGATACCCCCAGAAACGCGGAAGATCCATAAGCGCTCAAACTGGGCTCATCGAAAAAAACGATCACGTTTTCGGCAAAAGGCTTGAACTGTTCCAGCATCCAGACGGCCTTGAGTCCCATCCCTTTGACCGCCACATCTCGAAATGTAGGATGATAGAATATCGGCTTCCGGTTTTCATCCGTGACCGTCATCGCAAAGCTGAGCGGTCCGGTGACCTGGACTTTAATGAAAGGAAATTTCCTGTCCTGACCTCGGAGCCTGTCCAAGAATCGATGAATTCCTCTGCCCGCTTCGCTGCTTATTGCGAATTCTTCAGCTGAAGAGCCTTCGGTCACGGCCAAGTAACGCACATAGAATTGCTCAATCTCAGAGGTGGGGTCACCGGACGTGTCAAAGTGATAATTCTGCGCTTGCAAATCTACTCTAAACCTTGGCAATCCTTCAGTAACCTGAATCCACATCTGTTCCTGCGTATACACTTTTGACAATTGAGGTGTGTGCGGCGCGCTCTCTAGGGAATTAAGAATAAGATCTACGGCCACATCAGGATCGGCGTGCGGCAAACTTCCCACTGCGGTACAAAGCAATTTCGGAATTACGCTCGTTTCCTTGAAATCCGCCATAACGCTCCTCCCGGCTCTCGACGTTGCGTTAATGACCCGGACTATGGAAAAAAATCATATTAAGAATAAAATACATTATATTAGGAACTGATTGCTGTCCGGGCCCGAACTTAAGACTAGTTTAACATTAAACATTCTGTCAAGTTTGGCTCCGTCGGAAAGAAGAATGCGTACCAAACAATCCTTTTGGATACATCCGGCGAGTTTCACCTATCGGCCCGATAAGCCGCATAAATTAATTGAGACTCTATGGGTCGAACGTCCAGGCTGGGGCTATGTCCGAAGGCGAGATTTATGGACTCAGTGTGAACACTCCGAGGAAGAGTTGCGGGCTGAAGGCTATACATTGAGACGGCCTGATTCTGATCATCTTGTCAGGCATTGCCCTTTTTGCGGCATGTATATTTGTGACATCCCCGGATACCTGGTTCAGAAGCATTTTTCGGAATGCGGCGGGTCCGCGGAAAATTGGCAAGCCGTAGAAGAAACCCTCGTCTCCGATCAGCGGATGAAGAAATACGAAGCGGCAATCATGGCGCGGAAGCTTCGAGAATTGGCCGATCTGCAAGGGGCGGAAAAACGGGAACGCTACGACAGGATCAAAGAAGAAATGTCTTTGCGCCAACAGCAAAAAGATAGAAAGAAACGAATGAAGGAAGAAACGAAACAAGATTGGAAGAAACGCTAAATAAAAAAAATGGGGACGAATCATCGTCCCCTGTGGATTAGGAGGAATTGGGAGTTCCTCGAAAAGGCTGTATTTATCTTGCGGCGTGTCGTACGCTTGTTCGTTACCAGCGGCCGCCGAATGTCGCTTCGACTGAACTTGGCCGCGGCGAGGCAAAAAGATCTTGTCCCCAGGGCGAGCCGGGAGCAGTTAGCGTTCCGGAGACCAGGTTGAATGGGATCTGCACAAATTGGCTCACCATGTTTGACAGCCCACTATTCTCGACAGGAGGTCCCGTGTAAAATGACGCTGTGGGCTGTGGCGCCGCCGGCATCATGATCGGCCCAAAGTGAGAGGCGGCAGGCGCGTAACCGTACGGCATGGGAGGAGGCCCGTACGACATGGGGCGAGGAGGCCCGTACGACGCGCGGTTTACATTTGGTGATAGGCTGGGGAGCGCACGAGGGCGGTCCGCACATGTCGGTGGTCCGCAAGTCGGTGGAGGACACGCCGGGGCTCCACATGAGGGTTGCGGGTATCTTGGCGCAAGAATGCCCTGCATTATTGCAGCGGGAATTCCGATCAGCGTCCCGCAACAACCTGTGCATATGCTGAGGCACGCCCCGCACAAAGATCCGGGTCCAAAGCCGGAACCACATGACGGTGGGCCGCACGAAGGAGGTGGACAGGGTGGTGGCGCGCATGACGGAGGCGGAGGACAGGCGGCCGAATAGGCCAAAGCCGTGTTGACGGCGGTCCCCGGGTGAACTACCGGCGCCAGGGCCGTCAGGTACTAGGCAGAACAGCAATAAAGCGACTCTTATCACCATACCTTATCCTCCTTTGATCAGATCCTTCACACAACACTTGAGGGCGTAGACTCACATGAAGGATACTGAATTTAGCCCTTTGGCGGGCTTCATTGAAAAGGCCGTTTAACATGACGCCAGATACGTGTCAAGCAAAATATTTAATTGTGCTTATGTTATGTTTAAATCATTAATTAGTATTAATTTGGATTGCCTATATGGGTGGTATTATGGTATTTTAATCCAAACTAACCTTCACCCCTGGCTATGAAATGCGAACGAGGGCTGGAGGCAGAGCTTACGTGCAGCTCATATTCATGTTAAAAGTTTCTGAAACCCTGAGAAACCAGAAAGGACCGAAGAAAGAATGAAGAAATTATTGTTGTCATTGACTTTTCTGGTAACGTTTGCTCCTTTGGTCGCCTTCGCTCAAGAGGAATTTGTGGATGCCTACAATCAAGGGCGGGAGGCTTTGAGTCAGAATCGGGTAGATGAGGCCATAGAATTTTTCAACAGCGCGCTGCAAGTGGACCCGCAGGATCACCTCTCATACAACAATCGAGGCGTGGCCTATAAGCGCAAGGGCCTGTACGACAAAGCCATAGAGGACTTCAACCGCGCTCTTGAGATTAAGCCTGATTATGTTCTGCCTCTGATCAATCGAGGAATCGCTCGCCATAAAAACGGTGACCTTGATGGCGCATATCAGGATCTGACACAGGCGATAAGGAAATCCAAGAAGGAAAGTGTAGCCTATACAGCGCTCGGTATGGTGGAAAAAGACAAGGGTGACCTGGATCAGGCGATCAAGACTCTGCGACAGGCCATCGCTCTGAATAAAAAGAACATCCCGGCATATCAAACGCTTGGGCAAATATATGAGAAACAGGGGAATCTCGAAAAAGCGATTGACGAATACATAAAGGTCATCGACCTGGTCAAGCAGCCTGAAAACGCGCCGGAGGTAGCGGCAAGAATAACTCATCTGCGCGGAATGCTGGCGGAAAATTATTATAAAGAAGGACTTAAAGATTATCGGCAGGGCAACGAAAAACAGGCGCTCCATTTTTGGACACAGGCTCTTAGGATCGACCCTGGTCACATGCAGTCGCTGCGGGACAGGGGCCTCACATATTACAAGAGTGGAAAGTATCAGAAGGCGCTCGAAGATTTTGAAGCGGCCTTGGCTCGGGATCCGGGAAATGCCGAAATATACCGTGTTCGAGGCGACACTAACCTTAGGATGAAGCATCCGGAAAAAGCTCTGGCGGATTACACCAAATCCCTGGAACTGAACCCCAAGGACGCCGTGGCATACAACAACCGAGGTCTGGTTTATCATGAGTTAAATGAATTGGATAAAGCCCTGGAGGAATACTCGAAAGCCTTGAGTATCAATCCTGAGATGGCCATTTTTTACGAAAATCGCGCGATCATTTTCTTGAGAAAGGGAATGAACGACAAGGCTGCCGAAGATTATCAGCAGGCTGTGAAGCTGACCACCGATGAGGCTCGCAGGAGCGAGCTTCTGGAAAAATTGTCGGCCATAAGTCCCAAAACGAGTATGGACAGTTCCAAGCGTACTCGGGATATCCCGGAGCTGTCGGGACCGGGCTTTTCACTGCCGAAGGCCGCCACGAGGGGCGCCGAGAAGGTTCAAATGGGAGATTTCCCTCTTAAGTGAGCTTATTCTCTATTCCCTCGCACGATTCTAGCTGAATCTTTGATATGGCCTTGATCCCCAGCCGGGCCAGACGAACCAGTGAATTCAGCTTCTCCAAGGAAAACGGCTTGTGTTCGGCTGTGGCCTGCACTTCGACTAATCGGCCGGTCCCGGTCATTACGACATTCATGTCCACGTCCGCGACTGAATCTTCGTCATAGTCCAAGTCCAGAAGCAGGTTATCCTTCACTATACCCACGCTGACCGCCGCTACCGAATCAAGCAAAGGATTTGACGGAATAAGTCTGTCGGACACCAGGGTTTCGAAAGCCATATGGAGCGCCACCCAGGCTGCGGAGACAGATGCCACCCTTGTTCCGCCATCTGCTTGAATCACGTCACAATCCACTGTCACTGTGCGTTCTCCAAACCCTTCGAGATGGCAGACGGATCGCAGGGATCGGCCTATAATACGTTGTATTTCCATCGTTCGGCCGCCGATTCTTCCCCCTCGTTCTCTCGGAGAACGGGTGTGGGTGGCACGTGGGAGCATCGAGTATTCAGCCGTGACCCAACCTTTGCCCGTGTTTTTCAAGAAAGACGGGACCTTGTCTTCGATGCTGGCAGTACACAGCACCCTTGTTTTACCCGCTTCTATCAGAGCAGATCCTTCCGCATGCTCCGAGACGCCGGGGATTATTCTCCAGCTGCCTCAGTGCATCGCACTTTCGATTTCCGTTTCTGATAAATTGCTTCATGCGGCTGACTCTAGCATTATGTAGGGCCGCCCGGCAAGATCGGCCCGCGGAGCTTGGTATCCATTCGGTTACGTGCGGAAAGCGGGATTGTGGTCCCGGAGCTGCCAGTGGTAGTCCGGAAACGTTGGACGTAAATCCATGGAAGAAGGAGATGTCAGCCTAGTATAGCCGGCCTGATGCTGTCGCTTGACGCAATGATTCCAAAACCTTGGTGGAGATCCCTAATCGAGGTTTCTTACAGGCTTGTGGCTGCCCTTTTTCCCGGAGTTTCCACTCACGGCTATCATTGGTATCCTCCTTGGAGCGGCCCCTATCCCCGCGCAGGTGAATGGATACCTCGGCGCCGCGGTCGACATCGGTGACCGCTACACTCTGCGCACAAATCGTCACGGTAGCCTCAGCGTCATTTTCTTGATTCGACTTTAGGTTTGGAAAGAAACATTTGATTTATATTGACAAATGTAATTGTACAGTATAGAAGGGGCTACAGAGGTATCCGTGCGTGCACGCAAAATATGCGCTCCTCGGAATCAGCCGGAAAAACCCTGTGTCATGCCCCAGACGTCTCAATCATTACCCTTATTTCTTCGGGCGGTCCCAGTTCGATATACTGTCGAACCAAGGGATCACACGTCGAGTTTTCTTTATATGAAGAGCCGCTCCAAAATAGAGTTCCGAGTGAAGTCCGTTGGACCTTCGGCAGAAAATTTGTTCCAAGCCTTGGAGCCGCGCAAAAAGCCTGCGCCGAATGCCGCATCGCGTTCCGCGCGTGATCGTCGGTTATCCCCTGATTTCGACATTGGCGGAGTGGACCTAGTGTGCGGATTATGGAACTGATTGGGGAGGCGGAGTCATGCAGCTAATCGACAGCTACAATTTGGTGGATATGCTCATTATGGGAACTCTTCTGGTCTCGTTCATACTGGGCATATGGAAGGGCTTTGTCCGTTCGCTGACCGCCTCTGGCGAGTCTGGTTCTGGGAGTGCTGCTCGCGTTGAAATACTACCCAGTGGTAGTTCAGTACTTGGACAAAATTTCCAAGCTCGATCCCCAGATCTCGATGATCATCGCCATGGTTATCATATTCATTTTCGTCCAGATCGTTTTTATTATTATCCGAAGGATATTGGATTTCCTGCTGGACCTGACTCGATTGACATGGCTCGATCGCATTCTTGGCGCAATTATGGGGATCGTGGCCGGTTTAATAATAGTAGCGGCGGGAGTGCAGGTCCTTCTGGTAGGCGTACCGGATTGGCCCATAGTCAAGACATCCAAACTTGTAATACCGGTTGATCGATTAACTGCAAAGGCGCTCCTGTATGCTCCGAAAGACGCTAGAGATCAGTGGCAAGCATTTATATCGAAGTGGAAGGGAGGGCAGTAACCTGACGACCTGCGCCCGAACTTCTATGAATTCCTTCAAGGAGGGCGATAGCGGCTCGCCCAGCGAATTTGGATCCAAAGGACTGCGCCGCCGGATCAGGAGGATGTTATGAGACGATCCCTCGTTTCTATTTCTGATCATTTTAATCCCTGGGTTAATAGCGGGATGCGCGTATCTGCAGAAAGAGGACATACCTCCTCCCCTTCCCCCCATTGAGGAGCCCAAACCGCCGCTCTCAATGAAAGGCGATTATTTCAAAACTTATCCGTGGTCTGCCCTTTCCAAGCCCCGTAAGGACGCCAATGAGCCGGACACTACCATGTACACGGTGAAAGAAGGGGACACCCTGGATAAGATCGCCGAGAATTCGATGGGAAACAGAGGTCTTGCCCCGGACTTGGCCAAATACAATGACCTGCTCCCCTCAAGTAAAATCTCTACGGGAGACAAGATTGTCATTCCCAACCCAATCATAGGTATTAGCAGCCAAATGTGGGTTAAGAGTAAGAAAGATAAGGACTTCGCGCAGGCCAAGGCTTTTGACGTGGAGCTTGGCCCGGGTGACCAGTATAAAATGAAGTTCGAATCGAACGTTGACGGCTATCTCTATGTTCTGAGGCAGGACCCAAAAGGCACAGAGTTTCTCTATCCGGCGCCTGTGAAGGTCGCTCCGAAAAGGGGCAAGAAGAGTAAAACCGTCGAACCGCTGCCCCTCGCAACGGCCAAGATCGAGGCCAACCGCCCTATAGATGTCCCGATGGGACCCCAGGGGTTCAAATATGATCCAAAGAAGAAGGGGGACCGAATTCTGGTCTTTCTTTCTTTGAGACAAATACCCGACCTGGAAGATCTGAGAGAAAGAAGCTCGAAGGAGAAGAAACAGATCAGACAGGACGATGTGGAAGACGTTATGCTCCGGGTAAAACAGGGAGAGGTTTTCTCTCAGCCCCCGTATCATCTTTTAAGGATTTCCGATCCGAGCGAAGTCCTCGGATTCAAGGTGAACATCAACGGTTGACGCAAGAGAGGTTGACACCTGACAAAGTATAGGTAATATTAAGGTTCGTGGGGCTGTAGCTCAGTTGGGAGAGCGCTTGAATGGCATTCAAGAGGTCGTCGGTTCGATCCCGTCCAGCTCCACCAGAGATTCTATTGAGAAACCGCTGATTTGAGTTGACCGCTCGCAGCGGTTTTTCTCTTTAGAATTACCAGTGCGGGAGATTTGCGGGACCCTTCCGAGCATACCTTGTTTGCCGCTTCGATTAGGTTTTGTAGTTCGGCCTGAGAATAGTGCGTCGTTACCCTTCCCGATTTGTGGCCCAATAAGTCTTGCCTATCCTCAAAGGATACTCCGGCCGCCCTGAGTCGCCGGCCGAAAGTATGCTTTAAGTCGTGGACCCTAACTTGTTCGAGTCCTGCTGTCCCCAGCTATTGACGTCTGAAGAGGAAAAAGAAAACGCCCCTGGAGGGGCGCCCAAATAAAGAGTAACTAAATTCAAACGCGAGACTTGTAAGATCTATGGCTTATGTTATATATTACCATACTTAGACGATTTTTGTAAACTATTAATCTCGTGGTATGGTTCCAGCCATCTCAATCTATCCGACCCAATATCTTGATTATCCAGCTCTTATTGCAAGCCAGTCCGCCAGCTCTACCTTTACAAAATTAATTAAACGTTTTAATTTGTGTTGCATATGCACAAACTATCATGATATAATTAAGATATTAAGCATAATCTCTGATAATCACGTGATATGCATAGTCTCAACCGGCAAGGAAGGGCTCGTCCAATGAGAATGATATCGATTCGAGGGATCTTGATTGCGTCTTTCGTCATAGGGTTTGCAATCACAGGGGTCTCCGCTCAGCAGATGCCGTTGGGACCCGGAAGCGGCTACTCGGGGTCCATAGGCATGGCGCCTCCAACGCCCGGAGCGGGCTATCCAGGCCCCATGTGTGCGCCACCTCCACCTCCCATGAAATGCCGGCCATCGGGTCCGGCGCCCTGTTTTCCGAGTCCGAACGCAGGGTACGGTTGTCCTCCGCCCACGTGCATGCCTGGGACTTACATGGAGCCTTCCGTGTTCGTAGGGTACCTTTATAAGGATCATGGGGCAGGGGTTAACATTCAGTTCAACGACGGGGATGTCCTTGGGATAACGTCAACTAGAAATGATTTTACTTTGCAAGGGGTTTGGCTGGAACTCGCCGCACCCGTTGCTTTGTCCCAAAATGTGGGGTTCTTTCTTTCCGTGGCGCATCTTTTTCCAGTTCAAACCACTGCTCTGGAATCGTATGAGCTACTAGCCAGCGAAGCTGCGAAACGTGAGTGGAATCCTGATATCCAATGGTGGGAGCTGAACACTGCCCTCACGTGTCGCCTGTGTCAGGCTCTTACCGGATTGGCGGGCTTCCGATGGTCCTCGTTCATGGTGAACTTTGGTCAAGCCACGAACCAGGTGAACTTTTCTACATCCCCTGATCAGGCTCAGCTTACGGTCAACGCATACATTCCTTACTTGGGTCTTGCGTTACGGTGTGACCCAACTTGCAACAGCAGTTTCGAGGCCGCATTCCTTGGGTTCCCCGCTCTTCCCGGCGATCTTGACTTCCAAGAAACCCTGAACCCAACAGGAACCGTCTCGACGAGATTCTCAGGGGCCACAAATTACAAGTCCGGCTACTTTTATGAGGCTTTGGCCGAAGCCTCCACAAGGATGGGCCCCTGTAATTTGGGAGCCTTCGTCAGATTCGATGCGATTCATACGAATCGGACCCGTGATTTTACCCTGGATGGCGTCGCAAGAACTGCTGATGTCCTGTTTGACAGGAGAAACTGGATATTTGGTGGAAAGATAGGGTTTGTCTTCTGATAGAAGATTGAGCTTGTAAAGGCCGGTCCACAATGGTCGCAGCAAGCGCTCAGAATGCTTGCGCGACTTTTGCGGGACTCTCTGGGGAAAAACCGTGAAAAATGATGATTTTTGATGCACCGACGACCAGCTAAGTTGCTGTTATTTATATTGTTGTTTGTTCTTATTCCTGAATGGCATTCAAGAGGTCGTCGGTTCGATCCCGTCCAGCTCCACCAACGCAATCTATTCGAACTTTCCCGCACGCCATTGGCGCCCAAATCTCCATCCAGCGTTCGCAAGACCTTGAGGCTTCTATTGCAAGATGGTAAGGTCTTCCTAATCGCCACACGTTGAACCATCTTCGTTACTTGAATCTCACTGATCCAAAGCCGGCTCACTGCCCTATCTTCGGCTCTTTCCCAGCAGTGGGGTTGATGAATTGTCCGTCCAGTATCTCGGTTAGTACTCCATGCAGCGCTTTAGGGGGATCTATAAACGCGTATCGGTTTCCCATGAGGCAGCGAGGCTTTCGGTCAATGGTCAGCCGTCCCGCCGCGTGCAGTTCCTCCAGGGCCTCTTCCACGTCCTCAACCCGGTATGCCACAAGAAAGACGCCCTCGCCCCGACCCTCCAGGAATCTGGCTACTTCACACGACAAATCGGTCGGTTCCATGATCTCCACGGCCACGCTTCCAACGTAATAGCGGATGACCCGTATAGACTCTTCCGGGGCGACGTACTCACATGCCGGTTCAAGCCCCATGGTCCCTTCGTAGACCTTGCGGGCTTCGTCCAGACTCCTGACTGCAAAACAGATGTGGTCTATCTCCTTGACTTTCAAGCCATATCTCCTTTCCATAGTTGGCGTTGCCTCGTTGCATGACACGGGGCGCTGACGGAAACGCTATAGCTTCATTGGGTAGGGGGACCGATTTGATCCGGTAAACAAAGACCCCACAGCCCCCGAAAAGACCCATGGTGTTTCGCTCTTGACCCGACGGAGGTCGAGCGTCGTAACGTTGCCCCAAAAACCCGTTTTGCATGTTCCTGGCGTACTGCTTCGCATGACCCTCCAGCCAAGCAGGATTCTAAGGAATAATAAGTCTTGACAGATGATCCGGCGGTACGATACCAAAAGTTGCAATGTTGTATACAGTACACTGTGTACGCTAGTCGAGAACAATTTCCGCGCAAGTGAGGCTTAATTACCGGAAGCCGTGTCGTTCGGCTGGGCAACCCAGGAGTCGATTATGGAAGCTGTGAGAAATCTGAAGGTTCTTTCCCTGGAGCAGGCAACGGTCGTGCCATATCTAACTTATCGGCTGGCCATGGACGGCATGGAAGTTATCCGTCTGGAACACCCGGTTTACGGTGACCCCAATCGCCTGATTGGAGATAACGTACTCGATGAAGAGCGTATGAACGCTTACTTTCTTTGCATCAATGCGGGCAAGAAGGCGCTGACACTGAACCTGGCCGACCCAAGAGGGCAAGAGCTTTTGCAGAAGCTGATTAAACAATTGGATATTGACATTTTTATCACCAATCAGCTCCCCAGAAATTATCGGAAACTCGGCATCGACTACGAAACCCTTAGAGCCGCCAGGGGCGACATTATATGGATGGGCGTCACCGGTTTTGGGCCTGACAGCGACGAAGGGGCCTACGATCCCATTCTTCAGGCTCGCTCGGGACTCATGGAACTCACGGGCCCACCCGACGGTGATCCTCAGGTTCTGGGCATTCCCCTACCGGACATGGGGACCAGCGAACACGCATACGGCTTGCTGATGAAGGCCCTTTTCAACCGAGCCGTCTCAGGCCAGGGCGCCCGAATCGATTTGTCCATGTTCGAATCATCTGTTTCTTGGCTGACGGTTCCTATCACAATGACGGCCTCTTTTAACAAAGTAATTACCCGTCGCGGCAATACTCACGAATTTTTCGCTCCGGTTTCCGTTTACCAAACCAAGAACGGATTCATTTATCTCGCGGTGGGCAATGATCGCCAGTGGAAAGCCATGGTCTCCCAGGAGCTCTTCCAATCCCTTGACAAGCCGGAATATGAGAAGAATATGGGGCGCATAAAGGACGTCACCAATCTGAACACTGCGATCAACGGCATCACTCGCGAGCATAGCTCCGAGGAGCTGATAGAGTTTTTCACGTCAATTACAGTGCCCGTGAGCAGAATCAATTCTATCGGCGACACCATCGCAGACCCCCATGTTAAGAAGCGGCTCCTTTCAGCCCACGATCCCAAAACTAAAATCAGCATAACTCTTGCGCCCCCGCCTAACATGAATGCCTTTCTGGGAAGCAGCGAGCGTAAGATGACGTTTCCTCCCCGTTTCGGGGAGCATAACAGCGAGTATTACGGACGTTTAGGTTTTTCGGGTGAGGATATCGACAAACTCAAAGCGGACGGCGTTATTTAGCGCTTAGAAAAAGCGCGTCAAATAAAACTACGGCTCCGGTAGAAAGATAGCGTTATGAACATCATTGTGTTGATCAAACAGGTTCCCAACACCACCGAGGTTAAACTCGATCCCAAGACCGGTAACCTGATTCGTGAAGGTGTTGAGACAATAATCAACCCGGATGATCTGCACACGTTGGAAACAGCGGTGACCTTAAAGGAAACGTATGGAGCGACGATAACGGTTCTGACAATGGGGCCTCCGCAAGCAATCGACGCGTTGTCCGAAGCGATGGGAATGGGCGTGGATCAAGCTGTTTTGCTTTCGGATCGGGCCTTCTCCGGCGCGGATACCTGGGCGACTTCCTTCACTCTTGGAAAAGCGATTGAACATATAGGGGAGTTTGATCTCATATTGGCAGGCCGCCAAGCCATAGATGGTGATACGGCCCAGGTCGGCCCTCAGGTGGCCGGTCTTTTGGATCTTCCCCAGGTGACCTATGTGTTCGATATCGAAGCAGTCAAGCCGGACTATGTGGTCGTCAAACGCCGACTGGAAGATGGTTACGAGCGCGTCCAATGCAGCCTGCCTGCCCTTTTGACCGTCATCGCCGGGGCGAAACAACCCCGTTATCCGCTCGTATCCGAGTTGCTGCTGGCGTGCCGCGAGAAAGCGCCCATTCAGGTTTGGAACGCCGCCGACATCGGAGTAACCACCGCCGAGATCGGACTGGAGGGTTCCCTCACCCACGTTATTAGGACCTTTGCTCCCAAGTTCGAGCGTCAAAGCGAGTTCCTCGAAGGCAGCACGGTCGAGATGACGCAAAACCTTATCGGGCGTTTCAAAGAAAACAAGCTGATCTGATTGCCCGGAGCCGAAGCATCGTGAGGAAAGAATGCCGGTATTTCTTGCGGGAAGTAGCTCAGCAAGAAGGGTTCATGAACAGACGAGGTAATTATGACAGTCTGGGTTGAAATCGATCTTTGTGACGGGTGCCGCCGTTGTACGCGGGCGTGTCCCTACGACGCCATGAAAATACTGGATGGTAAGGCTCACGTCGGAGATCGCTGTACGTCTTGCGGCGCTTGCATGGACGCATGCCGCAATGAGGCGATCCTGACCGATGCAAAGCCCAGGGTTGTGCCCGATTTCCGCGATCACACGGGCGTTTGGGTGTTTGCGGAACAACGCGGGGGAGAACTGAATCGGGTTTCGCTGGAGCTGTTAGGCAGGGCGCAAGGATTGGCCAAGGACCTGAATCAAGAGGTGGTGGCGGTTTTGATCGGAGACCAGGTGTCCGGACTTGCAGGCGCCCTAATCGCATTCGGCGCGGACAAGGTCTACCTGGTCGAGCATGTCGCGTTAAAAGACTATCGCACCGAGGCGTATGCGCACGTTTTCGAGGAGCTTGTGGCCGCGCACAAGCCCAATATTCTTCTCTTGGGCGCCACCCATATCGGCCGTGATCTCGCCCCGAGGGTTTCCAAAAGGGTCGGTTCGGGGCTAACGGCGGATTGCACCGAGCTTTCCATCGATCCCGATGAAGGTATCCTGTGGCAGACACGACCCGCTTTTGGCGGAAATGTCATGGCCACCATCGCCAACCGCTTTTCACGCCCCCAAATGGCCACCGTCAGGCCGGGGGTCATGGAGGTAATCCCTACTCCCGCCAAAGAAGGCGTTGTCATTACCCATGCCACTAAGCTGACGGAAGAACGGATTCGCACCAAGACCCTGGAGATCGTCAAAGAAACGCAGGCGCGCGTGGATCTGTCAAAAGCAAAGATCATCGTGGCGGGTGGTAGGGGCGCCAATGACGCGGCCGGGTTTGAGCTCCTACGTGAATTGGCGGACACTCTGGGCGCCGCGCTGGCAGGCACCCGTGTCGCATTCGAGGAAGGTTGGATCCCAGCTTCAAGCCAAGTCGGCCAGACCGGCCTAACCGTCAGGCCGGATCTTTATATTGCCTGCGGCGTATCCGGGGCTATTCAGCATCGGGCCGGAATGATGGATTCCAAATTCATCGTGGCGATAAACAAAGACCCGTACGCGCCTATCTTTAAGGTGGCTGATTGGGGAATTGTCGGGGACCTGTTTGACGTTGTCCCGGAGTTGACCAAACAACTGCGGGCGGTCTGCGAAGTCATGTGCGATTAGGGCCGATAAGGCGCCTCGCGTGGAAGGATCTCTGTGATGATAAGATCAAATCCGGAAGAACTGATTCGAAAGAATATAGCGCGATTTGTTGACAACGAAATCATTCCGGTGGCCCAGGAGTTGGACAAGAAGGCCGAATTCCCACGAGAGATATTTCAAAAGTTGGCCCGCATGGGGATTTTCGGAATTCGCTACCCGCTAAACAAGGGTGGCTCGGGCGGCAATACGACCTTGTATTGCATCATCTGCGAAGAGATTGCCCGAGGGCTCGTCAGCGCTGCCTCCATCACCGCAATGCAATGTTTGATGGGCACAAATTTCCTGTTCCATTACGGAACGGATGAGATGCGCGAAGAATACTTCTTACCGGCCATGCGGGGTGAGAAAATAGGCTGCTTTTGTATGACCGAGCCCGATGCGGGTTCCGATTTGGGCGCTATTACCACGCGGGCCACGGAAGTCGATGACGGGTATCTGATCAACGGCATGAAGACTTGGGTTACCGACGGGCCTGAAGCCAGTTTCTATACGGTCATGTGCCAGACCGATCCGAGTAAAAGGCTGCGGGGAATTGGATATTTCTTTGTGCCGCGCCATTTCCCCGGCGTTTCGGTCGGCCCGAAGTTTGAGTGTTTGGGGACACGTACGACACCCATTTGTGAGGTGGCCTTTAAGGACGTGTTTGTTCCCCAAGAATATCGGTTGACCCCAAAAGGCGAAGGATTAAACGCCTTCCTGAAAATTATCGCTGAAATTCGAGCCATGACAGCCGCTCTGGCCATTGGGTTGCAGCGTGCGGCAATGGACGATTCCATCAAGTACGCAACGGAACGGATTGCACAGGGGAAGCCCATTGGCAAATTCCAACTCATCCAGGCCAAGATCGCCAACATGGCCACCAATCTGGAGGCCTCGAAACTGCTGACCTATAGGGCTACGGCCATGATCGACGCCGGGCGGAGGCGTTGAAGGAAGCCACCATGGCCAAATACTTCGCCACCGAAGCGGCGTGTAGCGCCGCCGACGAGTGCACTCGTATTTTCGCCGGTTACGGCTATTCCATGGAATACACGGCTCAGCGTTATTTCCGTGACACGCGCTTTTTGCTCAACGGCGGGGGCACACATGAAGTGTTGCAGCCCAACATAGCCGCTTGGGCAGGACTTTAATTCTCGAATGTCGCTCCTCGGGTCCCAAGCGCCGCCTGACCTTCCCGATGGACGCCTTTCTCGAGCAAGAACGAACGGATGAGCACGAAGATCGACACTTTTGCGCTTGCCTTGAAGCCATTGGCGGAAAGAAAATCCGCCGGTCAGAATATCTTCGAACTTTTGAGGCATGCCATTACCAGCGGCGAGATTTCTTCCGGCAACCGGGTTGTAGAAAGCCATATCGCCGCGATCATGGGTGTGAGCCGCACACCGGTCCGGGAGGCCATTCACAAGCTCGAACGAGAAGGACTTCTGACCAAGCAACAGACCGGCGGTTATACGGTGACGAGCATGACTCGGGAGGATATCGAAGAGTCTTTTGGTGTTCGAGCTGTTTTGGAGGGGTATGCGGCGCGGTTGGCTACGGTCCGGCATGAGCCGGGAGATCTGAAGCCTTTGTTTAGGAAAGTTGACCAGTTCGAGAAACATCTGCAAATTGGTGACCTGGAAGCGCTGCCCAAAATCAATACCGAACTGCACGATATCCTTTATTCGCTGAGTCGCAATCGCAGCCTGATCAAAATCATCAAGGACCTTAAGGACCAATTTCTGCGCTTTCGCAAGATAATTCTTAAGGACAAAATTCTGGCATTGGCCAGCCACCAAGATCACCGAGAGATGTTGGCCATGATGCAGAAGCGGCGAGAAGACGATGTGGAACGGCTGGTCAGGGAGCACGTTTTGAAAGGACTGACGGCCATTCTGGAACAATACGACCAAAACCGATTTGGACCATTAGCGTAAATTTTGGCGAATGAAAGGAAGGGACCATGCGAGGAAAAAAGAGGATTCGCATCCTTATCGCCAAGCCGGGCCTGGACGGCCATGATCGTGGAGCTAAAATTGTATCTTTGGCCCTGCGGGACGCGGGCATGGAAGTTTTTTATTCCGGTCTCCATCAGAGCATCGATCAGATAGTTTCCACAGCTATTCAAGAATCGGTCGATGTAGTGGGTTTGAGCATTATGACCGGAGCGCATCTGCCGATTTGCAAACGGCTGATGAAACGCCTCGAGGAAGAAGACTTGACTGATGTCCACGTGGTAGTCGGCGGCGTCATCCCCAAAGACGATATTTCCAAATTACGGGAAATCGGAGCAAAAGCCGTTTTTCCAGGCGGCGTCCGGTTTGAGACCATCGTTGATTCAATTCGGGCGTTGTTTTAAGGGGAAGATTCATGGGCGTAGCAAAGTACATAAAGAACGAGAAAGATGCCATTGAAAAGGTAATCTACCAGTCCGGAATCGAAGTGAAACCGGTCTATGGACCAGAAGACTTGGAGGCAGTCGGTTTCGACTATGAAAAAGATTTGGGGGAGCCGGGTGAGTACCCGTTCACGAGGAGCCTCCATCCTCAGGGCTATCGTTCCAGGGCATGGACTACGCGGCAGTACACCGGTTTCGGCACCCCACAGGAAACCAACGAGCGTTTCAAATACATGATCGCCCACGGACAGACCGGGCTGAATGTGGCTTTCGATCTTCCAACCCAGATGGGCTATGATTCCGACAGCCCCCAGGCCGAAGGCGAAGTCGGCAGAGTGGGCATGGCGGTCGATTCCCTTCAGGACTTTGTCAGCGCCTTCCAGGACATCCAACTGGACCGTATTGGAGCCGGCCTGACCATTAATGCCGTGGCCAGCGTAATGTTGGCCATGTACCAGGCTACAGCCGAGAAGTTCGGGTACCCGAAGGAAAAAATTAGCGCGACACCGCAAAACGACATACTGAAAGAGATGATCGGTCGCGGCGCGTGGATTTTTCCGGTGGAACCGGGCGTGCGCCTGAGTGTGCGACACCATAGAATATTCGGTCAAACAACTCCCGCGCTGTAATCCGGTAAGCATTTGCGGCTATCATATCCGAGAATCCGGAGCCACACCGACACAAGAAGTCGCTTACGCTTTTGAGATCGCAAAGGCGTACATTGACAATTTGGTAGGCCGCGGGCTTTCTCCGGAAGACTTTGTGGGCCGTTTTTCTTTCAACCTGAATGTCTACGGCAACTTGTGGGAACAAATCGCCAAATTTAGGGCCGCTCGCAAGCTATGGGCCAAGCTGCTCAAGGAAGAATACGGCGTCACCGATAAGAGCAAGCTGTTCTTGCGAGGTCTGTTCGGCGGTGGCGGCAGCGGATTGACTAAGGAACAGCCGGAAAATAACATAATTCGTGGCGCTTACTATGCCTTGGCCGCCGCTCTCAGCGGCGCTCAAACCACGGCGCTGTGCTCTTTTGACGAAGCTTTCACGATTCCGACTCCGAGGGCTGCGTTACTGTCTCTGCGGACCCTTGAGATCCTTATGGAAGAAGTGGGCTTGAGGGACACCGTGGATCCGCTGGCAGGCTCGTACTTCATCGAGACCCTCACCAAGCAAATGGCCGACAAAATCACGGATGAGATGGAGCGCGTCCGGAAAATGGGCGGTATGGTCAACGCTGTTTCCTCGGGTTACATTCAGAGCGAGGTGGCCAAACAGGCCTACGAGTTCGAGAAGAGCCTTCAAAATGGCGAAGTCACCAAGGTCGGTGTCAACAAGTACACCGAGGGCGAACAACCGGATGTGGAATTGCACGTGTACGACGATTCCTGGGCCAACACACAAATCGCGAGATTGAAGGATTTGAGACGAACTCGCAATAACCGAGAAGTCACGCGTTGGCTCAAAACGCTGGAAAAAACCGCACCGGGAGCGCGGCAATGTCATGCCGGTCCTGGTGGATTGCTGTCGGGCTTATGCGACAGTTGGTGAAATGGCAGGTGTGTTCCGGGATGTTTTCGGCGAATGGGCCGAACCTAGCATATTCTAACCCGCAGCCGATGTCCCCGGTTCGGATTTGACCTCTGCGGGCAAACGTGTCAACCAAATAGAGATTGTTTTTGCATTTAGGTCAACATCGGAGAACTCATGAAAGAGAGAGCATTTCGTTTAGGTTGTGATATCGGCGGCACGTTTACCGATTTTGTGCTTGTCAACGATGAAACCGGCGTGTTTTCGATCTACAAATGCCTGACCACGCCGTCTGACCCATCGGATGCCGTCGAGACCGGCATAAGAGGACTACAGGAACAAACGCCCGATTTTATGCCGGAGGTGGCCGAGTTTATCCACGGCACCACTCTGGTCATCAACGCCATCATCGAGAGAAAAGGCGCTCGCACCGGTTTGATAACCACCAAAGGATTCAGGGATGTCCTGGAACTCGGGCGTGAAATGCGATACGACGCATACGACATTTTTGCCGAATACCCGCTGCCTCTGGTTCCCCGCGCTTTGCGAGTTGAAGTGGATGAGCGCATCGCCAGCGACGGTCGTATCTTGCGCCCGTTGGATATGGATCAAGCCAAACAGGCATTGACTTACCTTCTGGATGCCGGTGTCGAGTCCGTGGCGATCTGTTTGATCAATTCCTATGAAAATCCCGAGCACGAGGCAAAGATCAAGGCATTGGTCAATGAGCTGGCCCCTGAATTATCCGTGTCCGCCTCCTACGAAGTGCTTCCTCAAATCCGAGAGTACGAGCGGACTTCCACCACCGCCACGAATGCGTATGTCAAGCCGATCACGGTAAAATATCTGCAAAAGCTTTCCTCCCGTCTGCAATCACTGGGCTTCGACGGCAAGCTCTTTATCATGCTGTCCAGCGGCAGCATTACGACCGTGGCCACGGCCTGCGAATTCCCGGTGCGGATAATCGAATCGGGTCCTACCGCGGCGGTGATCGCGTCCCAACACTACGGCCGCATGTTCGACATAAAGGATATCTTCTGCTTCGACATGGGAGGAACCACCGCCAAATCCTGCCTCATTCAAAAGGGAGAGGCCGGATTGGTCTCAACTTTCGAAGTGGGCCGCGTGCAGCGTTTCAAGAAAGGCAGCGGATTGCCCATTCAAGTGCCGGTGGTGGATCTGATGGAAATCGGCGCCGGCGGAGGCAGCATTGCCCGGATCAACAGAATGGGTCTTCTGCAAGTGGGGCCGGAAAGCTCGGGAGCCGATCCGGGACCGGCCAGTTACAACCTGGGCGGAGAGAACCCGACGGTGACCGATGCCGATCTGATCCTGGGCTATTTGGATCCCAACTACTTTCTGGGCGGCGCCATGTCGTTGAATTTGGACGCGGCCTATAAAGCAGTTGAAGACAAGATTGCTAAACCGCTCAACACTACGGTTACGGAAGCGGCTTTCGGCATCCATGATTTGATTAACGAAACCATGGCCGCGGCCGCCAAGACCCATATCGCCGAAAAAGGCGGCAATCCCAATAGCATTACTGTGGCGGCCTTTGGTGGCGCCGGTCCGGTACATGCCTATGGGCTGGCGCGCAAAATCGGCGCCCCGCGGATGATCGTGCCACCCTTGGCCGGTGTTGGCTCTGCTTTGGGCTTTTTCACCGCGCCGGTGGCGTTCGATCTGGTGCGCAGTCACCGAGTCGCCCTGGATGAGGCGGATTTCAAAAGCATCGAAAAAATCTTTCGGGACTTGGAAAAGGAAGCCTCGACCATTCTGCAGCAAAGCGGTCAAGTGGAGGACATCAGCTATGCCCGCTCCATTGACATGCGCTTTGTGGGCCAGGGGGCCGAGACGAACTTGCCCATCGCCAATAAGCCTTTCCACGAGTGGCGCCAGCAAGAAATTCGTGACCTTTTCGATGAGACCTACAAAAGGCTTTACGGTCGCACCTACCCGGATACACGGGTAGAATTCATCACTTTTAGGGTGCGAGCCAGTCTTCCGGAACGTCCCTTCCGCATTCCGCCGTTGTCCGCGGCCGGTGGGACATTGCAGGACTGCATCAAAGGAGAGCGCCCGGCTTACTCCCTGATTCAGAAGAAATTCATCCCATTTACGGTGGTAGATAGGCTGAAGTTGTTTTCCGGGGCCAAAATCGAAGGCCCGGCCATAATCGAAGAAAAGGAATCCACCATAGTGATAGGCGAAGACGCGCACGCCGCGGTGGATGACTTCGGTTTTGTATGGATCACATTTGACAGTGGCGCCGGGAATCTGACTCCGCCTCGTTCTTAGGTCGTGAACGGACCGTTTGAAACCGCTCGGTTGGACGTTTCCCGAGCAAGCAGCCTCCTGGTATGCATTTTCGACGTCTAGAGGAGAAATTGAACATGCCGCAAAAGTTCGATCCCATTACCCTTGAAATTCTTTGGCGCCGGTTGATTTCCATCGTGGACGAAGCCGATGCCTCTGTGGCCCGCACAGCTTTTTCAAGCCTGCTGCGCGACGCCCACGATTACACATGCATGTTCACCGATAGCCAGGGCAACGAACTTGTGCAGGGCACACTTTGCACCCCAGGTCAGGCGGGCGCAATGGCGAGGGGGATCAAAAAGATTATCCATTCTTTTCCCAGGTCCGAATATCGTCCGGGTGATGTAGTCATTGTCAACGATCCCTGGTTGCTCGCCGGACACCTGAATGATGTCTGCGTCTTAAGCCCTATCTTTCACAAAGATCGCATCGTTGCGTTCACAGCCTGCGTGTTCCATCATTCCGACATCGGCGGACGCGTGGCCTCTGACAACCATCAAGTGTTCGAAGAGGGACTCTTCATTCCTCCACTGAAACTTTACGAGGCGGGAGTTCCCAACGAATCGGTATTGAGCCTGATCCGATGGAATGTGCGCACGCCCGAGGAGGTCATAGGCGATATTCGTTCCCAGGTGGCGTCTAATCATGTTTGCGCGGCAAAAGTGGTTGAAATGCTATCCGACGAGAGGCTTGATACCTTGGACGATCTGGCGCATGAAATCATCAGCCGCAGTGAAGCGAGCATGCGCCAGGCGATCTCAAAAATCCCCGACGGGCGGTATCCCTATCGGGGAGTTATCGAGGGCGCAGGCAAACGGGACGACATAACCATCGCGTTGACGGTCGATGTCAAGGGAAGTGACATTCTAGTCGATTTTGAAGGCACCTCGCCACAAGTTGATTGGGGCGTAAACGTTGTATACAATTTCACTTACACGTATGTATTCATGGCGATAAAAAGCGCTTTCGATCCGGATATCCCAATCAATGAAGGCGCCACTCGACCAGTCCGGATGACGGCCCCGGAGGGCTCCGTCGTCAACTGCACCTTTCCGGCCCCGGTCGCGGCCCGAATGCAGGTAGGGCATTTCATGACTGAAATGGTCTTCCGCGCCCTTGCTCCGGCAGTCCCGGATCGCATCATCGCCGGCAGCGGTGGCACTCCGGCGCAGACAAACATACTCTACGGCCGGCGTCACAATGGGAAACCTTGGCTAACAATGATCATCCGCGGAGGCGGTATGGGCGCGAGCAGCTCCATGGACGGGCACCATTGCGCCATTTTCCCGGCCAATGGCGCCAACACCCCTGTGGAAATCTTTGAAAGCGATACACCGCTCATTGTTGAAGAACGTTGCCTGGCGCCTGATTCGGGCGGCCCAGGGAAACAACGAGGTGGTCTGGGACGGAGAAAGGTTATTCGTGTGCCGGATGACGAGTGGGCCCCACTTGCGCCTGTCACCATAGCGGTGCAAGCCGGTCGCTTTCGCTATCCACCTGAAGGTCTCTTCGGCGGCGGTGATGGCTCGAAAGCCCAATTTCTGAAGAACGAAGAGCCGGCGGACCCCAGCGGTCTGACTCTTGCCGCGCCCGGTGACAGGATAGCCTTCTACAGCGCAGGCGGCGGCGGTTACGGTAACCCGTTCGAGCGAGACCCCAGAGATGTCGCTGAAGATGTGCAAAACGGTTATGTCAGCGTCGAGAAAGCCCGTGAGGATTACGGTGTGATTATTTCACCGGACACCTTTACTGTGGATGAGGCGGCAACTGCCGCTTGCCGTGCCAAAGGTTGACTTTCGAGGCTGGTGATGGGGACTCTTAGTTGTGTGGACGTGGTATCTCTCGATAGTTCAAGGTCGGCAATGGCATTCTATTGAGGAGGTTCGTCCGCTGTAATTTGTCTTTACAATGCAATGCCTTTCAACTTCAAAATCCATTAGACCGAGGCCGCGATGCAAAAATTCATCTACCTAGTTCCGAAAACACTTGATGAGGCCGTCTCATTGCATCAATCCCATGGTGATGGGGCCATGTACGTCGCAGGGGGCACTGATGTAATGGTAAAAGTCAAATCCGGGAAAATAGCCCCTGATTGTCTGATCTCCCTGAGGCACGTCACGGGGCACGATCAACTGCGGGTGAATCCGGATTCCGGTGAGTTGCATATTGGGGCCTTCGTAACCCACCGGGCTTTGGAGACGTCCTCGCTGATTAGGCTGCAATATCCTATTATCCATGATGCGGCGCAGCACATCGGTTCAGTGCAAATTCGTAACGTGGCCACAATAGGAGGCAATCTGGTCAACGCAGTTCCGTCGGCTGATGGAGCAATACCGCTTATAGCGCTGGATGCCCGCGTCAAGATCTACGGCGTGGCAGGGGAGCGCGAAGTGGACTTGATCCGCTTTTTCGAGGGTCCCGGACAAACCGTGTTGCAACGGGGAGAAATCCTCACCGAAATTATTGTCCCCAGGCAGTCGGCTCGCACGGCCGGAGCGTACCAGAAATTCGGTCGCCGCGCAGCCATGGAGCTTCCCCTCATTGGAGTAGGCGTCCTGCTTAGTCTTGAAGACCACTCCAACCGGTGCGCCAAGGCCCGAGTTTCATTGGGAGTAGCCGCTCCGACTCCGATTCGCACCTTAAACGCCGAACGGTATTTAGTCGGAAAGGACATCACCGAAGGGACCCTGAGTGAAGCCGGTCAACTGGCCGCGGAGGAATCACGCGTGAGGGACAGTATTCGCGGCCTGGCCTGGTACCGTTCGCGAGATGGTGTCTGTCTTCGTACGACGTATGGGCATGAAATGCTTGGAAAGAATCAAGGCCATGGAAGCATGATGACTGTGAGAGCAATTGTCGCCGATCGCATCCTCACGCTCGTCATCGGATGCCGGCATGACACTGAATGTGAATTGGCCATAACTTCCAGTTCCGGGCCTCATGACTGGCCCCTTGTCGCCGGTTTTACAGTCAAACCTGATGGAGGCGCTCCAAATTCAAGTTTCTTACCCCACTGGAGGCTCTTACATGTCTAGAGAAGTGAAGTTCAAATTAAACGGCAATCAAATGCAGATGATGATGGAAGACGACTGGACGCTCCTACACCTATTACGCGAAGAGCTAGGTCTTACGGGTACCAAGGAAGGGTGCGGCAGTGGTGAATGCGGCGCCTGTACGGTTATTGTCGATGGCCAAGCGATCAACTCATGCCTTTACTTCGCGGTGGAGGTCGACGGCGCAGAAGTCTTGACCATAGAAGGACTCGCTGCCGCTGATGGCGCACTGCATCCCTTGCAGAAATCGTTTGTAGAGAATGGGGGAATCCAATGCGGTTTTTGCAGCCCTGGTATGATCTTGTCGGCCAAAGCCCTCCTGGACGAAAATCCTCATCCGAGTGAGGACGAAATTAAGCATGCGTTAGCCGGAAACCTCTGCCGCTGCACGGGATATGTCCCGATCTTCACGTCTGTGCAGGCGGTTATCGAAAAAGTCTCCGAAGACATTGATGTTGTGGTCCGGACGGCCGAAATGCCTTCCGATTCCTAGAACGCCGAGCGCTGTCTTCCGGCGAGCGCGTGCCAAGAAGGATCTAATAATGCAATCCCACTGTTTAAAGGATGCATGCCTCGCTGCTTGTAACAACCGGGCGCCAGTCGTTCGAGCGATGAGCGAACAGTAAAGGATGGATCGAAGAATGGAAACTACGCAAGAGTTCACAGCGGTTGGCAAGCGAGTCCCAAAAGTGGACGCCACAGATAAAGCGACTGGCCGGGCTCAATATATTCAGGATTTGAAACTGCCCGGTATGCTCTACGGGAAGATTCTTTACAGCAAATATCCCCACGCTCGTATTGTAAAAATTGATACAGAAAAGGCTAAATCTTTGCCGGGCGTGCGCGTGATTCTGACGGGCGAGGATATTCCACCCATTCGCATGGGGGTTTACAAAGACAACCCGCCTTTGAAGGCCGGGAAAGTGAGATCCTACCGGGACGAAGTGGCAGCGGTCGCGGCTACGGATCCGGCAACAGCCAAAAAAGCAATTGATCTGATCGAAGTTACGTATGAGCCGCTTCCGACAATTTTCGATCCTCAGGAAGCCATGAAGCCCGACGCGCCTTTGGTCCATGAAGAGCACAAGACCAATGTTCTGAAAATGCCCTGGAAACTACATTATGGCGATGTAGAGGCCGCGAAGCGCGAAGCCGCGTTTACAGTCGAGGAACGTTTCACCACCACTTGGGTTACACACTGCTGCCTGAGTACCAGCGGGGCCATTGCCGATTTTGACCACGCCAACAATCTGACCGTTACACTAATACCCAGATCCCGTCTCTAGCCCAAAAAGACTTTCTGGAAACGCTGAAGGCCCTGGGTCTTAAAGACAAGCGGGTGCGGGTGATCAAACCCTGCATTGGCGGCGGTTTCGGCAGCAAGCTTGACACCTATGCGTACGAACACGTGGCTATTCTTCTGGCTTGGCACGCTCGGCGTCCGGTGAAAATACTTTTTGGCCGTGAAGAAGAATTTTTGGCCACATCTGGTCGGCAGCCCACGATTATCAACATTTCCATGGGTTGCGACAAGGATGGCAAGCTGCTCTTCCGCGACATGTCGATGGTTCTGGACAACGGCGCCTACACCTCTTGGGGCGTCACCACCCCTTCGGTGATGATGATGCCTATCACCTCGCTTTACCGTGTTCCTAACGTCCGCTACTCCGCCAAATGCGTGTACACCAATAACACCTACTCGCAGGCCATGCGTGGTTATGGCAATCCCCAGGCGACTTTTGCCATCGAGAGCGTCATGGATATGCTTGCCGAAGCCGCCGGCATCGATCGCATGGAATTCAGACGCATCAACTGCAACCAAGCGGGCGATGAGACACCCCAGGGATTTCGCATTACTACCTGCGGGCTTCCCGAATGCCTCGAAGCGGTCTCACAAAAGCTGAAACCAGAGTCAAACAAGGAGAAAGGCGTAGGGGTCGGGGTCGCGTCATTGATCCATGTCGGCGGTGGGGCGCGGATTTACAAGTCTGATGGCTGCGGAGCGATCATCAAAATGGATGATTACGGCAAGGTGGACGTGTTCAGCGGCGCTTCGGATATGGGCCAGGGCTCCGATACAGTAGTGGCCCAAATCGTGGCTGAACAACTCGGACTCCTCGTCGAAGATATTCATGTGATCCATTCAGATACTGACGTCTGCCCCTGGGACGTTGGCTCTCATGCCAGCCGCACTACCTTCGTAGCCGGCAACGCCGCCTTGGGCGCAGCAAATAAGATACGGCTGCGTCTGCTGGAATTGGCAGCTGAGGCCCTTAAGGCTCCTGTGGAGGACGTGGTCCTCAGGGATCGCTCTGCTTTTGTAAAGAGTGACCCTTCATCGCAAACCGACATTGCCAAACTGGTGCGCAATGCCCATTTCAAGCCGGGCGGTCAGATGATGATGGCCGATTATTTTTATGATCCTCCCAACGAGAACATGGGCCGTGATTTCCGTGGCAACATGTCGGCGACCTATTCCTTCGGCGCTCATGGCGTACGGGTGAAAGTGGACGAGGAGACAGGCAAGGTACAAATTCTGGACTACGTGGCTGCCCATGATGTGGGTCGCGCCATCAACCCCTTGTTGTTGGATGGTCAAGTCTATGGCGGAGTCCTGATGGGAATCGGTTACGCTCTTACCGAACAGGTGATTGTGGAAAAAGGGCGCAACATGAATCCTGATTTTAGAGATTACAAGATTTTGACCGCCAAAGACGCCATTTCGCTGGAACCGGCGGTCATTGAAACTATTGACGAGGCCGGGCCTTACGGCGCTAAGGGTATCGGCGAGCCGGGTTGTGTTCCCACAGCGCCGGCCATCGCCAATGCCATCTATGACGCCATCGGGATCCGGATGAAGGACCTCCCGATCACGCCGGAGAGGGTGCTGGCCGCCATCAAAAAGAAGAAAGGGATCGAATACTGCGGAACTGACCCGTTGACCGAGAAAGAAACAGGCATGTGACTGATAGTGGAGAGAGACCGTCAAGCCCCGCTTAAACTGGCCTGCCCCCCAAAACCAGGCAAGGTTCTAAGTTAGTATGGGGTAGCACGCTGGGTCCCAAGCGAGGGCGGCCAAAGGGAAGCGGAACGGTTTACGACGGAGTCGATCTGACGAGTTTCGGAATTATGCGCCCAATGTTTAGTTTGAGGCCGAGCCAATTTTTCTTCTCAACTGGTCGGTTTTTTTCGAGCCTGTCCATTTTGTGTCAATCGGTAACGCGTCGGCGACACTGGACACGGTCTGCTGGCATAAGTGGCTAATTCAGCCTCGTACGAGATTTCGCTTTTTGCCTCCCAGGCCCATGAGGGCTCAACGGCGCCTCTAAAGGGGAGCTACGCGTTTTGATGAGCCGGTAATCGTTATGAGATGAGGCGCCGAAGAAGCGCACTCCCACCGGCTCTCGGCCCATCTATCACTTCTTCTCTGACGGCACGGATTCCTTGACCTTTTCTTTTATTTTCCCGGCCTCTTGCTTGGCTTTTTCCTTTATCTTGTCCAGGGTTGAACCGGCTCCCTTCGGGCACAATTTGTCTTTGGCCTTTTCGCTTCCTTTTTGGTTTTGAAAGGCCCTCCCCCATCAATGGTTGCCGGCGTTTTTTCCTTTGCCTCTATGACCTTGCAGACCCCGTTCTTGTCCTTGATAACTACCCAACTGCTGGCGGCATAAACCGAAGTGACCGTCGCAAGGGAGAAGGCAAGCGCCAAAAACAAGGCTAAAACATGTCCAGGTTTCATGTTCCCCTCCTATAAATTCGGTGTGTTCGTTTGTACTATGGGGCGGTCAAAGAAGCAATCTGAAAACGCAGGCGTTTGTTCTTCTTTGGGACTCGTTTTTGAGCAGTGTGTCCGCTTCATCTACCCTACTGTGGGAACAAGCTCAGTCATTAATGCTTTTGTTAATAATTGTGCTATGGTGGACAATATCGTGGTATTTTACTTTATGGCGCCATAGCGAAAATATGGAGGGTCAACATGGGATTGTTTGATGAAGTTGCAGGAGGGCTCCTTAAGCAGGTCTTCTCCAGCCAGAGTGCGCAAACGGGCTTGCTGGAAGTAATCACGGACCTTGTCAAAGGCTCGGAGGCCGGAGGGCTTGAGGGCCTGGCTCAGACCTTTAACGAAAAGGGGCTTGGCGACATAATATCTTCATGGATCGGCACAGGAGAAAATCTGCCTATTTCCCCCGAACAGATTCGACAGGCCCTGGGAAGCGGTCAGGTACAGCAGATCGCGGAGAAACTGGGAGTTTCGTCCGATGAAGCCTCAAACGCACTGGCCCAGATGTTGCCCCAGGTCGTGGACAAACTGACTCCTGGTGGCTCTTTGGAGTCTGGCGACCTCCTTGGGCAAGGCTTGAATCTGATCAAGGACAAGCTTTTCGGTAAGTGACTTTCGCAGAATCGGCGACTGTGCCGGCTAAAACATAAAATCCGGAAGAGTGGCGCCCGAAATGGTGGAAGGACTTGCGGGAAGCAACAACTATGCGTAAGGCTGGTGTTATTGTCGCGGACAAGGAGCCTCTTAGGCTCATCGCTAACTTATTAACACTACATGATTTACCGAGCTTTTTCAAATTGGCGTCTGTTTGTGAGTCACTTCGACTCGCTCGCACTAATACTTTTCGATTCCAAAGTAAAATCGACCCCGACCCATGATTGCTTGATTGCCACTGTTGCCAATAATTTTCTGCCTGTCTAGACGCGTTGGCACAGATAATGCAGACCTGTCTAGCATTCTTGGAAAGGGGGGTCGCCCGATGAGTAAGACGAGAAGCTTCGTGTTATTACTAGTTGCCAGCCTCTTGTTACTTCCAGCCTTTTCCGCAGTCGCAGCGGAACAGGAACTAACCATTGCAACGATATTACCCATACCGGGAATTTCAGCGCAGGGGGAATCCAGGGGGCCGAAGGAGACAAAGACTACGTGGACATTGTCAACGAAGAAGGCGGAATCGGCGGTAAGAAGATCAAACTGGTAATCGAGGACGGCCAGTGGAAATTCGACGTCGCGATGGCCTTGTACCAGAAAATTATGTCCACTGAGAATCCTTTGGTCTTTTTCGCACAGAACACCGAACAGGCCAAAGCTATAGGTCCCGATTTCAAGAACCGGTACAAGATGCTTGTGGGCTCCACTGGTTATTCCAGCGAGCTTGCGAACAGAGATGGCAATCCTTACTCGTGGATCGCGGGTCCGACTTACGGTGACCAGTTCGGAATTCTTCTCAAGTACATCGCCAAAGAAAAGCCAGGGGCCAAGGTGGCTTTCTTCTACAGCGACAGCGAATTTGGTAGAGACCCGATCAAGTTCGGTCGGCTAATGTGCGACAGGGTACGACTCAAGCTGGTGGCAGAAGAAATAGTGCCCCTGGGCGCAAAGGACTTGGCCACACAGATCGCAGACCTGAAGGACAAGGATCCGGACTATGTGATCTTCCAGGGATTTCTATATGAACCGGTGCCCCAGGTCATAAAAGCGTGTAAATCCCTGGGCATGAAGACTAAATTCATGGGAACATTCTACCTGGCATCCAAGTGGATATTGGACCAACTGGGTCCTTTGGCTGAAGGTTACCTGTGCGTCAATCAGTTAGTGTACTGGTGGGATGATGTGCCTATGATTAAGAAGCTCAAGGACTACAACGCAAGGAAACACCCGGATGTGAAATTCAGGGATATTGACTACACGAGTGCAGTTATGAACATGATGATCACTATTGAGTGCATGCGCCGGGCAGATAAGGCGGGCGAACTCAACCGTGAAGGCGTAGCAAAGGCTCTGCAGACCATTAAGGATTTCGATTCAGGGGGACTTTCGGGCCCTTGTTCTATCCACAACAACAGGTTCCCCACTGCCAAGGTGTGGGCGGCCAACCCTGAGAAAGCCATCTACGAACCCGTGTCCGACTGGATCAGATTGGATAGGTACTGATTTAGATAAGATTAATGCTCGTTCGTGGCATCAGTGATCAGCGGTTTCTCGGCATTAAGCCTACTGTTTTTCCAGGCGACCCGCCCAGGTTGACCTGAGACCGAACAGAAAGATTTTTGTTTATCCATAAGGATGACTAAAACTCTGACGGCTTTTGTATATACGTACAGGCACATGGGTTTTCATCTCCTGGGCTAGGATAGCGCCAAAACCTTTCAGATCGAAAAAAGTGGGGGTCATTATGGAACAAGAATTCGGCAGAAGAGCGAAAGCTATTCAGCACAAGGGGGTGGAAATCTTCATCACTGATTATTCAGGGCTGAAAGGAACGGAAATAATGGAGACAATGAAAGAGAACGCAAAAGCTATTATTCCTAAAATAATAGGCAGACGAGACTGCGTAATGGTAAATTTATTTAAGAATTGTCAATTGGACGAAGACTCATTGAAATACATAGCCAAAATTCAAAAAGCTATGGAAGGTACTTTTGTTGCTAGCGCGCTTGTAGGTATGACCGCAATACAGAAAGTGGGTATTGAGATCACCGGTATTCTCAAGAAATCAAGCTTTGCGACTAAATTCTTCGATAACGAGAAAGAAGCAATGGACTGGGCAGCCGAGGAGTATAAAAAATTTGCAAATCGGCCACATTAGAGCAAGGCATTGCAGCCTTCGTACAGGATTAAAATCATGGAGTGGCCTGTCAGAGAAAGAAACTCAGACAGGCAGGGAAGAGCCCGTTGGAGATACCGTCGACCATGCTCCAGGCTAGTGACCCTGATTTGCCAAGACCGTCTCGTAATTGCAGTGCATGTAGGAGGTGACAAAATGAGGGAAAGGCTGACCAGTACAGCAGAGATCATCGAGTACAAGGGCGTGCAAATTCTGTTCAATGATTTTAGCGGATTGAAGGGCCAGGAAATTTCAGACGCTATTAGAGCATGCAACAAGGTCATGATCTCCAAGATGGCTTCCGGGAAAAGAGACTGGCTGTCTATAAATCTTTTCACCAATTGCTTCTTCGATGAGGCCGCTCAGAAGGCTCTGGTAAAGGTTCACAAAGCAATGGTAGGTTTTTTCGTCGCTATCGCGGATGTAGGATTGAGTCGTATTCAGACTATCGCTATTGAAATCGCCGCTTCCCTTGCTGGATCAGGAGTTCCGCTCAAGTTTCTCGATACAGTGGATGAAGCGAAAGACTGGGTCGTTGAGGTCCACCAAAAAACGATGAAACGGGTGCAATGACATCCCCGCCAATCCGCTTCCATTACTGGTTATGTATTATGGACGGGCATTTCTAGGCCTAGCACCCAGGAGTGAAACTTCAGATGAAAAAGTCGAGGACCTCCTGGTAAGTCGAAGCCACTGGCCCAGACAAGGGGTCTGATTACTGTCTTCCGAAAGTCCTATTTACTTTTCCGCTGAGAGCACGGCTCAGGCCAAAGCCTTTGTTGCCGGTGCGATTGTAGGGCTGAGCGCCATACAGAGGTTAGGTGTTGAGATCACCGATAATCTCGAAAAATCAAGCCTTGCGACTGAGTTCTTCGATAACGAGAAAGGAGCGCTGGACTGGGCAGCCGAAGAGTATAGGAAATTTTCCAATCGGTCAGCTTAAATTGAAACCTCGGACTTGAAATAAAGCGTTGAATATATCGACACAATTGGCTCATCCAACTCGTCAGAATAGGGGCAGCGCTCTTCGGTCTCCGGTTCGATCCTCAAGCCGTATTGTGACAGCGCATAGCATCTTAAGGAGAGTCCAATACGTTACGGACCTTGCGGGCGACTGCTTCGGCGCTAAAGGGCTTCTGAAGGAAGTGAACGCCAGGTTTAAGGACCCCGTGATGAACGATGGCATATTCAGTGTACCCCGACATGAAGAGAGCTTTCATGTCCGTCCGCGAGCCTAAAAGGCGCTCGTACAGGCTCTATCCGTCCATCTCCGGCATCACCACATCGGTTAGTAGCAGATGGATCGTTCCCTGATGGGACTCTGAGACGCGGATGGCGCTGTTGGGGCCGCTAGCCTCCAGAATTTTGTATCCGAACATCTCGAGTATCTCACGGGTGAGTTCCCTCACTAGCGACTCGTCTTCCACCAGGAGCACGGTCTCCCTGCCCCGGTAATTCGTGATGGGCTCGATAGACTGCTGGACAGTGTCTTCACCTTCCACGAAAGCCGGCCAGTACATTTTGAACGTGCTCCCCATTCCCGGCAGGCTGCGAACGGTAACGTGCCCATGATGTTGCTTCATGATGCCGTATACCATGGCCAGCCCAAGGCCTGCGCCTTGTCCGTCCCTCTTGGTAGTAAAAAACGGTTCGAAGATCCTGGAAGCCGTTTCAGGGGGCATCCCAATACCTGTGTCACTGACGGCCAGCATGACATATTCTCCGGCCTGCATATCAGCCATCATGCGCGCTGATTGGGAATCCACCGATACCGGCAGGGTCTCGATGATCAACTCCCCGCCTTTGGGCATCGCGTCCCGTGCATTGACCGCTAGATTGAGCATTATATGACCAATTTGAGTGCGATCCGCCTTCACCTTTGGGATCGCCGGATCGAGGAACACTATTACCTGGATGTGTCTCACCCAGGATTCCTCTCAGTGTCTCCTCGGTGTCTCTAATTATGTCATTGAGATCCAGGACTTTGACGTCCAGAAGTTGTTTACGGCTGAAGGCGAGCAACTGCCGGGTCAAATCGGTCGCCCTCTGCGCTCCCTCGACTATCTTCTCTACTTTTCTTAGTTTCGTGGGATCGTGTGACAGTTGCTGGCGAAGGATGTTAGCCTGGCCCAGAATGGCTGTCAGCATGTTGTTAAAATCGTGGGCCACTCCGCCGGCAAGTCGTCCCACCGCTTCCATCTTCTGAGCCTCTCGCAACCGCTCTTCCAACTGTTTGCGCTCGGTGATGTCGCGGACAACGGCCAACAGTCGGTTATTGCCCCCGATTACCGCCTCCTTTTAGGTTCACTTCTAACCAGAACGAGCGTCCGGCCTTGTCTCTGGAAAACCATTCGAAGAGCTGAGGATCTCCTGCTGCAGCTTTTTCTAACCACTGTGACGGGTATTTCTGCGAATACGTATCATCGTCAGCGCTAAGATGATTAAGAGTCAGATTGCGTAACTCATCAGGTGTATATCCGAAGATTTCGCACACCTTACTGTTGGCGTCGAGAATCTGGAAAGTGTCCACATCCTGCACGAGGATGGCGTCATTGGCAGCCTCGAAAATCGCTCGGTAGTTGGCCTCCGACTCACGCAGCGCCTGCTCGGTTAGTTTACGTTCAGCTATTTCTGCCAGAAGACGAGCATTTGCCTGCTTCAAGTCCGCGGTGCGCTCCTCGACACGCTTTTCCAACTGGTCGTGGGCTATCCGAAGCAGTTCCGAGTGCCTTTTGATGAGGTCGAGTTGTTCCTTCTCGACCGTGAGATCCTGATAGAGCACCAAAATATATCTACGCCTGCCCAAGCGGAGTGATCGCAGATGCATCCGTCCCCAGATTTGCCTCTTTCCCGTATTTAGAGCCCACTTTCGGGTTCGCGGCTTGCGATCCGAGAACGTGCGGTCGAGCAAATTGTGAACCTCGGAAGCCTGTTTTTGGTCAGGAAAGAGACGATCGAATTCGCGGCCTTCAATTTTGTCAAATTTACCAATGGCTTTGTCCCAGGATTCATTGGCATACGCCACCGTGTAAACGTCGTCAACCAAAAGCACCGGCATAGGAAGGCTGTCCAGAAGTTTATGTAACGACTTTGCCTGCACCCCGCGGAGATCGAAGCTCCCCGTAGCCGTGAAGTTCCTTCCGAATAAGCCTGTAAGATCAACGCTGTCGGTGGTAGCATCCTCCTCCTGGCGGTCTTCGCCTTCCCCCGAGTTCGGCGGTTCGCCTTCTGGAATCATTACGTCCTACCCCATGATCTCAGCAATGGTTTCTGTAGCAGCCCTATGGCTCGTCCGTCACTGCATTGCCAAATCTAAAGCCACGGCCTGAAACTTCAGGCGCAGACCTTTGGCGCTTTCCTGGACCATCTTGCCCTTTGGCTTACACGGCAAGCCTGTGTCGTGTAGACGCCGTCACTTTCTGGTTAACCTAGCAAGAAACTGTGCTGAAATGATGAGATGAGTTTTTGAGCAAAATCCTGCTTAACTTTCAGGTCATTATACTTTCGGAGAGACAAACGGGGATCAGACCCAAGGTGTCACAATGGCTCACGCGAGCCTGAATGGCTCTTTAGCTAAGACATTAACTAGATGAGTAACCAAGCTTTTTCCAAATTGAGAGTCTGCTTGTGAGTCATATCGACTCGCTCACACCAACTCTTTCTGGGTTTCGGCCAAATTCTATATTATGCCGGAAAACTACTCTTGGCCCGCTATTCCACTAGTTTCCCACTGAATAGTCCCCGATGCAGCGCCAAAAATGCATCCGATTAGCGGACAACCTAAGATTTTGCTGGCTGGCCAAATTCCATTCGCCGTCGAGAGAGGGCTTGAAACAGCCCGTAAGGATAGCGCCAAAAGACTTTTTCCATCTTAATTTCAAATACAGGCTAGCTATTGTAATGAGGCTGAAGAGGGGGTTAATATCTTGATGACTACTCCAAAACGGGAAATCAAAGCCAAGCCTTTTATAAGAGACCTTCGCCATGGTATGGGCGATGGGCAGCTTATGGAAAAATATAGCCTGTCGGATAATCAGCTCCACAGAGTGTTGCAAAAATTGGTAGATGCCGGAGCGATAGACGAAATGGAACTCTTCATGCGGACGTCTCTGGACGACAGCGCCATAACCAAGGCCTTCGCGGAGATTCGGGGCGCTGTTCAGGAATTGCACAATCCCGAAGAAGTCGCACCGCCCCGCGACTTTGAGGCGCCGTCCGAAATCACTATTACGGAGAAGGTCAAAACCTTGGGCAAGGTCGCTCGTGGCCTCGTTTCTAAACTTGCACGCACAGGCTAATCAGAAGTGAGAAGATCCCGCTGATGATTGGCGCCGACAAACTTTATTCATTTTTTTTACCACAGCAATGGTATAGCAAACGCGCAATCGACACGTAATTATTATAGGAGGCGCTGAACTTCAAATTCATGTTCGTGAAGGAGGCAAGGCAAGATCGAATTTTTCGCTGCTGTTAGGAGGGGAAATCATGGAAAATTGCGAATTCGTGGAAAAGTGCCCTATATTCGCCCGATTCAAGCATGAGGGCGCCAAGAACATTTGGCTTCAACACTACTGTCTCAATCGTCACGGGGTCGCCTGTCAGAGAAAGAAACTCAGACAGGCCGGGAAGAGCCCTGTGGAGATACCGTCGACCATGCTGCCCAATGGTCTGGTCTTGGAGGGGGCGGACTATTCAGCCAGGACCTTTGACAGCCGGGGCGAGGAAGATTGCATTTGGATTCAAGACTGCATGACAATGTTCGCCCGCTTTCAAGACTCGATTCTAAAATATTTTGGGCGACGCGATTCTGTTTCCGGTCCAATGGACAAGCGTGTGAGCGCAATAAGAGGATTCAGGAAGGCATTGATCCTGCTCTGGTACCGGCGAATCTTCTTCCCAACGGGGACTGTCTTTGACGGATTTTCTTGATAGCATGGCGCGGCGCGCCATCTGTTCAGTTGCAGCGGGAAAGCGTTCACGGCGTCATTAATTCCAAAGCTATGAATGAAGCAGAGAAATCATCCACCTTTCTGTTGGTAAGCTAGCAGTAGGGGGGCAGACTCGATGGGAAACAAGAACGGGAACTCGGTAGGCGGTCCATTGGGCGAGAATTATACGCAGACCATTGACCTTACTTCCCTGTTCACAAAGGACCTGACTTCCACCGGCAGCTTTGACATCAGTAGTGGAATCTGGAGAACAACCTTTGGCAAAGTCCTCCAGGCTCTTCCGATTCCCGTTTTGCTGATTGATATATCTTATCGAATTATTCTGGCTAATCAGGCTTGGGGAAGAATAGCCGAAAATTACGGTGAGATAGTATTTTGCCCATTCTGGGAACTCTTCCCAGGAGACTCTCCCGGTCAGAGGGCTCAGGCGCTTTTAGAAGAGGTATTTGAGCGGAGAAAATCTCGGGTTGCACAAGCGACCCTGGAAATAGGTGATCGAAAAATATGGGCGCGGATGACCTTTCGATCAATAAGAGTAGGGAGTGAGAGATTCGTGCTGGTTCTGATTGAAGACTTGACGGTGGACAAGCAGCTCTTGGAGGCGAATAAGAGGCACAGTGAAGAGCTTGAAAAAACTGTGCAGGAACGTACAGCCGAGCTTAAGACTATGAATGAGAGACTTCAAAAGGAGATTGTCGATCGAGAGAGAGCGGAAGCGCTGTGGCTCCAGTCTGAACGTCTAAAGGTAGTTGGTGAGCTTGCTAGTGGAACGGCCCACAATTTCAACAACACGCTTCAGATAGTCCTTAGTAGCGCCCAAGTCGCGTTACTGAATATCAAATCCGGCAATCATACAAAAGCCGAGGAAGCCCTTGGGCAGATTATCGAAAGCGCCGAGTTTGGCGCAGAAACGGTGAGACGGTTGCAAAGTTTCACAAGCATCCGGGATGATCAAGGAACTGTTGCCCATGAAGTCTTTGATTTGCGCGACGTGGTCCGGCCGGGGGTCGAATTGACCAAGGCTTGGTGGAAGACGCTCCCCGAGAAGCAAGGCATCCGGGTGGACCTGGATGTGCATCTGAAAGATAAGTGCCTAGTCTCAGGAAAGAAAAACGAGATTTTCGAGGTAGTCGTAAATCTGATCAAGAACGCTACCGAGGCTTTGCCAAATGGAGGGCTCATTGAGGTAAAGTGTTGGACCGGAATCAATGAGGTAATCCTCCAGGTTCGTGATAATGGGAAAGGAATCTCTAAAGATATGCTCGGCAAATTGTTCATTCCTTTCTGCACTACAAAGGTAACGGCAGGAGCGGGCTTGGGACTAGCAACGGCTCGGGCCATTGTTAACAGTCATGGAGGTGATATCTCAGTTGAAACTGTCGAAGGCAAAGGGAGTGTCTTCACGGTCACACTCCCGAGGACGAAAAAACTTCCAAAGGCCTTTTCGATTGCGCCCTCTCCAACCAGCGAACAGCCTCTCAAAATCCTCGTGATAGATGATGTCGAAGCGGTCCTGAATTCGCTGGCTGAAGGGCTCAGGTTATTCAACCACACGGTTCACGCGGCTCGTTCCGGCCGAGAAGGAGTTGAACTCTTCATGCGCGAGACTATCGACGTGGTGGTTTGTGATCTCGGCATGCCGGACATGACCGGCTGGGATGTCAGCAGACAGGTCATGAAAGCTTGCCTCGATAGAGGAGTTCCAAAGACGCCGTTTGCACTGCTGACAGGATGGGGAGACCAGATAAGAGAGATCGAGAAGATGAAGTCCACGGGAGTAGATAAAATCATAACCAAACCTATAAATATATCGCAGGCCATGCATGTTATTCAGGAGCTAGTTAAACATGTGGAGAATAAGGTGTAATCACTCGGACAATGGTCTTACACCCCAGTGGTAATGCGATGCGAACTGTTGTTATCAAAGCAATCGAAGCCGTTCAGAGTATCCGATCGGGGATAGATGACGCCTCTCTGATGGAGAAATTCAACATCAGTCTCAAAGGGCTTCACATACTATTCAATCAATTGGTAGCTTCCGGGCTGTTGCAGCGCTCAGAGTTGGAAGAGCGGATGTCACTTGCTTGCGGCACGGTGGTAATAGACCCTTACCGCGGAAAGTGGCCGGACCCACAAATTAAAAAACTCTTGATCAATGCTGAGGAAGCCCTGAATTGCATTAGGTCCGGAATGTCTGATACAGCTTTGATGAAAAAATATCGCCTTAGCGTCAAAGGTCTGCAAAGCCTATTTATAAAACTATTAACAGCAAAACTAATAAGTCAATCCGAACTTGATGAGAGGGTCTCTGGTCGTCAAACCAGCTTGCTGTTAGATGAGCAGGCTGGGGAACCTTTTGCCGTTGATTCCGCCGGACCCGGCGTCGCTTCCACAGAGATTTTGGACGTAATAAAGACCGGCACAAGTCGAGACGCTCTAAAAGAGAAATACAATATTTCCGACACGCAGCTTGACGTCTTCTTGGACGAACTTGTTTGCAAGAATCTCATAACTCAGAGGGAGCTCGACCTCAGGCTACCAATATTCATCAACGAATTTCGTATCCGTCACAGATATTCCAACGAGGTCATTTTCTCCCACGAAGCCACTTCATTTGCGGCTTTGGTGCAGATGGCGGCTGCGTCGGGCATTGATCTCGGGAATTGTGATCTAGGTGGATGTTACCTGCGAGGGATAGATCTTTCGGGAGCGCGGCTCTGCGGGGCCAAACTAGCGGGAGCTAATCTAGTGGGAGTCGATTTCACAGGCGCTCAACTGAATGGGGCCGATCTGGTCTCAGCAAACCTGCACGGAACGATCCTGTACAAGACTAATCTTGCGAAAGCGAATCTCTCGGAATGCAACATGAACATGGTCCACGGTGTTTGGGCGTTCTTGGCCGAGGCAAATCTGTCCGAGGCTAATCTGACTAATGCCAATCTTGCAGGAGCTAACTTGTCCGGAGCCAATCTGTTTCAGGCAATTTTGACAGGAACCAATTTGGCCGGAGCCTATTTGAAGGGTACAGGTCTAGAGCAGTTGCCGGTCCGACTGAATATTCCTTAAATACAGCTCGTCAAGGCAATCGGAATGAAAATACCCTCCTTGAGGTTATCCAAGAGTCGATCAGGCTCGCTCTGTCAGAATCAATGGGTCGAAATGGCTCATTTTTTCGAATTGAGGAAACTATTCAGTTAAATTGCTCCTCCAGTTTTGGTTATCGCAATAGTTATGCCAATTAAACCAGGGTAAATTTCTAACGCAATCAGCCCATTGGCATGACAGTTGCTTTAGTGGGGAGAGCTTCACGGCTAGAATGAAAGTTTGGGGAGGATTAATATGAAGAAATTTGCCGCTCTATTGCTGATTGGGGTTTTATGGGTTTGCCCAGGGTACGCTGATTCAGACAGTGAGAGGGTGATGGACTTGGTTAACAAAGCGGTAGAGATATTCCAGACAAAGGGCAAGGATGTCGGCGTTACAAACGTGAACGCCACAATGGGTCCGCTGAGAAGGGGTGCGCTATATTGTTTCGCTTGTGACTTCAAAGGCCAAATGTTGGCGCATCCGGTGCAAGAGGATTTGCGGGGGAACGATGCGTGGGAGCTGCAGGACGCCAAAGGGAAATTTATCGTGCAGGAATTTATAAAGGTTGCCAAGGAACAAGGCCAAGGATGGGTTGAATATTCGTGGCTGAGGCCAACCGAAAAATCGCCCACACTCAAAAAAACATACGTTAAGAAGGTGCCGAACGCAGATATTTACATTGGTGCGGGATATTACGTCAAGTAATGCTCACGCTGCTTGTAAGAAAATGGAATAAAATAGCCTTTTGAGATCCAAGAAATGGGGGGGATTGTTATGGAGCAGGAATTAGGCGGAACAGCGAAAATAATTGGGCACAAGGGGGTTGAAATCTTCGTCGTCGATCTTTCAGGAATGAAGGGACGGGAACTTACGGAAGCGATGAAAGAGGGTGCAAAAGCTGTTATCCCAAAAGCAATAGGCAGACGAGACTGCGTGATAGTATATTTATTCAAAAACTGTCTTTTAACCGAAGACTCTGCGCAATATATAGTCAAAATCCAAGAAGCTATGGACGGTACTTTTATTGCCAGCGCAGTTGTGGGGATGACCGAAATACAGAAAATGGCTATCGACATCAGCAGGTCTCTCAGGAAATTAAGCTTCATTAATGAGTTCTTCGAGAACCAGAAAGACGCAATGGACTGGGCAGGCGGAGAGTATAAGAAATTTGTCAATCAGCCAAATTCGATAAGACATGTTTTGCCCAGCCATTTTTGAATTCGATGAGAAACTCACGTTTGACATATTGCCCTACTTCATGATATGGCTAGCCATATGAAGACAACCATACAGATACCCGACAGCCTTTTTGAAGAAGCCCGTAAACTGGCTGCCAAGGAGAAAACAACACTGAAGGCGCTCGTCGAAGAAGGCCTCCGTCTGATTCTCGCAAAACGGAACCGGCGTAGCGCATTCCGGCTTCGAAAAGCATCCTTCAAGGGGAAAGGGCTACAGCCACATCTCGCCGGGGCTTCCTGGGAGCAGATTCGGGAAAAGATCTATGAAGGACGGGGCGGATGATTGCCCTCGACACAAACATTCTCGTATATGCACACCGTGAAGATTCGCCCTGGCACGCTGTGGCCTTGGATCGAGTGACGGCGCTTGCAGAAGGTCGTGCTCCGTGGGCAATACCATGGCCGTGTGTTCACGAATTCCTGGCTATCGTCACTCACCCCCGGATCTATGGTCCTCCTACACCGTTGGAGAATGCTATTGACCAGATAGAAGCCTGGCTGGAATCACCAAGCCTTGTTCTTTTGTCCGAACTTGCAGATTATTGGCTGCAACTGCGATCCATGCTCCAGATTGGACAAATAACAGGTCCGCAGGTACACGATTGTAGAGTAGCCGCACTGTGCCGATTGCATGGGGTAACTGAGTTGTGGACGGCCGACCGTGATTTCAGCCGCTTTGCCGGACTGCAAGTGTGCAATCCACTAATTCATTGACACCGTGTCGGATAGCGGATCGTCCCGGCCCTCAATCTCTGCTTCGCAATTTTATCAAGAGTCTAAGGATCTCTATATAGAGCCAAATCAGCGTGACCATGAGGCCGAACGCTCCGTACCACTCCATGTATTTCGGCGCCCCGCTTCGAGCGCCCTGCTCAATGAAATCGAAATCCAGGACCAAGTTCAGAGCGGCCACAACCACCACGAACAGAGAAAATCCTATGCCAAAGAGCCCGCTTTCATAGATATAAGGGACACGTATACCGAACAACCCGAGAACCAGGGACACCATGTATACAAGGAAGATCCCTCCGGTGGCGGCCACCACGCCGAGTTTGAAGTTCTCGGTGGCCTTGATCAAACCCGACGAATAAGCCGCGAGGAGCGCCACCAACGTGCCGAAAGTCAATCCCACAGCCTGGATTACGATGCCGGGATATTGCGACTCGGCAATGGAAGAGACGCCGCCGACGAAAAGGCCTTCAAGAAGCGCATAAATAGGCGCGGTCACCGGGGCCCAGGTCTGCTTGAAGACCGTAATGAGGGCCAGTATTAACCCTCCGATTGCCCCCACGGTAACCCATAGTGTGACCGAAGCCGGGTCTGATGTCTGGAAGAATCGATGCCACGTCCATCCGGCCGTCAATATTACGCACAGGAGCAATAAGCCGGTCTTGTTCACCGTCCCCTGGATGGTCATGGCTTCTTGCTCGCCAGCGTATGGCGCCGCACGGAAGGTTTGATCGCTAAGAGCTGGATTACCGGTCCTCATGACGCCCCCTCTTGTAACAATCCTAAATCAAAGCATTATGAAGAAATTACATGTTTGACGATTTTATGTCCACCAATAATTGATAGTTAAATCGGCGAAAGAGGCTTTGCGTCTTTCGGTTCCATGTCAATCCTGATTCCGCCCCCACTTGAAACAGCCAAACAACGACCAGTGTTGCAATGGCCAGATAAGCCTTGGAATTCATTTGTCGGCTCCTAGAGACACATAATTATTCGTTGCCGGCTCGTCCTTCAGCAAATGGGTCGAAAGCGTAATGTCCTTCATGGCGCCAAATGGACAGACCAGTCCACAGATACCGCATGCGACACATTTTTCAATGTCAAAAATAACTTTCATTTCAGGCGGTATGCGGCTCAACGCCCCGGTCGGACAAAGCCCGGGACAAGCTCCGCAGTGAACGCATTTTTCTTCTTCTCTCCATACCTTATCTGCAAGTACTCTACCCCCACCTGCTGAGCCTCCAGGCACTTGATGCCCTGCTGTATGACGTCTTCTTCGCCCCGTAATTCCAGCAGAATGCGGCCTTCTCGCCGTGGCAGGATTTTCGCTTCGAGTATATTGAAAACCAGATCGAAGTCCGTGACCAGCCTATAAATCACAGGCTTGTAGATGATGTTGGATCTAAAAATTAATAACACGTTTTTGGAAGCCATTTTACACCTCATTTTCGGACCCGTTCGTGGGCCTCCATCGAATCGTAAAAAACCTATAGAACTTCATCAGCCCCGCACAGTGACTTCGAGCCCTACCATTGATAGGGCCCGGCCTCCGTGCCGGTCG
>CAVVZX010000055.1:0-25618 GCA_963752855.1 uncultured delta proteobacterium | reverse complement strand
GTCCCAACCATTGTCGTAGCCAGAGCTGGACGGGACCTGGCGCTCCTCCGCGGTGGACAGTCTGTGAAGTACTTCATCTCCTGGCATCATTGGAGAGGAAAATAGGTCTCCACTGACCTTCCTGATCAAAAAAATACCGGAAGCCGAGGAAAATATCCTCCGGCTTCCGGTCCTACTTGTCCGTCGCCGCCTCAATCATGTGAGACCTACAGCGATAAGATTTATACCGAAAACCTCCAACGTCTCACTAGATTGTCTGTTTCATTAAATCCGTTACAGGCAGCCACTAATGCGCCTCCGGTTTAATACGTGTAATCGTCCACATATCCACGCGTAGCCATCCCAGTAGCAATTACTATAGTTATTATAGTAATAACTATAGGGGACAACAGAACCAAAGACGAATGGTCGAAAGTGACGGAAATGACGGAAGCGAGCATTGTGGAATCGAAAATTGTTGAACCGGGCGGCACGAAAACTATTGTTGAAGCGAGCGCCACGAAAACTGCCAACACTGCCGCGCGAGACGGACATGTGACCAACACTGCCCCCGTGCGATGCCTCTGACTAATTGGACCGGAATCGGATTCTGGGTTCCGACCACCGTGTCCACAGCCGAAAACGGTCCCTCCGGTCGTCTGCGCCGCATACGCAGGCCCGGCCCGCGCCATTGCCAAAACCGCAAAAGCGATCAGTGCCAATATCACTATTTTTCTCATTGTTCGTACCCCTTCGTTGTTGCGAAGTACGTGTTGTCTATTGTCGGTTTAAATTGAGCAATTCCTGTATTTTTCACCTGGAAAATTCTTTCACTAGATATTAGAATTTTTTCGCTAGGAACCTCTCTTTTTTCGACTTCTTAATCATTAGACGAAAATCGCAGTCCCTTGTTAAAAGACAATAACATTTTTCTGCGATATTTCAAGGCAAACAGGGATCTCCCCGCTGGCGCCAAGCAGCTTTCAGGACGTATGTTTTCCTGTGAACCCGTAACCGTCGATCTGCATCCATAGTAATGAAAGGTTGTTGGGGAGGCGCAAAGTGGAGCAATTGATATTTTCGATAATGCTTTTGATCGCTTGGCCGAATCCGGACGTATCGTTGGCGGCGGGCAGCATGGAACGACCGGCTGTCGTTGTGCGCATGTATGATGCTGGTGGTCCGACGGCATTCTTGCGCGGCCTCCTAAGCTCGCAAGCTTCCGGGAACCGGCGAGATAGACTCAGCCACTCATCACGAGAACATGACGAATGAAATCTTTGTCAATACCGGGGCTCAATCCAAAATTCGAGAGAGACCGGACGACGATATTCCGTAAAGACATTGCCAGCTAAAACAAAGTGAAAAATCTTGAGTGTGCAGTTGGGAAGGGCGAAGGATACATAGGTCTTGCCAAAACTAAACGATGATGTATAGCTTTGCAGACTAATCGGAGGCGCCAATCAGAATGGAAATCAAGAGTATCAAACGGATATTAGCAGCTTTCTTCGTGGTTGGAATGATTCTTCAGGCCCACCCATATGCTATTGCTGAATCTAACAATTGGGAAACTGCAGTATCGATGATGAAAAAGGGAGCCGATCAGATGGTAGAAGGCAGGAAGATAATGCAGCAGAAGAAGGATCTAGGCTCAGCAGAGAAGATGATCAAAGATGGACACAGAATGATGATGGAAGCGGAAAAGGCCGTGGCACAGATACAGAAGGATACAATGAAACAGGGCGCAAAGATGATGATGGATGGCCTACAAGTTCTGAAAGCCAAGAAGGATGCAGAAGAGGCGGAGAAGTTGATGCAGCAGGGTCAGAAGATGATCTTGGAAGCCGAAAAAATGATGACTGACCCTAGGCCGGAAAAATTAATGAAGGGCTCCAGGACAATGATGCGGGGCTTAAGAATGATGCAAAAGACGGACGTGAACACCGCTGATAAGCTCATGACGGATGGTCAAAGCCTTATGATGGAGGCAGCGAAGACCATGAGAGACAAGAAATAGATACGGAACCGCAAGCTGTGCGAAAATGTGTACGGCCCCGGGTTGAAGACCATTTGTCCGTCGGCTTTCTTGACGGCAATAATAATCAGGTTCAATTCTTTCCGAACTGATTGACGAGGAGCATGCGGTGTGGTACGCTCAAAAACAGGCAAAATCAGGCTCTGTCAACAACCTGACGACGGTTTTGCCTGCGACAGGGCGTCCGGGACTCCATGCGGAGACCTTTTCGAGGTCTCCGGCGCTATTTTTCGACCCCTTAGCGAGGCCAAAACGCTCAAAATGGCAAGACCGCCGCATAATTCCGGTTACGATTTGGCGCCATAGATAACTTGAGGACGGGTCCATCATGGAGTTCAGAGGGAAAAGAAAATGATGCTCCAAAATAGGCGACTTGGCTCAGATGTGACAGAAATTTCTGACCTTTCGTGGAAATCGGCGTGAAAAGTAAGCCGGTCTGCAAGGCATGGCGCATAATGATACACCAAAGATACGTAGACGCCTAAGCCGTGGCAATAACCCTGTCAGGCTCCTCCGAGAGAGGAAGGTGAATCGTGAGAACACATAGAATGGAACCAAGGGAATCAGTGAAATTAATCGCCAACCTCACGTATTACCGCAAGATTTCAGGAGTTGTCGCTGGAGGGAAAGTGTTGGCAGTTCCATTGCTCGCACTGTTTCTTGTCCCTTTTCTTATCGAGGCAGCACAGGCTTTTCAACCTAATCGCGGTAATTATAGACCTGCTGTTACACAGCCTGTTAATCGCTTTCCCCTCGGTGGAATAAACACTTTTTCCACCAATCGCTCAAAGTACGCGCCCACTGTTAATCGCTTTCCCCTCGGTGGAATAAACACTTTTTTCACCAATCGCTCCAACTACGCGCCCACTGTTACTCGCTCCGTCAATCCCGGCGTAACCCAGATGAATAACAAAATGTATGGGACTGGCAATAAAAGTATGAATATTACTGCCTTAAGGGGAATAAACAGATCAAACACTTTTTCCACCAATCGCTCCAACTACGCGCCCACTGTTACTCGCTCCGTCAATCCCGGCCTAACCCAGATGAATAACAAAATGTATGGGACTGGCAATAAAAGTATGAATATTAATGCCTTAAGGGGAAATCAAACTTTCAAGCAAAACATTGGGGTCCCACGAAATAATGCTACCAACTTGAATCCCAATCTTACGAGAACAACTGGAGTTAATGTCAACAACAGCAGTCAGAGAAATGTTAATACAAAAATCTACTTTGGAGCTCGAGGAAAAAAGTTCCAGTATTAAAGATAAGGATAGTGTGTATGGCCAGCCGGAATATGATCAATTCAAGGGTTACCTTGCAACCCAACTTGAAATTTTAAAATCTGTAAGCTTGGCAGAAGCCTTGGTCGCTCGCATGAACCTACTGGATCGTCCGGAGTTCATTTCCGAGCAAGGGACTCTCACTGCTTTGTCAAGCGTTTTGTCAACTGTTTTGTCAACTGTTTTGTCAAGCCTCAACGCAGACAAAATGCCGTTGCCCCTCCCGAATCTCGAGACGCCAGGATTAGGATCAAGGTGTCGTTGTCTTCTATCACCGTGTACGGCCCCGGGTTGAAGACCATTTGTCCGTCGGCTTTCTTGACGGCAATAATAATCAGGTTCAATTCTTTCCGAACTGATTGACGAGGAGCATGCGGTGTGGTACGCTCAAAAACAGGAAAAATCAGGCTCTGTCAACACCTGACGACCGTTTTGCCTGCGACAGGGCGTCCGGGACTCCATGCGGAGACCTTTTCGAGGTCTCCGGCGCTATTTTTCGACCCCTTAGCGAGGCCAAAACGCTCAAAATGGCAAGACCGCCGCATAATTCCGGTTACGATTTGTTGCCATAGATAACTTAAGGACGGGTCCATCATGGAGTTCAGAGGGAAAAGAATACATCTATTCGGTGCGGTTGCAGCAATAGTAATCATATCAACCGGCATATACTCTATCAATGATACCGGTAAATTGGAGGGGCAGAAAACTCAACTTGAGAAAGGGAAATCGTCTCAGACCTCGGATAAATCAGCGGATGGTTCCCTTATCAGCAGCGTGGAATTAAATAAGGCGCAACTTAAATCAGTCAAGGTCGAGCAGGTGGTTGAGCGCACTTTCGTTATCCGGCGAGAGGCGGTTGGCAGTGTCGAGTTCAATCAGGACATGACGGTTCACGTCTTTCCACCCTATCAGGGGAAAATCATCAGCTTGTTCGCAAAACTGGGCGACGAAGTTGTCGAAGGCCAGAAGCTCTATACGATAGACAGCCCCGACTTCAGCCAAGCAGAATCATCCCTGATTGCCGCTGATGCGGCGCTCAAAATGACCGGCCTCACGCTGGAGCGTGCCAAGTATCTTCATGAGACGGGGGCGATTTCGCAGAGAGAACTGGACCAGGCGATTTCGGATCAACAAAGCGCTGAGGGCGCATTGCAGGCAGCCCGCAATGCTGTTCGTTTATTCGGCAAGACTGAAGCTGAAACCGATAGGATTATTGCTGAACGCAATATCGACCCCATGATGGTCGTGTCAAGTCCGATAACTGGCCGAGTCACAGCCCGCAATGCGGCGCCCGGACTTTTTGTGCAACCAGGCGCCCTCCCCGCCCCTTACTCTGTTGCCGATATATCGACGATGTGGGTGAATGCGTTTGTCCCGGAGAGCGACAGTCCCCTATTCCAGGTGGGACAAAAAGTTCAAGTCAAGGTAACTTGCTTTCCGGACAGGGTTTTTGAAGGAAAGATTTCGATTATAGGGGAGAGCGTTGACCCGACTACCCATCGGCTCCTGGTTCGTTCAGAAATAGGTGATCCGAAGCACGAACTGCGGCCCGGAATGTTTGCCACTCTTACAATAGATACGAGTGATTCCATGCGTGCTCTCGCCGTCTCACTTGATGGGGTGGTACGGGAGGGTGACGGCACGATGACGGTCTGGGTCACAACCGACCGGCGTAAGTTCATGAAACGCAGAGTTAAGGTCGGCTTACAGCAGGACGGATACCATCAGATCGTTAAGGGTCTCCAACTTGGAGAGTTGATCGCCACAGAAGGAGCGCTTTTCCTGAGCAACGCCCTGGCCCTGACGAACACTTCTCGCTGAGGCATTTCATTCGGTTCTACCCTACCAGAATTTGAAAGCGGCAAATATACCCAGTGAATGGGTTGTGAACCTATAGGAGTTTCCCGTGCTGAGATCTGTTCTTGTGTTTGTATTGACCCGCCGTCTCATTATGGTGATATGCCTGCTCGTTTTCTTGGGTGGCGGTTTCTATGCCTATACAATACTGAATATCGAGGCTTATCCGAACCCTGCGCCGGTAATTCTTGCGATTACCGCTCAGTCGCCCGGCAGTTCCGCCGAGGAGATGGAGCGCTACTATACAATCCCGATGGAGGTCGGTCTTTCCGCCACACCGGGAGTAGAGACCATCCGCTCGAACTCATTTTATGGCCTCTCCTATGTGAGCGTCACATTCCAATATGGAATCGATTATTATTTCGCATACACACAGGCGGCGCTCAACCTGCAACAAAAGGTCAATCTTCCCAACAATGTGCAACCGGTAATCCAGGGGTCGAGCCTCGTGGGCGAAATTTTCCGATATCAGGTCGTCGGCCCACCCAATTTCGGCCTTACCAACCTTCGAACAGTCCAGGACTGGATTCTCCAACGGCGCTTTCTCACTGTTCCGGGGGTTATACAGGTCAACACATGGGGAGGCACAACCAAGGAATTCGAAGTCGAAGCCGATCTCTACAAGCTTGAAGCCTATAATATCACTATACCCCAGTTGTTGAGCGCCATCGGCAATGCCAATACCAATGTGGGCGGGCGCAACATCAATATTGGGCAACAATCGGTGAATATACGAGGCGTCGGCCTGATTGATAGTGGTGGCTCCTCCGACCTGACGCAGGGCTGGAAAGTTAGCGACATTCAGAATATCGTCCTTACGCAATCAAACGGCATCCCGGTAATGGTAAAGGACATCGCCAATGTCTACGTCGGCCATGTGCCTCGGCTTGGCAAGGCCGGCCGGGATAAAGATGACGATGTGGTTGCCGGCATTGTGGTTATGAACCGCACAATGCAAACAAAAGACGTTCTTGCCCGCGTGAAGGCGGAAGCCGAGAAAATCAACCATGACGGGACACTGCCTCCCGGTGTCAAAATCGTCCCCTTCTACGACCGTGGTTGGCTCGTCTCGGTAACCACAAATACAGTCTTGCACAACCTCATTTTCGGGTGCCTTCTGGTTTTCTTTATTCAGTGGGTCTTTCTTGGCAATCTGCGCAGTGCTGTTATCGTTGCCACCAACATTCCTTTCGCACTCCTTTTCACCGTGATGATCATGGTACTCCGGGGGGAAGATGCTAACCTGCTCTCCGTTGGCGCGATCGATTTGGGCATCATAGTGGATGCAGCAGTAATATTGGTTGAGAATATGTTTCGCAACTTCCAGCTAAAACCGGAGAGCAGAAAACAGCTTCTGGAGGATTTGGCCGAGGGCCGGTTCGGAACTGATCCAACCAAGAAGTACCGATCTGGATACCAGCGGGGCTTGGACAGACCGCTTGCGCCTTATTTACGTAAGCGCAATGCAAGTGGATAGAGCCATATATTTTTCTACCCTTATAACTGTGGCCGCCTTCATGCCGCTTTTCACCATGCAGGGTGTTGAGGGCCAGATTTTCGGCCCAATGGCCAGGACCTACGCTTATGCTCTGGCTGGAGCACTGATAGCAACCTTCACGATCACACCGGTACTATCATCTTTTCTTCTCCCGAAAAAGATCAAGGAAACCGAAACAATTGCGGTCAAGGCAATGCGCTCCGTCTACACCCCGATCCTGCGCTGGGCGCTTGTCTACCGGAAGGCTGTCTTTGCGGGTGGATTGGCCTTTCTAGCCGCTGCCGGATTTTTGGGCGCACAGTTGGGTTCAGAATTCTTGCCTGCGCTTGAAGAAGGCAACCTCTGGATTCGCGCGACTATGCCGCCAAGCATATCACTTGAGGCCGCCATGCCCACTGTAACCAGGATGCGCGAGATTCTTCTCTCCCGTCCCGAAGTTATCACGGTGGTCTCCCAGCACGGGCGACCGGACGACGGCAGCGACGCCGCAGGATTTTTCAACGCCGAATTTTTTGCGCCACTGAAGCCCTTCGACCAGTGGTCCCCAGGCATGACAAAGGAAAAGCTCATCAAAGAGTTGCAGAAAGCATTTTCCGATGAGTTCATCGGTGTTGAACTCAGTTTCTCGCAATATATTCAGGACAATATTCAAGAGCAGCTTTCGGGGGTCAAGGGCGCCAATTCCGTCAAAATCATTGGTCCGGACCTTGCGATGATGGAACAACTGGCTGAGCAGGTCAGAGATCAAATGACCCAGGTAAAGGGGGTGGAGGACCTCGGTATTCTTCACATCCTGGGCCAACCTAATCTGAATATTACAGTGGATCGTGAGAAAGCCGCCCGCTACGGCCTCAATGCCGGTGATTTAAATACTGTCATACAGGCGGCATTGGGCGGTACGGTAGCGACTACTGTGTTGGAAGCGGACCGTCAATTCAACATTACCGTTCGCTTGGCTCCTGAATTCCGCAGCGATATCGATGCGGTTCGCAATATCAAGGTGGCGTATCAAACCAGCGATGGAAATGCCTACATACCGCTGGGAGAGCTTGCCAATATATCCCTGGATACTGGCGCATCATACATATTTCGCGAGCGAAACCAGCGATATATCCCGATCAGGTTCAGCGTGCGTGGCCGCGACCTTGCGAGCACCGTTGCTGAGGCGCAGGAGCGGATTACCCGCCATGTGAAGCTGCCAAATGGATATAGATTTGATTGGGCTGGTGAATTTGGAGAGCTTCAGGAGGCGACCAAACGCCTTGAGATTATCGTACCGTTCACCCTTATCCTGATCGTTGTTCTACTCTACGGACTGTTTAATTCCCTTCGTGACAGTTTGGTGGTGCTTGCCGGGATACCCTTCGCCATCGCCGGGGGCTTGATTTCGCTCTATTTTAGCGGCATTCCATTCAGTATCTCCGCCGCTATCGGTTTTGTATCGCTATTCGGGGTCTCGGTCATGAACAACATTTTAATAGTCAATTATTACAACCAAGTTCGACTGGCCCGCCCGAACCTGGACAGAAACCAGGCGATGTTTCATGCGGCAGAACAATGTATGCGGCCAGTGTTGATGACGGCAATGTCTGCCTGTATCGGATTGTTTCCGGCTGCCATTTCCACCGGCATCGGCAGCCAAGTGCAGCGCCCATTGGCCGTCGTTGTCGTAGGCGGGATGCTGATCGGTCCTTTCATGCTGCTGGTCGTTCCAACGCTTCGGCTTCTTTTCACGAAAAAAGAAAAAGGCATCGAAGCGAGCGGCTCGCCTTCCAATGAATAAGAGGCACGGTTTTGGATACCAAATCGGAAACGACAGAAGTCTTTATAATTAATATACATCTGGCAGTCGAACCGGTTATCAAAACTCATCCCAGCTTCGGCGCATCCCATACCCGATCCCAGCCTCCTGCGCCTTCGTCCTCGTCTTTGTCATCACCCTTTTTGGCGCGGTCCTCAGATTCCCCCTCATCCTCGTTTCCGTCGTCTGCCGCAAGGAGCATAACCGGCATTTCCGCGGTTCCGATAAACGTCACAGAGGTTCCGGAAAAGTCCAACGGTACCACGGGCAAACTTCTTTGAGAGAAACCCAATTTATCGCCCAACCATGTGTCGTTTAGCAATTTCGCGCCGTTACCGGTGATCGACGCCGACCTTTCTATGCAGGCCGCACACATGAGCGCCAAGGTCAAGAGAGCGAGGAACAACTGATATGATTTCTGCATGTTGAATACTCCACGCTGATGATTTGATTCAAAGGGAACTGGTCGTTTAGAATGAAAAGGTCAGGGTAAACAGCCCCCCAATTACTGCGTCGATACTCCTCCCAGGTCGCGTACCGAAAGAGTTTCCGGCCGTGCCTGTCTGCCACCCTGCAACCGATCTGTCCACGCACGCGTAGCTAAACCATTTGCCCGGCTTCCAGTACGCGAAAATCATTCCGGCGTTGAACCCTTCCAGAAGTCTCCAGTCGAAACCGGCGCCGATCTCATAACCAAGGCTACGGTCGGGAATGTTTGGCGAGGCCGTATAGCGATTAAAGGTAAAATCTATATTGCCGTCCAATGCACCCGGAAAGTTGCTCGCTACCACGCCGCATTCGGACCGATACAGCCCCAGCTATAACCATTGGAGTTCCTTTCAGCCCAGGCAAATGTGCCGAAAACGTTCAAGTTTGCGGCCACCGCGTAATCCAGCCTGGCGCCGAGGAGAGTAGCGTCTCGTAAGAATCCCCAGCCGGAGAGATCGAGTGCGTTCAGCCCCGATCCATAGTTGTACGTGAACAAAAAGGCATAGGGTCTGAACACGCCGTAATTACCCAAATGATTTTCAAAATGGGGATGCCAGACTAAAGCTGCGGACTGTTTTCCGACGAAAATACCATTCCTGCGATCCGGACCAGGCGTCGTGGCGCAGAGAAGACCGATCTTAGCCGGACCGGCAAAACATCCGAACTCGGCCATGTAACGCCATTGTTCGGTATATCTCGTAGTATTCGGAATGTTGTTTTGAAGAAAAAGACCGGTTGGATCCGAATACCGGTCGGTCCAGTACAGCCAGGCTGCTTCAGCGTTGAAGAAAAGGCGGCCATTGTTGTATTTGGCAAAGAAAGATCCATGGCAATACTCCGAATCCTGGGCCACCGGTTGCGTTGCGCCCAGTGGGCCTTCGGGCCCTATATGGAAGCCGCCGTAGTTTCCGATAATTCCCGCGTTAAGAGGACCACTGTAGTAGCTCACGGATGCCAGGACGCAGCTTGACAGAGTCCCACCCGTGTCCGCGCGGCTAAAATACTGTCGATTGATCCCCGGCGTGACCGTGGCCAAATCGAAAGGGTCTGCCAGAATTGGGAGCGTTCCAATAGGGGGGGCTCCTGCGAACGTGATAGAGGGGGTCCCTACGAATGTGTACGGATAGTATGCGATCCCGATGACCAACGGTCCGCACGGAACAAAAAGGGTCATGGATTCTGAGGAAAGGCTGTTTCCGTCATACTGCAGCCCGGTCCCGAATCTCCAGGGCCTTTTCCCTATACCGAACACGCCCCAGGGAGTTTGCGCGGTAACCCAGAAACATGGTCCACTGTCCTTCGCTAAAGGCGTTGTTCACGCCGTAGGAACTTTGACTCCAATAATTGGAGTTCAGTGGGACGCTGTACGCACCCAGCCGATATTTGCCAGTAAGCCTGATTGCTGGGTTCACCTGAATTTGCGGATTTAATTCAACGTTGAAATAAGACCATCCGGCCGATGCGCTAGTGGTAATGTTTGTGTCAAACTGCGTGCCGTTCCAAAAGTTGAGATTTGCCGTTGTACCCGGGCCGTTGTCCACGTCGTAAGGTCCGAAAAAGCCCTTATGACCCAGCTGATTATACCATTCGTGAGTCCAAGTAAAGGATCCCTGCATCTTGAATTCCCACGTGAGGGCCGGAGAAGGACAAAATAGAGTCGATATGATCAATATCATTATCATGAATTACGGTCCTGCTATTGATCAACGGCATATTAGTCCACCTTTCTTCCGACGGGAGTTTGTCCCGCCTGTGGTGTACTACTTGGTATTACCATAATCCGACAAATACTCGTCAAGGATTATTTTCCCCAGTCGCGACGTGCTACCTATGCAATTAACGTGCCACGTAGTTAGGCTGATCACTTTATGTTAGATGTGCCTAACTCGCAACATAATAAATATCGGCCCTCCCTGTCAACCTTTTTCTATTACCAAATCATTTCACTTGTTATTTTGGGCAAATAGTGCTGCACAAAGCCGTGCTGGAAACGCACTATGGAGAGATCTATGTGGTCCCAATCTTCGAATCCGATCATCTTCGGGACAGGATCGTCTTTGTCAATTAATGAGGTGTATTTGGTCGGTTTTGGCCAGACCACGCTATCATGCAGTGGGATACCCGTAGTTACCCACGCGAGATTGTCCCGAACCCACTCCTCTTTATTAAGCAGGAAAAGGGCGAAGCATGCGTTGCGTACCATGGTACAGCCCTCGGAGTGGCTCACAACGGAGATCGGTTTTTTGGCATTATAAAAGAGGCTCGTTAGTTTTCTGGTCGCGACGTTGGCTTGAATTTTTCCTCTGCCCATTGCCGACAGGCGCTCGGGTGGCATGGCGCAGGCCAACAGTGGCCAAATGCCAGCGTATACCACTTCCATTAGCCCGGTTTTCCTCAATACCGGAATGCCGCGTTGTGATACAAGTGAGCGGACCCCTGACGCATTGTAAATCAAGTAAACGGGACGCCTCAGATGCTTCGCCAACGCTTCGGCGGCGGCGGTTGCCTTGATTTTGTCCGTCCAGATCCCGTTTACGTAGTAAACCGGCTCTCCCGGATAACGGAGGCCGGTTCGAATAGGACGCGGCGGTTGCATAAAGGCTGACAAGGGAAAAGAATTGAACTCCTCGAAACGCGGGCTGTCTCGAATGCTGTCCGCCAGGACCTTAAGCCTCAAATTGGCGCAGTCCTCAAGCGCCTGGGACAACTTGTCCAGCCGAAGACGGGTATTATCCCACTCTCTGGCTAATTTGACCGCCATTTGGGCGCGTAGTTTTGCAGCCTTTTCCGTTAATTCCTTTCCCGCGCCCTGGAAGCTCTCGGCGATTCTTAGGGCCAAAACATCCTTGTTATCGAAGGTCCCGTTGATTTTATTACGAATATCTTCGATGAGCTTCCAGTCAGACGCTCGCATCTCCACCTCTGTCGCGGGCTAACCCCGCGTGCCGTCTTATCCCAGGCTATCGATAAGCTTTATCAATTCATCCGTTTTTGCTTGTAGAAGGTCCTTGTCAGCCCTGGTTTCTACATTCAATCTTATTACAGGCTCCGTATTGGAAGGCCTCAGATTGAATCGCCAGTTCTCGAATTCCATGCTTAATCCGTCTATATGTTCGGTAATCAGTTCCTTGCCCTTATAATGCGCCTCGATTGCTTGGAGCACTGCAAGACCGTTTCGGACTGTGCGATTTATTTCGCCACTTACCGGGAACTTGTCTATCCTGGCTTGGATTAGTTCCGACAAAGGCCGCTCTTCCGTGCTTAGAATTTCTATAAGCAGCAGCCAGGGGATCATTCCACTGTCGCAATAGGCGAAGTCGCGGAAATAATGATGAGCGGACATTTCTCCGCCATAGATCCCATCTTCCAGCCGCATTCGTTCTTTAATGAAAGCATGGCCCGCTTTGCTCATTACAGGAATTCCTCCGGACTGCCTGACCATTTCCTGGGTATTCCATACGAGGCGGGGATCATGGACAACTTTTGATCCGGGGTATCTTTTCAAGAACGCCTGAGCAAAAAGACCCACAAGATAATAGCCCTCAATGAACGAACCTTTTTCATCAAAGAAGAAGCACCTGTCGCAATCTCCATCCCATGCGATGCCCAGGTCCGCTTTATGGGAAATCACACTTTGAGCGGTAACTCCTCGGTTTTCAGGAAGAAGGGGATTGGGTATGCCGTTGGGAAATCGACCGTCCGGTTCGGGATATATTTTGATGAATTCTATGGGCAGTTTGGCTTCGAGTTTTTCCAGCACCGGTCCAGCGCACCCGTTGCCGCAATTCATGACCACCTTCAGGCTTTTCCACCTTTCAGGATGAACATAGCTGAGGAGATGATCTACATACGCCTCTCTTGTGCTGACCGATTCAAAAGCGCCCTTCTTAAGAGCCTCATCTTTGTAAGCATCCTCAATCACGATTCTCTCAATATCCTTGAGCCCGGTGTCACCGCTGATGGGCTTGGATTCTTCTCTGACGAGTTTCATCCCGTTGTAATCCAGCGGATTGTGGCTTGCAGTGACCATTATGCCGCCGTCAAGTTTCATGTGGGGAGTTGCGAAATAGACCTCTTCAGTGGGGCACAGGCCGATGTCAATCACGTCGCACCCTTGATCTCTCAGACCTTTGGCCAAAGCTTGACTGACGGCCTCGCTGCTTAGCCGAACATCTCTTCCGATACAAACCTTTGAAGGCGAAAGAAAAGTGGCATAAGCCCGCCCGATTTTGTATGCGAGGTCCTCGTTGAATTCGTCAGGAATCCGTCCTCGAATGTCGTAAGCTTTGAAGCAGTTCAAGTGAAGCTTCACATCGGTCATCGGTATTTCCTTTCAGACAATCCCTCTTGATCCCCCCTTTACTAAAGGGAGGTACCGGGGGATTTTGATTTAACTGTGGACAATCCCCCTAAATCCCCCTTTAAGGAAGGGGGACTTTGAGCAGGCGCCCGACGGGCCGGCGCGTGTCATGCGGCTTTAATGAGCATTATATCTGCCCGCGCGGCTACAATAAATCCTCATAACCATGCTGAACAAGCAGCTCCTGCAAGGACTTGATGTCTTGGCAGGAGGTCTTGCGGCACACGAGAATGGCATCGGGCGTGTCCACGATTACCAGGTCCTCGACACCCAACAGGACTGCAACTTTATGAGGCGACAAGGCCACACATTCTTTGCTCTGCACGCAGAGGACTTTTCCCCGACACGCGTTGTTTCCGTCATCGGTGTCCCACACATCCGCGAGGGAAGACCAACTTCCAACATCATTCCATGCAATGTCAGCGCGTATCACTACAGCGTTTTTGGATTTCTCCATGATTCCGTAATCAATGGAAATACTCTCTATTGTTTCGTAAATCTCTCTGATCGCTTCGGGCTCCTGAGACGTGTTCAACATCGGGACGATGCTTTCCATAGCGCGACTGATGGAGGGAAGATGCTCTTCAAAAGACCGTATAATAGTGGACGCTTTCCACACGAACATTCCACTATTCCAAAGATAGTTTCCTCCTGCAAGGTACCGCTTTGCCGTTACCAGATCGGGTTTCTCAACGAAACTCTTTACATGGAACAGGCGCTCCGATCCAATCTCGGAAATTTCTCCACCCAATTCGATGTATCCGTATCCCGTTTCCGGGCTCGCAGGCACGATGCCGAAAGTAATCAGATAATCATTAGTGGAAGCCACTTGGTAGGCCGTGCGGAGCGTTTTCAAGAAGGCTTCTTGGTTTGCGATAAGATGGTCTGCGGGTAAGATGACCAGGACGGCATTCGGATCTTGCTTTGCGATTTTGTACGCGGCCAGAGCGATGCAAGGGGCTGTGTTGCGGCCCTGCGGCTCGGCAACGATCATGGCGTCGCTGACTTCGGGAAGTTCTTTCTTAATTTCGTCAGCATAAGCTTCGGTCGTGACGATCATGATTCTATCGAATGGAATTTCCGGCAGGATTCGCTCCGCTGTGGCTCGCACCATTGTTTTGTCACTGATTATCCTGAGAAGCTGTTTGGGCCTTTTTTTCCTGCTCTCAGGCCAGAATCGCGTCCCGCTTCCCCCTGCCATAATAATTCCGTAAAGCATGTCTCACCTCGGGAATGACAATCAATTAATCAAGGATAAATTCCGTCGCGAAGTATCGCTCCACTCGGAATCCGGTAGGTTTCTCCCGGCGGGGCCTTTATCTTCACAGTTCCTTCAATTCTTACGTCCTCCTCAAAAAACACCGGCCCTGTCACCTCCAGTTCATTTGCGTAAACCAGGGATACCGAACGAGGGTCCTCGAACCGTTCTTTAAACTGTTTGGGAGAATCCAGGAACTCCGGATCAAAGAATCACCCTGGGCATATACGGTAACGACGCGGGTCGCAATGGGCTCCTCTGCAAGCGATTCATGGAATCCAGCACGCAGGCGTCGGACTGCAGAACAAATAGATCTGCGACCTTTTTCGTGGGAAAAAAGCGGCTTCTATCAACTTTAAGTCCTCGCGCTCCAGGAAATAAGCCAACCGCCGCTCCCATAGCAGTTTCAAGCTGAATTACCCGGGCGCCCATGATACTTTTGTGATTTTGAATCAGCGGAAGTTCGAGCGATTTTTTCGCGATCAAGTCGGACAGAGAATTCAGGTCAACCCATACATTGTTAGTGTTGAAAACGGAGAATCGTACGATGTCCATGAACTCGTTTCTCTGTTCAGGAGAGACTTGCGCAATCTCGAGCAGGTCCAGTTTGCCGTTGCGGACTACCAACGTGCCACCTTTCCTATCGACTGTGGTACGCTCGGTGACTTCGAGAAGAAAATCAATCCCGTTGCGCTCTATCAGTCCTAATATCCAGGGCTCCACTGACGCCGCCAAATTATCGAGGTTCGATATGAAGGCCCATCGGAATCCTTGTTTTATCAAATTCTCCAATAAGCCGTGGCGATGAAGACTGGCAAAGACGTCTCCGTGACCGGGAGGCGCCCAATCTTCTTCCGTGCCGGTCTCCAAGGGGGCAAAGGTCTGTTCCTCAAGCCGCGGGACCTCATTCTGAACAAAAGTGATTATCGGGATATCAGAATCGCCCACTATGTCCATGGTAGGGCCGTGGGTGAAAAAGCTGTTCATCAGAACCAGAGGAAGCTCAACGCGCCACTTGTCGTTCAGCGCTTGAACCTGCTTGACGGCAATCTCCAGGTAACAAAGCCCATCCTTCGCTTTCAATACCCCCTTGGGGATTCGCCCGCCCATAGTGGTGCTTCGGCCACCATTGAGTTTGACAATGGCGACATGTCGCAGAAGGTCTTCCCCTCTTTTTTCGAGGTCCGTTAAATCTTTTGAATTGCGCGGTGGTTGCAAGATGAGGTTTGCATCCGGCGCAACGACTTCCTGAAGCGGCACATAAGCAGATTGTCGGCTCAATTGAGCGACCAGGCGAAGAAATCCCTCAATCATTGAAGAAGAAATCCCGCGGGATTCCATCTTGCGCCTGATCTTAGACTCTATATCGCCTGACATTGTAATGTTCCCGATCCAAAAAGCCTGATTGAGAGGCCGGAATGTAGCCCCCCGATTACGCGGAGCGTGGATCTGTCATCGCGAGGAGTAAACGGTGGGACAGGCTTCCAGCCTGTCTCTTCGGAAATGACGGGCAAGATGCCCGTCCCACCTACAATCTTGTAGGGGCGCATGGCCATGCGCCCTTCCTGGATTCCCGTTTCCACGGGAATGACGGGAGATTGCTTCGCTCCGCTCGCAATGACAGTCTTTGACCGCCCGTAACTGAAGGGTTGCGCCACAAATCCATCCCCAATAATGAGCATCAGCCTCGGCTTGCAATTAGTCTAAGGCCGATTATTCCCGACTCGTCTTTTCTTCCATATTTTTCCGAGCTTTTTCAATGAGTTCAATCAGGGTGACAACCTTTGGTTTGATTTGTCCGCTAAAACACGCTTCAAACTGCTCGGGGCTCATTCGACTGCGAAAATAGGCTTCTACGTCAAAATAGAAACTCCAGCATGTCAAAGCCCTTCCGCACGGTTGTCCCTGATTTTCCACACGACAATACTCGAACGTTATCGGTCCCCCTAGACGCGGGCACCGGATCTCACGTTTCCAGTCAGGCGACTTCGCATCAGACATCGAAACACCGTCGGCGCTTTCAGTATAATAGGCTCACGAGCCCATATGGCACTGTAGCAGATTTGCCCAAGTGGTTAAAGGGGCTTAAAGCGAGGCAGAATAGAAATGGAGGGCGCAGCGATTCCGCTGTGCATCGAGATTGCGTCCCCCAGCTCCCGGTTCTCACAGGGACATGCATCCAGCTGGGTAGCGATGATATTGTTTGTAGAGGGGGCTCCTTATAAAGAGCCCCCAGCGATCTCCACTTAAATCTTCGGTTTGGGGAAGTTTTCAATGGCCTTGAGCGCCGCGTCAATCTCCTCCTGTGGCATCTCGTAATCAAAAAGTTTCCCTTGGAAGAAAGCATCATACGCGGCGAGGTCCACCAGGCCGTGACCGCTCCAGTTGACAAGGATGGTCTTCTGCTTGCCTTCTTCTTTGGCTTTCTTGGCTTCCTGAATGACTGTCGCCAACGCGTGGCATGTTTCCGGCGCGCTTATGAAACCCTCCGTCCTGGCCCAGGTGACGCCCGCATTAAACGTCTCAAGCTGGTGCACCGCTCTGGGCTCGATCAGACCGTCCATTACCAGTTGACTGACCAAGGGCGCCATGCCGTGATAACGCAATCCACCCGCATGAATGGGAGCAGGGATAAAACTGTGTCCGAGCGTATGCATAGGGCAGCAGAGGTGTCATCTGAACAGTGTCACCGAAATCGTAAGCGAAGGGCCCCTTGGTCATGGTTGGGCAAGAGGTCGGCTCTACAGCTATTATTTGGATCTGTTTGCCTGCGATCTTATCCCGGACAAACGGAAATGCGCAGCCCGCGAAATTGCTTCCGCCTCCCGCGCAACCCACCACAATATCCGGGTAATCGCCGGCTTTGGCGAGCTGTTTCTGGGCTTCTAGTCCGATAATCGTCTGGTGGAGCAGCACATGGTTTAGCACGCTCCCGAGCGAATAACGGGTGGCCGGTCGCCCTGCCGCTTCGCTGGTGACCGCGTCTTCCACTGCCTCACTGATGGCGATCCCGAGGCTTCCCGGCGAGTTCGGATCTTGCGCGAGAATTTTGCGGCCCGCTTCGGTTTCAGTGCTGGGGCTGGGAATACATGTGGCGCCCCAGGTATTCATCATCAATCTACGATATGGCTTCTGCTCGTAACTGACGCGCACCATATAGACCTTGGCCTCAAGTCCGAACTGACTGGCTGCGAAAGCGAGGGCGCTACCCCACTGGCCCGCGCCTGTTTCCGTCGCGATCCTCTTAATACCGAAAACCTTATTGTAGTAAGCCTGCGGAATTGCAGTGTTCGGTTTGTGGCTCCCGGCGGGACTGACTCCTTCGTTCTTGTAATAGATTTTTACCGGGCAATTCAGGAACTTCTCGAGCTTCTCCGCACGATACAGGGGGCTCGGACGCCATATTAAGCAGCTTGTCCAGGACCTCGTCGGGAATGTCTATCCAACGCTCCTGGCTCACCTCCTGCTCGATGAGATTCATGGGAAAAACGGGCGCCAGGTCTTGAGGGCCAACAGGCTGAAGCGTACCCGGGTGCAGAGGGGGCTGCATAGGGTTCGGCATGTCGGCAGCGATGTTGTACCATTGGCGGGGAATCTCGTCTTCATTGAGAAAAATCTTCACCGTCATGGGCGTCTCCTTCCTCCTGTCTGTTATGATTGCGCAATAACTCTTCTTCCCATAAGCAGTAAGAAGAGATATGACCCGCTTATAAGTTTCAAGGCGGCCTTTCTGTCACGTCCGGTAACGAAAAATACGCAAAGAGGAATATATTTGCCCGAGGCCCCAGTTGTCGTTGATTATTTGAATGGAAACCAAGAACAAGCCTATGCCGTCGAAGGATTGTACAGGGAAGCTGCTTTTGGCGCAAGAATTTTCAGCAAAACAGCGTGCCGCGCAATCCCCCCGCAGATCGTCTCATCTAATGGGAGCGCCTGGAATAACGGTATCCGGCAGTTGGCAAACTCGCACTTTGCCGGCGCCGTCCTCGGCCGCGAGTATCATTCCTTGGCTAAGACCGAATCTCATCTTTCTGGGTTTCAAATTAGCCACCACCACGACGGTGAGACCCAACAGATCGGCAGGATTGTAAGACGATTTTATCCCGGCAAATACAGTCCGCTGTTCCAATCCGAGGTCCACTTCCAGCTTGAGCAGCTTATCGGATCCCGGCACATCTTCGGCAGTGATGACTTTCCCGGCGCGTAGGTCCATACCCGCAAAGTCATCGATAGTGATCTCTTGCTTGAATTCAGGCAACTGGGCCAAAACGCTCTCGCCATCCGCGCGCAAACGTTTCACGGCTCGCTTCAATCATTTTTTCCATGACTCCGGTCTCCAGCCGTTCCGCGAGTTTCTCGAACCGCCCTATTGCGCAATTTTCCAGATCGAATTTAGCATCATCCCAAGTGAGGTCTCGCAGTCCCAGTATTTGTTGGACCTTTTCACAATAAGATGGAATTATCGGCTTCAGAAGCACCGTGATGATCTTTATGCAGTTGACGACAAACGTTAGTTCGTTTCTCGCGCGTTCCGGATCATCCTTTATCGCGGACCAGGGAGCGCGCTCTTGGACATAGCCATTGGCCAGATCCGCAATTTTCAGGATCTCCTTTGTGGCTTGGCCGAATAGAAGCCTAAGGTAGTAGCCTTTTGCCGCTTCCACCGAATCGGTCACAGAAGCCATTAAATCCCCGACATCCGGGGGAATGCTTCCTAGCCTTGATTCGAGTCTCTTGTTCAAGAAACCCACAGTTCGGCTGGTTAGATTAGTTATATTGTTGACCAGCTCCGAGTTTATACGATTGACGAATTCGTCGGTGTTTATATCCAGATCGTCTATGGAATCGTTCAACTTTGTTGAATAATAGTATCGCAAATACGACGGGGGTAAGGCCGCGGCAAATTGACGGGCGCTTATAAAGGTCCCCCGGCTCTTAGACATTTTTCGTCCGTCAATGGTTAGAAATCCATGAACGTGGACCGCCGTAGGGGTGCGATAATCCGCAGCCTTCAGCATGGACGGCCAAAACAGTGTGTGGAAATATGCTATATCCTTGCCTATAAAGTGATGAATCTCCGCATCGGATTCAGGGTTTAGCCAGTAATCCGCGACATCCCGGTCCTTCACTCCTGCGCAGTAGTGTTCCGTCGCCGCAATGTATCCTACGGGCGCATCCAACCAAACGTAGAAATACTTGTCCTGCTCTCCCGGAATGCTGAAGCCGAAATAGGGACCGTCTCGGGAAATGTCCCAGTCTTGTAGTCCTTGATCAATCCAGTTCCGCACAAACATTCTCACTTCGTTTTGAAGGCGTCCCGGTTCGGAGGTCCAGTCGATCAAGAAATCCTGAAAATCCTTGAGCTGAAAAAACAGATGCTTCGATCTACGAAGCGTCGGCGGGGCCCCACAGATGGCACAGCGAGGGTCTAGAAGTTCCGTGGGTCTATAAATGGCGCCACAGGATTCGCACACATCTCCGTACTGGTCCGGCGCGCCACACTTGGGGCAGGTCCCTTTGATGTAGCGGTCCGGCAAAAATCGGCCACAGCTTTCGCAGTAGTATTGCTCAATTTCACGAGCTACGATGTGCCCTTTCTCCTTGGCTTTCAGGTAAACCGTTTCGGAGTGACGCCGGTTTTCAGGGGAATCCGTGGTATAGAATTCATCGAAATCAACTTCGAATTTTGCAAAGTCGTCACGGTGTCTGCGGTGAAATTCATTTACCAATTCCTGCGGCGTAATGCCTCTTTTGGACGCATTAATTTCTATCGGCGTGCCATGCGCATCGGAAGCGCACATATAAATTACATCTTGCCCAATGAGTCTAAGGAAACGGACGTAGATGTCCGTCTGAATATATTCGACGAGATGACCTATGTGTATATCGCCATTAGCGTATGGTAAAGCGCTGGTAACAAGAATTTTTCGCAAGCTGCTCTCCCGTTGGGACCGAAAAGAATCGGGCCTAATTTCGTACCGAAATCAAAACCGGCCGGGATTATTCTTTTACTATTTCGAGGGCTTCCAGGTCGGGGTCCTTCTCCTTATCAACCTTGAAAACACGAGCCTTCATTACTATCGTTTCCATCTCCTTAAGGGTATCCAGGACCTTGGCTTTTTCATTCTTGATCCAAACCTTATTAAGTGTTATGTAGCTTACCCTGTCTGCAATCACAAAATTAACGTAATCCGATCCTAGTGGACACGGGAGGTTCCCTCTCTTATAATAACGGACAGAAAAAACTATCTCGTGGTTGAGATACTTGTTGGGATTCTCCATCAGGGTGACGATTGTCAGATTTTGATCTAATTCTCTATAGAGTCCGCCCTTAACATAGTTCAAAGCAGAGCAGGAAGACAGCATCAAAGTCCCGATAATAAAAGCGACACTTATGACATTGGGTTTCATATTCGGTTCCGTCGCGGGAATAAGGGCGTCACATAGGATAAAGATTGCAGATGAGGAAAGTCAAAGTGATTTGATCTGAAATAAGGGGGCCGGTTTGATCGCTCAGCCTCCCGGCACGCTTAATTTTGCTATTTGGTCTGTCAAATCGACTATACGTTTGACAAGTTTTTTCACAAGTGTTATGAACTTCTCCTGAGGCGAGGGGGAGCTTTTAACGGGCTTAGTCGGTAACTTTTTCAAAGAATTCTTAGGCGCCAGCCGCAAAGAATTGAGTGAGTAAAACTGCCGATCATTTTCCCGAGGGGGCTCAAACTGAGGGAGTTGATCTGCTCGGTTTGATGGCCGATTGACGAACCTCGGGAAGAATCTCATAAACTTTTCTAACATTCGGATGTCTTGAATAAAGGAGCGAAGGGAAATTGGTGGAGACACCTTGTCTCCAATGCCGGTCGCGAAGCGAGTGAATTTTTAGCCGAGTTAGTTTTGGATCCCGTTGGTGGCGGAAGCGGGCTCGTTAAGACGCTTCATTAAGGACGATCAATAATATCGATAAGCCGCTACAGCGCTGGCTGCGCTGATTTTAATTCCATCATAGTCATCCGTGAACCGGGGTGAAGAGCCGAAAAGCGCCGATGTCGGATTGAGTTCTAATCCATGTTGGTCACAGAAAGCAGCTGTTGAGGTCTTGGCCGCCTGGTTGGAGAAACACCTGAACGGGGCGGATCAGAAATACTTAGGCAATCTTCGTTCCAAAATCGACGGGACGAAACAAACATCGCTCAAAGAGCGACAAAACCGGAGGTAATATTTTGGCAAGATGTAAAACGTGTGGCAGAGAGTATACTGCCATGCAGACCATGACCTACTCTGTTTACGGTTATTGTTCATGGGATTGTCTCATGAAAAAGAAGGGACGTTCCCCCAATCAAAACCGAGCGCATCGCAAAAACGGAGGCCGGCGCAACGACTTCGGCAACCGGTCCAGGCAGGCGCAAAATTACTGATTCGGATGGAAGGTAGCTCAATTATTTAGTAACGGCCGCGAACGGCAAAATCGCCATGATTGGCGAAGGCAAGCGGTAATTGGTTGCCGATATCCATATTGCTCTTTGACGATCCGTCAATTCTATCGCTTCCGAACGAGCAAATAGAAACTAAAATTCGGTCTTGATCGTCAATTTAACTGTATTCTCACGCGACGGTTTGCAGTCGAACGGAACTGGAAACCGAAATGTAGAGGTTTGAATGCCGCTGGGGAACCGACGTGTAGCGCACTTTTTTTCCGCTCATTAATATAGTAAAATTCTTGACGTAGAAGAAAACAATAGTTCGGGCCGGGAAATCTCTCCAGGTAATACCCGGCAGGAACAATTTGTCTGAAGAGGATACGCAGCGTGTCGGTTGAGATTGCCGAAATCCGAACTCCGTTTCATCAGTTCGAGGTCGGATTCAGTGTCATAATAGACCTCATTGCGCCGGGAACTCGTGTGCTGGACCTGGGATGCGGCTCAGGCACCCTCCTGCAGCGGTTGCAAGACGAAAAAGATGTGCAAGGATGTGGCGTAGAACTGGACCAAGAAAAAGTCATCCGGTGCATTGAGAGAGGAATTCAGGTACTAAAGCTGGATTTGGATGAAGGTCTGGAGGGCTTTGCGGACCTGAGTTATGAATATGTCATTCTCAGTCGAACCCTACAGCAGCTTATGTACCCGGACAGAGTGGTGAAGGAGATGCTTCGTGTAGGCGCCAAGTCCATAATAGCCTTTCCCAATTACGGATATTGGAAAGTCAGCTTCGAATCCGTCATATCCGGGCGCACGCCGTGCACTGACACTTATCCGCATCCCTGGTTCAATACCCCGGATATTCATCGTCTGACCATAAAGGATTTCAGGGAGTTCATCCACACGATCGGCGGAAAAATCGAAAAAGAAATTTACATTGCAGGCGATGTTCCGCGCCAGGAGCTTTTTTGGTCCAACAGGAGAGCCGAGTGGGAATGCTGCCTCATCTCGCGCGCGTAAGAGCGGATCTCGATTTCTTACGGCGTATGACTGGCCGCCTGTAATCATTCCCATTTTTTGCCTTGATAGGATCATTGCGCGCTTGTATAATTTTATGTGATCCAGAGCAGCCCGGTTTGTTTTCCTTTTGGCGACGGCTTTTCATAAGACTAAGCTGAATTTTAATGGGGATTTGAACACCTCTCATTTCCGAGGGGTATTAACCGTGAAAAAATACTTCTACGAGGACAGGAAGCCTGCTTTCTCATTAACGGAAGAGCCTGATTTTTTCAGGCTTAAGGTGGAGCAGTCTGAAATCGAGGAGCATCATGTGGAGGAGTTTCTCGACAAAACAGTAGAATGGCTGAGCGCGAATTCCGAAAAACCCATGCTGATTGATTTTGAGGGAGTTAGATGGGTCTGCAGTGACTTCACGGCTCACCTGGCTGAATATTGTCATGATGCAAAGGCGAAGGGATTCATTGTTGATTTCGTGAATGTGGGCTCCGTCAATCCAACCTTATGTGGATATCGAGTCCATTACTGAGCGACTTGAACCCAGGAGAAGTGTGCTAAGCATAAGCACTAAACAAGTGCTGGAGGACATTGAAAGAAATCTGTCAAACCAAGACTTGATGAATAAGTACGGGTTATCATTACGGGGTCTGGCCAGCGTGTTCAAGAAATTATTAAACAAAGGCCTGATTACCCGTCGGTATCTTGAAGAACGAAGAGTTCAGGAAGAACGGCCCAATAGAAATCGACTTGGATGGGGATGATTTCCTGAAAACTATAGTCCCTGCCCAAGACGTGCTGAGAGACATTGCTGATGATATGTCAGACGAGATGCTTATGGAAAAGTATGGATTGTCCGAAAGAGGACTAAACAGTATGTGGACTAAGCTGTCAGTCAGCAACCTGATTTCGGAGGAAACACTTCGTAAGAGATCAGTCCGAAAAAAAGGCTAATTTTGATTATTTCTTCCTACCGAATCTATCGAAAATCGCGCCACAATATTTTGCCGAATGCCAATTTGAGAGAATGTTTCGCTCGCCTCACCTCAGATCGGCTTGCCATTTTACTGTGACTTATTGACGCAATCACTTATAAAGTATGACAACTCTCAAGTCCTTTTGTCCGGAAGCGGTCTTGACGCGAACGGAGAATTGCACTTAATATAGACAATTTGCGTCTTGACACTACGACTGACTCGAAAATTCAAGGGTGATCTTATGATTAGGCTGGTAAAAGGTTTTCATGACATCCTGCCGGATGAAACTCCGAAGTGGGCTTTTATAACCGATACCGCCAGGTCCACGCTGGAACGCTTCGGTTTCAGGGAAATCATCCCGCCGATCATGGAACGGACCGAACTGTTTGAAAGGGGCATCGGAGAAGTCACTGATATTGTAGAAAAGGAAATGTATACATTTGTCGATCTGGGGGGGAATCGCTCAGCCTACGGCCCGAAGCCACCGCGGGGACATTACGCGCAGTTGTGGAGCACTCCTTATTGAAGCGGGAGCCCGTATTGAAGCTCTACACAATAGGTCCCATGTTCAGGAGGGAAAGGCCTTCGAAAGGAAGATTTAGACAGTTTTTTCAGATAAACGCCGAGGTCCTGGGCGACGATTCTCCCTTCACGGATGCGGAAGCAATTGCGGCGGCCCACAGCATCATGATGAATATCGGCGCCGGCGGACTCGTTATGGAGATCAATTCCGTAGGGTGTAGGGAGTGCCGCCCGCGATTTCGCCGTGTCCTAAGAGAATTCCTCGAGAAACACCTGGATGAGCTCTGTGAGGATTGTAAACGACGCTATGAAACCAATCCATTGCGGATACTCGACTGTAAGGTCCAAAGGTGCGCTGAAATAGTTCGGGACGCTCCTCTTATTACGGACAGCCTTGACGAGCGATGCCGTGAACACTTTCACTGCAGTGCAGAAAGGGCTGGATTTGCTCGAAATACCGTACCGAATCGAGCCCAGGATGGTGCGAGGTCTGGATTATTATACCCGGACCGCATTTGAGATTATTCATAGCGAACTTGGCAAGACCAAGGCGGTCGGTGGTGGCGGCCGTTATGACAGCCTTGTCCAGGAGCTGGGCGGTCCCGATGTTTCGGGGATAGGGTTTGCCATAGGATTGGAACGTCTCAGCATGGGCTTGCCTGAAGACGATCCACGTTTTGAAGCTTCGATGGATGTCTATGTCGCGGCCATTGGCGAAAGAGCTCGAGAAACAGCTTTCCGTCTCGTAAACACACTTAGGCAAGCGGGGATTTCAGCAGAAATGAGGCGCTCCGAAATGAGCCTCAAGGCCCAGATGAAGGTGGCGGACAAAATCGGGGCACGCAGAGTAATCATGTTAGGTGATGATGAATTAAATCGTAATGAAGTTACGGTGCGGAAAATGTCGACCGGGGAGCAAACCGCCGTGAAAATCGAGGAAATCGTAACGCACCTTCAAGGAGACAAATCTTGAGACCCGACTCTCTGGATGGATGGGAAAGGACGCATCTTTCAACGCAGTTGAGCGAACACTCGGTGAATCAAGATGTGATCGTTATGGGTTGGATTCTGCGGCGCCGCGATCACGGCGGAGTCATTTTCGTAGACCTTCGAGACCGCGGCGGGCT
>CAVVZX010000054.1:0-67131 GCA_963752855.1 uncultured delta proteobacterium | reverse complement strand
ATTGTTTCTTTCCGGAAGACGACGGCGCTCGTTGAAATCTTGGAGGTGAGAGGGTGGCCATGGCCAAACGAACATTGAGGACCGAACTTTGCGACATGTTGGGAATAGAATATCCCATACTCAGCGCGGGAATGGGGCCTACGCTCATAGGCGAAAAGACCGGCGCCCCGGTGGAACTGGTTGTGGCGGTTTCTGAGGCCGGAGGGCTCGGAGTGCTCGGCGGCAGCGGTTTCACGGTGGATGAGCTTCGGCAGGCAATTCGAGAGATTAAGTCCAAAACCAGCAAACCTTTCGGCGTTGACCTCCTTTTACCCAAAAGTGTCGCCAAGAAAGGCTTGGATTTAGAGGGCGTCGACCAATTACCGCTCAGCACGGTACTGAAGACCCTGCCAAAGCCGCATCAGGAATGGGTCAACAAGGTGAGGACAGAACTCGGACTACCGGATAGGGATGTCATGCTCAAACTGAATACCACCACTGCGCGGCCAAAAGAGTCCATCGCTGTGTGTATTGAAGAACGCGTCCCGCTCTTTTGCGCAGGTCTGGGCAATCCCGGTTTCATGGTCGAGGAAGCTCATTCCGCGGGGATGAAGGTGCTCGCGATCACCGGCAATACGAAGAATGCCCGCCGCATGGCCGAATCCGGTATAGACCTGCTTGTGGCGCAGGGGCATGAAGGCGGCGGCCATACAGGACGCATCGGAACAATGGCCCTTCTCCCCCAAGCTATTGACGCAGCCGCTCCTGTACCAGTGTTAGCCGCAGGCGGCATTGGTGACGGTCGAGGACTCGCAGCGGCCCTGGCCATGGGTTGCATCGGGGTTTGGGTTGGGACTCGCTTCCTGGCCACAGACGAAGGCGGCGCCCTGGACGTTAATAAACAGCGGATCCTCACATCAACCGACGAAGACACTCGCGTCAGCGTCGCCTATACAGGCAAGACTCTGCGTGCAAGCCTGAATGAGTTTCACGGCCTGTGGGACGCATCCGGCCTTGAGCCCCTACCCTTCCCAACCCAGGTCCTGATCTCTTCGGCGCTCCTCTGGAGCTTTGTTGAAGCTAATAAGACCGACTATGTCGGCGGTCTGGCCGGGCAGGTCTCGGGTCTGATCAAGGAGATCAAACCAGCGGCTCAGGTCCTCGAAGACATGGTGGAAGAAGCGGTGGATATCCTTACCAGGAAACTGCCTGCCACGGTAATTGCGAAATAGGCAAGCGTGAAGGCGGGAAAGACGAAATGCGGGGGAACCCGCTTTTTGCAAAAAGCCGGTTCCCCCGCACCCCTCCCGGCAAAAACTCTTAAATGGCTTGCGGACGTCCCGAGAGGAACGCTGGACCCCTGACATCAGCGTTTGTGGTTCCGCCAGCCATATGGGAGTTTTTGGGGAGGGGCCTGGGGAGCCGGCGTTTTTGCAAAAAGCGGCCTCCCCAGAAATCTTGCCTCTTCGCTCCTTCGCGCCCTCTGCGGTGAATATTTACGGAGACTTTTATGATTGATTTAAGCTTGGTTGGAAAAAAATGCGGCCCGATCCCCTTCGAGTACACCTGGAAGGATGTGGTCCTGTATGCCTTGAGCGTCGGGGCGCAGACGGATGAGCTTTCGTTTGTCTACGAGCATGCAAAAGGCGGTTTGAAGGTCGTTCCCAGCTTTTGCGTCGTGATGTGCCACGATCTGTTCGTCGCTCTTTTCAAGGATGTGAAGATCGACCCTTCCAGATTCATCCACGGAGAAGAGGCGATGAAGCTGTATCGCCCGATTCCGCCTGAAGGGAAGGTCGTAACTGAAGGTGAAATTACAAATATCTACGACAAGGGCAAAGGAGCGCTCATTATCTGGACGATGAGGATCCTGACGGAAGAAGGTCAGATCTTAGCGGAGGCGGAGCATACAATTTTCTATGTGGGCGCGGGCGGATTCGGAGGAGACCCGGGACCCAAAACCGAAACCCTGAACCCGCCTGAGGGAGTGAACCGGATTTCACCGCTTCCTATTTTATCCCGGAAAATCAGGCGGCCCTATATCGACTCAATGGCGATACCAATCCTCTGCATGTCGATCCGGAATTTGCCAAAATGGGAGGGTTCCCTCGCCCAATTCTTCACGGGCTCTGCACGTACGGCTACGCGGTGAGAGCGGTCCTGCACAAGGCTTGCAACGGAGATGTGGCCAGATTCAAGGAGTTCCGTACCCGTTTCTCCGGAGTGGTATATCCGGGCGACACCCTCATCACAGAGGGATGGAAAATTGACGCCGGACGCTACGTGATCCAGGCCCGCACCGACCGTGGGATAGTCCTCAGCAACGCCTATGCGTGCGTGGAGTAGTGGCGCAGGACAGGAAGGAGAGAATGCGGGAACCCCTTTTTTGCAAAAAAGCGGTTCCCGCATTCTTCTCCCCTTCCGGCCTTTGCCCGCCCTTTCCGGCACCGTTAATCCACCACCATCAGGCAGTAATGGTTTTTGTGTCGGTCCGCTCGCTAAGGGTCTGTATAGAAAAACCGTTGTTCCGGGCTGTTTGATAAACATCAATCCCGCAACCTTCCATAGACGGTCGGGCTTTCCTGGGATTAGCACAGGGATTCCCCTCCAGCGCGCCACATTTCTTACAGTTGCGACAAGGCCCGGCTGTGAAAATAAAGGCCCTAGAATATTTATCCTTGAACATCTCTCCTTCTAGCTCGATCAGTCTGTCAATGTATTCTTGATTTCCCTTTTTTTGTTGCTCGGGATCCGATACTTCGAGGTGAAAGAGAATCGCTCTCCGGTAAGAATCGAGGACAGCCCTGGTTTGTTTCGGAGTTGGGGTATGAGGTGGACAGCAAAGGCCTCTGCCGTACCCCGGGCAGCCGAACTGGCATTTCAGTCGAACCCAGGGCGCAGTGACCACGCTGCTTGGATGTATCTGTTTGGCATGGGTCGCCCCTGCTTCGAAGCGAGAACGCAATATTTTTCCAGATCGGCATCTGCCGCCAGAATCCTGCCCTCGCCGGAAGGCTTCAACGATGAAGATCGCATAAAATATCCTCCTCGATATCCCCGGCCATTCATGTCCCGGCCAAGGAACTTTACCGGTTGCCGCATTGTCGTGGCTCATCCGAAATATTCAAGGGCTCCGGAGAAACGACCGATGCTCTCGGATCTCCTGGAATCCACGGCCATTGAGAAGGGCGACGAGACTGACAGACTTGGAAAAGGGGGAGGAAAGAGGGCCACCGCCGGTCGCTCCCGGACAGAAGCGCCGTTTATCTCAATCGACCGGCACGGGGAGGCCGGCCGCTACCAATAATGACAGGCAATCCCGCGTTCTGCGTGGGATGGTTCCCACCCACAGCCGTGAACTCATATCAGAGTTGGCGTTGCCGCCAGCCATTTAGGAGTTTTTTCCGGAGGGTCGCTGACTGGGCGTGGGGCCAAAAATGCCTCTTGATGCCTCTCGCTCTCGATTAACTCAGTAGCTGCGCAAATACATTGCTAGCCGTGCGCGAGCACTCTTTTTTGCAAAAAAGGGGTTCCCGCATCTTTCGGCACAATACTACTATCCAAGTTCAAAGCTGGTCACGCCGAACCATTTGTCCAGGGGAAGGCTCGGTTCGGGTCCGTTATACATTCTTGTAGTCCGAAACACTTCCCTCATGCCATAGCTTTGAGCGATACTCACCGCCTCAGGATTTCTTTCGGGTGTGTCCAGATAGATTTGAGCGCCCATTGGAGCGTCTGTTGTGAGGGCCTGGAATAACGTCCTGGCCGATTCCGCATTGTCAGCAAAGAGCGGGCCGATTTTGAATCCCACTCGACATGGCCTTACGACCCCATACGCCGCAAGTCGGTCATCTTTCATAATGCCCAAAGCCCTCGTTCCCGTCCGGCTTATCCAACATTTTAGGAAAGATTCTCTCGAATACCCGAAGACCTCATGATCATATGCCGTGACGATTGAGAACGGTATTTCGGAAAGCTCAATGACCTCACGGGCCACGGCCGCCTGTCGATCTTTGATCCATTCAAAGCGATAGTTCGTGTGAGCCGGTTTGAACCCGGGCCACATATGGGAAACCAAATCCGGCCTGACACTGTCCACCCCTATGCAGCGGTTTTCCAGATATCGCATGCCCACTTCGACCAACCGTCTTCCATAACCTCTGTTGCGGACTTCCGGTTTCACGATGTAAAACCCCATGAATCCGTATGAATCTTCGTACGCAACCGCGGAAACCATTGCTACAGGCTCGTCATCCAACAATCCGATGAAAAAGCTATTCGGATCTGCGGCATAGAAACACTCCGCATCGTGGATGCCGGGATTCCAACCTTCTGCTTCAGCCCAATCTATGGCCAGGTCGATTTCGTCTTCTCGTCATGCGTCGGATGGATAAAGCGCAAATTCATATCTATGCTACGCTCCTGATTGGATTCTTTGCCGAGCCGAAGGCGACCGCCTTCTACAACTGGTTGTAAAACCTCGATGGGACCAGACGACGTCGGTCATTCTGGGCGGTTCGTGAACCGCCCGAGATCAGGGCGCTTCTCGAAGCGCCCCTACTGCTTTACAACGCGATGTCGGGGTTTTGCAACCAGTTATAGGCAAAGGAAGATCTACTTCTCGTTGAGATTGATTACTGCATTTGCCCCGTTTATTGGAAGAGAAATGATTTTCAGAAAGCGGATAGTCCAGGGGGAAAAGCCTTTTGCAAAAGGCTGCCTGCGACCGCAACCAAAATAGGTGTCCGGGGATCTTCGACAGAGGATCAGCAGGGGCGCTGAGAAGGCCACCGGGAACCCGCTTCTTGGAAGGAAGGTCCTCCGCGGACGGCGATTATGCATCAGCGAATATCCCGGTGTGTCGAGGGCACTCAGCCTCAAGATGCATGTTGGCACCACGCCCAGTGGCCCGGCCCCTCCGGCAAGAACTCTTTATACGGCTAGCGGTGCGCCAAGGCTGTGTAGATATTCCGCGACGAGAGGGCCACCCGTGGCAGTCCGTAAGGCGCAGATTGACCGAGATGAGGTGTCCCTTGCGGGAAGATTGAGGCGGACACCTGTTCGGCAAGGACCATTGACGTGCATTGTTGGCCCCACGCCCAGTGGACCCGGTCCCCCCTTTCCGAAAACTCTTAAATGGCGCCCTGTAACGGGGAAAAATGACAGCATTGGTCGTCCGCACACCACAAATCGGTGCGTTCCCAGCTAACCATTACAATGTTAGAGTTTTTTGGGAAGGGTCCGGGAAACACTTTTTTACACAAAAAAAGGGTTTCCCGGAAAGCTACTCAGTCCATGGCAGCCTCCCGCAGCCCAAAAGGTTCACACCGATCACGGTCATGACTATGGCGCCATTCTGGTTCAGCGCCTCGATGTATGAATGAACGATTCCCCGATCCGGTTTTGAGCGTGAGCGTTTGGTTTCTGTGATGGTTATCCGCAAAGAAATCACATCGCCGGGGCGCACCGGTATAAGCCAGCGCAACTGATCGACTCCGGGAGAACTCAAGCTTGCGACGTGGGAGAGGTAATGATCGATATACAGCCGCATCATCAGACCCGCGGTGTACCATCCACTTGCGATCAGCCCTCCGAATATTGACTTCTTAGCCGCCTCCGGATCTGTGTGAAACGGCTGAGGATCGAACCGTTGAGCAAAGGCGATCATTTCGGCTTCATCGGCGACTATGCTACCGAACTCGTGGACAGCGCCCGGGATGTAATCCTCGAAGTACCGATCTTCGATTGAGGTTGTGAATGCCATCGGGTTATTCGAATTCTTTCAGCTAGCAAGTGTTAATACTTTCATCTGTGAAACACATGCCACGGATACCCCTCTTGACGTGTCGGAACAAGATTTACATTCTTATCGAAACCAAGATAGGTCACGGTTCCAAATCGCAAAGGGTCCATCTCTATTTTATCATTCTGCCACTTCTTCAGGTGGAATCTAGCCACCACATAGCTGACGAAATCAGCAAGCTCAAGGCACGGATACAATGAAGGCTTGACAAATTCTGGCTCCTTTATCTCGATGCCTCTCGCCAAGTATGCATACACAAGACAGCGTCGGGAGTCATGAAAGGTATCCCCGCCCAGGCTTGAATGATCTTGTTCCCCGCCGAACGCTTCTCAGCATCGAAGTAAATATGCGGCTGGGCTCCTTTCCTGGTAAATTCATCGATAACACTGAGGAGCAACAGAATATACGAGCTATTTCTCATTTCGAATCTCGTAAACTTCTTAGCAATCGTGCTGCCGATTTTCTCCTGTGTTAACGAAATATTGTAAATGAACAAATCCGGAGTGGCTTTTAAGATATCGAAGAGAAATCGATAGCTCATTCTATTTTCGTTCTATCCCAATCCCTGAAAATCTTGTGTTCTCCTGTGGTCTGAACGGCACAACTCCTTCATGTGAAAATGCCAGGAATTCGGATCTCTGGAAGAGCAGAGCCTTTTCTTTAAAGCTTTGATCGAATGATCAATGTTGGCTATCAGCTTGTCATCTGCTCCAACCAGAGAATAGGTATAGACGAATTTACTCCCATAATCTCTGTACGCTTCATCACCAAAAAGCAATCCTTTGCCAGTCATCTTTTCTACAGGGAAACTCAAGAAGCCTACCTGTACCGCAACGAGGGCATTTTATTTCTACACCAGTAGGAATCCATCTCCCAGGGCCATTATAAGGCTCCCGCCCAAAGGAGTATTTAGGTTTTATAGGCCCCAGGTCTTCATAATTTGGATTGAGCCAATCGGGAGCATAAGTCGTCTGGCAATTGGGGCAAGATAGCTTAATCGTGAGAAGTCTTTCCGGTACATGCCTCAGTGCAGTATTAAACTTCATTGGTTTTCGCGAGCTCATCCTGCCTCCGCCACTCGCATGAGCTATCCCCGTTTTTTCTCAGCGACACGACCAACTATTAGAAGGCACTTTACCGCAACCCGTCTTTGCGAATGGCGGTACACTATCAAAACACAGCGGCAATGCAACGATATGCTTCCGGTAAAACGCCCGACGATTCTCATCCCGTTGCCCAGGCTCCAACCCGGGAACGTGTATCGTCCAGTATCTGCTCTGACTTTCTTCTTAATGCCACGCTAGGACAGAAGAGGTGGAGCCTCTCGATATGTCTTCCGAGGTCGGAGCCTGAGGCCGAAGAAAAAGAATTGACCGGCACGGAGGCCGGTCGCTACCGATAATGACCGGCAAGACGCCGGTCCCACCAACAGCCGTGGGCATCGCCACGCCCGCCGCACATCAGCGTCGGTGGTTCCGCCGGCCATATAAGAGTTTTTGAAGAGGGGTCCGGGCCACTCGGCGTGGGGCCAGTAATGCGCCGGAAATGCCTCGCCGTTGACAACCATGGCGCCTGCTTGAGGCTCATTTATCGCCGTGCGCGGAGCACTTTTTGCAAAAACGCCCTCCCCGGATTAATTAGAAACCGATTTCTAAACTTCCGCCAAACATCCAGAGCTGTTGGCGTACGTTGAGAGTTTCAGGGGTTTGCTGAGAGTAATTTCCGGCTCCCCAATAGGACGGAATAGAGGGGCCGTAAGCATTGCTTAGCTGTTGAAATTCCAGGGTCGAACCTGACATGGAGGCGTATGAATAACGACCTTCCAACTCAATTATGAAAGAACGCACTAAATAACTGCGGCAACGAAAATCTACATCTGCGCCCCACCTATTCGTGCCGCTAATATTGCTGTACTGCGTTCCCCAAACCCCTGGGCTGAAATTCAAGAACGGGTCGAGATAAGCGCCACTCCACGAAAAAGCATAGTTTCCGAATAACCATGGATAAACCCGTGTATCGAAAAACCATTGAAAACCGTAGCCGAGACTATTTGACATACGAACACCGATAAACGGGCCGTGCCAACTAAATTTCTGACTCATCTCAAACCTGGTCACGCTTGTCAGATCAGCATCCGCCCAAGCCGGTGTCCAACCCTCCTGTCCGGGAAAGACAGGAAATGCGTTAGGTGGGGAGTCATACGAATGCGCTTCTTAACAAGTGACTCTCAAGTATGGAAAGTCGGTCATCGACCGAACCATGTTAGGATCACTTTCGAGCTGTCTCAGCCGACGACAAAGTGCTTCCTCTACTTCATCGAGAGATTTGAATGCCTTGTTCGGCATGGCTTTTTCTCTCAGATCTTCCCAGACATGCTCGACCGGATTGAGTTCCGGGCTATGTGGAGGTTGCGGGAGCAGTCTTATGTTTGATGGTACCCTTAGTTTTTTTGCCACGTGCCATCCTGCTTGGTCGATGAGCATAATCACGAAGAAATCTTTGAAGTCCTGCGAAACTTGCTTCAGAAACAGATTCATCATATCGGTGTTGGCGTAGGGAAGGATCAGGGAGGTCATTTTCCCGGATGCCATGCACAGAGCCGTGTACACATACACATATGCGCGTACGATCTGTCGAGGGACCTTAGGCCGCATCCCTTCAGGAGCCCAACAGGCCCGAGGCGGGTTGATCCTGCCGAATCTTCCTTCATCCTGGGACAGAAGGGCCACGGGCCGGGAGTCGTCGGGATCTCTTTGAGCGAGAATTCCGTTGATCTTCTCGGGAAACTCTTTCTTGAACTCTTCTTGGACTTCCTCTCGGGATTTCACATGGCTGGGTCTCGGCACCACCTTGCGCCACCCATTTCTGTGCAAGAACCTGTAAACGACAGAATGATGCAATGGTTTGCCCACACGGTCCTCAAGAGCCTCCCGGATCCGAGCTACAGTAGTGATCTCTCCCTTTGCAGCGCTGTCGAAAAAGGGCTTCAACAAGAGGATTTCTTCTTCCCTACTCATATGCCCATTTCGCGGCTCAGGAATTCCAGTGCCCAAGATTCCTTCAAGACCCGATCTATTGTAGGCCGAAATCCAGTTGTGCACACTGTGAACCGACACCCCCATATGAAGGGCTATTTCTTCCGCAGGTCTCGGATCTACAGTGGCATTCAAAATTACCAACAATTTCTGGGCGGTCTTGCGATCCGGAGTGGCCTTCAGTCGGATCCGGAGGTCTTCTTCCGACATATGCGGACGGGCTTTGGTGATCCTTGCCATGACTACCTCCCGTAGCCTGGGAGGACATAGCAGGAACGGCGAAACTACGCGAGGCCAAATTACATTTTCAGCCGCGCATTGGTATTAGACCTATTCATGATAAATTATGAAAAGATTCGATATCTGTGTAAACGGAGGGGAACTGCAATGTATTTACCGGACATCTTCAAGAAATTTGTAGAGAGAAACCGGGACATTTCCGAAGCTCTGCTTAAAGTGGGCGAGCTATGTTCGCAAGCCGGACCGATAGATAATGTTACACAGCATTTGATACAGATGGGCATCGCTGTGGGCGCGAACTCCCAGGGAGGTGTCCGATCTCATGCTCGGAGGGCCTTGGATGCAGGCGCCACCAAGGAGCAATTATTGCAGACCGTGCTACTTTCCGCGACTATCGTAGGATTTCCCGCTATGATCGCGGCCTACGGCTGGCTGGAGGAAATGATCTCAGCCCGTGAATGATAGAGCCGACTGATCGGGATTCCACACCACCTTCTCTTTATGGCTTCTCAAACGCTTCGGTGCTCAGTAGCGAACCAACAGGAATGCCGACGCCATGATCAAGCTCACGATAGTGATAGGGGCGGCTTCCTTCAGGTATTGATAGAAGCTTATCTTGTAACCGGCTTTTTCCGCTATGCCTGTGGTGACGACATTCGCGGACGCTCCGATTATAGTTCCATTGCCTCCAAAACACGCGCCCAGAGCCAGTGCCCACCAAAGAACGCCGGTTTCGGCGCCAGGGACGGTCTTGCCCAGAAAAGCCACAATCGGGAGCATTGTTGCTGTGAAAGGGATGTTGTCTATAATGGCTGAGGCAATCCCGGAGACCCAAAGGATTATTAGCACCGCAACCGTGAGATTGCCCTGACACATTTTCAGTATCCAGTCGGCAACCGCCTGAAGGATGCCTGTCTGTTCCGCTCCTCCGACAACGATGAAGAGCATGATAAAGAACAAGAGGGACGGCCACTCAATTTCCTTCTCCAACAGCTCAACGATATCCATTTTGTTTAGAAGGATTATCATCGCCGCCCCGAACAAAGCGGCGACGCTGACCTCCATATGGAATACCCCGTGAAGAATGAAAAGCACGATCACGCCCAGGAGCACGCTGCCTCCGATAGTTAGGACCCTGTGATCCGTGATGGGGTACTTTTCCTTCAAGAACGAGATCATCTTGGGAACGTCTTCCACCCTTGCTCTGTGGTATTGGCGGCCATAAAGGATTTTGTTGTAAAGGATTTGAGTGATCATTACTGCCAACACAACCGGGGTCAGATTGATGACGAAATCGTTGAAGGTGAGCCCCGCGTAGGAGCCGATCATGATATTCGGTGGATCGCCAATCAAGGTTGCCGTTCCTCCGAAGTTTGAAGCGACTACCTCCGGCAACAGAAATACGAATGGGGATACCCCAAGGACCAGAGCGATTTCCATAGTGACCGGCGTCAGTAGAAGCATCGTGGTCACGTTGTCGAGGAAAGCGCTCAAGACAGCCGTAACAACACAAAGGATTGAAGAAAGAAGAAAAATCTTCCCCCTTGCCATCTGAAAAGACTTGTAGGCGAGCCACTGGAACACTCCTGATGGCTTCAATACCCCAACTATCATCATCATGCCCATCAAGAGGAAGATCACGTTCCAGTCGACGGTATGCAAAGCTTGTTCGTATGTCAGGATCTTGTACGCTTCGTCGAAATTTCCAAGGCTATGAGTTATGACCAAGAGCGCCATTGCGCCGAGAAAAGCAGCCAGGGTCCTGTGCAGGATCTCGAAGGCTATGAGGACGTACATTGCCACGAAGACAACTAGGGCAATCCAAAAGGCGGCGCCTTGATATCTTTCTAGGGAAACGGTAGTCGTAGTGACAAAACGTTCGGGACCTCCTCGATCCGGTCCTTGGTCGTGGATCTTGGTCAGAGGAATTACCGCCGAAGGCTTGAAGCTGGGCCTAGTGACCTTGAGAGACCATTTCCCGTCTCTGATCTTCTCAAGCGGAGCCGGAACCTCAATCATAAAGAGACCATTTCTGCCTGTGGTCAATCCCTTGAGAGCCGTTCCTCCATGAAATGCCGGCATGAATGGTTTTCCGTTGAGATAGGGCAGCACGTTAGCATCCGAAAGAGGATTTCCGGCCGAGTCCAGCACTTTGCCCTGCAATAACAAAAGACCTTTGGGGGCGTCGGGGTTGTCACACCTGCAATTCTCCACGCCAAGAAAGACGAAGATGATTGTTGCGGTGAGAATCCATACGGCACGACTAATAGCCATATTTATTCCTTTTTCCTGTTCTCGGAGATCAAGCGCTCAGCGCTAAACAGTCCGGAGTCCTCATGTCAAACACGATCCTCGCCCCCGTGTCGCTCTCCGGCAACATCAAAGTTTGATGAGAGCACCTGGCTCAAGCAATATCTATGCCGATCACATTTGGGGAGGAATGACGAACAAAGGGCTATAGGTTCCGGATTTGAGATTTGAGAAAATGGACCATCCCGTGAGGAATTTAGGGGCACAGTCAGAGAGCCGGACATGGAACATGTGGTGGTTATGCGATACCGTTTAATAGTTCAAATCAATAGTGTAAGAAAAATAAGACACCCCTTTTGCGGCGTTGCCGCTGCCAACTGTTGGCGGAAAAAGCAGACAACCATATAGCGCTCTGCTTTTGAGGGATCAATAAACTGCGAACAGGTCGTGCGAGCGTCACGCCGCATCGTGAGCGCGAGAACTTTAGGCGCCACACGGGTACTTCGGTCAGGACCTATGCTTGTCCACCGTCTCTTGAGAACTGGCATCGTTCCTGAGGTGACGATACAAGGAATCCCTGGACAACCCCAGAGTTCGAGCTGCGGCAGTGCGGTTTCCTCCGCTTCGTCGAATGGCCTCGACGCAGATTAGTCTCCGAAATTCTCCGGACAATTCTTTTAATTTCTTGCCATGCGGTAATGAAATTTGGAATGACAACTCATCCACATCTAGGTCAGCGGCGGGTACAGTCAACTTCAATTTCCCGCTCTGCCATAATATCAAGCCCCTTTCGAGCACATTCCTCAGCTCCCGTACATTACCGGGCCAAAGGTGCCTCGTCAGGATTTTGAGAGACTCCGGGTCCAATGCAGGGGTTCCGGAAAGATTCATCTCCGCCGCCACCTTGGCGATGAGTTCGCGGGACAGTTGGGGAATGTCGTCAATGCGGTCACGAAGGGGAGGCATCCTTATCGGAAACACATTCAACCTGTAGAAGAGTGGTTTCGAGAAGCGGCCGGTCTCAACTTCCGCTTCCAGGACTCTATGAGTGGCGGCAAGGATACGGGCGTCAACGTGAACAGCCTTTTGCCCGCCAAGTCTGAGAAAAGACCTGGAGTCCAGAAAAGCCAATAGCTTTGACTGTAGCGATGGGGACAGTTCCGCGATCTCGTTCAACAGCAGAGTCCCGCCCTCTGCAAGTTCCAGTAATCCTTTCTTCCGATTCCTGGCCCCGGTAAAAGCTCCCGTTTCGTGGCCGAAGAGCTCTGATTCCGCCAAATCCTGAGGGACTGCGGCGCAGTTAATAGCGAAGAAAGGACTACCGGATCGTCCCGAATGTTCGTGTATCCATCTGGCTAGATGGTCCTTTCCTGACCCGCTCTCTCCGAGCAAGAGAACGATACTGTCCGTAGCGGCTGCCTGTCCGGCCAACTCCATGGTGTCTTTCATAGCTACGGAACGATAGGCGGATAGGGCAATATCTGGTTTCACCATAGCTGAGCGTCGTTCCGTAATATCTCGACCAATTCCGCAGACTCCGGTTATCTCCCCGGCGCTGTTCCTGATCGGCACGCGAACCTCGTGGAAAGTTAGCTTCTCGCCTTTCACCGGCACTGTGTGTTTCTTCCTCAATCGTCTCACCCGAGAGAACACGAAAATCCCAGGCCCGAATGCGCTCCCCAGCTTCCTTGCCGTAGACTTGTTCGGACGTTCGACCGACGATCTCGGATGCCGACAGTCCCAAGGCTTTTTCCATGGCCGGATTGACTTCTGAAAACCTCAGGTCTTGGTCCTTTGTGAAAACTAGGTCGGGAATTGCTTCGAACAGAGAACGATAACGTTCGGCGCTTCTGAGCAGAGAAGCAGAGGCAGGCTGGTCCTCAGTCATCCCGGCGACTACAGCGATAACAATCCCTGAATCATGGGTTGTGCGTATGGCCCTCACAGTCGCAGACACAGGACGAGTAGTTTTTCGAGGTAGCAGCGACTCGAATGACACTGATTCATAGGAAACGGCTGCCAGAGATATACTCAGATCTTGCCAACCATCGAGTTCTTCCATTTTGTGACCTATCAGTTCCGACGCTTCGTAACCTGTCATGGAAAGGAGGCCGTGATTGGTCTCGATGATCACACCGTTTTGGACGATCAATATTCCATCGAAGAGCATGCCCACTATTTGCCGTAGCATTGCCTCACCTTCGACCGAGGCTTGGAAGGAATTCTTGGAGTCGAAATTGATCTTGGTTTTCTCCACATTAGCTGGGACTTTCTCGTTATGCATTTGATGTCTCCACACGCAAAAGCACCTTATTGTCCGCTCAGTGCAACTTTTTCAAGAGTTCACGCGGCCCTGCGTTGAGTTTTCCGCATACGCTCACTGTGGGTGAGCAACTACCTGAAAATACAATCACGTCGTTTCAGGCATGTCAACGTCTTAAGACCACATGTCGCTTGCATTGAATGACCTCCGCAAATCCCCAGATCATTTCAGAAACGTGCTCGAACATCATGACCTTTGCTCGAGCGGAGCCGGCTTCATGGCAACGCCGGAGATCCGGCCATGAAAACAGTGAAGTCATGACGTCCACGGAGTATTCTATATCCTTCTACGGAAGAGAGGCTGAGAAGAGAAAGAGGCGGAAAAAGGAGATCAAATAAAGGAAATCTCGGGGACGATCAGGAATGCTAGGAAACGGTCTGGGTCGTGGAAAAGAGAATGAAATTGAACTGGAACGAAACAAACGCGGCTAGCTTGTCAAGGCGCAGATTGAACGACACAACGCCACGTATAGGGCGCGTATTGAATTTGTCCCTTTCTACCCCGTCTTGATACCGGCGCAGGCCGCTGCGTCACCGTGTCAAGGCCCAAAAGTCAGCTCGTGGTAGTAGTAACGATGGGCATAATCCGCCCCACGGCTATTGGCCGCTTCATTTATTCACAAAGACAACTATCGTGAGAATCGACCTCTTCTCTGAGGAAACGGCAAAAAGGTGTTTGTTCGGAAAGCCGTCACAGATTACCGTGTATTATAAGAGCCGCCAAAAGAATAAGTATGGGAAAGGCACAGATTGCTAGGACTAAAGGAAACCACTCCTTCTGTCTCTTGTATCCACGCCATGCCAAGAAAAGCGCGACTAAACCCACAATTATGGTGGCGATGGCTCCAGCTACTGCAATGGCGAACATTTTCCTTCCTTTCTTTATTCTGTCTCCGGTTTTCCCGACCCGCTGGCAAGTCTTCCAGGACTCAGGCCGTCAAGCATCTTGTATGCCAAAATGAACTCGACTTCTGGCTTGGCATTAATTTGGCGGCATTTCAGTGAGTTGCGATTGCCTGGATGGGGAGGCGCCAGCAGGCCGGCAGGAGTGACCCGGAAACCGTCTGAATTATCGGACAAGTGTCACGGCTGGCGGAGGTTTCTTTCACATAAAATGAGGTTTGTTTGTGTCAGGAGAATAGGACAATTGGCGCCTAATTCCTGTGGTGGCTTAACTGACCTTCTGGGCCACATGGTGTCATAAAAAACGGACGGTAACGTTCTGGCCGGCTCCGACCGACAGTGAGACTTCTCTGTTTCACTTGCGCCAACCGAGAAACCTTTTAGTTCTCCCGCCAGCAGGGGAAAATAGTGTCCCTCTTCGTTGAGAGGACTGCTGGGCTCTGCGAGGCGGTTCCAGTTTGTAGAGTGCTTCTCCCGCTACCAACCAAGCGCTTACATAAGAAGTCGGCGCCTGATTGACTTAGAAGAGCTTTTGTTGTACGGCCTTATGCGAATCAACGGCAAATGGAGGGACCTGCATGGAAGACAGGAGCCAACGCGGCACGGAAAAGAAGGGGCGATCCAGAGTTTATTCCGCGGTCTTGTCTCTGATCTTTCCCGGCCTAGGTCAGATCGTCCGAGGCCGAATATTTGCCGGATTGTTATTTTTCTTGAACGTAGTCCTTTATTTCGTGCCCCTTTTCATGGCTCACAACATCGAGTACCATGTACAAACGCCTTCTATGCTGATCGCCATAGGGATCTGGATTTGTTCCGCGCTGGATGCGTTCCTGTATCGCAGTTCGTTCCTGGTGCTGGCGCTCCTGGTATCGCTGCTTTTCTTCGGGAGCGGCTTTTTCGGAGCATTCTTTATATTGCCGCACTTGGACATCTGAAAGAATTTCACCGCAGAGGACGCAAACAATGTCATTGCGAGGAGTGAATGGTGGACAGGCTTCCAGCCTGTCTATTGAGAAATGACGGGCAAGATGCCCGTCCCACCGGCAATCCCCCAGCGCGGGAGATTGCTTCCCCGCTCTTCGGCGGTCGCAATGACACTCTGCGATCTCAGCGCTCTCCGCGGTAGATTAAGAGTAACAATGGATCAACTACTCAAAATAAGAAATCTCCACACGACCTTCTATTCCGATGAAGGCCCCGCGGCCGCAGTGGACGGGGTCGATCTGGACCTCAAAGAAGGTGAGACACTGGGGCTGGTTGGCGAATCCGCATGTGGCAAGACCGTCACGGCGCTTTCTATAATGCGCCTCGTCCCTCCGCCGGGCAAAATCGTCTCAGGCGAGATATACTTTCAAGGCGTGGATCTGCTGAAACTGAATGAATCCGAGATGCGTCGGGTGCGCGGGAACCGCATCTCCATGATTTTTCAGGAGCCTATGACCTCGCTGAATCCGGTGTTCAAGGTAGGCGAACAGATTGCCGAGGTCTACCGGCTTCATCGCAATATGAGTCATTCTGAGGCCGCGGCCGCGGCTGTGGAAATGCTCGACAAGGTAGGCATACCGTCACCGGAGAATCGGGCGCAGGATTATCCTCACCAGATGAGCGGCGGCATGCGCCAACGGGTAATGATCGCCATGGCCCTGGCGTGTGATCCGAAACTCATGCTGGCCGATGAGCCTTCGACCGCCCTGGACGTGACAATACAGGCTCAAATCCTGGCGCTAATGAACGATATTAAGACCAGGTTGGGGACAGGAATCATACTGATTACGCATGATCTTGGAGTGGTCGCGGAAATGGCCGAACGAGTGGCTGTAATGTACACCGGAATGATTGCGGAAGAAGCCCCGGTTGAATCTCTCTTCGCGGCGCCGCAGCATCCGTACACCATAGGTTTGCTCAAGTCGATTCCTCGCATAGACAAAGCAGCCGCAGCCAAAAAGAAGAGATTGTACGTGATCTCCGGAAAGGTCCCGGACCTGCGGCATCTGCCGAAGGGATGCACGTTTCAAGATCGCTGCCCCGAGCGCCAGTCCATTTGTGTTCAACCGCCGGTTCTGGAAAAGAAATCATCCGGACATCTTGTGAGATGCTGGATGAGACACTAAAATCGTTTAAGAAAATCATAAATCGAGATATTCCACGGAGGATCCTATGACCGAAAGGGCTACATCGCCCGAAATGCGAGTCCAAGATTCAGGCTGGTACGTGAAGATAAAATACAGGGTTCGAATTGTGGACGGCCCGGTGCTGAAAGGGCTCAACCAACCAGAAATAATGGACTTTGTGACAGGCTATCGGCAAGTGATTCCGGGCCTGGAAAAGCGATTGATAGGACACGCCGGCGGCGAGACTTTGTCCTTTACAGTGCCCGCTGAAGAGGCCTTTGGACCAAGACATAATGAGCTGGAATTTGAAAAAAATAAGGCTGACTTTCATTTTCCCGCGGGGATGACGCCTTTTCCGGGCATGGAACTGCCCATGATAAGCCACCAATCGAACGCCCCGGACACGGTTATCATTAAAGAGATTCGGGATGATACGATTGTCATTGATTGCAACCATCCGCTATCCGGCAAAGACTTTTATTATGACCTCGAAATACTGGAGGCGCGACCTGCGACGGAAAACGACGTCTGTGGCGAGTGGGAACAAACAGCTTCGAATGAGCCGTGCCATGCAAATCTGCCTAGCATAGTATTGGGACAAGAGACTGAGGAGTGATCGTAATATAGATTGTTAGTTTAGCAGTGGATGGGAAAAAGACTTCCTACATGGTTGCGGCGCAGTTTGAGGCTATGAAAGATCAGTTCTCTGCACACGAGCCAGGAGGACTGCACCATGAGAGTTTTCATTACAGGCGCAAACGGTTTTGTGGGGACCAACCTATGCAGGACCTTCGTGAAAGAAGGACATCAGGTGACGGCCCTTATCCGCAGTGAAAGAAAAGGGAAGCGTCTTCCCACGGAAGTATCCCGGGTGATCGGGGAATCCACCAAGACCGGAAAATGGCAGGAATCCGTCCCTGGACACGATGTTCTGATTAATCTTGCAGGCGTTACCACTTTCCGGAGATGGAACGAAGAATACAAGCAACTTCTCCGCGATTCCCGAATATTCACGACAAAAAACCTCGTTGAAGCCATACCTCGCGAAGCGGGCCGCAGAGTGACCCTGCTGAGCACTTCCGGCGTCGGCTACTATGGATTTACGGCCGACGAGGAGTTGGACGAGAACTCGCCCTCCGGCAATGATTTTATGGCCCAACTGGCACACGACTGGGAGAAGGAAGCTTATAGGGCACGCGAAAAAGGAGTTCGGGTAGTCACCACTCGATTTGGCGTCGTGCTGGGGAAAGACGGCGGCGCTCTTGACCAGATGATCAGGCCGTTCCGTTTCTTTGTGGGCGGTCCTTTGGGTAGCGGGGAGCAGTGGTTTTCCTGGATTCACATCGAGGACCTGATCCGTGCGGCCCTATTCGTCATGTCTCGACCGGATATAGACGGACCGGTTAACTTTGCCGCGCCGGGACCTATCAGGAACAAAGATTTGGCCAAAACAATAGGATCCGTACTGCGCCGACCGTCCTTTATGCCGGCGCCCGGATTTATGATACGTCTCGTTCTGGGGGAATTCGGCTCGGTTATTCTTAAGGGACAGAGGGTGGTTCCCGGCGTGCTTCAGTCGAAAGGATTCAACTTCAACTTTCCGGATATGGAAACCGCCCTGAGAAACCTGTTGCGGCCCTGATACGTCAATCGGGCGTATCAGATCAGGCTTGAAATTCAAAAACAGGTTCCAGCTCCGACTCAATCTTATGAGGGTCTTCTCTTTGTGTTAGGGGCAGCCAAACCGTGAACACTGTTCCTTCGGTATCGGATTTCACTGAGATGGAGCCTGAGTGATCTTCGACGATCTTTTTGGAAACCACCAGTCCCAGGCCAGTCCCGTGTTGCTTGGTGGTATAAAAAGGATTGAAGATGTTCTGAAGGACCTCGTCGGAAATTTCCGGCCCGGAGTTCCGGATCTTCATCTCAAAAAAACCTTCAAATCGCAGTTGGCCGGTTTTGATGGCTTTCTCGCTCGGCAAGGAAACCCCGGATTCCAACTCTATCACACCTCCCACCGGGGATGCCTCAATCGCATTGGACACCAAGTTAAGGACGAGCTGCTGAAAACGACCGGGATCCACAGGCACCTCGCCTAATTCGCTTCCGAGATTGAGGCGCAGGTCGATTTCCTTCTCTCTCATTCGAGCTTCAGTAATGTTGATGATGTATTCAATAAGGTCGTTCGGATTAATCCTCCGCAGGCGGGGTTTGTCTCGTTTGGTGAAGTCAATCAGCCGATCCAGAATACGTTCCAGCCTGGAAATCTCACTTATTATAATGTTGGCGTATTGCTTCTGTCTGTCCATATCAAATCGATCCAAAGCCTCCAGTTGACGGACCATACGCCGAGCGAAACCTCCGACAATGGCCAGAGGCTGGCGTAACTCATGCGCTACTTCCGCGGTGTGCTCTTCTATGGCCTTGCATTTGCCCGATTGGACGATATGTTCATACAGCTCGTCTATAATTTTTATTTTTTCGAGGACCGCTTCTTTGGAAGCCCGCAATTCTTCCTCAAGCTTCCTTCTGGTAGTCCGATCCCGCATTACGCCCTCAAATCCCAGGGCGGCGCCACCGTTGACGAAGGAAGCTTTGCACCTAATTCGTGCAAATTTCCGCTCACCACGGGCATCCAGAACAGCAACTTCTTCATCCCATATAGCGTCAGGCTGCAGCTCCAATATCGTTCGCACACGCTCCCTATCTTCCGGGGTAACGTAATCCTGTAGCGGGGTCTCGAGAATGGTCTGAACCGGATAGCCAAGGAACTTCTCAATTTGCGTATTCACGAAACTGAATTTGCCCTCGCTATCCAAAGAAAAAATCACATCAGGAACCTGTTCTACGAGATTGCGATAAAGCCGCTCTGAATCCTTGAGCCATTCTTCAGTCTGTCTTCGAAGTGTGGTGTCGTTAGTCAATTCGCTAGCCCCAATGACCTCTCCGGCTTCGTTTCTAATCGGAGTGGCCGTATGCTGCAACCATATAGCCGTGCCGTCTTGTTTGTATCTTTTGCGCTCCGAGATCGCACGTTCTTCACCTTCAAAAATTCGCTTCACTGCGCAATCAGGACACAACTCCTCCTGACCGGCCATGAAATCATAACATAATTTCCCAACCGGGTCTCCGAAAGTCTGCTTAAGGAGGTCATTCGCGTAGATCACACGAAATTCACGATCCAATTCCCAGAACATGTGACCCGCGGTATCAAGCAATTTTCCGAAACGTTCTCTCAGAGATTCGTCGGACACATCCCCTCCTTAGGCATGGCCAAAAGCCTATCACAATTATCATCATTATCGGCAAATTGTCCAGAGGATTCCCAGGGAAAAACCGTAAGGCCATTACCGGCAAGATGCCGGTCCTACTAGCGTTTTCATGACATTCCGACCCGGCGACGTTGCGGTTCGCCTGAGACGCCTCACTGCGTAGATGAGCTCTTCAGCTCCAGATACCGCCTGTAGGCCGCGGTCTTATGAATTCCGAACCGTCGATGCGCCTCTTCGGCCAGTCGTTTACCAGAGAAGCCCTCAGACATCAAATGCTTGACAGCCGCGTCCGGGTCCTCTTCCTTTTCTCGACGTGGAGCGCCCTCCACTGCTACGGTCATCTCACCCCTGAGAGCGCCTTTGCTCTCCAGGGCCTTCAGTAGAATGTCGGCCGTGCCTGAAATAATGTCCTCGTGCAATTTGGTCAATTCTCTCAGCATTACCATTCTTCTTGAGGCCAGTATCTCCGCAGCGACAGTTAACGTCGCCGAGATGCGCCTGGCCGTCTCAAAGAAGATTGTCGTCCTCGTTTCAGTACGGAGATCCTCAAAGAAAATCCTTCTTTGGTCTGTTTTCCTGGGCACAAATCCAAGATAAGTGAAAGAAGAGCAATCCATCCCGGACACAGACAACGCGGCGGTAATAGAAGATGCTCCGGGTATGGGCGTCACTACGAAACCTGCTTCATAAGCAGCTTTGATTAATCTGCTCCCCGGATCGGAAATCGCAGGGGTCCCGGCATCGGAAATAAGGGCCACATGTTCCCCTCGCTCCAAACGTTCTTCTATGGTCTTGATCCGGCGCCTTTCGCTGAAACGGTGCAAGCTCATGAGAGGCGCCGAGATATCCCATCGTTGGAGAAGTATCCGACTTTTTCTCGTATCCTCACAGGCTATCAAATTGGCCTTCTTCAGGACATCTATAGCTCTCACAGTGATGTCGTCCAGGTTGCCTATCGGCGTGGCGACTACATATAATTTCCCCTGCGTCATGACGGGGGTCTCTCAATGATGTGATCGTTATACAAGTAAGAATTGCGATACGCCGATACTGCGGTCACAAGTAGCACCTTGAGCACCGCGGTGACCGGTATGGCCACCAACAATCCCACAAAACCGAACAGATTGGCCCCGACTATGAGGGCCATCATATACACGACCGGATGCAGCCCTACAGCGTGACCCACGATTCTGGGGGTCAACACATAGCCTTCCACCAATTGCACCGCCGCAATCCAACCAATTACATAGAGACACGTGAGAGAGGTCCCCATATTTCACCAGAGCCATAAGCGAGCCTGTTATAAGCCCAAATAACGTGCCCACGTACGGAATTATCCAGAGGATACCGGATAACACTCCGAGCACCACGGCAAGATCTATTCCTATCAGCACAAAACCTATTGTGTATAAGATCCCCAAAAGAAAGGCTATGGTCAATTGGCCCCTGACAAATCCGGAAAGGACCAGATCTATTTCACGGAGTTTGGCCAGGACCGGCTGTCTAACATATGGAGGGATAAGGTCTATCACCCCTGCCCTTATGTTATCGAAAGACACAAGAAGATAGTACGTGATAATGGGAATGAGCAAGACAAAGAATACAGCTGACATGATGTGAAAGGTTGATTTGAAAAAAACAGATACGACGCTGCCTGTGATTGCGGCCATCCGAGGCAGATATTGCCTGCCTTTTTCTCCAATCAGCGTCAACAAATCCTGCCAGTCCTGGGGTAAAGTCACATTCAACTTTTCAGCCCCTTGAATAAACAAAGCCTGAAGAGCGGAAAAATATTTCGGCGCCTTGGCGGAAAATGAGGAGATTTCTTCAAAGGCTTTCGGAATAAGCACGAGCAACACCGCTGTCACAAGGGAAAAGGCCAAAACCAACATCAACAACGCGGATAACGGTCTTCGCAATCCCCATGAATCGAGGCGTTGCACCGCGGGATCCAGCAAATAGGCAAAGATGAAGGCAACCATGAGCATCGTGGTCACCGATTCCAGCCACATCATCAACCATATCAAAATGACCACGGCCGCAAGTCCGGCCGATGTTCTGATAACGGTTCGTCTCAATTTTGGATCCATGATTTTCGCCTCCACCGGGGCCCAATGATCGAGATACCTAAAACAATCTATTATGCCGACGCAGCCCCAAGCAAAAACGTCGCCAAAGCGACAGTAGAAAGATTTCCGGACGTTCGGTTCGCTGACAGTTACTGTAAACAAGCCTTCATGCTGAAGCGGCAGCGATTTCACCATTCTGCCGGACGGGTCAAAAGCCGCGCTGATGCCGGTGTTGGCTGAGCGGACCAACCACACCCGATTTTCGATGCTCCGCAGCCCGGCCATCGCGAGATGCTGGTGTGGCGCGGCCGTAGCGCCGAACCATCCGTCGTTGGTAATGTTGACCAGTAGTTTGGCCCCGTTCCTAACGGCCAGCCGCGCAAGTTCGGGAAATATGGCTTCATAACATATCAACACACTGAAAGGCGGACAGTTTCGCCAATGCATGACCGTCATTGTGTCCCCCGGAGAGTAATCCGCTTCGCGAGCGGCAATTCCCGGACCAAGGGGAAGTATCCACGACCACGGCATGTATTCTCCGAACGGCACAAGATGCATTTTATCATATCGAAAACGCAGCATTCCGGAATCGACAAGAAAGGCGCTGTTGTAATAATTGCTATCCCTCCGGCCGCTTGGACGGCGCGCCGACAAGCATCGGAACTCCCAGTTCTTCCGAGATCAGTCCCGGACGCTTCCAGTCGGGGTCCCCGCTTCCGAACACGACAGGAGCTGCTGTTTCCGGCCAAATAAGTAATCCCGCCCCTTGTTCAACAGCCTTGCGGCCAAGTCTCTCATATGTGGCAAACGTTTCTTCTCGGCCCTCGCCTTCCCATTTCACTTCCTGAGGTATGTTACCTTGCAGGACCCCGATTGCGCAGCCACCGGCTTCGTTATCAGTGGAAAGAATTGCTTCATCCTGACTTGCCCGTACGAAAGAATAAGCGCAAAGGCCAAAACAGAGGCGGCGATTAATTTCCAGGGCAGTCTGTCCGTTCCATGTGGCCAGGCCGTGGAAACCGTGTTCTTACGGGGCGCCATATGTTCCCCCTCTCCCCTCCCTCTCCCGCCAGGGGAGAGGGATTTGGAGCCCCCTCCCTCGACGGGAGGGGGGAGGGGGCGGGTGATGATCGAGCGAAGTCCAATGCGGTTTGGCATGAATTGGCCCCGGATCAATTCCCACAGAGTCGCGTTTACCAATAAAATCAAGAATGAAATTCCGTAAACTCCAGTCACATCCGCCACTTGGACCAGCATCAAGCGGCTTGCCTGGGAATAACCCACCAAATCCCAAGGAAATCCTGTAAACAGTATGGATCTCGCATACTCTTGAACGACCCATACAAATGGGGCCACATACGCCGGGCTGATTCCTTGGTCCGCGAACAGGGCAATAACGTAGGCAAAACCAGCGGGGAACAGCGACAGGAAAGCAATCATTGCCAGGAACACGACTACTGCCACAACAGGCGCAAAATGGCCCTGAGTGACCAACGTGCCGTAAATCCAGTTCAAATCTACAAGGAAGAAGCCTAGGCCGAAAAGGGTCCCGCAGAGGAAAGCCTTATTCGGTCGGGATACGAGACTCAATGACCAAAACAGGGGGATGAAGGCCACCCAAGCGACAAAGTCAAAGCCTAAGGAAGGGAAGGCAAGGGACAATAACAAGCCGCCCGCGAGCGCGGACAGAAGCTCAATCATAGCCCGGATTCTGGATGGGCGGAGGTGTCCTGGAGTTTGTCCTCATCCGCTGGAACCACCAGGACTCGAGTTATCCTTTTCTGGTCACCTCCGTGGACCAGCATGCGGAATCCCCCGTAAGACATCTCTTCCCCTTTCTCCGGGACTCTGCCCAGAAAATGAGTTATGAAACCGCCCAGTGTATCGTAGCCGTCTCTGGGAAGAGAAATCTCAAAGCGCTCTTCAAAATCATCCAGCCCTACCCTTGCGCTGACCAGCACAGAACCGTCTTGCTGAGTTAAGAACGGCTCCTCTTCCATATCGTGCTCATCGCGAATCTCGCCAATTATTTCTTCAACAATATCTTCTATGGTTACAATCCCCGATGTTCCGCCGTATTCGTCTACGATCACGGCCATCTGGTATTTTTTCTCCCTCAGCTCGTTCAATAAATCCTTGATGGCCCTGGTTTCGGGAACAAAAAAAGGCGGCCTGCAAATGCTTGAAATATCGAAATCTTCTTCGCCCCTTAGCCATAGCGGAAGCAGATCTTTCGCGGTAAGAATTCCTACGATATGATCCAAGTTCTCATTGTACACGGGAATACGTGAGTGGCCCGACTCAATTATAGTTTTCAAGACGTGTTCGCGGCTGGACTCCTGTGGAACGGCCACCACATGCGTGCGGGGTATCATTATCTCACGAGCGACCGTCTGTTTGAGATCGAAGATACCTTCGATCATATCTCCTTCATCGGGGGTAATCAGACCGCGCTCTTCGCTCTCATCGATTACCTGCTGGATTTCCGTCGGGCCGCGCTCCAGCCCTAGTTGACTTAATATCCAACGTGAAAATTTGTGCGGTTTCTCAGGTTGCGAGTCGTCCAAAAAAGCTTACGCTCCTTGCTTTGTTGCCACCTCGAATGCCTTGCTTTGCTTGATGTGGTGAAAATGACGATTGAGGTGGCAAAGGGGTAGTTCTCACACCTGAAATAGCAACGAGAAGCTAAGCTGTCAAGATCTCTGATCGTGTCATTGCGAGCGAAGCAATCACAGTTCGCGAGGGATTGCTGGTGAGGATCCCGCTCACGCGGAGGCGCAACGCTCCGCACCCACCGCTCCAAGGATCGAGACGAATCCCTTGCCCCCCTTTCCCATACTCGGGAAGGAGCCGGGGGATGGGGAGAGCGCCAATGACTGCGACAATGGCAGGTGGGAGCCACCACACTTTCACACGTAACTGAATGTTATGGTTTAAGTAACACGTTTTTGATGGCTGCCTTTAACGGTTTCTCAGCTTTCTTTTCTTGACACGCCGCGCGGTCCGTGTTAGCGAGCCCGCCATCGTCTGATGTGTTGAGTTCAATTTAATGTATGGAGGACCCGTGTGAGGTTGGTTTGTCGACTTTGCAGGTGTGTCGGCTTGTCACTAAGTTTGTTCGTTTTCCTAAATTGGTCTCCCGGATTCGGCTGGGACGGCCTGTCCGGCCCCCCTTATGATTGCGGCCCCTTCGGAAACCCCGGCCAATTTCAGCAGCTCCCGCTAGCGCCTATGCCCGACATGACGCTCGGCCAATGTTTCGCCCCTCCCAAGCCGGATTATCTGGTCAAGCTCGCCTATGGCAGGACTTTTGGAACTTCGACCGAACTTGATTATGCTACCCTGGAGATCAGTAAACGTGTGAAAAAGATATCCCACTATGACGGTTTGCGGGCCGGCCTTGGGCGAGGTCCAGGTTGCCATGCTCGGTTCATATGTTTTCTATTATGAAGGGAACATCGAGCGCCTGAAGAAACTCAATTTTCACGACGGGTACGAATTGGGCTGGATCCCGAAGGGACGATTCACATTTCCCGGCGGCGCCAGGGGATGGGACACGTATCTGGAAAGCGGAGCAGGCATAGGTTATGTGTCTGAAACCTACCGAAACTCAGGTTCCAGATGGAACTGGTCTCTCCTGGGCGGTTTTGGCTTTGAAAAATGTATGCCGTACGGCGGAAGCTTTTCGTTGGGTGTACAATGGAGACATCTTTCCAATGGTAACATGTGGGGAAAGGGGGACGAGCTTCATAATTCCAATTCCGGGACCGACATGGTCCAGGGGCTGGCCACGTTTCTGCGCCGTTTCTGAGCAAACGCCGCGCCACCCGTCAGTTGCAGGCAGTCAAAGACTGTCATTGCGAGCGTAGCGAAGCAATCTCCCGCCTTGGGGGATTGACGGTGAGACGGGCATCTTGCCCGTCATTTCCCAATAGACAGGCTGGAAGCCTGTCCTACCATTCTCTCCTCGTAAAGACAAACCCAGCCCCCCGCGTTACTGAAGAGTTGCCATGCCGCTCCGAAATAAATTGAAAACGCGTGTGACCTTATGTAATGATCGTAAACACAGGAGTACGCGAATTGGTACGCATCAACACAATATTAATTATTGTTGGAGCGCTGATGATCTTCACTGTCGGCCAGGTCCGCGCAGTGACATGCGAAGAATGCCGGGAGATTGAGAAAAACAGACAGCACATTCAAGAAGATGTCAATTCAAAAGAAAAAGATCTGAATACCGCTTTCGAGAAAAAGGAATTCAAGAAAGTTCGGGAAATAAGACTCAGCATCACTGAATTACGAAAAAAAATAATTGAATTGAGATCCAAAGATGAGGAATGCAGAGACGCCTGCCGACCGGACGTGGTCAAAGCCGCCGAATGCTCCAAGATCAGGGAAGAAATAATCAAACTCGAAAATCCATCGGAATCTGAGGAAAAGCCGAAAGAAAAATCCGAAGACAAGCCTGAAGCAAAATCCGAGGAAAAGCCCGAAACAAAACCCCAGGAGAAGCAGGAGCAAAAATCCGAGGCTGAGATCGCAAAGATTGATGGGCTTTATCGCGACCTCCAGCGCTGCAACAAAGAGCTAAGACAACTGAAGAAAACTGAAAAGTGAATCCCGCCGCAGTCGCTCGGTATCATGAAATCAGCTCAGCGGGCTCGGCAGAAAGTGAGGGAACGAAGCGAACCTCCAATTTCTTGTTGAGAGCTGATGCTATTTTCACCAACATCGCCAAGGCGTCTCCGGCATAATCTGCCTGTTCGAGGGCCTCTATCACGGACTCGCCAACCTCCACGAGATCAGCCAGCTCCGCTGACGTAAGGCCCGCCTGATTGCGAAGGTCGTAGACCTGCTTGGCGATTTCGGCCCTCACTTCATATTCTTTGAACAACTCGACCGATTCGGGGTCTTTCTTGATGTATTTATCATACAGCCATTTGAGGCCATCCGAAGCAAATTTGGGCTCATCCATCATGCATTCTCCATTACAAAAGCATGAGATATGGGATCTTGCTCGAATTTTCTTTTTCTCTCCACGGCTTTCTCGATCTCAAGATGAGGAACCTTACGTTTTTTCACCAATCCGTGCGAAACCACAACCGCAGCGGTCCCGTGAAAGAAATAGAGCATTCGGTAATTCACGCCTTGAAGGCCGATTCGAAGTTCGTAAATTCCGTCCGTGAGATAATCGGCATCAGGCCTTTGAAGCTCATAACCGAAAGTCTCCAACCTCCTGAGCCAAGTCATGCACTTTACTCTGGCCTTTTGGGTCAGGGCGCCAAACCACTCGATCAGTGGGACACTTCCATCGTCCTCTTTGTACAGTATGACTTCTACTGGCGGCATCCTCGCATCCTTGAGTCTTCATTACTATCCTATCATACAATGGGGGGACGCCATACTCATCTTACGCGATCGCTCCGTAAAGCAATCTTTTCTCCGAACCCGGCACGACGCCCATAGAGCCCACAAGAGGCAAGTCCTATTGATTGCCGTCATCCGGTGAAACAGACTATTTGAAGTCAATTACGGCCGGTTTGAAAGCTTCTGCAGTAATTATCAGTATTCGGTGTCATCCGGCGGAACGGCCAGGCCGTGACCCGGGAATAAAAGGTATGGGGGCTACGGGATAACCCTTTGCCCATCGGATTCCGCAGCGGAGCACGGTTTTTACCGGCGCAGGGAAGAGGAACTCTTCCGGGTCACCGTCCATAGCTTTTTCTTCAAACGTGGAGGGAATTATTTTGATTGAGTGTCCCTGGGTGGGAAGATAATCGTAAAAAGGCTTCAATTCTTCAGGAATAACGCCCGGGTAGCTGTCCAGGCCTTCTGCCGGGGCCTCCTCCACTTGGACCATCTCGGACCTGTGCACAATCATTTCCCAGAGATTTTCCTTCGGGTAAGACTGTGCGCAAAATCCTCGTAGGGCCCTATCGAATTCGACTTCCGTCCAAGGCTCGGATTGATCAATTACTCCGGGTAAATAGGAAAAAAACTTCCGGAATTCATTGCTGGTTTCAATCGAGAACTGTTTCCCGGCCTCGGTGTAAAAATAGACGGTCAGGCTCTTCTGCTGAGCCATTTTCCGAAAATGCTCTTCCGCGCCGGCCGCGTGATAATTCCACCATATATCGAAGAACTCGGTGCTCTCTCCTTCAACCTCGATCATGGTCAGAACCAGAAATACGTCCTCATATTTGATAAGTCCGCCGCGCTGTCGTACGATCGGATCGCGGTTGTGGCCGTTTATGCCGGAGACCGAGCGCACGAAAAACCCGATCTCTCCCTGGTCGTCGGGATTCTTGGAAAACATCGCTTGAATGCTTTCTCCCGGAACCAGTCGAAGAAGTTCGGGATTAATTAACTCCATAGTACACTCCTTGCCTCATTTTTATCAAAAACCAGCGCCGCGGTCCAGGGGTTCCGATCAAAATAAAAATAGGCGCCGCTGGGGATCGTTGTCACTCCAATTTTCAAAAACGAAACATGAGATTCCTGCGGGAGGTCCGGGAATCTCATGTATCAATCCTTTGTCAATTAAGCCGAAACCGGTTGACATCAACCGATTGAAATTAAGTTATTATTGTCTTCGATGAATAAGACCCTCTGGCGGATATTTGGTTCATGATATTTCCGGCTTATTGACTTCGTCGCTGTCCGGAGAGCAACCTGAGGGGTAGTCGGCTGTCTGATCAGTTGGCGCTTCATAAATATATTTCACAAATGGCATGATATACTTTTCGACGATGGAGATTGCTTTCCCGCGGGACGCGGGATTTCACTCCTCGCAATGACATGCCGGCGCTTGTTAGCAAGAAACAATGCATAAAGCACACTATAATACCTTGATTATAAGGCATAGATTTGCTACATAATTTTTTCGTAAGGAGCAAAAATGGAAAATGACCGAACCATATGCGTCATGTGCGCCTGGAGGCAAACTTGTAACAAGAAATTTTCTATGGACGGCGCCACTACGACGCGATGCCCGGAATATACCAGGGATGTCACTTTGAAAAGGCCGGACGAAGAAAAGGAGGCTGAAAAACAGAAATGAAAACGCTTGAGGACAACATTCAATGAAAGAATTGATTAGGACGCTAGTTCGCGACGCCGTGGGACGCGCCGCGAAAGGTCCGCTGCAAAACCTGCATGAACCCGAATCCCTCACAATAGAAGTCTCACGGACCAAAGACGCACGATTCGGTGATTATTCGACAAATGCGGCGATGGTTTTGGCCGGAAACGCCGGAATGAAACCCAGAGACCTGGCCGCCGTCATTAGCGACCACCTTGAGGTGGGCTCGGGTTTTCTCCTGAAAACCGAGATCGCGGGTCCGGGATTCATAAATTTCTTCCTCGCTCCTGATGTCTGGCAAAATGTGCTGCACACCATCCACAAAGTGAAGGATGATTACGGAAGCTCCGTTCAAGCGGGAAGTCCGAGAATTCTTCTGGAATTCGTAAGCGCCAATCCGACCGGGCCTTTGCATGTCGGACACGGGAGAGGCGCGGCTGTAGGCGATACTCTGGCCCGATTGCTGAAAACCTGCGGTTACGCAGTTGACACGGAATACTATGTCAATGATTCCGGCAATCAGATGAACATACTCGGTCGTTCGGTCCTTGTAAGGTATAGACAGTTGTTGGGCGAGGATATTGAATTCCCTGAAAATCATTATCGCGGGGACTATATACGTGATCTGGCGGCCGAGCTGAAAGGAACCCCGCTTGGAAACCAACTTTCAAGTCTGCCGGAAAACGAGGCGATTCCCCTGGTCGCGCAATATGCGTCCGACCGGATATTGGCCGACATCCAGGATGACCTGGCTCGATTCGGCGTGAAATATGACAATTATTTCAAGGAAAAGACATTGCACGAAAGCAATGCCGTTTCAAATGCGCTGGACGAACTCAGGCGCCGCGGAAAGGCCGAGATGAAAGAGGGCGCTCTGTGGTTCGTTATGGAAGACCACGCTGATGAGAAAGACCGGGTGCTGGTCCGGGCTACGGGAGAGCCTACGTACTTTGCCGCGGACGTGGCCTACCACGAAGACAAGTTGCGTCGCGGGTACGGAATGCTGATTGACATTTGGGGCTCAGACCACCACGGATATGTGCCTCGAGTAAAGGCCGGGATGGAGGCTTTCGGCCATTCGCCTGATGTGTTGCGTGTGCTGCTGGTCCAGTTTGTAACGCTCGTCAGGGAAGGACAAAAGATTTCCATGTCAACCCGGGCGGGTGAATTCGTGACGCTCCGGGAGGTGCTCGACGAGGTGGGCGCTGACGCCGCGCGTTTCTTCTTTCTTACCAAACGCTGTGACAGCCATTTGGACTTCGATTTGGACCTCGCAAAAAAGCAGTCCAGAGATAATCCTGTTTATTACGTGCAATATTGCCACGCGCGGGTGGCAAGCATATTTCGCATCGCGGCGGAAAGAGGAATAGACGCGGATATGAGCGATCCGGACCTATCGGCCCTGACATTACCGGAAGAACTCCGGATAATGAAGCATCTTGGTGATTTCCCTGACATGCTGGCGGAAGCTGCGGAAACGCTCGAACCGCACAGGATAACCTTTTACCTGATGGATTTGGCTGAACTATTCCACGCGTATTATCACGACAACAAGGTGCTTACCGAGGATTCGAGAGTCAAGAAGGCCCGGCTGTACCTTGTCGAGGCGGTTCGCCAGGTGACGGCGAACGGTCTCAAAATCTTAGGTGTAACCGCTCCCGAAAGAATGTGAGAGCGCTCGTGAAGATTCCGAATCTCTTCCGGAGAAGACGCTCCCTTTCAAGGAGAAACGCTCCGGCCAAACGCAATGACGGGGAAAAAGGTTCCCCTGAGAACAGATGGCTCGCTCTTGCCGTCGCTGGCGTATTTGTCTTAATGCTTTTTCTTGTGGCGGCAAACGTGAAGCTGTTATTTTCCCCCGCTGCCGTCGGCAAGAAATCTGTTCCCTCGGACCATCCCGAGTCCGAATTTGGCTACCCGGCCGGCGCCAACGCCGCGCCCACTCTTCCGGACAAAATTTGCGCTCCCTCCTCTGCGATCGCAGTTGATGACGAAATGAGCGCTCCGGACGAACAGGAGTCCGGACGTGACGACCAATTTACCCATCCGGTGAAAAAAAAGGACACTGAAAATGCTCCTTCGAAGGCGGAAATCGCGTCTCCAAAGAAAGATACGGGTACGCAAAGCTCGAAATCGGTCGTGAAAAAGGAAACGAGCACAGAGCCAGAGAAGGCTCGCCACAGGAAAACCACGCAAATTCATGCAAAGAGCGGTTCAGAAAAACCCGATGCGGGCTCAAAGAGGTATACGGTCCAGGTAGGCGCTTTCACTAATCCGCAAATTGCTCAACAGCAGGAGCGTAGTTGGAAATCCAGGGGCTATGAAGCGGTCCTCCGGCCGGCAGCGATGCCGAAATCGGGTGTAATCTACCGCCTTTCTTTGGGCAATTTTCAAACGGAGAAAGAAGCTGACGATCTGGTGAAGGACCTCAAAGCAAAAGGTATTACTTCCTTTAAGCTGCCGGTCACCAACTGACGACACCGGGTGGCGTCTAATCCAGTGTTTGCCGGTATCTTTTCACACCAATCATCAGAGCGACCAGGGTAAAAAGCGCAATCGGCCAAATCTCAAATACAATATCGCTCAGACCATTCCCCTTCAACAGGATGCCTCGGACGATTCGTAGAAAATGGGTAAGCGGCAAAATTTCCCCAATCCATTGCGCCCACACCGGCATCCCCCGGAACGGAAATGCAAACCCGGACAGCAATATATTCGGTAAGAAAGAAGAAAAAGCCCATCTGTATCGCTTGTCGCTGATTTTCCGCTATGGCGGAAAGCGTTACGCCAATCGCCAGATTTGCGGCGATAAAGAACAGCGCGGCTCCATACAGAAGGACCAGGCTTCCGAGGACAGGCACCTCAAACAAAAAATGAGCTGCTACCAAGATGAGAGTCACCTGGATATAACCAACCAATATATATGGAATAATTTTCCCAACCAATACTTCAACCGGATGTGTGGGCATCGAGAGCAGATTCTCCATAGTTCCGCTCTCACGTTCACGCGTGATGGCCAGGGCAGTAATCATAACCATGGTCATGGTCAGGACAACCCCGAGGAGACCGGGCACGATGTTGTATTGCGTGATTGCTTCGGGATTGTAAAGCGCATGGACCCGTAGGTCGATGGGAACACTGGTGGCGGAAAGGAAGGCCAGCGGACCCTTAAAATCATTCTGCAACGCAGTGTTCAGAAGCGTCGTTAACGAACCCAAAGCTATTCCGGTAGTGCCGGGATCGGTCGCGTCCGCCTCAACGAGAATCGCCGGATTATCGCCTCGCAGCAGATCTCGGCTGAAATTCTCCGGGATATTGACCACAAACTGTACTTCATTGCGAGCCAGAGCCTCACGAGCTTCCTTTTCGGTTTTTATTCGGCGTACGAGATCAAAATAAGTGCTGTTTTGAATTGCATACAGCAGAGTGCGGCCTTGCGGCCCGTTATCCGCCAGCACCACTGCTGTGGGCAAGTGTCTCGGGTCCGCGTTGATCGCATAGCCAAAAAGAATGAGCTGCATAAGCGGAATGCCGACCATCATCCCGAAGGTCACTCGGTCTCGGCGCATCTGGATGAATTCCTTCACCACCATGGCCCAAAACCGCCCTAGCGAAAACCTATCGTGGATCGTCATGACTTACGCTTTGCCTTTTCCATGAGGTGAATGAAAACATCCTCCAGTCCCGACTCGACTTGGCGCCACTTGTATTGTTCCGACCGAAATGGAGCAATAGCCTTTTCCAGGGCATCAGGATCGTCCCCGCTCACGTGCAGCGCATTGCCGAAAGGAGCGGCCTGCTCAACAGCCGGATTCTCGCTGAGCCGTTCTGTGAGTTTGAATACATCCGGACCGGTGACCGCCCACGTTGTCAGATTTGCTTTCTCGACAACTTCATCCACAGTGCCCTGCGTTAGTAGATTGCCATTCAGAATGAAGGCGAGGCGATGACAGCGTTCGGCTTCATCCATATAGTGTGTTGCTATCAAGAAAGTAAGACCTTGGCCCGCAAGCTCGTGAATTTCTTCCCAGAATTCCCGCCGCGCCTTCGGGTCCACACCGGCTGTGGGTTCGTCGAGCAAAAGCAGCTTTGGACGGTGTATCATGCACGCGGCCAAAGCCAGTCGTTGTTTCCAGCCTCCGGAAAGCTCACCCGCAAGCTGATTCTGCCGTTGCGTGAGCCCGAGTCGCTCAATACTTTCTTGCACTGTGTCGCGGCGATTCTCCACGGAATATATGCGCGCCACAAAATCAAGATTTTCCGCGATACTCAAATCTTCATAAAAACTGAATCGCTGTGTCATGTACCCGACATGGCGCTTTATAGTCTCGCTTTCCGTAATTACGTCATAGCCGAGACAAGTCCCGCTGCCTTCATCCGCATGGAGCAAACCGCAAAGCATCCGAATAAAAGTTGTTTTGCCGCTGCCGTTCGGTCCAAGAAAACCGCAGATCTCGCCTGTGCTAACCCGCAGATCAATATGATTCACAGCGGTGAGATCGCCGAAACGCTTGGTCATTCCTTTGACGTCAATGGCATAATCGTCAGACATTTTTAAGGACCAAATTGAACATCCACAGGCTGTCCGGGATGCAGATTCTTAGAAACCGTCGGATCAAACCGAGCCTCGATCATGAAAACCAACTTTGACCGAGCTTCCCGGCTATAGATGACTGGTGGAGTGAATTCCGCGCGAGGCGAAATGAAAGTCACTTTGCCGATGAATGGCTCTTTCACGCCATCTACAGTTACCCGCACGGTTTCTCCGTAATGAATGGACCCGATCTGGGTCTCCGGCACGAACGCGCGAACTTTGATATTCTCCGGGGGTAACAAAGCTACCACCGGTCTGCCGGCCGCTACCCATTCTCCCTCGCGGAAGAGGGTATCAAAAATGACCCCGGCTTGGGGCGCTGATTGCCGCTTTTGGGACAGGTCCCACTCCGCCCTGGCCAGCGTCGCTTCCTGGGCGCGCACATTTTCCTCGGCCGCCTTGATCTGGTCGGTTCGGGAGCCGAGATTAGCAGTTTCCAGATCGGCTTCCAGTTGAGCGACTCTTTCTTTATCCTGATCGCGGGTCGACCGCGCGCGATCGTACGCCTGATTGGATACGGCGCCGGATTCAAGGAGCTTTTTTTGCCTTTCGAATTCTATCTCGGAAAACTCCAGAGCCGCTCGTGCTTGCTTAAGTTGAGCTTCGATGGATTCTATTTCGGACGGGCGTCGGGCTTTTATCGCATCCTGTAAGTTTGCCTGAGCCTGGGCCAGCCGCCGTTGAGCTTCATCTCTTGCGGCTTTTTCGGGTGTATTGTCGAGGTCGAAAAGACGATCGCCGGCGCTTACCTGGTCTCCACGCTGGACGTAAAGCTTTTCCAATATGCCGGCTAGTGGTGAGGCGACATAAACGAACTCTCCTTCAACGTAGCCCTGCACTCGATTAGATTCCTGACGACCGCAGCCGCCAAGAATAAACAGCGCCAGCGCTGCGACGCCGATCGCAAAGTAGACCCATTCGATGTGTTGTGTTGGAAGCGATCAGGGTTTCGACCTCCCTTCCGCAGTCATTAAACCCTCCATAATTACCGAAATGACCGCAGAAAAGCCGGCCTTGGGCGTGAGGTCCAGTTCCGTTAGTTTGTTGGGATTCATGACGGCTTGGACCACGCCGAGCCAGATCTCAATTATCAGCCTTATCGGAATATCTTTGCGGATAATTCCGGCCTCGCGTCCTTGGGTCAGGATTTTGCTCAAATAGCGATGAATAAGATCTCGGCGACGGATCTCCACCAATTCAAAGATTTCCGGAGCTTCTCGCTGAATATCCCGCATAAATGGCGGATGAATCTCCTCCAAGTGGCGCTGCATTTTAGCGAGAAATTGCTGTATAGCAGAGGGAAAGTCCGACGAGGATTCAGACGAAATTTGCTCCAGGTCCGCCTCGATTGCGCGTTGTTTATCAGCGACTGCCGCCTGCACCAGTTCAGACTTGCTTCGAAAATGCGCATAGAGCGTCTTTTTGCTCATGCCGAGTTCAGCCGCAATGTCATCCATAGTGACAGCCCGGAAACCGAAGGCAAAGAAATGGCGCCGGGCCGCGGTGACTATCCTTTGCCGCGCGGACACATCAGCATGTGATTGCATTGAGGTTGCGGAGTCAGGAGCCTTAGAGCGTTTGGCGGACATATCGGAAGCTCTTGCTATGGTTGAACATCCTATGGAAACGATATAAGTTTATCAGGTTTCCATTACTCCCGCAAGCGCGATCTTCCCTATCCGTGACAGATAAGATCGGAGGGTAATGCAGAGTGGCGTGACAGGTCGTACGGCGCGACTAGTGAGTCCGGAAATTGCGTTGATACCGGCCCCACCATGGCGCCCGAAACCCGTGCGCCTGCCCTGGGCGGACGCACAGGGCCGCCCCTACTACCATGGCGTTGCGGCAGGTTCACAGCGCCAAGCTTTCAACAGAGTCGAAATGAAGTGTCCGGAACAGACGCTTTGCTCGTGTCGGTGGAATCGGGGAACAGCTTCAATCAATATACCGACACGTCGGATGGTCTTACGTGGCTGAAATCGGGCCGGCCGCCTGCGATTCGCGCGGCCCTGGCGATCCTCTTGCATTCGGGACATAATTTTTGGTCGAAAACTTCTTCAGGCGCTTCGACGAGTTTGGCCACGTGCTTTAACAGAATGGTCGGCACGTAATAGACTCCGCATCCCTCGCATTTTTCCATTTTGATGCGATTGATGACTGTCCCGGACATCAGGATCAAGCGCTCGCCCTCTCGGTCCTCCATCTGTAATGCCCCGGTGGGGCAAATGCTTACACACGCGCCGCAACCAATGCACTTGGGGAGACTTCGCACATAGTCTTTCAGGATCAGCGAACTCTCACCGGCATGATAGAATTTGATGGCCGAGACACCGAGCCGCTCACTGCACACCTCCACGCATTGCCCGCAGCGTTCGCAAATATCGCAGCGCATACACCTCTTGGCTTCTTGACGAGCCGCAATCTCGTCCAGGCCCAACTCGACCTGGTCGAAGGTGTTGATTCGCCTCTCCAGGTCAATGAGCGGTATCTCCTGGCGCTGTATAAAGGCTTTCTCGTGGTAATCCATAGCGACCGGAGCCACCATGGTCCTCGGCCTCGGCGGGGTCTTCTCGGAAAGAGTCTGATTTCTCAGATAAGAATGCATCGCCATAGCCGCTTTTTTGCCCGCGCCTATAGCCTGGACCACTGTTGCAGGGCCGGTGACTGCGTCACCTCCGGCAAAGACATCAGGAATATTGGTTCGCTGTGAGTTCACGGCGACACTTATGGTCTCTTTCCTTGTTACTTCCAGGTCCCCGAGTCCTGGAAAATCGCCGAGAGCGGGCTTTTGCCCTATGGCCGAAATTATAGCCCCGACGGGCATCTTGTAAGCCGAATCAGGGACCGGAACGGGCCGGCGCCTACCGCTGTCATCAGGCTCCCCGAGGCTGGCCATAATGCATTCCAGGGACTGAACTTTCCCGTCACTCCCCAGAACTCGTGAAGGAATAGTCAACTGATGCACGTGGATGCCTTCTTCCGCCATCTGAATGATTTCTTCAAAATGGGCCGGCATCTCGGACCTGGTGCGTCGATAAACAATGCTCACGGATTTGCAGCCCAGACGGACACAAGCTCTGGCGGCATCTACGGCAGCGTTACCTCCGCCCACTATCGCAACGCCGTCAGCGGGTTTCGTGCGATTTCCGAATGCCACACCCTTGAGAAAATCCAAAGCGGTGATCACGGAAGGATAATCGTCTTCACCCTCAATGCCCAATCTAAAGCTTTGCCAGGCCCCTATTCCGATGAAAAACGCTTTATATCCTTGTGACCTGAGGTGATTGAGGGTTAAGTCTTTGCCCACGGGTGTATTTACGACGAATTCCACGCCCATCGCACGGATTGCCTCGATCTCTCTGCGAACAACCTGACGGGGCAACCGAAATTCCGGGATGCCTGCTATGAGCAGGCCACCGGGTTCGGGCATGGCTTCAAAAACAGTGACCGGGTAACCTTCCCATGCCAGAAAATAGGCGGCAGTCAGACCGGCAGGTCCGGAGCCTATAACAGCGACTTTTTCCCGGTATTGATCTTTGGGTTCGGGGATTTTGTAACCACGATCCTTTTCCATCACCATCTTGGCTGCCAGGCCCTTGAGGTCTTTAATACAGATCGGCTTATCCAAATATCTGCGCTGGCACCAGGATTCGCACGGATTTGGGCAGATCAGTCCGCATACCCAGGGAAACGGATTGTCTTTTCTGATTATCTCGATGGCCTCATCGTAACGTCCGAGACCGATCAGAGCTATATACGAAGGAATGTCTATTCCGGCAGGGCAGTTTAACTGGCACGGAGCGGAGGATTCATGCTTCAGGCCTTCTTCATCGTAGACAACGCGATTCTTATCCGCGCCGGGCCCTGGTGGAAATAAAAGATTTGCAGACATGTTTAGCTCCTGGCTGTCGCCGGGAGGAAATTTTCAGGGATGACCGGGGAGGCCCGTTTTTGCAAAAAGGGCCTCCCCGAGACCCCTCCCCAAAAACTCCTAATAATGAATTGCCACGCGTCTTCCCAGTCCCAAGATTATGGATGAGGCGTATCTTTGGCAATTGCCCTAGCGAAGCGCTCGCGTCTCACCTCGGACGACTTCGCAGGATCCACCCATTTAAGCGCCTCGGTGGTGCACCCTGTGACACACGCCGGCAGCAGGCCCTCATCCACTCTGTCTTTGCAGTAATCGCATTTGAAGGCTTTCCCCGTCTCCTTATTCCATTGCGGAGCGCCCCAAGGGCACGCCGTGATGCAGGCTTTACAGCCTATGCACAACGACGGCTCCACAAATACGATGCCGTCTGACGGCCGCTTCTGCATAGCGCCTGTCGGGCACGCTGAGACGCACCACGGGTTTTCGCAGTGAAAACAGGGCATGAATATGAATTGCATCCTGGGAACGCCCCCTTTTACTTGAGGGCCAACCGGAATTATCTTGCAGAAACTAGGGCCTACAGGCACGTCGTTCTTGGTCTTGCAGTGCATCTCACATGCCCGGCAACCTATGCACCTATTCTGGTCCTGATATATATAATGCTCACTCATCGTGAAACTCCTTCACCAAAATCCTACGGCGCCTTCTTTACTGTCACGAAGCAATCCGTCATCGGACAATTGCCTCCGATCGTCATCTTGAGCAGCCCCTTCATGAGGGTATTGTCTCTCATTCCCTTTTGATAGCACCTGGTCTGGAGCGGAATTTCTCGACCGTAACCGTGCAGCGTGAAGACCGCTTGCGGGTGAATGAAATCAGTTACGTTCGCCTTTATGGTATGAGTGACTCCGCCTGCCGAGACCTCCACAAGATCGCCGGTTTTGATCCCCAACTTCTTGGCTTCTCCGGAATTGATCCAGAGAGTGTTTTCGGACTGAACTTCATTGAGCAGCGGATTGTTCAGGGAAGTGCCTTGCGTATGGGTGGCTATTTTCCCGGTCACAAGCCTGTACTGACCCTCGGGAGGGGCTTGAGGACTGCTGTAGGGCGGGAATGATGGTATCCCGTTATCTTCGAGCATGCTGGAGACCAGTTCGAACTTGCCCGAGGGAGTATTAAACTTCAGGCCGTCTTTGCGGTCCCATAGGATTTGCTCCTTGGAAAGCTCGATATATCCCTTCGCGTCGAAATTCTCCAAGGTAAAGCCCGTATCCTGCAGTTGATACTTGATCAAGTCCTCGATGGTTTCGTACGGGAAATATTTGCCTATTCCCATACGCTCAGCCAACTCTTTGAAGATCCACCATTTGGGCTTGCTATCGAATTTGGGTTCCACCGCTTGCCTTCGTATCCAGATGGCCGGCTTTGGGCCTTTCTTGGAAATGACCGGATCGGTTCGCTCCAGATACGTGCATTCCGGGAGAATGACGTCCGAGTACCAACCCGTATGGCTATAGTTCACGTCGATGCTTACCAGCAGGTCGAGTTTGCTGAGGGCCTGCTGGAAAAGCTCAGGGTCCGGAAGAGACGACAGCGGATCGTACCGATAACAGATGAACGCCTTGACCGGATAGGGGTCCTCGTTGAGTATGGCGTGAGGCAACATTTGCGCCATGCCGTAATCTGCCGATAAGTGTTTGTGTTTTGATCCAACTCCGTCAAAGCGCTCTTTTTCCACCTTCGGCACGGCCGCCTGGAGCATCTTGACAGGCTTGTGGCCGGTAGCCGGCTCTCCTTTGAAGAAAAGATACCCTCCCTTGGCCTCATATCCTCCCAAGAGCGCCTGAAGGATGTAGATGGATCTCCTGAAGTAATAGTCATTTTCCGTCCATGCGGTCATCCAACCGGGATGAAAAATGACCGACGGTTTTGCCTCCGCGGCTTCGTAGGCAATCGCCTTTATGTCCTTGGCCGGAATGCCTGTCTCTTTTGAGGCCCATTCCGGTGTATACGGCTCGACGAATTTCTTCAGCTCGTTCAGCCCGGTTACCCAGCGCTTCACAAATTCTTTGTCTGTACAGCCCTTCGGCCAAAATGACGTTGATAAGCCCAAGGTTGAACGCATAGTCGGTCCCGGGTTTGACCATGAAGAAACGATGCGCCTTGGCCGCGGTGTAGTTCCAGCGCACATCCAGATGGACGAACTTCATACCGGCTTCCAGTCCGTCTATGAACTCCTTGGCTTCTTTTGTGCCGATGGCTTCGAGGATGTTTCTCCCGTAAAGGATTATGTATTTGCAATTCTTGTAATCGTAAGCCACCGTGTTCCGCCTGTGCCCTGCCAGAGCAGTTATGCGCATTATGAACACTATTGGAGCAGGAAGCATGGTGATTGAAATAGTTAGGAGAACCGAGAGCTTTTATAAACGCCTTTTGCAGATCGGTGAACGGGCCGCCCCTGTCACCCAGCGCAACGCTCTCCGGCGCCGTGTTTCTTGATCACTTTCTTCAGATTATCCGCTATATAATCGAGCGCTTCATCCCAGCTTGCTTTCTTCCATTTCCCTGAACCCCTTTCCCCGTCTCGGATCATAGGGCTCCGGACTCGTTCGCTGTCGCTCTGGAACACCTTGCCCGCGGCCCCTCTGGGACAGAGGTAACGACCTCCGAGCAAATGTGGATTGCCCCAAATATGCTTCACTGCTCCGTTTTCGACTTCAACTTCGATGGGGCAGCGTACAGTGCACATCGCGCAAACGCTATACACTGTTTGTTTGTTGGTTTCCGGCATGGGATCTCCCTTTAGAATATTTTGTCCCTATCTTCCCTGTTACTTGCTTTCCGGAATCTGTGTATCCGGACGATTAGTTCTTGTGCATCCGCGAGGCGGCTGTTGCTTGATCCGGTATCGGCCGATTTCGAAGATGTCGGTGTATAACTATTCAAAATGGCGCCTATATTCCTGAAGTATGGCAGCTTGTATTTGATTCTTTTGAAAAGCATATACGCAGCCGCATAAAGAGCTATGAAGACACAGATATATCCAACCGAATAACCAGTGAACAGAATTCTGAATTCGACCTCCGAGAATCTGTGCCCCATCCAATCCAGAGCGAAGAAGATCGGCCACAGAAACGATGCGGACAGAGCAATCTGCATGAAAAAAGTCCTGCCGAATGCGTCATTGGCCAATTTATTGGATGCCTTATATGCCTTCTTGTCTCCGGCCACTAAGGCTTCCTGTGATAAATTCTGATATCGTGTCACTTCGCACGTGATGTTGTCTACGTATTTCCTGGAGAGAAGAAAAGCCCACGAGATAGTAAGTTCACCCAGTATCAACGCTATGAATGCAAGCACGAACGTCCCTATGAGGAAATCCAAAAAGCCGTACCCGGTGATCCGGTAGAAAAAGATCAAATAAGGATCGATGACCATGTAAAGAGGGTGCATCTGCATGACGACTGATCAGGCATGACGAACCCGGGCCGGTCTTGGTCGGCCCGCGGTCTTGCCATCCCATAAATTTCCGACTTCTGTGAGATTACATTCCGGGGAAAATCGAGTATCCGAGGAATCCCTTAGTAGTGTAACCGACGCCAACATAAATCGCCAGAACCACAAAGATTCTCTTCAGCCAGATGTCCGGAATGTACTTGGAAGTCATTGGTCCCACAATTGAACCGATAATAATGCCCACAAGCTCTATGCCTATGAACAGCAGGTCTATTGGAGTCCCCTTGACGAACATGAACGTGAATATTGAAGTTATCATGCTCACTAACACCGCCAATGCGGAGGTGCCGGCAACCACGTACATCGGCAGCCCTGCGATAGAAGTCAGAAAAGGAACGTAGAGAAAACCGCCGCCCACTCCAATGAAAGCGGAGATGGCAGCGATGACGAAACCTCCGACAAGAGGCCACAGCGGATTAAACGAGAATTCCACGCCATAGAACGTGAAGTGGATGCGCGAAGCGCTCCAACTTGTAACTTCCACCCCGCGATCCGCATGTTCCGACGTTCCTGCCTCTCTCTTTATGTGGTCCCGCTCGAACGCGGCCGCCGCCTCTTTAGCAGCTTTCTTGCTCTTCTGTCCCCTTTCGGTTGTCTCATAGAAGAGGAAACCGCCGATGATCAGCACGATGACTCCGAAGAACCCTATGTATTGACTCAGGTTGATCTTCCCCGCGGTCAGAACCGGGATGAGATATGCTCCGGCAATCCCGCCAATGGCCAGACATAGTCCCAAAGGCAGGACCAGCCTCCCCATCCGATAGTAAGTGAGTGAAGAAATGAATGCGGACAAGCCAACAAGGTACTGATTGCTTGTGCGGATGGAGTCGGTCAGGAGCTTATTGAGCACAGGACTCGTGTCTTTGAACGTTCTGCCGTAGTCCGCGAGACCGAATACCGTGATATGGCCTACACCGGCCATGATGCCGCCGAAGGCTCCGACCGTGGAAAATATCCAGCCGACCCAAATACCCCAGAGAATGCCATAGAGCCAGAAAGGATTGGGCGCACCGGGAATGCCCATGAAACCGGGTTCCGCCTTGGGATCGATCTGACCCTTACCCAGACCCTGCGGTGTTTTGGCAATGGCCTCTTCCAATTTTCCCGCATCCGCGACGGATGCTGCCATTAGAGTCATTGCAAAGGCAGCCAAGGCCACCACAATCATAATTATCCGGATTTCCCGCTTCATAAAATCTCCTTCCTCTTTGAAATGGCCATTGACAAGCCACACCGGCCGGAATCAACTCCGTAACTTTACTTATTCAAAATTCTCATATGGCACTGAATTCTGCTTTATCAACGTAGCATTAACCGATTCTGATCAAGTCCGGGCAATTTCAGAGTTAGCATTCTCATAGAATAGATCAACATTGAACGGCCTTGCGTCAAGCTTTGAGCCCGACCGACCGTTTAATCTGAGCTTCCTCGATTATTCAGATATTACAATTATCAAATACGTAGACATCGAGTCAAGTGTTTTTGCGGCAAAACTGAGCGGATTTCGGTAGCGCCGGAGTCTCTCCAGCCAATGAACAGAACCTGTTAGAATGCCGGTCCTATTTCCTCATCACTGGGCCGTCTACGCAGGATCTCAGGCCGGTTTCTGTTCCGCAACTTCCGCAAATGCCTATACCGCAACGCATTACGTCCTCGCGCGCGAGATGGATGCCCCCTTTGGGGGAATATTGCTTCAGCGCGTCGACAACTGCGTCCATCATGGGTCTCGGGCCGCATACGAACGCTGCGCATTCTCGATACAGGGCGGCATTTGCAACCATATCGGCCTGTAACGCTCTGACAACCTCCCCCACCGTTCCAGGAGGGTCGATAACGATTCGGGAGCCGGGGAAGCGAGTGCAGGATTTCATCCCTGAGCGCCTCAGTCACTTCACCTGCAAATCCGAAGAATGCTTTGGAAACACGCTCCGTCCGAAATACGTCCCGGCCATAATGACCGGGGCCGCGCCCGTGCCCCCTCCGACCAGGACAAGAGGCCTGCCCGGTTCGGGATCGGGAAAACCTTTGCCGTACGGTCCCCGCATGTCGATGGGATCCCCGGGCTTCAAGGACTCCAGGGCCGCTGTGAAAGGCCCCACATTGCGGACCAGATACATGGGTTCCAAATCGTTCATCGGTGAAAAAGGCTTTTCTCCTACTTCAGGTAACCGAAGGAAGAAAAAGCGCCCCGGCCGGCAAGCCGGACCCTCTTTGAGCTTGAGCGCAAATATGCCTGCTCCGACTGGGCTGTTCTCCATCACAGTAGTTCTGAAATAATCCGTCCGCGGCTGAGCGATCGGCGCTCGGGCAGATTCATTGCCTTGCGCGTGTTCCAGTTCATGAACCAGGTCGCTGAAAAAATCTGTTATTCTCGGCGTGGTCATTCCCGCCAGAGCCGACCCCACTGCAAAAAGAGCGGCTCCTGACCGAGTGGTAAGCTCGTACATCCTGCGCGGAATCTATGCCGCCTGAAGCAATTATTGGGATCTTGACCGCGGAAGCCGCTTCTCTAACGGCTTTCAGCCCTACCGGCAAAATCCCCGCGCCGGACAATCCGCCCATGACATTGCTGAGGATCGGCCGCCCTTGGGAATCCAGGGCAATCCCCGGGCCGACGGTATTGATCAAGGAAAGCGCATCGGCCCCTGCAGCCTCACACAACTGGGCCATGCCTGCAATGTCTCCCAGATTTGGAGACAGCTTCGGGACTATCGGCTTATCAAGGTGTTTCTTGAGCAGCCTGATAATGGAATTCACGGAATCCGGGTCCGATCCTATGCACTGACCCGCGTCTTTCACGTGTGGACACGATAAATTCAGCTCGAACGCGTCAGCGATCGGCTCCAGTATTCGTGCGCAATCCAGGAAATCTTGCGCATTAAGGCCCATGATGGAAACAAAAAGCGGCTTACGATCGTGCAGTGGGAGCAACGGCTTCATGGCTTCCAGGAACCTTTCAGCGCCCGGATTAGCCAAGCCTACCGCATTCACAAAACAGCCTGGATAATATTCGTGAATTATAGGTTCCCTGTAACCTGCCCTGGGTTCGACACTTAGAGTCTTGGTTGTCAAAAAGCCTATTTGCGGCACGTCGCGGGCAATACGAGCGATTACTGACGGCAACGTAGTGACAATGCCTGATGGGATGGTGAAAGGCGATTTAATTCCCAGAGGCGCAAGATTGGAATTTTGGAGACGTTGGAAAGAGATTCGAGATTCCATGATTTGATTATAATCCAGTGGCTTGTTTTAAACCGGACTGCGATTTCCAGCCTCGGAAATTACGGACCGCGGCAAGCAGGCCCCCTCTTGACCTTTGTTAAGACACAAACCAGCCCCACCTGCCGATAAGATCCACAAAGCGGCAACCGGTGTGGTTCTCGATTGTGGTACCATCTTCTGTTTTGATTACTCTTTTCAAAGTTTGAGAGAAGCGGTCCCCGACCGGGATCACCAGCCTTCCACCGACTCGAAGCTGCTTTATAAAGGTATCGGGAATTCTCGGAGCCCCTGCCGTAACTATTATGCCGTCGTAAGGCGCGGCCTCGGGCCAACCTTCCGTGCCGTCACCCACTATGAATGTTATGTTTTGGTACCCACAACTTTTCACTGTCTTTTCAGCGCGTTCCGACAGCTTCCGGATTCGTTCCACGGTATATACCCATTTGCAGACCCTACTCAACACCGCGGCCTGGTAGCCCGATCCGGTGCCAATCTCCAACGCTATTTCCGATCCCCCGAATTGCAACAGTTCGGTCATTATGGCCACCATGTAGGGCTGGCTTATGGTTTGGCCGTCACCGATGGGAAGAGGGTTATCATCATATGCCTCAGCTTGCATCGGAACGTCCACAAACAGGTGGCGCGGGACCTCCCGCATGGCATCCAGCACACGGTCATCTCTGATGCCTCGCGCTTCAAGCTGCCCTTCCACCATCTTCTTTCTGGCTAAGGCAAAGTCTCGCATGGAATCGTAACACTCTCCTAAAACTGGCTGCAAAAGCCCGACATCGCGTTGTAATGCGGTGGGGGGCGCTCCGACAAGCACGCTGATATCGGGTGGCTCAGCGAATTGTTCATACAAAATGACCCAACATTTTCTCCTCCTCATAGAGGTTTTGCAACCAGTTGTGGCACATATCTTTGTAGCTCACCGTTCTTGAGGCGACTCGGCGCCCGATGAGGATGGACCGCTTGCCCATCGTAATTTCAAGCCATTACGCTTATTCCGGTGAACGCTTACTATATATATCTTATACAATCCGGCGGCCGGAGCAATTAGAATTAGAAGTTTTTATGACACCGAGCAGCTTGTTTTTGCGTCATGATTTGTGTCACTGAAGCTTATATCTAAGCAAACAATATCGCAGTTATTTTTGTCATTTACTGGCGGCTGCGGCAGAAAAAGATTGACAGTTTCGCGGAAGACGCGTACATACGCGCGCCTGATTCGCGCTCCTAGAGCGCTTTTTCGAAGTCGAGCCGGAGGGTTGCCACGGGACGGAAGTATTTTATCACTCTCTTCCGGAATTCTGTCGAACCCCCGGTACGCTATTAACTGTTATTACAGCCAGTTGGCGATGCAAGGCGGCGGTCGGGGCTATTGGGACACAAGGTTCGTATTTTTCACGGCGGACTCTTGCCCCAGGCCCTCCGAGTGATTATTAAACCTGGACGAAGGGTGTTAGAAGGAGCAAATTATCATGTGGATGACCCGTGAACAAATATCGGAAGAGTTAGGCATAGTTCCGAACAGTGTCCGTGGCAAAGTGCTTAAAGGCCAGATCGAGAGAAGAGTTGAAGATGGAAAGAATTATTATCGGATAGTTGACCGCGGGGCCTTGAAGCGAGCCGAATCCAAAACCAGCGCAAAGGTGGAGGAACCTGTCATAGCTCCTAAAACAGTCGAAGAAGCGCCAAAACCTGCTGCTCGACCGTCGGGGGCATTTAATCCCAGACAGGTGCTGTTGGAACAACTGGCGTCCATGAAGGTCGAAAGAAGCATCGATGCCATAGAAAAGGGAGACGAAATCGATTTGGCCACAGGTGAGATCTCCAGAGATTTGGATGCAAGGATCTCGATGCGGCAACATAAACAAATTAAAGAGATCGAAGAGGCCCTGGAGAGGATTAAGCACGGCGAGTATGGAATTTGTGAGGACTGTGGCGAGCCGATCCCTGAGCAACGCCTACGGCTCTTTCCCGCGGCTAAACTGTGCGTCAAATGCCAAGAAGAATTCGATCAGTACGAGAAATTCAGAGATGACCAGTCTCTAAGAGGCGGCCATTGGCGGGAAGAGCCTTCGGAATCCGGCTACGCCCGGGCTTTTGAAGAATAGACCTTCCTGCGCGATTTTCTTGGTTTAGAATGCGGGGCGAGACTTACGATGAGTAACTCGCCCCGCTCCTCGTCAGCTATTTCAACAAAGCGAACCGAATTCAACTTACACTACTGCTCCATTTCCTGTATTGCCCCGGATGGGCAAGGACATCCGGAAAAGCATGGCGGCCAAAATCAAAAGCACGGCCACGACAAAGAATGACATCCGATAATCGGTTCCACCGCCCGTAAGGCCTATAAGCACACCTGCCAAGAGTGGGCCCGAGGCGTGTCCGACATCAAAAATTGTCCCGAAAGTTCCCATGGCAGATCCAAGATGGTCTTCTCTACAGAAGTCTGCGACTAGAGCGGCTGCGGAGGACGTTACCACAGCCTCCCCTAACCCGAAGATAGCGGCCAGAACCATAAGAATTCCGAAATCCTGAAACCAGGGTATCAATGCAAACGGGACCGCACAAACAAACATCCCCCAAAATAAGAATTGCGCCCGTCCGTAACGGTCGGAAAACCTCCCCATAATGGGTTTGGAAGCAACTGTGGCCGCGATTTGAATCCCCCATAACAATCCTGCCTGAAATGGACTGAATCCGCAGATAATAACGGCATAAATCGGCAGAAAAGCCTCCAGCGCCCCCACTGACAGATTCTGAACCCCTTCCATATTACTGGTGACCAGCACGCGGCGATCCAGAAGGATTTCTCGGACACCGGTTCGAAACTGTTCGAACAATGCCCTCAGGGTCCGACCATCGCCATGAGTCGCTGGCTCCGATTGACCGCGCAACACCCATAAAGCAATTAGCAGAGATGCCATACCCAGGCCGGCCACTACTCCGTATACGATGTGGAAATGCCTGAGTTGATGCTCGCCGCCACCGGATAACCAAGTCAAGATAAGCCCCCCCAAAGGAGCGCCTATCAGGTTTCCTATGATGGTGATGGAGGAAAACCAGGAAAGCATTTCTGCGCGCTTGTCCCCGGCGATTCCTACGATCACGGCCATGGCGACGGGTCCATAGATGGCCGTTGCAAAACCGTGGAAAAATCGAACCACTACTAGAGCCTCGTACGAGGACACCCAGAGATATGCAAAAGGCACTACAGCGAATACAGCTAATCCCATGAAAAGAGTTCGAGTCCTGCCTATCACATCGGACAGAACTCCTGCAGGCATCTTGAAAAAGATCCCGGTGACTGTGGAAATTGCGACTGCGAAGCCGATGGCCTCGGGGCCGGCCCCTAGGGAGGCAGCAAAGAGCGCAAGCACCGGCGTCCGGGCCAGAGCGTAGGATGCCCGCGCAGAAAACCGACAGAACACAGCCCATTGAACGTCGTGGCGAGACCCCTGTTCATGCCAATGCCAATTGCGGTATCTGTCAGGGCATCCGCTAAAGGTTTGCTCATTGTTCGCGCTCTCTTTTGGTTTTGGGGGGTATCAACGTGATTTCATCCCGAAATAAGGTAAGGTTTTCGCGATGGCTTCATCAACATCCTCTTCGACATGATTGAAACTAGCAATGAAATCGTCGCGAATGTGCTGAAAATATTCTTGAAGCCCTTCCGGCCCATATTTCTCCTCCATCATCTTTCCGTACTCGTAAATCCTGCCGATGTCGTGACGCTCCTCCTTTTTCCTCGGATTAGCATCCATCCATTCGTGCAACTCCCCATAGTCCTTGCCCGTCCTTTTCCTGCTTGCCTCAGCGTGCTGCTTGATGGTCGGTATCATCTATCCTTTATTTGCGCCGGAAATACTCATATAGGTCGTCAAATATTGCGCTGCCTCGCTCTATCCGCTCCTCGTCCGATTCGTGGGCGGACGCCAGCCCATCAATAAGTCCTCCTATTCCTGGAGTTTCGAGTTTCTTAAACTTTGCATCCTTTAATCCAGGTCGTGAATCACTTTGCCTATCTCGACAAGCGCCGGATCATCGGCTGCGAAGCGCTTGCTCAACACCTCGAAGGTGCACTGGTCACCTTCATGTGTGAACTCACCTTCGAACATGTCAAACCGTAGCTCTCCGGCCCTTGGCCTGTAACCTTTATTGGTCGACGAATTTGAAGCCACCGTCGGGATCGATAAATCGACGGATAAACCACGCGCTTGCTATGCGGTCCACGTAAATGCCCTTCCGCGTTACCCATGTCCTACCTGTTATTCCCCCAAGATCAGCTTTTGCAGGTTCCTCATTTTGCTCCACAAGCCGCTGTTCCGCGTCCTTGTGCCTGGATTCGATTTCCGCTATCAAGTTCTCAACTTCTTCACGTGCCGGCGCTTTAAAGAAATCAAGGGCGATCACTCCCGCGAGACGTCGCTTGAGTCGAGCCAGGTGCGAAGACAATTCGGCAATCCGGTCATCCCGAAAGAAGAGCCTGAGGCAGGAAGAGAACCAAGCAGCACCCGTGCATCATCAGCGATCTGTGTGTAATCTGTGTCTCTCGCTGCCTGGAAAAGCCCCTCAATCTGTTCGTCGGCTAATCCTTCTACAAAGCCCGCTTCACAGATAGACGCCTCTCCACCGCCTTGCACGATCTCACGGAGCACCCAATGGAAATCTTCGAGGGTCTGGTCAGTCCTTGGAATTACGTAGACGGAATTTTTGACCGCGACTGCTCCCAGACTCTGGAGTCTGCGCCAAATCTTTACCCTAAAGTAAGCGGGTTTGGGTGGAATCTGGTGGATCAGGAGTAGCCATCGGGGTTGTGGGCATTGGTTCATGAGGTCCTCTGTTATGTAACACTTGACAGTATCATGATACAGCTGTATCTTAATGTCAAGAGCGTATCAATATGTCGTCGCTGAAAAATGAGCTGAAAGCAGTCGGTTCCGGCTCGGCTGGAAGGATTTGTTGGGAATGCAAGGAAGTCATCGTAAGTAATTCGTCAAATCCCGGCCAATGAACCCGGCAGGATCTGTAGGCATCTAAAGTCTGTAAGGACTAATCAAGGAGGTTGTTATCATGACCGAAAAAAAAGAATTCCGATGAGCAAGAAAAAGTGGCTACCGATCCGACCACTGGAGAAGCCTGTGCACGATATCCACGATCCGGTAAGAAGATCGTTGTGCAAAGTCTGCAACATGCCGGTGATGGGAGAGGCCCCGTTCTGTAAGGAGCACGAGCCTCCAGTACCGTAAGGGAAGGCCTAATCCCTTATGGCTGGCTCCGCAGCTAATCTCATGTCGCATGGGTATCAGGAAAATGGCCAATTCGATCACATCCAAAGAATTGAAAGCTCTCCTGGAAAACGATCCGGAAGTGGTCCTCTTGGATGTGAGGAGAAAGGCCGATTACGAAGCTGCGCCTCAAACCATCGGCAGCGGTGTCTGGCGTGATCCGGAGAAGGTCGACGAATGGAGTGACGAGATCCCCCGAGACCGGCTGGTTGTCGTCTACTGTGTCAAAGGTGGCGCTGTCAGTCAATCAGTCGCGGACCGGCTTCAGCAGAGTCACCCAGATGTCCGGTTTCTTGAGGGTGGTATCAAAGCCTGGGCGGAACTTGGCGAGCCGGAGGGGGAGGACAAATGAAATGGATAACTAGGGAGAATGCAAACGTGGACCGCATCGCCTGCCCGTGGCTCATCAGGCGATTCATAGACAAGGACGCGGAATTTCTTTTCGTGCCGAAGGAGCAGGTCATTTCTACGGCCGAACGAGAAGGAGCAACCCCGTATGATGTTCCGGGAGTAGAACTGGGACACGTTGAAGGGCGTTGTTCCTTTGAGAGCGTCATGCTCAAGTATGGGCTTATGGCCGATCCTGCATTGGTTGAGATGGCAAAGATTGTTCATGCTGCGGATGTGTCTGCCGATGTTGAGACATCTCCTCAGGGGGCCGGTCTAAAAGCAATAGCTCACGGGTTCGCTATCCTTTTCGGATTGGATGACCACAAGAAAATTGAACTGGAAACCCCCATGTATGACGCTCTCTACGCATGGCGCCAAGCGCAGGTGGAAAAGGTTTAAGAGAAATCCCCTCCGAGCAATAGCCGCAAAGTGAAGGTATGGATTGACAACAACGAATGATATCTCGGACGGTCAGAAAGAGAACCCTCTGTGAAGGCATGCCCAGGAACCTTCCTTCTTTCAGAGAAGCATTTTGGGTTTGGGTTAAAGTGGCTTTAAACAGTTTTGGAGGTCCTGTCGGCCAGATTGCGGTCATGCACAGATATCTGGTTGAAGAGAAACGGTGGATAAGTGAGAGCCGCTTTCTCCATGCCCTGAATTATTGCATGCTTCTTCCCGGTCCTGAAGCGCAGCAATTGGCGATATATATCGGATGGTTGCTGCACAAGACGAGGGGAGGGATTGTGGCCGGGACACTTTTCGTGCTTCCCGGTTTTCTTTTCATGCTTGTGTTGAGCGTCTTGTACGCAGGTTATCAGGGCCTGAGCGTCGTGCAGTGGCTCTTTTTCGGCTTGAAACCCGCTGTTCTGGCTGTAGTCATAGAAGCTGTTCTGCGCATAGGAAAAAGGGTGCTGACGAACAACTTCATGAGAGTAATAGCCGGTTTGTCCTTCATCGCCATCTTCTTTTTTTCAATGCCCTTTCCTTTGATCGTTCTCTCGGCGGCGATCATCGGATATGTGGGAGGACGCTTCAGACCGGAAGCTTTCGAAGTAAACCAAGGGCAAGCGACTAGCTCAGACCCAGGTGATTCCCCTGTCCTAGATCAATTGCTTGACCGGCACGCGCTGGAACACGTGCGGCCTTCTGTTTCCCGAGCTTTCGTAGTGACCGTTAGCTGGACAATCATCTGGTTTGGCCCCATAGCCCTTATTCTGATCTTCCTGGGATCCGAAAGTGTCTATTTCCAGGAAGCGACATTCTTCAGCAAAGCGGCCGTCGTGACCTTTGGCGGGGCCTATGCCGTATTGGCGTATGTGGCCCAGCAAGCGGTGGAAACCTACAACTGGGTCACACCCGGAGAGATGCTGGAGGGGCTAGGATTGGCTGAGACCACGCCAGGACCCCTTATTCTCGTCTTACCGTTCGTCGGGTTTCTGGCGGCCTTCCGCAACTCCGGAGGTTTGGATCCGATGATGGCAGGGATGTCTCGGAGCGACGCTGACAACTTGGGCAACGTTTGTCCCGTGTTTCCTCTGGGTACTTGTCGGAGGACCGTATGTTGAAGCATTGAGAGGCAACAAGTCTTTGAACACGGTGATGTCCTCGATAACTGCGGCCATAGTGGGGGTAGTTCTCAACCTGGCAGTCTGGTTCGCTCTGCACACCGTGTTTGGTTCTATCCGAGATGTGTATATCCTAGGGGCCCACCTACAGATCCCGCTTTGGAATACTATCAATATGCCGACGCTGTTGATCGCGATTTTTGCGATGTTGGCGATTTTCCGTTTCAAATTAGGAGTGATTCAAACCATAGGAGGCAGCGCGGTCCTGGGGATCTTATACCATTTGTTTCTCCGAGGAATGTCGTGATCTGTTCCCGGAACTTAAAATCCGGTTCGGAACTCATAGACCGCATAGTCTCCTCGCTTATTGATGAAACGTCTGCGAATGGAGACACCGAATTGATTGGAAAAAGGGGGAAATTAATTATGGCCAAATTGTTGAAGCGTTTAATGTTTCTATCGGTATTAGTTGCCTTGCCGTTGTCGATGTTAATCTCCGCTCCTGCCACTGCTGATTTCAAAGAAGTCGAGAAAATTTTGGGATTTCCCGGGCAAATGGACGAAGGGGCTTTTGTCGTTCGTTTTGGACGCAGCGACATCAAAGTATCCATCGAAGGTGAGCCTATGCCCACTGCCCTTGGCTTCGGTTCCTGGACCGCCTGGAAGGACATGGGCAAGGAAACAATGGTAATGGGCGATCTGGTACTGCTGGAAAAGGAGGTAAATCCCGTAATCTCGGCTCTTGAGGAGGCAAATATCCAGGTGACCGCTTTGCATAACCATTTCTTCTATGAGCAGCCTCGCATCATGTTTATGCACATTGGCGGAATGGGAGACCCAACAAAGCTGGCCCACGGCATCAGAAATGCTTTAGATAAAACGGCCACTCCTCACCCGAGCCCAGGCTCATCCGGAGGCGCTGAGCCGGCCCTAAATCTGGACACGAAGAAAATCGAACAAATCATTGGACATCCCGGTAAGGCCGCTGGTGGTTCCTTCAAGATCACGGTGGGTCGGCCTGGAGTGAAAATGCACGGGGTGGAACTAACCTCGAGTATGGGGCTGAATTCCTGGGCCGGATTTGTAGGAACCAATGAAAAGGCGCATGTAGCGGGCGATGTCGTCATGTCCGCTATGGAAGTCAATCCGGTGATACAGGCGTTTAGAAAAGGTGGCATCGAGATAGTTGCGGTTCACAACCATATGTTGGATGAGCAGCCGAGAGTGTTCTTCCTCCATTACTGGGGAACGGGTCCTGCGGAGAAACTCGCTCAAGTAGTCCGAACTGCATTTGATAAGGCCAAGGGGCCACTTAAATTGAGCGACGGCAATTGAAGCGCGCAGGACCCTTTCAAGCCTGACAGAATCCTACGAGGTAGCGGCTGCAGGATCGCTTACGACGACTCAATTTCCTAAAACATGAAAGAGGGATCGAGCATATCATGCGAGAACAAGATAGATGATATGATTTTCGCTCTTGGGATTGATATTGATAGCCGGCGGCATCGCAGCCCAAAATGGGAAGATGTCGTGGAACTTCGATAAAGATAAAGTTGGTGAAATCGCTAAAGGATTCACCAACGAGGTGGGCAAATGGGAAGTGGCGCCTGATAACACCGCGCCGTCAAAACCAAATGTGTTGGCTCAATTGGCGAAGAGTTCGGGGTCGACGTTCAATATAACTCTTGTTAATGACACCAACTATAAAGACGTGGACATTACAGTGAAGATGAAAGCCATCGCAGGAAGCACGGACCAGGGCGGGGGCATTGTGTGGAGAGCAAAGGACGCAAAGAACTACTATGTGGCCCGTTTCAATCCGCTAGAGGATAATTACAATCTCTATCACGTGGTGAACGGCCGTCGTTCGGAAATCAAAGGCGCAAAGGTTAAGTCTACTCCAGGATGGCACGCTCTTCGGGTTACCATGACCGGGGACCACATCCAGTGCTATTTGGATGGCCAGAAGCATCTGGATGCCAAAGATTCTACGTTCAAAGAAGCGGGCAAGATCGGACTGTGGAGCAAATCTGATGCGCAGAGCCATTTCGACGACCTGGAAGTAAGCGGAAAACGGTGATTCCCGACGCTACGGAATGTCTTTATGCAATTGAGCTAATTCCGGGAGTTTCTGTGCCAGGACGGGAATTAGCCTTGTTCTCAAGAGGAGACGGACATGAAGAATAGACTGCGCCTCGTACAAGATGACCTGAAAACTCCGGCGCTTACGGAGGGGTATCCTTTGACTTACAAAGTGATTATCGCCTTCGTGCTTGCGCTCAGTTGGTTGACCGGTTTGCCTGCCTGGGCAGCTTCTTCAGCCGCTCAAATTGTCGTCGTGTACGTGAGCGAGGATCAGGTCTTTGCGGCTCCGATTCTTGACAATTTTCAAAAAGAAACCGGGATCAGAGTCAAAGCCGTATACGACACCGAGGAATCAAAAAGCACCGGAGTCATGAACAGATTGATTGCCGAAAAGAATAATCCTCAAGCAGACGTGTACTGGGCTAATGAAGTGGTCCGAGCGGAGGTGCTGAAAGAGAAAGGGATAGCGACTAGTTATGTATCGCCCAATGCTGCGGAGATCCCCGCGGCATTCAAGGATCCCGAAGGGTACTGGACCGGATTTTCCGCACGAGCAAGGGTTTTACTCGTGAAAAAAGGCTTAAAGGAGAAACCTGGCTCCATTAGCGATTACGCGGACCCACGCTGGCGAGCAAAGACCGTTATCGCCAATCCGGTTTTCGGGACTACCACCGATTATATGGCTGCGCTTTTTCTCCTTGTGGGGAAATGAACGCGCGCCAAACATTTATGAATCAAATGAAAGATAATCGAAGTTAAAATATCCAGTAGCAATGGGGAAAGCGCTGATTTGGTCTCTTCAGGCGAATTTGATTTTTCGCTGGTCGATAGCGATGATGTCGTAAACCGGATGAAACAGGGCAAAGCCGTAGAAATGGTGGTTCCGGATCAAGGGAAAGACGGGATCGGATCTCTCATCTTGCCGAATGCTGTGGTCCTAATAAAAAACAGCCCGCATCCGGAACAGGGCAGAAAATTGATTGATTATTTACTTTCCAAGGAGACGGAGCGCAAATTGGCCTTTGCCGAGTGCGCCCAAATCCCCTTGCATCCTGGTGTTGAAACGCCCCCGGAAGTTCCTCGCTTGGACAAAATGAAAGTGATGGACATCAATTATGCGAAGCTGGCTGAGAAGATGCAGAAAATCCAGCCCTTTCTGAAGACCTGGTCCGGGCTATGAACGCACGTCGCGCCGTTTTTTGGTTGATTGCCGTCCTGTTAGTCGGGACTAGGACTGTCTCCGCTAGTGGATATTTTTGCCCAAAGTCTGTTTGTAAACGGGCGGTTCAGTTTTGACCTATTCTATAACCTGTTTGCTTCGACCCAAACCCGGCATCTTCTGCTCACCTCTCTCAGCTTAGCCGGACTGGTAACGCTCCTGTCATTGCTGGTGGGACTGCCTCTGGGCATTCTCCTGGGAAAGTCGGATATTCCGGGCCGTCCTTTGCTGATCACTGTTGTTTACCATTCCTCTCTTAATTCCGCCCTATGTGCAGGCAGTGGCTTGGTTTCACTTGTTGGGACGACAAGGCTGGGTGTCGAGATGGCTGGCCGGTGGAGAATGGAAAGCAGGGTCAGATTTTCTATTCAGCGTGGGAGGCTGCGCTTGGATCTTGTTCGCGTGCTACATGCCCATCCTTATGCTGCTGACGATAGCCTTCATTCGGAGCGTCAATCCTAGACTGGAAGAAGCGGGCTTATTGGCCGCAAAATGGCCGAGAATTTTGAGCCGGATCACGCTGCCCCTCATTCTGCCTGGGATTATCTTGGGTATGCTCTTGATATTCTTGCTGAGTCTGGGAGAATTCGGAGTTCCCTTGTTCTTGCGCATCAACGTGTTTCCGGTGGAGACGTTTACACAATTTTCAGCTTATTATGATTTCGGCGCAGCTGCGGCGGCAGCCGCTCCACTGGCCCTCATTGCTTTAATGGCAATGTTCGCGGAGGGGCTGTTTCTGGAGAGAAAAACCGTCCACGTACGCATTGGACCGGGAGAGGGCCCGGGCATTCGGATAGGGCTGGGAAAATTAGGGAAGTGGCTGGCTGCGCTGATGTGGTTTTTCGCATTCGCAATCGTGATTATGCCTCTGTTGGCTTTACTGAGCGAATCCGCAGTCATCCAGGCTTGGCGAACGGCGATGACCCAAGGTTGGGATAGCATCTTGCGCAGCATGGTTTTTGCGGCAATCGCTGCGAGCCTTCTCACCGTCCTCGGCTTTTTGACGGGCTATTTGATTCATGTTCAGGGGCTTAGGAGTTGGAGACTCCTGGACACCCTGACGATATTGCTGTTCGCTTTGCCCAGCACAGTGATCGGGATCGGCATGATCGGCGTCTGGAATCATCCTTTGACCAATTTTGTGTATGCCTCTCCGATCATTTTGATCCTTGGATACGTTATCCAGTACTGGGTGTTACCTAGCCGCATCACTTTGGCTGCCCTGTCTCGGATACCTCCCTCGATGGAAGAAGCGGCTCAGATCATGGGAGTCTCCTGGACAAAAAGAATGATGGGAATCGTCGTCCCTTTGGTGCGAAGAGACTTGGGTGTGGCTTGGCTGGTCGCCTATATCTTCTGCCTTCGGGATACGGGCATTTCCATGCTGGTTTATCCTCCCGGCGCGGACCCTCTTACGGTAAGGATCTTTACGCTTATGGCGAACGGTGAGCCGTCCATGATCGCCGCTCTGTGCGTCTTGCTGGTTGTCGTTTCGCTGGTTCCTTTCGCAATAATCCAATGGGTCGGAAAATACAATGGTGGGACATGATACTATTTGAATATCAAAAGATTTCAAAATACTACGGAGAACAGGCCACTATCCGCGATTTTTCCCTGGCGGTGGAGCAAGGCGAGCGCATCGTTTTTTTTGGTCCTTCGGGTTGCGGCAAGACGACACTGCTTAGGATGCTGGCAGGCTTTGCGGCGCCGGACCGAGGTACTCTCCTGATCGCAGGGAAAGTTGCGGCAAGTGACGGAAAAATCCTGCTTTCTCCTGAAGAGCGCAATTTGGGTATGGTCTTCCAGGACTTGGCCCTCTGGCCTCATCTTACCGTTTACGGTAACCTGGAATTCGGGTTGAAAGCCAGGGGCCTGCCGCAGATGGAACGAAGGCGGAGAATTGATGAGACGCTGAAACTGCTCAAGATTGATAGGTATGCCTCGGCAAAACCGCACCAACTGTCCGGAGGGGAACAGCAGCGAGTAGCGTTAGCCAGAGCTCTCGTTATGCGGCCGTTGGCATTATTGATGGATGAGCCGCTATCGAGTCTGGACGAGGACTTGAATCTACGACTACGGGGCGAGATCGTCCGTTTACATCAGACCCTGAAATTCACTCTTGTCTACGTAACTCATAACCGTTCGGAGGCTGAGGAAATTGGGACCAGAATAGTTTTCTTGCAGAAACCCGGACCTTGATTCTGCATGAAATAAGGTCCTACGCTCAAATTAGTCAAACGAAGCAAGAGGCAGTCGCGCACTTTGCCAAACTGGGTCTGAATAGTGTAAGCTGGCAAATTAGTATATCAACCCCTCGTCGTGTCGTCGGATCATTAGGTGAAGAGATTGTAGACCGCTATGGGACTAAACTTTGGGGTTGGGGTAGGTTGCGCCTTCGAACCCGGTGAGATCAGAGAGGAATTCTGGGTATGAGATTCCGCAGGCTCTTGCCGATCGCGATCCTGGTAAGCCTTCCCATTGCGGCAGGCTCATCCTCAGCATGGGAATTTTCATTAGAAGGTGAATACGTTTGGAAGAATCGGTTTGTGCAGCAACTGGGCTCGCGAGGATTCTTCGGTAGGTACGATCTGGACAACAGTTCGACTCCAGGCAATTTCGCTTCCATCAACGGCTGGGCGGGAGGAAAACTTGAGGATCTTGTTTCTTCCAGTGGAGCTGCCGAGCAGCGGATGGAGGTAAATGCCCTCCCGGAGTTCCGAATAAATCCTGCCATGAGATTAAGAGGCGAATATCGGATCGGGCAATTTCTGGACCCCGTAGCCTCGTCCTATGTCAACTCGACGAGTCCCGGCGTGCAAGTCGCAATTTCGGAGGGGCAGTGGACTATGTGGTGGTTCTCTGCACAGACTCCCTGGGGCATGGTAGTTGTCGGCAAGAGACCCTTTGACTTCGGATGCGGTCTCCAGTACAACGGAGCCGAGGACTTGACTTCAGAGTCTCTTCTCTTGGTTGCGCCCACAGGACCGTTCAGAATCGGAGTCGGTTTTTATCCCTGGAGGCGTCAGCCGGATAATCCGTTCAGACAGGATCAGCCCAATAACTCTTTCCCACTGCCACCCGACGATCCGCGTGTTAACCCGTATTATAATCTTGGTGACCTGAACGCTTTGCTGGCCGTGTCTCCTCAGGTATTCCTCACCTACGGTTCGGGACCGTTGTCTCTCGGCATTGTTGCAGAATATTTCAGCTATCACAGAGGTCCGGAATCCCAGCGTCTCCAAGTTGCTCGTGCGGCGTTTCCCGCAAGCGATGTGGTTAGCACCGATGGCGGAGTGTTTCTCAAATACAATAACGGTCGATTCTTTTTTAATGCCGAATTGGATTGGATAAATAAGATAACCAGGTTTCATCGATCGCTGAATGGAACCTTCTTCGGAGCGCCTGACCGAACCGACGGAAGGGGGAGCCTGTTTGCTCCTGGTTATATCGAAGCGTGGAGATGGATGGCGGAGACCGGAGTCATGGTGGGGCCGGCAAAGGCATCCTTCATCTACGCCTGGTTACCGGGACCGGATAGGAGAAACGGAGTGCTAATCGACAGGCAACCGTATTTCTATGGCTTTGGAAACTACGGATTGTTCGCCCCATATAGCCTTCTTATGTGCTTCTATTACGGAGCGGGACTTGGTTTGTTCAATCTGAATACCGACGGCTTTATGAACGACGCGTCCATTTTCGCCGTGAGACTGGATTATGCCGTTGCGTCGAACTTGAATATGTTTGCGAAGTTTTTTCTGGGCTGATAGAGCCTCTCCACAAGGTTATGGGTGGGGATTCATGCGCCCCGCTGCCACAGGCAGTCTTGTTCAATTCCTCAATCTCAGTACCATCAACGCAGCCAGCGCCGATGCTCCATCGATTCCCGACAACAACCTGGGATGGGAGATCGATGCCGGTTTGGAATGGCAATTATTGGATAAATGGACTGTGAGATTTATCGCGGCGTATTGGCAGCCTGGAAGGTGGTTCAATTATGCCTGCATTGATAAGGCGGTCCCGAATTGGGACATCCCTTCCGCAGCAAATCGATTCGGAATCAATCCGGACAGGGTAATTGATCCTATTCTCGGTATGAAGCTTAAGTTCATGGTTGAATTTTAAGAGACCGGCAGCCTCGTGTTGTCGGTGGACCACGTAGAAACGCAGGAGGTTCAGGCTCATGAGAAAGGCAAGTATTCTTGTCTTGGCGCTCTTAATAATCGCAGGGATCTTAGCCCTGGTCTATCCGGAGAAGAGCGCGGCACAAGCCCAGCAACAGCCCGCGGCGACAGATACCAAGAAATCCCCTGCCGCAGCCAAGTCCAAAGACTTTCCCCAGGGAACGGCAACTCCGTCAGCCGAATGTGGCGAGTGCCACCAGGCAATCTACCGAGAGTATGCCTTCGGATTCGGATCTGACATTACCTATAAACCGATGGCTTATAAGGATCCAAAGCAAGAATTACTCTCTCTTCCGGGAAGAGTATTGACTGCGGGTTCCGCACACTCATTTGCAGGAACCGATCCCTGGCCCATGCACGCTCGCGATATAGAGATGGGGGGCAAGTCCTGCAATGTGTGCCACTATCCTGAGCCTTTTGATCTCCCCGATCTTGACAAAGTCGAAATCGAGCGGCCCAAGGGGCGGCCTCAAGGTAAAGAAGCCGTTGGGATAACATGCGCCAGTTGTCATCTGACTCCCGATGGAAAGATTCGGGGGCCTTATGGAGGAGCAGCGCCGCACGAAACCGTCAAGGACCCCAAAATTCAGACGGCAGCCATGTGTGCGTATTGCCACTCAGCAGGCAAGCGGGTGGTGGCAAAACAAACTCAAACTTTTCTCGAATGGCGGGATGATTTTCACAAGCCTGGATTGGGTTTACAACAGTGCCAAGATTGTCACATGCCGAGAACTCTTCGGAAATCGGCTGAGAACGAAGATGTGCCGATTAGGGCGGTAGCCAGACATTTGTGGACCGGCGGACATTCTCCTCAAAGAATCTCAGGCGCATTGAGCCTTGTCATTGTGTCCGAAAAAGAATCAACGTCCGCGCTCAGCTTTCACATGGTTAACCTCGGCGCTGGGCATTCCGTTCCCACAGGATCTAACCGGCGGGGCATGTATCTCAAAGCTGATGTGGTCGATGGCAAAGGCAAGCTTGTCGCCAAGCAGGACTGGATGTTTGCGCCTTGGTATGGAGACCGTCCTGATGACAAAGCGTTTCTGGAAGAGGACAAAAAACGCCCGGATGCAATCTCGGTAAGCATGGCAGATGCGCAAGGCCCCCATGAAACTATAATTCGAGCAGGTGAAGAGCGCATACTGAGCTGGGACCCGAAGCTAAAGAAAGGCGATTACGAGGTCCGTGCGAGTCTCGTCTATGACTTGAATCGCTACAACGATCCGAATTTCAAGGGAGACCAGACGACGATATTCCGCAAGACCTTACCCTTCAAGGTAAAATAAATAAAGGACAGGAAGAGCCGAAGCCGGACCCGGAAAAAGATAGAGCTGGGGCGAAACATTAAGGAGGATATCACCGTCCCAACCATTGTCGTAGCCAGGGCTGGACGGGCTGCATCTCTTCATCCATTTCATCGGCTACCTTGGAGTAATTGATTGTCATCATTTTGAAATCCCCGATCTTCCGAATATTGGGCGGTCCGGGAATTCCAGATCGGAGTGGAATATAGCCCCCTAATTCCACCATTTGTCGCTCGATCTTTTTTCGAAAGAAGAAAATCGATAAGTTTTTTTCCGCCTTCAGTGTTAGGTCCACCGCGGAGTAGCGCCAGAGTGGATGGTATGACCAGAGTTCCTAAATCTTTCTGATCGGGATACACTATCTCCAGGTTGCTTTGTTCTTTTAACGCTTCTGCCGCGTCATCGGTGTCAAGGAGACCGAAAGCCACCTCGCCCCCAACGACCAGCCCCTTGACCTCAGCGTGCGATCTGGCAATGCGAACATCATTGGCTTTCAAATCGCTCAGGAATTCTTTGCCCTTCTCATCGCCCCAGATTGTGAACAGAGCAGAGATTTGGTACGTGGCCTGTGCCGAACAGTAGGTTGGCAACTGCTGTCTGATCTTTCCACCGAGGGTTGGTCAGGTCACGAATAGAAGACGGCATTTCCCCTGAGGCAATCCCGTTCCTGTTAACCAGAAGAACCCGCGCGAGCCGCAAGACCTGTCCAACTCCCGTCAGGTGATTTGAACTCTGACGGAATATCAGCCGCAGCCGGCGAAACATATGGTTGGGCAATCCCTCGATTCACCAGCAACAAGGAATGAGCCGGATCTCCCGACCAGAAAACGTCCGCTTGCGGGCTGGAGGATTCGGCAAGAAGTAGGCTCACAAGCCCCCGACCCTCAGTTTGTTCACTATCAAAGACGGCTCGTACGGAGACGCCTGTATCACTCTCAAATTCACGAAATATTTTAGCGGCGAGAGGCTGATCGACGGAGGTATAGACGACGACCTTTGCCGTCTCGTTACGGCTTTCCCATAGGAAGTAAGCGAGTACACTAGCAATTACTACGACGACACACATGATGACTTTGAGAATTCTGACTGTCTTGATTTCCATCACAAGCCTCCCGGCGCCAAAACCGTTGATTCGGGGTTCCTGCTGGTGCTCTTATTATTGGTACGGATCGAGTTTAAGGCAAGGGTGTCTGCACAAAGGTTGTCAGTCAAGCAAGGGCATACTGATCCGTAACATCCGAGGGGGTGGGTAAAACCAAGTAACGCCGCACAATCAGAGATTTGTGTTTGTAGGCCTTCGGCGCTTCCATTCGCGGACGCCGCCCTGAATCCTGGTCAAATGCGACACACAGGGTATTGGTTGCTTGGTGAATTTGTGGTGAGGGGCGCTCAACAACAGGATGGAGCAGGCCTTTTCATTAAGGCAAATGCGGTTTTGCATCTCTCGGTCTTTTGGAAGATCATGTGTGAAAGCCGGCGTTAAGCCCATAGGTCTCCACTGACCTTCCTGCTCAAGAAAATACCGGAAGCCGAGAAAAAGATCCTCCGACTTCCGGTCCTATCTCTCCGCCGCCGCGCTCAATCATGAGACCTACAGCGACAGGTTATAAACTGAAAACCTCCAACGTCGCACTAACTTATCTTTTTCATTAAATCAATCACAGGCAGCCACTAATGCGCGTCCGGTTCAATAAGTGTAATCGTCGTCACATATCCACGCGTAGCCATCCCAGTAGCAGTTGCGATAGTTGTTATAGTAGTAACTACTATAGGGGGCAACAGAGCTAAAGACGAATGGTCGAAAGTGACGGAAATGACGGAAGCGGGCATTGTGGAATCGAACATGGTTGAAACGGGCGCCACGAAAACTATTGTTGAAGCGAGCGCCTCGAACACTGCCAATACTGCCGCGACTGCCAACACTGCCGCGCGAGACGCTCATGTGACCAACACTGCCCCCGTGCATGCCTCTGACTAATTGGACCGGAATAGGATTTTGGGTTCCGACTACCGTGTCCACAGCCAAAACGGACCCTCCCGTCGTCTGCGCCGCATACGCAGGCCCGGCCCGCGCCATTACCAAAACCGCAAAAGCGATCAGTGCCAATATAACTATTTTTCTCATTGTTCGTACCCCTTCGTTGTTGCGAATTACGTGTTGTCTATTGTCGGTTTAAATTGAGCAATTCCCGTGTTTTTCACCTGGAAAGTTGTTTCATGTCATATTAGAATTTTTCAGATACCAACCTCTCTTTTTTCGACTTCTTAATCATTAGACGAAAATCGCAGTCCCTTGTTAAAAGACGATAACATTTTTCTGCGATATTTCAAGGCAAACAGGGATCTCCATAGGAATGAAAGGTTGTTGGGGAGGCGCAAAGTGGAGCAATTGATATTTTCGATAATGCTTTTGATCGCTTGGCCGAATCCGGACGTGTCGTTGGCGGCGGGCAGCATGGAACGACCGGCTGTCGTTGTGCGCATGTATGATGCTGGTGGTCCGACGGCATTCTTGAGCGGCCTCATAAGCACGCAAGCTTCCGGGAACCGGCGAGATGGCCTCAGCCAGTCATCACGAGAACATGACGAACGAAATCTTTATCAATACCGGGGCTCAATCCAAAATTCGAGAGAGACCGGACGACGATACTCCGTAAAGACATTGCCAGCTAAAACAAAGTGAAAAATCTTGAGTGTGCAGTTGGGAAGGGCGAAGGATACATAGGTCTTGCCAAAACTAAACGATGATGTATAGCTTTGCAGACTAATCGGAGGCGCCAATCAGAATGGAAATCAAGAGTATCAAACGGATATTAGCAGCTTTCTTCGTGGTTGGAATGATTCTTCAGGCCCACCCATACGCTATTGCTGAATCTAACAATTGGGAAACTGCAGTATCGATGATGAAAAAGGGGGCCGATCAGATGGTAGAAGGCAGGAAGATAATGCGGCAGAAGAAGGATCTAGGCTCAGCAGAGAAGATGATCAAAGACGGACACAGAATGATGATGGAATCGGAAAAGGCGACAGCACAGATACAGAAGGACACAATGAAACGAGGCGCAAAGCTGATGATGGATGGCCTACAAGTTCTGAAAGCCAAGAAGAATGCAGAAGGGGCGGAGAAGTTGATGCAGCAGGGTCAGAAGATGATCTTGGAAGCCGAAAAAATGATGACTGACCCTAGGCCGGAAGAATTAATGAAGGGCTCCAGGACAATGATGCGGGGCTTAAGAATGATGCAAAAGACGGACGTGAACACCGCTGATAAGCTCATGACGGATGGTCAAAGCCTTATGATGGAGGCAGCGAAGACCATGAGAGACAAGAAATAGATACGGAACCGCAAGCTGTGCGAAAATGTGTACGGCCCCGGGTTGAAGACCATTTGTCCGTCGGCTTTCTTGACGGCAATAATAATCAGGTTCAATTCTTTCCGAACTGATTGACGAGGAGCATGCGGTGTGGTACGCTCAAAAACAGGAAAAGTCAGGCTCTGTCAACAACCTGACGACGTTTTGCCTGCGACAGGGCGTCCGGGACTCCATGCGGAGACCTTTTCGAGGTCTCCGGCGCTATTTTTCGACCCCTTAGCGAGGCCAAAACGCTCAAAATGGCAAGACCGCCGCATAATTCCGGTTACGATTTGGCGCCATAGATAACTTGAGGACGGGTCCATCATGGAGTTCAGAGGGAAAAGAAAATGATGCTCCAAAATAGGCGACTTGGCTCAGATGTGACAGAAATTTCTGACCTTTCGTGGAAATCGGCTGTAAAGTAAGCCGGTCTGCAAGGCATGGCGCATAATGATACACCAAAGATACTAGACGCCTAAGCCGTGGCAATAACCCTGTCAGGCTCCTCCGAGAGAGGAAGGTGAATCGTGAGAAACACATAGAATGGAATCAAGGGAATCAGTGAAATTAATCGCCAACCTCACGTATTACCGCAAGATTTCAGGAGTTGTCGCTGGAGGGAAAGTGTTGGCAGTTCCATTGCTCGCACTGTTTCTTGTCCCTTTTCTTATCGAGGCAGCACAGGCTTTTCAACCTAATCGCGGTGATTATAGACCTGCTGTTACACAGCCTGTTAATCGCTTTCCCCTCGGTGGAATAAACAGATCAAACACTTTTCCCATCAATCGCTCCAACTACGCGCCCACTGTTGCTCGCTCCGTCAATCCCGGCGTAACCCAGATGAATAACAAAATGTATGGGACTGGCAATAAAAGTATGAATATTAATGCCTTAAGGGGAATAAACAGATCAAACACTTTTTCCACCAATCGCTCCAACTACGCGCCCACTGTTACTCGCTCCGTCAATCCCGGCCTAACCCAGATGAATAACAAAATGTATGGGACTGGCAATAAAAGTATGAATATTAATGCCTTAAGGGGAAATCAAACTTTCAAGCAAAACATTGGGGTCCCACGAAATAATGCTACCAACTTGAATCCCAATCTTACGAGAACCACTGGAGTTAATGTCAACAACAGCAGTCAGAAAATGTTAATACAAAAATCGACTTTGGAGCTCGAGGAAAAAAGTTCTAGGAATAAAGATTAAGGATAGTGTGTATGGCCAGCCGGAATATAATCAATTCATGGGTCTTGCTCCCTCATATCAGGGAATCAATTTTTTTTTTTTTTTTTTTTTTTTTTTTTTTTTTTTTTGGGATCCATGATGGAGTTCAGAGGGAAAATATAAAATCTATTCGGTGCGGTTGCAGCAATAGTTCATATCAACCGGCATATACTCTATCAATGATACCGGTAAATATTGAGAAAGGGAAATCGTCTCAGACCTCGGATAAATCAGCGGATGGTTCCCTTATCAGCAGCGTGGAATTAAATAAGGCGCAACTTAAATCAGTCAAGGTCGAGCAGGTGGTTGAGCGCACTTTCGTTATCCGGCGAGAGGCGGTTGGCAGTGTCGAATTCAATCAGGACATGACGGTCCACGTCTTTCCACCCTATCAGGGGAAAATCATCAGCTTGTTCGCAAAACTGGGCGACGAAGTTGTCGAAGGCCAGAAGCTCTATACGATAGACAGCCCCGACTTCAGCCAAGCAGAATCATCCCTGATTGCCGCTGATGCGGCGCTCAAAATGACCGGCCTCACGCTGGAGCGTGCCAAGTATCTTCATGAGACGGGGGCGATTTCGCAGAGAGAACTGGACCAGGCGATTTCGGATCAACAAAGCGCTGAGGGCGCATTGCAGGCAGCCCGCAATGCTGTTCGTTTATTCGGCAAGACTGAAGCTGAAACCGATAGGATTATTGCTGAACGCAATATCGACCCCATGATGGTCGTGTCAAGTCCGATAACTGGCCGAGTCACAGCCCGCAATGCGGCGCCCGGACTTTTTGTGCAACCAGGCGCCCTCCCCGCCCCTTACTCTGTTGCCGATATATCGACGATGTGGGTGAATGCGTTTGTCCCGGAGAGCGACAGTCCCCTATTCCAGGTGGGACAAAAAGTTCAAGTCAAGGTAACTTGCTTTCCGGACAGGGTTTTTGAAGGAAAGATTTCGATTATAGGGGAGAGCGTTGACCCGACTACCCATCGGCTCCTGGTTCGTTCAGAAATAGGTGATCCGAAGCACGAACTACGGCCCGGAATGTTTGCCACTCTTACAATAGATACGAGTGATTCCATGCGTGCTCTCGCCGTCTCACTTGATGGGGTGGTACGGGAGGGTGACGGCACGATGACGGTCTGGGTCACAACCGACCGGCGTAAGTTCATGAAACGCAGAGTTAAGGTCGGCTTACAGCAGGACGGATACCATCAGATCGTTAAGGGTCTCCAACTTGGAGAGTTGATCGCCACAGAAGGGGCGCTTTTCCTGAGCAACGCCCTGGCCCTGACGAACACTTCTCGCTGAGGCATTTCATTCGGTTCTACCCTACCAGAATTTGAAAGCGGCAAACATACCCAGTGAATGGATTGTGAACCTATACGAGTTCCCGTGCTGAAATCTGTTCTTGTGTTTGTATTGACCCGCCGTCTCATTATGGTGGTGTGCCTGCTCGTTTTCTTGGGTGGCGGTTTCTATGCCTATACAAGACTGAATATCGAGGCTTATCCGAACCCTGCGCCGGTAATTCTTGCGATTACCGCTCAGTCGCCCGGCAGTTCCGCCGAGGAGATGGAGCGCTACTATACAATCCCGATGGAGGTCGGTCTTTCCGCCACACCGGGAGTAGAGACCATCCGCTCGAACTCATTTTATGGCCTCTCCTATGTGAGCGTCACATTCCAATATGGAATCGATTATTATTTCGCATACACACAGGCGGCGCTCAACCTGCAACAAAAGGTCAATCTTCCCAACAATGTGCAACCGGTAATCCAGGGGTCCAGCCTCGTGGGCGAAATTTTCCGATATCAGGTCGTCGGCCCACCCAATTTCGGCCTTACCAACCTTCGAACAGTCCAGGACTGGATTCTCCAACGGCGCTTTCTCACTGTTCCGGGGGTTATACAGGTCAACACCTGGGGAGGCACAACCAAGGAATTCGAAGTCGAAGCCGATCTCTACAAGCTTGAAGCCTATAATATCACTATACCCCAGTTGTTGAGCGCCATCGGCAATGCCAATACCAATGTGGGCGGGCGCAACATCAATATTGGGCAACAATCGGTGAATATACGAGGCGTCGGCCTGATTGATAGTGGTGGCTCCTCCGACCTGACGCAGGGCTGGAAAGTTAGCGACATTCAGAATATCGTCCTTACGCAATCAAACGGCATCCCGGTAATGGTAAAGGACATCGCCAATGTCTACGTCGGCCATGTGCCTCGGCTTGGCAAGGCCGG
>CAVVZX010000053.1:0-77652 GCA_963752855.1 uncultured delta proteobacterium | reverse complement strand
TGGCAACTCTTGTCGGCTGTCACAATGCTGAAAGCGATTATACGAACTTCTCCCGCCACGCTTGTTGCTTTTCAGCAGACCAACGAACACAAACAGCAGGTTTCCCCTTCATCAAGATTTTCATGCAGGAATTGCATGCGTCACACTGCAATATCTCATCCTCTCTGCCCTGCATCACCTTTTGAGGCCACTCCGGGTCGGTCCAGAGTACCCTCGCAAGCCCGATGAGATCTGCCTTTCCATCTTCAATTATCTGTTCCGCCAGCTCGCCATTGACAATAAGACCGGCGGTAATGACCGGAACATCCACCTCTTTCTTGATTGCCGCTGCCAGATCAACCATGTAACCGGGTTTGGATGATTTCTCTACGATTTCCGGCAAGCGGAAAGACTCGTACGTGCCGCCCATGACAGAAAGGTAAGCAACCCCGGCATCAGCCAAATGCTTTGCTACAACAGTGGATTCCTCCAACTTCAAACCGTCCGGTAGCCATTCATCAGCCAAAAAGCGGTATCCGACCGGAAAATTTCCAACGGCTCTCTTGACCTTGGAGACCACTTCCAGAGGGAATTTCTGACGATTCTCCAGTGAACCCCCATACTCATCCTGCCTCTTGTTTGTCCGCGGCGAGACAAACTGGGCAAGCAAATAACCCGTACCGCCATGCAGCTCAACCATGTCAAAACCAGCCTTCTTTACTCTGAGAGCGGCATCAACATACTGGTCCTGGATTTCAGCAATTTCTGAGAGTGTCAGAGCCTTAGGCATACGTCCGAATGTCTCCACGGCAGAAGGAGCAACCACTTCCTGGGTAGCGGCAAAGCGCCCTGCATGGTTGATCTGCAAACAGGCTAACGCTCCTTCCTGCTTGATCGTGTCGGCGAGACGTTTCAGTCCGTCAAGATTTTCATCTGTATCTGCCCGGATGGAGCGATTCGCGCCGCTGCCGCGCAGGTAGTCTACTGTCGCGTTTTCCACAACCACCATCGCTACACCGCTCCCAGCCATCAAACGGTAATGGTCCAGAAGCAAATTACTGACCGTCCCACCTTCACCTGCATAGCCCAAATACATCGGAGCCATCGTGAGTCGGTTCCTCAACTTTAGACCGCCAACCTCGAACGGTTCAAAAAGACGAGAGTACATGGTGTATTCCTTTCTGACCGAATTTGTGAATTGGAAGAGAAGAGAAAGGCCCAGACGTCAAGCGAACAGTCTCAATCCTAAGCAACCGCCCGCTCGGATCTCTTATCTCAATACGGTTCTCTCGTCTGATGCGCTTCTCGATCAGCTTGCCCTGTCGCTACGCAGTGATGACCAACTTTTCTGAATCCTTATTTGTAACACCAGGTCGCAGGTTAATCGTACCTGCGTCGGAATATCCCTTCTCGAAAGCGCCGGAACTTACAATCCTCTTTCGCCCATATTCCAACCTGATGTTTGGGTAAGTAGCAGCCATGTAATTATTGATAATCTGGTCCTTGACAACGATGAGATCCTTGCAGGCACGTCGTTCCGCCGCCCTGATAGTTTTTGTTTGCTCACGAAACCTTTCTCCGATCCGTGTGACTGCACCGTCCAAGTATGCATATCTTAGAGCAGTAGCGCTCCATCCCTTGTTTTCCCGCCTCAGTCTGGGGAGGGCTCGCTCGACAAAGCTATGAAGCTGCCGGTAGAGGAACTGGAAGGTATAGATTGCTACTTCAGCGTCGGCTGGAGTGCCGATGAACGACAATACAGTATCTGAGCCGTGTCGCCTACGAATGATGTGCTGACAATCGAATCCTTCGGCAACGTGGATAAGCAATCCCTTCAGCCAGCTTCTGACCGCCTTACCGAGACAGACAGATACCTCCGTGGGGGATAGCGTGCTGTTCGCGTCATCGGTCGGCAGATCTGCGATGCTCAGGTTGTAACGGGCCAAAAGCTCACGAGCCTTCGCAGCGGCAAGGGCAGCTTCATTTTCATTGGGCGAATTGGAGAGTTCAAAGAGCTTCCTGACCTTTGACAGTACCTCTTCCTTAGTCATGAATCCATGATGTCCTTCTGAGGAGTGTGGGAGACGAATTCCGTATGAGGCAAACCGGATATATCAGTTGGAGAGCCTAGTCAAGACATTTGGGATAGTCTGGTTCAAGCCACTTTCTGAGGAAGATCTTTGCGCCGCGATCGAACGCGCTCTACAATGACAGCACAGGTACGATGCAATGAAACTTGATACTTTTGACCCGATATAGGGGTGTCCCACCAGCCTCACGCCTGATAATCTGTTTCTGCTCCGCCGTAATCATCCTCTCTGCGCCATGGACGTGCGGTGCTACAGGGACCACTGATACCCCTTGACTTTTGCCCTACCGATACGTACGCGATTTTTTTACTTTCCCCGATTTATAAAAATACAAGCTGTAGCTCCCGGTCTGCGCCTGCCTCTCATCATTGATTGAAATTATCTCACATTATTAGTAGCTTAGGAAGTTACCATCATAGTGTAATCTAAGAACTATTTGACCACAAGGTTGAAACACAACTCCATTATGTTCATATGTCACATGTATTTGACTATGGTTATGAGTCATACGACCTACCTACTTGATATTGCAAACTATATCTCTCACCCCAAAAAGTGGTCAGGATTTTCATCGCCCAAAACGTTTAATTACTAAAGATCAGAATTCTGGGTTGCGACAAACTTATTTGAATAAACGGTCATGCGGCAAGACTAACTATCAAGGTCGGGACGACTGAATTTGAACCAGAAGTCGTCCATGACGCAGACCGAAGCAAAACATGCAGCTTCGGAAATTCCAGCGTGCTTGCTTGCATAAGGATCGCAGAGGTAAGAATGTTGTTACTACGAAACCCTTTACAGCAGCTATCCGACTTTCATGATCAGAATTGATCAGGAGTTCCAGGGCGAAAATGCTTATTGCCCCGGCTCGAAACCCTCTGAAAAGGAACACCGCCCTAGGCGTGACACCGGTCTCGACGTACATGAGGTTGCTGAAATCCTTGGCTGCAAGCCTGGACTCGTCTATAAACTCGTCAAGGATGGAAAACTCAGGAGCAGACGCGACGGTAGATTACTCAGGTTCACAAGAGAAAACGTCGATGAATATATTCGTTCCCAAGAGAAAGAAGGGGCTGGGCAGAGACAGCCCCAGCAGCGACAACGTAAAAAATTTGAGCCTGCAATGAGAAACGAACCAGAGAGCAACGAACTCACCAGAGAGGAGATTGACAGCCTATGTCTGTGAAAAAGCGTGGTAATTCGTTCAGTTGGGTCTTGAAAAGAGATGGTAAAGAATACTGGACTCGCTTACCGGCGAAAAACCTCTCGGAGGCACGAAAAATAGAGCAAGAATGCTGTACCGCTATGAGAAGCGGTGATTATTTTACACTTGCTCCCACTGCCCGTGAGACCTTGATCAGGCTCCATGATACGCAGAAATGGGCGTATCCATCCGGATTGCGGATCGATCTACCCACAGAGTCAGGAGAATTTGTTCTATGGGATCAACCAAAGGAAGGGGAGAACCGCAAATCCAGGGGAGCTATCCAGCTATTCTGGAACCATCCCCTGATTCAGCAGAAAAGAGAATCTACCCGAAAACGTTACAGGATGTGCTTCTCGCACCTCACTAGGCTTTTGAAAAAGAACACCCCAGTCAGGGACATCGGTGTGGACCAGATCCATGAGTATTACGCAAAGAGAATATCTGAGGGAGCCTCGCCAAACACTATTGGTTATGAGGTTAGCACCCTTTCAGCAATTTTTGCCGTCCTGATCTCCAAAAAGAGCATGACAGGCATAGAAGACAATCCTTGTGAGCTGGTACACGGCAGAGGTGCCTTGGCCCTGACATTTGCCTCAAAGAGGCGCTCTGCATATTGGAGTTACGATCTCGTTAACGCAATTACGACGGTCTGGAATGTCTCCACGAAGCGTCCCCTTTGTCCTAGCTGGCTCGTACCAATCATGTGGACGTCCTATTATACCGGCATGAACCCTTTTGTGCTCTTAGAAATTGACCCTCTCGCCGCGCGATCATTTGTGAAGTACTCGCGAAATTTGGTGGAAATTTTTTCGGGGAAGGCCATGGTCATCTGATTTCCGCGAGGCACTAGCGCGCTATGGTACTTATATCTGTATGTCGTACGGGGGGATCAATGATCCCTGCTTCCCGATGATACCTATATGGTAAATCCGCGTCACCCGTTCGGAGGATAGGGCAACGCTGGAGAGCGACCTGAGCGCCGCAGCGGGTGGCGCATGCTGGGCAGGGTCATCATGGCCCTGCCTTTGCCTTGTCTTGTCCAGCAATCGCCCAGTAAGCAATAAACTCCAGGGGGCTGGGGGACAGAGTCCCCCTTGGGATCGGCGGCGAGAAACCGGACCGGCATCAGAGGATCTGATAAAGATTCCTCCCGCAAAAAATGAAGACTCGGACAAATAGACAAATTGCCTTGTCCAGTTTCACAAATAATCACAAGGGACTGGGTGCAACTATCTGTTGTTCTAGCATAAAAAGTGGCAAAGGGAAAATTGTATGAGGAAATAAGTTGTTAGCCTATTGGTTTCAATGGTGTTGGCGCGCGCCAACACTCTCAAAATCTCTCGGCAAACCGATCACTGCACGCAAGGCACCACGTATTCGCGCTGTACCTTCACTAAGTTCATTTCACAACCACCCTGACTCCGGTGTCAAGTAATTTCTTCGAGCATCTTCATTTTGTCGCCTGGGTCAATTCTGAGAGCACTCAAACGGGTGGGTCAGTTTCAAGAGCAGGTGGGTGGGTGGCTAAGCGAGGTTTTGGGACTCCATAGGCATCAGATTTATCTCGCATAGACGAATGATATTTTTGACGACCTTGGATCAGGACATAAAAGAGGGGGAGCCCAAAAGAATTCCTATCCATAGCGATTTGGAACCACATCTGGAAAATGCCTTGAAGGTGCGTGCATTGGGAGTTGACAATGTTTTTTTGCTCTCTGACCGGAAGGGTACGCGTGCAGTAACCAAGGACTGCGTTGAGCTGGCGATGAGGCGCATCGTTAAATGCCTCAATCCTGAGCCTCGATTCTCCTTTCACGACCTTCGCCATACATTCAAGGCCAACTGTCGGCGCTCTGGAATACCCGAAGTTATCTCTGAGAGGATTTGCGGCCATGCTGATGCTGACGGGTATCTTGACGGGAATCTTCCTGTCAGTCAACGATATGGCAGAATCTCTGACGAGGAATTCATAGATGCTATTGATAACCTGACGGTAAACCACGGTTATTCTGAAATCAATGCTAAACCAGTTTCATTATTTGGACTTAGGCAGAATCTACAACCTACACCTAAAGACTCCATTTCTAAGTCTTCTGGGTTAGTCAACCCTGCGAGAAAAAAGATTGTTATCGGGTAATGAATGGGGGAGCAGGAGGGGGGCAAAATGGGAGGATTTATTATATATGACAACCTGAATATATCACTCAAGTCTTTGAAATCCTTGGTGGAGATGAAGGGATTTGAACCCTCGACCCCCGCGTTGCGAACGCGGTGCTCTCCCGCTGAGCTACATCCCCACGCTAGACGTCAGACTAGCATTCCGGTCATCCAAGTGTCAAGGACGCGAGCCCGTCGCCGGAATACCTGCAAAAGCGGGCGGAGCAATTCGATTTCCTGAAGAGTGCGCCCTAGTCCGAAATGCGACAGAATCTACCGCTCCTTGGAGCTTTCATATTACGGAAGCCACATATAGTGAATCATAACTCCGGTTGCGACTTGCTTCCGTCGCCGCTACGCCTGAAATGAGAACAGCCTGATGAGCTCTTGAAGTTCCCTCATGTTTAGAGGAGAAATATCCGTTATGTTTAATCCTGCCCTGATTCCGTCCGTCCAACGACACTCCGCAAGGAAAGAAATTGTCCCAACATCTTCGAGATGAGTTAGTTTAGTCATAAAGTATCGAGCATCATTATTGACAATCTTGATAGGAGCCACCATAAGTCCCGATTCAGAAATGTCCTTGATCTCTATTCCATACGAACAAAGGCGAGTCGTCACATCACAGATCTTAACGCTCCCCAAAAGCTTGTTTCGGGGGGCGACTCTACCATCAAGTTTTCCGGACTTTCCTAGTATAACCGGCTTCTGGTCCGATTCTTCTCGTCCCCTTTTTACTTTCAGTCTTTCAGGACGCCTGTCTCTTATTTCATCTTTCTTTACGAGTCCCCTGATAATAAGTCTGTTGAAAAGTCAGTAGAGATCGGAAGCCCACACGATTCTGTACTTTGTCATCAATTCAAGATCCGTTAACCCATCGAAGATTTCATTTACAATGTTTCTGATGGGCAATCGCTTTCTTTGACTACACATTTCTCACCACTGAAATTGCGTTAACCGGCTTCATACTGCGATTCCGTATTCTTATAACGATCATCCCGATGTTCTTAAATTGTGACAGACCGTGACTGTTCCGAAAAGTTCCGTTGGAGGCTGTCGGGGCCATTTCTTACTACAGGAACAATATGGGAGTCCATGAGTGTGCCCCCAGCGTCTTACTCCAATTGCATCCCGTCAGAGAACTCAGAACTCTGAGAGACGAAAGGTTCGCGTTTTCGCAAAGGCGAGGTCCAGTCCTCACTGTTGCAACCCTCTGCCGATTCCCGCCTAAACGGTGGATTAGTCGGTTCTCCCGATCTCTATTTGCTACTTAGCCCGGCCGAGATCTGAAAAAGTGTCGCCAGATGGAGCATGATAAACAGCGGCACGAAGTATCCCGGGATAAGAACCAGAGGCAAATGAGCCATTGGAGACGTTGTGACAGCGCCAGTGATCCCCGGAGCCAGACCCGAACTTAGCGCCCCGGTCGTTAGAGCAACGACGAGGTCCAGTATCCCAAAGAGATTCCAAACCACAAACAGAGGGCTGCTTTTGAAGCCAGGGCTCTGAATCAGGGCAAGTATAACCCAAGGCGCTGTGACCCCGATGGCGATGTCGCCTAATCCCGCGGGCCAGGCAAAGAAGCCCGGCAACACCCCGTGGGCATAGAGGGCCAAAAATCCGAGACCGGCAAACCTCCATGCTTGCATCCCCGCCATGAGGCGAAGGTCGGCGGTCAATACCAGATTGTGAAAGGATCGCGACAAACGAAACGCCGCGAGAAACACGATGATGGGCGCCACCACTCCGGTAATGATCGGAACGGGAACGCTTCCCGGCGGTCTGGCAAATGATCCATTCGCCCCAAGGACAAAAACCAGGGCCAGCCAAGCGATAAGCGCTCCTCCTGTGATCGTTTTCGCCGTTCGGTCCATCATTTCTTCACTTTTGGCTGCTGTTTCCATGTTGCACTCCTTTGATTAAGGTGTATATACATGTATAAGAGCAAAACAATTAGGTGACCGCCACCAGATCAGAAAGTCCTTTCAGCAGATTAATCCAGCGGTCTTCTCCCAATTGTCTTACTATTTCAAGCTGCGCTTTCCGCCAAAGAGGGAAAGCCGCAGCGAGCGCCGCGTGTCCTTGTTCGGTGAGTGAAAGCTTTCGAGTGCGAAGGTCCTCGCCCGGCTCTATGTCAATCAAACCTTTCTTGTTCAATAACGAGACATTCCGGCTTAGAGTTGTTCGATCCATGACGATGGCCTTCGCCAGCCGCTTGATGGTCACTGGTTCGCTAACCCTGACGGCGGTGAGAAGAGTCACCTGGGTTACTTTCAAACCGGAAGGTTTCAAAGCGGCATCGTAAAAGCTCGTGACACGTCTCGTGGCTTTTCGGAGATTGAAGCAAGTACAGCTCCCAGCCACTTCGAGGGCAGCATCGAACTCTAGCGTCAGATTTGTCGATGTCTCTCGTTTTTTTTCGGGGGCCATTTCTCATCTCCGACTTGTCGACACCTGGTCGAACTCGACGTATCTATTAGGAGTATATACACCTATTCGTCGATGTCAATACAGCCTTAGCCCCCATGACACCTCCACAATCCGTTGCTCCAGCTATCCTTTAAGTCAGCCCTTTCTCGTCCCGTCCTTGAAAGACTTCCTTGGCCGCGAATATCCCGTTCAAAGCGGCCGGAAACCCTGCGTAAACGGCCATTTGCGTGATGGTTTCCACAACCTCCCGCCGCGACACGCCAACGTTAAGCGCTGCATGGATGTGAACTTTCAGTTGTGGAGTACGCCGTTCCGAGCGCAGTGAGCGCGGCGACCGCTGCAATCTCCCGTGACCTCAAATCCAATCCGGGACTATTATAGACGTCCCCGAATGCGAACTCGATCACGTACCGAGCCAAGTCGGGAGCGATATCCTTCAGACTCTCCATGACTCGCTCTCCCGCTTCGCCATCAACTTCCCTGAGTTTTTTCAGCCCTCGTTCGAATCTATCATTTGACATTGCTCTTTCCCCTTTTCTTTCCGTGAGTGGCGTCGGCGCCAATCCATCTGAATAGACATCCTGAATTCTGCTTTAACATTTTGATCAACCTTCCGTCTAATACATACAAAAAGGAACATCATGCGAAAAAAGCCTGATACCTGCTGATGACAGGAGGCCGGCGCCCCATGAAGGAGCGCATCATGGCTGCCCAACTGGTTTTTGGCTTGATAATCTTTTTAGTGAGCTACGTAGGAACCACTGTCTTGCTGATAGAGACCCTCATGTGGGCGATGGGCAGGCTTGATCGGCCGAAAGCACCAGCCGCAACTCCAAGATGGGCACTCGAATCTCGACTTGCATCGACTCTTTCGGTTCAGGCGGACCTTGGGCCGCACGTATCTGTCCGAAAGCTATGCAAGAAATACCACCGAAGCGGATCAATTTGGCTATCCTCAGACATCAGCTCCTCTTTTCCAATCCCACGACCAGGAGGAGAAACTTGTCCCTCAACCATGGGTTCATTGTGAGTGCAGCAGTACTTCCGCGTTCAAGCCGGCTCTGACAATCTGTGGACTCGACCTACCCGGAAAGGCCAATTCCCAACAGCCTTCATTAGCATATCTGACCTAACGAGCATATCTTGCCAAGGCGTTACTATAGGTATTCTCTAAAGTAGTCGCAAAAAGGAAGAGGATTTGGTGGCGACGGGCATCCCCGGATCGGTGTCCGCGCAGGCTTGCAGTGGGGACCGGCATCCTGCCGGTCATCCTCGGGCGACTCGCCAGTCGCGCCGTACAGGCCTGTCCTACCATCCTGCGTTACCCTCCGATCCTATCCGTTACGGGTACAGAACTTTTGAGAACCGCTATAAAAGATGAGGAGTCCTTAATCGTATGATATGATCTTACACCGTGGCGGGGGACGGTGACCTTTACCGGGGCCTGCGAGATGATCCAATAAATGGTTATAGGATCAATGACCTCGGAACGGTCTGACTGCGGCGCCATTCCGGCTTAAACACATGGGGAGGGGATTCATTATGTCACAGGCAGGTTCTACCATAGAGACATGGGTAAGGGCTTCTTTGGGCAGGAGTTCCAGCGCAATCGTTCCAGTGGTGGCGTTATTCTTTGCGGGACTTCTTATCAACACGGCGATTCCAACTTTCATAGTCCATGCGGAAGAAACAACTAAGCCAGCTGAAATCCAAATGGCTCAGGTTCGTCCAAACGCAAAATATACAGCCAGTAGACCTTTTACGGAAAAAGATGCTGCGGCGTTTAAGTTGTCTAAGAATACAGAGCAAAAGGTAGACGAAACGTTGAAAGAATATCCTCTCATCTATACTTATAACGAGGCAAGACCACAAGACCCTTACGAATACATTCTTAGACGGAACAAGGGAAAGATAGTATTTGGATGGGTAGAGATGAGTACTGGGAATCTTGATAAACCAGAAAATAAAGAGATTAATGAAAAAAGAGGCGAGCTTTTGGCTGCTGTAAGGGGAGAACTTGATAAGAGTCAATTTGCTACGGATGAGGTATATGAAGCAGCTTTTGAAACCCTGTGGCGTAATCGAGTTGCTAAACAATGGGACGCAAGTTCTTCAAGAGTCCTTGCCGAACAGCAAGCAGCGCTTCACCCTCGCCAAAAGGGAGAATGGCCTGCTTATGAGGAAGGTCGTCCGGTCGTTTGGATAAAATGTAACGATGATTTTTATCAATGTACGATGGACGAAGAGGGTGGCATATATCATGTAAAAGAACGAATGCCGCGACACAAAATCACGTATCAATTAAAATGCGATCTTTTAAGAGAATTTAAGGCGGAATTTAAGGCGAAACAAATTCTTGTTTTGGATAAATACCCTGACCTTATTTACTTACAACTGGGCAAGGATAACATTTTTAGAGATGTTACTTATGACCAGGGGATGATAGACAAGAGGCAAGAGGCTACCCGTCGGCAAAACAATTTTGCGAGCGTGTCCGGTTTAGATGTGCAGATGGGTAAACATCCACGTGCGGAGCACGTGGCTTTGCCTTAGCCCCCCATAGGGGGGCTGGGAGCTTGCCCCCTGAGAGGGCAAGCTGAGTTGTTCCCAAACCATTTACTTGAGATTGAGAGGGAGTTGCTCCTCACGACGCTCTTTCTTTTCTTGGTATTTAACATACGTGAGGATCATCTCCGCATCCAGCCCGACTGTATCAACACAGTAACCCTTCGCCCAGAAATGGTTGCCCCAGTAGGGCTTTCCCTTGAGATATGGGAACTGTTTGAATACTCGTATCGCTGTTCTACCCTTAACCGTACCCATCAGGTCAGATATCGAGACCTTGGGAGGCACCATGCAGATCAAATGAACGTGGTCTGGTCGAACATTCAACTCCACAACTTCGCATCCCAAGCGACCACAGAAAACCTGGATGCAATTGTGGACCTCATGACCCACCATACCGTCCAATACGCGGAACCGATATTTCGGCACCCAAACAACGTGATATTGGCAGTGCCATATCGCATGTGATAGCTTACGAAACCTGCTCATCTGCTTCTCCTCTTCTCGAAGTTGCGGGAACAACTCGAATTTAGGATTAGCAGGTGAGCCCCTACTGGCAAAGCCTTTGGACTCTGACCACGTGCACAGCACGTGGGTTTCTAAGGCGAACTAAACCGCACAAGTTTGTGCTTAAAACACCGACGGAAACACGCCCGGATGGTTCTCTTCAGGTTTATGAGGATACAAAGGCAGGATTAGTTCCAGTGGATCCATCATCGCATACGGGATGGAGGGAACAGACAAAATTACCCAGAGAAGCCACGATAAAGGAGCGTGAAAAAGCCAAAGAATCTCAAGGGAAGAGCCAGGAACGACCATGACAATCCTGATTCGGAGCCGACACAGGTGGCGCACAGTATGGATGGCCAAGGGCAAAGGGAGGAGACTGGTTACTCCGGCTCATACCTAACCGGATCATACATCCCTATGCTCCGTGTGAGTCTGAGAGAAAAACAATAGAAGCCGTTCAGTTTTACTATTTCTGTTCGTCAGCTACTTCTTTCCAGTTCCGTGAGCATTTCCATAAACTTCTCCCTCACGTCCGGTTCAATGGACATGCAGCGAAATCTTCTCCCACTCGTTCGCTCGGATCATTTTGAAAATGTCCCCCAGGTCCCCGACTCTTGCCAAACGCAAATGAGTGCATATTATAAGTACAGCAAGTGCCCATGCGAACCGGCGAAAATAAGAGTAGAAATACTCCTAAAATAGCTGGCACATGGGTGTTTGTGTTTTTATCGGAATGATAATCCCCAATCTGAGCTGCCCCGTGAATTATTATAGGTTGCGAAAGATTCCCAAGGATGACGTTTGGGGGCTGTTGCCCTGTCGGATCGAGCTGTATGTGCAGGGACGGACACCTGGATGCCTGTGAAACGATTTGATGAGGGCGATTGAGTGTCACTCCGCAACTCGCCCGCTCTCTTGTCATTATTCATTCCTTATGCTTTAAAATGTAACGAGAACGGGATTTCTGCCGGGAGAGACGCTATATGAGTGGGTTCATGCTTGCAATCATTATTATCAGCGCTTCGCTGATCCTCGCCCAATGGTTCGTGTTCCTGCGAATCAGGACGTATCTGTTTCAACACTACGAGCCTATTGGAAGAAAAACAGCTTACCTGGCTCTAGCCCTGATCGGGGTCTTGAATATCGCCATAGCACGAGTGACTCTCAGCAACGGCCTGTTCGCTCCGGACACTTTCGGTAAGAAATTCGTGGAAGTCGCTTTCTTCAGTTATCTGGGCGTCATTCTGCTCCTCTGTCTATTTTTCCTCATAATCGGTCTGTTTTCAACGACTCTCCGGCTGAAGGACGCTCTAGCAGGTCTTGTTCCGCACTTCAGCCGGCGAAGCGACATCGAGGCCGTGCGAATTTCCCGGATGCAAGGCAGAATCCGTCGAAACCGAGCATCAGAAATCCGCCGCAAGCGATCAACAGGCGCAACTTGGAAAACTGCCGTCTCAATCTCGGAGGGCGTTCCTCAAGTGGACCGCAGCATCGGCCGTAGTCGGCGCAGCGAGCGTCGGCGGAGCTGGATTAGTTCAGGCCTATCAGGCGCCGGTAATTGAAGGATTCGATGTCTCGCACGCCGAACTTCAAGGATTGAGCCGCCCGTTGACTTTCATTCAAATTACCGATTTCCACTTCGGAATGTTCATGGGGACCGCTGAATTGGAAAAACTCGTAGCCAAGGTAAATACATTGGAAGGGGATGCGGTCTTCATTACCGGAGACATTTTCCACTCGCCTATGTCTCCCGTGGAGCTGGCGCCGCCTATTTTGCGGAAATTGAAACCCAGGAGGTTCGGCAATTTTGCCATATTGGGCAATCACGATTTCTACGCGGGTGAGCGAAGGTCCGTGCAGGCTATTGAAGATGGCGGCCTCACGCTGCTCAGAGACCAATGGCTGACTCTAAAGGATGGGACGGCAAACATACATTTGGGCGGAATCGACGATCCTATGGTCAACTGGCTCTGGGGCAAGGCATTCCCGGATTTTCCGTTGTTCATGAAAAAGGCGCCGCAAGAGCCCGGCATGAGGATACTGCTTTCCCATCGGCCCAACGTGCTGCCCGTGGCTTCCAAATTCGGAATAGACTTCGTGCTGTCAGGTCATATTCATGGAGGACAAATCATCCTTCCCATGCCGGGAACGGACCGTGGAGTCAGCATCGCGAGACTGGCGTCCGACTTTACCCACGGATGGTACCGCATACGGGATTGCAGAATGTACCTGAACCGAGGAACCGGGCTGACATTTATTCCCTGGCGACTCAACTGTCCGCCCGAAATAGCGATTTTTCATCTGAAGCCCGGAGGAGAGAGAGCGCAGAAGAGAAGAGTAGGAGAATCTGGGGAGACCCTTTTTGTAAAAAGGGTCTCCCAGACCCCTCTCCAAAAACTTCTACATGATTGTTTAGTTTTGGACCGGTCGTGATTTTGAGACTGACAGCTGATTGCCGTAGCGTTTGTCATTCCCGTGCAAACGGGAATCCAGAATCGTGGTAGGCCACAGTCGGGTCGCGAGCGTGCCTAAAACGACAGTAGGACCGGAATCTTGCCGGTCGCCACGTGAGAATTCCATCCGGCAATTGGAACGACGATCGAGGCAGCGGACAGCCAATGGTGGAGCAACGATCTGCAAACAGAACAAGCGCTGGAGCGCCACAGAAAACTAATTGAGGAAGGATGGACAAGGCGATTCACTGCCGAGGAGCCGCGGCTGTCGGAGATGAAGGAGTTTTACGAATCCTTGGGCCTGGAAGTTCTGGTAACATCCGCTACGCCCGAAGAGGGCCAGGAATGCTCCGGCTGTTTCGATATGCCGGAATTCGAGGATCGGTACAAAACCATCTATACCCGAGGCAAAGCCGACCCGGAAAAAGAGCGGGGATTTGTTCGATTGAGGTTTGCTGATTGTTTCATAAACCCCGACCGGCATCCCGTTGCGGGCACCGTCTTACGGTAGAGCCTGGGGTCTCCGCCGGGCCAACAGCTAAGCTTTATGAGTTTCTTTACTCAACCTTTTATGCCGGAGACAAGCTGGTCCATGTTCTGCCCTTCCCTGATCATGTGAACATCCTTGAATCCAGCGCTTTCCAGGTCCTCTTTCACCTCCTCCAATGTGTAGGTATTTCCGCCGCTGGTCGCTGCCAGCATGTTAACGGCGAAAATAGCGCCGGCCGCGGGGAAGGTCCGGGTGGGGTCCATGATGTGGTCCCGAATCAGTATGGTCCCGCCCTGGTCGAGACTCTTATAAACGTTTCGGAAGAGGTCCCGGTTAGCCTCGCGGCTGTTGCTGTGTATAACTGCGGATAACAGGGCCAGATCATGACCCGGAGGCAAGTCATCCTTGGTGTAATCGCCCGCTACAATGCGCACGCGGTCGATAAAACCTGCCTCAGTCAGTCTCTTTCGTCCAATTTCCACGACCTCCGGCAGATCGAATAACGTAGCCTTCATGTGAGGCGCTTTGCTCAGAAAGGCAATGGTATAAGTCCCTGGGCCGCCTCCCACATCCAGCATTTTCGAGTAGCCCGACAAATCCAATGAATCGGCAATCTTCGGCGCCACCAGCCTACCCACGACATCCATCGCTTGAATGAAAGCCTCTGTTTCTTCTTTCGGCCGTGTTTTCCGCTCAGCCGGATACTCATTTTCCCCTGTAGCCACTATCCGAGTAAGATTTGACCAGCTTTGCCACAAATGGCATCCGTGAAGAATCATAGGCAAGATCGAATCCTCTCCATCACGTGCCAGATACTTTGCCACCGGCCCCGGAACGGAATACTTTCCGTCAGTACCTGCGAGACAACAGGCCTTCCGCGGCAAGCGCATTCATCAGGATAGTTAATCCCCGGCGGTCCCAGCCTTCCGTAGCGCATAGCTCATCGACGCTCAGGGCATTTCCTTTAAGTTTTGTGAAAAGATCCAGTTCCGCAGCGGTCAAGAAAATCCGTGGAATCATAAAGCCGCGACCTAGAATCAATAGGTCATCTCGCGTCCATTCCTGGGACATGTTCGTCCCCCTTTCTGCGGCGGTTTCAGTCTGATATAACGGGCATGGCAGCTAGGTCAAAACAGCCGCCGTATAGATGAGGTATACCGCAAGGAGAAAAGGGATCAAACGACGTCACTAATCACCATTAATTGCAATACTATATGTCCACAACAGCTCTAGTATATTGTTAGCAAATTAGTCTTGTTATTTGATATAGCTTGACAATAGGTCTTAGGCGTAATATCTTGCGCCGTAGTGGCTACAGATGCGAGAATCACATGATTTCGCTCAAGTTTAGTCAACTTTTTGTTCATAATACTGGATTACTCAAGTCTATTTCGGACTGGGCCTTATTAGACTTATCTTGGCTGAACGCTTACCGCTACGACTGGGCAAATGACCCGCATCTATTTGGTCAAATCTGTTGAATGACCGCATCTCGAATGATTCAAAGAGGATTTAGCGTCGACCCTGAATGGGCGCAGGCTTTAGAAAATGTCCGCATCGTGCTGGTCGGGATTACTCATGCCGGGAACATTGGAGCGGTCGCGCGTGTCATGAAAAATATGGGTTTACGTAACCTTACCCTAGTTTCTTCAACCGAGTGCGGTCCTGATTCCGAAGCGTTTCCTATGGCGTCGGGAGCATATGAAATTGTAGAGCAATCTCAGCGGATTAGCGATCTCGGGACAGCGCTTGAACAAACTATAATGTCTGTAGGCGCATCCGGCCGTCTCGGCGGAAAACGGACCACCGCAGGCACGCCGACGGAAATAGTTCCTCTGCTGATGGAGCGGTCGCTTACCGGACCTGTCGCCTGTGTATTTGGCAGAGAATCCAGGGGTCTGACGAATGAAGAACTCAAACTCTGCACTCATCATATGATAATCCCAACAGATGCTCGCTTTGCTTCCATGAATATTGCCAATGCCGCGGCGGTTACGGCTTATGAGATTTTCAAGATCGCCTCACGGCCGGTGGGATTCCAGGCTCGTAAAACGCATCCAGCCTCCGGACAGGCCCGGGAGGATATGTTCCAACACATTGAAGCCGTGTTGATTAGAGCGGGCTTCTTGAGTCCTTCCAATCCTTTGCGAATGATGAGGGATATCAGGCGCATACTCAACAGCGCCGACATGGATGATCGGGATGTCAAGATTGTCCGAGGACTCTTTCGCAAGATATCCAACATGATCCGGATAGCGGAAGAGAACGCGAAAAAGCTCCAGGAGAGCACATGTCATCGCGTGTAGGGGCAGGGCTTGCCCTGCCCTGCTGAGGCAATCGCGGTTTTTGAACATGACTTTATCATATCCCTTAATTGATCCAGTCCTCGTACGAATCGGCCCTCTGGAGGTCCGATGGTACGGAGTGATGTACCTCGTGGGGTTTGCGCTCGGATACTGGGTCATCAGGTCCGAACTAAAGCGTAAACAGGGCGTTGTGCCGGCCGAGGCCGCCGACGATCTTCTATTTTATTTGATAATGGGTCTCTTGTTGGGCGGCCGTGCCGGATACGTGCTCTTCTATAATCTGAAAGAATACATTTATGCCCCCTGGGAAGTATTTGCCATCTGGCACGGCGGCATGAGTTTCCATGGCGGTCTCATAGGAATGCTCGTTTCCGGTTATCTTTTCGCTCGTAAACGGAACGCGGACTTTCTGGATCTTGCCGATATCGGCGCTCTCGCCGCTCCTCTCGGTCTGATGCTCGGCAGGATCGGCAATCTCATAAACGGGGAGCTTTACGGAAGGGTCACCTCGGTCCCGTGGGGAATAGTATTTCCTTCGGGAGGGCCTCTTCCTCGGCACCCCTCTCAACTTTACGAGGCCCTATTCGAGGGACCTATCCTATTCATAATCCTGTGGTATCTAAGGACCCGACTCAAGACGCCGGGAGAACTGCTCGTAGCCTTCCTCTGGGGATATGGCGTCTTCCGCTTCACTATCGAGTTCTTTCGTGAACCCGATCCGCAGCTTGGCTTCATTGTTTACTGGATGACCATGGGTCAGTTGCTGTGCCTCGCCATGATAGCCGGAGGAGTCGGGCTCCTGATATACATTCGGCTTACTCGGCCGGCAAGAAAAGGGGATGTCAGGAGCTAATGCTCGGCCGTCAGATCGTGATCGAGTGAAATTGTGCTGAGAGTGGACGCAAGCTGATGAAAATCTTGAAATCAAAATTGGCGACTTCTCTTAAATTTATAGTAGTGGCTGCCATTATTTTTTCCGCCACTACTCAGGTGGACCTGCAAAGCGCTTCGGCGCAAGGGAATCCCACCTCCGCTTTCAGACAAAGACCGAATGGCGTCGCGCCAATCACCAGAGCGAAACCCGCAGCTCGTCAGAAAATGCCAAAGGCGAATACAGCGTGGTCAAAGCCGGCCAGATCGTCTGCGGCCACAGAAACTCCCGCTCCCACTTTGCCGGAAACTACTCCTACACAGCAAACGCCCGACCAAATACCTACTGCGGCCCCTGAAAAGGCTGATGACGCTGAAGCGCAAGTCAAACCTGAACCCGCCCCTGAATCGGGGAGCGCCGCCACTTCAGATAAAGGTCAAGGAACCTCTCCGGCCGACCTTTTGAATCAGGCGAACGAACACCACAAGAAGGGCCAATTCCAGGAAGCTTTAGAGATCTACCAGGCGCTCATCAACAAAGGCATCTCATCAAAGGACCAGAAACTCACCGCGGCGGGCTTGAGCGGGGCTGCCCGTGCGCTGCATGAAATGGGGGAAGACAAGGAGGCTCTCGAACATGTTAGTCGGTCCATCGCCATCAATCTGTCGATAAAAAACGCGAGAGCCAGGAGCTTGGACTATTTGCTGACCGGGCAGATATTGATGGCGCAAGGCGCCTACGACGAGGCCTTAAAAGCATTTGAAGAGGGGCGAAAAATTTTGCCTGTTTCAGAGGCCGCGGAGATACCAAGGCTACTGGAAAATATCGCTACTTGCCAGCTAAAGCTCCAACATATCGCAGATGCCATTGCTTCGCTGAATCGGCTGCTGGTAGCTTTCTCCAAGGAAGGGAATCAATCGGAATCCGCCCGAATTAATGTTCTGATCGGTGAAATCCAGGTTTCCCGCTCGGATTATCAGGCTGCAAGGATCACCTTCAAGAGAGCGGAGAAGCTATACAGGGACCTGGGACGCGGCAAGGAGGTTGGCGAAACGCTCTTCAGGATTGCTTACCTGGATCAGGCCTCGGGAGACCTCAAAGCCGCCCGAAACGCCATTGAAGAAGGCCAGTCGTTTCTGGATTCTGAAACGGTGTCGGCTAACCTTGCTCTTCCATTGATGGTGAGGGGCCTGGCCGACCACCAGGAAGGCAAAGTTGTTCAGGCATTAAGTCACCTCACAGCGGCCTTGAACGCTTATGAGAAGGCCGGTGATCAGGTTATGGCAGCCCGGAGTCGACTGGCGCTGGCCAACCTGGAACTCGATCGCGCCAGATTTCAGTCAGCTTTGGAATTAGCCGGACAGGCTCTCGACCAATTCAGAAACTTGTCCTCGATAGGAGGAGAAGTCGAGTCGTTGCTGCTGATCGGAGAAGTCTATTTTCGGCAAGGTTTTGTGCAAAAAGCCCTTTCATATAATCAAGACGCTCTCTCTGCCGCCAAGAAGATAAACGATCGCAATAAATTATGTGCGGCCCGAATTCTCGCGGCTGAGATATATGTCGGCATGGGGGATACGGAATCCGCTTCTAAAGTTCTCAAAGAAGTGGTCGAGGATGTCAAGACCGGCGGGGTAAACCGTCGAACAAGGGCCCTGGCCAGATTGGCGTTGGCACGATATCGTTTCTCGAAGGATGCCTCGGACAAGGCCCTCCAGGAGGCCGCAGAGGCTCGTAAAGAGTTCCTGGATATTCAGGATCGGCGGAGCGCCGCTGATTGCGACCAACTTATGGGTCTTGCTCACGAGATGAGAGGTGAAAGGGACAAGGCAGCGAGCCTTCTTGAGGAAGCCCTGAGCGAACATCAGGCCATGTCGGACCGTTTCGGTGAAGGCCGCGACCTGACCGCGTTGGGAGTTCATTACAAGAACCTCGGAGATTACGACAAGGCCCAGGAGTATTTCAGCAAAGCTAATGATTTGCGGAGCGGGATTGGGGATCGCCGCGGCTGTGCGGCCACGCTCGCGAACATGGGAAATTTGCTCAGACATAGGAATAAGATCTCGGATGCCGTGCAAAAGCTCGAAGAGGCGCTGGCCTTGTATCGCGAGCTTTCGGACAAGAAGGGCGAAGCGGATATCCTGGCGAATTTGGGAAATATCGAGGCGGCCAGAGGTTCGCAGACGGCGGCGCTCGAAAAATTTCTTAGCTCTGCTAAACTCCATCGCGAGATCCAGGACACAAGGGGCATCTCCACCGATTTGACCAGCATGGGGCGGCTCTATCTCGCAAAAGGCGACTTGGAAAACGCTGCGAAATGTCTGGAAGAAGCCGAAAAACTTAACAAACGTATTCAGAATCCGAGGGGCGAGGTGGCCATATTGACCGAGCTGGCCATGGTTCAAAGGGCAAAGGGGAACCCACGTCAAGCGCTGTCGCTGCTGAATAAGGCCCTGGAACAAGCTCAACATCTTAATGACACTCGCTCAATCTCTGCTATCAAGTTGAAGATGGCGTCTGTTCTGGAGGATTCCGGTGATTACCCCAAGGCGCTCTCTCTGCTGAGCGAGACCCTGGATGAAGTAAAGTCGCGGGGAGATCGCGAAGGGGAGCTTTGGGCCCTCAGCGCCATAGCGGTAATTCAAGCAAAAACGGAAGATTACGAAAACGCCATCCCAAATCTGCATCAGGCTCTCAAATTGCGGTCGGAATTGGGTCTCCCGCCATCACAATCACGCGACTTGGACTTCCACCTTGGTGAAATTTATGAAGGATTCCGCGATCTCGAACCTGCCTTGGATTACTATCAAAAAGCATTAGCCGCATCTCAGGCGGATGTGCATAATTCCGGTCTTGCCAGAATCCACGACCGAATTGGCAATATCTATTACCTGATGGAAGACTACCCTAAGGCCAGGAGCCTTCTAGAAGAGGCTTTGCGCCTGAATAGCGAGGCCGGGGATACTTCCATGCAAATGGCGGAACTGGTGCGCTTGGGAGATATCCTCAGCAAGCTCGGCGAAGCTGAAGGGGCTCTCAAATACCAGCAAAAGGCCCTCTCACTTACTCGTGAGATCGGCGACCAACGAATGGAAGCTCGGATTCTAACTCGTATGGGAACACTTCATCAAAATTTGGGACGACCACGCACCGCTCTGGAAGCATATAACGATGCCAAGGAGATCCGAGCTAAACTAGGTGAGCGGCGCGGTGTGAACGAGAACTTGCTGCAAATAGCCTCGGTCACGTCCACCCTGGGAGATTTCGACAGCGCTGTCGCCGATTTGAAGCACGTTTTCGAAATCGCTCAAGGCGCCGAGGACAGAGGGCTACTCTGGAAGGCCTATTTTATTATGGGCCGGACACTTGAGGGCAAGAAGCGCCTCGGCGAGGCGCTGGAAGCGTACAGAAGAGCCTTGGCAATACTCGAAGGAATGGAGGCGGATATCGCAGAAGAGTCCGATGAGAACAATTTTATATTCGGCGGGAAAACCGCCTTATTTGAGACCACGCTACGTGTCCTTATGACTTTGGCAAAAAAAGATCCGGCCGGCGCTTACGACGATCAGGCGCTGAGAATTGTGGAAAAGCTCAGGGCAGCGGCGTTTGAAAGCTCGCTGGAGCGGATCAATATTGAAAAGTTTTCTGACGTGCCGCAGGAACTCCTGGTCAAAGAAAAAAGTCTGCGCTTAAGTCTGAGAAAGCTCAACAGCCGCCTGTCCGAAGAAATTTCTCGAGTAAACCAGGATCAAAACCAGATGCAGAAGCTACGTGAGGAGCGACGAGCCAAGGAACAGGCATTTAGAAAGCTGAAAGAGCATCTGATGAAAGAATATCCGGCTTATGCGGATCTTCGTTATCCGAAGCCTACCGATGTACATCAGATGCAACGAGATGTCGTTGATCCGGACGAAGCGGTGCTGGCTTATATGGTGACCAGGAGTCGCACTTATTTGTTCGCAATTGATAAGCAACGTTTCCATACGTTCTCTATCAGTTACGCGAGCGTAGATATACAAAGAGATGTGGAGACCCTGATCCGACCGTTGCTTCGCGCAGATACCCAAGCTCACTGGGACCCGTCGGTGGCTTACCGGCTCTATTCTCGCCTGTTCAAGCCGATCGAGTACTTTCTTGCCGGCAAGAAGACTGTAGTGGTGATCCCTCACGGGCCTCTGTCGTCATTGCCGTTTGAGATGCTGGTGAATTCCGAGGCGCACGCCCACAAACGTTTCTGGTCCGCAACCGACCGCCCCTCATATCTGTTGGAGAGTTACGCGTTTTCCTATTCGCCTTCGATTCCTGTCCTGTCTTACCTTCGCACCAGGAAAAAGACGAAGCAGCCGGGTTGGGCCCTGGTGGCCTTTGGTGATGCTATTTACTCCGATCCCAGCAAGACAATGGAACTGAATCCGGGCGCGGACCGGTTGCTGACCGCCTTGAATAATCCCGGCCGCAACACGCGAGGGCCGGAACTTCGTCCCCTGCCCGGCGCAAGAAGAGAAATAGCGGAAATCGTTCGCCTCATGGATGGACCTTCGCAAGTTTATGTCGGGGCAGAGGCCACGGAAACTCTCTTCAAGAAAGCCGATCTGAGCCGCTACAGGTATGTGCATCTTGCCACTCACGGTCTCTTGGTAAATAGCGCCTCGACCAAACGGCGGCAGCCTTCAATCATTTTTTCTCTGTATAATGATCACGAGAACGACGGTTTTCTTCAGTTGGGCGAAGTCTTTGGGCTCAAACTCAATGCTGAGCTGGTCGTACTCTCCTCTTGCCTATCGCCGGGCAAAATCGATTCTGAGGATACGGACGGATTGATGGCTTTCACAAGGGCTTTTCTATTTGCCGGAAGCGAGTCGGTTATACTCGGGCTATGGCAAATAAATGATGAGAGCACTGCCAAACTCTTCATCGACATGTATCGCAATCTAAGAAACTCCTCGAAGGCTGAGGCGTTACGCCAGGCTAAACTTTCACTCTTGAAGGACCCCTCAACGTCGCATCCTTACTTTTGGGCGCCATTCATTCTGGCCGGAAATTGGAATGTAACGTTTCAGGCCTGTTCGAGCGAGATTGACACCGACTCGATGCGGTTTAAGGGACTCTCGAATTGGAAAAAGCTATTTCAGATGTAATGCGGCGGAGCTATTCGGACAAATTGAGGAATGACGCTACTTGCCAATCGGGCAAATTGTTGTAATATGTGCCCCGCGCCGCGAATTCATCGCGAGCCCTAATCAAGCTTAATTAAGGCTGGTATAAGCGGAGCCGGACCGAGGCCAATCGCATGATCATCCGTCTGCTCGCCCTCGCAATGATCATCTGTCTACCATCATGGTCGTTTGCAAAAAGTTGCGGAGCGATGACCAAAGAGCTGGAGCAACTGAGAGACGACTACCGGACGTATGCCAACAGCAGCGTCCACCAAATCCGACGCCGTTACATTCGAGGGGCTATGTGAGATACTGGACAAGATCGTTGAGTTGAAAAACGCTATGAGGAAGTCCGGCTGCAAGCCTCCTCCCAGGAAACGAAAAGACCGGACAGAAACAAACACGCGTCGAAGGCCCTGGCAGTAAGGAGACTCCTAATGGATAATGAGGCGATAAAAGCAGCCGCCCTGGTGATTTTTAAGGCAAAGCGAGTCGTAGTGTTTACCGGCGCCGGAATATCCACCGAATCGGGGATTCCGGATTTTCGTTCACCGGGCGGGATTTGGTCCCAATACAATCCCGACGACTTGACTTACCAGAGGTTCCGGTCGCATGAAAAATATCGGAGGCTATACTGGGAGTACAGCTTGGCCAGGTACCCGGCAATGGAGAACGCCCAACCCAATGCCGCCCACAAAGCTGTTGTTGAAATTGAGAAAAGCGGCCGATTACTAGCTCTCATCACCCAGAATATTGACGGCTTGCACCAAAAGGCCGGGAGCTCAGGAGATAAAATTTATGAGCTGCACGGAACAGTGCACGAGGTCACCTGTCTCGATTGCAATACTCGCTGGCCTAGGGAAGAGATCACCGGCAAAATGGATCCTGAAGACATTGTCATTCCTTATTGTCCGCATTGCGGCGGTCCGCTCAAATGCGCAACCATAGCGTTCGGACAATCGCTCCCCGAAGAGGTCGCTTGAAAATGCATTCCGGCACGCGGGGGCGTGTGACGTCTTTTTGACCATCGGATCGTCTCTCGTCGTTCAGCCCGCCTGTTTTCTTCCACAGGAAGCCAAACGAGCGGGCGCTGAGCTCATCCTGGTGAACCGCGAGGCCACTCCTTACGATAACCTTATGAACGTGACGCTCCTGGGGAATGCCGGCGAGGTAATGCAGGCGTTGATGAGAGAATTTCGGAGACTTTGCTGATCACAACAAGATCCGAGTGGCAAATATTGCGCGTCAATCCTGGTTGCGTCTGCGAAGGCAGCCGAAACACCACCACAAATTCTCAATTCAAGCACGTTCCCACAAAAAAATGCCGGAACAAGTTGGGTCTTGCCCCGGCATTCCTAGAATTCTACTTGAATTTGGGAATCAACGTTTCGAGAACTGGAAGCTTGCCCTGGCGCCTCGTTTCCCGTATTTCTTCCGCTCTTTTACGCGGGAGTCGCGAGTCAGGAACCCCGCGGCTTTGAGTGTTGGCCTGTAAGCTGAATCTACTTCGAGCAGCGCCTTGCTGATCCCATGGCGTATCGCCCCAGCCTGACCTGACAGACCGCCTCCCCGAACGTTGACGAAGATATCGAATCGCCCCACCGTCTGGGTCAATTCAAACGCTTGCATAATAACCATTCTGGAAGTCTCACGTCCGAAATAATTCTCGACGGGCCTACTATTGATAACCATTTTGCCGGAACCAGGCTGCAGTCGCACCCTGGCTATGGCATTTTTTCGTTTGCCCGTACACTGATGACGCTCGTCACTCATTTTCCTCTCCCGACTTAAAGCTGATGTGTTTCCGGCTTCTGCGCCTCGTGTGGGTGCGATTCACCGGCGTATATTTTCAATTTTTTCAGTTGCGCACGACCTAGCGTATTTTTGGGAAGCATGCCGCGCACCGCTAGCCTGAACATCTTTTCCGGTTTTTCTTTGAGCAATTTCTCTGCTTTAATTGTCTTGAGGCCGCCCTGATAACCGCTGTGATGGTAATACATCTTTTGGCTCAGTTTTTTTCCGGTGAGCCGGACCTTGGACGCATTAATAACGATGACGAAGTCTCCGCTATCCATATGGGTCGCAAACTGAGGTTTATGTTTACCTCTCAAAATTCGGGCAGCTTCCACTGCCACTCTGCCGAGGATTTTATCCTTGGCGTCTATCACCAACCATTTTCGCTCAACTTCCCCTTTTTTGGGGGTCCAGGTTTTCATGAGGCGCCTCTCCTCTCATCAAAAGAGTATATGTAGCATCCCAAGCAGACCATGTCAAGAAGCCCGCAAAATTTTCCGCGAGAAAAACCTGAATCCGGGTCGCAATTTTTCCGTGATCCATCTGATGCGCCGTGGACTCCGATTCCATCAATAAGATTGACATGCGCAATTGTCGCTGACAAGATAATACGCGGGTTGCCGAATATCTTCAAGGGAGCGGCGGAACACCATTTTCGTAAATTTCAATTGTTTAATTCGCATTCTTCGTTGGTTGTTAGTTTAGAATTTCGGTATCAAATTAGTTGCTTGAGAATTTGTATCAATGCAGCCCTTTGCCATGAAGCTGGGAATTTGGCGGATAATTTATAGCGGTCGCCGAAAAACAGCACTTTTTCTCGTTCCGTAAACCTGGATTCGCGCATGTTTGATACCGGCAAATATTTACCTATTGGGGAATACGCCATCGTGGCGCCAGGGCCGCATTGTCAATGTTGGGCATGGGGCCATTGCGGCTCGGACAAATGAGTCTGGCCTCAGGAATACTTACGAAGAAAAAGGCATTGGGGGATGAGATTCCTGTACATAGGATCGGCAATCTCGAGGAAATCGCTAAACTTGTCGCTTTTTTGGCTTCGGATGAAGCGTCTTACATCACCGACGCGACCGTCTTTATCGATGGCGGCCTTATGCGTCAAACAGGATCACTGTAAGTGAGATCCCTGCCGTTTTTCTTCAGGAGAACACCATGAGAATTCATGATATTACCCTCACCATCTCCAATTCTCTCGTAACCTATCCAGGTGATCCTGGTATTCAAATTACCCGTGTTCACAGTATAGGAAAAGACTCGAGTTCCAATCTTACCAAATTAGACATGGGCGCTCACACAGGAACGCATGTTGACGCGCCCGTTCATTTCATAGAAGGAGCCCCCGCGTCGGAGACTCTGGACCTAAACATCCTGATAGGACCAGCGATCGTAGTAGACGCAACGAAAGAGGAGAGTATCTCATCGACGAGTTTGGATGATCTTCACATTCCTGAAGGCACGGAACGAGTCTTGTTCCGAACTCGAAATTCCGAGAATTGGAAAGCGAAATGGCGCCAGTTCGCGCCGGGTTTTGTGGCTATAACGAAAGACGGGGCGGAATGGTTGGTTAAGAAGGGGATAAGACTCGTCGGAATCGATTACCTGTCTGTCGGCCCTTTTCACCAAGGAGCGCCGACTCATACGGTTCTCTTGGAAGCGGGCGTTATACCGGTCGAGGGCCTAGACTTATCGGCAATCGCTCCCGGCGTTTATTTCCTGGTTTGTTTGCCGTTGAAGATCAAAGGGAGTGACGGAGCGCCTTCAAGGGCGGTGCTTCTAGAGGATTTTCCGATACCGTAGTCGCATGAAATAAGCTGTTGAGGCGACCTCGCAACGTCGTATTAAATGGTAAGCCCGGCCGGATGGCCGGGCCTTTTTTGGCGCCGCGTTTAGAATTTGTGAGGCTTCCGGGTTTCCGTCACCATTGCCGGTTAAGGGGGACATTCAACCTAGGGAAGGGCGGCATCCGCCGGAAGCCTCGTCAAATCTCCTTTCGGCGCTGCCTGATGCCCGTTTAATCAGGTTGATATCCTTGCTAGACCGCAGTAGAGGTCACGTTGTAAGGTCAACATCTAGAAGACGAACCCTACGGACCCGGTTAAACCGTCCAGACTGGTCCTATCCTTATCGGTCGGATAGGATCTTTCAAGAACTATCCATCTCCAGCCGGCTTCTATGTACCCGAATCGTCCGCAATCCATAGGCACTGAAATTCGACCTGTGGCCATTCCGTCCCAGCCGAAAAACCCCTCGAGGAACTGAGCGCTAGCCTTGCAGTGGACCGAAGCAGCTGCGCCTCCGCAACCGAGGTTCCTGATAACCCGGTCGATGCTGCCTCCTGCATAGGCCAATCCAAAGCCGCGGGAGCGACTCCGACTCTGAAATACGTCGCTCACCTCCAGCTTGTCATCATATAGGCTGTACCCCGCAAAGATGCTGGAAACCGCATGCTTCGCCTGATACCAGTCGTACACGAGGTCCCACCGGTAAATGTTGCGATGCCATCGAGACACGATCGGAACAAATACAGGGTAAAAAGCGTTACCGAAGAAGAAGCCGGCACCAAAAGGAAAGTCCATTGTTGTAGGCGTGAAGTTGTCTTTAAAGGCAAGCGGCATGAAAGTAAATCGTAAGCCCCAATTTTGCCTGAACTGGCACCGGGCTTCATATTCCGCTATATATTGATGCTTGCTCAGGCCGAGGTCTCTCTGTAAATCCAGTTCAGTGCCCGGACCGTCAGTGAAATTCGTGCCCCAGACTATGGTGCTGGCATTTAATGTGGCATACCAGAGCCTTGCGCTAATTTGGAACTGTTTGCATCCAATGCGGGGCAGGTACGGAATATACCAAGGCACTGAAAAGTCCCATCCTGAAGGGCATAACAGATTCTGCGGCCCTTGCTCGCAACCGGCAGATCCGGCAAACGGTCCGGCAGGTCCGGCAAACGGCGCCGGGTATCCTTGCTGTGGATAACCCTGGGCCGGATAAGCCTGCGGTCCGGGATAGGAGTAACGCAAGGCGCCCGGATAATTCACGCGTACCGGATCGGATACATACGACCGGGATGACGGCGATTTGCTGCGCGTGGAACTGCTGCGCGAGGATTGAGGAACAGCCGGGGGCCGCTGTGGAGAAACGGACCTCACTCGAGGGTCCGCGGACAGAGCTTCGCCCTGGAGTCCTGTGCCACCGGAAATATCGGCGCCGTTGTATGCCCAAACAGCTGCGCCAAAGATGAGAGTGGAGAGAATAGCTAGACAAACCAATAGCTTTAAGGGCTTTATTATCACCATACCCTTCCTCCTTGACTGAATGTCCTGGACGCTCTCATTATTCATCCAACGAATTATGTCAAGTAAATTGTGAAGAAGTATGAAAACTTTATGAGATGAGATGAGTAATAATTAGATTTTTCAATGTAATTTATATGTTTGCCCGGCAACCCAACTTGGCGGCTGCGGCAGGGGCGCCTGTGAATCGTTCCAATACTTAACATACCTTGACCTCCGACCACTGCGTCTTTATTATAGCTTCCGGGTCTGGGCTCGTCCGCCGGATATCCCAATCAATTGTCTTAGGAAATATCATGGAGCCAATTTCTGCTCCGCGAGTCGCCCGCAAGGCGATATTGTTGGATCGGGACGGAGTCATTAACGTCAAGCTGCCTCAGGACCGATATGTATGCAGCCCAGCGGAATTTGAATTTGTTCCGGGCGCGATCGAAGCTTTAGCGCTTCTGCGGGATTTGGGATTTCTTCTTGTGGTGGTAACCAATCAGAGAGGAATAGCGCTCGGCTGTCACGATGAGGATGACCTCCATAAAGTGCATGAATACATGGGCCAGGAACTGCTGAAGAACGGGGTAATGCTGGACGCCATATACTACTGCCCACATGACTCCATTGAAAATTGTGAGTGTAGAAAGCCCGCTCCGGGCATGATCCTCAAGGCCTGCGCGGACCTGAATATTGATTTGGCCAATTCGTACATGGTCGGAGATTCTCCGTCCGACATTGCGGCGGGTCGCAAGGCAGGGGCATTGACCGTGAGAATCGGCGACACGCAAGACAATGAAGCGGACCTGATGTTTGCCGGCTTGCTGGATTTTGCGCTCTTTTTGAAAACAGAGAGCCTGCGCCATTCTAATGTTGGCAAGAGTTAATTCCGTTGCGGTAAGAGAAAAGATTTTCAGAAAGCGCACGACCAGGGAGAAAACTCTTATACGCTGCGGAGGAGCGCTGAAATAGCGAGCGGATGCTTAACCGCGCACGAACTCAAGTGATTACATTTATAGGAGTTCTTTGCGGGGGGGCCGGGGGGCGGTTTTCTTGCAAGAAAGAGCCCCCCGGACTCCTTGCCGAGCAAAGAACTGCTACTTAAAGGAAAAATATATGACAAATAGCCGGGCCGATCATCGGCCGGACATGCAATCGTTACCAAAACTCGGGCCGGAAGACACTTTTCAATTCGAATGCGGGCCTCATGTGCCATGTTTTACGGAATGCTGCGCAAAACTGGAATTGCGTGTAACGCCTTACGATGTATTGAGACTAAGTCGAAGTTTGCGTATGTCGTCAGGAGAATTCCTGGAATCTTACGCGGACATGAAATTGGACGCGGCTCACGGTTTCCCGGAGTTTGTCCTGAAGATGAATTCTTCAAATGAAAATCGATGCCCGTTTGTCACTCCTCAGGGATGCTCGGTCTACGAGGACCGCCCGGGCGCGTGCAGGATGTATCCTCTGGGCAGGGCTTCAACCTCTCATCCTCTCGATGGTAGTCGGCGAGAATTCTATTTTACCGTCAAGGAAGATCATTGCCGAGGGTTTGAACAGAAAAGAGAATGGAAGGTGAGCGAGTGGGTCGACGACCAGGGCCTGATCGAGTACAATCGGGTAAATGACCTCTTGATGGAATTGTATGTCCTGAAAACTCGAGGCAAGGCGGTGGCTCTGGGACCGCAGCACGTGCAAATGTTTGTAATGGCCTGCTATAATTTGGATAGATTCCGGGATTTTCTTTTTCAGAGCAAGTTTCTAGAGAAGTTCGATCTGGACAAGGGCATGGAGGAGGTCCTCCGAAAGGATGATTTGGAGCTTCTCAAATTCGGAGTTCGGTGGCTGAGATTCGCTCTGTTCCGGGAACCGGTCCTTAGGATCAGATAATCATCATGAAAAATGTCATATTAGCGCTTTCTTTGGCCTATGCCGCAGGGAGCGTCGGCGGGCTCATCAACAGTCTGGCCGTTTGGCTTCTTGGGTTCTCGGGAATCACCACCGCTCTGGGTATCAGCATTGCTCCTCCGTTGAGCGCAGCATGGCTTTACCCGCGACTTGTTTGGGGAGGCTTGTGGGGATTCCTGTTCCTGATTCCTTTCGGCAAGTCCCCTTTCCTTAGGGGCGTGATTTATAGCCTCGGTCCGACTCTGGTACAGCTGTTTATCGTATTTCCCTTTAAAGACGGCAAAGGAATGATGGGAATGGACCTGGGCGTCTCACGCCTTTGCTGGTTATTATTGCCAACATGGTTTGGGGTGTCGTAACCTCATATTGGCTGGCCTGGATTGAAGGCAGAACTAAGATTCTCTTCGTGCCGTCGAATATGCTCTTGGCTATGGCTATCAAAGGTGGCTCTCGGAGTCATTGACACGTTCCGAATTCCCAAGGTAAGAAGAATCATGTCCCAGAAAAATTCCCCCACAGTTAGATTCCTGCTAGGAAATGAAGCTATCGGACGAGGCATAATCGAGGCGGGCTGCGGCGTGGCAGCGGCCTACCCCGGCACGCCGTCATCTGAAGTTCTGGAATCCTGCGTCCGCTGGAAAAAGGAACTCGATCATCCTATCTATTTGGAATGGTCCGTAAATGAAAAAGTCGCTTTCGAGACCGCTTATGGCGCGTCTCTTGCCGGAGGCCGAGCCGCTGCGGTGATGAAGATGGTCGGGCTCAACGTGGCCTCGGACCCAGTGCTGAGCGCGGCATATTTAGGCGTTCGCGGAGGATTGGTCATTATCGTGGCTGACGATCCGGGTCCTCATTCAAGTCAGACCGAGCAGGACAGCCGATTTTTCGCATGGTTCGGAAAGATCCCGGTGCTGGACCCGGGGACCCCGGCCGAGGCTCGTGAAATGACGGTGCGCGCCTTTGAGTTGTCGGAAAAATATCAAGTCCCGGTGATTCTCAGACCGTGCCTGCGAGTTTGCCATGCCAGGCAGAATGTTCCGCTGGCGCCTCCGCTGGGACCGAGCAGTGTAGGACCGTTCAAGAAAAATTATCAGCGGTGGGCGGCCATCCCACGGTACCGACTCGTGCTGCACGGCGAGCTCAATGAGAAGATCGAAAAGATAAGGCAGGATGAGCCTGAAGCTCGTCCCGTGTTCATTCGGCAAGGCGGCGGCTCGACAGCGGTAATTACCTCGGGGTCCGTTTCTTCACATGTCAAAGATATCGTTGAGTCCGATGAGCGCCTTTCGGGCCTGGACGTATACAAAGTGGGCCTTCCGTTTCCCTGCGACAATGCAGCTCTCCAGAAGATCGCGGACGACCACGAGCAGACCCTCGTAATAGAAGAAACATATCCGGTCCTCGAACTCCAGTTGATGGACAGACGTAAGGTTGTGGGACGGCTTAGTGGAGCTGTGCCGGGTCAGGGAGAGCTTGACCCCGAGGCCGTTGAAGACATAATTCTTAAGGCTGTGGGTTTGGAGCCTCCCGCAAGAGAGACGCCTGCAATCAAGCCTCGGCGACCGTCTCTATGTCCGGGCTGTCCCCACAGACCCGCGTTCTATCTAATCAAGACCATATTCGATCAGGCGGTTTATTCCAGCGATATCGGATGTTATACGCTTGGTATCAACATGGGCGCGGTGGATACTTGTTTGTGCATGGGGGCGTCCATAGGCATGGCCGGAGGTTTGTCCAGACTCCGCTCTTCGACTAACGAGACCAGGGTTGTGGCCACCATCGGGGATTCAACTTTCTATCATGCAGGTGTGCCCGCCTTAATAAACGCTGTTCACACCAAGGCGTCATTTGTGCTGGTAATCATGGACAATAGCTTGACCGCAATGACAGGCGGCCAACCTACTCCAGGCGCACGCATTTCTGGCCGACGGTTCGGAAGGAGCTGCGGTCGATTTGGAACGACTGGTGAGAGGATGCGGGATTGACTTCCTCGATGTCGTGGATCCGTATGACCATGACAGCGCACGCGACGCGCTGGAAAGGGCCAAGAATTACACTTTTGACCAAAATAATGGAGTGGCCGTGGTTATCACTCGACGGGCCTGCGTGCGTGCGCCGGGAGCGACGATTCCTTCGGAGCGATACCAGGTGGGAGAGAACTGCGATCTGTGCATGACCTGCATCAAGGACCTCGAGTGTCCTGCGATGCATCTGGTTAGAGAAAAGAAGAAGATCGAAATAGACGCGGACCTTTGCGCGGGTTGTGGATTCTGCGCCCGGATCTGTCCATCTGAGGCTATCAGTTCGAGAGGTGAATAAGATTTATGAGCGAACTCATTCTTTGCGGACGAGGCGGCCAGGGCATTGTTTTCCTCACCCGATTAATCGGCGAAATCGTCACGGCCAAGGGTCTGGACGTGATTTCGTCGGAAACGCACGGAATGGCGGTAAGAGGGGGCTCCATCAACAGCCATTTGCGAATCGGACCTTTTTCCTCTTCGCTGATTCGACTGGGCCGAGCTGATTTCCTAGTGTCATTGGACGCTTCGGAAACGACAAACAATAGGCATTATCTCAGGCCCGACGGACAGATTGTAGAGAATTCCACATTGCCCGATGAGCCTGGAATAAGACGTTGCGATGCAGCCTCTTTCGCACGAAATTTGGGACGTATACAACTTGAGAACGTGGTGCTGCTTGGATTTTCTTCCATGATGGAAGGATTTCCAGTATCCGCAGAAGAAATCCACGACATGCTCGGCAGAGATCCACGCGAAAAGGTCCGCAGCATGAATCTGGAAGCCCTGAAGCTGGGCATTAAAGCCGCCGGGTGAGGCGCTCCGGGCTGATCAAGAAATGCTCCGCAGAGATCGCTGAGAACGCTGAAAAAATTAAAAAAGGAAAGGTTTAACCACAGACGCCACGGAGAAATCAAAACAGATAGAGAATTAATGTTTTTCATCTGCGTGCGGCTGCGCCATCTGCGGTTTATGCCTTTTCCGTAGCATTCTCTCCTTGACCTCATCCGCCAAAAGCCTTACCCTGGAAGAAATCGCAGCGAGGGAAATTGTGGCGGGAATTGAGGATGTACTCCTGGGGTTAGCAGATCGTGTGCTCGATTTTGATGAGGCATCGTTGACGCAATTACAGGAGAAATATTTGAAGAAGGTTTCAGACTTTTCGCCTAGCCGTGACTGGGAGCAGGCGATAGTAGTTTATTTCCTCATCAATTCCATAAGGGTTAAGAACAAAATTTTCAATGAAAAGGTGAAAGCCTCCAAGACTACTACGGAACGACCCAAGCGGTCTAAAACTCTTTTTAAAATAGTAAAATAGGAACTGTTACTTGATTCGCTGCCTCGACTTGAGCGCATGTGCTCGACATAACGTGATTTAGTAGGTAACCTGAAACTTTTTTGTCTTTGCTTTTTATACCTAAAAGGGTATAATATAAAAGTCTTATTGTTTGCGATTTGAACTGATCGGCGAAAACAAACGTGATAAAGACAGAGTAGGTGTTGGCAGGTGTAAAGAGACGTGGGTTTTGCCGAAAGGAGACGCGTGATGGGAAGAAGAATGATGGTCCTGACGGGAACGATCTTGGGCGTTCTGCTTATGGTCGCATCTGCGCCGGGGCAAGGGCCTGCCGGGAACGATTACGATCAATCGACGCTCTTGCAGACCCCGAGCGGCAGTTTTGATCAGAGTCAGCCCCCCGTTTATTATCCGTACTGGCAAAATTACTTGGATAATATGCAAAAAGAAGGAGGCTATTACTCCATTACCGGCAACTATGCCGGTTCTGCCCCCATAACAAGCTACTATCCGGCGACTCCTTCTTCCAGCGGAGCCACATCGCCTCAGACGGCCCAATCCAATATGTATTACAATCCTTCAGATTACCAGGCGGTTCAGGGCGCTCAGGCTTATGGGGCGGCTCCTGTGCAGCAACCTGCTTATCAGCCGCAACCACCGGCCGCTTCGGCGTATCCTACACAAGGGACCTCCAAAAAGAAGAGACGGCTGAGCGCAAAGCAGCGGGTAGCGGAGCAGTCTCCGCAAAGCTATTATCAGCAGTCGCCCCAGCAGGGTTATGAGCAGCAATATTACGGGCAACAGCCGCAGTACCAGCAGCAACCCTATGGGCAGCAGCCGCAGTACCAGCAGCAACCCTATGGGCAACAGGCGCAGCAGCAGGGCTATTATCAGCAGCAGGCCGGTCAATACCCGGGGCAATATGCCGGATATCAGCAACAAGCACCCACCGCGCAGCCACAAACGGTAGCCGAACCTCAATCCGGATTGAATCAAGACCCTGTAGTCCGGGACGCGCAACAAAAAGCTTATGAAAGGGCCGTAGCCCGGCAACGTGCAGCGGAATTGGCGGCGCAGCAGCAAGCGGCCGTTCAGGAATTGCAGCAGGCTCAGCAAATGCTCGAGGCGGCTCAGGGTAAATTTCGAGAACAAGAAACCAAGCAAAAGCAGTTGCAGGAGGAGTATCATAAGAAAGCTGTAGCCGAAGCCTATGAAGGTCTTCGAGCGTCTCAACAGCGCTACTACGATCTAATGGGCGTGTCCGGCGAAAGTGGAAAGCCGGCCTCCCGCCAGGGATATCCGGTGCAGGCTAGAGCCCCGCAACAGATGCAATATCCCCAGCAGGCTCCAGCCCAACCTCAGCCACAGCCTTATGGTCAACAGCCTCCGGCTCCCCAGTATCCTCCTCAGGGTGTGGCCCAGCAGCCTCAATACCAATATGGGGTCAGCCAGCCTCCTGTTGGTGTGCCTGCCGGCCAGACGTTTTCGCCCTCGCCTCCGGGTCAGGCGACGCCCTTGACGGTCCAGCAGCAACCGCAGCAGGAGGAGGGTGGAGGTTTCTGGTCGACCTTGAAAGAGATCTTCCTCCCCCCAACGACCTCGGTTCCGAATCCTCGGCCCATGGACAAAAGGTCGGCGAATGATCCGTACGGAGGATAGCAACCGTTTCTAAACCGGAAATCTCTAAACAAGAAATCCGGCCTGACGTCAGGCCGGATTTCTTACTTTTGGGGATAGATTGCTCTTGAAGACAAGTTGGACCGGAGCGGAGGCCGCTCACTACCAATCAAGTTTTCGCCCATTTACTGGCTGTAGGTTTTCTGAATCATATCATTGAGATACCTTTCAGGGTTTTGAATAGCCTCTTTGGATATCGTAAATTCATGGCTTTCAGAGCGTTCCATTACCAGTTTCAGCCCATGATGATAATTCTGAAAGATCTTGCGGCAAACTATTAATGCCTCTTCAGAACCATTGAGCACCAGTTTGGCCAATTCGTGCAGCGCATCGTCCGCAAAACGAATTCTCAAACCGTACAGTCGTTGAAATTCCTCCTCAAACGATCTGATCTCGTTCTGCACCTTGATATAGCGCTGGTACATGGTTTCCGCAGAGACGCCTTGCCTGACCGCCGCGTCAACGACAGCCTCCAGCGCGGCGCCTTCCAACCATTTACCGAATGTTTTCACGAATTCACTACGGCGGCTTTCCAACTCCTCAAGCATCTGGCACCTTTCAGATGTATCCACCATATCGAAAATCTTGCCTCGCGACGGATGCATCTCATCGTTGAGAAGAGCTTCCACATACCCCCTCGGGTCCTCAACCAAGTCTTCCGTCACCGTGAACCTGTTGACCGAGGTGGACGGGAGCATCCTCTCGAATCCGACTAACAGCTTTTCCATAACGCTGATCAGTGATCTCGCGCCCGTCTTCTCCTTATGAGCCATTTCAGCTATTCTCATCAGAGAGTCGTCAGTGAACCGAACATCTATGCCATAAGATTTGAAATCCTGTTTCTTTGCCGTTACCACTGAAGAGTATCTATTCTTCAGAATCTTGTACAGGTCCTCAGTCTCCAAATCCTCAAGCACAGCTACAACAGGGAGACGCCCCACAAATTCGGATTCAAACCCGTATTCAATCAGGTCCTCGGACTTTACTTCCCGAAGCGTTGCGCTCCGGTTATCTTTCTGCTTAAGCGCTGCGCCAAACCCGAGCCCCCTACGCTGCACCCTTTTCGTAATAATCTCCTCCAGACCATTGAAAGCCCCGGACACGATGAACAGGATGTCTCTGGTATTAATCGTCCGTTTCAGTCGCTTACCTGTCTTTTGGAAATGAGCCGCAGCCTCCATCAATGAAACCGGGTCATGAGCGACCTTCAAGTCAACCTCGGTCTCTTCCATCGGCTTGAGTAGGTTTCTCTGGACCCCGCTGCGGGAGACGTCCAGGCCGATGATGTTCCCGGACGAAGCGATTTTATCAATCTCGTCGACGTAAATAATGCCGTATTTGGCCTTTTCGATGTCGCCGTCAGCCTCCTGCACCAGATCGCGCACGAGGTCTTCCACATCGCCGCCCACGTAACCTGTCTCACTAAACTTGGTTGCGTCCCCTTTGACAAAAGGCACACCTATTTTCCTTGCGATCAGTTTGATCAGGTACGTCTTGCCCACTCCGGTCGGGCCGATAAGGATAATGTTGCTCTTAATACGACCTATGCCTTCTTGCTCGTGATTCTCCCCTTTCTCTTGAAAATATCGAATCCGATTAAAATGAGTGCATATTTTGGTCGCCAGCATTTCCTTCGCCGCATCCTGGCGAATCACGAACCGGTCCAGATACTCGTGGAGCTCAGCCGGCTTCATGTCAAACCGGACCGATGACGGTCCTGATTCCGGTTTGATCGTTTGTTCCGTCCCTGTCTCTTCCACGCCGGGCCACGGACCGATTTGCGTGCCCATAACTCTTATGCGGTTGCCGTATTTATTAGCCAGGAACTCATTAATTTCCTTCTCGATCTCCTTTGGATCGGGAAGGTTGGTTCCTTTGGTTGGATCTTTTTGCTTCATTTTATTAAGCCTCTCAAAAAATCGGAAAACTCCGTTATATTCTTATTGCTGTAGCTAAATATAATAATCTGACCCCCAAAGGTCAATTCGGGTTTACACCTTCTGTCTCGCTGGTTCAGATATAACGTCAACGATGATCTCATTGGCTTCTACATCAGGTTCGAGAACTCGACACAGCCTTGTGACGCAATAGGGCGCTTCGAGAACCGCCCTTATTTCGTGCGATTCATCCGGCGTCTCACGGGACCCATGCAAAATGACCCGACATGGCCATGTCCTCTCGAGGTCTTGCAACCTGTTGTAGCTTCAGGAATTCCCTCTGATCCACTCGTAGTCAGGACTCAGAACCTCGTGCTGCCTGAATCGAGCCTTGTAGCTCATGGACGGGCAGTCGCGTATATAGAAGCCAATATAATAATAAGGAATGCCTTTACCTCGGCAAGAAAGTATCTCCCACAAAGCGGAAAACGTCCCAAGGCTGCGTTCCGAAAATTCGGGATCATAATACGCATACACGCTGGACAGAGATCCGGAGCAAACATCCGCAATGGAAACCGCCACGAGGCGGTCCGCCAGGCGATACTCGAATTCCAGTGTCGTCACCGGGGATACGTAAAGATGATTTCGGAATCCTTCCGGAGAGTCTTCCGGATCGGAATTGTGCTGAAACTCCGAATAGTCGCGAAAGATCCTGAATTTCTCTTCTGTGAAGTGGGGCTCCTTCGTCGTTACCGTTAGATCCTGGTTCTTTCTTAGGACCCGCCTCTGGGATTTGGAAGTCTGAAAATCCGAAATCGGAACTCTTATCGCCCGGCATTCGCGGCAATTTTCACAAATCGGCCGATAGAACAGGTCTCCCGATCGGCGAAATCCGCAATCCATAAAATCGTGGTAAAGCTCCGGCGGGAATTCAAACGCGAGGAATACTTCTTCCATCGCTTGCCGGCCAGGAAGATACGGGCACGGATGGGCGTCCCCGACAAAAAGAAGATCCAACGGGATCGCGCCGCAAACGGGGGATTGTATACCGGAATCAGCTACCGAAGTTTGTCCCGAACGGTGTGGCAGATCATTCATCATTTCAAGCCGCGGTTCCGGAAGATCCGACGCAGAGCGTTGCGGTCCAGCTCATAATTTGGCGACGGTGGCGCTTAAGAAATATCCCTGATCATCGTCCAGAAGAAAATCAATATTGAGCCCTGCCTCCTTAAAAAGCCTCTCCATTTCTCCGGCGTCGGGCATCAAGTCATTGATCAAGGCCGGATGAGCCTTGCGATGAATATCATTAATCCCCGCGGAATTCATAAAATGGAACACCATGAATTTTCCGGTAGGTTTTAGCGTCGCGGACAAGATACTCAGCGCGGCAGCCTTGTCGTCGAAATGTGGAAATACATTGTGGCAGATGACTATGTCAAAAGCTTCTTTCGGAAAGGCAAAATCCTCTACGGCCGCGCACTGGATTTTAACGTTTCTACGAGCAGCCAGACGACGTCGGCAGGCTTCTATCATCCGCGGGCTTATATCGATCGCCATTACGAGACCGTTCGACCCGACCCAATCAGCCAGAATCTCTGTTAGACGTCCTGTGCCGCAGCCCGGCTCAACGATATGGTGACCACCGCGTATATCCGCCTCGGCAAGAAGGTAATCGATTTTCTGCATTTGATCCGGAGTATAGTCCGGAGCGGCCCACTCTGCGTGCGCTTGACTGTCAAAATATGTGGCTTTCAGCTGATTCACCATTTTGTCTTGATGGAACATGTTTCTCACTCAAATCTAACCCGAAACCTTGATTGATTCAAATAGATTCTAACTCCCGCAGTAGGCATTTATCCGCGCGGAGACGAACTGATTGCCTAAAGGGGGATAACAAGAATAGCCGTGGGCGCCTACCGAGAAATTGTGCGGCGCTTTCACAGGCGCTTCAATAACTGATTTGCCGCAGTAAGCATCGGGTCCCAGACGGGAGAAAAAGGTGGAGCATAAGCCATGTCGCATTGGAAGAATTCTTCGACCGTCATCCCCGCATGAAGGGCGACAACGACAGCGTCTATGCGATGTGCGACGCCTTCCTTTCCCACCATGTCGGCCCCGAGCAGCCTGCTGGTTCTTTTGTCGGCCACAAGATTGATGTGGATCGTCTGATTTCCCGGATGAGCGTGCGCTCGCGACCGGCTTTGTATTGTCTCCTGCACAGGATCAAATCCCGCGGCGCCGGCTTCCTGAAAACTCAAACCGGAGTGAGCCACCTCCAGGTCCAGGACTTTGAATACCGCCGTTCCGACTATGCCCGGCAGCTCCACCGTCCGGCCCGTAACATTGTCGGCGACCGCCCATCCCGATCGATTAGCTCGCAGAGCCAATGGGACCCAGACTCTTTTGCCGGTTATCACATGAAATGCGTCCGCGCAATCGCCAGCGGCAAATATGTCAGGGTCGGACGTGCGTAAAGTTTTATCCACTGCTATGGAATTGGCCGGGCCGAGATCCAATCCTGCCTCTCCGGCCATTTCCGAATTCGGAATGATCCCCACCGACATCAGGACCATATCCACTTCAACTTTTGTTCCATCGAACTTCAGTCCAAGTTGTGAGCCGACCTGCTCTATGGATTCTATCTTGGCGCCCATATGCAGTTGCACACCCTTTTCTTCAAGCTCCTTTCGGACCACTTCGGCCATCGTTTCCGGCAACCACGGCAACAGCCGCGGCAAAATATCGAGCATGTGGATGGAGACGTTGCGAGCATGAAAGGCTTCCGCCATCTCCAGGCCGATGTAACCGGTTCCTATAATGGCGGCTCTCTTCACTCCATGAGATTCTATGTAATTCTTCAGGACCCGGCCATCCTCGAGTGATTTGAGCGCCAACACTCCAGGCAAATCGTTCCCAGGTATATTGAGGATTCGGGGCCTCGCTCCTGTAGCTATAAGGAGCTTGTCGAAATGTGTCTCGAAATTTTCATTACCCGGGCCGCGGCCCACAACCTTCTTATTCGCTCTGTCTATCCGTTCGACCTTCCGACCAAGCTGCAAATCAATATCTTGTTTTTGCCTGAAAACCTCAGCACGGCGCACTATCAGCTCATCCATGTCTCTTTTGGGGTCCGCTATATTGTATGGCATGCCGCACGCGGAGTACGACACATCGGATGTCTGTTCCAGAACAATTGTTTCTATGCTGGGATCGTTACGCTTGGCCCTCGAAGCCGCGCTCATACCGGCAGCGTCTCCTCCTATTATTACAAATCTCATTACGAAGCTCCCTTCTTGGCAAATCCGAAGGGTCAGGACCCTCTATTTCATCAATTGCTTAAGCGCCGCCTTCACGGCCTGCGACAGCGTCAGGCCCGGCTCTGTGTCTTTCATGACTTTTCTCGCAGCGGCGACTGCGGTGCGTTCCGGGTATCCTAAATTGACAAGCGACGACGCAAGATCGTCTTCCAGAGTGCCCGCCCTGCCCTTTTCACCAGGAACTCCGACTGCCGGACCAAGCCGACGGATTTTGTCTTTAAGCTCCAGGACAATGCGTTCCGCGGATTTTCTGCCAATTCCGGGAATCATGGTCAACTTGCTCACATCTCCCTCCAGCACGGCCTGTTTGAAGCCGTCCGGAGAGATGCCTGAAAGTATCAGCATCGAAGTCCTGGGACCTATTCCGGCCACTGTGAGCAACATCTCGAAAAGGGTCTTTTCCTCCTCGGTCTTGAATCCATAAAGCTCAAGAGCATTTTCTCGCAATGCCGTATGAATGTGCAGGAACGCCTCTCCGGTTTGAGGGAGAGTTTCCGCCGTAGAGATGGAAACAGCCACGTCATAACCTACGCCTTGGGCTTCTATGATAACTCGATTCAGACCCCTCGAAATGACCTGGCCGCGCAAGGAAGCGATCATAAACCATACCTCTCGAGCGGACAAATGTGTGAATGATATAAAGCCATAGCAAGAGCGTCCGCTTCGTCAAGTGACTTTAAATCGGGCAATCCCAGCAAGTTGCCCACCATGAAGAGCACCTGCTCTTTTTCCGCGTTGCCGTAACCGGTGAGACCTTTTTTTATCTGCATAGGAGCGTACTCAAAAATTTCCATTCCATGGATTTCCCCCAGCAGCAGGACAATACCCCGCGCCTGACTTAACTTCATCAGGCTTTGGCTGTTAACGCCATGAAAAAGTGACTCCACGACCATGACCGAAGGATTGTGCTCTTGGATGACCTCCTCCAGTTTGCAATAAATCTGCCACAGACGCTTCGGTTGGCCTCGATTGCCGGATGTTCGTATCACGCCGCTGGCAATGTGGGTCGAACGCGCACTGTTTTTTTTGACTATGCCATATCCCGTGACGTTACTGCCCGGGTCAACTCCGAGGATCAGCATATGTTATGGCGCCCATAGGAGAGTATTGATCCGGCCATCCTCCCCGACGCGGCATTCCACTCGGACCGGAAACCGGACCGCTGATGTCTATACTATTGATTAGGGGATCTTTCCAGGATTTTATGCAAAAAAATGAGGATCGCCGCTCATAGAGCGGGATACAACCCGACGCGATTCGGCGGGCGCTCAAGCGGACAGTTTTAGCATGTCCTCCTCGGAGATGTCGAAGTTGGCGAAAACTTTTTGCGTGTCCTCGTTGTCATCAAGGGCGTCCATCATTTTGAGCATTTGTTCCGCTTTCTTGCCCTCAAGCTTCACAGTGGTTTGAGGTATCATGGTCACTTCCGCCAACTCGACCTTCCAGCCCTTATCCTCCACCGCCTTGCGAACGGTCTCGACATCAGCCGGGTCAGAGGTCACTTCGAACGCGTGGCCCTCCTTCTTCACGTCAAGAGCCCCGCATTCCAAGGCCACCTCCATCACTTCATCCTCATCAAGACCATCGGCGGTCACGACTACCATTCCCTGTTTCTTGAACATCCAGGAAACGCAACCGGATTCACCAAGATTGCCGTTATATTTTTCAAAAATATGGCGCACTTCCGCCACTGTTCGGTTCTTATTGTCTGTAAGCGCTTCGACCAGCACGGCCACTCCACCGGGCCCGTACCCCTCGTAAGTGATCTCTTCGTAATTAACTCCCTCGATCTCGCCGGTCCCTCTTTTTATGGCCTTGTCGACGTTGTCTTTTGGCATATTTGCAGCTCGCGCGGCGTTAACCGCGGTCCTCAATCGGGGATTGCCTTCCGGGTCGCCTCCTCCCATTCGGGCGGCGATAGTAATTTCCTTAATGATCTTGGAGAATAGCTTCCCTCGCTTCGCGTCCGCAGCGCCTTTCTTGTGCTTAATAGTGCTCCATTTATTATGGCCCGACATGCCGGTATCCCTCCGGTTAGTTGATTGCTCGGTCTTTGAGTATGGTGTCTGGAGTCGAGTGTCTGTTGGGGCGCTCCGAACTGTTCGCTTAGCGCAACCCCATCTCACCGTCTAATTAGTCACTACCATGTACAAGAAGAACTTTCAACCGCTATGCACACACATTAAGTTCGGTGAAGCAAGTGTCTTGGCTGGTGTGGGTCGGGCTCCAAAACCTGCCTATTCGCGACTTGATTCGCGGCAGGCTGGAAAAGGCTGTCTCAGAATAACGGCCTCCGGGAATTCCCGGGGTAGGGGCGCTTCGAGAAGCGCCCTGATTTCGGGCGGTTCATCCCGCGTCTCGCGGGACCCCTACAGGACATATCCTGGAATCGAGGATTTTGAGACAGCCTCGGAAAGCCTGGCCCACAAGATTGGATGGTTACCGTAACAGGGATTCCGTGATATAGTGCCTGCCCATCAAAAACAAGCGCGCCGTTTCAATCGGGCAAGGATAGGGCAGCTCTCTATGAGGACTGATATATGGAGCAAGAACGTATAATCACAGGCCGTCGCGTTTCGGAAGACGATGAGGTCGATAGGACCCTACGACCCAAGCGACTGGTAGATTATGTAGGCCAGAAAAGAATAAAGGAGAATCTGTCCGTTTTCATCGAAGCCGCTCGCGGTAGAGGCGAGGCGATGGATCACATCCTATTTCACGGACCTCCCGGTTTGGGCAAAACCACGCTAGCGCATATTATAGCCAATGAGATGGGCGTCCAAATCCGAACGACTTCCGGACCGGTAATCGAGAGGGCCGGCGATCTGGCAGCGATCCTGACGAATCTTGAGAAATTTGACGTATTATTTATAGATGAAATACATAGGCTTAGCCCGATAGTAGAGGAAATACTTTATCCGGCTATGGAGGATTTCAAGCTCGATCTGCTGGTCGGCCAGGGACCGAGCGCCAGGACCATCAAGCTCGAACTGATGCCCTTCACACTGATCGGCGCCACGACCAGAAGCGGCATGCTCACCAATCCTTTGAGGGACAGGTTCGGAATCATGTTTCATCTCGATTTCTACTCTGTCGATGAACTCAAGATTATTGTCAAAAGGTCCGCCTCGCTCCTCAACGTTGCGATAGATGAACCCGGCGCCACGGAAATAGCGAGCCGGGCGCGGGCTACCCCTCGCGTCGCAAATCGACTCACTCGGCGGGTCCGGGATTTCGCGCAGGTCAGAGGCGAAGGTCGGATCGACAAAAAAACCGCTATGGGCGCGCTGGAAATGCTGGACGTTGACGACCTGGGTCTGGATAACATGGACCGGAAGTTCCTGGAAACTCTGATATATAAATTCAGCGGCGGACCTGTGGGGATCGAGACCCTGTCCGCGGCCATCGGAGAAGAGCGGGACACTCTGGAAGATGTATACGAACCGTACCTGGTGAAGGAAGGTTTCGTCGACAGGACCCCACGCGGGCGTGTAGCCACTCAAAGGGCTTTCCAGCACTTTAAGGCCAAACGCACGCGGGACGGACAGTCCCAACTGTTCGATCAGTGATTTCAGAAAGAGGTGGCCCGGGGGAAAACTCTTTTGCAAAAGGTGCTCCGCGCACAGCGAGTACTGCTTTTGTGCAGGCATTGAGTTAATCGCAGGCAAGGGACGTTGAGGTGCATTGTTAGCTCCACGCCCAGTGGACCTGGACCCTCTTTCAGAAAACTCTCATACGATGCGGAGAAGAATGAGGTACAAGTGGAGACTAGTTTACCCGCACACCACCGTCCGGAACTATGTTTTGGCATTGCTCGCGGAGCGGATTTGGGTATGGAGCCTGCCACAAATCGAACTTGTCGCATTAGACTGTTAGAGTTTTTTGGGAAGGGTCCGGGGAACCCTTTTTTGCACAAAAAAGGGTTCCCCGGCGAGTCCTCTTAAAAATGTCCGGACGTATCAAAATTCTTGATGAAGCTGTCATAAACCGGATCGCGGCCGGTGAGGTCGTGGAGCGCCCGGTTTCCGTTGTGAAGGAGCTGGTGGAGAACTCCATAGACGCCGGCGCCACGTCGATTCAGGTGGAGATAGAAAACGGCGGCAAGAAACTCATCAGAGTTAAGGACAACGGCCTCGGCATGAGTCACGACGACGCGTTCCTGGCCCTGGAAAGGCACGCCACCTCGAAGCTCAGCTCGGAAAAAGACCTGCAGAACGTTGCCACTATGGGGTTTCGAGGGGAAGCGCTGGCGAGCATCGCTTCGGTCTCACGGCTCAGGCTGAGGACCAATGACGAATCCGATGTCGCAGGCACGGAAATAATAATCGAAGGAGGTGTGCTCCGGAAGTCCGTCCAGGTGGGGATGCCGAGAGGCACGGTAATTGAGGTCGCAAACCTGTTCTATAATGTCCCGGTCCGCCGCAAGTTTCTGAAGACCGTTGGGGTTGAAGCAGCCTATATCCAGGAACTGGTCACCAAAATAGCGTTAGCCTCCACTTCCGTCGGATTCATCTATTCCGAAGACGGCCGAGTGAAGTTGGATACTCCGCCAGTCAAAACCACATTCGAGCGAATACACACGCTCTATTCCAAGGACGTCCGAGAGAACCTGGCGGAGGTGGACTACTCCGTGGAAGGCGCTCGGCTCCGAGGTTACGTGGCCAAGCCTCCTTATGCACGCTCCAGTATGCGTTCGGTCCTTACTTTCGTAAATGGCCGGCCTGTGAGGGACAGGCTTGTCAACGCCGCGGTTAACCGTGCGTTCTCCAGCCTTGTCGAGCGCGGCCGTTATCCTCTCGCCATTCTGTTCATAGAACTGCCACCCGAGGAATTGGACGTGAATGTGCACCCTCAAAAGGCTGAGGTCCGTTTTCTCAAGCCGAGACAGATTTCGGACCTTATTCTTGACGGAGTATACAAAGCGATCATGGGCGCTCCCTTTAATCCGCCGCCTGGAGGATGGGAATCTATTTTCCCGAGATCGCCCGCCGCGCCCGTATCCCGTCACGTCCAGGAGGAAGAAAGAGAGCCCGAAACCGCCTCGCAGTTTTCGATCCCTCCCTACTCTGTTGCCCCGCCGCCTGAGCCTCCCCGTCCGGAATCTCCAGCCCCGTTGACCGAGGCGCCCGGCAGGTTCTCATCTCTCGGGATTCTGGGATCGCTCCCGGGTTCGTTCCTGGTACTGCACAGTGATGATGAACTCATAGTGATGGATCATCACGCGGCTCATGAGCGTGTGCTGTTCGACGATCTTGTCAGATCGGATCGTCAAGGCGAAAGGCTCCCATCTCAGGACCTATTAATGCCCACGCTGCTGGAATATCCGCCTGTCGAAGCCCGCGCTTTGGCCGCGCATTTGGATGTCCTGCAAAGCGCAGGGTTTCATATCGAAGAGTTCGGTGAAAACGACTTCCTCGTCAAGGGCGTGCCCACCTGGCTGGGAAGCTCGGATGTGAACGAGCTGGTCAATGAATTGATCGACGTCATAGTGGATACGGGCCTTCGAGCCGACCCTGCCAAGTTTCGGGAAGAGATGTTCAAGACAATGGCCTGTAAGGCCGCGGTCAAAGAGACTCAGCCCATGCGACCCGGAAGAGATACGAAACCTCCTGACGCAACTGGACCGGGGCGCCTCCCCGGAAGTCTGCCCACACGGCCGCCCGCTGATGGTGAAATTTTCACTGAGTGAGATTAGAAGGCGAATCGGGAGGAAATAAGAAAAAGGTGAAAATGCCGGGGAGGGACTCTTTGCAAAAAGTCCCTCCCCGTCGCCCCTCTTCAAAAACTCCTATTTGTTAACGCCTCCGCCGCCTTCGGTTCCCAGCATCGCAACTCAATTGCACAGACAACGTAGGATGCGCTGACCTGGGGAACCGCATCTGTCGAGGAACCACCTATCCCCAATATCCCTTGATAGTCAGAAAAGCTCCTACAGCGCAAGATATTCCTAAAGAAACGATTAGGGTCGTGGGACCTGTCACATACCAAGAACCCCCCGGGAAGATAATGAGCGCCACGCCTTTTATAATAGTGATCCAACCCAGAATCGTTATAATTACGGGCCAACCGGCCTCCCATTTGTTGTGAAACTGCAATATGATAAGTCCCATAAGAAGCGCCATAAATCCGCCCAAATAACAGAGGGACGGACTCTTGCTGAATTCACCAATCATGCCTTGATAGGTATTAAAGTTCAGAAATATCCCGATCGCCGGGATGACCATGACGGGGCCGATAATCCTGGCTAGAATTTTGGACGTTTCCATTCTGCGGTTCTCCTTTTCCCCTCTTCAATAATTATATCCATTTTCACAGTTTTCAATCAAATTGTGATGATTCAGGCATACGAACCGGCGGCAAAGCAATAGCGGAGATGACCGCATGGTTCGGACAAACATCCGCTCCGCAATAACATAAGGTCAGAGTTTTTTGGGAAGGGGTCCGCGAATTGTCACCCCGGACTCGATCCGGGGTCCAGACGGTTGCCCGCGAAAGCGGGCAATTCCTGGATTTCTGCCTTCGCAGGAATGACGTCTGTAAAGGGTTCCCCGGAATGCCTTTCTAAAAGAGTGTTACCTTTACCGGGCGGGAAAGATTGACAAAGGAGCCGTTGGGGCTGCGGTCCCTGCTTTTGACGCCAACGTACATTTTTAGCGCCTCGCTAAGCGCCTTGGCTGTGTCGCTCCGCATCCGAACACATCCGTGGGACTGACCTGACCCGATGCTCCAGGGGTTGTCCGTTCCGTGAAGACGGTATCCTCCGCTATCGACGATCTTTGCTTTTGAGGCGATGTCATCCAATTCGAACAGCGTCTCTTCAGCTTTGGATTTATCAGCCAATACTTTCCTGAACAAGGGGATCATGTACCCGCCGTACGTCGCTTGACTCGGAGACATTCCATAAGCCCAATCACTGGGCGGAGGAATCCATAATGGTCTGTCATCATAGATCCGGAGCGCATAATATGAGCCGCGGGGCGTTGGGTATTCAGCAGATCCGAGCCCCACTTTGCACGAATACAGCAGCTTCTTTTCCTCTCCACGGACGCCATACAAACTCAGAGTATAATTTGAGCGCTCCACCAGAATGTAGAAGCTGGAAAACAAGCCGGACGGGTCTGCCACGAGCCTTCCTGCGGACGCCGCAGCGTCTCCTGTGTCCAGAATGGCTGCCACCGCCTCGAATAGCAGCGGGAATTCTTGTATCAAGCGAAGCAAGCCTGGGCCACGAGTCACGAAGGGATCTGGTGGCGACTCGGCCCGGAAGAATCTCATTGTCTCTTGGAACTAATAAGGCGGCTGTGTCGCTTCGGGTGTTTCGCAGGTAATCTTCGGTCACCGGCCTTTCAATGGCAGCAGCGAAAGGATCTCCTTTCGGGCCGGTCAAAGTTACGGATAGGATCTTGTCTATGACTCCATCCTCTTTGATGTAGGTTTCCGAAACCTCCGCCGGTTGGACGAGACTGAGCAGAAGCTCCTTGACAGCCGGATCTTTGGCGGCCACATTGCCGGTGATCATCACCTGCGCCGCCAAAAGAAGTACAAATAGAGGTAGCCACCTCTCAATGAAACCATCCCGAAATTTTCTCAATGCAGACCCTCTAAACAACGAAATTGAATTGAACGCGTTGCCGCCCTTACCCCCATAAGGGGCCACAAAATTCACAGTGATATATCTAATCTCTCAGAATTCATTAGGAGTCAAGTCAAAACTTTGAAGAAGTCGAAATTTAGCTAAGAAGAGATCATTTCATGATACTATACTTTAATATTGAGATTTCAGATGTCTGCGCTTTGGTTCGCTCTCTGATATTAACTATGCGTAAGTAAAGATAAGAAATGTCTTACAGCCGATCGCGAGGATCGCGAATTTGTCATTTCGAGGAGCGAAAGGACGAAGCAATTGTAAATGTCGAATAGTTCGTGGGCAAGAGAGTACCGTATCTCATAGGGCGCCTTTCCTGTGCTAATGCATGATCGTGTCTCATGTGAACTCTATAAGATACAGTAAGCGTTTCATGCCAAGGAGAGTCTCCTGGACCACACACCTGCCCTGGTAGCGAATCGGCTCTCCGTGCCGGTCGGCTCGACTTTATTTACATAAAATACTATGTTGCGTGCTGGACAGCCTTCGCTACCTATTCCGTGGCGCCAATGTTTTTAGGATTCCCCTAATTTCCTCGTTCCGTACGCTCTTCAGAGGTGTTGAGCCGAAATTGTCCTTTGCGTTGAGATCCGCATCCTTTGTGTATAAGCAGTCCAACCAAGTTCACGTCATCATTCTTCGCTGCCCACATGAGCGCTGTCCGGCCGATCTCGTCCGTTGCATCGACGTCAGCGCCCCATGTCGAGAAGCAATTTTACCGCCTTCAGGTGACCTAACTTAGAAGCATTCAACAGGGCCGTCTCGCCTTGCTTGTTTTTCACGATTGACATCAGCGCCTTTATCCATAAGCAGGTTCATCATTCTCAATTTTTTCCTATGAGCAGCCGTCATCAGCTACCGTTGAGCCATACTTGCTCTTCGCATTAATGTTAGCCCCTTTGTCCAAAAGTGTCTTGACTCGCTCCAGGCCCCCCGCCGAGCGGCCTCGATGAGCGCCTCATCGAGAGAAGATAACGCTGTAGCGCACTCGACCAACGGCAGCAGGACCAAAATCAAAGACAGACCCAGACCGCTTATTATAACCGAGAGAATACTTCGGTTTTTCATGGGGAAATCTCCCAACAATCAAGGAATGCGGAATAATCAGCCATTCTTGCCGCCCTAGTCATTTAAGAAGTACCAGGCAACGAGAAAGCTGCCAAGAGAAAAGTTTTTCTGAAAACATGGTCGAACCGGCAGGATGCCGGTCGCTACCGCTGCAAGAATCCCCCTGTATCCCCCTTTAAAAAGGGGGAAAGAAAAGGGCGACCGCCGGTCACGCCGTACATCAGCGTTGTGGTTCCGCCAGCCATATAGGAGTTTTTTGCGGAGGGTGCGGGAAGCGCTTTTTTGCAAAAAAGGGGTCCCGCATTATTTTCGCTCGGCCCTCTCCGCGCCCTCTGCGCTCTCCGGGGAAATCTGTTTCCGCCGTTTTCGCTTGCGCAACGAGCGTGTTTGCGATAAGCTATGTAGTTACGACTTAGAGTTGTGCAACAATCATCGCCGTAAATTCCAGGCCATAGAGAATTTAATCAATTAGAATTATAATCATTTTCTGAGCTTGATCAGGAGAAGATGATGGACCATAAATTCGTGCGAACCACTTGTCCCTACTGCGGATGCGGATGCGAGCTGTTGCTGGAAGTCCTTGACGGAAAGCTCCTGGGGACTCTCCCTTCCAAGACCAATCCCATGAATCAAGGCAAACTCTGTATCAAAGGTTGGAATTGCCACGAATTCATCCACAGCCCGAACCGACTCACGACCCCCATGATCCGCAAGGACGGACGACTCCAGGAGTGCTCATGGGACGAGGCCCTGGACTATACGGCCTCCCGACTTAAAGAAATCAAGGAGGCTCATGGTGGAAACAGCCTGGCTTTCTTGACTTCAGCCAAATGCACCAATGAGGAAAACTATCTCTTTCAAAAATTTGCGCGAGTGGGGTTCGGGACCAACAACATTGATCACTGCGCCCGTCTTTGACACTCCGCTACGGTGGCAGGTCTTGCCGCCGCTTTCGGAAGTGGAGCCATGACGAACTCGATCCCGGAGATAGAAGATTCGGACTGCGTTTTCATAATCGGTTCCAACACTACGGTCGCTCACCCTTTGATTGCGTATCGTGTTTACCGGGCCAAGGCCAAAGGCGCAAAAGTAATCGTCCTGGACCCGCGCAAGATCCATATCGGTTCAATTGCGGATATTGAAATCAATCATAAACTAGGCTCGGACGTGGCCCTAATCAATGGAATCATGAGCGTGATCGTCTCTAAGGGTTTACACGACAAGAAATTCATTGAAGAGCGCACCGAAGGCTTTGATAAGCTCGAAGCTTTGCTAAAAGATTATCCGCCGGAAAAGGTATCCGAGATTTGTGGCGTCCCCGCGGACGACATAGTCAAGATCGCGGAAACCTATGCGACAGCGAAGAATGCTTCAATACTCTACACTATGGGCATCACGCAACATACGCACGGTGTGGATAATGTTAAGTCCCTCGCGAACCTCGCGATGATTACCGGCAATTTGGGGCGCCGCGGGACCGGCGTCAACCCGCTCAGAGGTCAGAACAACGTGCAGGGAGCGTGTGACATGGGCGGTCTGCCCAATGTTTACCCCGCATACCAGGTCGTGACGGACGCGGGCGTCAAGGAGAAATTCGAGAACGCGTGGCAGGCGAAGAATCTCTCCGATAAAGTCGGATATACCATCATGGAGATGATGCACGGGCTGGAAGACGGATCCGTCAAAGGCATGGTGGTCCTCGGCGAAAATCCGGTCGGGAGCGATCCTGATGTGGCTCATGTGAAGCACGCGTTGGAATCCGCAGAATTTCTGGCCGTAATAGATATCTTCCTAACGGACACAGCGAAGCTGGCCCATGTAGTGCTGCCGGGAGCCGCCTTTGCTGAGAAGGACGGCACTTTCAGCAATACCGAACGCAACGTGCTAATGGTGCGTAAGGCAGTTGACCCGCCCGGACAGGCTCGGCCCGATTGGCAAGTCATATGCGATCTATCCACGCGGTTCGGGCTTCCCATGAGCTATGAGTCGCCTCGACAGATATTCGACGAGATTGCCACGCTTACTCCGAGCTATGCCGGCCTGGACTATGACCGACTGGATAAAGGCCCCATCGCGTGGCCCTGCCCTTCCAAGGACCATCCGGGAACACCGGTGCTTCATACGGAACGTTTCACCCGAGGCAAAGGGCTTTTCCATGCTATTGAATTCCGGCCGCCCGCTGAAGGGATTGATGATGAATTCCCGCTCCAACTCACGACGGGCCGATACTTCCCTCATTATCATACCGGCACCATGACGAGGAACTCACCTTCTTTGGACCACGAGATGCCTGAAGGGCACGTGGAAATGAATCCTGCTGACGCGTCCGCTCTTGGAATCAAGAATTATGATGAAGCGAAAATCATCTCGCGTCGAGGCGAGGTTATCACCAAAGTTCAAGTCACGGACTGGGTCAAGCCCGGAACCATATTCATGAGCTTCCACTTCATGGAAGCCAATGCCAATGCGCTGACCAATCCGGCGCTGGACCCCATATGCAAGATCCCGGAATACAAAGTCTGCGCCGTGCGCGTGGAAAAGATCGAGGAGCCCGAGGCCAAAGCCGCTGCGGGCGAATAGAAGGCAAAGATTCAGGGGAACCCTTTTTTGTGTAAAAAAGGGTTCCCCGGACCCTTCCCAAAAAACTCTAAACTTGTGTTATTTCAGGCAAAGTACAGACTTCCTGCCCGGATCGGATGGCTCATTGCCGCTTATCCTGCTAACCTGCAGGAAGCCCTTCGCACTAACATGTTCGCTTGGGTCTGCACTCCGACTCTGCGCCAAACATATAGGAGTTTTTGGGGAGGGGTCTGGGGAGGGCGTTTTTGCAAAAACGTCCTCCCCAGAAACTTCTTGCCCCTAGGACCACCGATAATTCCCGGCTAATCTTCGATAAGCTCCGCTCCCCCGTGATCGAAATAGTTGAACCTGCCTCCACGCACATAGGTCACGACGTCTATATGGCTTTGTTTTGCCATACCCACGGCCATCGCGCTGGCGCTGGATCGGGAAATGACTATCGGGAAGCGGCTCCTGGCCGCCTTCACGAGCACCTCAGACGTTATTCGTCCGGTGCACAGCAGCAACTTGTCCCGCGTATCTATCCCATTCAGAAAACAGTGGCCCGCAATTTTGTCCACCGCATTATGGCGCCCCAAGTCTTCCAGGATCGTAATCGTTCGGGAGGAATCCGCCAGGGAAGCCGCGTGGACACCCCGTGTGATGCTGTAAGTGCCGGGAAATGTGTCTAATTCCCGCATTCTCTCGATGATTGTCGAGCAGAGGACCTTCAGGCGGCTGTCTCTTTGTTCCGTGGGCGCCAACGCTGTTACCACTGAGAAGACCATCCCACCCGCGCAGCCCGATGTGAGCATCCCCTTTCGCTCGAGGACTCTGGCGATCCGTTCGGCTGGGGCATCCAATTCGACCCGCACGATCCTCGCGGCATGATCTACTGCGCATTCGAGGATTTCTCTCGGGTTGATCAAGACCCCTTCCGAGACCAGGAACCCCACGAAAAGCTCTTTCAGGTTGCTCGGTAGGGTCGAGATGGAGAGGATTTCACGATCGTTGACAAAGAGGGTGTAAGGCGCTTCTCTGGCGAGAGAGATGGTCTTGCTCTCCAGAATGCCCTTTGAGTAACGTCGAGCCGGGATTTCGACAGTCAGCGTTATCTCACTATTATCGTTGTTTCCGACCAAAGCCTCCTCCACGGAGTCAGTCATTACAGAGCGCAAGGAGCAAAACATTTGAGAGTTTGTTGAAGGAAGACGCCAGGGGAACTTGCCCGTCACCCCGGTGAAAACCGCGGTCCAGGGAGTCCAGGATGCCCGGCGAAAGCCGGCATGATCCTGGATTCCGGCCTCCGCCGGAATGACGGAAATCTCCCGGGCACATCTTCAAACGAATGTCACGCCTTCTCTTTCCCGGCGACCGTCTCCACTGGCAATCCCTTGAATAGTTCGTTGAACTGTTGATCTGCATAATTCTGACAACGCCTCGCAAGTCTGCCGTAGGTATCCAACAATTCCAGACCTTCTTTCGTGATTCTGGAACCTTCACTCGTCCTTTCCACGATTTTGAAGCCGCATCGTTGCTCGGTGGCCTTGATTTTGCCCCAGACCGCCCGGAAAGGTTGTTTAAGCTTTTGGGCAGCCTTGTTCATCGAGCCCAATTCCATGATCGCTTCAAGAATGCGGAGTCTACCAGTTCCGATAACTAATTTTCCATCCTCGTTTTCGATCCAAACCTTGTATCGAACCCGTAGAGCCATCAACCACCGTCCTTTCCGTTAGGAAGAATCACTGCGGGGCAATCGAATGTGTTCCACGTCATTATAAGTTGAACCGGCTCTCGCTTGCAACTTACTCCTTGGGCCGATTGCGTGCGGTTATTTTGGCGTAAATGATTGCGCGGCCCTTGAACATGTCCCGATCATTGTGCTATTGACCGTCATCGGTTAGCTTTCCTGGAGGCAATATGCAATCCGATAAGTTGAAAATAGCTCTCGTCTTTGGCGGACGTTCCGCAGAGCACGAGGTTTCTTTGCGGTCCGGCCGATCCGTTTTTGAGGCCCTGGACAGAGATAAATATCATGTCATACCGGTGCTCATCACAATGGAAGGAGGCTGGTATGTCAGACCGGAAGAGCTGTCCTCGTTCGACTCCGAGGCAGACCTCGACGAAAAGGATCGTATCATAGTTTCGCCCGATCCCGGGCGCCAGGGACTATTGCGTTTGAATGGCTCAGGCCGCATCGATCCCATGACGGTTGATGTAGTATTCCCTGTCTTGCACGGGACTTTCGGAGAGGACGGGACAGTGCAGGGTCTGCTCGAACTGGCAAACCTGCCCTACGTAGGCTGCGGTGTCATGGCTTCTGCGGTAGGCATGGATAAAATAGTCATGAAGGCGGCTTTCCGTGATATCGGCCTGGCTGTCGGACCTTTTTTCTGGTTCCTACGCTCAGAATGGAAGCAAGACCCGGAGCGAATTCTGAAAAAGCTTCGCTTCAGCCGCTTTCCGGTTTTTGTCAAGCCCGCAAATTTGGGCTCATCAGTCGGAATCAGCCGAGTCACCGGACCGCCCGATTTCAAGGCCGCCGTGGACCTTGCCGCATCGTATGACAGAAAGGTCCTTGTGGAAGATGGTATCAAAGGCCGGGAGCTGGAGGTCAGTGTGCTCGGCAACGACGATCCTGTGGCCAGCCTGCCCGGTGAGGTTATTTCTCATGCCGAGTTCTACGATTACGAAGAGAAATACCTCCAGGACACAGCAGAACTTAAAATCCCGGCCGACTTGCCACATGATGTAGTCGAAGAGGCTCGCAAAGTAGCGATTACGGCTTTTCGCGCTGTGGACGGTTCCGGGCTGGCCAGAGTGGACCTGTTCCTCACTGAGGAAGATGAAATAATAGTCAATGAAATAAACACCATACCCGGATTCACTTCGATCAGCATGTATCCCAAATTGTGGGAAGCAACCGGTTTGAGTTATCCGAAACTGCTCGACCGTCTCGTGGAATTGGCTCTGGAAAAGCATCGGGATAAGCAAGAAATCCGGACCGCCAGGGATTAATACGAACGTAACACAGAGTGGACCCAGGCCGTATAGATCTCACACCTATTGTAGGGGCGGGTTTGAACCACGGCGCCCTTGCTCGGGGTAATCGAAAACCGGGCAGGTTTGGAAACCTGCCCCTACTGAGTGGGCATCACTGTTGGATTGCCCAGTCCGGAATATTTGGTTCGGACAAAGCTTTAGAGCCACCTTCTATGAAGGCAATGATTCTCACCGCCGGCCTTGGCACTCGCTTGCGTCCGCTTACCCTGGAGCGCGCCAAACCGGCTATTCCTCTTTTGGAAAAACCGCTTGTTGTCCGATTGATAACGAAATTATTGCAGGATGATGTAACCGCTTTTCGGCTGAACCTTCATCATCTTCCTGACACGATCGAGACAATTTTCCGTTCCCCGCAGTGGGCTGACCTCGCGGTATCGTTTTCATATGAATCTCAAATTCTGGGCACAGCGGGCGGGCTCAAGGCGAATGAATCGTATTTTCAACAGCGGCGCTTTCCTGATGGTGAACGGTGACATTGTCATGGATTTTCCTCTAGAAGGAGCGCTAGCGTTTCATAAGGAAAATAAGCCGCTTGCCACGCTCATCTTGTATCCGCAGTCCGCGCCTTATCGCTATTCTCCCATAAGGATTGACGAAGATGGGCGGCTCAGAAACTTCAAAGGCGCATGTCCCGGGGGCAAGCTAAGGCCGGAAACTGTACGTTTTCACAGGAGTCCATATACTCGAACCGGACATTTTCAGCCTCATTCCACCCGGCGTCCCGTGGGAAATCAACGATCAGGTTTATCCGAAGGCTTTGAACGCAGGCCGAAAAGGTCTTGGGCTTCCCCGTTGAAGGCTATTGGAGCGACCTTGGCAGTCCTTCACGGTACCTGGGCACGCAAAAGGAACTGCTGATGAGAGAAGGAACGACGCCCTCGCCTCGCATTGCCGCCGGAGCAGAGGTATCTGCTGACAGCTTCATCGGGCCGTTTGTCTCTATCGGAGAAGGCTGTGTTATCGAAGCAGGCGCGAGAATTGAGAATTCCATCCTGTGGGAAGACGTCCGCGTGAAGAACAATTGTTTTGTTCGGAATTGCATCATCGGGTCTGGGGTGACCATAAATCGTAACTGTTCCGATACCGTTATAACCCGCAACGGAGAAGCTCCTATTGTCTGAAGCGACATCCGATCTTGAACAGCGCATCATAAAGCTCCTGTCGAAAGACCAGGCTCCGAACGCGGTTATCCGGCTGGCGGGGGACGCGTCCAATCGCGCATTCTTCCGCGTGTTTTACCGAAACAGCCCTTCTGTTGTTGTTATGGCCCACCAAGACCCCGTACCTGGTGATGACGAAACCTTCTTGGAATTACAGCGATTTCTGGGCAATCTCGAGCTTCCCGTCCCCGCCGTCTATGCGCATCACGCTCAAGAAGGAATCGTCGTGTTGGAAGACCTGGGGGACGACCTCCTCGAAACAGTTGTGGAACGCTCGGACGAGACCCAAGTAGAGCGGCTTTACAAGCAGGCGGTGGATCTGCTTCTAACCATGCGTCGGGCCACGATGAAGCTGAATTCGGGTTGTCGGGCATTCCAACTGGCTTTTGATGAAGAAAAACTGATGCAGGAGATGGATTTTTTCATGATTCATTTCCTCCGAGGGCTTTGCGGTATCAACCCGTCAGCCTCGGCCTTGGCGACACTGAATCGGTTCTTTACCAAGATTTGCGCGATACTGGCTGGAGAGCCGAGGATCTTCACTCACCGGGATTACCATGCCAGGAACCTCATGCTTCACCGTGGTCGCCTCGTAATGATAGATTTTCAGGACGCGAGGATGGGGCCTGCCCAGTACGATCATGGCGTCATTGCTCAGAGACTCTTACGTCACTCTTCCGGAACACCTCGTGGATGACCTTGTAGATTATTACTGCGAAGCAACCGGGAATACGTCGCAGGAATTAAGGCAAAGGTTTCGTTACATATTTGATGTCATGTCACTCCAGCGCAACATCAAGGCCCTGGGAACGTTCGGTTATCAGGCGTCGGAGCGTGGGAAGCTCCGATACTTGACATCGGTCCCACGAACGGCCGGGCACATAGCGCGCAATATTGGTAAATATGAAGAATTCGGTTCGTTTCGGCCTGTAATTGAGGACGTTATATGTTCTCCCGCAGCCGACTGTTAGTTGCAGCAGCTCTCGAGGATAATATCCAATTGACTTGTTGCTGTGCATGTTATACATATTTATATCAACTTATTATCGTAATAATATAAGTTTAAATATAGCGAATAGTTGTAATATTCTGCTATTTATGGTATAGACAAGCACGGAGACTTAATTCATGCGCCGTCCGGTTTTTCCGGGAGTTGGACAAATGAAAACATTGCTGGCTGCCTGCCTGACATTCATTGCTTTCATGATAATTGGTTCGAGTGTTTCGGCAGCGGATTTCACCGCCGCGGACCTGAAGATAGACGCCATTAAGCAAACCTTGGAAGTTCAGTTGGAGCGCATCAGAAATGCCACGGAAAAGGCTGATACCCAGATGAGCCTTGCGAGAATGCGAATTGCGGAGCGACTGAGATTGTCGTCGGAAGAACTGACAAGGCAACTGGAGGTGCTGGAACGCCTTCGGGAACAACTAAGCGCTGGAGCGGGAGACTCTCAGCAGACAATCGACCAATTCAGAAGCGATTGGACCCAACTCCTGGGGACCGCATTCACTGAAATCAATTCCCAAGTCAGCCAAACCAACAATCTTATCAGTCAGATGGAAACACTCAGGAACAGCTTCGGAGACTCACCAGGATCGGATCCGACGGTAATTTCCCAGGGGCCGCAGCCCCCAGGCATGCCGGCGCCAACCTCGACCGATCCCACTGTCGTATCGCCTGCGCCAACTACTGTTGTATCGCCGGCGCCAACTGTTGTATCGCCGGCGCCAACCTCGACCGCGCCCACTGTCTTATCGCCTGCGCCCACGGCGCCAACCACCGGTTCAACTTGACCTTTTGCCAATAACGCCTCCAGGTAGGAGGCCGAATAAAAAGCTAAGGGATTCGCCGTAGGGCCGGCCGCGCTAAAAAGGTTCCATCCGTCTCTTATTTTGGTGTATAATTAAGTATTGTTAAAAAAATGTTACCGATTGGTTCAGGTCCGAAAATTGAACGTAACTTGCGCCAAGTGTGAAGCGGTCTGCAAATTGCCAGACGAGAAAATACCTTTGGGCAAATCGTATATTCTCTGCCCTGTGTGCAATGCCCGGATAAACATATTCAAAGGCGTGCGGGCCGGGTCCGTCTTGATGAATCTCACGGGATTGAGGTTTTCCGGTTCCTCTGAAGAGCTGATGGAGCGCTTCTGCGACCGAGGAGAGCTGTGGCGCGTGATCAATGTCCTGCAACCCTGCCCGGAAAAAGGAAAAGGAAAGACTTGTGAACTCGAAAATATGGGCCGATGCCCCAATCAACGGCTCATTGTGAGACTTCGATTCGAGAAGAGTCTTTATAAGACATGTCTATATCGAGGAGGTCGGCGAATTTTCGAAAAGAGCGAAGATTCCCCAGTCGGCCGTGTGCCCATTTCGACCGGATTGACATTACAGCCATCATCAACGACCACATCCACATAGATTGCTATTCATTCGTCAATATTGACGACGGTGACCCTCGTGCCGGGTTCGGAGATGGCAGGCTCCGGCGTCATCCGCGCGAATGTAGGGTCGACTGGCGAGTCGCCCTCCCGCTTCCGGAAGGCGCCGGCGTCCCTGCCAGCGTTAAGAATAATCGACCGGCATCCCGCGTTCTGCGCGGGCTACCGGAAATTTCGTCGCTGCTTGCCACCTTAGCTCGTCAGTGTAGGTAGGGCGGGCCGTGCCTGCCATCCCCGATCGGCGGCCATGGGCCGCCCTACCTACCGCCTCTTCCGAAATGCAGATTATGGCCGGCTGGAAGCCTGCCCCACAAACAAGGGCGACTCGCCAGTCGCCTCTACATTCGCGCTATATAAGACCGCCGTGACGCTTGTCATTCTGTGGGCGGACACATAGGTCCGCCCCTACCCCGCTTTCCGCTGGACCTTCGACCGCATTTGAGGTTCCGTTAGCCATATAGAAGTTTGGGCTATCCGGATCATCAACCGGATACTACATGTTGTGGTTGACACTTCAAGCAATCGCCCCGTAACATGGCGCCCGTTAGGGCTCCATGGCCACGGCTTGCTGCACCAATCGGTAGAAGAGCTTGCCCCGGGATCTAGACGTTCTTCGGTTGAACCGAAACGTATATTCTCCAGTAGTAATCAAGGGAGAGGGGCGCACGGCTCCCTGATGGTGCCTCCAAGCCAGCGTTTGAGTAGCGAGGCAACCCGGTTGACCATCGGCAACAGGTTCTCCCCCACATGATCCTTGCGACCACAATGTGCGTGAAGCTTTCTCTGCCAAAGGAGCATAACCTTGCCACCCATCGTGCGATCAGCTGCCAGGTTCCACACATTCTCTCAGCCGGTATAAGGCTTGCGGCCGATGCATCGTCTACACGACGAAGACGAATCCGTCCAATACGATTGCCGTCTTCTTGAGCAGCTATGACAACCAGAGCTTTGCCCATTGCCCCACGGCCCCGCTTTCCAAGTTTTACACCACCCAAGTAGATCTCATCGACTTCCACAGTCCAGACAAGCAGTCGCGCCGGGTCTAACCATCGCTCTTCTCAGTTTGCAACCAGTCCATGCGGTTTCATAGCTGCCCAATCCCAGCACCCGCTGAAGTCCCAAAGCACTGATACCCTGCTTCTGGCTGGTTACATACCACATCGCCCGAAACCACAGGTCAGGGCTTCCTCGAATCTTGAAAGATCGTGCCCGCAGTCACAAGATCTCGAAACGGCAACGTCCGCACAAGAAGTCCCCTGACGTTCGCCAAGCACTGCCAAAACACACCGAGGACAACGGAAGCCCTCCGGCCATCGCAGATCAAGGTATTGACTACACGCGTCTCCGAGGAAAACGCTCTTCAAGCTCCACAATCTCCTCGGGTATCAGCCATGCCCACATACTACAGGTAGTATGTGTGGGTCAACCGGATAGCCCCATAGAAGTTTTTTGAGGAGGGGTCTGGGGAGGGCGTTATTGCAAAAACGTCCTCCCAGAAACTTTTGTCTAGGTGGTCTCTGCGGTAATCTGCCTATTTATTCTTCCATTCGGGTTTGCGCTTCTCTAGAAACGCATTGATACCCTCGTTGGCGTCATGGCTTTCCATAAGCTCTTTCAGGTAGAGATCTTGCATTTGCGGGAGATCTTCCATGATCCTGTGGAAAAACTGTTTGCGAACTGCTCGATTCGCAATCCTCAAGCTGGACGCGCTCTTGGGTAATATGTGTTTCTCTATCCACCAACCGGCGGCCTCCCAGGCGTCTTGACCTTCACTGGCCAGCAGATGAACCAGCCCGATTCTTTGCGCCTCCATTGCGTCTATAGTTCGACCGGTAAGCGCTATATCGTCCGCGTAAGACTGTCCCACTTTCATGGGAAGAATCACCGACGCGGGAGGAGGAAACACCGCCAGGACTATCTCGGGTTGGCCGAATGCCGCGGTGCGGTCGGCTACGATGAAATTGCAGAACAGGGCAACTTCCATGCCTCCTCCAAGGCATTGCCCGCGCACAACGGCCATAGTAGGGACTGCCAATTTGACCAGTTGATAGAACACCGCATGAAACGCATCCAGCATCATGCCTGCATTTTCTTTGGTATGTTCCGGAACGCTCGCGCCAAAGGAAAAATGCTTGCCTTCACCCTCAAAGACCAGGAGCTTTATATCGTTGTTATTTTTCAGGCCATCGAGGGCTGAAGAAACCTCCTTGAGCATTGCGGCTTCCAGCACATTCGCTTTTGGAGCGTTAAAGACGATCTTGAAAACTGCTTTGTCGAAATGGCTCTCACACTTGATCAACCGGTATTCCATCGAATTCTCCTCTCCTCAACGGCCGCTTTCGCTGACTCATCAGGCGACGAGCCGGCGTTCGAGCCAGGAAAGTTGAGCCCTCACGTCAATAACGGAGGGCTCGATAACAGTGTCTCGACCGCAAAATTAGCTGATGATTATTAGCCGAAAATCCGGCCCATGTTATTTCTTAGGTTTCCCAAGGACCTCTGCAAAGGCCTCCTCAGTCATAGGCTTGCTATCTGCGACTAGCTGTCGGAATTTTATGAAGTCGATGACGTCCACGTCGGTGATCTTCTTGGTGTTGAAAGCATTGAAGCCCAAGAACGCTTCGTAGCCCATGTTTGCCATCAGCCAGTGTCTGTTGGGGAGTTTCATCGTATCCCAGAAGAACTTCTTCTTGGCTCGGATGCCGTCAATGGACTTGATCAAGCAGCCGGGGAACAGATTCGCGAACGTCCAGACGATCTTGTTCACTTCCTTATCCAGAAGCTCGAAATCCGTGGTCAGAGTCTTCGCGAGCTCCCTGGCCTCCTTGGCCGCTGCGCCGCTCTTGAATTCGCCGTACACTATTTCGCCGTCCTGGACGTAGGTGTCGGTGATTATCTGCCGGATTGCGCATCCACTTGTCACCCTGCTTGAGCACGGGGACAATCTTGGATATCAGGTTTTTGGCCTTCATTTTGTACGCGCTCCACATTTCGCAGCTCACGCAGTTCCACATGGCGTCTTCCATGGAAAGGTACCATGGGAGGAAGTCCGAAGAACCGCCGTCCGGGGCGGAACCGTGCCGCGGGCCTGCCTGGCCGTAAATCGCTGTGTCAGCCGAGATGGTGATGTCACACGCCAGACCGATCTCCTGGCCGCCAGCGACTCGCATGCCGTTCGCGCGGCAGATGACCGGCTTCTTGCACATGAGGATCGAGTCCACCATGCCGTTGAACAGGTCCATGTACTCGCCGTACTCGGCGGGTCGCTTGGCATAGTACTCGGCGTATTCTTTGGTGTTTCCACCAGTGCAGAACGCCCTGTCCCCGGTGCCGGTGAAAACTGCCGCCACGACTGAGCGGTCCTGCCCCGCAGCGCTGAATCCGGCGATCACTCCCTTGACCATTTCAGTCGTATAGGAGTTGTACTGCGCGGGATTATTCAGGCGAATCCATGCTACGTAAAGGCCCGGTATTTCCTTCCCGTCCGGAGAAATCAAAGGCCGCTTTTCGTAGACCGTGCACGGGGCTTCCGTACCCCAGTGTTCGCTTCCGATGAGGATATGATTCCTCTGATTGTTGTCTCGCGGTAGCCATTCTAATGCCATGTTGCCCTCCTTGAATTTAAGGCTTAGGTCGATTTGTCATTACATCTACTCCGAATCGCCGGAATACGGTCTGAAGAAACCACACAAGATGGTCGAGTCACCCTTGAGCAAACGGAACATCCACTCTAAGAAAGACCAATATTCCTCGGATCGGAATTCTAGAAACCAGCTCTATCCCGGCCTCAATACGGCGCGTAACAACCGTATGGCGCGGGGGTTGGGGAAAAAGTTATTTCACCGGCTCAAAGGCATAAAAGACGCGTGGCATCTCCACTACCTCTCTGCCCATGTCCTGCGGGACCGGATCCACATCGAACACGGACAGCTTTACCTTATCGCCCGCTTTCAGCTCGCCTGCCTGGCAATTAATGATTCGCACAAAAAAGTTTTTCTTCCCCTCGAGATCTATAAGGGCATGAATCAACGGGGCGCGGCCGAAACCGAGGGGCACGCCGACAACCTCTTCCGTGACTTCCACCACTGTGGCCGTGGTCGGCCAATCCACCCATTCCATGTTCGTGCTGTAGCACTCGGGGCACATTACCCTGGGAGGGAAAGGCTCGGCGCCACAGTCCTTGCATCTCGTGGTGGTAAGGCGACCTTCCCGTAAATGTTGATAGAACGGGTATATCTGGTTGAATTCTTTAGATTGCTGGGGAAATAGGTCCATGGTGACCATATATTTCCCTTCCAGTATGGAGATGCCCGGAGTTGTCATGCTGCCTCCCTTCCATATATCAAGACCGTGTGGGCGGCTATGAATCCGCTGAGGTTATGTGTCAACCCGATTTTTGCGCCCGGAACCTGCTGGGTGGCGTCACCTCGGAGCTGTTTCATCACCTCGATGCCCTGCCTGATTCCAGTGCCGCCGAACGGATGCCCACAGCCAAGAAGACCTCCATCGGTATTAGTCGGGACTCGACCCCCCAGATCGTTCTGGCCGTCCGCGACAAACGGGCCGCCCTCGCCCTTCTTGCAGAACCCCAGGTCCTCCATCTCGATAATTTCCGAAATGGTGAAGCAGTCATGGGTCATGGCCAAATCCACGTCCTTGGCCTCGATTTTTGATTTCTTGTACGCCTGGTCAGCTGCGATTTTGAGCGCTTCCCATGTTGTCCAGTTCGGCATGTTTGCAGACATGTTGTTCACCGACGCCTGGGCGGTTCCGCGAATATAAACCAGCGGCTTGTCCGTCATGGTCTTGGCTTTGTCTTCTACGGCCAGGACTATGGCAGCGGCGCCATCGGTGATGGGACAGCAGTCGAAGATGGTCAGTGGCTCCACTATCATCTTGGCTGCCATAACTTCTTCCATAGTCACAGGCTTCTGGAACTGGGCCTGGGGATTAGTTGCGGAATTGCGCCGGTTCTTCACCGAAATCTGGGCCAAATGCTCTTTCTTGGTCCCGAACTGTTTCATGTGCTGCTTGGCTACCATAGCGAACACGGGCGGGGGAAGACCCAGCCCCTGAGCGCCGTCCCAGTCGTGATCGACTGAGGCCAGTTCGCTGTAAAACACTTCCCATTTCTGCGGCGTGTATAATTTCTCTCCACCCGCTACCATTACGATGTCCGCTTGTCCTGACTTAATCATACTGAACCCGAGTATTATCGCGGAACTGCCGCTAGCGCACAGAAGCTCAACTCGGGCGCAAATATTCTTGGGCTTGATACCCGCGTATTCAGCCACAAGAGGCGCAAGGTGGGTTTGATAAGACGTGCGTTCCGTATAGGCTGACGCCACCAACAGACCGTCAATATCTTTGGGATTTAGTTGAGGATTGTCATTGTAACAGGCTTTGGCCGCTTCCTGGAAAAAATCCCTCTGGCTGCCTTCTCGAACGCCCCACTTGGACATCCCTCCCGCTATAACGCATACGTTCCGCTCCATAAGTGACTACCTCCGCTTGAAATTAGCGTTATGTAGATTGTTCCTTAGTATTGATTCTCAGCCATCCTCCCATTCCTGACGCACGCTGGTTCTTCCCCACGTCCGTCCGCCCTGCAAAATTTGAAGGCGCTGCCCGTGGCGCAAACCACCCAATGATTTTCAATTTATTGTCGTTGAAACTCCGGTTTTCCTTCAGGACACCCTCAGGAATCTACCGTGTCAGGTTTTCAGTTTACAGTATTTCGATCACTGAACGCAATCACTTTTTGGAAGGATAACCATCCAATTTGATACGCGGCCGCATATTTAAGTAAACCTTTACTGGAGCCGTAACTATGGTGTCAACACAAAATGTCACGTGGGTAGATTCACAATTTTTTCTGAAATTTGGCTTTTCAGGTCAGTGAATTATTGGGTGCCCAATAGTCTGATGGCAAATCGGGTGGGCTATCATTGCGACCTCGCTGAAAAGAGGGGGAAGCAATCTCGCTATGGGGGATTGTCTAGTCGTCTCACTCCTCGCAATGACAAATGAGAAGCACTAGCTGGAAAGAAATGTCTTAAAAGCTTTGTGACACATCCAAACGTCGTCTTTGGAACTCACCTCCAAAGGTGAATGCATCCCCAGAAGCGCCGGACCGCAATCAAGGGTTTCCATTCCCATATTAGCCAAGTACTTGGCCACGGTCCCACCACCCCCTTCGTCCACCTTGCCCAGGACCGCCGGCTGCCAGACAATGCCATGTTCGTTGAACAGCTTGCGCACCCATCCGACGTATTCAGCATTGGCATCGGAGGCCTGACCTTTGCCCCCACGCCCGGTGTACTTTTTAATCGCAATGCCGTAACCGAGCCTGGCGTCATTTCGCTTCTCGTACACATCAGCGAATGTCGGGTCAATCGCCGCGGCTACGTCCGCGGACAATGCCTTACTGTTGAAGAAAAGCTTATGAATATTTTTGGACGTTGCCTCCACTCCGGATAATTCCAGGAGATCGGTCAAGAACATCTCCAAAAAGCGTGATTGGGCGCTCGTGTTGCCTTCACTACCGATTTCTTCTTTGTCGTAGAAAACTGCCACGGCCGTGCGCTCGGGTTTAGCGATTTCCATCATGGCCCGAAAACTGGCATAGGCGCAGGCTCGGTCATCTTGCCCGTATCCGGCGATCAGGCCGCCATCCAGTCCCGCGTCTCTTGCCGGCTCAGCAGGGACCACCTGAATTTCCGCGCTGGTGAAATCCTCTTCAGTGATACCATATTTGCGCTGAAGCCATTCCAGGACCGTCATTTTCACCCGATCGTCGGTTTGTTCGGAGCCGTAAGGGGCGCTTCCGGCAATCAAGTTGAGGCTCTCGCCGGGAATTAATTCCGAAGCCTTCTGTTCCATCTGCTTTCGAGCAAGATGCGGCAGCAGGTCAGGTATTGTGAAAATAGGCTCATCAGGTTTCAGGCCCACTTCTATTTCCACAACAGATCCGTCCGCACGAACTATCGTACCGCAGATCGCCAATTGACGAGAAACCCACTGATATTTCTTTATGCCGCCATAGTATTGCGTTTTGAGCAGCGCAAGACCCATGTCTTCGTATAACGGATTAGGCTTTAGGTCCAGCCTGGGGCAGTCGATATGTGAAGCGATGAGTCGGGCGCCGTCTATGATAGGCCGTTTGCCCATGATCGCTATGGCCAGGGCCTTACCCCTCATGGCTCGAAACACTTTCGGGCCTTGCGGTTTTCGGCTGTCAATATCGCTGAATCCGGTCTTTGAGGCATGTTCCACAAAATATTTTACCGCAGCTCGCTCAGTTCTGCACCGGTTCAAAAAATCACGGTATTCTCCAGCGAACGTAAAGACCTGCTTCTTTTCATGTCCGGACAGCTTGTCCCATGCAGGAACCGGCTTCCGGAACAGCTTTTCTTTTAGGTCCCGAGTTCTATCGCTTTTCTTGGGGCTCGGCATGTGAGACGCTCTGTTGTATATTTGTTCTTTAGTGTTTGAATTTCCACGGCGGGTCCAACGGGTTAAAAGATTCCGAGCGGGTACGCGGTCTGTCAGCGACCGGACCCATAGGAGTCGCCTCGGTCGCGGACGCAGCCCTAACCGGTGGGTGAGCTCTCCGATCCAGAAACTCCTTAGCTAAATTAATAGGAGTGGCGAAGCCTATCCCCTGGCTCTTCCAGAGCAATATAGTATTAATTCCTATTACCTCGCCGTCCAGATTGAACAATGGCCCCCCCGAATTGCCCAGATTCATAGCAGCGTCAATCTGAATAAGTGGGGGGTACCCGGACCCGGGGATCATTCTCTTCTGTGCGCTCACAATCCCGATCATCACCGACTGGCCTATTCCATAAGGATTTCCGATTCCGACCACCCATTCACCCAATTCGACCGACTCGGAATTCCCCATCTTGACAGGCTGGGTATTGGTCGCATCAATTTTCAGAAGGGCCAAATCGTTCTTGGCGTCTCTGGATAATACCCTGGCCATGAATTTTCTGCCGCCCAACAACTCCACTTCTACTTGAGTCCCATTACGCAGCACATGTTCGTTTGTCACTATGTGGCCGTTGCTCGATACAACAAACCCCGATCCGTATCCAAGCGCCTTTCCCGGGGATTCCCCGGTAATACCCAGACTGCCCAGCGGGAAGCTGGAGCCCGAATCGAGCATACGAATCGAGACTACAGATCGATTGACCTTTTTGATCAGGTCCCTGATATCCGGGAATGGATTTTGGCGCGGTGAAGCCTGCTCCTGCTCACTCTCCACAGGGGTGGGTTTGAAAGGGGCCGGAGACAATCCGATTCTATTCTTCCGGTTCACATTGCCCTGTTCATCGGCAGCCCTCGAACGGTGACTCTGAATGGCGTGCGCAGAGGGTGGCGTGGCCGCTTTGCGAAGCATTATATTATCAGCGGTCGAATTCGCGGGAAGAAGAACCAATACCGATGTAATATGTGATAATATGAAGATTAAGATTCCGAATCGGAAAGCCGACATCCAACAACTCCTTTGGCCGATTTCCTTGGGAATTTCAGCGCCACCGGGCGGTTTTTCGGTGGCGTGGATCTGGATATATTCCCAATTCAGGTAAGTTGTCAATGTCTTTTTATGTTTTGGTTGATAGAATCAAGGTGTTTCGTTCATTATGTAATATTTTTAGTAAACAAGCGTCGGAGCCTACCCATGTACGAAATTGAAATAATCGCCGGCTTCTCCTCGGCTCATCTCTTACGAGAGTATAAAGGAAAGTGTGAACATTTGCACGGACACAATTATAAAGTGCACGTCACCGTTCAGGCCGAGTCTCCGGGACCGGGCGGCATGATAATAGATTTCGGGGACTTGAAGCAAATCACCGGTCGCGTTTTAGAGCCGCTTGATCATGCGTTCCTGAATGAAATACCGCCGTTCGATAAGATCGAGCCGTCTGCGGAGAACCTCGCGGCGTATCTTTTCGATCAAATCGCTTCGCAGCTTCCGGAGCGGAACGGGACATTGAGCAGCGTCTCGGTTTGGGAATCGGACACAGCTCGGGCCACATTTCGCAGTAAGGGGGAATGACCGTGCAATTAATGCCCATTCCTGATGTTCAGAATCAGCCTGACGAACGCAATATTCCCATTGATAAGGTGGGTGTTAAGGGTTTGCGTTACCCGATTTCGGTGAAGGACCGTACTAGACAACTGCAACATACCGTTGGCTTATTCGATCTTTTCGTGAACTTGCCCCACGATTTCAAAGGCACACATATGAGTCGATTCATAGAGGTGCTCAATGAATTCCGCGGGGAGATCTCTATGGAGAAATTCCAGGAGATCCTCGAAAAGATTAAGAATAAGCTTCAGGCCCGAAGCGCTCATATGAATGTGGAATTCCCGTATTTTATGGAAAAAACCGCGCCCATCACTGCGACTCCCGGGCTGATGTCGTATACATGTTTCATGAGAGGGTCGCTCGCGGAGCGATTTGATCTAATTGTTGGCGTTGAAGTCCCGGTTAACACGGTTTGCCCCTGCTCCAAAGAAATATCCGCATATGGGGCGCATAATCAACGGGGAGTTGTGCGGGTGCAACTGCGGTTCAAGAGGTTTTTCTGGATCGAGGAAATAATAGAAGTAATTGAATCTTCGGTCAGTTCTGAAGTTTACTCTCTGCTAAAGAGACCGGACGAAAAATTCGTGACCGAGAGAGCCTATGACAATCCGATGTTCGTGGAAGACGTGGTCCGGTCGGCGCTTTCCCGACTCAGGGAGAAGAACAACTTCCCGTGGTACCGCATTGAGGCCGAAAATTTTGAGTCCATCCACAACCATAGCGCGTACGCGATGATTGAAAAGGACTTCTCGCCCGAGCCGGAATGCCTCCAGGAAGCATCGGTCCTGAGCCGTAACGGATCGATCTAGGGTTAAGCGTTTCGCGATTCACGGGAGATAGAGCGACGATGGTCAAAGTGGCAGGCCACCGCCGGTCGCCCGTACGATGCGTTGTCTCCTATTTCTTTTTCGCGGAAATATCCAGGATCCTTGCGGGCTGTTCGAAGGTCTTCCAGCCGTGCCGGAAGCCAGATGGTATGAAATAGGCTTCATTCGGGCCAAGCGTTTTTCGTTCTTCGCCTATGAACATCTCTATCCGGCCTTGCAAGATGACGCCGGCCTGGTCGAACGGATGTTCATGCCCTGGGTCTTCTTTTCCAGGTCCGATTTCCATACAAGCCATGATCAGATCAGCGCCGATTTCTGCCTTGCTGAGAATGCCCGGCCTGAACTCCGCGAGTTCGATGGATGATAAGTTCCAGAAAGCCATTTTGGACTCCTTTGATTATTTTCATTTTGTTCCCAGGCCGAGGCCTGGGACAAAATGAAAATAGGGATTCTTTGAAGAATGGTTCGGGGAACCCTTTTTTACATAAAAAAAGGTTCTCCCGAAATGCCTCTCCGAAAAATCCAAATTATGGCGAATCCACGATCAGCGTGACCGGGCCGTCATTCACCAGTTCCACTTGCATCATGGCGCCGAATATCCCTTCCTGAACGGGAATTGCTTTGGCTTGGAGAGCCTCGATGAAGCTCCGATACAGAGCTTCAGCCTCAGCCGGTGGAGCAGCCTCCGAATAGGACGGCCGTTTACCCTTTCGGCAGTCTCCATAAAGAGTGAACTGGGAAACCACGAGGATTTCCCCTCGGACGTCGACAAGGCTTAGATTCATTTTTCCTTGCGTATCGGAAAAGATCCGCAGGCCGGCTATCTTGTCAGCCATCCAAAGCGATTGCTCAGGGCCGTCATCTTTCGACGCGGCCAAGAGGACCAAGAGGCCGGGTCCGATGCTCCCAACGACCTTGCCGTCCACAGCGACGCTCGCGCGTGAGACTCTCTGGCATACAGCTCTCATGTCTTGGCCCTCAGGAATTCGTTCCACAGAAAAACAAACGCGGGCACAAAATCGTTCGCGTTTTCATTCATCATACGAGTCAATTCTTCGGGTCTTATGAATTTTCCCCACTGCACTTCATCCGGATTAGGTCTCGGCTGCTGGTCGGTCGACGTCGTGAAGAGGACCACGTGCTCCTGATCCGTGATTTCCGAAGCCTGGACCCGGAACGCCTCCTCCACTTCCGCGCTGATGCCTATTTCTTCGCTAAGCTCTCTGACCGCCGTCTCATGGTACGATTCGCCGGGATCGACATGTCCTGCTGCGGAGGAGTCCAATTTACCGGGATACCTGTCCTTGGACTCGGAACGCTTTTGCACATAGATCTCACCCGCCGCATTGAACACAAAAATATGCACGGCCCGGTGCATAAGCCCTGATTTTGGATTTCCGCGCGTGTCGCTGTTCCGATCACGTTGTCATCGGAGTCGACTATTTCGAGGATTTCGTTGTCTGTTGAATGCATCAGCTATTCCGAATTTCAGATTATACTCGGACTGATCGGAAATCGAGGAAAAGATTCCACTGCACAAAGGAATGATTGCCACATCGGACAAGCCCTTGAAATAATGGCCTCGTTCAGTGTATAAAAAAGAGTTCGTGACATGAGAATCATTGCAGGCCGTTTCAAAGGAATGCGCCTGCCCGGACTCCGGGGCAAGGCTGTCCGCCCCACCACGGGAAGAGTCCGGGAGGCTGTCTTCAACATCCTGGGGCCCCTGGTAGGGGGCGCAAGCATCCTTGAGTTATTTGCCGGAACCGGCGCATTCGGGTTTGAAGCATTGAGTCGAGGAGCCGCATCTGCTGTTTTTGTCGATAAAGACAAGAAGGTCGCAGCGCTCATAACCCAAACCGCGAGGATGTTAGGACTAAAAGATCGGGTTAGCATCCTGGCAATGGACGCGTCACGGGCTGTGGATAAGTTGGCCCAGGCCGGCGAGAAATTCTCGATTATATATCTCGATCCGCCCTATGCGACCGAATGGATTGCAAAGGTGATGAATCATCCAGGTCTGATAGCTTTACTGGCGGCTGACGGAGTGCTGGTAGTGGAAAAGGGAATCCGGACTCCTGAATCGCCTTTACCGGATCTGCTTCACAAGAGGCTTGCGAGGCAGTACGGTGATACACTGGTTGAAATGTTCGATCTGACACTGACGCCGGTGATACGAAGAACCTGTTGACAACTGACATGGAGCCATAGAGAGAGGCATTGAAAATCCCGAAAATCCCTGTTTGTTACCCCCTTGTTAAAGGAGGTACGAGGGGATTTTGGAGGACTTTGCTGCCGTTGTTGGCATGAGAGGTGTTCAAAGCCCCAAAAGTCGGCGCATGCAGGATTGAGCCGGAAAAGTGTCTTTCACGCTGAATTTTGTTCAGATTGACCGGGCAGGGAGGATATGGGCAAGAAAGCTAGCGGTTTATCCTGGCACATTTGACCCGTTTCATAACGGACATTTGGAAATCATTCGTCGGGCGCTCGGGACCTTCGACCACATAATAGTGGCGCTCGGCGCAAACCCTGAAAAAGACACCATCTTCACAGTTGAAGAGCGAATGGATATGATTAGAAATAGCCTTCATGGAGACACACGAATCGAGTGCGATCAGTTCGACGGACTCACGGTAAAATATGCAGAGAAACGAAAAGCCTGCGCAATTATCCGAGGACTAAGAGCTGTATCGGATTTCGAATACGAAATCCAGTTGGCTTTGATGAACCGTAAGCTCAGCAGGAAGATAGAAACATTCTTCCTGATGACGGCTCATCGATATCTCTATGTAAGCTCTCGGATAATCAAGGCCACACTGGTGGCCGGGGGATCGCCTGAAGGACTGGTGCCGGAATATGTCTTAGGGGTCTTGAAGAAAAGATTCCCGGCAATTAATAATGCAAGAAGCAAGGGTAAGAGATGAAAAAGATTCTGTCGGAAAAGGCCCTCGAGTTAAAGCCATCGGCAACGCTGGCTATCTCCGCTAAGGAAAAAGAACTCAAAGCGCAGGGCGTGGATGTGGTCGGATTCGGCGCGGGCGAGCCGGACTTTCCCACGCCGGAGCATATTCGAGAAGCTGCCAAGAGATCGCTGGACCGATGCGAAACCTTTTATACGCCGGTCGGCGGAATACCGGACCTCAAGAAGGCCGTGGCCCGCAGATTCGCCGAAGACTACCAATTGGTCTATTCTGCGGACCAGATCGTGGTGTCATGCGGAGCCAAGCATAGCCTATACAACATTTTCAACGCGATCCTCGATCCTGGCGATGAAGTCCTGATTTTCTCTCCTTATTGGGTATCGTACCCCGAAATGGTGGCATTGGCCGGGGGCAATCCGGTTATCGTGCCGACGACGGAGGAGAAGGGGTTTGTTCCGGACGTGGATGAAACGGCGTCTCTCATAACGCGATCCACGAAGGCCATGCTGATCAACTCGCCGTCAAATCCGAGCGGAGTAGTATACCCTACGGCGGTTATGGAAGGCCTGGCGCAGCTGGCTGAAAAACACGATTTGCTTGTCATATCGGATGAAATCTATGACAAGCTCATTTACGACAACAGGAGATTTACCCCTTTTGCTTCAGTGGCCGGCATGAAAGACCGAACCGTAACTGTTAACGGTGTGTCCAAGACATACGCCATGACCGGTTTACGGATCGGCTACTTGGCTTGCACAAATGCTCAACTGGTTAAAGCCGCCACGGACATCCAGAGTCAGTCCACTTCCAACCCGAGCAACCCGGCCCAGGCGGCGGCAGTGGAAGCCTTGACGGGTCCGCAAGAAGGGGTTGAGCGGATGAGACAAATTTTCGAGCGACGCCGAGACCTGATGACCGGTCAGGCTCGGCGAGATACCGGGGATGTTCGCTTGTGAAGCCTGCGGGAGCGTTCTACGTATTTGCCAATGTTTCCGCCTTTATCGGGAAAAAAGGCGTCATGAATTCAACTGATTTTGCCAAGTATCTCCTGGATAACCATCATGTAGCCTGCGTCCCGGGCGGGCCTTTCGGATTTGATCAGCACGTGCGCTTCTCTTTCGCGACCGGCGAAGAAGTAATCGCCAAGGGTTTAGATCGGATCCGCACTGCTTGCCAAGAATTGAGATGACCGTTCAAGACCCGCTGATCTTGCTCACTAACGATGACGGCATACACGCCGAAGGATTGCGTTACCTGCGTATCGCCTCGGAAAAAATAGGTCGAGTGAGCATAGTGGCGCCTGAAGCGGAGCAGAGCGCGGTAGGACATTCCATCACGCTTTACGATCCTATAAAGGCGCACGAAATCACCAGAGAAGGCGTCTTTTATGGCTATGGTATCAGTGGGACGCCGGCTGATTCGGTCAAATTGGCTATTTACTCTTTGCTTCCCCGGCGACCGGACCTGGTAATATCAGGAATCAATAACGGAGCGAACCTCGGAATAAATGTCCTATATTCCGGCACGGTCTCCGCAGCCACAGAGGCCGCAATTTTGGGAGTGCCTTCCATGGCTGTTTCGCTGGCCGCCAAGAAGGACCCCCCTTTCGAATGGGCATTGCCCCATATCGAGACCCTGGCGCGATGGATCATCAACAACGGCTTGCCTTCGGGCGTGGCCCTGAACGTCAACATACCTGCGCTGCCGCCCGATGAGATAAAGGGATTCAAGATTACAAGGCAGGGCCTCGCAAGGTTCAATGAATCATTCGAGCGGAGAGAAGATCCACGTGGCAACAACTATTACTGGCTTTCAGGTCAAGCCGCCTCAGATGAAAAGGATGACGCAGTCGATGTTACAGCCCTGAAAAGTGGCTATGTGTCGATTACGCCTCTTTATTACGATCTCACTGCTCATTCTGTACACGGAAGAATTGGTATGCGCTCTGAAGAAAATTTGAATATCGGAAATGATCTCGATTACGTGCCGGAAGTGGAAACCATTCTCGGGTACCGGTTCACCACTATGTCTCACATGGTGGACGCCTTGACACGCCGAAGCTTTTGGCATGAAAACCGCGACGTTTGCTCGGGACATAATGAGCGTTTGGAATTCTTGGGCGATGCGGTCCTCGGTCTGGTAGTAGCCGATATGCTTTATCAAGAGTTCCCCGCCGCGGAAGAAGGAGGACTCCAGAAAAAGCGCGCCAGTATTGTAAACAAAAAAGCGCTTGCCCGCGTTATGAGACGCTTGAATCTGGCGAAGTTCATCAGGATGGGCCGAGGCGATGAACTTTCAGGATGCCGAGATCGTGATTCAATTCTTGCCGACACATTAGAAGCGCTCATCGCCGCGGTCTACCTCGATGGCGGATTCGAACGAGCGACAGAAGTTATCGAAAAACATTTCTATCCTCTGGTGTCAAGATGCGCCACGCCTGACGGTATTGAAGATTGCAAGAGCCTTCTTCAGGAAAAGGCTCAGGGGCAGTTGGGAATTACGCCGACTTATCAGGTGATGGACCAATGGGGCCAAGACCACCAAAAAACGTTTTGCGTAGGGGTGTACCTGGGAAATGAGGTTGTGGGAGTGGGCAATGGGCGTAACAAGAGAGAAGCGCAACAAAATGCGGCCCGGGAGGCCCTATCCAAATTGAAATGACCGGTCGCCAAAGCGACTCCGGCGGGCGATCCTTCATTTTGCGTCCGAAATTGCGCCAGTCCCTGACTTGACATTGCCTGGAGTGAATGGCGCCACAGGCTTCCAGTCTGTCCGCGAATGACGGGGAAAGATGACCGTTTCAGTGGCAATCCTCTGGTGAGGTCGTCCCTGGGAGGACACACTGGTCCGCCCCTACACATTCCGAAAGCGTGCCGAATGAAAGGAACAAGAATTTGAGCATTTTTACTGTTGACCCGGACAAATGCAAACGTGACGGCATATGCGTAAGCGAATGCCCCGCGCAAATTATTGAACTCAAGGACCAAGGGTCTTTGCCGGAACTCGTACCGGGCGGAGCTGAACTCTGCATCAATTGCGGACACTGCGTTGCCGTGTGTCCTCATGGAGCGATGTCGCTCAAACCATGGCCTTGGAGCAATGCCCAAGCTTGGACAAGGCTCTGTTGCCCACTCAGCGACAAATGGATCATTTTCTGCGCTCTCGACGATCCATTCGTGTTTATAAGGATAAGCCCGTCGACCGAGAGATTCTGGCGTCGTTGATCGATGTTGCGCGATATGCTCCATCCGGCCACAATTTCCAGCCGGTCCACTGGCTCGTCATACAGGAGAGAGCTGAAATTAAACGGCTTTCAGGGATTGTAATCGACTGGATGCGCTTCATGATAGCGACAAAATGGCCGCTTGCGCAAGAAATGCATTTCGATCGGGTGGTTCAGGCCTGGGAAAACGATGTGGACAGAGTGCTGCGAGACGCTCCGCATCTTATAGTAGCGCACGGACCTTCGGGCTTAACGCATGCGCAAACGGCCTGCGTCATTGCGCTTGCCCACCTGGAGCTGGCTGCCTACTCTTTCGGACTCGGGGCCTGCTGGGCGGGTTATTTTAACACGGCGGCGAACTTCCACAAGCCTATGCAGCAGGCGCTTTCATTGCCGGAAGACCATCAGTGCTATGGCGGCATGATGATAGGGTACGCAAAGAATAGATACCATCGATTTCCATTGAGAAACGAAGCGAAGATCGAATGGAGATAGAAGCCTAATCATGTGGGGCAGGCTTTCTAACCTCCCTTTGTCATCTCCGGATTGTCTGAAAGAGACTTTCGCCGACAAGTGGAGACAAACTATCGGTCGATTGGTCTGAGTCATTGAATGGCAGGCTGGAAAGTGCCCCACGTACAGGATAAACATACCCATCCATGATCCCCTGGCCTAAACTCATCAAGGGCACACTCATAAAGAGATACAAACGATTTCTGGCGGACATAAAACTGGAAGGTGGCCAGGTAATAACCGCTCATTGCCCGAACTCGGGGAGTATGCGCGGGTGTTCGGAACCCGGTCGAACCGTATACCTGTCGCGGAGCGACGCTCCGAACAGGCATTATCCGTACACCTGGGAAATGATACAAATGCCCGAATCTCTGGTGTGCGTGAATACGCTGGTCGCAAATCGAGTCGTGCGAAAGGCTGTAATTGAGGGAGCTAGTTCAAGCGTTGTCGGGATGCCGTTTCGTGAGGAGCGAAGTCAAATGCTTTGAAAACTCTCGATTGGATCTCCTGTTGGAGAATTCGGACGGCGGATTATGCTTTGTAGAAATCAAGAGTTGCACTCAGGTCGAAGATGAAATCGCCTATTTTCCGGACGCGGTTACGACTCGCGGCAGGAAGCACCTTGTAGATCTTCAGCGCCAAGCCAGCTTAGGAAATCGAGCGGTGATTTTCTTTCTTATACAACGGGCCGATGCAAGATTGTTCAGGCCCGCGGACCACATAGACCCGGCTTACGGGAATGAACTGCGAGCAGCTTTTAAGAATCGCGTCGAAATACTGGCCTATGATGTAGATCTCACCCTAGAAGGAATAAGACTCAACAACGCAATTCCGTGGGAACTTTGAGAAGATCTGATGGACCATTATAGATATGGTAACAGGGGGAGTCGCGTTCATGATTGTCCAGCCAATTTTCTAAAGTCATCAGACCATGTCGGGCACGGCGCAACCTACACCAATCACCGGCCATTCCACCCACAATTCTCTTGTCAGACCAGCTCAACTGAAAGGAGTGATTCATGGAAAATAGTATCAGCAGGCGTGAAGTGATCATGGGAGCAGGCGCCGCGGCCACTGTCGGGGTGATCTCCCGTTTTCTCGGTTCTGAAGCCTTTGCCCAGCCTCCCAAAGAACCAGGAGTGTTTATGCACAAAATGCCACCCCTCCCCTATCCCGAGGATGCGCTGGAGCCCGTAATCGACAAGCAAACAGTGAATATTCATTACAGCAAGCACTTTGCCGCCTACGTAGAAGGCCTCAACAAGGCCTTGGAACAATTGGAGAAAGCCAGGGCAGCGGGGAATTTCGACGCTATCAAAGCGCTCAGTCGTGATTTGGCTTTCAATGGCTCAGGGGTGGTCCTCCATTGGATTTACTTCGACACCATCGGTCCCAAGGCGGGTGGTGAACCTGCCGGGCCGCTCGCTGAAGCAATCAAGAGGGATTTCGGTTCGTTCGCTGCTTTTTGGAAACAGTTTGCAGCGGCGTCCAAGGCTGTTGAGGCTTCGGGCTGGGGTATACTGGCATGGGAGCCTTTCAGCAAAAGGCTGGTAGTAATGCAGGCCGAGAAGCACCAAAACCTCACCAGTTGGGGCGCCATGCCCTTGATGGTGTGCGATGTCTGGGAGCACGCATACTATCTCAAGTATCAGAACCGAAGACCGGAATATGTTGACAATTTTGCCAAAATCATTGATTGGAAAAAGGTGGAGGAACGGTTCAAGAAGTATGCTTCGGAGAAATAAATGCAGCTTCTCCGAATGCGGTCGCGGTAGGGACATCAGTTGCCTGATGCCCCCCGCACAGGTAGGGTCAAGGTATGGCGCCACGAACAGAAGTTCAGGTTTCCATCCCCTGCCACGTCAAACGGAGCGTGCGGATTTCCCGCACTCCGCTTTCCTGTTGGCTTCGCGCCAAGGGTTATGAGACCTATCGCACTGGGCGTGCTTTCGATGCGCAGTAGTACCTGGACTCGGTAATCAGCAAACAAGTCGAGTCTGTCGTACAACCACGCCCTACTCCACCGTGTCCAGCCGAAGCCTCGCAAATTACGAGCACGCATCAGATGCCGACGCAGCTTTTTCTCCACCCAGTCTCGTACAAAGCCGAAACACCGGCTGGAATGCCCGATACGGAAGTAGTGCACCCAGCCACGCAAGACGGGATTGAGTAATCCAATTACCCGATCCACCGGTTGTGACTGGAAACGACGAAAGATGTCCTTGAGCCGGTGAAGCAGGGAGATGCGCGCCTTCATCTGCGGCGTCACCCGCACACCCTGCCGGCCCCGCAAGGTACAGGCCTTGCGAAACTCAAAGCCAAGGAATCCGAAACTTTCGTCCTGCCGATTCAGGTCAAGCAAGCGGGTTTTCTCCGCGTTGACTTGGAGGTCGAGCTTGGCCAATTCTTCCAACAGCCGACGGTGGGCTGCACGAAACAGCCAGTCCCATCGACGGTAGCAGTCCACCAGGACCACCAGATCGTCAGCAAACCGGGCATACTCAATATGGGTGTAGGTCCCCTCGCGTGTAACCTCTTTGGCTTTCTCCAGCATTTTGTCTACCTCGTTGAGATAGAGATTGGCCAAAAGCGGAGAGATCACACCGCCCTGAGGCACACCCAGCTTACCACTGGCCTTCAGAATCAGCTTGAGCAAGCGCAGGACCTGGTCATCATTGACCCTTAGAGCCACTTTGTGCAGCAAAAGGTCATGGCGCACAGTATCAAAGTACACCTTCAGATCCAGGTCGATTACTCGAGTTTTACGCTCGACAACCGCTCGTGCTACCCGCGCCACGGCCGCGTGAGCCGTACGCTTGGGCCGATACCCAAAGGACCCATCCTGGAAGTCAGCCTCGAAAATCGGCTCCAAGATAAGCTTAAGAGCTCCCTGAACCACCCGGTCCCGGATCGTTGGAATTCCAAGCGTCCTGGTTTTACCGTTTCCCTTGGGAATTTCCTTCTTGCGGTTCCGCATGGGCCAGTACGTGCCGGCGACCAACTGTTCACGGATCTGGGCCAGGAACGCCTCAACGCCACCCCGTTCAATGTCCTCAAACGTTACACCATCGATACCCGGTGCGCCGTTGTTTTGCTCGGCCATCACGTAGGCCTGCTGAAGCGTCTCCAACTTGCAGACGTGAACATATAGTCCCCAGAATCGCCAAGACTTGTCAGCCTTCGCCTTGATGTAGATCCGTCGCCTCAGGTCCTGCAGATCTATGGACGCCTTTGTCATCTCGTCCCTGCCTCCCATTTTGGTTCAGGAATGCCAACAGTAGGGCACCTTGGCTCACCAGGCATTACCCCGGTTCACGGCTACTACGTGCCCATCCGCCACCCTCTCGTCTTCGACCCACTTCCCGGTAGAGCCGGTTATAGGGTCTACCTTGCTCCGGACATTTCTGACCGGGACGAGGAGGGCTTCTCCAGTTGCTTAGTGTATCCTTGCCAGCGTGCTGTTGCTACCACCCCGCCGGAGGGATCGATCCGACGGCCAGTCTGGGATCAATCCTACTGTCTTCACCCCACGGATGCGGGTTCGACCTCCGGGGCTATGCACTTTCGAGGCCACCTCTGCATTCACTTTCGTTACGGCCCGCTGACTCGCTCACCACTCTTGCAGTGGCTTTGTCGATGGGCTTCAGGTGATCGGTTTCCCTTACACCTGCCATCCAAGCTACAGGGCTCTGACCTTTTACCCTGGTGGGACTGTCTCCCACTGAATACACCAGCCTTAACTGGACACACGT
>CAVVZX010000052.1:0-210808 GCA_963752855.1 uncultured delta proteobacterium | reverse complement strand
ACTTCTGCCATGACGTGTATCCCGGGCTCAGCAAAGGCCCCGAGGAAATCCAGCGGCGCCGCCTTTTCAGAGGCCTTCCGCTCCAGGATTTTCAGCGGTATGAGTCGCTTCTCCGCAGCCAATCTTTCCAATCTGATTTGGGTGATTTTTTTCAGGATATCGTTCATGAAGCGTTAAACCTCAAGAATTCGGATAGCTTGCTTCTAGCCTTGCCGGAATCCACAACCTCAGCCGCTTTGTTCAGGCCTTCATGCATATCATCGGCTGCGCCGGCTACCACAAGGGCCGCCGCCGCATTGAGCAATGCGATGTCACGCCGCGGGCCGTGTTTGCCTTCCAGCACGTTCACGAGATGGCCTGCGTTTTCTCTTGGGGAACCGCCTCGCACCTGGTCAACATCGCAGTAATGAAAGCCAAGCTCTGTCGGGGTCCAGCATTGAGGTGGTCACTTTGTCTCCACTCAATCGCGAAATCTTGGTCGGCCCGGAAAGTGAGATTTCGTCCAACCCGTCCATGCCGTGGACCACCATCGCAGATCGGGTCCCCAGGTCGGAAAGCGCATGGGCTATAACTTCAGTGAGGTTTGGATCGTACACTCCAAGAAGTTGACACGAGGCCCCTGCGGGGTTGGTAAGCGGCCCAAGAACATTGAACATCGTCCGTATGCCCATTTCTTGCCGAGGCCCCGCCGCATGTTTCATGGCTAGGTGCAACTTGGGCGCGAATAGAAAACCGAAGCCTGTCTTGTCGATGCATTGACCCACAATTTCGGGAGATTGGTCCAGATCGGCCCCCAATTCCTTGAGAACATCCGCGCTGCCGCATGAGCTTGAAACCGACCGATTGCCGTGCTTCGCCACACGGACCCCCACGGCGGCAATGATAAAGGCCACTGTTGTGGATATATTGAATGTTCCGAGCCCGTCTCCTCCGGTCCCGCAAGTGTCCAGGAGCGGTTTCCCATTATTTTCCACCGGGACCCGGACCGCGTTGCGCCTCATCACCGTGGCCGCTCCGGTGATTTCCGACACAGTCTCACCTTTCATTTTCAACGCAGTCAGCAAACAGCCGATCTGGGCCGGCGTTGCGTTCCCGGCCATGACTTCTTCCATGGCCAACTCCATTTCTTCTCGAGTGAGGTCCTCTCCTCGAGTGGCCTTTTTGATGGCTTCCCTAAGCATAGAAACCTGCTTCGATGAAATCGCCGTCGGCTTTTTCGGTCTTTCACACTTACAGGCGGTAGACAAAGACGCTGATTTTGAATCCGGCAAGCTCGGTTGACGAACCTCGGATCCGGCTCCATGAAACTCGTCAGTCATTTCCAAAAAATTCTGAAGGATACGTTTCCCGCCCGGTGTCAGGATTGATTCGGGATGGAACTGTACGCCTTCAATGGGATATTTCGTGTGTCTGATTCCCATGATTTCGTCCCGGTCGGTTACGGCCGTTACCTCAAGGCAGTCGGGCACAGTTTCGCGTTCGATGATCAGACTGTGATAACGACATGCCTCAAATGGATTTTGCAGCCCGGCGAACAGGCGCCTGCCATTGAAGAAGATGGCGGAAGTCTTTCCGTGCATCAGTCGTGGGGCTGAAACCACACGAGCGCCAAACGCCTCCCCAATGGCTTGATGGCCCAGGCACACACCCAAAATAGGAATGCGATGACCCAGGTCGCGGATCAGTTGCAGCGATATCCCCGCGTCCTGCGGCGTTCCGGGCCCCGGCGAGATGACGACAGCCTTCGGGTCGAGATCTTGAATGTCCTCGACCGAGAGGCAGTCGTTGCGTTTCACAATCACAGCCTGGGATAGCTCCTGAAGATACTGAACAAGATTGAATGTAAAGGAATCGTAGTTGTCGATAACCAGGATCATTTCCGCCTCCCATCGAGTTCTTGAGCTGTGGCCAAGGCCCTGCGCATTGCTTCGGCCTTTGACATGGTTTCCAGGTATTCCTTCTCGGCGACGGAATCAGCCACAATGCCCGCGCCTGCCTGAAAATAGGCGCGAGTCCCTTTCATCGCCACGCTGCGTATGGTTATTCCCATGTCCATAGAGCCTGTGAAAGAGAAGTACCCGACGCATCCGCCGTACGGCCCCCTGTGCTCAGGCTCCAAATCCTCGATTATTTCCATCGCCCGGATCTTGGGCGCGCCCGTGAGGGTCCCCGCGGGGAAAGTGGCGCGAAGCACGTCGAACGCGTTGTACCCTTCTGCAATCCTGGCTCTCACGTTGCTCACTATGTGCATCACGTGAGAATACTTCTCCACAGTCTTGAATTGGTCCACGCTGACGGTCCCGGCCGCGGCGATGCGCCCCAGGTCATTACGGGCCAAGTCAACGAGCATCACGTGCTCAGCCAATTCCTTTGGATCTGCAAGAAGCTCTTGGCGGTTACGTTCGTCCTGCTCGGCCGTGGCGCCTCTCGGCCGTGTGCCCGCGATGGGCCGAACCACGGCTTCTCCATCCTTCGCCCGCACCATCACCTCCGGCGAAGACCCCACAAGGCTCTCATCCCCCATGCGAAGGAGAAACATATAGGGAGACGGATTAATCATCCGAAGGCCGCGATAGACACTCAGAGGATCAAGATCGCCTTCACCCTGAAACCGCTGCGATAAGACCACCTGGATAATGTCGCCGGCCTTGATGTGACGCTTGGCTCGGTGGACGATCTCCGCAAACGTTTCGGCGGACATATTGGGCGCAAACTTAATGTCAGCCTTGGGTCCGGACGACCGCCGGACGGAAATGGGCGCGGTGACCCTTTCTTTGAGACTTTCCAGTCGGACACAACCCTGTTGATAGGCCGCGTTGGTTGATCCGCTTTCTTCGGGCGAGACTGTGGTCACAAGGAGGATCTTGTGGAGCAGATTGTCGAAGACGATCATGTCGCGGGTCACCATGAACCATGCGTCGTGGAATCCCGGATCAGGCTTGCCCAGGTTGGGAATTGTCTCGAAAGCCCGTACGACGTCATATCCGAAAAATCCCACGGCCCCGCCGAAGAAATCCGGTAGCCCGGGCGCCAAAGCCGGGCGGAATCGATCCATGATCTCATTCAACAGCCGAGCAGGATCAGCGACGCCTGTGAGATTTTTTTCCGATTCGCCTTCCCGGAGATTGGCCGTGCCGTTTCTAAAGGCAATTACCAACCTTGGGTCAGAACCGAGAAAAGAGTATCTGGCCCAGCGTGTTCCGCCTTCCACACTTTCGAAAAGAAAGGAGTTGGGTGAATCGTCTATTTTCAGGAATGCGGAGAGCGGTGTGTCCAAGTCTCCAGGGATTTCCATGAACAAGGGTACGAGGTTACCCATGTCACAGAGCCGCTCGAACTCGGCAAATTGTGGTCTGATCATTGAAATACCTTTCCGGGCTCGACGATAATGCCTTCGTTATTGGTTCTCTGTGGCCCTCTCGGGTCAGGTACAAACAAAAAGGCCATGGGATCTGCCCATGGCCTCTGATTTGCTTTCTATAAGTCTATTTTATGAGTCGAGCTTTAGGCGCAGGCAGACCTCCCGTATTCGCTTATCCAGCGCCACCACCAATTGTTTTGGCTGCTGATTGATATCATGGGGTTTCTACCTACAAATTTGACAATAACAGCATGCTGAGCAGGCTGTCAACAGTTTTCTCGCGACGGCTTGTTTTCAAACGCTCTTTTCAAGGCAAGCAACCCAAGCTGGTAAGAATAAGCGCCAAATCCGGCAATCTGCCCTTTGCAAGCCCCGGCCGTAATCGATGTTTGTCTGAAAGTCTCTCTCGCGGCGATGTTAGATAGATGGACCTCGACTGTCGGGATGCCCGTCGCCGCAATCGCGTCCCTCAAGGCCACGCTGGTATGGGTGAGCCCTCCAGGATTTATCAAGACGCCGTCCGCCCAACCCATCGCCTCATGCAAAGCGTCTATGAGCGCCCCCTCATGGTTCGATTGCCGGCAACGAACCTCCATGCCGAGTTCATTTGCTTGTCTTGCAAGCTGTTCGTCGATTTCAGCCAGTGTAACCTTCCCGTAAACATCCGGCTCTCTCGCGCCAAGCAAGTTCAGGTTAGGACCGTGCAAAACCAATACGTTCATCAGTTGGTATCCTTCATTTCCCGGAGGACCCTCTTCACGACGTTCGGGAGCGACCTCGCGGCCGTGTTCCACTGACCCTATGTCCTTGATCAACACGAAACGCGCTTTGCCCTCGACCACCTTCTTATCCGCGGCCATAGCAGCGATCACTTGATCCGGATCGAGGTTGCTCCGCACCGGTAGCTCATTGCGGGTCAAGAGCGCTTCCAGCCTGTCGCATATTCTTGAATCGCAAAGTCCCATTTTATGAGAAATCCTCGCGGCGGCGACCATTCCTATGGAAACCGCCTTACCGTGGTCGAGCGAATATCGGCTGCACTTCTCAAGGGCATGGCCGACCGTGTGCCCAAGGTTAAGGACTTCACGGGGTCCTGACTCAAAGGGGTCCTGTTCCACCACTCGGGCTTTTACGCCGACAGAGCGGATTATCAAATCGGGGTCCGAGGAAGCTATATCGCGAAAATTCTCCAGGATATCGAACAATTCCGGATCGCCGATGACCGCATGCTTAATAAGCTCTGCCATGCCAGTTTGTATTTCTGTTTCCGGAAGAGTGGACAGAGTTTGAGTGTCCGCCACCACAACCATCGGCTGTTTGAACGCGCCGGCCAGATTTTTCCCTTGGGGCAGATTAATTCCGGTCTTGCCGCCAACGCTTGCGTCAATCATAGCCAACAATGTGGTCGGGCATTGAACAAACGCAACGCCTCGCATGAAGGTCGCTGCGGCGTAACCTGCGAGGTCTCCGACCACGCCCCCTCCCAGGGCCACTACAGCGCCCGCGGCGCTCCAGTCCTCCCTCGAGGAAAGCTTCGTAGAGCCTTGTTAGCTGGGTGAGGCTCTTGCTGGCTTCTCCGGCGGGGACTATACACGAAAACGGATTAAAACCCGCCCTCTGAAGTGAATTCATGACACTCGGCAGATAAAGAGTCTCGATATTACTATCGGTAACCACTGCTATTCGGGATGTTACGCCTCTATCTCTAAGCATGGCTCCCAGCAGCTCGCCGGTTCCCGGCCCTACAGCCACAGTGTAACCACCGGCGTCCGGAAGATTCACCGTGAGAAACCTGACAGACTCGGTTCGACCGTTAGCGACAGCCAGGACACGCTCTACTACGCTCTCGATACTCAGATACGTTGTATTCAGATGAAAAGGAAAAGCAGCATAGGCCGATTCCCGCTCCCGGAGCAATTGAATCACACGTTGAGCCGGGGCGTCGGCCTGGAGCATGGGCCGGTCACTGCCGTTTCCGACCCGTTTCAAAATCTCCCGGGCTTCGCATCTGAGACAAATAACTACTCCAGCGGAGCTCAGCAGCCGCCGGTTCTCCGGATCAACAGGCATCCCGCCTCCGGTCGCGACGACCTGACCCTGCTGTGCGGCGATTTCTCGGCAGAGGCTGTTTTCAAGCGCCCTGAAATGCGCTTCACCGAATCTGGAGAAGATGTCCCGGACCGACATACCCGCGCGCTTCTCTATCTCATCATCAGTATCGACAAACTTCATGCCAAGTTCTCGTGCGATGAGCCGACCGGCGGCGGTTTTGCCTGTGCCCATAAATCCGGTTAATATTATGTTCCTTGGCAAGCTACTCATATCCGAAACTCCACGGCGCGTTGTTCATGGGCAACTCGTCCAATTTCGCTTTCCGCAGGCTCCTGAATCTGGGCATCATTTCTTCAAGGCTGTCTCCGCCAAGCTTTTCCATCAGCGCATCAGCGATAACAAATGCTACCATTGCCTCGGCCACGACAGCGGCCCTAGGAACGGCGCAGATATCGCTGCGCTCGTAAACGGTCTTGACTTTTTGCCCGGTGGCGAGGTCAACAGACCCAAGTCCCTGAAGCGTCGTACTGATAGGCTTCATGGCAGCGCGAATCACGAGCGGCTCTCCGTTGGTCATGCCTCCTTCTATCCCTGCCGCTCTATTGGAGGAACGCCGAAGAGCAATTTCAGAGTCAGTGCGCTCCGCAATAATTTCGTCGTGAACCTTTGCGCCGGTCGATGCCGCATCCTGAAACGCGGACCCGAACTCGACTCCCTTGATAGCCGGGATGGAAGCTATCGCCGCCATCAGCCGTGCAGTGAGCCTGCGTTCCCAGTGGACGTGGCTCCCGAGGCCGGCAGGGACGTTCAGTCCGACGCATTGGAACATCCCGCCCAATGTATCACCGGCTTCGCGGGCCAGCCTGATCTCTTCGATCATCGCAGCGGAAGCCTGTTCATCAGGACAACGAACCCGACTGGCTTCAGCCCGACGGAAGAGGTCCTCATGATCGGCCGAATCTGCAAAATTCGCGGTGACAGGCCCTATAGCAATCACATAAGAGCCTACCACCACGCCGAACTGGGCCAGGAACTTCCGGCAGATAGCTCCCATAGCCACGCGAGCAGCGGTTTCTCGTGCGGAGGCCCTTTCGAGTCCAAGTCTCAAGTCCCTGTACCCGTATTTGACGGCGGCCGCGAGGTCCGCGTGCCCGGGTCGAGGGATCGTCATCGGTGGGATGTCCCTTTTGCTCCATGCTTGGAAATCGTTGTTGGGAATAACCACACACATAGGACCGCCTGTAGTGAGCCCGGCCATTACTCCACCGGTTATTCTGAACTGATCGTCTTCAATCGACATGCGGCCGCCAGACCCCTCGCTCCTCCGGCGCCGTGCGAGGTCACCTTCTATATCGGCCCTAGTCAGCGGGATTCCCGCGGGCAAACCCTCTAGAATTACCGTGAGTTCCGGTCCATGGGATTCGCCTGCTGTAAGAAATTTCAACATGCTGTCACTGCTTTTCTCATTATTTCCAAGGGGGCTGATGCTCCGGTCCATATCTCGAAAGCGAGCGCGGCTTGATGAATCAACATCCCCAGTCCGTTCACCGCTTTGACGCCATTTGCCTCGGCCAGCTCGATGAAGCGGGTCTTCGGAGGATTGTAAACAAGATCGTAGACTAGGTCGCACTCCGGGAATGCGACTTCCTCCGGCCACGGGGACAGTCCGGTGTGTGGAGCCATCCCGAGCGGAGTCGTGTTTACGATGATATCGGCTTCCACGCGAAGATCATGGAGTCTTTCGTGCGTCAAAGGTTCCGTGAGCTTTCCTGGAAATAGCTTTCGGAAGTGTCGCAACCAGCTCGGTCAAGGTCACAAGGTCCCTGCCACATATTGTCACCGTGGCCCCTTCGGAGAGGAGCGCGTAGGCTATCGCACGCGCCGAACCTCCGGATCCCAGGATCAGGGCCCTAGATCCTCGCGGATCAAAACGTATTTCAGCCAGATCACGCAAGAAGCCGGACCAGTCGGTGTTGTCGCCAAGAAATCTGCCCTCGACCACGCGTGATCGAATTGACTGCCCGTATGCGTTCCGCCTCGTCTGACAGCCCGTCAAGAAAGGGGAGCGCCTTTTCCTTATACGGCACGGTCACATTGACCCCAAGGAACCCGAGAGAGTAGATTCCCCTGAGCGCATCTCTCAGATTGGCGGGCCGCACGTGGAGAGGCAGGTAGGCCCAGTCCATTTGCATCGCCTGGAAAGCGCTGTTGTGCATTAACGGGCTGAGGCTATGAGCGACCGGGTCTCCGATAAGCCCCACAAGTCTTGTTGTTCCCTTTACCATTCCAGATCAGCTCCGAGCTGGTTGAGGACCTCCGGGAATCCCGGGAACGACTCCCGGATGATTTCCCATCCTTCGACCACAGTTTCGCCTCGCGCGACTAGTCCGGCGACGGCAAGGCTCATGGCAATCCTATGATCACCGTGAGCGTTTACCACAGCGCCTTTGAGTTGCACAGGCCCTTGGATCTCGAATCCATCAGGCCGAGTCTGTATGTCAGCGCCCATCTTGCTGAGTTCCTCGGCCAAGGTCTGAATCCTGTCACTTTCTTTGAAGTGGAGTTCCTGTGCGTCGCGTACGATAGTTTTTCCGTGCGCCTGCGTTGCGGCGACGGCCAAAATGGGGAATTCGTCAATCATTCTGGTTACCGTGGCCCCGCCGACCGTAGCGCCCTTCAAAGCGGAAGACCTGACCTGTAACGTCCCTGTCGGTTCGCCATTGCGGTCCAAACCTGTTGAGACCTTTATGTCCGCTCCCATGGATTGAATCACATCTAATAACCCGGTGCGGCCCGGATTCAGACAAAGATCGGATACTTCGATCTCGGAATCCGGCGCGAGCAGTCCGGCCACCACCAAGAACGCTGCCGACGACGGGTCCGACGGCAGCCTGAGATTCAGCGACGGTAAGGTGAAGCCGTTCCGGAGATATGGTCACCACATGGCGGCCCTGCTCATCTTTCCAGCTATCAATAGGAACACCCAAACTTCCCAGGAGTCGCTCCGTGTGATCCCGGCTGGAGTACGGCTCCACAACCGTTGTGGGACCGTCTGAATAAAGTCCCGCCAGAAGCAAGGCTGACTTCACCTGCGCGCTGGCGACCGGAAGCACATGTTCCGAAGATCGCAAGCGACAGGGCGAGAACATGAGCGGGGCATTTCCGTTAGCAGTCTCAATGTGCGCTCCTTTTGCCCTCAGCGGTTCCACTATCCGTTCCATCGGTCTCATTCGAAGGCTCTGATTTCCGTCAAGAACTGAGGGAAACGATTGACCGGCCATTACACCGGCGAGCAGGCGCATGGTGGTAGCGGAACCATGACAGTTCAAAGGCCGCTTCAGGCGCCATCAGGCCATGTAACTTCCTACCGCCTATAACCACGACAGAGCTTTCCGACCGGCCTTCAATTTTCACGTCAACGCACATGGCCCTCAAGCAGTCAATCATTGCCTCAGTCACTCCGGCGACGAGACAGTTCTCGATCCGAGATATTCCTTCTGCCAGCGCTGCCAGTATCAAGGCCCTATGAGACAAGGATTTGTCCCCAGGAAGCAAAACTTTCCCTTTAAGCTGACTGGCTTGCCGAATTTTGAGCCCCATGCGGCCGGACAAGTGTTCTCCTTTTCGCGCTATCGGAATCGATCAGCTCTGAAACATTCCAATTCGGCGATCTCGAATCTCGCTGAGCATGTCCCGAAGTCCTTCGTCATTCTTTTCGGTCATTAATCCCACAATTCGGTCGATGCCTCGGGAAGCTCGATGGAGCATCTGCAGAACATTTTCCCTGTTGGCGGCCAGTATATCGACCATCATGGTCAGATCGGACGCGGCAATTCTTGATGTATCCTTGAACCCGTTCGCCGCGAGTTCCCAAATCTCCGGCTGATCGGTTGCCGTGTCTTTGGCGACTTCCATGAGCGTCGTAGCCAGCACGTAAGGAAGATGACTGATACATGCCACTGCTGTATCGTGCTTTTCAGCATTCATAACCATGCGGCGTGCACCTGTAGCCTCAACCATCGTTTCCACAAGTGAGAGCGCTCGGGGATCCGTCCGCTTCGAAGGAGTCAGCGCCCAGACCCTTTTCCTGAAAAGCGCCGGATCGGCCGAAGCCAAGCCGGATGTCTCCTTCCCGCACATTGGGTGGCCGCCAAGCGCACCAATATGAGATGGCAAATTATCCATCGCCTTAACAATACCGGTCTTTACGCTGCCCATGTCGGTAATGGTCGCTCCTGATTTAAGGAAGCTATGCAGTTCAGAAACCTGAGATTCGATGGTGCGAACAGGTGTGGCCAACACTACCAAGTCGGCCTCTTCCAGGACCTGCCGCGCATCCGTTTCGGCGACGTGAGCAGCTCCGCGTGCGAGGACCTCTTCGACCGCCTCCTCTCGCCTGACCAGCGCCCTGACTTCTTTGCACGCGCCGGATTTAACAAGCGCCATGCCAAGGCTGCCTCCCATAAGACCCATACCGACGATTGTCACAATACTTGGCGCAAGCGACACTGCTTTATCCTTCCGAGGTCCTTATCATCTTAACGACCATGAATATGTTAGAGCGTCCTGCCCACTGCCTCGGCCACAGGTCGCAACTGCTCCATGAGATCTTGAAACTCCTGCGGGTAAAGGCTTTGATCGCCATCAGACATGGCGTTGTCGGGGTCAGGATGCACTTCGACAATTAATCCGTCCGCGCCCGCCGCTATCGCGGCTCGGCTCACTGCCGCAACGTATTCACGTTTCCCCGTCCCGTGACTGGGATCGACGATCACCGGGAGGTGCGTCATTGATTTGAGAACAGGTATCGCATTTATATCGACAGTATTCCGTGTGCACGTCTCGAATGTTCGTATCCCGCGTTCGCAGAGGATTACCCTTGGGTTGTTATGACTCAGTATGTATTCCGCCGCATTCAAGAACTCGTCGATGGTGCTGCTGAGCGCCCTCTTAAGAAGCACCGGCTTGTGTGACGTGCCGACAGCGTTAAGCAGAGCATAGTTTTGCATGTTTCTGGCCCCTATCTGAAGCACGTCCGCGTATTGGGAAACCAGCGGCACCTGTTCGGGGGCGACCACCTCGGTGACCACTGCCAGACCGGCCATATCCCTGGCCTCGGCAAGGATTTTGAGGCCCTCCTCTCCCAAGCCTTGGAAGCTGTACGGAGAAGTCCTTGGCTTGAAAGCTCCTCCCCGGAGGGCCACTGCGCCGCCTTTCTTGACTTCCAGCGCGGCTTGAATCAGTTGCTCCCTGCTTTCAACCGCACAGGGCCCCGCGATGACGATGATCTTTTTTTCGCCGATCTTAGATCCGTCTATCGAGAAGACACTGTTTTCTTTCCTGAAGTCACGGCTGGCTAGCATGACCGGCCCCGGCGCCGATATTACTCGCTCAACCCCGTCCAATGACTCAAAGGTCCCTGCCTCTACCCCGTTGGTGGCCCCCACGACGCCAACGAAGGTATTGACCGTTCCTCTCGAGAGATGGGCCTTGGTTCCAAGCGCTTCGATCTTGAACATGACCTTGGCGACTTGGGCTTCCGTCGCGTCTTCTTTCATCATGACCACCATGTTGTCCTCCGAAAAAAAAAGAAGATGCGGAGCGCTTGCTCCGCATCTTCTTTTTGTATTGGTTCCAACGAACTAAAAGTTAGGAGCGCGCGCTACCCTCCGCGGGTACATAAAAGTACCACCAATAATAGGAATTAAATGCGCTCGTTTGTAGATCGTTGGTCATTGACTCAGAATTTCCTTGTAATGAACATGTGTAACACCAGTTCAAGGCTCGGTCAAGCTGTTTTTGTAAGTAAACCATTTTACTGAGGATTGGCGGCGGCTTCAAGGCGATACACTGGCCCTCGTAGCGTCTACCTGCTATATTTCCCGAGCGGCTCGCAAGAAAATGTGATTCGGCTTCCGGGATCCTACTTTGTGGATCAACAGCGAGGGATTCATGACAGACGTCAAACTTGAAAAGCTCCGAACGAATATTGATGAGCTGGATCTTCAAATACTTGATCTTCTTAACCGAAGGATGACCCTTTCGGTCGCCATCGGGCGTTTGAAAGCCGTGGAAAATCAAAATGCAATGGATTCGGTTCGCGAGGAAGAGATACTCCGGCGTCTCAAATCACACAGCGCGGGCCCCATCCTTGCAGAGACTCTAGAAGCTGTTTATCGGGAAATTTTTTCCGGATCGAGAGCCCTGCAATCACCATTGACAATCGCGTATCTTGGTCCGCCCGGAACGCACACGCATGACGCCGCTGTAAAAAGGTTCGGAAACTCACACTCATTCTCGCCTTGCTCGACTGTGAGAGAAGTTTTTGAAGAACTTGGCCGAACAGCCGCGGATTTCGGAGTCGTCCCGGTAGAAAACAGCATCGAAGGGTCAGTCCGCGAGACACTGGATTCGCTCATGGGTTCAGAAATAGGCATTTGCGGCGAGATTGTCCTGAATATCAGACATGTGCTCATGAGCCTGAGCGGCCGAATGGAAGACATCCGGACGGTGGTTTCCCATCCTCAAGCACTTGCTCAGTGTCGTCAATGGCTTAACCGGCGCCTGCCCGGCATCGCGCTACAGGAGACATCCAGCACCGCAAAAGCCGCGGAGATAGCTCTGCTAAATCCTGAAACAGCAGCAGTGGCCGGGGAGAACCTTGCTAAAAAGCTTGGCCTGAACGTAATAAGCAGGGACATCCAGGACATGCCCGAGAATATCACTCGATTTCTGGTGTTGGGGCGCGAAAAACCGGCCGCCACGGGGCTCGACAGGACATCCCTTGTCTTCTGGACCGAAGATACGCCTGGAGCGCTATTCAAGATCCTGGAAATATTCGCCAGACACGAGATAAACTTGTCCAGGATAGAATCCAGACCCGACAGAGGAGGCATTCCCTGGAAGTATGCCTTTTTCGTTGACTTGGCAGGCCATCGGGATCAACCCAAGGTAACAAGTTGTTTGAAGGAAATTGACAGCCTGCGGACAATGGTGAAAATTTTGGGATCGTATCCTATCGATTCATCCGCGACTAATATTTTTCCTTTATAAAAGCTAGGGATTCATCAATCGCCTTCAAGGCCGCCCCGGTCAGTCCAGCTCCCAGATCATGTTTGTCAACGACCGCCTGAAGCTTTTTCTCGGGAATTCCAAGGACTTGTCCCGGACTTGCGGATAGCGTTCTATCTGCCCAGATGGCTGCTAAAGAAACGCGCGATCTCCTGAAAAGCCTCTTCGCCCTCCGGTAAGCCTGGTATGAGAAGATACTCCGCATGAGACATACCCTCAAAGACCTGAAGCTCGGCTCTAATGCCGGCCTGTCTGAGTTTGCGATGCATCCGCACTGTGCAGCTCAGCAACAGATCACGAGTGCCGGAGGTGAGTATGGTCGGAGGAAAACCCTTGCTGAAGTCCCCGTAAATCGGAGAGAGGAGCGGATCCTTCATATCAGCGGGACCCGCGTAGAGTTTGGCGGCTGCATCTATAAGGCCGCCATACAAGACAAGCACGTCGTCGATCTGCTCGTTGGTATAAAGAGTGTCCCCCGTCCTGGTGATGTCCACCCACGGTGTTCCCAGTCCCGCCGCGGCGGGGAGGAGGATGTTCAGGTCCCGCAGCCGGAGGATCACGGCAGCAGCCAGTCCGCCGCCTGAGGATGTTCCGAAGATAGCCATATTTTCGGCTCTATAGGTCTTCAGCAGTTCTTTATATACTGCGATCGTGTCGTCAAGGGCGGCAGGAAAAGGATGGTCGGGCGGCATACGGTAGTCCACTGAAACTACTTTCATCTTCCCGAAGTGAGCTGCCAGAATAGCTTCCCCAACGCAGGCTTCGCCGCCATAAAAAACATAGGCCCCGCCATGGACGTGGACCAAAACACGGTTCCGATTCTCTTCCGGAAGGGACTCCGGCAAGACAATGAACGTTCTTACGCCGGAAACAGTTTGGCTCTGAACCTTGACCGCGTAGCGTTTGAGCAGTTGCGCAACCCCCTCGGTACCCTCCTTTTCGGTTTGTGCGATGAGTTTCCGCCATTCTTCGGTATCTCTTGGGCGCCGTGCTCCAAAATCGCTCGTTTGGCCCTAACGGTTTCGCAATGGCTTTTTGCAGCTCAGGACTAACGGTAGTGGGAACCGGGATAGCCCTTGCAGGCAATTGGCGAGCCCCGTTATCTTCCGCCGGAGTGGTCGGTGGCGCAGGTTGAGAACTATGCGAAGCTGCTTGCCACGAAAAAATGATGGAAAGCAGAATCGTTGCTGCAATGATGCATCCCTGGTGGCGGTTTACGCCCGTCAATCTGTCACCCATTGCTTGGACCTCCGATCCGCAAACCCACGACCTGAAAACATGTTCCCGGATTAATACTTCCCCTTTATAAAAGCCAGGGATTCATCAATCACCTTCAAGGCCGCCTCCAAGTCTTCTTCAGTGTGCCGATAGCTGATGTAGGAATGATGGTACGGCGCGAAAAAGATTCCCCTGCGAATAAGTTGAGTATAGAAATCCTTACGTTTGCCCTTATGAGCGCCTGTTTCATCCTCTTTAAAGGTGACGTAGAACATAGGCGCCACCCCGGTCAGTTCAGCTCCCACATTGTACTCGTCAACCATTGCCCGAAGCTTTTTCAAGAATCTTTCGCCCTTTTCCCAGATATTTTCGAGCACATTTTCCCGCTCAAGGATTTCTATGGTCTTGAGCGCAGCAACAAAACCTTCACTGTTAGGAAAAAACGTTGAGGAAATGAAAAGCTTGTCCGCAGCCGCCGTCATGACATCCTTTTTTCCGGTCACGACAGAGATGGGATACCCGTTGGCCATTGCTTTTCCAAGAACAGTCAGGTCAGGGGTGACACCATAGAGTTTCTGGGCGCCGCCCATTGAAAGCCTGAAACAGGTGCGGATCTCGTCATAGATCAATACGGCGCCATATTTGTCAGCAATCTCTCGAACACCTTCAAGAAAGCCGGGGTTCGGTTCCTGCATCTTTCGATGATTGGGATGGCCGAAAGGCGTCATGATGATGGCGGCGGTCTCGGCTCCGTGGGTTGCCATCAGATCTTTTAGCCGGCCAAGGTCATTATATTGAAATTCAAAGACATCTTCGTAGAATTTTGAAGGTATCCCGCCTTTCATCTCAACACACCAGTCATGCCAGCCATGATAACCGCAGCGCATCACCTTGAGCTTATTCGTATGGGCTCTTGCAATACGAATACTTGCGGTGCTGGCGTCGGAGCCGGTTTTCAGAAAAATGCTCAACTCGGAACAAGGCACAAGTTCAGTCAGTTTCTTGGCCAGAATGTTCTGGTATTTTTGTGTCAGAGTGAAACAGAATCCTTTCTCTTTTATCTGTTTGTAAACCGCTTCATCCACCTCTTCTTCACGGTAACCCAGGATGATGGGGCCGTAACCGCAGAGGAAATCAATAAATTCATTGCCGTCAACATCGATCAGGCGGCAGCCTTTGCCGCTTTCAAGAAAGATCGGATATTCTCCCTGGATAAAATCCGCGGGCTTTCTGGCGCCCAGAACGCCTCCCGGGATGAGTCGGCTGGCCTCTTCAAACAGTTGTAGGCTTTTGGTGATATTCAGTTTCGCTGCCTCTTTCATAAAAAGTCTCCTGTCCTGTCCTATACTTCCAGCATGGATGAAATCTTTTCTGTCTGATGGATTCTTGCGCCTCTCTTTAGAAACGCTTCGAGGAATTTGCCCGGATCGATACAGCCTTCAGGGGCGACCACTCCTTTTTCGGTCACCTGTCCTGCATCCATCATGAGGGCCGCAATGGATGCGGGAAGACCTGTCCCAGGGGCCATCCTTCCCGCCATGTCGGCTGTGTAGGTTACCTTCTTGCCGGCTCTTTCCCCCTTGACAATGACCTTAAGACCCGAAGACTGGGGACCTTTGTCCCGTCCTTCCGGAATTGTCTCCCAAAGCTTAAGGGCCAGGTCATAAGGCGTTACCTTCGTCCCCCTGATATCAATGGCTTCTCTGCCCAAGAAGCCTGTATCTTTCTGTTCTTTTATCAGTTCATCCACCCATATGGGTATGAGCGCGCCCTTGATGACCACATTTTTGACCCCTTTAATGTACTTGGGGATGGTCAAAGGCTGTGGATGCCCCACGTAGCGAACATGACACGTGCCGAGCGGTTCCAGGAACTCTTCTGCCGTTACTTCGGTCCCGCCTTCGACATGAACCAGGGCCCCATTCAAATATTGGGGGACCTTCCCAAGAGTCATGTGAAGACTGTGGTCCCAGGCGGCTCCTGCAAGTTCGGCAATGGCGACCACCCAATAGAGATAAATATCGTCAACACTGTCCAGACGGTCCGCGTACCATTTAACCAGAACATTATTGGTCCCGGGATCGGAACCCATGCCTGTAAGAACGGTTATGCCCGCTTCTCTGGCCATTTTGTCTATCTCAGAATTGAAAAGAATCTCGGTTCCCTCGTAGTCATCACAGATATCAATATAGTTTACCTTTGCCTCTACCGCCGCCTTTGCTACGGGCACAGCTGTCTTGTAAAAAGGACCTGCGCAGTTAATCACAACATCAACTTCCTTGAAGGTGTTCACCATATCGCCATGATCGTTTACATCCATTTTGATCAATTTTACTTTTTCGCTGTCACGCAATTTCGGCGCTAATCTTGCCGGGTCCGGGTATAAATCACCCAGAAACAAGATTTGTGATCTGCTCTTGCTTTATCAAATCCCGAGCTACGCCCTGCCCCATACCGCCGGCTCCCCCCAATACTATTGCGCGCATATCCGATTCCTCCCGCTAGGTTACTGAAAATCAGTATATTATCACGGTGTTGAGCATATCTCATCTCTCTGGCCCCGGTCAAGCACAATCTTTTTAGCCACCTCATCCGGGCGCGGCCTGGTAGAGTGGAGCCAAGTAAGGATGTAGCCGGATCTTCGTAGTGGAAGGGCCGGCGATATGACGTTTGCGCCCGCTTCTTTTCTCCGTAGGCAATCCGGGGGGCTCTTTCTTGCAAGAAAACCGCCCCCCGGTCCCCCCGCAAAGAACTCCTAAATATGCTTCTTCAGGTCGTGTGCGGGTGAGCGATCCTGTCGCTGGCTCATGGCCACTCCGCAACCATCTGGGAGTTTTCGGAAAGGGGGTCCGCTTTCTGAAAGTCATTTCTCCTCCTAAAGGCGGAGCTCATGCAATAATCCTTCCTTAAATCATACGCGATTGCCAAAAAAGGCCTCCATGAATAAGTACTTTCTACTTAGAGACGATTAGTGGAGTCACAGAACATATGACGGACCGACTCATGCAGCGAGCTTTGAAGCTCATTCAAGGTGAAAGCGCGGCAATTAGCCAAGAAGGCCGTTGCGAAGTAGGAGCGGCTGAAAAATCTGATGTAGAGCTTCTGGATGCCTATTCCAAAGCGGTGATTACTGTAGTGGATGCGGTAGGCCCTGCTGTTACCAGTATTTCGGTGGGGAAGCAGATCCGTGGGAGCGAGCCCGAACAAGTAGGCGCAGGATCGGGCGTTGTGATTGCCCCGGATGGCTACATTCTCACCAACGATCATGTAGTGCACAATGCAAAACAGCTAACGGTAACGCTCACCAACGGAGCCACACTCGGGGCGACGCTTGTGGGAACCGATCCGTCTACGGACTTGGCGGTGATCCGCGCGGACGGCGCAAATCTGCCGTATGCGATGCTGGGGAACTCAGCGTCTCTACATGTCGGGCAACTGGTGATCGCTATTGGTAATCCTTTCGGTTTTCAGTCCACTGTGTCAACCGGAGTGGTGAGCGCCCTGGGCAGAAGTTTGCGAAGTCAACAAGGACGGCTTATCGAGAGCATTGTCCAGCATACTGCGCCTTTAAATCCCGGAAATTCCGGAGGACCGTTGGTCGATTCCAGGGGACGCATTGTTGGCGTTAATACAGCGATAATCATGATGGCCCAGGGGATTGGATTTGCCATCCCGTCAGACACGGCCAAATGGGTGGTATCGCAACTGCTGTTGCACGGTCACGTGCGCCGCGGATATCTGGGCATTGCCGCTCGGCAGCATCCGGTCAGCCGCCGATTGCTCCGATTCCACGGTCTGAAAGGAGATTTTGCCGTGGAAGTTGTTTCCATTGCGGCCGACAGCCCTGCGGAACGTGGGGGCGTGCAAACCAGCGATCTTATCGTGGCCATAGGCGGACAGCCAGTATCAAGTGTGGATGATATTCACCGGTTTCTTTCCGAAGGACTTATAGGCCAGTCGGTGGGTCTCACTCTCGTGCGCGGGAAAGAAAGGCTCGAAGTGAAGGTCACACCGACCGAGGCGGAATCGCTACGATAGCAGATTTCCCCAGTCGGATCAGATCTGGGCATACCCGATCCAATTCGAATATCGCAAATAGAATTTAGTATGGCATCCCCAAAATCTTGTCCCTGCATTCCTGGAATGATTGTGCCCTTCGTGTTGTTACAGGATTTGATAGCTTATCAATTTGGAATTTCAATAATTTGTCATTGTGGTATCCAGTGGTTTTTGGCCAGGCCGCCTGCCGCGTGAGATCTCCCGCTCGTTCCATAGGTGAAAACCACTCATCGCTGAAGGCCGTGAGTTGAAAAAGCAGCCTCTCTTAACTCACTGTCAATACGACTTATATTGTCAACATCAATCTGCCGATAAGTGTGTTCCACTCATTCGCAGTCACCGTGTTTCCCGACCACTCATGTTCAATTGCTAATTAGCAATGCGGCAACCTTCTAATTTGGCCATTTAATGCCTTCGGCGTATCTGATTGTGCGACTTGGCATGCAAGTTGCTTGGAGGGCTTAAAGATGGATGTGGATCCTGGATCTCGGAGCGAGCCCGAGCCGCTAGTTTACCATACATTGTTTCGTTCCCGACAAGGCTAAGACTGCGTTCGACGAGATACAAAAACGGTTGACCAGCAGACCAACTATGTCCATAGGGGGAGCCATGGCGGAAGAAGAAACTGGGAAGAATGTTGATCGGCTATCCGTTACCCGAACGGTGTTCTCCATCCTCACGCCAATAATCCTGGCTGTGGGCTGCTGGTACAGTGAACGACAACCTCGTGAAGCTGCGCCAGCCCCTGGCGCCGGTCGAAAAAATGGCTTTATTGGTAGATCGCGTGGCCGACGGTCGAAACACAGCCAAAGCATAGATAGCGGCTCATGCCCTATACATCTGTCCGTAAGATTTAGAGAGTTCTAAAGTTGGGGGGTGGGGCAATGAAGTGAACAGAGGTTTGTGTGTTTAGTTGTACCTTATCGGTGCATGCACGGGGACACTTTAGTCAATTCTTGGCAGGAAACGAAATCAAGCATGGTGTTCCGCCGACGGTGTTGCCTCTTTCAGGTCGCGTGAGACACTCTACGCACACCTTTTCGGAGTCGGAGGGAGCAGCCCCTCCACCCCTCGTGGGCACCAAAACGACCAGAATGGCAAAATCGCCGCATAATTCCGGCTGAATCAAATGGCGTGGGGAAGGGGGTCTGCCATGAGATTATTCCGTTTATTGAGGAGACTTTTATTGTACCAGCGACGCCGAAGCTGGGAGCAAAAGCGCAGGGCGATAGCCAAGGCCGCTCGGCGATTTGGGACTTCCGTTAAACGAGCTCCAAGAAGGCGTTCCTATCCCAGGAACAACAATGTCCCATCTCCCGAACCATGCAGGGAATGGGGCCTATCCCGCAAATACCTGATCCGCGCCATCGGATCACGAACGAACCATAGACACGGGTACCTAGGCGGTGCCTTTCGGTTTTCCGTCTTAGGCCGATTTTTCTCAGGAGGTGTTGCTATGAACGGCCAAAAACTGGTCTGCTCGTCAAAAATGCTCCCCCAGGAGCTCTGGGTAGAATCAGCTCGCGTTTGCGGCGAGGATCAATCCCGCCAACAGACCGGCGATTCACAGGCTTGGTTTTGTGATGCCGGAGTTTCTCCCCTCGCCCGATCGTCTGGCAGTCTTGACCACAAAATATTGGGGAGCAGGCGGAGTAAAATTGACCGTGGGATTCCTTGACAATCCTGGTGCGGACTTGCGAAAGCGCATACTGTCGCATATGAATTCGTGGTCAAAGTCAGCTTACGTCGAATTTACCGAGACCTCTACCGATTCCCAGGTGAGGATTGCACGCACACCGGGAGAGGGATACTACTCCTATCTCGGAACAGACGTGCTCCTTATCAGGCCTAACGATCAAACCATGAATCTCGACTCGTTTACTATGGACACTGATGATTCGGAGTTCTACCGCGTGGTTCGCCATGAGACCGGCCACACTCTGGGATTCCCACATGAGCACATGCGCCGGGAACTTGTGGAGCGACTCGATCGGGCCAAGACAATAGAGTCCTTCCGGCGTCAGTATGCCTGGCCGGAGTCGATGACGGTTGCTCAAGTCCTCACCCCGCTTGAAGACGCCCAATTGATGGCAACCGCACATGCCGATGAGCTGTCGATCATGTGTTACCAGATACCGGGTGAGATTACCAAAGACGGGCAGCCAATTCTCGGCGGGTTGGACATCGATCCGAGCGATTATGACTTTGCTGCGAAGTTATATCCAAAGAGATAGAGGGCGGCGCAAGTCTCTCGGGTTCGGGGTTACCTTCCCGGCAGGTTCCAAAAAGAAACCTTTTTGGTGATTTTGTGATCTGTGGAATTACCCCCGCTACTGAGGGACAAACAACCATGCGGAGCACGACAGGGGTAAAGAGTGCGCCTGTTTACCTAACGGATGCCAGGGGATCGGCGAGCGACACTTCGAACGATGAGCAGGCAATTATCACGCTTCTAGAGAATTTGTCCAGTTCCCTGGAGAGCTACATTTGTGAATTGCCTGAAATGGTGTACCGGGGAGACTGTGACCGTAGCCGACCCAAGCGGCGACAGCATTTTCGCAACGCCTCGCTTACAGAGCGGTTTGGAACGTCTGATGTTTCGTTATTTTTCTTTGACAGACCCAGCCCAAACTTAACAAAAAAGGAGACAGAATATGACACCGAATCCTGTGGCCGAGCAAGGTCCAGTGCTAGAATCGTTCCGAGCCCCGAAGACAGCGGTATTGGCCGCAGAAAAGGGGACGGCAATGTCAGCCCCTGTTACATCGATAATCAGTGTAGCCTCTCACACTTTCACGTTCAACGAGAACGCTAACACTCCCGGTCGCTTTTTGGAGCAGTCGGTAGTTGTCAATGTTCCCAGTGGGGCAGGTTACTTTACCACTGTTCCATATTTCAGGGCGGCATTTACTACAAGCAACTTCCAGTCCTTGACAGAGCGACCTCTGGGGCAAGTCTACTTTTCAGCCGGCCTCCGAGGGAATAACCTCGTTTGCGGAGTTCGACTCACGGATTCCAACTCGGATGATCCTATTTCAATCGTGGTTACCTGTATCGTGGTGTTTTATAGGTAACTTCTCAATAAGTCCGGGTCAGGCCATCTTCAAGTGTTTTCGGCCGGCAAGTCGGTGGGGTTTTCCTTCCGGATTGGGTGGCCTCGGCCAGTCGTCGTGAAGGAAGAGGGCAAAAGAGCGCGACATTTGGAGGAAAATATGCTTTACAGTGGATATGAGTTCGATCCCAAAGATTCCCGAAGTTCCTGATGATGAGCGCACACTGTTGGTGACGGCTCTGCTGGAAATCATCCAAATATTGCTGGAGCAGAACCAGGCGCTCAAAGACGAGATAGCCATACTGAAAGGTCAGAAGCCCAGACCCAGGATCAAACCTTCTGCCCTGGGCAAGGATACGGGGAGCAAGGAGAACGGGGGGAGCAGCGCAAAGCGTCCTGGCTCTGTGAAGCGAAACAAGACGGAAGAGCTTGAGATCCATGAGACATTGATTATCGAAGCCACTAACGTCCCACCGGGGAGTACATTGAAGGGGTATGAGGATTTTACGGTTCAGGATCTCCTGTTGCAGCCATACAATACAGTCTACCGACGGCAGCGGTGGAAAACTCCCCAAGGGAATGACATAGTGGCGCAACTTCCGGAGGAGATCAGGATCCTCGGCAGCCACTTCGGTCCCTCGTTGCAGAGCTTCATTCTCTACCAGTACTACCATTGTCATGTTACTCAGCCTTTGATTCTTGAGCAACTCTGGGAGGTGGGGATCGATATCTCGGCCGGCCAGGTAAATCGCATCATTGTGGAGGGTAACCAACGGTTCCACGAAGAAAAGGACGAGATCCTTCGGGTCGGTCTCAAGGTCTCAGGTCACGTAAATGTTGACGACACCGGTGCCCGTCACCAAGGCAAGAACGGTTATTTGTACTCACATCGGCAATGAGAGGTTTGCCTGGTTTCAAAGTACAGACAGCAAGAGCAGAATCAACTTTCTGGAACTTCTCCGGGCGGGCAAGCATGATTATGTTCTAAACAGCCAAGCTCTTGATTACATGAAAGCACAAAAGCTTCCCAAAGTTCAGATTGAACGACTGGCCGCTTTGGGAAAGGGTGTCTTTGAAGACGAATTCAAATGGAAAGCGTGTGTTAACTCTTTGGGCTTTACAAACAGGCGGCATATCCGCATTGCCACGGAGGGCGCATTGTTGGGGAGCGTCCTCCAACACGGGGCCATCCATCCAGATCTGGTAATCGTCAGCGACGATGCCGGTCAGTTTGATGTCTTGCTCCATGCCCTGTGTTGGATACACGCAGAGCGGTCTATAAACAAGCTCGTCGGATTCAACGATGCACAGCGCGATGCGCTTGATGGAATACGAAGCCGGATATGGGAATTCTACGGCGAGCTGAGAACCTATAAACAGACCCCTGGCACGAACAAAAGGGCAGAGCTTGAAAAGCGTTTCGATGAGATATTCACAACACGTACTTGCTATTCGACTTTGAATCAGGCACTCAAGCGGATACAGAAGAACAAATCAGAACTCTTGCTGGTGCTGGAACGACCAGACATACCCCTGCACAACAATACCAGCGAGACAGACATCCGGGAATATGTGAAGAAGCGCAAGATCAGTGGTTCGACTCGCAGTGATCCCGGGCGCCGCTGCCGGGACACCTTCGCAAGCCTGAAAAAGACATGCCGCAAGCTGAGGGTGAGTTTCTGGGCTTACCTCAATGACAGGTTGTCCGGCAAGAACTCAATCCCTCGTCTTACCGATCTCATGAGGTGGCGGGCGCTGGAATCGCTCGGACAACGACCGCCCGACACGCACGCACCACTGGCTGAAGATCTGGCCTTCCAACTCTGCGCTTGAACAAACACTCCTCAATTGATCCGTCACCCCGAACGAAGCGACTGTTCCCAAAGCTACCCCGGTCTTATTGAGAAGTTACTTTTATACTGATGGCGTTCCCGCAAAGACGTTTTGTACCATTTCGCCTTCAAAAAGGTGATGCTGTCTTGCCAGCAGGGCTCCTCCGAAGCAAAATCAGGTCATCCGTTCGTAGAGGAGGAGGTGCCCTGCCGGCTTCACTCCCTCGAAAGCGAACCGGCATTGCATCACACAAATATCTATTGCGCCTGCAGCAGTTGGCCTCCAGTGATTGATCAAGAGTCTTTCGTTAATGGGACTCCTTGTCCAAGTTGACCACTGGCTAGGCGACGATGCATTGGACGCGACGTGTGCGTTATGACACGCGTGCCGCCACGCCCACAATGGCGCCCGGAAGACTGGTGAGTCCTCCGATGATCGCAGTTGACCATGATATCGTCTGAGACGTGGTCGAAAACAAGATTCCCTCACTTCATCAAGACATACTGGCGATCTTGCAACAAGAAAAAGATTTCTAACTCTGGGGCGCAATATCTGATTCTTCCGCAATCCCGAAGATGCTACACTTAATTCTTCACACGGGAGACTGCCACAGGCGCAGCCCCACGAATGAGGCAACCGCCTCGCGTGGCATCTCCCTACTATCCGCGTTACGCAATGAAGTGACTAGGTCGCTCTGCAACCCTTTGCCTTAGACGTTCCTTTATGGAACCATTTGCTCGGGTCTCCATGCGCAGGACAATATGGTTGACACTGGTTTTTGCCGGGCCTACAATGAGTTTGGTAACGTCCTTTGAACAAATTTGAGTAACAATAACTGTAAGGAGCGTTTCAGACGAGTCCGCCTGAGTGGCCGCTGAGGACCCTAATGCGGAACAAGCCTAACAATCCGTACAAATGCTTCTTCCCGTAATTCATCCGGTTGAATGGAGTTGAGATGCTCTTGCCTTCTTTTGACTACCATGCGCCTAGCAGTCTTGCTGAGGCGCTGAAGATCGAGAACCAACTGGGAACGTCCGCGCCGATCCTGGCCGGCGGGACGGATCTGATCGTGAACCTGAAACATCGCCTGGCTTCTCCCGCGGCGGTAATCAGCCTCAAGAACATCAAGGAGATGACGGGCATAGAAGCCAAGCCGGATTCGGTGGTGATCAAGGCCGGAACATCTCTGGCGCAGTACAGCCGAGGATGAAGCCGTCAGAAAGCATTTCCCCGTCCTCGTCAAGGCCATTGAATCAATCGGAGCCACCGGCATTCAGCTATTCAGAGGGACCATCGGGGGCAATCTCTGCCTTCAGCCCAGGTGCATTCTTTACAATCAGAGTTTGTTCTGGCGGAGCGGCAAAGACAAGTGCCATCGCACGGGTGGAAAGGACTGTTTGGCTCTCGAAAAGTCCGAGTCCTGCAATGCGGTGTGTTCCGCGGACACGGTCCCTGTGCTGGTGGCGCTTTCGGCGCAGCTTACCATCGCGGGCAGCGGCGGAAAGAGATCCATTCCGGTTAGCGAGTTCTTCACGGCCAAGGGAGAAAGCCCATTCAATCTGACGCCGGACGAGATTGTGACCGAAATTCGACTGCCGATCCCTTGGGGCCCTACTTCGTGGTCGTATCAGAGGCTCAGCTTCAGGTCCGCAGTGGATTTCCCGTACATAAACGCCGCTGCGACGGCGATTATCGACAAAGGCAAGATTGAAAGCTTTCGCGCGGTGCTTTCAGCCGCGGGGCCTGCTCCGATAATTCTTAAAGAGGTCGAGAGCGCCATCAAAGGACAAAAGCCCGAACCTGAAATGGCCCGGAAAGCGAGTGAAATAGCGCTCAAGGCGGCCGAAGGCGCCATAGTGGACAATGCCGCGGTATCAAAAGATTATCGCATAAAGATGGCCGCAGTCGTAGTCCGACGGGCCGTGAAAGAAGCGCTGGGGTTATAGGAAATGAAGAAGCAGCTCTTAAGCATGACAGTTAACGGAGACCCTGTAGACGTGGCGGTGACTCCCAGCGCCACCCTTCTGGAGGTATTGCGGGATCAACTGGGATTTTACGGAGTCAAAGAAGGCTGTTCCGAAGGCGTGTGCGGAGCTTGCACCGTGCTCATGGACGACCGACCTGTCAGGTCTTGCATTACTCTCGCTCTGGAAGCGGAAGGAGCTTCCATAACGACCATAGAAGGAGTGGCGCAAGACGGAGCGCTCCATCCGGTTCAGGAGGCCTTTATTGCCAACGGCGCAGTTCAATGCGGTTTTTGCACACCGGGGATGATTCTTTCCGCGAAGTCTCTTCTGGACCGTAACAATCAGCCGACAGACGACGAGATCAAGACGGCCCTTGCGGGAAATTTCTGCAGATGCACGGGATACACGAAGATCCTGAAGGCGGTACGCGAGGCGGCGGGCCAAACAAAAGCGAGGTAAGCGTTTTGCTTGAACAAGAATATAGCTATATCGGGAAGAGTGTTCCTCGGGTCGACGCCCGTTCCAAAGTGACGGGTGAGGCCGTATTCACTGCGGACGTCAGTTTGCCAAGAATGCTTGTAGGCAAGATTCTCCGGAGCCCGTTGCCGCACGCCAGGATCCTCAATGTGGATGTGTCACGCGCCAAGAAGGTTCGGGGCGTCCATGCCGTGGTTACCGGCGCCGATACGGCGGGGGAAAAGTGGGGCGTGTTCCGATACACCAGAGATCAGCAACTGCTGTGCGTGGACAAAGTCCGCTACGTGGGTGACGAAGTAGCGGCTGTGGCAGCTATTGACGAAGAAACAGCCCTCGAGGCCCTTAACCTTATCCAGGTGGAATATGAGGAATTGCCCGCGGTTTTCGATTGTTATTCCGCAATTGCCCCTGACGCTCCGCTGATACACGATGATTGGCCTCGAAATATCAACGTGAATGTCAAGATAGACGTTGGGGATGTGGATGCGGCCTTTAAGAATTGCGCTCTCATCCGTGAGGATACCTTTGTGGCTGAAGAAGATTCGTACTTTATGACCGAGCCTTACGCTGTGGTCGCGAACAGTCACTCCGACGGATCAATCGAAGTCTGGATGCCCAACGCTTCGCCGCATACCAAAGCCAAGGCGCTCTCAAACGCTCTGAAGCTGCCGTTGTCCAAAGTGAACGTCCGAAAGATTACAATCGGAGGAGCGTTCGGCGGCCGGTCGGATGTCTTCCCCGCGGAATTCATCACCTGTCTATCTGAGCCTCAAGAGTGAGCGGCCGGTCAAGGTTGTTTACTCGCGGGAGGAGAATTCCATTGCCACCCGCATGGGCCACGCGATGATCACAACGATCAAAACCGGAGTGGATAAAGAGGGACGTGTACTCTCCCGCGACATCGTCTCGTACCTTGACGGTGGAGCTTATTCCAGCACCGGCCCCATCGCGACTTCGGTCCCCTTTCTGTGCCACGAACAGACCTATCGTATGGAAAACGTGAGATTTCACGGGTACCGCATTTACACGAACAAGCCTGTGCGCGGGATGATCCGCATCCACGGCCGTTCCTTCGCGGGCGGCATTGATACCCAACTTGACATGATCGGCGAGGAGCTTGGCATAGATCCGGTAACCATTCGGCTGCGGAACGCTCGACAGCCCGGCGACACCACCCCCACCGGCTCTCACGTCGCCAGTTGCGGTCTGGTGGAATGCATAGAAAAGACAGCGGACAAGAGTGACTACCTGAACAAATTGAAGAATCCGAAGCCCAATCACGGGATCGGCATGGGATGCAATTCCGTTCAGACGGGTTTTCCCTTGGGCATTCGCGGCGGGTCTCAGGCTTTCATCAAATTTCACGAGGACGGAGGGGCCACGGTCATTTCAGGTGTAGTGGACAACGGCCAAGGCAATGACAACATGCTTGCGCAAATAGCCGCCGAAGAATTGGGCCTTCCACTGGAGGAAATAAGGCTCATCTCCGCGGACACCGAGGTGACGCCCACGGATGCGGGATCGTACTCGATGATTTCGACATTCGGCGGCGGCAACGCGGTCAAAACCGCTGCTTGCGACGCAAAGAACCAACTATTCAAGGTGGCCGCGGGCATGCTCAAAGCAGAGCCGGGAGACCTGATTCTTCGAAACAGGACCGTTTACGTAAAAGGCTCTCCGGATAAGGGCGTTCCGATTGAGAAGGTGGTTCGGAAAGCGCTGATTATGGGGCGGCCTATAATGGGGCGAGGCGCTTTCTCGCCCGAAGTGGATCAAAAGCGAGAATGGATTACCAATCCCAAGGGACAGCTATCCCAGGCGTTTTCTTTCGGAGCCACCGTAACTGAAGTTGAGGTGGACCCGGAAACAGGGCACGTGAAAGCTCTTGAAGTCACGGCTGCTCAAGATTGCGGCTATGCCCTGAATCCTATGATAGTGGAAGGTCAGTTCGAAGGCGGGATCGCTATGGGAGGTCAGGGCGGTATGCTCGGTGAAGAGCACCGCTGGCATAAAGGACACCTGCTCAATCCGACGATGCTCGAATACAAGATACCGAGCATCAAGGACATGCCCAAGATCAACTCCATCATAGTCCAAACCATAGATCCGGGAGGCCCTTACTGCTAAAGAGGACTCGTCAACGATTTTGTCCGTAAGCCTAATGTGTTCATCGGTCACCCTGAAGGGATGCCGTAGTCCGAGCGTTTTCCCGATTTGGCTGCCCCCTATCAGCATGTAAATAAGGGAGAGAAATGGTCGGCCCGTGGTAAAAGTTCCGTCTCTGACTAGTTTTCCGTTTCGATCAAAATGATAATAAGGCATGTTCCAGCCCCAGCCGTTGTACACGTACCACGATCCTATGGCACGTTCGATGTGAGCGGTAACACATATCGCGACCCCGCTCTTCTCTCCGATTTCTTCGGCAAAGCCTGGTTCTAGCAGTTTCGCCAGCATTTCTTGCGGTCCGTAGCCATAGAAGGCGTAATTGTACGGCTTGTAGCGCTCCGCGTACTTGCCTACAAAATACGGCAGGGTTTCGTCATCGTTCAACCCTTCGCCGAACGTCATGGAGCACCCGAAAAAAGCAACAAATCGATCCCGCTGAATAGAGGCATCGACGGGCGTGACCCTGCGGCTGAACCCGTCCTTGGTGTAGTGAGCATCATAAATGACTTTACCGTTATCGTAGCTCTTTATGGAGAACCCGTACGTTGGCCTAGGTTTGCAACCCAGGCTCGGGTCGTTCACGAAATAGTAGTCTTCCCTAGCGTAATCCCCACGAATGCGGGTCCCTCCGTCTGGCGCCGCCTTAGGAGCGACAAATGCCTTGGGATCTATTTCCCAATTCCACTATCCCGCTTAAACCCCAGGAGAATTCTGGCACGCTATGTGAAAACAAACGCTTCATTAAATCAACGCCTTACGTTGGAATCCAGCCTGTGACTCCTGGAAGCCCTCCCCACACGGCCCGTGAATCACAGTGAGCCGGAATTATGTGGCGGTCTTGCCATTTTGACCGTTTTGGCCTCGCTAAGGGGTCGAGAAATAGCACCGGTGACCCCGAAAAGGTCTCCGCATGGAGTCCCGCACGCCCTGACGCAGGCAAAACCGTCGTCATGTTGTTGACAAAGCCTGATTTTTCCCGTTTTTGAGCGTACCTCACCGTGTGCTCCTCAGTCAATCAATATGTCCTTGTCGCCCTCACCCGAAAACAGATTGGTAGTATCGGGACAAGGGGAAGGCTGAAGCCACATGAACATTCCACCTCCGACCATGATACGCGACTTTCGCTCCGACCTTGATCAGGCGCTTAATCAGCCACTCCATTGACCGTCTGACCTCTTCGCCGACCACATAGAATCGCCTGAGCATGTGTAGGAGATTGTAGGCCAAGACTCCCATTAGCAAACGGGCTTCGTTGGCGGAGAAGCGGTGGCAGCTCGTCTTGTCCCAGCGCAGCGTGTTCTTTCCCTCTTTGATCCGATTCTCCACTTCGCCACGTCCGTTATATACCTTGACCACCTTCCCGGCGGGGAGCTTGGAATTGGTCACAATGAACCCGATCCTTGGGAAGAGTTCCCCATCGTGCCACTCGATCTTGGCTACCACTCTGCGTTCTCTGTCCCACGTCTGTGCCTGATACCGAAGGTCAACCAGTTTAATCCGAATCTCACTCTTGTGGGTCCGCCCCACCGGACGTGTCAGGTGAGACTCAATCGCCCGATTCAAGACCTGGTTCGATGGGAGCCTGATAAAGTAGGTCACCTGCTCACGTTCGCAATACTCGTACAGCCCGGGCATGGAAAAACCGCCTCGGAATTTAGCCAGCAAAGAGTAATAGAGACAGATAACGCTGACGATGGCGCCAAGAAGATCAAATATGCCCTAGACTGAATGGACATTATACGGTCTGAGCTTAGCCCCAATGGTCAATCCCCAAGTCTAGGTGATGCGCCTTTAAAGTTGGATTCCTTAGAGACGTCAAAAGACCGTTTATAATCAAAACTTTCTTTTGTGCGTCTTCGTGAGTCCACATCACGAAAGAGAAGGCGCATCCCTTGTGTTAAGAAAATCCTTCCCTCATCAAACTTGTAGCCAAAGAGTAAAGCAGAAAACCGGGGGAATCTTCCGCAGATCGCAGAACCGAAAACACATCGAATTAAGTAAAGTGTCCTCGGAATTCGTGTGCACAGAATTCATGGACTCGAAACCTTTCCAAGATTTCGAGTGTCCAAGTTGTCATTACGGAGCAAGGTGAATGGTGACGTGCGGACATGCCCACCGAGCTAACCGTGGATATAGTCTACCAGGATTCTAAATACCGGAAAAGTACCAAGGAGATGAAGGCATGCGAGATTCAAAAGCTTATTCGTTGATCGGCGAAGCATTGACGCACCTCATCGACTCCATGAATAAAGCAAATTCATGGAAAGACCATTCAGCCGAACTAGTAGAAATCGCGGCTGCTTTTCGGCGGATAGCCGAACCGCTCGGTCCGGCAGGAGTTGAGAAGGCACTTAAAGCTAATATCGACAGTGAGAAAAAAGACGAACGTGCCACGTACGCAAAAATCGGAACGACATTAATGGCCAACGTACAATTCATACTCGGCCAAGCGGAGCCACTGGAAACTTCAAAGAAAATCTCAGAATTCGCATCTATTTTTGAGTCGATAGCTGCGCCTCTTGGTCCCGGAGGTGTTGAAAAAGCTATTAAAGCCTGGGACCCCGAGAAGTAATTTAATTTGATCAAATCGGGGCGTTATCCATCCGCTTGAATCGATCAAAGAGCGCTAGGCGCAAACGTTCTTTTGGCAGAGGTGGGCGCCAATAAGGTGAGTCAATCGCGATCTCGATCAATTCTCTAGGCGGGCGTCGGGAAAATGACAAAGCTCATTGCGCACATTTCCTAAACCAATTCTCGAGCGGTCCACATCTTTGCGAGAACCACTACCCAGTATCCTCCATATAATGGCTGGGTTGCACATTCCGGGCAAGATCCCTTGACAATTAGAGATTTGGCGCATATGATTTGTAATAAGCCTTAACTTGTATTTCTCCGGTCGACCTCGCGTCAGGGACTACGGGCGTCATGCAAGGATTAAGATCCCGGACATAGGCCCCCCCGTGCCGAGGACTTCATACCGTAACTTCATCCGGTCTATCCCCGTTCACCAAGAGCCCTTGTTCATAACGTAAACGCACTCCTAACAACCGTAAGGTGTGCTTTTTCCAAAGGAGTTAGAAAATGAGTATCAAAATTTATGTGGGAAACCTGTCCTTCGATTCCAGCGAGGCAGACCTCAAGGGGCTTTTTGCTACGTACGGGGAAGTAGAATCCGCGAAGGTTATCACGGACCAATTTACAAACCGATCACGGGGATTCGGATTCGTTGAGATGAGCGACCGAGAAGAAGGTCTCAAAGCGATCCAGGCGCTGGATTCCAAGGATCTCGGCGGCCGCGCACTGAAAGTCAACGAGGCTAAGCCCAAGTCAGACAGCCGCAGCCGAGGAGGCCGAGATTCTCGCTGGTAACCACCAGCCTTAGCAGTCTAACATCGGAAGGTGAGGCTGGCCGAACAGGGTCTCGCCTTTCCGGAAACGCCACCAGCCGAGCGAGAAAGCAGATATCTGATGATCTGAATTCACGGGAAATTCTCGCTTGGCCGCGGCTGGCCTTGGGTCCTGTCAGAATCTTAGGACTTCCATTTCCTAATAAAAGAGGTTCCAGTTTATGCCGGGAGTTGTTGTCAGAGAAGACGAATCCTTCGAAAATGCGCTAAGGAGGTTTAAGAAGCAACTCCAGAAGTCAGGAGTTCTCGGAGAGGCCAAGAAGCGTCGCGCTTACGACAAGCCCAGTGTCAAAAAGAAAAAGAAATCTCTCTTGGCCCGCAAGAGGCTTCTCAGAAAGCTGAGGAAGATGATGCAACGCACTCGGCAAAGGTAATCGTATCGGACGATGCCATTGCTCTTGACTGGGTAGACTGCCGGAGATCTGCCCCAAGAAAAAGAAGCATGATTATGATACCTACTAAAGTTAAGATTGACGGGGAAGCATTAACCAAACGGCTTGTTAAAGACGTTCATGCCGAGTTAAGGGCGGCGCTAAGGAACGCGAGCCTATGGGATAATCTCGATTATTTCGAAATTTCCGTCGCAATGAAGAAAAGAGAAAATTCTGCGTTTCCCAATTTCCAGTGGCTTTCGTGCGCTCCTGTTACTAGCGACGGGCAACATTATGTCTATATTGGGACGGTCTCCAAGGGTAGGCACAATTTGATTTTCGTGGGTAAGACTTCTAAAGGATTTGAGGCCGCATGTGAAGTGGCAAACATGTGCGCCCACGAGTTGAGAGCCTAGTTCATGATTACCCAATGATTCTATGCCGATGGCGGATCTTACTAATCACCCTGCTGCTTCCGATTTTCCCGGTCATGTAATCGAATCTTGTTGCTACGTTTGGGTTGCTTTAATGTGTGTCCACTCGCCTCCTCGCTGGGTCCCCATGAAAGAAACTGTTGTTTTCCGGATGCCGCCAACCGCAATTGAGCTGCTGACAATCACTCAAATCAGTCATTATCCCGAAAATGTGTCATTGTCTCATTCCAGGCCAGTGGACTTGATAAAAATGATACCTTTTTCATAATTGGTCACCCAGCGGATCGCTCATCTTGATTGAGTTTCTAAGCTGGACGATCAACACATGCACTGGAGAGACGAGGCAATAATGCAAGCGGAAAACCCAATATTAATATCAGACCTCGATGTAGTTTACATTGGGACATTCATCCCAAAGAAATGCGGAATTGCGACATTCGCGCACGACCTAGGCGCTTCCATCAAGCAAGAAATGGGAGGTAAACCATATCGCGTTATTGCCATAAGCGATCGAGCAGGAGGGTACGATTACCCTGCTGAGGTTACGTTTGAGATCCGGCAGAACGTAATTCGTGATTACGCTCGTGCGGCCGAATATATTAACGGTTCATCGACCCAAATGGTCAGCCTGCAGCACGAATTCGGAATCTATGGGGGTGATGCGGGGAAGTACCTTTCGGTGCTGCTGTCCCATTTGAAAAAACCAGTAATAACAACCTTACACACGATTTTGGAAAACCCCGACAAAGATTACCGGGAGGCTTTTGAGGACGTCATAAATTACTCTGAACGAGTGGTTACTATGAGCCAAAAAGGGGCTCGGATGCTTCAGGAAATATATGACGTTCCTCAGGACAAGATCTCGGTGATACATCATGGCGTTCACGACGTCCCATTTGTTGATTCTAATTTCTATAAGGAAAAGTTCAATGTGGAAGGCCTGACGGTTCTTCTTACATTTGGATTGCTCAGCCCCAATAAGGGCATAGAAACCGCCCTGGAAGCGCTACCCTATGTTGTGGAGAAACATCCGGACACTGTTTACATCATTCTTGGAGCGACCCATCCCGAAATTAAAAAGATTGATGGCGAGAAGTATCGGTTATCTTTGGAACGAAAAGTCATGGATCTGAAATTAGAGGACAATGTGGTATTCCACGATAGATTTATTGATCTGCAGGAATTAACCGAATATATGTCCTGTTGCGATGTTTATTTGACCCCATATTTGGCCAAAGAACAAATAACATCGGGTACGCTTGCCTACGCCGTGGGGATGGGCAAGGCCGTGGTGTCTACCCCGTATTGGCATGCGGAAGAATTGCTCGCGGATTCTCGGGGAGTGCTTGTAGATTTCCGCGACGCTAAAGGTATGGCCAAGGCCCTGAACGACTTGATCCACGATTCCATGCGGCGGAACAAGATGCGTAAGGCGGCTTACGAGTACGGGCGCACAATGGTGTGGCGAGAGGTGGGGCGTCAGTACCTGGAAATGTTTGTGGAAATGCTTGGTAAGCGAAGGGACTTGAAAGTAAAATCTTCTTGGAAGCAAAAGATGCTTCCCCTGATTACTCTTCCCGAGATAAAACTCGATCATTTGATTTCTTTGACGGACGATGTGGGCCTGTTGCAACATGCGTGCTTTGGTATACCGGATCGTAATCATGGGTACAGCGCTGATGACGTCGGTCGTGGACTTGCCGCACTCATGACATATTATGATCAAGAGAAAGACGAACAGGTTCTTCCTTTCATCCGAACCTACATCAGCTTTTTGAATCATTCCCAGACAGAAACGGGCCATTTCCACAATTTCATGTCCTATGATCGAAAATTTCAGGATCAACAAGGAACCGACGATACGTTGGGCAGAGTCCTTTGGGGACTCGGAACTGTCGTGAGATGGGGCCCAAAAGAGCAAATAAGGGCTCTTGCCCAAAACATGATGGCCAAAGCCGCTCCGAGAATGCTGGAAATTGCAGCGCCAAGGGCCAAGGCCTATGCCATTATAGGGATATCCCATCTTTTGCAAAAATTCGTGGGAGCAAGTCAATTCAAGCGACCGCTGATCCAGCTGGCCGATGATCTCGTTAGCCTGTACAAAGAGAACCGGAGCGAGAACTGGCACTGGTTCGAAAACGCAATAACCTACGGAAACGCCAAAATCCCTGAGGCGCTGCTGCGTGCCTACCAGGCAACTCAAAGCGAAGAATACCGGGAAGTTGCTCTGGAATCATTGGATTTTCTTGCCAAGCAGCAGTGGAATGGAGTATATTTTGAACTTATCGGCAATGAAGGTTGGTACCCGAAAGGTGGGGAAAGAGCTCTGTTTGGACAACAACCCATTGATGCAGGTTATCTGGTGGAAGCATACGTGGCGGCTTCAGAGGTAACGAATATGAATGAGTACCTGGAACTCGCTCGACTTGCTTTTGACTGGTTCCTGGGAAGAAACAGACTGAATACTGCGCTCTATGATTTTGCCGACGGCTCGGTAGCCGACGGTATCGACGCCAATGGAATCAGTACTAATAAAGGGGCGGAATCCGTCGTGTGCTACCTTCTTGCAGTCCTCGGTCTTTCCGAGCTCAAGGCCCAAAGAATTCAGCTTTCAAAATGAGAACCTTCCCGTTTGCATAGTGTCTGTTAGCCGTGGGAAGAGTGAAAAGACAAAAATGAAAATAGCCTTAATAATTCCGCGGAACAGCTCTGACTCTCAAAGGAATTTCTACGATTATAAGTTTGGCGCGACATTCCTCCTTTCCAAAAAGCATATTTCATATCTCCTGGCCATCCCCACTCTGACATCACTAACCCCGCCGCAACACGAGATTAGGGTCTTTGACGAGAACATCGAAGATATTGATTACACTTGGCAGGCAGACCTTGCAGGAATCACGGTAAGGACGATGTTTGCCAAGAGAGCCTATGCGATATCCGAAGCCTACCGGGCGAGAGGAGCCAAAACGGTCTTGGGTGGCATACATCCTTCAATGTGTCCGGAAGATGCTCTTCCGCACTGCGATAGCGTTGTAATCGGTGAGGCCGAAGATATTTGGGGCACGGTTTTACAGGATGCCGAAAATGGTCACCTGAAGAGGCTTTACAAAGCCGACGGGTTCGCCGATCTACGGGCCGCTCCTATCCCCGACAGGTCATCACTTCCGAAAGAACGATATCTCCTTGATCTTGTTCAGACCTCCAAAGGCTGCCCGTTCCATTGCGAATTCTGCGCAGTGCATGCCTTTGACGGGCGGACAATTAGAAACAAAACTATAGAGCAGGTCATCTCAGAGATTCGGGGTATCAATAATTGTCATGCCGGATATAAGAAGAAAAAGGCCATATTCTTTGCCGATGACAATATTATCGCCAACAAGGCATTCGCCAAGGAACTGTTTTTGGCTCTCAAGCCGCACAACATCAACTGGATGTGTCAGGCGTCTATCAATATTTCAGAGGAAACCGAGCTACTGGAATTGATGAGGGCCAGTGGGTGCGGGGCGGTCTTTATTGGATTTGAGTCGATATCCGAAGAGAACCTTGCGATGATGCAAAAGAAAATTAATCGACGATTTGACTATTTGGAAGCAATTAGAAAAATACAATCGTATGGTATATTGGTCCACAGCTCATTTATCGTGGGTTATGATTTTGATTCCCAAGCTACATTTGATGAGCTAATAGGTTTTATTCGAGAAGCAAACCTCTTAATGCCGTTGATTAATATCCTTACTCCCTTGCCGGGAACCCGGTTATTCAAACGACTTGAAGCAGAGGGCAGGATCCTTCACAAAGACTGGAGCAAATATGACACGCAACATGTTGTCTTTTCCCCAGCCAGGATGTCTGCAAATGATCTGTTGCAGGGATACAGGACGGTCATGAGATCAGTCTATTCTTTTGACTCGATATTGAGAAAACTGAACTACTACTGGGGCAGGGATTTTTGGAAACATTCCAATGAATTTGATCCGGTGAAGTCTGCGTACCGCTTTCTTTTTGCCGCTCGACTCGCGACGTTACTGATTTCCGGTAACATAGACCGCTCCAAGTTTATCATGAGTATACTGCCTCGTGTGTTTGACAAAGAGGTCAGGATATCCACCATCCTTGCGCTAATGAGCTACAATAACTTCGCTTACGCCCTATGAGCATCCCGACCCATCCATCAAGAAGCAGCCATTCATAGCAAAACGCCGTTTGCGGAGCCCACGAAAGATATGGCGCCTCTCCTTCTTGCTCATATGGCACGAGATAGCCATGTTCATTTATACTGATTATGGCAATATGTTGTCTCGGATATTTATCTTGATTCCGACGCTCAATTGGAACCAAATGAGGAATAATACGGATCAAACTTCTTCTGACTGTGATTTAGCGCGTTTCCGCAACTTCTACAGCAAATCCCTTGCGCTCGTATGCGTCTTCAATACAGGAAACCAAATTTTCCACCGGGCACGGCTTCAGTAAAACTTCTGCCGCCCCCGCTTTCAAAGCGTCCGACACCTGCTTCACATCTATGGCGCCTGTAAGAACAATTACCGGAGTGAGTGTATCGTGCTCCCGAATAGCCTTCAAAGTGCCAAGCCCATCCAGGCCGGGCATACGCATATCCAGCACTATGACGTCAAATCCGCCATTTTTCAGCAACTCCAGGGCCTTATAGCCATCAGGGGCAGCTTGCACACTTATCCCGCGCCTAATGAGTACTTTGGTCAGTGATTCTATGAAGACTTTTTCATCGTCTACTAAAAGGGCTCGTATTCTACTGGTCATTGAATATAACTCCGTGGGCCTAGATAATTATTTCATTCCTGCAACAGCTTGCGTTCAAACGCATGGCCGATTTTTTCTTCCAGATCACTTAGCTGTATAGGCTTTGTGGCGTAGTCGTAAGCTCCAAGCTGAACACCGTCAAGGGCCGATTCAACAGAAGCTGCTCCTGTGAGTATAATCACTTCCACCTGGGGTCTTTTCTTTTTCAGCTCCTTGAGAGTCGCTATGCCGTCTATGCCGGGCATCTTGCGGTCCAGAATAATCACGTCGAACTCTTGTTCCTCAACAATCCGCAGCGCGCTCTGACCGTCGTTAACGGCCGAAACCTCGTATCCGCGTCGAGACAGAAGCCATACCAGATTTCTGGTAAACGGCATGTCATCATCCACCAAGAGCAGCCTGGGCTTTCTCATCCGGACGGTCCTTTCTCGGTCGAGTCCTCCAAGATTTCACTTTGCTCGGTCGTACAAGGTAGGAAGACTGTGAATTCAGCGCCTTCGCCCGGTTCGCTTTGCACTGAAATGTCGCCTCCCATCTGCTTGATGATGCTGTACGAAATCGACAGCCCCAGCCCTGTCCCTTTGCCCACGGGCTTGGTTGTGAAGAAGGGGTCGAATACGCGCTCCAAATCTTTGTCTTGAATGCCCGAACCTGTATCGGAAACGGTCGCTACAATCCTCTTGCCGTCTTTATCGAATCGTGTGGCAATCCGGATACTGCCGGAAGGCTTGCCTTCATGGGCGTCAATAGCGTTGCTAATCGAGATTCAGAAATACCTGTTCAAGCTCAAAAGGATCTGCCTTAAGCCTTGGCAGGTTCTCCTGAAAATCCGAAAATATTTGGACCCCGGCGCTGTTTGCCTTTTTTTCCAGAAGGCCCAATACTTCTCTCAAGGCGCTGTTGAGATCTACAAACTGTGAAGCTGCCGCAATTCTTCGAGAAAAGCGGAGTAAATTCTGCGTAATATGGCTGCATCGCTGCACTTGGGAATCGACCTGGGACAGAGATAGCGCAAGTTGATCCGTGAAGTCTCCATCCAGGTTTTTTGCTTCTTCGCTCAAATCCCGTATGACCTGACTTTCAGTCAAAATGACGGCCAACGGGTTGTTTATCTCATGCGCAACGCCTGCGGCCAGTTCTCCGATAGAAGCCAGCTTGCTGGCCTGCATAAGTTGTCTGTTTAACACATCTGCCTGTTGATCCCGTTTCTTGATGGCCTTGATCATGTATCGAGCGGTAAAGACGGAGACGACCAGAATTGCGAGAATGCTCAAATGTAAAAGCACCAGTATGGCAGTGTTCGCGTGGTTGATGTCACCAAACACCTCGGAAAAATCCTGCTTCACGACGAGCAACCAATTCGGATTCTTGAGCCATGAATAGGCCACGACCTGTCGCGAACCGGCTTGCATCCGACCGTATCTGATCAAGTCAGCATCTAGCGTGCCGTCCTCCGGCGTGAATGAATGCATGGGCCCGGCGGGGTCGGTAATAAGTATGCCGCTATCCCTTGTGAATGAGTCCATGGTCAAAGGCGCCTTATCCATAATCTTGCCTTTGAACCTGGGGCTGGTCTGATACAGCCCTTCCCTGTTCACCAAAAAAACCTCGCCTGTTTTGCCGAGGGTCGCAGTTTCGACCAAAGAACTAAGGAACTCGGTATAAATTGTGGCTCTCAAAATCCAGGTACTGCCCCCTTTTGGGGAAAGGACCGCTATTATGAAATGTGGAGCTTGGCGATATCCCATAAACATATCACTGACGTAGACGCCTTTCGCCATGACTTCCTTAAACCAGAAGGTTTCGGAATAGTCCTTATCCATCAGGTCATAGGGCCCGATGTACGCCAAATGCTTTCCCGATTCACCGATGAGACCCAAATCCGTGAAATAGGACCCTTGCTGATTCAAGGCGTGAAAGATTTCTTTAAGGTTTGAGGAATCTTCCAGGAAGCTCAAGGAATGTGTGCTAGCCATTAGTTTCAGCTCTGATGTGCGCTCGCGGAGAAAGGATTCAGCGATTTTTCGATTGTATTCAACCGTTCGTTGAAAATAATCCGCCATCCTCGACATGGAAAATCGAGAATAATATAGATAGCTGATCCAGCCTACCAGCAGTAGCGGCAGCACGGAGCAGGTTACTGAAACAAGAATGAATCGGCGAAATAGTTTGGGATAAGATCGAGCGCGCAAATCCGTCGCTTGTGAATTGACCGCGCCATCAGGCCTAATTTCTGCGAACATCATTTTCCCTCGGCAGATCGAATCAAAGACGTAGGGCGCTCGAAAAATCTGAAACATAACAAGCAACCGGCGTGCCAAGGCGCCGGAGTCCCACGCTGCGGCTAGAAGTCGTGGGGAGACGCTTCAAACGATTCAATGACGATGCTTGCAAGGGGATTGCGGACTGTCCGGCTGTCCGCTTCTTTTACAGGTTGTAAAATGGCGAGCGGGGACCGTTCTCCTGCTTTAGGTGGAGCGAGCCTATGAAACCGTTTTCATAGCCCCGAAGTTCAGACGCAAGAGGGGCTTGCTTCGTTTCGGGGAATTGGGGAATTCATGATAATAAGCGCGATCCGAGCAATCGAAAGCATGGGCTCGTCGGCCTACAATTTTCGCTCCCTCGCTAGATCGCCTCTGCAATGGCTTTGCCTACGTCAGTGGTGTTGGCTTCGCCTCCCATATCTTTCGTGCGGGGTCCCTCGATCACTATAGTTTCGATCGCCTTGATGATGGCGTCGTGCGCCGCTGTGTGCGCCTCATTCCCATTGCCCAGGAATTCGAGCATCATTGCGCCTGACCAGATTGCGCCAATGGGATTCGCTATGTTCTGCCCATAGATGTCGGGCGCGGAGCCGTGCACCGGCTCGAACATTGAGGGGAACACCCGCTCCGGATTGATATTGGCCGAAGGCGCGATCCCGATGGTTCCAGCGCACGCGGGCCCCAGGTCGGAGAGGATGTCACCGAACAGGTTGGAACCCACTACCACATCGAATCGTTCCGGGCTCAAGACGAATCGAGCGCAAAGGATATCGATGTGGTATTTGTCCCAGCGCACATCAGGGTATTGCTTTGCCATCAGCTCGACTCGCTCGTCCCAGTAGGGCATGCTGATGGCCATGCCGTTGGACTTGGTCGCGGAAGTAAGGTGTTTCTTCGGGCGACTCCGCGCCATTTCAAAAGCGTACTTGAGAATTCGATCCACACCTTTTCGGCTGAAGACCGATTCCTGAACAACTACTTCCCTGTCCGTGCCTTTGAATTTTATTCCGCCGATATCCGAGTACTCTCCTTCGGTGTTCTCACGCACCACGTAGAACTCGATGTCACCCGGTTTCCGACCGGCCAGAGGACATGGCACGCCTGCCATCAGTCTTACGGGACGGAGATTCACGTACTGATCGAACCCCTGGCGGAACTGGAGCAGCGATCCCCAGAGGGATATGTGGTCCGGCACCACCTCCGGCCAGCCCACCGCGCCGAAGTAAATCGCGTCATATTCCTTGAGCCTATCGAACCAGTCGGTCGGCATCATCCGGCCGTGTTTGACATAGTAGTCCGCGCAGGCCCAGTCGAAATGCGTGGGTTCTATACCGATTCCGTATTTTCGGGCAGCGGCTTCCACTACTCGAAGCCCTTCCGGCATCACTTCTTTGCCAATCCCGTCTCCGGGGATGACTGCAATTTTGTGGTCTTTCATATTTGCGTCACCTGTTAATGCTTGATATTAAAAACGGTTCAAATGTATGAGCTTTTGAAAGAGTAGCCGGGGAAGCCTTCGTTTTGCAAACGGATTATGCCTCAACTCAACAAAGATACGCATTGAAATGGATGGACAGACAATGGAAAGCGCATGAGTAGCGGGGCGACAGGGTGTGGAAACCTGAAAGAATTGTTCCAGGCGAACACGACAGTCGGCAGACAAAATATAGGAGTTTTTGGGGTGGGGTCCGGGGAGGGATCCCGCGCAGAACGCGGGACAAAAAGTCCCTCCCCGGAAATCCTTCATCCATCAATGCCCCAGTCGGCCGTACATTGATTGTATTTTGCCGACCACTTGGCTGAATATTCCACTGAGAACGCTGGAATACCGGTGAGTCCGCCATCCCCATTTTTCTTGAATTTTGCCTTTCGCCTGCTTTAGATTACCTTTAACTCTGTGTCTTAACATTGGAATCACTCCTCATCAATCAACCGTCCCATTCCGACAGTCTTAACTTTATACTATTCACTCATTGAGCTTATTCAACCCGTTGATAATTCTCTAAGGTCGTCGAACCCGAGTAAATCGCAATCATGCGCAAAGCTTGACAGGCGACCGCTAAACCATAGAAGATTATTTCGATGCCATTCACAAGCGGCCGGGGAAAACGAATATCAGCACAAGACATCTACCACCGCACATCCTTGAGGATTAGGGGAGATCACATGAAGGGGACGCATTTCATACTTAAGGCGCTCGCCACCGAAGGAGTTGAAGCTCTTTTTTTTGTTCCTGGTGGTTTGATAGATCCGTTCTTGACCGCATTTGACGACACACCACAAATAAGGCCGATTATCGCGGCTCAAGAGGGCGGCGCGTGCTATATGGCGGATGGATATTCTCGAGCGAGTGGGAATTTCGGCGCTTGTCTGGCAATCGGAGGGCCTGGTCTTACAAACATGACGACTGCGGTCTCAACTGCCTGGACGGACCAGTCTCCCGTGCTTGTCCTGAGCGGAGAGGTAGCCACTTTCATGGAAGGGCTCGGTGAGTTTCAAGACGCCAGCGCATCCAGTTTCAACGATACAGAAATCCTCAGATCTGTAACTGCAATGTCTCTCAGCATAGAAAACCCGAAGTTGCTGAATCACCATTTTCGCGAAGCGCTGTTGACCATGTTCGGTCGGCGTAAAAGCCCGGTGCATTTGAGCCTGCCGCGTGACATACAGGAAGCTGATATCTCCGTGGCTCACGAGGCTTTGGATAGGTCAGTGACAGAACCCAGGATACTGGATTCCGGGGCCATGGATCGTTTCTGGGCTAGAGTCGCTCCGGGAAAGATTTTCGAGAAGAGGGCCGATAAGATTGCAGTTCTGGCAGGAGACGGCGCGGAGAGGTCTGACGCCTCGCAAGGACTGCTCAAATTTGCCGAGGAATTTCACATTCCGGTTGCCACGACACTAAAGGCCAAAGGGGTTTTCCCCGAGGATCACCCATTGTCACTTGGAGTGTTCGGTTACGCGGGGACCAGGCACGCGTCTGTTGCGGTGCTGTCTGATGATTTGGAATTGCTTCTTGTTTTGGGCTCGGGCCTTAACGAGAGAGACACAATGCATTGGAATTCCAAGCTTGTTTCACAACGGGGCCTATTTCAGGTCAACGTGGCGCCGGAAGCGATCAGCGCTGTTTACGGCGGAGTTACAGTCGTAGGGGACGTCGGCGCTTTTATCGAGAGAATAATGTTCGAGCCCAACGAACTCCTAGGTCACCTCGAAGCGGGAAAAGGCGTTCGCGGGGAGTGGATCGACGGGATCCGCAAGCTACCTCGCCTCTACGACGCGGACAATTGCTCCAGTGGCGCCATTCCTATACATCCTGCACGTATTGTCAGTGAACTTAGAAGAGTTATGCCCAGAGAAACCGTCGCGCTCGTGGACAGCGGCGCGCATCGGGCTTTCGCCGGACAGTATTGGGAGAGCTACGAGCCTAGAACTTATATTTCCGCGACAACCCTCGGCCCCATGGGATGGGCTATTCCGGCCGGAATAGGAGTGAAACTGGCAAGGCCCGATAGACCATGTGTCGTAATCACCGGGGACGGATGCATGCTTATGCACGGCCTGGAGATACAGACCGCCGCCAGATTCAATGTTCCGGTGATATATGTCGTCATAAACAACTCGGCTTTTGGAAACGTTTGGCTTCGCGCCTCGAAATTAGGCGCAAAGCCCTCTGAACTGACATCACTGCCCGATCATGACTGGGCGACTTTGGCCAAAGCGCTTGGGCTAAAGAGCCTGACGGTACGTGAACCGCAGGAGTTGGCGCCGGCCTTCCAACAGGCACTTGAGGCAAAATCGGCTTTTCTGGTGGATATAAAGGCCGACAAAAAATTTGGCACGCCTGTGGAGCCCTTCGCCGAAGCCGTGAAATCTTGGAGTTACCACGAATAGAGGAGATATATCATGGCCGCGCTACCTGACTCGACCGGCAAGCTTACCGGCAAAGCCAAGGAAATTTACGACGAGATTTTGGCCAGACGATCCGCCCAGGGCGCTAAAGTGCGAGGCCTGTACATTCCGTTGATGAATCATCCGGAACTAACTCAGCTTATTGAGCGCTTGGGATACTACCTCAAGTTTGAAGGAAAGCTGCCACGAGACGCGTATCAATTTATTGTGTCTATCCATTGCCAGAAGAATTGGAGTGGCCTTCGAGTGGGTAGATCATCTGGCGCCTGCTCGAGCCTCGGGCCTGAGTGACAAGTTGATAGAGGCCATCTTGGACTTTGATCGGGCCTCAATACCTCATCCGTACTCTCTAATTCTAGAAACCATAGACGTTGTGCTGGAGTTCAGGTCCATCCCGGAAAATCTGCAGAACAAAATGATAGAACTCTATGGAGTGCAAGGCCTCCTGGAAGTCGTAACCTTATGCGGGTTTTACCAAATGGTCGGAGAGATAACCCAAGCATTTGATGTGCCCCTTCCCGAGCACACGAAAGAGCCTTTTTGAAGTATACGTAATTGTAACGAAGGATAACCTATGACACATCATAGTCACAACCACTCAGAGTCACACAGGCACGTTCGAGAAGACAACACCGAATCAAGCGGCAGGAAATTCCACAAGGACTGGCGAGTCTGGCTGGCCGTCGTCATAATGCTGGCAGCCATAATCATGTACGTTCTAACTCTGGACGACTCGATTGTGCCAGCCATCATGCGACGGTGAGAGCCGGCATCGTTCCACGGGCCATCTGAGCCAAAACAGAATTTTTGGTAAAATTGCATGGATCAAGCGGGAGATGCACCAACCTTGGGTTCCGATGGGTAGCATTTGGACAACACGAATTCTTGTCAACCATTTCCTTAATGGTTTTTCCAGTCATGTATCAGCGGCCAAAATCCGAGCCTGCTCTATTTTGGATCCTTCGGTTTAATCCGTTGACGAATGGTTTGGCAGAGGTATAATCCGCCAACTTTCCAGGAGGTCGGCTCTTGCTAAATCGGCAGCGGATTTTACTTTACATGTTGGGAAAAGCAGGGGGATCACTCACCAGAATCAAGCTTATGAAATGGGCCTTTCTCCTCTCCCACGAGACTTATTCTCGTGGTGGACCTGCTTTCTATTCCTTCGTCCCATACAAATATGGGCCTTATTCATTTCTTTTGCACCAAGAGATCCTTGCTCTGAAGAAAGTAGGGTTGGTGCAAGAAATTGCTCCCACAGGATGGAGTTTGACCTCAGCCTACAAGTCCGTCGTAGAGCCGCCTAAGGAGTTTCAGGACGTATGCAGAATTATCCTTAGATACGAGGAACTGACGATCAACGAGTTGATCGACAGCGTCTACTCTCGATATTCTTGGTTTACCATTAATTGTGAAAATTCAGGCAGACGTGTCCAGGCAAAGCCGCATGCAGACAAAGCGGTTTACACGATGGGTCATCAAGGCCTCTCGATTGACGCTTTTCTCAACAAATTGTTGAAATGCGGTATAAGCACGCTAGCCGATGTCAGGAACAATCCTTCTTCTCGCAATTTTGGTTATCACAAGACTACTCTCTGTGTCTAAGTGAGAATTTGGGTATTGAATACCGTGGATTCCCCGAATTGGGTATACCTGCATCCGATAGAATAGATTTGAAATCGCTCAGCGATTACGAAATACTCTTCAAGCGTTATCGTTCGGGGGTCTTGACCAAAAAGTCCCGGTGGCTGGATTCCCTTACAACGGTTGCCGTTGCAAAACCTACAGCCTTGATCTGCATGGAGTCGGATCCTTCTTTCTGTCATAGATCTCATCTGGCTATGCTCATTAATGAAAGGACCGGTCTGCCTATAATCCATTTGGGAGCACCTGATGGATGACGAGCATGAAGAAACCAAAATCTTCATTACCGTTATGACCTATCCGTGGCCATCTCAGAAGTATGTCGAGGTTATTTGCACGGCGGGGATTACTCAAGATGGTCAATGGGTTATACCAATGCGCGGGCCGAAAATGTAATTTGGCCTCGCGTAGTTTCGCCGTTCCTGCTATGTCCTCCCAGGCTACGGGAGGTAGTCATGGCAAGGATCACCAAAGCCCGTCCGCATATGTCGGAAGAAGACCTCCGGATCCGACTGAAGGCCACTCCGGATCGCAAGACCGCCCAGAAATTGTTGGTAATTTTGAATGCCACTGTAGATCCGAGACCTGCGGAAGAAATAGCCCTTCATATGGGGGTGTCGGTTCACAGTGTGCACAACTGGATTTCGGCCTACAATAGATCGGGTCTTGAAGGAATCTTGGGCACTGGAATTCCTGAGCCGCGAAATGGGCATATGAGTAGGGAAGAAGAAATCCTCTTGTTGAAGCCCTTTTTCGACAGCGCTGCAAAGGGAGAGATCACTACTGTAGCTCGGATCCGGGAGGCTCTTGAGGACCGTGTGGGCAAACCATTGCATCATTCTGTCGTTTACAGGTTCTTGCACAGAAATGGGTAGCGCAAGGTGGTGCCGAGACCCAGCCATGTGAAATCCCGAGAGGAAGTCCAAGAAGAGTTCAAGAAAGAGTTTCCCGAGAAGATCAACGGAATTCTCGCTCAAAGAGATCCCGACGACTCCCGGCCCGTGGCCCTTCTGTCCCAGGATGAAGGAAGATTCGGCAGGATCAACCCGCCTCGGGCCTGTTGGGCTCCTGAAGGGATGCGGCCTAAGGTCCCTCGACAGATCGTACGCGCATATGTGTATGTGTACACGGCTCTGTGCATGGCATCCGGGAAAATGACCTCCCTGATCCTTCCCTACGCCAACACCGATATGATGAATCTGTTTCTGAAGCAAGTTTCGCAGGACTTCAAAGATTTCTTCGTGATTATGCTCATCGACCAAGCAGGATGGCACGTGGCAAAAAAACTAAGGGTACCATCAAACATAAGACTGCTCCCGCAACCTCCACATAGCCCGGAACTCAATCCGGTCGAGCATGTCTGGGAAGATCTGAGAGAAAAAGCCATGCCGAACAAGGCATTCAAATCTCTCGATGAAGTAGAGGAAGCACTTTGTCGTCGGCTGAGACAGCTCGAAAGTGATCCTAACATGGTTCGGTCGATGACCGACTTTCCATACTTGAGAGTCACTTGTTAAGAAGCGCATTCGTATTAGACTGTATCCCATAGATTACCGGTATCTCCCTCCCGAGCAGCAATTCGCAAAATACCAATGGATCAAGGTTGCCTTAGCTCCTCACGGCGCTTCAAATTATATGAGAAAAGAAAGCCGGAAACCAGACCTAGGATCAATCCGAATTGTAGGTCCCCGAATCGGTACAGAGAGCGGGTGGCAGAAAAGAAAGGAAATACTTAGCAACGTGCCCGTTCATTCACTGAATGAACTCAGGCGATTGTACGAATTCATGAGCGAACCTCCTTGGGTATGGTGCGCCCCTCTCGCGTCCTGGATCTCGAAATACACCCCGAAGACGAAGAATGGGACGATAAGTCACTGGAGATATTTAAACAAATCCCCCTCTTCGGAGAACCTCCGAAGTCGCTGCGAAAAATTCCGTTCAAGTTTCTATACATTTTTGAGTGTGACGACAGCGAAGGCCCACATTCCGCAAGTCTTATCGATTGGGAAATGGGTGTATTGTGGTTGAAGGAAGCAGAAAGATTAGGGGACGATGAAGCGGCTGCCCTAAGCGTCAAAAAGAAGTTTCTTTGACGAAATATGTGGCCCCGACAAGGACACTCATTTTTTCATGGGAACCCGGCATCCTTATAACACATGGATGGTCTTGGGAGTTTTTTGGCCGCCGAAAGTTCTTCAGAGGAGTCTTTTCTAGAGACCTGTGAATTGAATGATCCGATCAACTCCAAAAGGGGTTCAGGAACAACAATCTTACTCCAATGTAGCCGTCTTCACTCTCCAATGAGGCAGCAGGCAGTTCCTTGCTTCCGGAAAACTCTTATGGATCAGGGTTCTTAATATTCCGCTTCTTCTTGCTCCAACAGTTTTTGGAGCTGTTCATCGCTCAGGGTTTTCCAGGATTCCATCTTGTCGGCCACCAATTGCTTGGACTTGACGGGTGATAATCCTCTCGATCGCCAATGCTCAAAGTTTCGATCCGATAGTTGTTTCAAGAGAGCCGCTCTGTCCATTGGTCATCCCCTATCCGAAAGCAAGAAATCTTTCACCGCAGAAACGCAGAGAGCGCAGAGAAAGTCCAAGAAATACAGAGTTAGGCTCTTCACAAAATAACATAGCTACGGGCATCTTATTTGCTCAGGTTGCGAGCAGAAGTTATCAGCTCATGCAATTCTCAATCTCGACCTTGAACTTGGCGAACACCGCTGGCGCATCTGCCGCAAGCGGCTCCAGCCGCCCAGGGACGAGATTCAGGGCGTAGCCGTGACCAAAATAGTGGCGAAATGCAAGATAGCGCTTCAAGTCTTCCAGCAATGAGTTAGACAGGATTCCTTGTTCCTCTGCTAGACCGAGCAGATCTTTATGCCAGAATTCTCCTTCGCGGAATAGGAAACCCCTTTAAGCGGAAGACAAGTTTGAGAATGTTTTCGATGCCATTGTAAAAATTGTGAAGCAGTGCTGCCGCGCCGGCAAGCTCCAATTTGGAGAGAGTTGACAAAGGGCGGTTTGGCAGAGCGGAGAGAGTGCTTTCCAATTCCTCGTACTCGGCTTCAATACGAAGACGATAATCAGGCATCGAGAGATATGCCTTCTTGCTCGATGAGTTGGACGAGACGGGTTTTTACGGACAGATCAACGATATCCACGGGTTTTGACAAGGCAAAGAGGAGTTCTCCATAAAATGTGAAAAAATCCTTTTCGTCAAAGCCTTCTATCCCAATATCGATATCGTGGCTTTCCTTATCAGGGAAAAGGCTGGACCCAAAGAGCAGTACGCGTCTTACGCGGGTACTTGGCGGCTGTCTCTTTAATTATCTGTTTGTCCTTATCGGTAATCATAACTTTTATTATATCATGCCTTGTCGGACTTCTCACCGCAGAGTTCGCAGAGAGCGCAGAGAAGAGTTGAAATATTACCGCATTTTTTGTTTTCATGCGAACTCAACTTTACGCCTCGGATAGTCATTCAGTCATGGGGGGCGTGGGTTGTGCCGTCGCGAAGAGTGAAACGGCGAAGCAATCGGTCCAAGTTCGGAGATTGCTTCGCTGCGCTGGCAATGGCAGTCTTTGGCCGCCCGTAACTGAAGAAGTACCACCTCAATAATTAGGTGCAAAAGAATGTTAGAGTTTTTTGGGAAGGGTCCGGGGAACCCTTTTTTGCAGAAAAAAGGGTTCCCCGGAAAGCTCTTCAAAAAAAATCTAGGGCTGGACACATTACGGTGGAATCGTTATTGTTCTCGAATCATATTTTCCCAGGGACAAACCGTGACGGACGAGAACCTCACACCCATGATGCGCCAGTATCGCGAACAGAAGGAGCGTCATCCCGACGCGATCCTTCTCTTCAGAATGGGTGATTTCTACGAGATGTTCTTCGAGGACGCGAAAACAGCCTCAAAAATATTGGATATAGCTCTAACGACGAGGGATAAGAATAAGGAAGGGAGTGTCCCTCTGTGCGGGTTCCCGCATCATGCCGCGTCCGGCTATATCTCGCGATTACTCGCAGCCGGCCAACGAGTAGCTGTATGCGATCAGATGGAAGACCCTCGACAAGCCAAAGGGATCGTTCGCCGCGAAGTCACCAGAGTGCTAACGCCGGGATTGACTGAAGAGCCGGGAATTCTCAAGGCTGAAGAGAACCACTTTGTTGTCGCTTTGGTTACGAAAGGCGCGGATGTGGCGTTGGCGGCCTTTGACCTATCCACCGGCGATTTGCAGGTGACCCAGACTTCGGATGCCTCGCTCGCGTCACAGGAATTGCGACGCTTAGAACCTAAAGAGGTGCTCTTCCCGGAGCATCTGTCCGGCCGGGAAAACCTTCAAGCGCTTTTGGACCAGTCATTCTACGTCCATCCGGTGGAAGATTGGATGTGCGATGTCCGTACTTGTGGTGAGGCGCTTCGGGAGCAGTACGGAGTGCAGAATCTTGAGGGTTTCGGTCTCTCTGAAGATTCGCCAATGACCCTCGCAGCGGGAATCATTGTCAGCTATGTCAGACAGACCAGGTCTTACGCTCCTGCGCATGTTAAACCGCCCCGTGTGTATCACCTGGGCAATTATATGGTGCTCGACCAGGCGACTCTCAGGAATCTTGAAATATTCAAAAACATCAAGGATGGAACAACCACCGGAACGCTGGTTCAACTTCTTGATCGGACAGTCACGGCAATGGGCGCGCGTCTTATGCGGCAGTGGATCGCTTACCCGCTGCTGGACGTGGATGAGATCTTCCGGCGGAGTGAAACGGTTGAAGCTCTGGTTGAGAATACCGTGTTGAAGTCCGACCTGCGGAGCGTTCTCAAGGAAATGGGGGACCTGGAAAGAATAGCCGGGAAAATCTCCCTGAAAAGCGCCAATCCCCGAGATCTGATCCAGTTACGCTCTTCGGCCGAGCAGATACCGTCTTTGATAAAGCTGTTGCAAGATCTCGAAACTGCGCTGAGCGACGATTTCCGGCAGATGGACGATTTGTCCTACGTTGCGCATGCCATTGAATCGGTGTTGGTTGATTCCCCGCCTTGGAATATCAAGGATGGAGGTGTGATTCGGGACGGGTACAATGAAGAATTAGACGAGTTGCGCGGAATCAGTCGAAGCGGCAAGCAATGGATTGCGAATATCGAAGCCAGTGAAAGGGAGGCGACAGGCATCCCGAACCTGAAAGTAGGATACAATCGAGTATTCGGCTATTACATAGAAATCACCAAGACCCACCAGAACAAGATTCCTGCGAACTATATCCGTAAACAGACGCTGGTAAACGCGGAGCGGTACATTACCGAAGACCTGAAAGAGTATGAGCTGAAGGTCCTCAACGCGCAGGACAGGATTATCGAACTGGAAGCCGAGATCTTTGACCTGTTGAGACACAGGCTTCTGGAAGTAATCCCGAGAATACAGGCCACCGCCGCGGCCATAGCCACTTTGGATGTGCTCGTTTCGCTGGCTGAATTAGCCGCTCTCCGGGGGTATACCCGGCCGGAAATCCATCAGAGGGACGAAATCCGGATTGCCGAAGGTCGTCATCCTGTGGTTGAAACCTTCGAGCATGGAGAAACGTATGTTCCCAATGATGTGCTGCTGAACCGCTCGTCCGATCAGATCCTTATCATAACCGGGCCGAACATGGCCGGAAAATCCACTTATCTCCGCCAGACTGCGCTCATAGTTATCATGGCTCAAATGGGCAGCCTTGTTTCGGCCAAGGAAGCGTCCGTGGGGACAGTGGATCGGATTTTCACAAGGATAGGGGCCGCGGATTACCTCGCCTTCGGTCAATCGACATTCATGGTTGAAATGAACGAAACCGCGGAAATATTGCACAGCGCCACTGACCGTTCCCTGGTTCTTTTGGACGAAGTCGGCCGCGGGACCAGCACCTTCGACGGTTTATCAATAGCTTGGGCGGTCACGGAGTTCCTTCATGACAAATCGGACGGCGGCCCACGGACGCTTTTCGCCACTCATTACCATGAGCTTGTGGATATCGCTCGGGTGAAGACGAGAGTTCGCAACTACAACATAGCCGTGCGAGAGTGGGAAGATCGGGTGGTATTTCTGAGAAAGATCGTGCCGGGGGGTTGCAGCCGATCTTACGGGATACAAGTCGCGAAACTCGCAGGTATCCCCGATTTTGTAATAAATCGCGCGAGAGAGATTTTATCCGGCCTGGAGAGAAACGAACTGGATTTGAGAGGACTTCCTGTGATCGCAGGCAGGCCCAATGCTGCAAATCAGGCCGTGAGCGCATTTCAGCCGGAGCTGTTCGGTAATCCCGGCCAAGATATTTTGAAGGATTTGGAACAGATGAATCTTGATGATATTACTCCGCTTGAAGCGCTCAACGTATTAGCCCAGTGGAAGCAGAAAATTTGAATCCTACAGACTTCATCCGTTGATGAAATCTCTTGAAATCACCAACAATCAAGTTTAACATTAAAACTCATCTTTATCTAATTGCAATTCCATTTGAATTTCTTGTTCATTTGTGGTATTCTCCACTGCTATGGGAGATCTTGTGTCGATATCTCCCGTTCCAGGAGGATGTACCATGTCAAAGTCGGTAAAGCTAATCCTGGCAGGCCTGTTGGTAATTATTATTGCCTCTCCTGCGTCAGCCTACATACCGTACGATACGCACGAGATGTTTCTCGAGACTGTCACGCGAGATCTCCTGAAACTGCTGCCCAGGGCCATGGGCTCTTACATTTATAACAATCGGTATGATTTTTTGCGCGGGATGACTTTCATGACGCGCGATATCCGTGTTAATCTGAAAAATAAGGACCTCGAAGAGATCAGGCGGGAAGCGTACGCTCGACTGATGAGGGATATCCCTTTCTGCGCTGAGGCCCTCAAGGGCGGTGAGCTAAAGCTTGACACATCGGCTACCAATATCGCCGGCCGATTGGGCATGATCGCCTACTCCATTATCCTGGTCAAAATGCCTGCATTTCCTGATGTCGAATCACCTGGAAAAATTCTCCATGATTCTGGACGAAATCATAGTCGAAAACCTCATTGATCTGTGGCTTTTCTATGATGGATACGGCGATTTTCATTCTCTGGGTGAACTCATGGAAAGGCTTACACCTGAAGATATGCCCAGATTTAAGCACGTCAGAAACGATACTTTTGCGTCAACGATGAAGGAAGACCCATTTGTGATTTTTCGAGCGCCTGACAAATTCGATCGAACGATGCTACTGACGGACATAGATGTAAATTATATTTATAATAATATGATTAATAACATTTTAGATAGTTTCGTCTTTGTATGGAAATGTTCCGGCATGGACTTGGCGCACCCATCGTATGCCGCGCCGCCGGGAACCGTTATAAAGCGGGCTAGCCGGCGCGCTATGCTTTCCGGCGGAGTTCTCTCAAGACCTGCGCCGCTGCCTACTGCGGGGCCTGAGGCCACCGGAGTAGAGGGGGAAACAGAGGGGGCTCCCGAAACTGAAGCGACCCCGACGGAGAAAGGTCCGGAAGCTGAACCCAACGGAGGCAGATAGAGCGCAATCATCCGAGTGTGGCTGGGCGTATTGGCAATAATTGGGGCGGTCTTTCAAGCCAGGGTGTGTACTGAAGAATTCTTCGGTCAGGCTTGAAAGCCCGCCCCCGCACGTACGTCAATGATTACATCACATGGTTATTTCGGGCTTGACAGACGATCATCCCAGTGCTTTAATTATTCGTTATGGTTTAGGAGGCCACACATGTACGCCATAGTTCAAACCGGCGGGAAACAGTACAAAGTCGAGGCCGGGGATCAGCTCAAGGTCGAAAAGCTCAAAGGTGAACCAGGGGATCAGGTAGACCTGGATAAAATTTTGGCCATAGGGGCCTCGGAAGGTGTTGACCTGGGAAAACCATTCGTCAAGGACGCTGTAGTAAAAGCCACCATTGTCCGGACCGCTCGTGACAGGAAGATAATAGTCTTCAAAAAGAAACGCCGAAAAGCCTATGATAAGAAGCAAGGTCACCGGCAATGGTACACTCTCTTGAAGATTGATCAGATAGTGCCGCAGGAGGCGCCGGTCGAAACGGATAGCCCTGACCAGCAAACGATCTCAGTTTCTTCTTAGAACACTGTCAGACATGAAATCGAACGTCCTGTAAGGACAGGAGGTAATACCATGGCCCATAAAAAAGCAGGAGGAAGTTCTCGAAACGGACGGGACAGCCCTGGACAGCGATTAGGAGTAAAACGTTTTGGGGGGCAATTGGTAAGGGCCGGTAACATCATTGTGCGACAGACCGGCACGAATATTCATCCCGGAGAAAATGTTGGGATGGGCCGTGATTATACGCTGTTCGCCAAGATCGACGGAATCGTCGAATACCAGAGAAAGGACCGCAACAGGAAGCGAGTCGCAATCGTTCCCGTTAAAGCAGAAACCCCCGCTGAATAGTCAATCGTCTTGGATCATCTCAGATCCAGGAGGCATACAGTACATTAAAAGGAGCAAGGTTGGCGGGATGGAGCGCATGCAAGCGAGGGTCCCGCCGAGCCACGTTCCGGCAAGGCGCCGCCGCTCTCGCGTGCAATCCTCAGACGCCCATCAACCGGCATTTTCCGTAATTTGAAATTCGTAGATCAAGCCAGAATCCGAGTCGTCGCGGGCAAAGGTGGAAACGGATGCGTCAGTTTCCGGAGGGAACCGTATGTCCCTAAGGGTGGACCGAACGGCGGTGATGGGGGCAAAGGCGGGGACGTGATCATCGAAGCGGATGAATCCCTCAACACCTTGCTCGATTGCAGATATCAGCAGTTATATCGAGCAAAGAAAGGCACACACGGGAGCGGCAATAATCGACACGGCCGGAACGGTCCTGATCTGACAATCAGAGTCCCTGTGGGAACGCAAGTATTTGAGGAGGAGACCGGCGCACTTGTGGCGGACCTGGATCAATCCGGAGCAAAAATTTTGGCCGCGCAAGGTGGACGTGGCGGTAGAGGAAACAGCCGCTTTGCGACATCAAGAAACCGGGCCCCGAGACGATTTGAAGAAGGCAAAGAAGGCCAGGATCGTTGGCTGGCGCTGGAATTGAAGCTAATTGCGGACGTGGGGTTGGTGGGGCTGCCCAACAGCGGCAAGTCCACACTGATTTCCAGAGTGAGCAACGCTCGTCCAAAAATAGCGGATTATCCGTTCACCACCAAAGTTCCGGGTCTCGGCATGGTAAAGACCCCGGACGGAAGAGATTTCGTCATGGCCGATATCCCTGGTCTCATAGAAGATGCTCATAAAGGCGCCGGCATGGGAGACCAGTTTCTTCGCCATATCGAAAGAACCAGAGTGTTATTGCACCTGATTGATCCTGCTCCGCATCTGACCCCGTCGGCCCCGGAGCGCTTCGACATCATCATGAACGAACTTGCTTCGTACAGTAAGGATCTGATACAAAGGCCGCTGATCGGGGTGATCACGAAGATGGATCTCCCGGAAAACCGAACCGCCGCGGGTCAACTGAGGCGTTTCATTGAAACAAAAGGTTTGCGTGTTTACGAGATCTCCGCTGTTACCGGTGAAGGGCTTCCGGAGTTGCTCCGGCGCGTTTCGCTCACGTTGAAACAAACTCAAAAGACTGATGAATTACTCAGCGATTAGAAAAGAATTTCTCGGCTCTGTTCGCCGAATAGTGCTGAAACTGGGTTCCAGCGTAGTCACTAACGACGAAGGTCTCGACCGCGCCGTTATGGACGGAATAGTTGACGATGTGTGTCGATACAAAGAGCAAGGAAAAGAATTCATCATGGTTTCCTCAGGCGCTATCGCCGCTGGGGTCCGGCGTCTGAATTTCCGTGAGGGCGCCAGAACTATTCCTCAGAAACAGGCGGCGGCGTCTGTGGGTCAAACGAGGCTCATGGCTGCGTACGAAGAGGGTTTCGGACGCCACGGAGTCACCGTCGGCCAAATGCTATTGACTCGGGACGACCTGACCCATCGCAGCCGATATCTGAATGCTCGTAATACTCTTATGACTCTTCTATCTGCGGGAGCAGTGCCGATCATAAATGAGAATGACACCGTCGCGGTTCAAGAAATCAGGTTCGGGGACAATGATAATCTATCGGCTCTTGTGGCTACTCTAGCAGATGCGGACCTTCTTTTTGCTCTCAGCGATATCGAAGGATTTATGGATTGCGATCCCAGGACCAGCGCAGACGCGTGTTTAATTCCGCTTATAGAGGAAATAACACCCGAACTAAGGGGCCTCGCATCCGATGTCCCGTCGAAAGTCGGCCGAGGTGGGATGGCTTCCAAGTTGCAAGCGGCCGAGGTCGTAAGAGTAGCGGGCATTCCCATGATAATCGCAGGCGGGAAAATACCCGGTATAGTGGCCAGGACTATGGAGGGCGAAGTGTGTGGGACGTTGATCCTCCCCGCCAAAGAGAAGATCTCCGCCAGGAAGCACTGGATCCGCTATAATCTGGCCCCGGAAGGGGAACTCGAAGTGGACGCGGGAGCCGCAGAGGCGATAACTCATAGTGGAAAAAGCCTGCTTCCCATTGGGGTAACAAGCATCCAGGGACACTTCGATCATGGCGCAGCGGTTTTGGTTTGCGATCCCCAAGGGCAAGAAACTCGCGGTGGGTCTAGTTAATTACTCCTCCGACGAACTGGAAAAAATCATGGGGCGGCGAGCCGTAGAAATTGACTGGATTCTGGGTTACAGGAGCAACGACGAGGTCATACACGCCGACAATCTGGCGCTGCTGGATTCATGATAACATGCCGTCGGCCTTTCATTTCTTCATGGACTTGAGGGCCTGTCGAGTTTCATTATTCTGGCCCAACAGGGCCAGACCGGATCAATTTTCGCACGTCCGTCGAACACTCGGAATTCTTCGCCCGGTATTGAGCAAGTCCACCAATCGACCGCCGCCGAACGGAATATTCAAGTCTAAAGAAACCGGCTTGTTGGAAGAATTGACCACCACGACCACACATTCCTCCGGAGTCTGTCTGGCAAAAGCGAATTGTTCATGACTGACAAACAGTTGCTGATAATTCCCGTGTCTGAGCGCTTGAGAAACCGTGACGAATTTGCGCCAGCCGCGCGATGGTTTTACTCAGCTCGGGATGCGGAGCGGTTTGTGAAGCGGTCCCAATTTCGAGGCGCGGGCGCAGGGCAGTGTCGTCTCTGCTGCTCCTTTTACCATGAATTCCCCATTCAGAGCCGTAATAGATCGACGGAACGCCTGGCATTGTGAAAAGTAGGCAATATAACGTGTGCAAATGCGCCGGATTCTCAAGGAGACTGGCAACGCGATTGACATCATGATTGTCGGCGAAATTATACAAAGGGACGTTGCAGTAGAGTCCATCATCGCCAAATTGGCGATTGAAGGCGTATGCGATTTCAAAATAATTGCGGTCCACATGACTTGAATACAGTCCTTTGTAGCACTCGTAGTTGGTGACTGAATCCAGGGTTTCCGCATTGGCCCATTTTCGATAATCCCCACCGACAACTTCGCCCATCAACCAAAAATCGGGTCGCAGTTTCCGGCAAAAAGCGCCAAGCTCTTTCAAAAAGGCAATGTCCATAAAATTCGCCGCGTCTAATCGGAAACCGTCAAGGTTGAACTCTTTAATCCACATAGCAACGGCTTCGAAGAGGCGCCTTTTGACCTCCGGATTGCCTAGATCCAGTTTAACCAGGTCATAGTGGCCATTCCACCCCGCGTAGGTAAACGGGTCATTAAACGGGCTCCGTTTTCCGAAATCAAGGTCCTGAAACCAGTCACGGTAAACCGAGCGCTCTTGATGTTCCCGAACATCACGAAAAGCCCAGAAATCGCGCCCCACGTGGTTCAATACAGCGTCGAGTACCACGCGAATTCCTTTTTCATGCATTGCGGACGTCAGCTCCGATAAGACGGCATTGGATCCTAAGCGGCGATCGACCTTGTAGTAGTCCGCCGTGTCATACCCGTGAGACGTGGATTCGAACACAGGCCCCAGGCACACCGCATTGACACCCAAATAAAGCAGATGGTCTATCCATGCGTATAGCTGCTCCAGACGCGGGGTCATGGGAGAGCAAAAATCGTTGCGCTTTGGCGCTCCGCATAGGCCCAAGGGGTAAATATGATAAAAGACGGCATCGTGAGCCCAATGTGTCATGACGAATCCTCCTAAATTCGTAGAAGACTGTCTCCTGATATACCGTTCGGTACAATCAGAAGCCAAAAAATAGAGCCTCAAGAAAAAATACCGTGCATAAACTGGTGAACGGCCTTGTATGTTAATTCTCTATTCAGTTGGATATATCCATTTAAGGACAAGCCGATATAAGTATTGACCATTCCCAAGAAAGTCGCAGCATAGGCTTGATGACGACCTTTCATATTGCCATGATCTTTTGCGGCCTCAATAAATAGGTTTTCCAAAAGCTGCTGCTGTCTTTCGTTCAAACGAGACACCGCTTTGAACGCATCGCTGTCAGGCGGCGCGAACCAAGCGGACAAGAGCATTCGATAGAAAACCTTGTTGTCATCCGCATAACTAAAGTATGCGGCCGCTAACCGGTTAAGAGTCAGCGGCACGTTATGTTGGTAATCCGCCGCTTGTTGGATGGCTTTGTATAGAATTGAGAAATGTTCGTCGCAAATAGCGTTCAGCAATCCAAGCTTGCTTCCGAAGTAATGGTAAAGAGTTGGTTTTGTAATGCCGGCGGCATCGACGATTTCTTGGACACCCACAGCGTCGTATCCACGAGCTGAGAATAATTCCAGAGCGTGCAGCAATATGTTAGATCGATTGTCCATCTTAAGGCCGCGTTGTAAGATTGTTCCAAGTATACCAATCGGTATATAAACCGTCAAACAAAATAAGGCACCCTCGACGACAAAACTGTGCGATGATAAATCTAGAATGCTCAAAGTCAGGCTAAAAAAGAATCGTTCAATATTTCACAACGTCTTATAAACAGCATTCCAGTTGCGAGACCATTTATGGAGGCATCCCAAGATATGAATATAAGGATTTTTTCGGACTTCATCTGACCTTTCTGCTACGTCGGCAAGGGTCTTGTCGAAGCGCTCAAAAAAGAATTTCCCATAAAGGATGAATGGGTGAGCTATGAACTTCATCCCGAAACTCCATCAACAGGAACTCTGCTTTCGGACAGATTCCCCGGGATGAATGTGAAAAGATTCTGGGAAAGGCTTAACCACACGTACGGTTCATTAGGTGTGAATTTTGGCGAGGTGTCTCGGCTGTCCAACTCCCGCATGTCTTTGGAAGCAAGCGAATACGCCAGGGACGCGGGGCGTTTTGATTCTTTCCACGGTCGTATATTCCGGGCTTACTTTACGGAAACCCGTGACATCGGGGACCTCGACGTCCTCCTGGAACTAGCCCAAGAAGAAGGCTTGGACGCTGATGATCTTCGCGTCGCTTTGCAAGAAGGCCGCTATGCTTCGCGTTTGGATGAGGCCCATAGCGAGGGACGTCAGTTGGGAATCAATGCGGTTCCCACGTTCATAATCAATGGGAAGCACAAAATTGTAGGCGCTCAATCTCTTGATTTTTTCAGGGAGCGTCTCCGGGAGATCCAGGCGGAGTGACCGCGCTCGCTTCTTTCACACGGCGCTTTCAACAAGTTTCTTGAGCATGCGGGTTAAAATCAGAGCGGTGGTATCCACGACGGAAATTATCTTTTGGTAATCCATCCGCTTAGGTCCTATTACCGCGATGCTACCCAGCGGAATATTCTGCGCGTGGATCGGATAGGCCACTATGGAGCAGGACTCGATGCTGTCGAGGCCGTGTTCGGACCCGATCAATATTTGAACACCTTGGGCTTCAAGGGTTTTGTCGAGGATTTTGAGCAGATTGCTCTTCTGTTCGAAAGTGGTCAACAGCGCCCGCAATCTTTCTATCTGGGCGAATTCCGGCTCATCCAAAATGTTCGACTGGCCCTCGATGAACAGCTCACGGGACGGATCATCAGACAGTATGGTCTGACCGAAGCGCAACACCTTGGCCAGCACAACGTCCACCAGTGTTTTTTCCTTTTTCAGCTCATCATCAATACGCTCTCTCGCCTGCCGCAAGTCCAGGTCCTTGAGCATGTCGTTGAGCATGCGGCTGTAGCTTTCGAGGGTTTCCTGCTTGATATTTTCTTCGTCGTATATAAGCCTGTTTTGGACCAAACCACTGGTTGAGACCAGCACCACAAGAATGCGGTCCTCAGCCACCTTTATGAATTCAATAGTCTTGAATGTCTGTTCTACAACCGCGGCCGCGGCCACGACTCCGGCCTGTTTGGATAAGCCGGCGAGGATCCAGGAAGACCGGCGCAGCAGGTCCCGCAAATCAGCTACCGCAGAACTCAACATTGATTCGATAGCAGCTTGCTCTTTGACGTTAAGCCGCCCGGGCCCAACTGTGTTATCCACGTAAAACCGGTAACCGAGATCAGTGGGGACTCTGCCCGCGCTTACATGCGGCTGCATGATATAACCGGAATCCGTGAGGTCGCTCATAACGTTTCTAATGGAAGCGGCAGACAAACCTATATCGGACTTCTTCGAAATCGTGCGGGACCCTACGGGTTCGCCGGTGGCTATATATTCGGCGATTATCATCTGCAAGATCTTCTCGTATCGTTTTTCCGACAGATTCATCAGATTTTGTCCTCGGATAATGCCGGTGCTCCTGATTTCGCAGAAGATAGATTAGCCACACGAGTGTCCTGCGTCAAGTGAAAGCCACAGGTATTTGTAATCATTCAATTGCGCGGGGCACGGCTCTGTCATTGCGAGGAGTGAATCCCGCTGCAGCGGAGCGAAGCAATCCCCAAAGCATGGAGACTGCTTTGCTCCGCTCGCAATGACATGTAGAGCATGGACACTCTCCTCCGCGTAACTCAGGCGTTAGCATTCGTCACGAAATAACCATTACACGTTACGGGCTTCTCGGCCGGATGGTGTAGTTCCACTCTCCGTGGAAATCGTTCCTCGCAATATTGATTTGGGCTAGCTCTTTATCCGATACTTTGATCCCCTTGGGATATGAGGCGTTGTCCAGTTCGCAACGGACCGTGAGGCCGGTCTTGGTGCGGGTTGAAGCTATCAAGTTGATAATGACTTCGTGGCTTATGAGCGGTTTTCCGCGCCAGTTTTGGGTTATGAATGAAAACAGTCGATGCTCAATCTTGTTCCATTTGCTGGTTCCCGGCGGAAAATGACAGACTGAAATTCCCATCCCTGTGTCGTTTGCGAGGCTTTGCAGCTCCAATTTCCAGAGTCGCACCCTGGCCCATCGCTACCGCCAGAGTCGGCGGTGATAAGGAGCCTCTTGGCATTGGGATAGGTCTTCTGACCCATAGAATACCACCATCTCCGTATTGTTTCGACAGCGAAAGCAGCGGTGTCGTGATCGGTCCCAACGCTCACCCATCCCTAATTTTCCCCCATGTCGTAGACCCCGTAAGGAGCTACTTTCCAAGTTCGCGTATAATGAAGTCGTGAACAAGTACTTACCTAGGGATCACCTTGGGGACGAAGTTCCCGACCGCCATTCTTGAAATTGCCCACCAACTCCTTCTTCTTCGTGTCCACTGATATGGCGGGCTGGTGACTTGACAGATATTCTTGAACCTTGTCACTGATATGCTCAAACTGCGCATTGCGATCTGGGTGCTTGCTGCCTTCAATAGTCTTGCGGTTTGCCTGAAGGCTGTAGTGCATTTCGTGCAGAAGTTCCGCTACCATGCGATGGCTCGTTCTGTGGCCCATCGCTCTGAGCTCGGACGCCAGCTTTCGCACACTCTTGCACGTCCACCTCAACGGGGATTCCGGATCACCTCGAGTAACTGGGTCTATGAGCGTTTCCAGGTCCGACCTGAGAGTGGGGTCCCAAAGAACGGTTTTCTTACGGCCTCCTCCCTTCCTCCGAACGCGGCCTTCTGGAGTACCCGTGGCTCCCTCAACTCCTTCACACCGTTGGCAATGGTCTCACGGCATACTGAGGTTGCACGAGAAATTTCCGATACTCCCCCATATCCTATGGCCATGGCCCCCGCCGCCACGACCAGTCGTCTATCCCGCTCGTTCAGCACAGGATGAAGTATGTCGAAAAGCTGTCTAACCGTGTCGACATCAATCATGCCCCCGTCTATATTCCAATACTCTGCCATTGATTTAGGTTGTTCAAGCCGCTGCCTGACTACGAAACTCGGCTGAAATATTTGATAAAGGATTCCCATGAGCCTTTAGGCGAAGCGATCAGCGGACCTTCGACCTGTTTTCCATCCAAGTATTCACCCACATGGAACGGCCGACCATCGAAATAGGTTATTTCTCCACCCGCTGCTTCCAAAATAATGCTACCGGCGGCGAGATCCTGCACGTTAACCTTCTTCATGAAACAAACGTCTGCGGCCCCTCGCGCTACATAAGCCATATGTCCCGCCGAAGAGCCGAAGTTACGAATTTTACCGGGGAAAGTGCTACTGAAATCCTGATGGAACCGCGAGTAGACCAGGGCCAAGCTTTCATTGTCGATGTTATATTCATCTCTGACCGTTATGGGCTTATCATTCAGCAGGGCCTGTCTGGCCGCGTAAGCAGAATATAGCTCGCCGGTCACGGGCAAATACAGGAAGCCAAGAACCGGCCAGAACTTCTCAAAGAGCGCTGCGCTTATTCCCCAAACCGGCATACCTGCCTGAAATGACGCGGCCCCATCCAGCGTGTCGATGATCCACAAGAATCTTGGGCAATCTTCTCTACCGATCTGATCTGCGTCAAGTTCCCGGAGGAAGCCGTGGTCCTCAAAACTACCCTTGATCTTAGACGAAATAAGTTCCCAGGCGGCATTGTCGGCTTCTGTCACCAGCCGTTCGTCAAACCTAAGCTTTCTATCACCTTTGCCGAAGATCTCCATCAGCAGCATTCCGCTTTTTCGGAGCGTGTTTTCCACAAACTCCTTTAAAGTCCCCAATTCCCGTTCGGTCAAAGACTGAGAGGCTTCATTTCCCATTTTGGACTCCATAACTGACGGCAAATAGTAGCCAAAATTAGATATCACAAGGCCGGACCCGGCTAAATGTCACGACCTATAGACGATATATGGAGAATATATCCTGATTTGTTGGGTATTGCCATTATAACGAATAAGCGAGCGGCTATGCACGCGGGTGAAACGAGCTGTGGACCTGTTTCAGCCGATGCTGCGCTATGTGAGTGTAAATCTCCGTCGTAGCGATGTCCGAATGCCCCAGCATGAGTTGCACCGATCTCAGGTCCGCGTCATTCTGAACAAGGTGAGTCGCGAAGGAATGCCGTAATGTGTGCGGCGAGATCTCTTTGTTAATCCCCGCGGCCAATGCGGTCTTTTTGACTATTTTCCAAAATGCTTGGCGCGTCATGGCCTTGCCGCGTCTTGTCAAAAAGAGAGATTCCGAGCGCTTGAAACGAGCCAGGCTGGGCCGAGCAGTTTCCAAGTAGCGCGCGAGGGCCGCGGAGGCAGGAATCCCCATAGGCACAACGCGCTCACGAGACCCTTTACCCATAACCGTTACACATCCTACCTCGAGATCTATCCGAGAGAGTTCCAGTCCCACAATTTCCGAAACTCGGAGGCCTGTAGCGTAGACCAGCTCCAACATAGCGTAATCACGTTTCCCTTCGAGGGAATCAGTTTTAGCTGCTGCAAGTAGACGGTCAACCTCTTCAGATTCTAAGTGATGTGGAATTCTTCGGGGTAACCTTGGCGCCTCGAGCCGTTCCGACGGATTCTCTACGATTTGACCGGATTCGGTCAGGAACCGGAAAAAACCTTTGATGCAAGATAGTTTCCTGGCCCTTGTCCTGGGGCTCAGGCCTTGTCTATCCAGCATTCCCAAAAAGACGAGAATGTCTTCTCGTTGGATCTCTCTTGTATTCCTAATGTTCCTGTCATGCAGGAAGCCGGTTAAACCCTTCATGTCGGCCGAGTATGCCTGCACGGTCAAAAAAGCGAGTCCCTCGTGAACAATCAAATGATCCAAAAAGCCTGAGACAGCCAGGTCAATTTCGGACGATCCCGGGTTGCTTACATTAGCGGTCTCAGCTCTTTTCAAGAGTAACTTGCCCTTTGAAATTTTAGAGGACGGCCTCTTTTCGGACCGAAAAATGTTCTTCTTCCATTGCAACGAGGTGATCGTGGAGAGCGGTTTTTATTTCATCAAGCCGATTGAAATCGATGATCTTGTTCCCCTGTTTATCTTGGACATAAAAAATGTCAGCCGCCTGATCCACTTCAGTAGTGATCTTTGTCAAAACTATATCCAGCTCCAAGGCTGTAAGTTTATGAGAAATGTCATAGAGTAGACCCGGCCTATCATTAGCGTAAACCTCTACAATAGTTGCTCTATCAGAGGCCGCGTTGTCTATCTCAATCTTGACAGGGAGGTGAGGCAGCAGCGTGCTTTGAAAAGGTCCTCGTGAAGCCCGTCTTGCGGCAACCAGTTGATCCACGTCGGCTTCTTCGCGTAAGACTTTTTCAAAATCGGCCCGAAATCTTTCCCAACGCACCGGATCATCCAGCGGACCTTCCGGAATGTCATTCACGTGAAAAGTCCCTACCGCAAGATCGCCTATGGAATGGCTCCACGCGCTCAAGATATTGATCCGATTCGCGGACAGAGTGCCTGCGATTCTGAAAAACAGTCCGGATCTGTCACGTGTGATAAGGGTGATGGAACTATATCCGGGGCCGCGGTGATCTGTTTTTCTTGCTATGACGTCGCTCGGCCCGAGAGACTCTTGGCCTTTGCGCAACAAATGAGTCCGTATATCCATGAAGTGTTCGGCGATCACTTCCGGATAAAAATCCAGGAAATAACGTGATTGGGAAGAAGAGAGGTACTGCTGAAGTTGTTGCCCCCTGTGCTCGACAGGCACAAGTTCCCATATGGTAGCCTTAATTTCTCTTATCCAGGCGTTTAGATCTTCCCCCTCCAATCCTTCGCCTTGGATCACATCCAGAGTCCTGTAGTAAAGTTCTTCCAGCAACAGGTGCCTCCATGAATTGAAGGCAGTCGGTCCTACGCCTCTCAAATCAGCGCAGGTAAGTAACAAGAGCATGTCCAAACGCCGCTTGGACATAACTGTTTCTGCAAATCGGCCCACCAAAGCCACATCGTGGAGATCTTTCTTGAATGCGAGATGATTCATGGCCAGATGATTGCGGATCAAGAAACACACCTCGTCCACGTGTTCAGGCGGCAGTCCTAATTTGTTCAGAACACCTCTTGCCACCATTTCTCCTCTTATTTCGTGACCGGGTCCCTGCCCCTTTCCGATATCGTGAAAAAGGCCCGCAAGATAAAGTACTTCGGAATTTTCCAAAGAGGAAAAGATAGTCTGCAAAAGTGTGTCTTCGCGATTGTTGTCAGGACGGGCTATGGCATCGATATGATCCAAAACTCTCATAGTATGAAGGTCAACAGTGTACTGGTGATAAAGATCGTGGCGAGGCAAAAACCGCACTCCGGAAAATTCGACAATGCATCGCTCGAGGATTCCGGTCTTCATCATGGAGTTCAACGCTCTTGACACTGAGCCTTTGAATCGAAAGATATCGAGAAAAAGTTCATTCGCAGCCGGTTCGTCCAGCGGATTGCCTTGCCTGGAATCGAGTCGATTCCGAACCATATCGACCAAACGTATGTCCAGGTCGCATCCAGTCTCTGCAATCTTGTGGAACGCGCAGAGCATTTCTTTCCAATCAGTCCCGAAATTATCGGGATCGTGATGGTTGATTCCGCCGGCCCCAACATAGAATGCGTCGTTGAGTTTCAGTCTTTTCTCTTCAGATGCGGTCGCGACCTTCGGCCTCAGAAATAGCCGCGCTCTGGCAAGCACTCTGCGACCAAAAAAATCGAGGGTTGCCGCGTGACGATAATATTCACGCATAAAGGCTTCGACTCCACGTTGCCCTGTGGTTTCCTTAAATTCCATCTGTTCAGCGAGTACGGACTGACTATCGAATTTCAGGCGATCGTCACGCCGCGCGGCCATAAAATGAAGCCTGGTGCGTACCTCCGCCAAAAAGTCCCGGGCCTTCTTGACTTCAAGCACCGTAGTCGGGCGGCTGATTCCGGCTAACGGTAAATCGTCTAAACGGGATATCCCGAATATTAGTCGGATGAGCCATCCGATTAATTGAATGTATCGTAACGAGCCGGGGCCTTCCTTTAAATGGGGTTCAAGAAGATATATAGTGTGGCCGAACTTGTCCGAGGATTTCCGGATTTCGGCTTCCACTCGAAGATATAAATCCAGCGGGTCGATAGCCTGCACCAGCGGTCCCCGTTGAATTACCAGTTCACGGTAAATATTCTCATTACCCCAAATGAGACGAGTGTCCAGCAGCGAGGTAAGAACCGCCAGGTCCTTGACTGCTTCTTGCCGGCATTCCTTCACGGTTCGGACAGAGTGCCCCAGTTCTACGCGGGCATCCCATAGTAGATAGAGCATGCTCCTGATGCCGCGGTACACTCCCTCGGGAGCGTTCTCAGGTCGCAGGAAAAGGAGGTCTATGTCTGAATAGGGGCTCATTTCTTGACGGCCGTAGCCTCCGAGCGCCAACAGAGCCATTTGATCCTTCCAGTTTCCCAGGAAATGATCCGCGAGCTGGTTCAGAACATCGTCGTAAACCGGATGCATTTGGAAGTTCGACGGATCCGACACCCCTTGATTACGATATTCGGTTATGACGTCTTTGATTCTTGTTACCTGAGCAGAGCGATCATGGTTGGCGAATATAAATCTCATAGATGCCGGTTCTCGATATTTACTAATGGAAATCCACGGAAGCCCCCGGTCCGGGAAGTTCAGAATAACACATTAAACGATGATCAGCTCATACGGTTTTTCGCTCTCAGGCAGGCAAGGAGTCGCTCCGGCATCACATACCTCGCAATCGTCGCAGTATATTCGTCGCGAATGTGCCTCTCACTCCCTCTTGGGTCGGTTGCAGATAAGTAATTAGGCCGTCTGCCAGCCCATTTGCAATGGAATCACGGAATTCAGGGCTTGTGAGCTTGTTCTTGTCGGAAGTATTGCTTATGAACCCGCACTCCACCATTATTGCAGGCATCTTGGCGCCTAGCAAAACATATAGAGGCGCTGCTTTGACGCCTCTGTCCCGACCAATGCCGGCTGTTCGACCTAATTTCCGCATCACTTGGTCATGAACTGTGGTCGCCAGTTTGACGGACTCCGTCGTTTTAGAAGTCGCCATGTGGTCAATCAGAGCGTTTTCGAAATCAGTCATTTCAGCTAAAGGCGTCTCATTTTCGCGGACTGCCGCCAGCATGGCTTTCTTCGAATCCGACTTGCTGAGGAAGTAGGTCTCCATGCCTTCGGCGTCCGGGTCTGCATCGGAATTGCAGTGGATCGATAGGAAAAGATCGGCTTTCATGGAGTTCGCGACGAAGGTGCGGTCTTCAAGCGTCAAGAACATGTCCTTGTTCCTGGTCAGGGCTACAGTGCTGTCGGGCAGGGCCTTCTCAATCTTAGCCTTGAGCTTTATTGCTATATCCAGAGTCAAATCTTTCTCTTTGATGAGCCCGTCCTGAGATACCGCTCCCGGATCTTTCCCTCCGTGCCCCGGATCCAAGACGATCACAAATCCCTTGCCCGGACCGTGGGATGGCTGTTGAGGTGAAAGGCTGCCGTTAGTAGTTTGAGGCGGCGGGATAGCGGCGCTCCGTACCGGATCGTTCGGCGGCTTTGAAATAGTCTTGGATATGGCGTAAAAGGGATTGCCCGTGCAATTTTGAGAGGGCGAGAGCTTTTGAGTGGCTTCGTTGTTGTCTTGCGAAGTCTGGCGCGCTTCAGGGGAGCGATGGGTCACTATCGGTTTAGCAACGTTTTTGATCTCATTGAATCTTTGCCCCACGATAGGGGTCGGATGTCCGGAAGTGCTTGGCTGGGCCCACGGCGATGCGTCTTTTTCCGGACGCGCGTTCTCGATAAGGGCGTATTTGGGCCCCATGAAAAAGGGATTGCCTGTACAATTATGAGAAGGGGAGAGCTTTTCAATGACGTCGTTTTGGTTTGTAGAAGCATTGTGCGCTTCAGCAGAACGATAAACCCCTGCCGGTCTACCAGCTTCTCTGAAAGAATGCGTCTCCCTCCCTTCCGCTGCTACACAAGGCCATGCCTGAAGGAAACCGCAGGCAATTAGAGCGAGGGCCAATAAGAGGAAAACTCGTGAGAGGGATGGCATTTCTGTTGTCCAGGAATTCCGCTGGAACCACATGGCGAATCAATACCCGAAAAAGCGTATTCAACCACCTGCAACCGCTGCAATTTTATGAGTGGAATCGACTGCCGGCGCGTGTGAGCCGCCGAATTGTTTTTTCTTACTTCTTCCTGCATGCGAGGATCGAATTTTTCTCAGTCCGAGAATCTCACTGGGGATCTGCTCGACTTGCGCACAAGACTGAACTATTTTTTGATGTAGCTCAGCGGAAATGATGAAAGCTGATTTTCTAAATCTCCAGACCAAAGCGAGCCTCCTTGGGTAGCTTGATGAAAGTTTATCACAGTATATTCAAAAAGATCAACCAATTTTCTAGAAATTACATTAAGTAATTTTCTTTGACCGCATCTTCCACCCCTGTTAGACTCTTATTGATGTAAGAAGTAATCATCCCAAACAGCGAATGGTTCAAAGAGATGAGTGAAGACAGAACCGACAGCCGAGGATTTCTGAAGCGACTTTTTAAACGAGGCGCATCGGGAGCGGAAGAAAAGGGCGAAGCAGTTAAGGAAGAAATCGACAAGGAAGAGGTTCCGGCCGTGGAAACCGCCCTGTCAAGGGAAGCGGAGACCGGCGCTCCGCACACGGAACAAGATAAGGCGGACAACGCCGATTTATTAAGACTTGAAAAAGGTCTCAAGAAGACGCGCAGCTCATTCTTGAAAAACCTGAATCAGGTCTTTATTGGGAGAAAAAGGCTGGATGAGGACGTAGCCGCGGCAATTGGAAGAGATACTTGTGAAGGCGGACATCGGGGTGAAAACAACTTTCGAGCTCCTTGAAAGCGTTACTGAAAGAATGAAGCGTCGGGAACTCGATGATCCGCAAGTGGTTGTCGCCTATCTGAAGTCTCTGATAACGGGAATGCTCGCCGGTGTGGAAAAGCCGCTGAATATAGTGGCCGGAGTCAAACCATTTGTTGTGATGGTCATTGGAGTAAATGGCTCCGGGAAAACCACGACCATCGCCAAGTTGGCGGCTCAGCAGAAAAGCCGGGGCAGGAGTGTGCTCCTGGCGGCAGCCGATACTTTCAGGGCTGCCGCTGTGGAACAGATAGAAATATGGGCAGACAGAGTCGGCGCGCGCGGTAGTTAAAGGGAAGGAGAAAGCCGACCCCTCGTCGGTGGCGTTCGAGGCTGTGGACAGGGCGATGAAAGAGAATATTGACCTGGTTTTGGTGGACACCGCGGGGAGATTGCATACCAGGGTGCCTTTGATGGAAGAGCTTAAGAAAGTGAGGCGGACTGTAGCCAAGATTATCCCCGAAGCTCCGCACGAGACCCTGCTCGTTATTGACGCTTCCATGGGCCAGAATGCCATATTCCAGGCGACCACGTTTAATGAGGCCGTCCCCGTGACCGGGATCGCTCTAACCAAATTGGACGGCACAGCCAAAGGCGGAGTCATTATAGGCATTTCCAATGAACTCAAAATTCCCATCCGATATGTCGGTATTGGTGAAAAGATGGATGACCTGCGCGAATTCTCAGCCCGCGATTTTGCGGAAGCTCTTTTCACAACCGTTGATTAGCCAAGATGTTCATCATGAGACTTGGTAGGGCCGGCGTCCTTGCCGGCCAAACATGACGACCGGCGCGGAGGCCGGTCCTACCAAACCTGGAGGCATGCCTTTAAGGCAACGAAGGATTTCGCGTCACGGATTTCGTAGTACAGAGTTTGAATCCGCCTAGGGGGAACCACATGGAAACGATAAAAGTAAAGACGACTTCTCGCATTGAATTTGTGGACATAACAAAGCAAGTCCAAGACGCTATTGGCAGAAGCGGAGCAAAAGACGGATTAGCAATTGTCTATGTGCCTCATACCACGGCAGGCGTAACCATCAACGAGGCCGCGGACCCGGCCGTTGTCCAGGACATAAACGCAAAGCTTTCAAGTCTGGTCCCGCATCAGGCGAATTACAGGCACACGGAAGGGAATGCCGACGCGCACATAAAGGCTTCTTTGATGGGCAGTTCAGCGCATGTGATTATTTCACGAGGTTCGCCCGTCCTCGGAACCTGGCAGGGCATATTCTTTTGTGAATTTGACGGACCTAGGACCAGACAGGTTTTTGTTAAGATCATACCTGATTGAAAGAATATCTGATGAATGATGTCGTAGAAATATTCACTGATGGGGCTTGTTCCGGGAATCCCGGGCCCGGCGGCTGGGCCGCGCTCATTCGCAACCACGGAGATGAGAGAATCCTTTCCGGCGGCGCGCCCGGAACAACTAATAATCGTATGGAAATGACGGCCGCGATCATGGCGCTTGGAATCACTCGATAGCTCCAAGAAAGATCAGGCTTGCCACGGATTCTCAGTACTTGCGCCTCGGAATAACCGAGTGGATACATAACTGGAAAAGAAGAGGCTGGCTGACCTCCAGCAAGAAACCGGTCAAGAATTTGGATCTGTGGCAACGTCTGGACAGAGCGGCGGCTCGTCATGAAATCGAATGGGAATGGGTGCGAGGGCACAACCTACATGTAGAGAACGAATTGGTGGATGAGGCCGCCAAAAAAGCCATGAAAAAATTCATGTGAGATAATGCCGTCGAGGAATGGAATAAAATTGCCTTTAGGCCTAAAAGGATTTAGATTCATTCTATGACTATTGCAGAACTCAAAGAGGCTATTGAGAGCCTGAACATCGAGGAAAGAGCCAAACTCGAAGCTCTGCTCCATCCGTACAGCCCCGATGAATGGGATAGGAAGATGGAGAGGGATTTCTCTTCCGACGGTCGGTTGTCTTGGCTCGTTAAAGAAGTAGATCAGGACATCGAAAACGATAAACTGCAAGACATGCCTTGAAATCCAAGTGTCACTCACGCAACTCATGAAGACTACAACAAAATTCGCCAAATCAAGTAACCAATCGCTGAGCAGGACGTTCAGGCCAGCCTCCCGGCCTCGGGCGTGTATTCAGGCTGTGGACCCTGAAAAAGCGGTAGGAAAGGCTCCTGCGTAAAAGAGTCGGCAAGATTACTCTGCGGTTCTGCGGCCAAGGCTATCCGAATAGCCTCGCTGATATCGCTGATGAAATGCATCGTCATCCCGTCCTTCACATAGTCGGGGAGATCTATCAGATTCGGCTCATTCTTCTTAGGAAGAATGACTTCCTTCACGCCCGCTCTTCTGGCCGCCAGGATTTTCTCTTTGACCCCACCGATTGGAAGGACCCGGCCTCTCAGCGTAACTTCTCCGGTCATGGCCACGTCTCGCCTTACCGGTATTCCCGTGAAAAAGGAAGCCAAAGCGACGGCGATAGTGATTCCTGCTGAAGGCCCATCTTTTGGAATACCGCCCGCGGGAACGTGTATGTGAAGCTCAGTTTGGGACAGCAACGTTTGGTCAATTCCGTAGAGATCACATGTGTTACGCATGTAGCTGAGGGCCGCCCGGGCTGATTCCTGCATTATGTCGCCGAGAGAGCCCGTCATAGTGAGTTCTTTCTGTCCCTTAAATCCCGCCACCTCGATAAAAATTATGTCGCCTCCGCTTTCCGTCCATGCCAGCCCTGTGGCGACGCCGATCTTGTCTTCCTCCTCCGCCAAGTCAAAATAGTATTTGGGCGGCCCAATTAGCTGCTCGACCGTTTCGGGAGTCACAACTTCTCTCAAAGGCTCACCCTGACTGATTTCTCGGGCAATCTTCCGACAAACCGATCCTATCTTGCGTTCGAGATTACGGACCCCCGCCTCTCGCGTATACGACCTGATAATAAATCTCAACGCCTCCGGATCAAACTGCACAGGGTAATCCTGAATGCCGTTTTCCTTTATGGTTTTTTGAATAAGGAAGAGTTCAGCAATCTTTTCTTTTTCTTCATCCGTGTAGCCTGGGATGCGTATCACTTCCATGCGATCACGCAAGGCCGGCGGCATCAAATCAAGCTGATTGGCTGTAGCGATAAACATGACGTCGCTGAGATCGAAAGGAATATCCAGGTAATGATCCCCGAAAGCGTGATTTTGCTCCGGGTCGAGGACTTCGAGCAACGCGCACGCCGGGTCGCCGCGAAAGTCTTGACCGATCTTATCGACCTCGTCCAGCATAAAAACCGGGTTCTTTGAGCCTCCTCGTCGTATCTCTTGAATAATCTTCCCCGGCATCGCTCCAATATAGGTCCTGCGATGGCCCCTTATTTCCGCTTCGTCGCGTATCCCGCCCAGAGACATCCGGATGAACTTCCTACCAAGCGCCCGCGCGACAGATCTTCCCAGGGATGTCTTTCCACACTCCAGGAGGCCCCACCAGGCATAAAATAGGACCTTTGTTGTCCTTCTTAAGCTTACGAACAGCGAGGAATTCCAAAATGCGGTTCTTGACTTCGACGAGATCGTAGTGATCTTCATCCAGGGTTTTCTGGGCCGAGCTTATGTCGAGGTTGTCCGTTGTGGTCACATTCCAAGGGAGAGCGGTCAAAACCTCAAGATAAGTTCTAGAGACAATATACTCAGGCGAATGAGGCGGAATACGTTCGAGTCGTTGGAGTTCCCTTGTGGCCACCTCTACGGCGTCATCCGGCATGCCCGCATTGCGGATCTTTTCTTGAAACTCCTGCACCTCGCAAGCCTGAGACGCATCATTAGGACCCAGCTCCCGCTGCATTGATCGCATTTGCTGTCGCAGATCGAATTCTTTTTGTCGCCTTGCGGAAGTATGCGCCCTGAACAATGTCGCCGGCTGTTTGCAGCTTGGGATGAAGGGCTTGAACATCCGTCTGCAGATACAAAAAGACCTTTTTCAGCCTTGCCAACGGATCTTCTATCTCCAGGAGACCCTGCTTAACATCGGCTTTTAAGGGAAGATATACGCAAATGAGATCGGCCAGTTTTCCGGGATCGTCCGCCCTTTCTATCATAGCGGTCCAATGATCGCTCATTGGCCTTCCGACACTCAGAGTTATCTTGAACAGCGCGGCTACGCTTCGTACAAGCGTGTCCAACAACTCTTGCGGCTCACTCTCTTCTTCGACGAATTCGACTTCTCCCATAAAATATGGTTCAGTCTGGATCTGTCGAACCAGCCGCACGCGAGAGATACCGTCCGCGATGGCCTTGACACCGCCGTTTTCTAAATGGACCACCTGTTGAATCCGAGCGAGCGTGCCGATGACCGAGATCTCTTCGCGAACAGGGCTGAGCCGGTTTTGCGCTCTCTGATAAAAGAGACCTACAAGATTGTCGCCGCCGACCAAGGATTCGGCCAATTTCACCACGCGAGATCCCTTTAGAAAAAGCGGGATCAGCACGTTCGGAAAGACAACCATATCCCTCAAGGGAAGGATCGGCACCACAGTGGGGGAATTCCCCACAGATTTGGACGATTTCATAGTACCGTCACACCCATCCCAATCAAAAAATGCATTAACATCAAGTTAATTTCGTCGATATTACGGCGCTAACATACCTGATTTCCCCGGAAAAGTCAAGAACATACGAATCGGACGCTATCAACATCCTGCTTGCAGTAATATTATGAATAAAAATACGTATAGTTAAAATATAACATTAATCTATTACAATAAGATTTCGCGTGTTGCGTTGGCGCCGGCGAATTACGATGTGAGGATCATCTCAGGGAATCTCGATGCCGGCGCCACTTTTCGGATGGAAGAATCCCATTTCTCTTGCAATGAAGCGTCTCGAAACAGGACCTCCTCGGGCCGATCGCTGTGAGTCTCACGCAGCGTCTCAAAAACCTTCTCATAACTGCCGGCGATCTCTACCATTGACCTGGAGAATAGTAGAGGAGTGGAACTTTCCGACAGACTCTTTTCATCCGGTTCACAGATTTCCCAGACAAAGGTAGCTACTGAAGCATAGTCTTTGGAAATTCTGTCGCGAAGCTCCGCATCTCCGGGATCTGACCGAACTATCCAAAAATTAACGGAAACTATCTCTCCCTGACCATAGAGAGGCCTGTAAGCACGATTGATATAATGATTAGGCTGGGCCGCGGCCTGGAGCGTTTTATCAAAGAATCGTAAATCGGGCAGATCCTCTAATTCCAGCGCTACATTTACACAGGCATGGGGATTCGCATCGGCAAATTGACGCATTAAGAAGACGACAGATCTTTCATCCAGGGCGCCTTTGAACCAAAAAGTGAACGGGTCCGTCGCCTTTCGGACAACCTGCGATAACAGATCCCTCCAATGGGAAGTCGCCAGATTGACGATCCATTTGCTCACGTATGGAGTTCGGCCGAGGTCAGTGACGACGTGTGAACCTTGGTCCACCAGAGACGGGGGTGGGATGTAATCCAACTCCATGTCAAAGGTATTCTCGCACTCTAACAGAGCTGCTTTGAAATTCGCCTCAGGGAATGTCCGAGTTGAGATCACATAGTAGGGTGGCCGAGGGTCAAATTTTATTCCGAGGTTTTCCGCTTCTGCACGAAAATCTGTCCCTGGCAGGACTGAAAGAACGAACGGATGGACCACTGAATAGGCCCCAGTCTGCTTTAACCAGTCCAGAGTGGCCGAAAATCCCTCAGGCGTGTCCGCCGGTAGCCCAAGAATAATGCCTGTTGTGACTTCTATCCCTGCCTCTTTAAGAAGCGCCACGCCCCGCGCGATCCTTTCCGGGTCCCCTGTTCGTCCGGCTTGTTTCAAGGCTTCGGGGTTGACACTTTGAAGTCCAATTTCCGCTGATGCCAGACCAGCCGCCTTGAGCAAAATGACATCTTCAGGGCTAAGCAGGTCTGCTCGCAATTCGGTGTGAAGCGCTACTTGTCTAAGGTTCCTTCGTTCGGCCATCGATCGGGCCAGTTTCTTGAATTCCGGCCCCACATTGAATGTGGGGTCCATTAGGTAGATCTCGCTTACACCGGAACCTTCGGAGTACGCGAAATCGAGAACTTCATCAATCGAGCCTGCCGGATGCTCCCGCATGTTTCGGAAGGCTTTGTGATAATAGCAATACCTACAACGAAACGGACATCCCCTGACGGTTTCCAGGAAAAGCGTTCCATCCAAGGATGGACTAATTCGTCTATCCAGGTACGGATAACGGCATAATGACAGGTCCCATGCGGGATTCGGTCTTGTGTCCAGGTGGAGTCCAGTAGCTGTCTTAATAAAAAAGCCGGTCAGGTTTGGGATATCCTCGCGGAGAAGAGCCGTTACCAACGGGCCAATCCGAGATTCTCCTTCTCCGAACACACCCGCATCCACAGCGGGATGTCTCATAACCCAAATATTATCCGGGGTCACTTCTGGGCCGCCTACAAGGATTCGGGTCTGAGGCGCGCGCTTCTTAATATTTGAGGCCAGAAAAAGGCTTCGGTCCACATTCCACACGTACAGCGTCATTGCCACAATCGCAGGTCGGCGTTTGACAATTTCCAGGACTAATCCCTGATCCGCAAAGACGTCCACGATCTGCGGTTCGAGAATCTTGCTGGACAGGCTTCCCTGCGCGGTCGCGTCCAGCGCTGCGGAGACGAAGCCTGCGGCGAGCGGGATGTTTGAAGGGGCTTCCGAAAAGGAAAATCGGGGTGGCGGAAGCTGTAAAAAGAGTATTTTATCCATAACGCTTATACTTGCAGCATACTAGTGCCGGACGCAATAGCATCATGCGGGAAATCATTTGCGAATATCAGCTCAGCCTGATCACGCTATTCTTTTTCGTGCCGTTTGATTTTTGCTGGTTCGTCCGGTATGTGCCTGCCCGAGATTCAAAGTAGAAGAAGACATGCTTTGTCCTTGCGGGCCAGCCGAGGCATGTCCGCCAGCTTGCTATACCATGCTTTCAGGATCATGGGCTACCGATGTGTACACACCCGCCACGTTGGAGGCGGGCGGTCTTCAGGATCGAGCAAGACGGGTCTGAGCTTTCCTGTTGCATGTGTGAGGGCGGCCGGTTCGTTCGGAGCCACCAACAACAAGATCAAGATCATTCAAAGGCGGACATATGGCTTCAGTGACCGGCACTTCATGATCCCGATGAACTACGCCCTCCACACGACCAGTACCTTGTCGGAGGATAAATCGCGTCCTGACTCGGCCTTGGCGTCTCAGGCCAATGCGTCGGTCAAATCCTTTTCTCTCAGCATCCTCCGCTTCCATCCGGAGATCTTAGGGACAAAGTAAGGAAGAAGCCTCAGGGAATAGTACGGTGGGAAAACGGGTACACCAAGCATGTCCCCCACGGTTATCAGGATGAAGAGATGTTCCATGCCCGAACGTGTTTTCAAGACGAACCTGGTCTGATCATGGGCCGCGTAACCGCGAACAAATGCGGTAATTGCCCCAAGGATTCCTACCTGCTTTCTCTCGGCTTCAAACATCTTGCCACTCCTATTATCAGCCCCTTTGAAATGAGGGTCTCGGTCTTATGCCGCAGTTCATCTGCCAGGGTCATCGATCCCTTGCCCCCGGGCGACTTCCCGACGAGAACACATACACATCAAACATCCTAAGTACAAAAGACCTACTTGAGTCCCGATATAGCGATATGGAACGTGATTGGAGTTGTTGCAACCGCTTCTGCTCCGCCATCACCCCCAAACGGTTCAAGAATTGCGCAAACCTCGGTCAAATCCGCAAAGCATCCAACTGCCTGTGCGGGTCGGCCGTCATGATCCCACTGGATGACCTCGGTTCCAACTCGAACCCATCTCCAGTCACCCGATTTCCCGCGGACTCTGAAATCAACTTTAAGGCCATCGACAGCTTGGCTTTCCATATGCGCGATCAAAACGCTTTTTAAGGACTGCAAATCTTCCGGGTGGATCATGCCCTCGATCTGCCTAAGAGTTAACTTTACTAACCCTGTCTTATTAATATCCGGCCCGAAATCATCCCATCGCTTCACGATCAAGATGGCCTGGTCTGATCCAAACACCCATTTCCACATGCCGCTGTCCATAGGCCGCAAATGGCCGGATATCGTGTCCTTCAATCTTTCAAGGGTGCGACTCGCGTGTTTGCCCTCGCTTTGCTCGTCTTCCAAAACAGAAACTCTCGACCAAGCTTCATAGAGTTTTTCCATCGATTGGCCCTTTCCCATCTGTTCATCTTTCATCTCTGTCCTCCTCATGACTAAAGTCTTAGAGATAGGCTCTTAGTGCTTGAGTTCTGGGTTAGTTGCATCACTTGCGGACCGCCTTTGCACAATTTTTCTTTGCAACCAACTGATGCGAGGGGGGCAGCTTTTGAAGAAGTAATTGATGGAGGAAATGAACGATGCTGCCAGTTTCTCTACCGCATCCAGGGATGGCGCGTGGGAGATCCGTTTCCGCCCGGGTCGTAAGGACAAGCAGTGCCGTCGAAAGTCCCAGTGACAAGCCGCCGTCAGCATAAAGGAACCAACAATGTGTCCACAAGCCCCTGTTATTCCAATCCGGATCAATTCCTTTCGCTTTCTTTCGCTGCATCTATTCGTGCGGACGCACACACAATGCCCCAATCTCCCCAGCTAGCCAGGGTCGTGGCACATTCAAACCCAGAACCGAGGCTAATTTCCTCGGGAACAGCTCACGGGAGCAATATGAAAGGCTCTGTGAAGGGCGTGTAATCGTCTGTGATCGGTATCATTTTTTTCCCCGTTGTGGATGGCTTGGCTGTTGCTGGAACCCCTGTCTGTGGTGAAGTGTCGGCCCTCTGCGAGTCACTTGGTGGTGCCTGCTGAGGGTTGGCTACGACTGGGCCTGCAACGGATGACGAACCCCCAGCCGTCGAAACCACCCAACCAAGCACAGCCAGAAACGTCATGATGACCAAAATCGCGTTCTTTTTCATTGCCGTGGCTCCTTTTGAATTCTTGGAACGTGGTTGCTGATCCGGCCTCCTTTACATTGGAAGCCTTCCTCTTCGATTTGCGGTTTTGCGTGCCGCCTGCCCGAGCCAACGATTTTGTTGGCGTCCTGAAACCAGGATAATGGTTTTCCTAGGCGTCCTGCTCTCCTTCACTTCCGCCCACTCCTGGGGTTAAAGACCGAAATTGCACCCCCGTGAGCAAGTCTAACTCTAAGACAAGACGCGGTGCGGGATTCCCTCCACTACTTGGGACGTTTCCCGATTTCACTCTGTTGTTTGTGCCTCGCCCTTTAGGGACACCCGTTGTGCAGGTATGCGCCCAACCAGCTTGCCAGTGACCTTGCCCAAATCTCCACTGGGTTGCATAACCTAGTGCGATGCTCTCTTAACTTTTTGGGGTGCTAAGCTCTCCGCGATGATAATGCGGATCATATCAGCCGGTACCCACTCGTTCCCGAATGGCGAGGTATCGGGTACTATGCCAACAGTTGTCCTCGCGGCCACGGGCACCGCTACCTTGTTCTTTGAACCTTGCGAATCATCTGTTGCCGTCGGCTCTGTCACACGCCTGATGGTGTCATCCGAAATCCAGTCATTGGCAAATGAGGTGGTCGCAAAACAGATCCCTACAAACAAAGCTATCGCCAATCTGAAGTGGTTGTTCATCGTAGCCCCCTTTTCGTGTTTTTCAGTCTTTGCTGAAGAGTGGTCGTTTAGGGTCCATGCTCGCGTCTGAGGACCCTGGTCCGTGCGCCAGGCTCTGCCGATGGGACCGGCGCATCCTTCAACCATAGCCGCCCCAATCTCGTGCCCGATGCTCTTGCTAAGTAATTCGCCGGATACAAAGAAACGTTGCAGAATTCCTGCCAAATGGACTTAAAAAGGAACAACTTTAGCAATAGACAGCTATTATCAATAGGTTAGCAACGGAGACTCGGTGCGAAAGGGCAGTGAAAAAATTCAGGCTTCAGAGAGAAATCGGCGGATCGCACACGTTTTGGGATAGAATTGCGTGAATTTCACATCCCAAACTATCGCAGGTACCAATACTTTGGGCATATCAATATGTTGATTATCTATCTCTTATGGCGTGAAAAGGTAATGGATAGGTGATAATCAGCTACGAACCCGAATTATCTCACCCACAGCGAGGTGTTCGACGGCAAAGCCGCTTTCTTTAGGAGCTTAAACCGGGGCGCACCCATATTTTCTTAATTTTTATTCCAATTCGATTTTTTTCTTGACAACGGCGACCACATTTCTATAATTCTAAATATGTCGAACAATCAAACTGACAACTTGCAACGACTCGCTGAAATGTTCAAAGCTCTCGGTAATCCTCACCGATTGGCTGTTTTTCTTCGGCTGGCATCGTGCTGCCCGCCGGGGGGAACGGCGGTTTCGGAACCCGAAGCGGGGCGTTTTGTAGGACAACTCGGGGCCGAACTGGACATCGCGCCCTCTACGCTTTCTCACCACATTAAGGAACTCCGACAAGCCGGGCTTATACGCATGGAAAGACGGGGCAAGAACATAGAATGTTGGGTCGATGGAGAAGCGCTTAGCGCAATAACAGAGTTGCTGACCGGACTGTCATCAACCAGCCCCTCAGAGGACCAGGCTGTCTGTGGGGCCGGCTGTGTTGCGCCGGAATCGTGTGATTGCAGCTCAGCGCGCTGATCCAACATTGCAACAAATATTGGCTCCCGATATTTCTTCACGAGCAACAGCGGTCCTCGTGAACGCAAACGGACCAACGGGGTTTGTGCCCCGATCATACACAAAGGAGGAAATCTGCCATGTTTCCGTCAAGCGCAATCACCGCAGAATTGGGACGCATGATGGAGTTGGCTCAACAAGGATTCCATTGTAGTGACATACTCCTCTTAATGGGCCTGGAAGCCCAGGGGAAAACCAATCCTGATGCTGTAAGAGCTGTTTCCAGCCTGGCCGGCGGGATAGGTTCTTCCGGAGATATCTGTGGGGCATTCACAGGAGGCGCCTGTCTTCTCGGACTCTATGCCGGCAGGGGCGCATCGGACGAAGAAGAGGACCCCAGGCTCCGCATTATGATTTCAGAGTTGTTGGACTGGTTCTCGACCGAGCAAGAGAAACGATACGGCGGGATCCATTGCAGCGAAATCACCGAGGATGATCCGCAAAATATGCCTATGAGATGTCCTCAGATTGTCGCGTCTGTTTACCGCAAAGTAAGAGCAATTCTGGATCAAAACGGCTTCGATTGGAAAGCTGGACCAAAGCCGGCGCCGAGGAAAGAAGCAGCCCGATCTTGCAGCGCTGCCTGTCCGGTTGCTGCGAGGCTGTGACTGGAAGCGTTCATTTGAAAGGATCATGTCATGAAAGGCCTAGAGCCGGGTGAAATTAGAGAATCCGTGAGGAAAAGATATGGAGAAGTAGCGCAACAGGGGCCGTCATGCGGGTGCGGGCCCGTAAGCTGTTGTGGAGGGCCGGCGGCTGCGCGGGACAGTTCCTCAGCGCTACGAGTGGGATACACTCCGCAAGATGTCGAAACAGCGCCGGCAGGCTCCGAGATGGGGCTTGGGTGCGGCAATCCGCAGGCCTTGGCCAACTTGAAACCGGGAGACATCGTGCTGGACCTAGGCAGTGGAGCAGGATTTGACAGTTTTCTGGCAGCCAAGAAAGTGGGGCCAACCGGTTACGTCATTGGCGTGGATATGACTCCGGAAATGGTGGACAAGGCGCGAGAGCTCGCGAAAAACGATTCGTACCCGAATGTGGAATTCCGACTGGGCGAAATCGAAAACATCCCTGCTCCGGATGGCAGCGTGGACGTGATCATTTCAAACTGCGTGATAAATCTTTCCACGGATAAGTTGCGCGTCTTTCGAGAGGCATTCCGTGTCTTGAAGCCGGGAGGCCGACTGGCCATCTCCGACGTAGTCGCTATTGGAGATTTGCCCGAAAATATTCGGAACGATCCGGATCTTTATGCAAGCTGTGTTTCAGGAGCCATCAGCATTACTGAAATTGAAGGAATGCTTCACGAATCCGGCTTCCAGGACATACGGATTCGATGCAGGGACCGGAGCGGCGAGTTCATTAGTGACTGGCTTAAAGCAGGCAACATCAAGGAGTTGATTGCCTCTGCGTCTATTGAAGCGGTTAAGCCGGGGCGGCAGACGCTTTAACATTGTTCTACCGTTCCTGGCTAGGCCCGGGGCACAAGCCCATGAAACGCAGGAAGTCACGACGTGTTCGAGCACTCGGTGTCGTGACTTCCCGCGTTTCCGATCTGCGCTTTCTTTAATTCTACTCACACGCGTTAAGCGCGTACTCGACTTCTTCAGCTATTATGCCATCGCTCAGCGGCCGGATGGATTCCAGGACGCGTCGTGCCGTAGCGCCGCCTATCCGGCCTAGCGCCCAAACGCACATTGCCCGCACCCGCTCGTCCGCGTTTTCCTCGAAGGCGCGGGTCAGCTCCGGAACGTATTTTGCGTCACGCGTATTCCCCATAGATCGGGCCACGTTCATCTTCCAGCGCCACATGTCAGTGACGGGCATATAGAACATGTGAGGCCAGATTCGCTGTTCAAAATAAGACTGGTCCATGTGAAGCAGCTTCTCTAACTGAAAATCAACGCTCTTCTTGCTGACCCGTTCATTCTCCGGTAGGTCCGCGGCAAGCCAAGGGGCATTTCGTGGACACACATTTTGACAACGGTCGCAACCGTATACGTACAGACCCATGGCTGCACGGTACTCCCGCGGGGTAAGACCTGACCCACGGTAGGTAAGATATGACACGCATCGTTGAGGATCGATGTGGCGTGGACCCCGAAGCGCACCTGTAGGACAGGACACGATACAGGCATTCTTGCACCAGTCAGGGCAGCCTACTTCCATCGTCGGCTGACCCGGCTCATACTCGGCGTCCACGACGAACGCCACAGGTAAGACCCAAGAGCTTTGTCGGGCTACATTATTTGAATAGAGCAGACAGTTCTTACCGAACGTGCCCAGGCCGGCACGCGCTGCGGCCAATCGATGAGGAATATTAAAGGGCACTTTGGAATTGACGCCGTTCTGTTTCAAGAAAGAGCGGAATGCCTTGAGACGCACAGCCAGTCCGTCCTGAGTAATTCGATCGTCGTCCAGATAACACCGACCGAAAAACGGTTCCAGATTTCGAGGAAAGCTTCTGCGGAAGTATAGCTCCAGCAACACTATAATGGTCCGCGCCTCGGGCAATATGTTCTTGGGATCCGTACCCGCCATGAGATCCAGTCCGGTGGCCTTGGTCCAGGCGTACCCCGCCTCACGTTCCTTGAGTATTTGTTTTTGTGATTCAAACGGTTCCGCGGTCGTGAAACCTATGTCTGCAAAATCCAACTCATGGGCCTTTTCTATAATTTCATCGCGAGATAGCATCTGATACTCCATTCATGCATATGGATTTCCCGGGTCCCCGTAATTGAGGTCCTTTGAACGCGCAACGGCTCCTATTCCACTACTTCCTGGGATTCACAGTATTAAACCAATCCGAGGAGCTTCGTTCAAGTAGGAGCATGACTGTCATCAGTCTTTTGGTTTTAATGTGAACTTCTTTACCATGTGATGCGGCTGATAGGATTGTTTGGCCTTTCTCAGACCTTCTACCCCTAAATCCTGCTCGCGATTGACGTACGTGAATTCCAACAATGCGTCTTCACAGAAAAAACGGTTAATGGCGGTGTACAAGCCGGGAATCTCAGGATTCGCTTTCTCTATGTGGATGACGGCTGTGTCCGAATTCAGTCGTTCGCCCAAAGTGAAGGCTTCCACCTTCGAACCAATCAGGATTGCCCCGCCCGTAATTCCAAGGCTGTTGTAATTTGTCAGCGCCTCATATACAGCTCTGTCTTCCGCCACGAGATTCGGATTTGTAAGACAATCTTTAAGCTCGCACCATTGTTCTTGCATTTGCAAAACGCGCTCGACTAATTCATCATCCAGTCTTCGATACTCAAATTGATAATTTTTCAAGAACTTGTTCAAATGATTCTTCTTCTTATGAAATTTGTTTCCGGATAATTCCGCAAGCTCTTGCGCCAAGTATACATAGTCACTGTTGTCACGATCCTCGACTATAGTATAGCGATCCTTGTCCAAATACTTCTCAATGAAATCTTCACTCACGCGGCAGATCCTCGCGTCGGGGGAGGCCTCCCGCAAATAATCCATTAGGAAATTCAGCGCTTCAATTTTGTTCCCATGCCCGACCGGTGGTAACCCGAATAGAGGTTGATCGCCGGGGCGCATTATTATGAGCAGACAGTTGTTCCAGGTTTGCCAGAGGGTGTGATAACAATGCCGCCACATAAAAAGATTGGTGAACGTCAATTCCGAAATGACCGGCGGGTCCTTCGAAAGAAACTCCTTAAAATCATCCCTGTCACTCAATTTAATCTGCTTAAATTCGTTCATCTGTATTCTACGGCTCTCCGGATAATCTGCCGAGTGATAAAGCAAGCCTTGCCGGAAAATTTGCTCCGAGTTATGTTAATTCCCACGGCGCTGAAAATCCAGGCTTAAAAATTGGTTAATGCCGGTGACCATTCAGACAGCCAACATATGCCGGCTAGCCGCCCAAAGGTCCCATTTAAACTCATATTGGTATAGCACAATCTGAAAGGAAGCAAACAGATGGACGATAAGGAAATCAAAGACTTGATAATGAAAAAGCAGTCCGGCAATCGGATATCGTGTGAAGCCGCCTGTGAAATCGCCGAACAAATAGGCGCTTCAAAAATTGAAATAGGTAGGCTGCTCGACGAGATGAAGATTAAGATACATTCATGTCAGCTCGGCTGTTTCAAATAGGGGCAATTCACATCTCAGAAGCTTCCCGAGTTTCCCTGTACAATGGCATTAAGACGTCTTGTTGAGTTTTGTGCAGGTGGAGCGTGACCCCTCTGTTGGATACTTGGATCACCGTTGCGCCTCCGATCTGCATCCCGGACGTCACGAAATATCCTCGGCCATCCGGATCTTCTACCATAGCCTTGAACTGACCGTCGCCCACCTGAATAATTCCCACAAGCTTCAATTGTGACCGGTCAAACCTGCACAGAGGCATCGACGGAGGGCACTCAGTGGGCAAGATTTCTGTGGGCGGTCTGAAAGGATCTCGTTCGATGGCGAAAATGTCTCGCACTCGCTTCTCTTCCGGCCGTTCAGAGGCGACGCCAGGAGGAAAAACGCCCGGGGCGCGACGTTTCCCCTGCTGTGGGGCAGGAGCGGCTGCTGGAGCAGTTGCCTGAGCGGGCGGGCCGGTGGCTGCGGAGTGTCATTTCCGGAGCCGTCGGGCCAGCCGCTGCAGTGGGGACAGGCGCCGGGCTTTCACCCGCGGTCCGTCTAGCAGCGAGAATGATCGGGGGACGCTCGAATTGGGGAGTAGGGGACATTACCGGAGATTGTCGCCCAACAATGAAATCTATTGCCATATTGGCTTCTTGACAGCCGGACAAGCAGGAAATTATGCCTATGGCCAGACCCGCGCAGTAAGCTTTCTTCAAGACATTTATAGTCATCAGGCGCTGCATAGGGGTTCCTTAATCAATCAATTATGCGGCTGATCCGCTCACTATTTTTTTGCACGGCCGGGGGCGCGGACGACGCGCCGCTGCTTTTTTGGCCGAAATCGCCTTAATCTCATCCTGAGACAGTCGGCGATAAGTAACTCCGCTGATATCAGCGTCAAGCGATACGACATCGAGTTTCTTAGCGAGATCTCCCTCTCTACCGGACAAGCTGCCGGCTTTTATCAGCTTTATTGTCGGAACATTCACGATTCGGGGGAGATCGTTTAAACTCAATAAGAAAGAACCTTGTTTCTGATAGTCACCGCGAACATTAAGCTGAATTGGTATGGTGGCATAGAATAGCTCCTCGTTTATTTGTTCCTTTCCCGGCGCAAATTTCTTTGAGACGAGGTTACTTTCACTTAGCAAATCTGTGATCTGCTTCAGCAGTCCTTCAATTTCCTTCTGTTCCGGCAAGGAAGCCACCATGGTCTGTAGTTTTTGCTCCAGTTCCTTTATTCGCCCGAGCAATTTCGGTCCGTCCGCTAGGATCCTTTTTTGGTTGATAATTTCTGTCTCTGTACGGGCGATTTGCGCCTGCAACTTATCAATCTGCGCCATCATATCGGAAACCCACAGAAAATAGAAAATTATCAATAAAAGTACGCAGACTCCAGCGACGATGGGTTTTCTATAGAGTTTTGGGACCTTCTCAAATATCTCTTGCGGAGTCATATCTAGAACCTTATCTGACGCTGCCTGTGATTTTGAAACTCATTGTGCCCAGTCCCGGCCCACTGCCCGCTCCCGACGCGGCCAGGACCTGGACAAGGTTCACATCAGAAAAAAAGCTCTTGTCCTTGGGATTCGCGGGATCGATGAACGGTTGCTTTGCAGTAAAACCCTGTCTGATCTTTTGAAGTCTCTCCACAAAATGCACCACAGCAGTGTTGTCAACGCCCGTCCCATCCAGGGAAAAGCCCCTGCCGGATTTCGTAATGGTCGCAACCCAAACTTCATCAGGAATGGCCATTGAGAGCGCGGCCATGAATGGCGCAGGGGTGTCTCTTGTCTTGGTCAGACGCTCGATGGTATCAACCTGCTTCTGCAGTCTGGTAATTCTGTTCTTCAGATCTTCAATTTCTTTGTTCTTCTGCTTGAGCTGATTCAATTCCTTCTGCAAATTTGCCTGTTTTGTCTGATAGGCGCTTATGGTCCACGAGAGATAAAGATAAGCGACTATCGTCAGAGCGATGGCGCGAAGCCACGGCAGCGCCCGCAAACAGACCAAATTGCTTAAGCTCGCGTTTGCGAAGAATTTCTCGAATGGGAAGAAGATTAATTCTGACCATTTAGACCTGCTTATCCTTTTCATCCCTGAGAGCCAGACCGACGGCGACTGCCATGGAAGGTCCTATATAGTTGAGGTAATTCAGATCGAACACCTGATCCGCGGGCCTCAATCCCCGGAATGGGTCCACAATTTCAACAGGAATGTTCAGTTCCGACTCCATGGTACTGATAAGACCGTAGGTAGAAGCGGCCCCACCCGATATGAATATCTTCTGAATCGGATCATAGGAAACATTGGTGGAAAAGAATTCAAAAATCTTCTGCAATTCCGAAACAAAATAGTCCACCGACCGTTGAAAGATTTTCCGAAGGTTTCTTGAATTTATGCCCTCCAGGCGGGCCCCTTGCTTTACGTTTTCGGCCCAGTTGAAATCCACATCCAGTAGCCGCATAATTTCTCTTGTGATCGAATCGCCCCCGATCGGCAGATCTCTGGTGTACTGGGAGGCGCCGGATTTCAAGATATTGATATTGATTGTCGACGCGCCCACATTAACCAGAGCGACGACTTCCTCCTGAACATTCGGATATGAAAACTCATACATAACCTCAAGCGCGAACGGATCTACGTCCACCACAATCGGAGTCAAACCCAATGAGCTTATCAGATCAAGGTACTCGGCCATATAGTCCTTCTTTGCGGCCACGAGAACCACATCCATGGTTCCTTCTCTCTCGGGCCTTTCCCCCATTATGTACCAGTCCAGGTTAACGTCTTTGATATCAAAAGGAATATACGGCTCCGCCTCCATCTGAATCTGTTTCTCTAGTTGGGCGTCAACCATCGAAGTCATCGAAACCTGCTTAATTATGACGGATTTCCCGGCGAGGGAAGTTACTACCTTCTTGCTGCCGCTTTTAGAGTTCTTGTATAAGGTACTGACAGCATTACGTATTACGTCAGGTTTCTTGATGGATTTGTCCACGACGGCGCCGTCCGGTAAAGGCGCAATCCCTGCGAAATCCAGTGTGAATTTCTTAGAGCGGTCGATTTCGATCATTTTGACAGCGCTGGAGCCTATATCTAATCCTATGATCTTCTGAACTACCATTCCGTTTTTCCTCAGCATTCCAGCGAGAATGTGTGCGCCCAGGACGCATGATATAAATAAATTGTCATTCTGTCAATAGAAAAGTTAAGATTATGGGATGTTATGCTTGGTACTTAAACCTAATTCTATCTTATCTTCGGCAAGGGGTCGCAAATCTTGGCTACTAAAGATGTAGATCGTCTCCTCAGGTCGGGCCATCCCTAGTTTACGCTTTGCGACCTTCTCAATAGTCTTGGGATCATCGCGGAGAAGGGTTATCTTATGCTCGAGAGATTTAATCTCACCTATAAGTCGGTCATTCTCCTTCTGAAGGGAACTTCTTTTTTCTTCAAGATTTTGCCTTTCGGTGAGACCTCTTTCGCTTATTAACACTCCCACGGAAACCGCGACTATGATAGTAATCGCAACCTGAGCATACCTGACAGCGCGTTTTGCCGAAAGTTTCATCGATCAACCTTCAGAAAGTACACTATACCTCTATTTGAACTGAAATTCTAGACGTCTTCGACAATGGAAGAAATCGCGACCATTGCCGTCTCACTTTTTTGTAGTTTTTATAACCTCAAAGCTGAGGATTATCAACTCATTTATTATAGCATTGTATCTTGAGATTTAAATGATTAATTAATTATCGATATTCCGGAATCAAAATTCATGGGGAGTAATTTTGTGACCCGGGCTGGAAAGAAACACGCAGCGGGGCCGTCTGTTAATGATATCCAGTTGCGGCCCAATGGAGTGTCAAGAAATTCGGATGGGGATCCGTCAAAACCGATTTCCTGGTGATGTAGAAATACAATCCTGTCGGCATTCATGATATCGTCCGGATTGTGAGTCATTTCAATTAGCGTTAAAGCATGCTCCGTTCGTGTTAAATTGATAAGCGAGCGCATGGCTTGGGTGCTCGGTCGGTCTAGCATGGACATCGCCTCATCCAGCACAATAACGCGCGGTTCCATGACCAGCGCCGAGGCCAATGCGAGTTTCTGTAGCTCTCCCCCGGATAGAGTATGAGTTAATCTTTTTTCCATTCCCGACAGACCCACCCAACTGAGGCACCGGAGCAGACGATCTTCCATGTCTTGCGGGGCAAGTTGAAGAATTTCGAGCCCGAAAACCATGTCCTCTTCCACTGTAGAGCCGATCAGGAATTCAAGAGGATCTCCTGCAACATAGCCCACAACTGCGTCAGGATCGGCTACGCGGCGATCCTCCACGGTTATTGATCCGGAATTCGGCTTCAAGAGACCTTTTATCAGTTTTCCCAAAGTGGTTTTGCCCGAGCCGTCCGGACCGGTGACGACCACCGTGGAAGACGGCTCGATCTTAAGACTGATCTTTCGGAATACCTGATTGTTTGCGCCCGGGTAGGCGAACGAAACGTCGTTTAAGAGGATCATAAACAGCAGCTTAAGGCGCGATTGCGCTTTCAGTCTTTCGATGCGGTTCCCTTTGATTTCAAGCCGCCGACGATTTTTTCTTTGAGACTCTTGGTTTTGCCGGCGCTTTTGCCTTTAGTCGATTCCGGTTTTCTTTCGACTAGTTCAACAACCGAGACGGCCGCGTTATCACCCGCACGAAATCCCTTTTTGATTACGCGCACGTATCCACCGTTTCTTTCAGCATAGCGAGGGGCGATATCTTCGAACAGGGTCCGGGTCACTTCTTTAGACCGTATTACCTGCAAAGCTTGGCGTCGAGCGTGTAGATCGCCTTTTTTGCCAAGTGTAATCATCTGGTCAGCCAAGCTTCTGAGAGCCTTGGCACGCGCGTCTGTGGTGACAATGTGTTCGTGCTCCAAAAGAGACGTAACCATATTTCTTAAGGTTGCTTGTCGATGAGCGGTTCTCATCCCGAGCTTATATCTTGATTTTCTGTGACGCATGAGCAACTCCCCGTTTCATTCACCAATATAGCTTTGTCTCTCCTGGTGCATCCTGTCCAATTCTTCTCTGCTAGGAAAATTGGGAACGCCCATGCCCAGGTGCAGATCCATGTCGGCCAAAATTTCTTTAATTTCGTTGAGAGATTTCCGACCGAAATTCTTGGTCTTGAGCATCTCGGCTTCGGAACGTTGGACTAATTCGCCGATATATTTAATATCCGCATTTTTGAGGCAATTAGCCGAACGCACGCTAAGTTCCAGTTCACTGACGCTTCTGAAGAGGTTTTCATTGATCTGAGGTTGCAGCTGAGGCTTTTCTTCCAGCGTGACCTTTTCTTCCTCCTCGAAATTGAGAAAGACTAGAAACTGCTCTCGTAAGATTTTTGACGCCTGCGCCAACGCGTCTTCAGGATAAATGGTGCCGTTGGTCCAAATCTCTATTGTCAGTCTGTCGTAATCGGTTCGCCGTCCAACGCGAGCATTGGTAATGTTGTAACTGACTTTTCGCACCGGCGAAAAAACCGCGTCCAGCGCCAAGGTTCCTATCGGGTCGTCTTCATGTTTATTCAACTCGGCCGGAACATAGCCTTTGCCCCATTCGACCTTCATGGTCATGGATAGACGCGCATCTTTCGTGAGCGTCGCCAGAATCTGCTCGGGATTAATAATATGCACCGTATCGTCACCGAGAATATCCCCTGCGTGCACTTCGCCTTCGCCAATAGCTTCGAGCCTGACAGTTTTTGGTTGATCGGAGTACAGCTTCAAGCGAATCTGTTTTAGATTTAGCGTCAAATCGGTGACGTCTTCTTTGACGCCCGGTACAGTGGAAAATTCGTGAAGGACTCCATCCACTTTTACGCTAGTGATGGCGGCTCCCTGCAAAGAGGAGAGCAGAACCCGCCGCAGAGAATTACCAAGAGTGATGCCGAACCCCCGTTCCAGGGGCTCGCACACAAATTTTCCATAAAAAGGAGTATGTGTAGCCTCATCCACCTCCATGCGGCGCGGCCGGATGAGTTCTGTCCAATTTCGGCTCATAAGGGGCTGCCCTGCTTCTTTCATGGCTTCCCTCGCTCTTCCTAGAAATTTGTAAATAGCTGTAGTCTGAATATGTTCCTGAAGCCGCTTCTCAGGCCTATAAACCTGGAAACGGAGAATGCCAAAATCAATACCGAACAACAGCCGTTATCGATAGCTCGGCGCCTGTCCAAAGAACCACTCGCGCCACTACCTGGAATAGTACTCGACAATCAACTGCTCTCTAATATTCGGGGGCAAATCCTCTCGGGAAGGTAATTCTTTCATCACGCCCCTGAAGTTGTCTACTTCTACTTCCAGCCATGTCGGGATACCGCGACGACTAATGGTCTTAAGGGACTCCTCAATGTGGCTTATAGCTCGGCTCTTTTCTTTAACTTCTATCACCATGCCGGGCTTGGCTTGAAATGAGGCCACCGTGACCTTGCGACCGTTCACCAAAACGTGACCGTGAGTGACAAGTTGCCGGGCCTGGTTTCTGGATGAAGCAAACCCCATCCTAAAAACCAAGTTGTCCAGTCGCGACTCCAGCAGAAGAAGAAGGTTCTCTCCAGTGACTCCCTTCTTCTTTTCCGCCAAGTGAGCGTATTTACGAAATTGCTTTTCCAACACTCCATAAATACGCCTGACTTTCTGTTTCTCTCGAAGCTGCGTTCCATAATCCGTAGGCTTGGGACGGCTCTGGGCATGCTGACCTGGAGGATAATTCCTCCGCTCGATAGCGCATTTGTCTGAAAAGCAGCGATCTCCTTTTAGAAACAGCTTTGTGCCTTCCCTACGGCAAAATCTGCAAACAGATGCTCTATAGCGTGCCAATGGATCTCCTTTGATTTCCGGAAGACAAATTCTTCTCTGACTATACTCGTCTTCTCTTGGGCGGCCGACAGCCATTATGCGGTATCGGCGTTACATCCCGAATAAGAGTAATTTGAAACCCCGCTGCCTGCAAAGACCTGAGAGCGGCTTCCCGACCCGCGCCAGGTCCTTTTATCAGCACTTCCACAGATCTCATCCCCTGTTCCATCGCTTTGCGGGCCGCATCCTCAGCGGCGAGTTGGGCCGCAAAGGGGGTCGACTTTCTGGAGCCCTTAAAACCCTGGGTGCCGGCGGAAGACCACGCCACCACATTGCCATCATAATCAGTTATGGTAACTATGGTATTGTTGAACGTAGCCTGTATGTGGGCCACCCCTCTCGGGACATTCTTCCTTTCTTTTTTCTTACGAACCACACGCCTTTTTGGCATTTATTTCTCCCGGTCAAAAATTCATCTGAGGATTATCATCATCCGGTCCGGTCCAAAATCGGAGCCGCTTAATCTGCTTCACGTTTCGCAGCAGCCCTATTTGCGCCGGCCTATCTGCATCTTTCTCGGGCCCTTACGAGTTCTGGCATTTGTGTGCGTCCGCTGTCCATGAACCGGGAGACCGCGCCGATGTCGCAGGCCACGATATGCTCCGAGATCCATGAGCCGCTTAATATTCATACTCACTTCTCGACGCAGATCGCCTTCGACTTTATACTGACGATCCAGGACCTCACGAATTTTGGCTACGTCCACCTCGGTTAGTTGATCCGAGTTCATGTTCGGATCGAGTCCGGCTTCTTCTATTATCTTTCGAGAGGTGGTGCGTCCAATCCCGTAGATGTACGTCAGGGCCACTTCCATACGTTTGTTTTTCGGGAGGTCAATCCCTGCAATTCGCGCCACTGTCTTCCTCCTGGTGATACGCGGAATGCGACAGGCTTAACCCTGACGCTGTTTGTGCTTCGGGTTTTCGCAGATCACCCGGACTATTCCTTTTCGTTTGATAATCTTGCATTTATCGCAAATCTTTTTTATGGATGCCCTGACTTTCATAGGCAAGCCTCCTGTCTTTAGTCCAGAACCTTCTCGATTGAAGCGAAGATCTGGTCTATGGGGCCGACTCCTTCAACGCGACGCAGTAGACTTTTTTTCTGATAATAGTCGATTAAGGGAGCAGTTTGGTTATTATAGACGGTGAGCCGTTCCCTGACCGTGGCCTCACTGTCGTCATCTCTTTGATAAAGCTCTCTGCCACACTTGTCGCAAATCCCTTCTTTTTTAGAAGGGTTGAATTTCACGTGGTACATCATTCCGCATTCGGCATTTTTGCAGGTTCTTCTTCCGGAAAGTCTCGTAACCAAGTCTTCCTCCGGGACGTCAACCAATATTGCATGATCAAGCGGTTTTCCCTGCGCCTGGAGGATTTTATCCAACGCCTCCGCTTGGGGCAATGTTCTTGGAAAACCATCCAACATGAAACCTTTATTGAGATCGGGTTTGGCTAAACGCTCCTCGACCACGCCTATCACTACCTCATCCGGAACCAGTTCACCTTTGTCCATATAGGTTTTCGCCTTGAGACCCATAGGGGTCCCTTCTTTAAGAGCGGCCCTGAAAATATCGCCCGTAGAAATCTGCGGAATCCCGAGCTTCCCCACAAGCTTCTTTGCCTGTGTGCCTTTACCCGAACCTGGTCCTCCCAGAAGTACGATTCTCATGCTACTTTCCCGCCTCTTTTCGGGGGCAGCGTCTACCGCCGCCCCTTGATTCGGCCCGTTCGGATGAATCCTTCATAATGTCTCTGAATCATATGGGTTTCGATCTGACTTAGCGTGTCCAGAGCGACTCCCACAACAATCAGCAGTGAAGTCCCACCGAAATAGAAGGGCGCATTGAAACGTGCAATTAAAATCGAGGGGAGCACGCATACCACCGAAATGTATACAGCTCCTCCAAACGTTAATCTTGTGAGCACTCTGTCTATGTACTGAGATGTCTTCTTGCCGGGTCTGATCCCCGGAATGTAACCTCCGTACTTCTTCATGTTTTCAGCGACATCCACCGGATTGAATGTCACGGCCGTGTAAAAATAACAGAAGAAGATAATGAGACCTACATAAAGAAGTTCATAGACGACAGTCGCCGGCCGGAGCCAACTCGTCATAGCCGTCAAGAAGGGCACATTGAGAAACTGGGCTATTGTAGCTGGGAAAATGATCAACGATGAAGCGAAAATCGGAGGTATAACCCCCGCAGTGTTCACCTTAAGCGGAAGGTGCGTGCTCTGGCCTCCATAAACTCGTCTTCCCACAATACGTTTCGCATACTGGACGGGTATACGGCGTTGACCTCGCTCGACGAACACGATCAGTGCTATGACACCCAGCATAATGACAATGAGAAGCAGAAGAATGAGGAAACCCATGTCGCCCGTCTTCACCAACTGGATAGTGTTCCCGAGCGCTGACGGCATTCTGGCGACTATGCCCGCGAAAATGATCAAGGAAATGCCGTTGCCGATCCCGCGTTCCGTAATCTGCTCACCGAGCCACATTATAAAACAGGTGCCGGCAGTGAGAGTGATCATCGACAGAATGATAAAAGACATTTTGGGAATATAGACCATGTTTTCGGCATGGGCTAACCCTATGCTGATCCCCATTCCCTGAATCAGCGACAGCCCGACGGTCCCATAGCGCGTGTACTGAGTAATCTTCTTTCGGCCGGCTTCGCCCTCTTTGGACAAACGCTCAAGGTGCGGTACTACAACCGTGAGGAGCTGCAATATAATAGAAGCGCTGATATAGGGCATAATTCCGAGAGAAAAGACGGAAAAATGCTCCATCGCTCCCCCGGTGAACATATCCACAACCCCGAAAAGAGTCTGTGACGCCCTCTCGAACCAGTCCTTGAGCACTGCCGTATTCACCCCGGGTGTAGGAATATGCACGCCTAAACGGTAAACCAGTAACATCAGAAGAGTAAAGATAACCCTTCGTTTCAATTCGGGTATCCTGGCAATATTTCCCAAGGAACTTATCACGACTGAATTCTCCTAATGACACGCCGGCGAAACTTCAAGAAATCGCTCGCTGCGCGGTCACAGATCCTCTACTTTGCCTCCGGCGGCCTCGATTTTCGATTTCGCCGCAGCGCTAATCCTGTGCAATTTTACGTTGTAGGCTGCGGTAATGTCGCCGTCCGAGAGCAACTTGATCGGGCCTTTCCGTTTTATGACTCCCGCTGTTCTTAGAAGGTCTTCGGTTATCTCTGTCCCGGCTTCAAATCGGGACAGATCTTTAATTCGCACAATGTTATAGCGAACCTTGAAGATATTGGTGAAACCCTTCTTAGGCAATCGCCTCTGGAGAGGCATTTGTCCGCCCTCGAAACCGGGCGAGATAACCGCCCCGGATCGAGCTTTCTGCCCCTTATGGCCTTTGCCCGCTGTTTTCCCCAACCCCGAGGATTCTCCTCGGCCTACTCTCTTATGTTTCTTATTCTTTTCAGATCTCTTTAAATTCGAAAGATCCATAAACTCCTCCCCTTCCGGGGCGCGAATTACTCCGCAACTTCCTCAAGTTCGACTAGATGCCCCACTTTTCGGATCATTCCACGAATTTCGGGAGTGTCCTGAAGAATGCGGCTTTGCTGTATTCTTCTCAGGCCCAGTCCCCGTACCGATTCCCTTTGATTTTTCGGCGCTTTTATAAGACTTTTCTTTAGAGTGACCTTAAGCATTCGGCAGGTACTCCTCTGTTTTTTCTGAATCCTCGTCCGAAGACCCATCAAGTTTGCCGAGTTTCTTAGAAATTTGCTGATTCGTGCGTAAACTTTTCAAACCGTCAAAAGTAGCCTTTACTACATTATGAGGATTATTAGTTCCAATGCATTTTGTCAAAATGTCGCTGATACCGGCTGCTTCTATGACGGCTCGCACGGGCCCGCCCGCGATGACTCCCGTTCCGGATCCGGCAGGTTTTAGCAGAACTCTCGCCGCTCCGTACTTTCCGAGGATTTCGTGAGGGATGGTGCCTTTGATGATCGGGATCTCGACCATCGAAGTCTTGGCGCGCTCGACACCCTTACGAATCGCTTCGGGCACCTCGTTTGCCTTACCCAGGCCGTATCCCACGCGTCCATTACCGTCGCCGACGACGACAATTGCGCTGAAGGAGAATCTTCTCCCACCTTTGACCACTTTGGCGACTCTACTCAAGTGGACTACGCGGTCCCTCAATTCGCCTTCAGCAGCCGTTTCGGATCTGTTAAACAAGCGCTTCCTCCTTCTAATCGGCTAGAACTCAAGTCCGCCTTCCCGGGCGCCGTCAGCCAGAGCTTTAACTTTTCCATGGTAAAGATAAGGACCGCGGTCAAAAACCACTCTAGATATGTTTCGTTCCTGCGCTCGGGCCGCCAGACGCTTGCCTACCTCGCGAGCGGTTTCAACATTAAAAGGCTCACCCGATTTCTTCCTGGACTCTTTATCCAATGTGCAAGCCTGTACCAGAGTCATTCCCTGTCGGTCATCTATTATCTGCGCATAAATATGACGATTGGATCGAAAAACCGTAAGTCGGGGGCGTTCGCCGGAGCGTTTGAGATCAAACCGTACTCGCTTTGCGCGTTTTTTTCGGGCGCCAAATTTTTCTATCTCTCCAGACATCCAGAATCCTCTCCAAATCTGCAGGCCCAAGTTACTTGTTAAGTTGAGCCCAATTACTTGGCTCCTGCCTTTCCAACCTTGCGCCGAATCTCCTCACCGAGGTAACGAATGCCTTTTCCTCGGTACGGTTCCGGCTTTCTTAATCTGCGAATAGTCGCAGCCATTTCGCCGACCTTTTGTTTATCGATCCCTCGTACGTGAATAATGGTATTTTTCTCGACTTCGATGGTTAATCCTTCGGGAATAGAAACCACTACCGGATTCGAAAAACCTACATTCAGTGTAAGGGTTTTGGGATTCGATTCAGCTCGGTACCCGACTCCTTGAATTTCCAACGATTTTGTAAAACCTTGTGTAACGCCCGTAACCATGTTCTGAATGAGACTGCGTGTTAGTCCCTGGAACGCCCGACTCTTGCGGTTCATCCCGATAGCGGACACGCGGATCTGAGATTCATCCAGCTCCACATTAACCGAATCCAGAACGGACATTTGAAGCGAACCTTTCGGGCCCTCAACAGTCAAATTGGGAGCGGAGAAGGTTACGTTAACATTTTCCGGTTTAACAATGGGGGCCTTGCCTATTCTGGACATTAATAAAGCTCCTGAAGCATGCGCTTACCAGATACTGCAAAGAACTTCGCCGCCTATACCGCGGCGGCGGGCTTCCTTATCGGTCATTACGCCCTGAGATGTGGAGACAATGAAAACTCCTACACCCCCGTGGCTCTTGAGATTATGCTCGCGCCCAACGTATACCCTAAGGCCGGGTTTCGAGACCCTGGTAAGCCCGTCTATGACGCACTGAGTCTCGTCATCAAATCGTAGGGTGAGCTTTAATACACCTTGTTTGTTCTTTGCCGATCTGATCACCTTATATTTCTTGATATATCCCTCTTCCTTCATGATCTGGGCGATACTGATCTTCAGATTCGAGGCCGGGATATTAACTTGTTCCTTACGTGCGTGCTTTGCGTTGCGCATACGTGTCAACATGTCGGCAATCGGGTCAGTCATACTCATGCGAGGAATCTCCTACCAGCTCGATTTGATCATGCCGGGGATATTGCCCTTGAGGGCCTGGGTGCGCAGGCATATCCGGCATAATTTGAACTTCCGATAGTAGGCCCGCGGCCGACCGCAAATCGCGCAACGATTGTACTGGCGCACCACAAATTTTTGAGGCCTTCCCGCCTTGACTATCATAGATTTCTTGGCCACGCTTCCTCCTCGGAAGAGAACTAGTCTATTTTCTAAAAGGCATTCCCATTTGTCCCAACAGTTCCCTTGCCTCTTCGTCGGTCCTGGCGGAGGTCACTATTGTGATGTTCATGCCTCGGATTTTGTCCACTTTATCGTAGTTGATTTCGGGAAAAATGATCTGTTCTCTAATACCCATGGAATAATTCCCACGACCATCAAATCCCTTCGGGCTCACGCCTCGGAAGTCACGCACCCGCGGAAGCGCCACATTTATCAACTTGTCAAGGAAATGATACATATTGCTTCTTCTCAGGGTCACCTTACACCCTATGGTCATTCCCTCACGAAGTTTGAAGGAGGCTATCGACTTACGCGCCTTTCGCAGCACGGGCCATTGACCTGTGATGGACGCCAGCTCATCACGGGCGTTATCCACTACCTTCGGGTTCTGAATTGCTTCGCCCAATCCCATATTCACAACGATCTTTGTGATAGCGGGGACTTGCATCAGGTTTCGATACTTGAAACGCTCCACAAGGGCCGGGGAAACCGATTTTTTGTAATATTCGCTCAGCCGAGAAGCCATAACAGTTTACCTCTAACTGTCTATCTGCTCTGAACACTTCTTGCAATATCGAACTTTTTCGCCTATATCGAGAACTCTACTGCCGATTCTAGTTGCCTTAGAACATTTGGGACAGACAAGCATAAGTTTGGAAAGTTTCAAAGGGGCTTCCTTCTCAACGATGCCGCCCTGCTGGCCTGCTTTTCCTCCGGGTTTGGTATGGCGTTTCACCATATTGACCCGCTCGACCAAGGCCATATCCTTGTCTTTCATAATCCTAATGATTTTTCCTTGTCTCCCTTTCTCTTTTCCCGAGAGGACCTCGACTCTGTCATTCTTCTTGATATTTGACATTTCAAAGGACCTCCGGAGCCAGGGACACAATTTTCATGAATTTCTTGGCTCTTAGCTCGCGAGCTACCGGGCCGAAAATACGAGTCCCAATAGGTTCGAGCTGGTTATTTATAAGCACAGCGGAGTTATCATCAAAACGTATATACGATCCATCCGGGCGCCGCACCGCTCTTCGAGTCCTGACTACCACGGCTTTATGGACCTCGCCCTTTTTCACCTTGGAATTAGGAATGGCCTCTTTTACCGACACCACGACCACGTCGCCGACACTCGCGTACTTCCGCCGGGTGCCTCCTAAGACCTTAATACAAAAGAGTTCTTTGGCCCCGGAATTGTCGGCCACATCCATTCTGGTCTGTTGTTGAATCATCAGGCGCCTCCCGGCAATGCCGCCTCCCTGAGAACCTTCCGGACACGCCAGCGTTTGTGTTTGCTAAGCGGCCGGCTCTCGACGATCATGACCTCGTCGCCGATCCGGCACCGGTTTTCCTCATCATGGGCCATAAAACGCTTCCGGCGGTGCACGAATTTTTTATAAACCGGATGTATTACCGTCCGAGTCACCTCGACCACGACGGTCTTGTTCATTTTGTCGCTGATAACGACACCGGTTCGGATTTTACGTCGACTTGTCACTTCAGAGGAGCTCGTCATTCAGACGCCTCCTTTTCTCTTATAATAGTTTTCACCCGCGCAATGTCTTTACGAAGCTTCCTAAGACGATCAGTTTTCTCCAACTGACCGGTCGCGTGCCTGAAGCGAAGCTTGAATTCCTCCTCACGGAATTCCTTCTCTTTCGTCTGCAGCTCTTCCGGTGCAAGATCCCTTAGTTCCTTGGCCTTCATATCTGTTCCTCACGCATTACAAACCGGGTCTTGATTGGCAGCTTCATTGCGGCCAGTCTGAATGCTTCCTGTGCCACTTCCACACCGACGCCTTCCATTTCATAAAGAATTCGCCCAGGTTTCACTACCGCTACCCAATCTTCCGGCGCTCCCTTGCCTTTACCCATTCTCGTTTCTGCGGGTTTCTTGGTTACAGGCTTATCGGGAAACATGCGTATCCATATCTTGCCGCCTCTTTTCACATGGCGCGTCATCGCTATTCGACCTGCCTCAATCTGGCGAGCCGTGATGAAAGCAGGCTCCAAGGCCATTAGGCCGAACTGACCGAACGCGATAGTTGAGCCACTCAATGGCTGGCCTCTCATACGGCCTTTTTGCTGTTTCCGGTGTTTGACTTTTTTTGGCGCGAGCATATTAGCTCTCCGTCGACGAGGTAGAAATTATCTCGCCCTTGAAGACCCAGACCTTCACTCCAATTACTCCATAAGTGGTTCGGGCTTCCGCGAATCCATAATCGATGTCTGCTCTCAAAGTATGCAGTGGGACTCGCCCTTCCCTGTACCATTCTCGCCGGGCCATCTCCGCTCCACCGAGGCGGCCTGCGGTGGCAATTCGAATGCCTTTAGCTCCGGATTTCAATGAGCTGGTCACGGCCTTCTTCATGGCCCTCCGAAATGCGATGCGCCTTTCAAGCTGCTGCGCAACGTTTTCCGCCACTAATTGCGCGTCAATTTCGGGTTTTCGGATCTCTTTAACATCTATAATGATTTCTTTGTCGGTCATGGCGAGCAATTCTCGTCGAAGCTTTTCTATCTCACTGCCTTTGGGACCGATTACAATACCAGGCCGGGCCGTGTGGATGACGAGCCGAATCTTCCCCGCCGCCCTCTCTATCTCCATCTTTGAGATACTGGCCTGCGATAGCCGTTTCTTGACAAATTGTCTCAACTTGAGATCCTCGATAAGAAAATTTCCGAAATCCTTCTGCGAAAACCATCGAGAGTCCCAGGTCTTGGTGATGCCGAGACGAAATCCGTTTGGATGTACCTTTTGTCCCAAAATACCCCTCCTCAGGGTTTAGCCGAGGATTCTTAAGATACAGGATCGCAGAATCCTCCGGAGCATGGCGGTTAATCTTCCGTTAACGCGACGCGAATATGACTCATTCGTTTCCTGATTCTTGTAGCTCGCCCCATAGCCCGAGGGCTCCATCGTTTGGAAATAGGCCCCTCGTCTACGGTAATAGCGCTGATATAGAGCTTATCCTGATCCACGCCACTGGATTGAGACGCATTACCCAGCGCCGATTCGACTACCTTCTGTATCAAGCCCGCAGCCTTCTTCGGCGTAAATTTCAGTAGAGAAATAGCCGCCTCTACAGGCATTCCCCGCACAAGATCCGCGACCAGTCTAGCTTTTCGAGCGGAAATGTGAGCGTACCTCAGGTTTGCTTCCCACTCCATTATTTCTTCCCTTTCTTGGCCTTTCTGTCGCCTGCGTGCCCATGAAAAGTGCGGGTCGGCGAAAACTCGCCCAGCTTATGTCCGACCATATTCTCCGAAACGAAGACCGGGATAAATTTCTTGCCGTTGTGCACCGCAAAAGTGAGGCCCACCATATCGGGAATAATCGTAGACCTGCGAGACCACGTCTGGATAACTTTACGAGAACCGGACTCACGGGCCTCATTGACTTTCTTTAGTACGTGATCATCGACAAAGGCGCCTTTATGTGTCGAACGAGGCATGGCATTCACTTTCTACGTTTAACGATTAGTTTGTCGGAAGCTTTTCTCCGCTCTCTAGTCTTATAACCTTTGGTCGGCACGCCCCATGGAGTAACCGGATTACGTCCACCGGACGTTTTTCCTTCGCCGCCTCCATGCGGATGATCTACAGGGTTCATAGCCACCCCGCGCACTTTGGGTCGTAAGCCCAAATGCCTTCTCCTGCCGGCCTTTCCCAGAGAAATCTTTTCGTGGTCCGGATTGCTCAACTGACCCACCGTGGCGCGGCAACGGTCCAGAACCATGCGCACCTCTCCCGACGGGAGTTTAATTTGCGCATAGCCTTTCTCTTTTGCCATCACTTGACCGTACGCGCCCGCGGCACGGATCATCTGACCACCTTTGCCGATCTTCATCTCGACGTTATGAACCATTGTCCCAAGCGGAATACTTTTCAGTGGCATGCAGTTGCCAGGTTTAATATCCACTTTATCGCCTGAAACAACCATGTCCCCAACCTTCAACCCAAGAGGCTGAAGAATGTACCGCTTGTCTCCATCGGCAAAATTAATCAACGCCAGCCGCGCGCCGCGGTTTGGATCGTACTCGATACTCGCGACCTTGCCGGGCACATCGGCATTATCTCTTCGAAAATCTACCAATCTGAATCTTCTTTTATGTCCGCCACCTCTGTGACGCAGAGTTATGCGACCGTGGTTATTGCGGCCTCCACTCTTGCGCATGCCCGAGACAAGGGATTTGAGAGGTTCGTCGGCGCTTATCTCTTCGAAAGTAAAACCGGTTCTGAACCTCATTCCCGGTGAAGTGGGCTTGTATTTTTTGATACCCATAAATCTAAACCTCGGAGATACTCTCAGTCAGAAGGTCCGCCGTTCCTTATCTTTGCGACTAACAAGTCAGCGTCGACGGGCCCGTTACTAAACTCCCTCGAAGAAATCTACTCGGTCGCCTTCCTTCAGAGTGACGATCGCCCTCTTCCAATCTTTACGACGGCCTTCGTGGCGGCCAAGCCTTTTACGTTTCCCGGCACGGTTTTGGGTCCTCACCGAGAGCACCGTAACTTTGAAAAGCTTCTCGACGGCCTTGGCGATCTCTGATTTGTTCGCTTCGCAACCGACCTCGAAAATTATCTGATTGTTCTCATCTTTGAGAGTCGAGCTCTTTTCCGTGATTATCGGTCGCCGGAGTATTTGGTATTCTTCCAACATCAGCCCAACCTCTCGTTAATTGTCGGTATGGCCGCCTGGAGCAGAACCAGATGCTCGAAGCGCAGAAGATCGTAAACATTCATGCCCGCAGTAGGAAGAACAAGCACACGATACAAGTTTCTTGAAGATCTATGCAGAGCTTCATCTTTTTCAGGAATCACAAAAAGTGTCTTTTCATTTTCCAGCCCGAGGGCTTTAACGGTTTCAAGAAACAGCTTGGTTTTCGGAGACTCAAGTTCGATCTTGTCCACTACGGTTAGTTGATTATCCTTGAGTTTGGCGCTCAAGACAGACCTCATAGCCGATTTTCTTGCTTTCTTGTTCAGCGAAAAACCGTATGAACGAGGCTTGGGCCCAAAAATTGTTCCACCGCCCGTCCATATTGGAGATCTATTCGTTCCCGCCCGGGCGCGGCCTGTGCCTTTTTGACGCCACGGTTTCTTTCCGCCGCCTCGCACTTCACTTCTGGTCTTGGTAGAGGCCGTTCCGGCGCGTCGCTTGGCCAATTGCCACACCACCACATTTTGAACCAGATTTTCGCGGATTTCCGAGTTGAAAATCTTTTCATCCAGCTCTATGGAGTCGACCTTTTCGCCTTTTTGATTGACTACATCTATCAACGCCATCAGCTTTTCCTTATAAAGACAATGCCACCACGGGAGCCCGGAATTGGCCCCTTGAGGAGAATCACGTTCTCATCAGAGCGTACTTCAATCACCTCTACCCGAGGAGCCGTAACTCTTACTCCGCCCAATCTTCCCGGCAGCTTTTTGCCTTTGAAAACCCTACTAGGCCATGCGCACTGCCCGACCGAGCCCGGAATTCTGTGAGATCTGGAACCGTGCGTATCCTTGCCGCCGCCGAAATTCCATCTCTTCATAACGCCGGCAAATCCTTTGCCTTTGCTGGTCCCGATGACTTTGACTTTCTCTCCCGGATTGAATATATCCGCCCTGATCTCCTGGCCCACTTCCAGCGACCCCGGCTCTTCGACTTGGAAATCTCTAAGAATCTGGAAAGGAGTTAGACCAGCCTTTTTGAATTGCCCCATTAGCGGCTTAGAAACTCTACTTTCTTTGGTCGGGCCATATCCGACCTGAACTGTCGCTTCGCCTTTTTTCCGGACCACAAAGCAGGGTCCCACTTCCACGACCGTAACGCCGATCGCGCGGCCGGAATCGTCAAACGTCTGGCCCATGCCTAGTTTCTTTCCAATCATTCCATTGATCATGTCCAGCTCCCCATTGCGGCTAGGCCTTTATCTCGACGTCCACTCCAGGAGACAAGTCCAGTTTCATCAAGGCATCCAACGTTTGTTGAGTTGGCTCCAGAATGTCTACGAGTCGCTTATGCACTCGTATTTCGAATTGCTCGCGAGATTTCTTGTCGATATGCGGAGAACGGTTAACCGTATACTTATGAATCCTTGTCGGTAACGGTATAGGGCCGGCAACCTTCGCTCCGGTTCGCCAAGCTGTGTCGACTATCTCAGCCGCGGATTGATCTAGAAGCTTATGATCGTAAGCCTTCAATCGAATTCTAATTTTAAGCGCCTGTGTCTCCATTCCAGAACCTCGAATCAATGCGGCTTAGTTTTGTAGTTGGTTATTCAATGATTTCAGATACAACGCCTGCGCCGACGGTTCGACCACCTTCCCTGATGGCGAACCTCAGCTCTTTTTCCATAGCGATGGGTGTGATCAGGTGACCCTCGAGGGAAACATTGTCACCCGGCATCACCATCTCTACTCCTTCGGGAAGTGTTATCACGCCCGTCACGTCAGTTGTGCGGAAATAGAACTGAGGTCGGTATCCATTGAAAAATGGAGTATGACGTCCGCCTTCCTCTTTACCCAGTATGTACGTCTCGGCCTTGAATTTCGTGTGCGGGGTTATCGAACCCGGATGAGCTACCACCTGACCGCGCTCCACCTCGTCTCGTTTTATTCCTCGTAGGAGAAGTCCCACATTGTCGCCCGCCTGGCCCGAATCCAATACCTTACGGAACATCTCCACGCCCGTGCATACTGTCTTGCGTGTATCTTTGATACCGACTATCTCCACTTCCTCGTTCACCTTGACCTGACCGCGCTCCACCCGGCCCGTTACAACTGTACCACGTCCTGATATGCTGAACACATCCTCGATCGGCATCAAAAACGGCTTGTCCACCTCTCGTACTGGCACCGGAATGTAAGAATCTATCGCATCCATTAACTCCAAAATACACTTGGCGTCAGGATGTTTCGGATCACCAGCCTCTAATGCCTTTAATGCGCTACCGCGTATGATCGGTATATCGTCCCCGGGAAAATCATATGAACTCAACAACTCCCGAAGCTCCAACTCCACCAACTCGATAAGCTCGGGATCGTCCACCATGTCTGTCTTATTCAAAAATACCACTACGTACGGAACTCCCACCTGACGAGCCAAAAGTATATGCTCGCGCGTCTGGGGCATCGGACCGTCGTTCGCTCCCACCACCAGGATCGCGCCGTCCATCTGCGCCGCCCCTGTGATCATGTTCTTGATATAGTCCGCATGACCCGGACAATCCACGTGCGCATAATGCCGATTGGCTGTCTGATACTCCACGTGCGCCGTCGCTATCGTTATCCCACGCTCCTTCTCCTCCGGAGCCTTGTCTATCTCCTCGAACGGCACGTATTCCGCCAACCCCGTCTTCGCCAATACCTTCGTTATCGCCGCTGTCAACGTCGTCTTGCCATGATCTATGTGGCCTATCGTCCCTACATTCACGTGTGGCTTCGTTCGCTCAAACTTCGCCTTGCCCATGGGCTCCTCCAGATTTCTTAGACTCGGACACCACTTTTTCCGTCACTGATTGGGGCGCCGGTTCATAATGAGAAAATTGCATGGTAAATGTGGCGCGGCCTTGTGTAAGGCTTCTGAGGTCCGTGGCGTAACCGAACATGCGTGCCAGCGGCACCCGAACACCTACAGTTTGAATACCGGATCGGCTCTCCATCCCGAGTATTTTGCCCCGGCGAGCCGTAAGATCCCCCAGCACGTCTCCCAAGAAGTCGTCCGGAGCTACTACCTCGACGTCCATAATCGGCTCGAGCAAAATTGCCGCACCCTTCCGACATGCTTCCTTTAAGGCCATGTATCCGGCCGTCCGGAATGCCATTTCCGAAGAATCGACTTCGTGAAATTTTCCATCAATCAAGGTTACCTTGATGTCTACCAGCGGATAGCCGGCCAGGATTCCGGATTCCATAGCGGTGCGCATTCCGTCACGCACTGGATGGATATATTCCTTGGGAATTGCGCCTCCCGTAATTTTATCCACAAATTCCAATCCTTGTCCACCAGTGGTCGGTTCCACCTCGATGACCACTTCGGCGAATTGCCCCTTACCGCCGGTCTGCTTAACGTGCCGATAGTGTTGCTTGACAGGCTTGGTAATGGTTTCACGATAAGCGACTTCAGGTGTTCCTACCCTGGCGTCCACTTGAAATTCTCTCAGAAGCCTGTCCACGATTATCTCAAGATGAAGCTCACCCATTCCGGAGAGAATAGTCTGGCCTGTTTCGTGATCTACACGCACCTTCAACGAGGGATCTTCTCGCAACAGTCTGGCCAACGCGCCCGAAAGCTTGTCCACGTCATCCCGAGATTTGGATTCCAAGGCCACAGAGATAACCGGGTCCGGAAATTCCATTGACTCCAGTAGCACCGGATGATCCTCGTCCGCCAACGTATCTCCGGTTTTCGTGTGTTTTAGTCCTACAGCGGCAATTATATCACCCGCAAAAGCCTCTTTAACGTCCTCTCTCTGATTCGAGTGCATTTTCACAAGGCGTCCGATCCGCTCTTTCTTTCCGGCATTAACATTGTAAACTGCGGATCCTGAGGTCAATTTACCGGAATAGACCCTCAAGAACGTCAGCGTGCCGGTATACGGATCGTTCATCACTTTGAACGCCAGGGCCGCCAACGGACCATCTACTTCTCTATGAACTGAGCGGCCCTTCTCGTCCTTGCCTTCTATCGGCGGAACATCAAGCGGGGATGGCAGGAACTCGACAACCGCATCAAGAAGCTGCTGTATTCCTTTGTTCTTGAACGCGGATCCCACAAGCACGGGGGTTATTTTCAGATCAATCGTTCCTTTGCGTATGGTCTCATAGATTAGATCAGCGGGTATATCAGTATCTCCTTCGAGATATCTTTCCAGGAGCTCGTCATCCAGTTCGCAGACAGACTCGAGTAGCCGTTGCCTGGCGTCAAACGCTTCATCTCTTACATCGCCTGGGATTTCGGAAATTTCAAATTTCGTGCCCATGGAATCTTCGTCAAAGATAATCAATTTCATCGAGATCAAGTCTATAACTCCACGGAACTGGTCCTCCACCCCGAGCGGAAGTTGAAGGAGAATAGGATTAGTCTGAAGTCTCTTTTTCATCATATCAATGACTCTGGCGTAGTCTGCGCCTAAGCGATCCATTTTGTTTACAAAAGCTATCCTGGGTATCTGATACCGATCCGCCTGTTTCCAAACTGTTTCGGATTGCGGCTCCACTCCTCCTACAGCGCAAAAAACCGCAACCGCTCCATCGAGCACCCGCAGGGATCTTTCAACCTCGATAGTGAAATCCACATGGCCGGGTGTGTCGATTATATTTATTTTATGTTTCCTCCACCGGCATGCCGTAGCCGCCGACGTGATGGTAATTCCGCGTTCCTGTTCTTGTTCCATCCAGTCCATGATGGCGGTGCCTTCATGAACTTCCCCTATACGATGGGAGACTCCCGAATAAAAAAGGATACGTTCGGTGGTCGTGGTTTTCCCCGCGTCGATATGCGCCATAATCCCAATATTGCGGGTACTTGCTAAGGAATCTCCTTTCATTGAAAATAATCTCTCAGTAATCCTCTACCACCTGTAATGAGCGAATGCTTTGTTGGCTTCGGCCATTTTGTGGGTATCCTCTTTCTTTTTGATTGCGCTGCCCTTGCTCGAAGCGGCGTCCATGAACTCACCCGCGAGTTTTTCCTGCATACTTTTTTCCCCACGGGAGCGCGCATATTGTATCAGCCATCTAATAGCCAACGATTGCCGCCTCTCGGGTCGAATTTCCACAGGCACCTGATAAGTGCTACCACCGACACGTCGCGAACGGACTTCCAAAACAGGCTTGACGTTCTCCACGGCTTTTTCAAAGAGTCTCAACGGATCCTCGCTGGTCCTCTTGGCCATGATATCCAAAGCGCCGTATAGAGTGTGTTCCGCGACAGATTTCTTGCCTTCCCACATAATGCTGTTTACGAATTTAGCAACCAGCTTACTATGATATTTGGGATCCGACAGTATGTCCCGTTTGGCGACTCTTCCTTTTCTCGGCATAATTTAATGCTCCCGTCAGCCGGGCAATGCTCCCGGTTTGATGACTGACCTCTCCAGAACAAGCTGCTCCGCCAGGTTTCCGGCTTGGTATGTATCAGAAGGCCACGCAGACCATTTGGTCCGCTCTTTGACTCAGGAATCGATTTTCCTTCTGAACCTACCCCGTCATGGGTGACGGATCCCCCGGCCCCGTTGGAGTCATTACATCCCCGAACACTGCAATATGCGATAACCGGACAGTGCCTTCCCGCTGATCATTCGACGCTATCTCACCCAGGAACAAGCAGGACGGCGTGAGCGGCGAGGATTATTTCGGTCTTTTCGTCCCGTACTTAGATCTTCCCTTCTTTCGGTCCTGCACGCCGAAGGCGTCCTGGGTGCCCCTAATAATATGGTAACGAACACCGGGCAAATCTTTAACGCGCCCACCTCTAATTAAGACAACCGAATGCTCCTGTAGGTTGTGACCGATACCAGGGATATAGGAGGTTACTTCGTACCCGTTCGTAAGACGCACCCTAGCTACCTTCCGCAGCGCGGAGTTAGGTTTTTTGGGGGTGGTGGTATAGACCCTCACACAAACCCCTCGACGCTGGGGACAGTTGGTCAGAGCGGGCGCTGACGTTTTTTTCCTGGGTCTTTCGCGACCTTTTCTGACCAGTTGATTAATAGTCGGCATACGCCGTTACCTCCGAATATATATCCCAGTAGTTTGACCAAATTTCCGCTTTCTTGTCAAGGGCTTTTTCCCAAAAACCGCAAAAGTAATTCTTCGGCGCACGGGGAAAGATTGTCACACGACTAATGTCAACGCTTGTCCCCGTCAACCTCACAAGAAAATCAAGGCCGGAGATTTTCACTCCGGCCCTTCAGACCTGAACGCCTCAGTATCGACACAACGCCGCGACAAAATTTCCTGCGAAAAAGGTTGTCCGGCTAAAGCAGCGCGTTTTGAATGCGCGCTTAATCGTTAGCCTTCCGCAGCCTTTCTTTCTTCAACGGGCATCGCAGCCGCTGCCTCTTCCAGGGCAGCGTGGTCCAGCCTGAGGTTTTTGTAACGGCTCAAACCAGTGCCAGCCGGTATAAGCCGCCCCATGATCACATTTTCTTTCAGTCCGCGGAGAAAATCTATTTTCCCCGAAATGGAGGCTTCTGTAAGCACTTTGGTCGTTTCCTGAAAACTCGCGGCGCTTATAAACGAATCCGTTGATAGCGACGCTTTGGTGATACCTAGCAGAAGGGGCTCACCGACTGCTGGAGTCCCGCCGGCCTGAAGCACCCTCATGTTTTCTACTTCGAACAAGCCCCGATCTATTTGTTCGCCTACAAGAAAGTCAGTATCGCCGACTTCTTTCACCCGGACCCGACGAAGCATTTGCCTTACAATCACCTCAATGTGTTTGTCGTTGATTTTGACGCCCTGAAGACGATAAACCTCCTGCACTTCGTCGACCAGGTATCGCGCAAGTTCCTTTTCCCCCTTGATACCCAGAAGGTCATGAGGATTTGTCGAGCCTTCCATGAGGGGCTCCCCAGCTTGCACCCAATCACCCGAATGGACGGAGATATGTTTCCCTTTGGGAATAAGATATTCTTTCGGATCTCCCACTTCCGGGGTCACAACCACTTTGCGTTTCCCTTTAGTATCTTTGCCGAAGCTTACGAGACCGTCTATCTCAGAAATGATCGCAAACTCTTTAGGTTTGCGCGCCTCGAAAAGTTCGGCCACGCGCGGGAGTCCTCCAGTAATGTCTTTGGTTTTGGTCGTTTCACGAGGAATTTTGGCTATAACATCTCCTGCATGCACTTCCTCCCCTTCTTTGACCATGATATTCGCGCCGACGGGCAGCAGGTAGCGCGCTTCCGAGTCGCCGATCTTAATGGTTTTTCCGTGCTCGTCTTTCATAGAGACCCGGGGCCGGAGTTCGGTGTCTTTGTCTTTGTATTCGACAATGACCTTACGAGACAGACCGGTTACCTCATCGAGCTGTTCGCTCATGGTAAGTCCTTCGATGACGTCTCCGAATTTTACCCGCCCGGACACTTCAGTAATAATAGGAATGGTATATGGATCCCATTCCGCTAGCAGTGTTTTCACGATTCACCACTTCGTCGTTTCGGACTCTCAGTCGAGCGCCATAAATCACTTTATTACGTTCCCGCTCTCGACCTTTGTCATCGGTGATCGAGATAGCTCCATTTCGATTCATGACCACCAACTCGCCATCTCGATTGGTCACAGTTTTCAGGTCAACGAACTTAATTCGTGCCCTCATTGCGGGAGAAAAGCTCAGAGGATCCGGAGCCTAACCATTCTAGCAAGATCTGGCCTTCGGACTCTATCCTGTCACCTTCCTGAACTTTAACATTCATATAATCCATGACAGGATATCGTTCGTAGAGGCGGAAGCGCAAAGTCGAACCTCTGGCGGCCCTTAATTGAAAGATGCCACCCCGTTTTTCAGCTTCGGTCATGCGAGAAGGTCCATCAATGGTTTCAAAAATGAAACTGTGGGCCGCCACCCGGTCACCGTGCTTGACCACGAAGCGATGACCTGCGGGATTGTCAAATTTGTGCTTTATTCCTTCATCATCTACGATTGTAAAAGTCTTACGATCGGCAGCTATTTCAATCTTGCCACCAATACCTTCCGCTTCCTGCATGACATGGTTGGGACCGTCATTGAGGAAGGAATTCTCCCTTAGAGTTTGTCCCTCCTCGACCAGCCACTTGGAAACTTCGGAGTTGTCCAGATGGAATTCTTCCCAGACCAGAATCGCCTTGACTTTATCCTTTTCCTTTTCGAAGGAGACCTTGCCTCTCTTACGTGCGGAAATGATGTTGCGCTTCAACGAAGCTGTTCCACCGATATGGAATGTACGCATCGTCAGCTGCGTTCCCGGCTCTCCGATCGACTGGGCCGCTATTATACCCACCGCCTCACCTATATTCACCATGCGACCGTGGGCAAGATCTCGGCCGTAGCAAAGTCCGCAAATACCTCTTTTGGCTCGACACGAGAGCACTGAGCGGATTTTGACTCTGTCAATGCCTGCATCCTGGATTTTTTCTCTGTGCTCCTCGGTGATCTCCTCGTTTGCGGCGACAATTATTTCACCGGTAAACGGATGCTCGATATCTTCCATAGCGACCCGTCCCAAAACTCGGTCCGCCACGTGCTCGATAATTTCTCCGCCCTCTTCAAGAGACGCCATTTCGATTCCATCCAGGGTCCCGCAATCAGGCTCTCTGATGATGCAATCCTGAGCCACATCCACTAGGCGTCTGGTGAGATAACCTGAATTTGCCGTTTTCAGAGCGGTGTCGGCCAGACCCTTGCGAGCCCCGTGAGTCGAAATGAAATACTGCAACACTGTCAGACCTTCTCTGAAGTTCGCTTCAATAGGGGTTTCAATAATTTCGCCGGTCGGTTTGGCCATCAGACCTCGCATGCCTGCGAGCTGGCGGATTTGCTGTGTGCTGCCACGGGCCCCGGAGTCCGCCATCATGTAAATGGGATTGAAACTCTCGACCTTTCGTTCCGTTCCGTCCGACAACTTTACCGTCATCGTTCGGAGGCCGTTCATCATCCTTTCCGCTATGTCCTCATTGGCCCGCGCCCAGATATCAATAACTTTGTTATAACGCTCACCGTCCGTGATGAGTCCTTCCTTATATTGATTCTGAATTTCGAGGACTTCTTCTCTGGCTTTTTCGATAATTTCCTGCTTGGATTCCGGTATCATGATATCGTCCACGCAAATAGAGATTCCGGCCTTGGTTGCATAGTAATATCCCAGATCTTTGAGACGGTCGGCTAAAATTACGGTCTTCTTCTCACCACATCGCCTGTAAGCTTCATCTATTAGATTGGCCAGTTCCTTCTTCTTCATTACTTTGTTGATTACGCTGAACGGAATCTCGTCCGGAACAACTTCTCGCAGAATGACTCTGCCTACAGTGGTCTGGATTTTGTCTCCGACCTCATCGCGCATGATGATTTTTTCATGTAAATCCACAACCCCGGCGTCATAGGCCACGCGGGCTTCCGAAGCATCGGCAAAAATCCTCGGTTCGCGCCTCGAGATTCTTCGGGTCCACTGACTCTCTGGTCAAATAATAGAGGCCCAGCACAATATCCTGAGTTGGAACTATGATTGGCTTTCCATGCGCAGGAGAAAGGATGTTGTTGGTGCTCATCATCAGAACGTGTGCTTCCACCTGCGCCTCGATGGACAAGGGCATGTGGACCGCCATCTGGTCACCGTCGAAATCCGCGTTAAACGCCGTGCACACTAATGGATGGAGCTGAATGGCTTTTCCTTCGATAAGAACCGGCTCAAAGGCTTGTATCCCCAATCGGTGAAGAGTAGGCGCACGGTTCAGAAGCACAGGATATTCCTTTACGACGTCTTCAAGAATATCCCATACTTCGGGTGTTTCTTTTTCGACGAGCTTTTTGGCGCTCTTGATCGTGGTGACATACCCTCGCTCTTCCAGCTTGTTGTAGATGAAAGGCTTGAACAGTTCCAGGGCCATTCTCTTGGGAAGTCCGCACTGGTGCAGACGAAGGTCCGGTCCCACGACGATCACCGAGCGGCCCGAATAGTCTACTCGTTTTCCGAGAAGATTCTGCCGGAATCGCCCCTGCTTGCCTTTGAGCATATCCGACAGTGATTTGAGCGGCCGCTTGTTCGGGCCGGTTATCACACGCCCCCGACGTCCGTTGTCGAAAAGAACGTCAACCGCCTCCTGCAACATTCTTTTCTCATTGCGCAAAATGATTTCGGGCGCATTCAGCTCTTTGAGTCGTTTTAGTCTGTTGTTTCGGTTAATTACTCTTCGATAGAGATCATTAAGATCTGAGGTTGCGAAACGACCTCCGTCGAGGGGAACCAGTGGTCTTAAATCCGGTGGTATGACCGGGATAGTAGTAAGAATCATCCAGGCGGGATTCTGCCACTGTCGCAACTTGCCCAATTCCTCGGGAGATATCATGCGAGATCGGGCCAGACGATCAATCAGATTATTGATCTCAACAAAAGCCAATTGTTTGCGAACTTCCCAGTCATGGGTTTCCTCCCATTTAACCTGGATTTCGCGTGCCACCTGGAGCAATTCTTCCAGGAAGCGTCCCATTTCTCCCGAATTCACCGTTTCATATAGCGTAGCGAGTTCGGTTACAAGCGCTTCAGGTTCTATACCTTTTAACGATTCAAGAACTCGGAGCCGCTTGGCCAATTTCTTGCGTTTAGCCTCGGACGCGGAATCCTTCATTTCTTCCCGCAGCCTAGTGCTTTCGGAGACGAGGTCGAGTTTCTCCAGCATGTCTCGAACAGCCTCGCCGCCCATACGAGCTTCAAAAGAACCGGACCCATATTTGTCAATAGTTTGTCGGTACTTCTCTTCGTTGACTAGTGTCCCCGTCTCCAGATCGGTTTCCCCCGGCGAGACCACGAGGTAAGACTCGAAATAGAGGACGCGCTCCACCTCTTTGAGAGTGAGATCCAGCAAAGTTCCAATCCTGCTGGGAAGGCTTTTCAAAAACCATATGTGCGCTACCGGGGTCGCCAATTCAATATGGCCCATACGTTCACGGCGCACTTTAGATTGAATTACTTCGACCCCGCATTTTTCACATATTATGCCCCGGTGCTTCATACGTTTGTATTTGCCGCAGTTGCACTCGTAGTCCTTCACAGGTCCGAATATTTTGGCGCAAAACAACCCGTCCCTCTCGGGCTTGAAAGTCCGGTAGTTTATCGTCTCGGGTTTCTTAACCTCTCCATGTGACCAAGAGCGGATCTTTTCAGGAGAGGCCAGTGAGATTTTTACCGCGCTGAAGTTCAGAGGATCTTTGGGTTTCTCAAAAAAGCTGAAGTATATATCTTCCAAGGTTTCCCTCCTTGAGTGGGGTTAGCCGAGGTCGTTCCTCGGGACATGAGGGAATGCCCCGGACCGCTGTACGAACGGCCCGAAGCTTTCGTTTTACCGACGGTTATTGTTCACGTCTATATGCTGTTATCGGTCAGTGGCTATTATCCTGCCGCCACCACCGCCTCGCTTTCCAAAAGCTCGACGTCCAAGCCGAGTGATTTGATCTCCTTAACGAGCACGTTGAAGGATTCCGGCAAGCCGGGTTCAAGCACGTTGGTTCCCTTTACAATGCTTTCATACATACGGGTGCGGCCTGTCACATCGTCCGATTTCACGGTCAGAAACTCTTGTAAGGAGTAGGCCGCGCCGTACGATTCCATGGCCCAGACTTCCATCTCACCAAGTCGCTGGCCGCCGAATTGAGCCTTGCCTCCAAGAGGCTGTTGCGTCACAAGTGAGTAAGGCCCAATGGCCCGGGCGTGTATCTTATCGTCCACCAAATGATGGAGTTTCATCATATAGATAATGCCCACCGTGACACTTGTGTCGAAAGGTTCGCCTGTGCGTCCGTCATATAGTGTCGTTTGACCGGTAGGAGCAAACCCTGCTTCCTTCAAAATAGACTTAATTTCGGGTTCTCGGGCTCCATCAAAAACCGGGGTGGCAATGGGAACTCCGGGGGCCAGTGAAGCCACAAAATTCTTGACCTGATCATCGTCCATGTCTCGGATAATCGCCTGGACCTTCTTCTTGCGTTCCGGTTCGTGGCTCTCGAAGATCGACATCAATTGTTGTCTCAATTTATCAGGAGAAAAGTTGTCTTCGAGCATTCGATTCAGGGATTCGCCGAGACCTCGCGTGGCCCAACCCAGGTGAGTTTCCAAGATCTGGCCAACGTTCATTCGAGAAGGCACACCCAGTGGATTTAGGACTATTTCCACCGGCGTTCCGTCTTCGAAATAGGGCATATCTTCTTCGGGTAAGATTCTTGACAAAACACCCTTGTTTCCGTGGCGTCCTGCCATCTTATCTCCGACCGAGAGCTTGCGTTTAATAGCGATATAGACTTTGACCAGCTTAATAACACCTGGAGGAAGCTCGTCACCTTTCTTGAGGCGGCTGATTCGCTCGTCATAGTGCATTTTCCAGAAATGTTTCTGATCACTTAGACGTTCAAGAATTCTCAGAACCTCATCCTCGGTCGTGGTATCTCCTTTAAGTGAGATATCGCGAAGCAATTCCAGTGGAATCACATCCATGACTTGTTCAGTAACACTGTGGCCTTTCTTCACGTAATCTTTGCTCTTCGAAGCATCCGACAGCGTGGCAGACACGACCTTGCCGACAAGCATGCCACGAATTCTTTCCCGAGCCCCTTCCTCGACGATACGCATTTCGTCGTCTCGGTCTTTGGAAAGTTTCGCAATCTCCTCGTTTTCAATGGAGAGCGTCCTGCTATCCTTCTCCGTCCCTTTGCGCGAGAAGATCCGGGCCCCAATAACCGTCCCTTCAACGCCTGGAGGAACTCTTAATGAAGTATCCCGAACGTCTCCCGCCTTTTCTCCGAAAATTGCCCGCAGGAGTTTTTCCTCGGGGCTAAGCTGATTTTCGCCCTTAGGAGTGATTTTTCCAACGAGAATGTCTCCAGGTTTCACTTCCGCGCCTATGCGGATCACGCCTGACTCGTCCAAATTCCGAAGGGCTTCCTCACCCACATTGGGAATATCTCTAGTGATTTCTTCTTTGCCCAGCTTGGTGTCGCGGGCCATCACCTCGAATTCCTCAATATGTATAGAGGTGAAAATATCTTCTCGGACAATCTTCTCGCTTACTAAAATTGAGTCCTCGTAGTTATATCCTCCCCAGGGCATGAACGCGACCAGCACGTTACGCCCCAAGGCCAGCTCGCCCTTGTCAGTAGCCGGACCATCTGCAATTACTTCGCCTTTGAGGACCATGTCGCCTTTCTTTACGATCGGCCTCTGGTTAATGCAGGTGTTCTGATTTGACCTCTGGTATTTAGTCAGGTTGTATATATCGACGCCAGGATCCAGATCACCCGCAGCCAAATCTGTGGCTTTCAACACGACTCTGGTCGCATCGACGGAATCCACAACGCCGTCGCGTTTGCTCAGTATGGTCACGCCCGAATCGGTGGCCACAACCTTCTCCATGCCTGTCCCCACCAAAGGAGCTTCCGTCGTGAGCAACGGCACCGCTTGCCGCTGCATGTTGGATCCCATCAGCGCTCTATTAGCGTCATCGTTCTCCAGAAATGGAATCAATGAAGCCGCAACGGACACTAGCTGATTAGGAGAGACGTCCATCAGTTCTGCATCGGACGTGGGTACGAGAGCATATTCCCCTTCCTTATGCCGTACGGAAACAAGATCCGACGCAAGGGTCCCGTCCGGGGCAATCGGAGCATTGGCTTGCACGATTACATGGTTCTCTTCGTCAAGAGCGGTAAGGAATTGGATATCTTTACCGACTTTCTTCTCCTGGACCGGCCGATACGGAGTCTCAATAAAACCGAATTCGTTAACTCTCGCATAGGTTGATAGAGATACAATAAGGCCGATGTTCGGCCCTTCGGGTGTTTCTATAGGGCAAATCCGCCCATAATGTGTGGGATGGACGTCACGCACTTCGAAGCCGGCCCGCTCACGAGTAAGACCACCCGGACCGAGGGCGGACAAACGTCTTTTATGAGTTATTTCGCTCAACGGGTTCGTCTGATCCATGAACTGGGAAAGCTGTGACGCGCCGAAGAACTCCTTCACAACTGCGCTGACAGGCTTTGCGTTGATTAAGTCGTGAGGCATGAGGGTTTCCACGTCCTGAAGGCTCATGCGCTCCTTGATTGCGCGTTCCATACGCACTAGGCCTATCCGATATTGGTTTTCCAGCAATTCACCCACCGACCGAACTCGCCGATTGCCCATATGGTCGATATCGTCTATTTCATGGTTCGGCCTGCCTTCCTTCAATTCGAGGAGGTACTTGACCGCAAGCATAATGTCTTCCGAGCGCAAGGTCCTTAAGGACAGAGGCGCTTCGTCCATGGAAATCATCGAGCTTTCGGTTGAGCTTCAATCGGCCGACTCGGGACAGATCATAGTATTCGCTTCTGAAGAAAAGATTATTGAAGAAGGTATTTCCAATTTCGACAGTCGCCGGATTGGAAGGCCTTAATCGGCGATAGATCTCAATTCGCGCATTCAGAGTCTCGTTGCTGGTGGTATCGTCCGGATGTTGCTTACGATAATCATCAATTATCTTGTTCGGCCGATCATCCACCTTGTCTTCCAGGAGCGTATCCCTTAAAGAAGAGGATACTACCCTTTCCTCGATAAAAAGCGCTTCAAAGCTATCAATTTTGCGCTTCTTGAGATTTGCCAGGAAGTCATCTATTTCTTCCGGAGCGATTTCTTTGTTGCAAAGCGCCAAGACTTCACCAGTGGCCTCATCCACGATGTCACGAGCAAGAACCTTTCCCGCCAGTTCTTCCTTTTTCATGACAAGTGGGGCGATCTTTCTTTCACCAAGACGTTTGAGCGCCCCTCGCGTAACTTTCTTGTTTTTTCTGATGAGGATATCTTCTGTGCCTTCAATGTAAATGTCCGCCGGCGCTCCCGTGCCCACGAGTAGCTTCAGATCCAGCTTTCGACGCAAGCTGTCCGAGGTTACGGAAATCGTCTGGCGGTCGTAGAAATAATTCAAAATCTCTTCACTGGAATAGCCCAGCGCCTTAAGAAAGACGGTGACCGGAAGTTTTCGCCGTCTGTCGATCCTGACGTAGAGTCTGTCCTTGGGGTCAAATTCGAAGTCAATCCATGATCCTCTCAAGGGAATAACACGGGCTGAATAGAGCAGTTTGCCGCTGGCGTGCGTTTTACCTTTATCATGATCAAAGAAAATCCCCGGCGACCGATGCAATTGCGAAACGATTACACGTTCGGTCCCATTGATGATAAAGGTCCCGTTTTCGGTCATGATCGGGATTTCGCCGAAATAGACTTCCTGTTCTTTAACGTCTCGGATCGTCCTGGAGTTGGTGTCCGGATCCACGTCCCAGACAATGAGTTGGACGGTGATCTTTAATGGAACCGCATAAGTAACGCCCTTTTGAAGACATTCCTCAACATTGTATTTTTCTTCTCCGAGAGCATATTTAATAAATTCCAGGGAGGACGTGTCGGAAAAATCCTTTATAGGGAATACCGACCGAAATACTCCCTGCAGACCCATATCTTCTCGCGTCTCGGGTGGGATATCCGCTTGTAAGAATCTTTCGTAAGATTGTTTTTGAATCTCTATCAGATTCGGTATGCCTGCAATTTGCGGAATACGTGCAAAATTCTTCCTGAGCCTCTGAGAGTGCACGGAAAAATGATTCATTTTCTCCCTCTGGTATATAGTGATCTTGAAAAGTGGGTTGGCGTTGGAGTGTGCCGGAATCACCAGGCGCGGGTCTCTCCCGAGACCCGTCTACGCCCGATGATATGTAGATTGAGAGCGGACGATTATGCGATCTCCACTGTTGCGCCGACCTCTTCGAGAGCGGCTTTAGCCTTTTCCGCCTCTTCTTTGGATATTCCCTGTTTCACCGGCTTTGGAACACCTTCCACCAACTCTTTGGCTTCCTTGAGGCCCAGGTCGGTCAAAGAACGAACTACTTTGATAACCTGGATCTTCTTGTCACCGAAATCCTTCAAGACCACGTCGAATTCGGTTTTTTCCTCAGCCGGGGCTGCTTCTCCACCAGCCGCCGCCGCTCCGTAAGCGGCAACAGCCACGGGCGCCGCTGCAGACACCCCGAACTCTTCTTCCAACTCTTTGACCAGTCGGCTCAATTCGAGAACCGACATGTTACGGATGAATTCTTTCACATCCTCTTTCGTTACTTCCGGCATGACACCTCCTCAACTTGCTGTTTTAAGAACTCTCTAGCGATATTGACCAGTTAAGGTCACGCTGTGGCTGACTCGGACGACGAACTCTTCTGTTCTTCTATTGCTTTAAGCACCGTGAGAAATGACCTTGGGACCGCAGCCAGGGTACTTACAAACGCGTTCACCGGGGCTTTCATGGTCCCCAACACCCGAGCTATAAGTTCTTCTCTGGGCGGAAGCGTCGACAGGACCTCCATATCGTTAGGCTCTATCAACTTCCCGTCAAGAACTCCGCGTATCAAGGTCAGATTGGGATGCGCTTTCGCAAAATCAACCAGGACCTTAGCCATTGCAGGGACATTGTCACTCGCTTCGGTCCAGGCCGCAGCGCGAGGGCCGACAAAATCCGGCCCAAGAGTCGCGACATCAGTGTCCTGATAGGCCAGCCGTACCAGGGTATTTTTCATGACTTTGTAATTTATACCCCGGTTGCGAAGTTCGGATCGGAGAGCGTTCATTTCCGAGACACTTAAGCCCTGAAAATTGGTCAAGAACAGAGCCTTTACGTCGCGAAACTGTTCGTTCAGCCAATCTACTCGTTTTTCTTTTTCTTGCCTGTTCAAACTGAGAAATCCCCCTTTCAATCGGAGGGAAAACAGCAAATCGAGGACATCCGCGTGGAAATGGTCTTTCAACCCCTTTCCGGCCTATGTCTAAGCGGGCCTCGATTAAGTGCTCGCAGCACGCCTGCTGTCTCCGACCGGCCATCTACGATTAGATTTTCGGGAAGCTCCTTAAACTTCCTCCTATTAAAAACTTGATGCTATTAACATGTATTACTTTATGATATTCCTGATTTCCTGAGGATCAAGTTTCACACCTGGACCCATGGTAGTAGAAATAGAAACGCCTCGAATATAGACACCTTTGGCCGCTGAGGGTTTCATACGAATTATCGTTTCCATGAGCGCCTTTAAATTATCCGCCAATTTTTCTGTTCCGAAGGACACTCGACCAACAGACGCGTGAACTATGCCCGCCTTTTCCACTCTGAATTCAACCTTGCCGCCCTTGAGTTCATCGACTGCTTTGCCCACATCAAAAGTCACAGTCCCTACCTTTGGATTGGGCATCATGCCTCTGGGTCCAAGAATTTTCCCTAATTTTCCCACTACCCCCATCATATCCGGAGTGGCGACGGCCTTATCAAAATCCAACCACCCTTCCTGAATCTTCTTGGCGAGATCTTCGGAACCGACGTAGTCCGCTCCCGCGTCCTGAGCTTCCTTTTCCTTTTCACCTTTGGCAAAAACCAGCACCCGCACCGTTTTGCCTGTGCCGTGGGGCAGCACGCAGGTGCCGCGGACCATTTGATCCGCGTGCCGAGGGTCTACACCGAGTTTTACCGCTACGTCAACAGATTCTTCAAATTTGGCATAAGCCGCAGACAATAAAGTCTCCAGGCCGTCTTCAATGCCATATTTTTTCAGGCGGTCTACTTTTTCTCTTGCCTCTAGCTTCTTTTTGCTGATGGAAGGCATTGTGCTCCTCTAATCGATCTCAATCCCGAGGCTGCGAGCTGAGCCCATGATGGTCTGGACAGCCCCTTTCAGATCTTTGGCATTCAAATCGGGCATCTTCAATTTAGCTATTTCTTCAATCTGAGCTTTTGTGAGTCGCCCTACTTTATTACGGTTCGGCTCCGGCGACCCCTTCTCAAGACCAGCCGCTTTCTTGAGCAAATACGACGCAGGTGGCGTTTTCAGGACGAAACTGAATGAACGATCTGCATAAATGGTTATCTGCACCGGGATTATTACACCGGGCTGTGATTGAGTTTGAGCATTGAAGGCCTTGCAGAATTCCATTATGTTCACGCCGTGTTGCCCGAGAGCCGGACCTACGGGGGGTGACGGTTTCGCTTCACCTCCAGGAATCTGGAGCTTCACCGTAGCCATTATTTTTTTTGCCATTCAGTCTCTCCCAAAAGCGGGAACTCAAAAACTCCGCTGGGTACCCGCCTTATTCTCAATTTCAGTTCTTAGTCACCTGAATAAAATCCAGTTCCACAGGTGTCGGTCTGCCGAATATACTTACTAGAAACCCTGAGCTTACCTTTGTCAGGTCTAACCTCTTCCACGGTCCCGTTGAAATTGATGAAAGGCCCGTCAACAACGCGCACTGAATCGCCTTTTTCAAACGAGTATTTCGGTCGAGGCTTCTCTTGACCTTCCAGCCATCTGAGTCATTATTTTGTCAACATCCTCATCCGGTATCACTGCCGGTTCCTGCCGCGAGCCTATAAACCCGGTGACCTTGGGCGTGCTCTTTACCACGTGCCAAGTTTCATCATCCAGTTCCATGCGGACAAGAATGTATCCCGGAAAAAATTTGCGATTGGATGTCTTTTTCTCCCCCTTGACGAGTTCGACGACAGATTCCGACGGAATAAGGACATCCGTAATCCTGCTGTCTAGGCCTAGACCGCGAACTTTTTCTTCAAGCGCGACCTTGACCCTATTCTCGTAACCTGAATATGTGTGTACCACATACCATCTCAGAGCCACCGTCAGCCCTCCTTGCGCGGCTGATAATCAACCCGCCGACTAGCCTGTTTTCAATAGCAATTGCACTATTCGGGCCAACGCCCAATCGCTAAATCCAAGGTAAAGTGCCATAATTACTGTAAGAACCATAACAACCACGGTAGAGCTGACTGTTTCCTGTCTTGTCGGGAAGGTCACCTTCTGAAGCTCGACCTTGACTTCTCGGAAGAACTGGGCGGTCTGTCCGGGAAAAGCGGCTATACCTGAAACTATTTCTTGAACGCTCATACTTTAATCTCTCGGGCTGTCCGCAGCAACGTCGGTTAACGGCAAAAGTTTGGCAGGCCAGAAGGGATTCGAACCCCCAACCCCCGGTTTTGGAGACCGGTGCTCTAGCCGTTGAGCTACTGGCCTATCGCTGATTACTGTAGCAAGCCTTCTTCACTTGGTCTCGCGATGCGGCGTGTGATGGCGGCAAAACTTACAATACTTGTTGAACTGTAACTTGTCCGTCGTCTTCTTCTTATTCTTTGTAGTTGTATAGTTTCTGCGCTTACACTCAGCGCAAGCCAGGATCACAATGTCTCTCATGAATCGCCTCCGACGCCTCTCCAGGCTCTCAGGCCTTTACCGCGAAACTAATTCTCGAATATAGTTGGTTATTCAATGATTTCAGATACAACGCCTGCGCCGACGGTTCGACCACCTTCCCTGATGGCGAACCTCAGCTCTTTTTCCATCGCGATGGGTGTGATCAGGTGACCCTCGAGGGAAACATTGTCACCCGGCATCACCATCTCTACTCCTTCGGGAAGTGTTATCACTCCGGTCACGTCAGTTGTACGGAAATAGAAACTGAGGTCGGTATCCATTGAAAAATGGAGTATGACGTCCGCCTTCCTCTTTACCCAGTATGTACGTCTCGGCCTTGAATTTCGTGTGAGGCGTTATCGAACCCGGATGAGCCACCACCTGACCGCGCTCCACCTCGTCCCGTTTTATTCCTCGTAGGAGAAGTCCCACATTGTCGCCCGCCTGGCCCGAATCCAATACCTTACGGAACATCTCCACGCCCGTGCATACTGTCTTGCGTGTATCTTTGATACCGACTATCTCCACTTCCTCGTTCACCTTGACCTGACCGCGCTCCACCCGGCCCGTTACAACTGTACCACGACCTGATATGCTGAACACATCCTCGATCGGCATCAAAAACGGCTTGTCCACCTCTCGTACTGGCACCGGAATGTAAGAATCTATCGCATCCATTAACTCCAAAATACACTTGGCGTCAGGATGTTTCGGATCACCAGCCTCCAATGCCTTTAATGCGCTACCGCGTATGATCGGTATATCGTCTCCGGGAAAATCATATGAACTCAACAACTCCCGAAGCTCCAACTCCACCAACTCGATAAGCTCGGGATCGTCCACCATGTCTGTCTTATTCAAAAATACCACTACGTACGGAACTCCCACCTGACGAGCCAAAAGTATATGCTCGCGCGTCTGAGGCATCGGACCGTCGTTCGCTCCCACCACCAGGATCGCGCCGTCCATCTGCGCCGCCCCTGTGATCATGTTCTTGATATAGTCCGCATGACCCGGACAATCCACGTGCGCATAATGCCGATTGGCTGTCTGATACTCCACGTGCGCCGTCGCTATCGTTATCCCACGCTCCTTCTCCTCCGGAGCCTTGTCTATCTCCTCGAACGGCACGTATTCCGCCAACCCCGTCTTCGCCAATACCTTCGTTATCGCCGCTGTCAACGTCGTCTTGCCATGATCTATGTGGCCTATCGTCCCTACATTCACGTGTGGCTTCGTTCGCTCAAACTTCGCCTTGCCCATGGGCTCCTCCTTAGGATTACGGCGGATTAAATCGAAGTTCATTTTCCGCAGGCGGTATCTGAAGGCCTACGGCAACTTTTATTTTCTGGAGCCCACGACCGGGATCGAACCGGTGAACCTCTTCCTTACCAAGGAAGTGCTCTACCTACTGAGCTACGTGGGCAACTACTGCCGTCGCCCCGAACTGTTTTTTGCTAACACCGAGGTTACGGCGTCGAATACTTAGTTGGAGCGGGAAACGGGATTCGAACCCGCGACATTCAGCTTGGAAGGCTGACGCTCTACCAACTGAGCTATTCCCGCGACACATTCGAACTGTCATTCTGTCCCTGCTACGTGGTGGAGGGGGGAGGATTTGAACCTCCGAAGGCTGAGCCAACAGATTTACAGTCTGCCCCCTTTAGCCACTCGGGAACCCCTCCACGCTTGGAGCTGGCGATGGGACTCGAACCCGCAACCTGCTGATTACAAATCAGCTGCTCTACCGGTTGAGCTACGCCAGCAAGTGACTCCATAAAACTATTTTTTTTAACACACTCGCTAGCTATTGTCAACAGAAAATTCCGGGCCGTCACCACGAACTATAAATCACTGAAATTAGACCGGCGACTAATAAATTTAGATCCAACGTCCCCTCAAACAATAATCGATCAACCAGGCGTCGTTTTCGATATACTATATAGAATATACCAAACGAGAGCGTCACCGGAATTAGCCAAAAGCCCATAGTAGATATCACTCCGGAGGAGGAGGCGATACCGAGCAGCAGGGCGACAAAAATCAATAATGACTGCAAAAGCCGTCCAGTCTTTTGAACACCTATCAGAATCGGAATCGTCTCTCGGCCCATGATACGATCTCCTTGAAGATCGAGCAAATCAGACAAGGCCGTCCTCCAGAAGACCATCCCTGCGGCAAAACAAAATGCCACTGCGACTGCCGGTAAAGACTCAATCTCGTGAGAACCGAGGATCGGCAATATTGAAGCGCAAACTCCCCATCCAAGCGCTACGAGAGGCGTTTTGGACCCAGGCAAGTCTTTCAGGCTTCGCCATTTCACTCGTGGAACGGCGGATTCAGAAAATAACGGCAGAGTGTAAAGCCGGCCGGCGAGCAGCATAGCTGTCAACAGGAGACAGGAATAAATGCTGATCATATAGCTGAATATTATCGCAGCGAGAGACGCGAGCGCGGCCAAGGTCGTCAATTCGGTCCGGCTGCCGCGCGTAAAACGCGGCCACTTCCGGTGTGTTGAACCGTACCGCGCCCGACCGCTCCTGAATGCGGTTAATCAGGTGCATTGAAAAGACAAAGAGCATCGTTACCGCCAATGGCAACCAAGTCACCTGACGACCCTGAAGAGCAAGGCAGGCAGCGGTTATGCCTGCGCCGGCCAGTCCTGCCAGGCAGTAGGTCATCACTGCTATGTCACACGCGCGCCTGAGGCTTTTCAGTGGGCCCGAGCGGCGAGCCATACTGATCTCTTTGAGCCTGTCCATGACCCCGCGGATCTGCCAATTTGGCGTGCTGGCTCCCGCTGTGACGCCTATGACATTTGAAGCGGCAATCATCTCCGCCGGGATGTCTTCATCGGTTTCCACGTGCAGGGCTTCGACCCCCTTCGCCTCGGCGACTTTGACCAACCGGCGCGTATTTCCTGATCCCTTTCCGCCGACTACCAGGATCGTGTCCACCTCACCCGCCAAACGACTCACTTCCGACTGGCGCCTTTTTGTGGAATCACAAATCGTATTGTGGACATGAATCCGGGCAAAACGACTTTTGAGAATCTCCACCACTTTCTCGAAGGTCCCGGTTTCCTGAGTCGTCTGGGCCACCACACAAATCTCACGTTCGGGAGGGACCGCGTTGCAGGACGAGCGGTTTGCCGCAGATGAAATCACTAATCCACCGGCAGATGCGAAACCCATCAATCCGCGGACTTCCGGATGATCTTCATCTCCCACAATCACACAGAAATGCCCCTGCGCCGCGTGTTTTCGTATCACGGCTTGCACTCGCGCCACCCTCGGACAGGTGGCGTCTATGATCTTCACACCTTGGCTTTTCAGAATTTCTTTCTCTGCGGGCGAAATCCCGTGAGCCCTTATTACTACAGTCCCTTGGGTAAGATCTTCCAGTGACTTAGCTTCTTGGATGCCTCTGGAACGGAGTAGTTCCAGTGTCTGGGGATTGTGGATCAAGGGTCCGTAAGTCGATATGGGAAGCGGTGTGTCACTGCGTTGGAGGTCCAGGACCATGTCCACTGCCCGACGCACACCCATACAGAAGCCCGCTGTTTTTGCGAGACGAATTTTCATAGTCACGTAATTTAGAGGTCTTGTGCCAAGATCCGGATGCGCTGCAAATCATCCGCGGTATCGAGGTCAATGTCATTATAGTAACCGCCCATTTCAATTCCGACAACCCTAGCGGCGTGTCGTTGCAAAACAGACCTACCGCCGGCGTCTCCAGTTACCATCTCCAGCTCCGGAAAGAGATCGGCAGGAAAGATCACAGGATTGGATCTACGGCCTTGAATAAGCGGCGCGAGAATGCAATCTGTTCGCTTGTGGAATTCGTTCAACAGCCTATTGATTATTGCCGAAGTCAGAAACGGTTGGTCACCGAGAATCAGCATTACTCCTGACGTTTCTTTTGTCAGCAGCCCCATCCCCGTTTTAAGTGATGAAGACATTCCTTCTTCAGGATGATCATTGACGGCAATCAACACGCGCTCGTGTCTGGCGTCAGGCCCGAGCGATTGCAGCAACTCGGAATTTGAAGGACCGGTTACCAGTATAAGTCGGCTAAGGCAAGATTCCACGGCGGCGCGTACTACTCTCCGTATGAGGGGGATACCGCCAACTTCTATCAAAAGCTTTTGGCGACCCATTCTGGTAGACAATCCCGCGGCGAGGATAACGCCTTCAACTGATTCTTTCATGATCGGTGCAGGCTAAAGTATTTCCGGAACATATTGACCGCCCACAGTACGGCCGGCATCTTGCCGGTCCCTTTGATGACGTGTCAAACCCTGCTGTCATTGCGAGCGGAGCGAAGCAATCTCCGGCCTTGGGGGATTGCCGGTGGGACGGGCATCTTGCCCGTCATTTCCGAATAGACAGGCTGGAAGCCTGTCCCACCATTCACTCATCGCAATGACAAACTCGGCTCAGACTTACATAATACTTGAAATGGGTTGTTCTTTATAGCCTGGTTATTAATCATGAATTCCCCGCCGCATTCAACACAGAGCGGCGGGGGATTGTAGGAGCCTCAGGGCCAACTGCCTTAAAGGCAGCGACTTCTAAGGTCTGAGATCCGGAGGTGTCGCCAGTTCGAATAGCGGTCCCATATCGCTCACCATCCGCTGGATCTCCCCGGCCGCGAGTGAGCCGTACATCCGATTCGCCTTGGCAAGGACCTTTCTGGTTTCGGCTGCCAGGCAAGTAAGCATAGCGCGCCCAGCCTCGTGACCGGTCTCGCCTTTGGCCAGCTTTTCCGAAATAGCCTTTGATTGGTTCCACGCAATTTTTTCTTCGAGCTTGAAACTGGGCATTTCATTAACATATTTGTCCCACAAAAGGGCGATAGCGACTGTGGAAACTACGTCCGCCCTGGGGCCGTAAATCGCGTAACATCGCTGGCCGTCGTTTGTGCCTACTGTTTTCAAAACAAGGCCGTCGTTGTTTTTGTTTCCTGGAATCAATCCCAGACGGTTCATAACCTCTTTATTCATCCCACCGGGGGACATTCCTACCATGCTCACTGAGTGCTCCCTTGTGGGGCCGTCCTCAATGATCTGCCGAAGCACCGCGAACCGAGCCACCTCTTCGCAGAACGGTCCGTGGAAGCCTTCTTCCTGAAGCCTTTCCAGCACGAGAGGATAACGGACCAGGATGTTTTCTTCGATCGTGCGCGCATGGGTGTAGCCAGCCGAAGCAAATACCAGAATCACAAGCAAAAACTTCTTCATATCTCCATTCAACTCCAATTTGAGAATTTACCCACACTGCCATGTGATTTCCGGTACCTTCCACTTGCGGCAAGCCTCCTTATCCGTGAGCCGATGGTTTATCTGTGTCCCCCCATTCCACCGATAAAACCGGCCGTGAGAAGATCGGCAGCCAATGCTGGTTTCACAGGCGGGCGGGTAGAAGCTGCGGACCTTATCCATGTTAAATTATGATGTCAATAGAAAAGTAAGTGCGGATGCCAACGAGCCGCAATAGAAGCCTCGAAACTAGCTCCTAAGGCTCGATGTGACGAGTATGAAATGGGTAGATTCCAGAATTAATACGGCGTTGCGCGCCATTGAACAGGGCGCTATCAAATCAATAGAGGGCTATTTTGAAAAAGAAACAACTCTCGAGTGGAAAAAATTTCACAAGGAAAGAACCGGTCCTGCCTATCTCGCCTCCTGAAATCACCACTCGTCCTTCGCCAAAGACGAATACTGAAGCGCCTGAGTGATACGATCCGGTTCGGATGACTCTTTGGAATAGATCTCATTCAGGCTTATTGTAATCGGATCGTTCTTATCGGCTTCCAGATATTCTTTTACAGCTTTAGTATAAAGTTGGCTTCTGGACAAACCTAATCGGTGCGCAAGTTTTTCTGCGGGCTCGAAAATCGAATCAGGTATTGATATATAGGTCTTCATGTGGAGGAAACGTTGTTCTACGGATTAGGCTCTGACCTCTCTTGCCACTGCTGCCGCCTCCTCAGATGGCTTCATCCCGATAAGTTCCAAGAATTCCTCTGCTTCGATGGTCTCAACCTCCAACAGCCGTTTGGCCACCAAGTGCAGCAGGTCATCATGTTCTTTCAGTGTTTTCAGGACCTCTTCCATACGCGCCTCAATTATGCGCCTGACCTCGTCATCGATCATGCGAGCGGTCTCTTCGCTCACTTCTTTGACAGGATATAGATTTGGCTGCGGCTGCAAGTACGGCCCCGGTTGTCTCTGGTACGTAACTGCTCCCAGATTTTCGCTCATGCCGTAGACCGTCACCATGCTGCGGGCAATATCGGTGGCTTTTTGCAGATCGTTTTGCGCGCCGGTCGTGATGTCTTTAAAAATTGTGATTTCCGCGCCGCGGCCGCCGAGGAGCACGTCGATTTTTTCGAGCAGCTCCTGCCTGGACATTAGGTAACGATCTTCAGTCGGCAATTGCAGCGTGAAGCCAAGAGCCCCTATTCCGCGAGGAACGATAGAGATTTTGTGGACTTTCTCGGCCGTGGGTCTAAAAGCGGCCACCAACGCATGTCCGGTTTCATGGTAAGCGACGGTTCTTTTTTCCTTTTCATTCAATATCCGATTTTTCTTTTCCAGCCCGGCGATGATTCGGTCGATAGCTTCTTCAAGCTCTTGCGGGCCGACTTCCGTTTTCCGTTTTCGGGCAGCCAACAGCGCGCCTTCATTGATGAGATTGGCCAGGTCCGCGCCGGTAAATCCGGGGGTCCTCCGAGCGATCACCTCCAAATCAACATCAGGCGCCAATGTCACGCCACGTGTATGGACCTTCAAAACATCGAGTCTGCCTTTGAGATCCGGCCGATCCACCAGGATGTGACGATCGAATCTTCCCGGTCGCAAGAGCGCCGGATCCAGAATTTCCGGCCGGTTGGTGGCGGCAAGGATAACAACGCCCTTGTTGGGCTCAAAACCATCCATCTCCACCAGGAGTTGGTTCAATGTCTGTTCTCTTTCGTCATGGCCGCTGTAGGTCCCCGCGCCGCGCGCCTTTCCGAGCGCATCCAATTCATCTATGAAAACCAGGCAAGGAGCAATCTTGTTTGCCTGTTCGAAAAGGTCTCTTACTCTGGCGGCGCCCAGACCGACGAACATCTCTATGAAATCCGACCCGCTAATGGAGAAAAACGGGACACCTGCTTCTCCCGCAACCGCTTTTGCCAGCAATGTCTTTCCTGTTCCCGGAGGTCCGACCAGCAATATGCCTTTAGGGATTTTTGCGCCCAAACGGGTGAATCGCTCCGGGTTCCCGAGAAACTCCAGGATCTCGTCTAATTCCTGTATGGCTTCGTCCTGCCCCGCGACGTCCTTGAACGTGACTCCCACATCGGTTTGCGCCACAATTTTGGCTTTGTTCTTGCCGAGGGTCATGATCCCCCCAGCGCCCTGTCCCATCCTTTTCATGGCCCACAGCCAAATTCCTACGAAAATCAACGCCGGCAGCACCCACGACAGGACAGCCATAAGGAAGGTATTTTCATTCTCCCCAATTATATCGACGTTGTTCTTTTCAAGGAATTCCACCAGGTCTCTGTCGTCAACTCTCGGAGTCATATAAATCAATTTTGGAAATAGTGGCTCTTTTTGATCAGCTCCGGCCGTTTTTTCATAACCCTTGAGATATTTGGAGGAGACTACGACTGAGTTGATTTTTCCATCGGTGATGTACTTTTTGAATTTCGTATAGGACACGTTTTCCACGTTCGGGGCGAGCCAGGATTGCAGAATTATGAGGATCAAAAAAGCTAATAGTATGTAAGCAATGGAAAACGAGGGCCATTTCTTTGCGCCATTCATTATACGTTTCATTTCCGGGCGCCCCCTTTTGTCGCTCTGTATACAGATTCGCGTTCAGGCGAGCGAGGAGCGGAACACGTCCTCTAGGCTCCGTCGACGCTCTCTGCCATCTAGACCCACAGCTCCTCTACGCATGGTTCACCAATTAGCCGCGCATCGGTATAAATGCTATTTGGGCACAGTCCGAGCCTGTGTCAATGGGCTTTTGTTGTCGTTCGGTCTGCGGTAGCGGGTTATCAGAACCACAGGTCGCCATAGCTTTGTAGTCTTCGGAATGCGTGGAGTTTTCATGGGGATTCCTTCTGCAGACAAACGCTGTGCAAACCTCCGCTGATCGTCTCACAAATACCTGCGGCTCATACTTGACTCCATGCTGAGAGGCGCGGTGATGCAAATCATCTACAGACCTGGTAAAAAGCCTACCAGGTCCTCCAAACAGCTCAACAATGAACTCAGCAGTAATCCACTGATCCTGTCGCCCACGTTGCAGCAGCCGTGGATTAGGGCTGTAACCGCGACAGCAATGCGCGTTGACTTCTTTTCCCATTCCAGAAAAGAAAAAGAAAATATGAAGAACCACCAAAAAACAAACAGACCCGACAGAGGACTCTTTCAGGAATATGCGCGATGGTCCAGATCGCCGCGGATGCCAAGGCAATCCAAATTGTCTCTTGGGTGCGCACAGCACGCTTGAGTACCCGGAAGAGTGGCCACATGAGGACAGTCTCCCCCCAGGGACCTATAAGCCCACCCCCCAGAAAAAACCACACGGGCGAATCTGATATGGGCGCATTCGTGTCCTCTATTTTCAATACAACCTTCATTATGATTTCGAAGGCCCAAAACGGAAAATAGCCGATGAGCCAGGCGCGCAAGACGTAGCTCAGCATGGGTTGATCTGTGTTGCGCAGTGCATTGAATATACTCCGTAGCGGGTCAGCCCAGAGACCGCTCATGGCCCTGAACCAGGCAGACGAGGCTGGGTGAAACAAGAGCACCAGGGCTGCAAGGTCAACACTCATTTCGGCAAGGGCAAGACTAACATGGCTCATACGGAGCCACACTGAGGCTGGAAGATCACTCCACAGCTCAGCGATAGCCGTGATAGGGACCACAATACAGTAAGTCGAGAAGATTATCCGAGCCCAATTCTCTCCCTTCCCGATCATATAGTATAATGCTGCGAGCAGGGGCACTACTCCCAAGGGTGTCCACTCCTGGTCAGTCCTACCCCCGGGAACCGAACACTCCAGAACACCCATTGCAGCCATGAACACGAGGCCGATGTAGAGCATGTAGAGCGCGACCGACACTTCCGACGGCCTATCCGGAATTGTATCTGCCATGCCTATTGCTTCGCTCCGTGCGCTTTGAAGAGTTCCAGGATTGCTCCCCGTCCCAAGATATCACGGCAGCCAACCTAATCGACAGCCATATTTGGCGATCATGTCACGGCCGCCTAATTTCTCAGCATCCCGGCGCCTGTCAAAAATTCCGATTTTTGTTGCAAACGCCTCCTCTCACGAACATACTGAGGCGCTTACCCGTTCACCGAAGGAGAGAAGAATGAGACAGCTGGTCGCGGTATTTGCGCTGTTGATACTATGTGGTTCAGCCGTTCTTGCTTATGCCCAGAGCGACGCGTGTGAAACAAAAGACGATCCGACCTTTGGTTTTCGCACCGAAGAAATGATGGAGAAGTTTTTAATGGTTCAGGAGGAGGAACAACTGGGAGAGCTGTTACAGCAGCTTCGTGCAGCAGGACAGGTGGAGACTTTGAAGAGTGGAGTCAAGCTTACGGTAATCGAAAAGAAGGCTATGAGCGTAGGAATAAAGGCCAAGCCCGCCGGCGGCAATTCGGAATTGTGGATCCCCAAAAGTTCCACAAAAGGCTGCAAGTAGAAACCCTGCGCACAGGAGGCATTACGGTCTAGCGTCGGGGCTGCCCGCAGATAGCCGCAAGCGTGTCTCTACTTTGGAGAATCTGATCCATTTCGAAGGGCTTTGTGAAGTACTCGACGTCCAGCCTGCACATGACTTCTTTCACATTTCCGGTGGCTATTACCCGGCCCTCGTCCACAACGGCCATTGTGTCGGCCAGCCGGACGATCTCGTCCACCGCATGGGTTACATAGAGGATGGGAATCGAGAATTCCTGGGGGAGTCGAGCAATGAACGGGAGAAGCTCTGATTTGCGTGGCCCGTCCAGCGATGCGAGAGGTTCATCCATGAGAAGCAGACGGGCGCTTGCCAACAGGGCCCGACCTATCGCGACTCTTTGTTTTTCACCGCCCGATAAGGTCGCGGGACTACGTGTTAACAGATGCTTTATCCCTAGAACTTCTACCACCTGATCAAAGCTCACATACCGATTACGGGTCGCAACAAGCTTCATCCCGTATTTGAGGTTGGATGCTACCGACAAATGGGGAAACAGACGGCCATCCTGAAATATATAACCAAAGCGTCTCTTCTCCGGCGGCACGTGGATCCCTCTGTTGGAATCAAATAGAACCTGGTCGTCAAAGATAATGTGGCCCTGGTGAGGCCGAATCAAGCCGGCCACCATATTAATGATGGAGGTTTTGCCGGCGCCGGAGCTTCCGAATAATGCGGTAACACCTGTTTCCTGCACGACGAATGAAGCGTTAAGCGTGAAGGATCCCTGGGTTTTCGTAATGTTTACGTCCAGCACAATTCAGCCTTTCATGCGGGAAGCCAAATGCCTTGACATGGCTTCTGAAGATATTAAGGCGATCATCGCCAGAATAACCGAAATGACACATAGCCTGAATGCCCCCTCTTCTCCTCCAGGGACCTGAGTTAAGGTATAAAGCGCGAGGGGAAGAGTTCTTGTTTCTCCCGGAATATTTGAAACAAAAGTTATGGTGGCCCCGAATTCGCTGAGGCTCCTAGCGAATGCGAGAATTATCCCGGTGAGAATGCCCGGCATGGTAAGGGGAAGCGTTATGGTAAAGAAGACTCTAACAGGACTGGCTCCCAGCGTCCGGGCAGCAGCTTCCAGTCCCTGATCAACGGCTTCTATCGACAGACGCACCGCCCTCACAAATAAAGGAAAGGCAACGACAGCGGAAGCCACAGCGGCGCCCTTCCAGTTAAACGCAAACGAAATTCCCAGGGCGCTGTAAAGCGCCTCTCCCAGCAACCCCTTGCGCCCCAGGAGAATGAGAAGCACGTAACCTATGACCACCGGGGGCAGGACCAGAGGCAAATGAACCAACCCATCGAGAAGGAATTTACCCGGAAATCTCTTGCGCGCTAACAACCAGGCCAGGAATATGCCGGGAGCCAGGCTCCCAATCACCGCCCAACACGACACCCACAAGCTGAGAGATAATGCCTCCCTTTCAAATGATGATAGGGTTAGAAACTCCATCATTGTAATGTCGTGAACCCGTACTTCTCAAAAACCGCCTTTGCTTCCGGCGTCTTGAGAAACTCGAGGAAACTCTTCGCAGCGGCTGTGGCTTTTCCAGCTACCAAGGCGGTGGGGTATACGATCTTCGGGTGGGAATCGGCCGGGAACACCCCAACCACTTTCACTTTGGGTGTCATTGCAGCATCCGTTGAATAGACGATCCCCAAAGGAGCTTCTCCTCGCTCCACAAGAGTCAAGGCCCCGCGAACATCCGCGGCACGTGCAAGTTTGCTCTCCATTTCCTTCCACACTCCGAGCTTTTCAAGCGCTGCCTTTGCATACTTGCCGGCCGGCACATGATCGGGATCGCCTGTGGCCAGTTTACCGTCGCCCAGCAACTTTGCCAGGTCCATTTTTGGACCGATTTCCACCTTATTGAGTGAGCTGCCGGATGGGGCTATCAGCGCCAATTTGTTCCCCAGAAGATTAAAGCGGCTGCCGGGCTCAATCAGTTTCCGCTCTTCCAAGTAGTTCATCCACGGCTCATCCGCAGAAATAAACACGTTGGCAGGGGCCCCATTTTCGATTTGCTTGGCAAGTGTAGACGACGAGGCAAAGGATGGGACAACTTTTCCCTTTCCCTTCTCTGCGAATATCTTGCAGATATCGTTAATGGCATTGGTTGTAGAAGCCGCAGCGAAAACGGTAACGGACTCCGGTTCCGCTGCCCGAACTGCGGGATCCAAAGCGCAAGGCAGCAAGAACAAGGCAAGTGTTAAGATAGAAAGTAAGCTTCTTGGTGAACCCTTCCCAGTAATATTCATACATCCATACTTTTGGGTGGCGCCACATCCGTTTGAGTCTTGATGAGATTTCATGAGTGTCGCGTCTCCGGCATCTGCCACTATGCGGATTTCCCGAAGGGACAAATCGGATAGCGGCATTCTTTGCACTGTAGGCACAGCCCGCCGTGAGCCAGTTGGGCCAAATCGCGGGGAGAGATCTTTTCTCCTGCCAGAATTCGGGGCAGCAGCAGGTCAAAAACGGTTGTCCCGTGGAATATAGCGGAGGCAGGGACCCCGATTACCGGGATTCCTTTAATGCTCGCCAAAAGCAACATGGCCCCGGGCATCACTGAAGAGCCAAAAGTCAAATCTTCCGCCCCGGCCTTTCTAATTCCTGCTCGGGTGACATCATCCGGATCTACCGAAGTGCCTCCGGTAGCTATGATCAGCTCGACTCCTTCGTCCAAATAACTCCGGACGGTATTAGCGATAAAATCTGCATTATCCGGAGCGAAAGTAGATTCTCATTATTTCACACTTAAGCGCCCTCAGTTTGGGCGACAACGCGTCCACGAACCTGTCCTTGATCAGTCCCTCGTAAACCTCTTGGCCCGTGATTATGAGTCCGGTCCGCGGTCGGGAAAGCTCCTTGACCGTGAAGACACCGCCACAATCTCGCGCCACGGCAACAGCCTTGTTCACGAGATCTCGTTCGATTACCAGTGGAATAGCCTTCGTGCCCGCAACCATCTCGCCTTTTCTTACCAGCGTATTGTTGTGGATGCTGGCGCACATGATTCCGTCAACAAGATTGAAATCCGTCAGCGCGGCCACATTCACCTTAAGAAGACCGTCGCGTGCAGCAAAGAGGTTGATCTTCCCTTCAGAAGGCTTAGGCTTAAATGTGACGCCGGGGCCCGATAGAGCCTCGGCTAGCTTCAGGGCGGCTTCGTCTTCGTGCATAACGGAATCGCTTATTTCGACTACGTACAGATGTCTCTTTCCCAACCGAGCCAAGTGATCCAGGTCTTGCTGAGTTATTATTTGCCCTTTCTTGAAAGCCGCTCCTTTGAATTCGCCGGGGCGTATCTCTGTGATATCGTGGGCCAGGGCCATACCCACGGCGTCAGCCAGGTCGATAAGCTGCATCTTGTAAGCAAAATCCTCAGGCATAATTGTCACTCCACAATTCTTTGTCGTGTCATTGATGTAGTCTACGAGGCCCATTTGTGCGGTCTATTTGAGAAGCGGCCCGCTCGTGATTACGATGTCTCGCCGCAACAGGTAAAGCTGCGCGCGTTCTCCGCAAGCAGGCCACTGTCGCCTTGAGCATGGCCAGCCGATAGTCCAAAACCGCGCGTTCCGCTTCCACGTTCGAGGCTTCTTTCCTTGCCATCTGTCGTTTTACGCTTTCCCGACATACCTTCAGCTGGTCATCGATGAGCTTTGCCGCCACCTCATGAGATTCCAGCCTGGCAAAGTAGAGTTTGCCAAAGAATTCCATTCGTATGTCGCGAACATTGCTGACAGGTGAAGTCATCCACGTCGTAAAGACTTTCCTGCCCTCCGGGGTTATGCAGAAAACCTTCTTGGCCGGCCGATTCTCCTGGTCTATCCGCTCATGAGACACCAAACCGTCCTTTTCCAGTCCTGTCAGAAGGGCGTAAATGTGACTGGCGCGGAGTATCCAAATCTCACCCAGGCGTGCTTTCAGTTCAGCGCAGAGATCGTACCCATGAGCCGGGCCCAGCGAAAGCACCCCTAATAGGGGAAAGTCCGCGGGGTTCCTATCTTTTTTATTGTCAGTCGTACTAGGATCTTGATTATTCATGGTGTGAATAATCACTAGCATTCTGCCAGCATTTGTGTCAAGTGAAATGCCTCTGGTCTTGCAAGCAAGCTCTTGCGGGGAGGACCAATAGATCAGCTCGCGAAGATGCCTCCATTTCAGTTCGACACGAATCCGATCAAGAAATGGGACTTTTCCCAGCATATGGCCAGTGGAGCCGCTATGAGTCTACGTTCCGCTTCGGCATCGGCACGCCAGTCATGGATCTGTCAAGGAGGAATTTCGGGCTGAAATATTTTAGTAATCAATTCCTTTTTGCGGCTCTATACCCTCTCTGTATGCGTGCTTAATCTCGTTCACCTCTGACACGGTGTTTGCCCGAGCAATGACCTCCGGATGGGCGTCCCGCCCCGTGAGGACCAGATGCATATTCTCCGGCTTGCTTTCAATGAGGTCCAATACCTGCGGGAGATCTACCAGCTTCAGATGCAGCGCATTATTGAGCTCATCGCAGATCAGGATATCGAATTCGCCTGAGAGAAGCCTCTGTTTCGCAAGCTCGATAGCGTCTTGCGCGTTCGCCCTATGCTCTTTGTAGGGATAAGGATTGCCTTGAATCCCGCAGAATCCCTTGCCGGTAAGATGATGCTCGACTTGCGGCGCCAGCCGCTTCAATGCCTCGTACTCGCCCGCATACATGTCTCCCTTCATGAACTGGATCAAACAGACTCTCATGCCATAACCGACGGCCCTCAAAATTATTCCCAGGGCCGAAGTGGTCTTGCCCTTACCGTATCCGGTGATCACAACCACCAGCCCCACTTTCTTTTCGGGCTCCAGCATTTGCAAAGTCAATTCAGCCATTGTTCCTCTCCCGCTTACCGAACTCTTCGTACTATCAATATAGTGATTGACAGCGTCGAGGGTAATTGGGGCACGAATGGCTAATTGGCGGAGTAACTCCTCAGTTGCCGGCGGCAAAGATTGTCATTGCGAGCGGAGCGAAGCAATCTCCCGGCTTAGGGGATTGCTTCGTCGTTTCACTCCTCGCAATGACACACCCACGCCCCGCGTAAATGAGGGATTAGTTGGTGGAGTAGATTTTTGATGATTTCTTTGATCTCATGTCATATTCTCGCTAATAATGGGGTATTGGTTTTTTATCGAGGTCAATAATGAGTGTGGTGACTTGTTACAATTGCGGAGAAGAATTGCCGGAAGAAGCCCTGTCGTGCCCTCGGTGCGGTATTTCGACAAAGGATAGACTGTCACACGCGGTCGGAATGGGGCATATTGAGGTCGTGAGCCGGCTACTTAAATCAGGAGCTGATGTCAATGCTCGGGATGAACGCGGCCGGACGGCCCTGGTCTTGGCTTGTCAGCAAGGGCATACGGATATTGTTCGAGAGTTGGTAAAACATGGTTCCGACGTCGATGTGAAAGACAACAGCGGTTGGACCCCGCTCATGTGGGCCGCAGCTTCTACGGGTGATGCGGAAGCCATTGAATTACTTTTGAACCGTGGGGCGAGTCCCAACGTGAAAGATCGATGTGGCTCCACGCCTCTGATGAAGGCCTGTCGTAGGGGTTTTGGCACGGTGGTGAAACTGCTCTTGGCGCGAGGAGCGAACCCCAATGCCGAGGACGACTTCGGTCGGACCGCGCTTATGAGAGCTGCTCGACGGGGACATACGACGCCCGTGAAACTGTTGCTGGAGGCCGGCGTGGACACGGAAGCGCGGGATCAGTATGGGGCTACCGCGTTGATGGGCGCGGCGGCCGAAGGCCATACGGAAGTTCTAAAGATGCTGCTTGATGCTAAGGCCGATGTCCAAGCCGAGGATAGGAACGGCTGGACGGCCCTGATGTGGGCCTCATCCGCTGGACTTGCCGAATTGGTGGCGCTTCTGAAGGCACATGGGGCTAGATAGACATTTGCTCACTCAGTGACATTAATCTTGCCGAAAAACGCGAAGCCCATTCAGCTCATTCCTGCAATTTGCTCGGATCACCGATTGGCAATCCAAGCTCCTGAGCCATTAAAGCACGGTACAGCAATATCCCGGAGCGGGTCTTGGGTAATTCGTCCAGGAAAACAATCTCAGATAGCGGAATCTCCGGCGAAAAACTGGCCCTGACGAAATTCTTGATTTCCAAATTGAGCCTCTTGGAAGCCGTATACCCGCTCTTAAGCCTGACGAACGCTTTGAAGGCAGGCCTTCCTGCCGGGGAACTCGTGGAAATAGCAACTGCTTCCGCCACGGCCTGGTGGAGGGACAATACCTGTTCAACCTCATATGGACCGGTATCTCTTTGGCCGACCTTGATCAGATCGTCATTTCGGCCTTGGTGGTAGTAGTAACCATCTTCGTCCTTGGTAACCATGTCTCCCGTGAGAAACCAATCTTTTACACGGAAGTAATGCTTATAACGTTCTTCGTCCTCCCAGATGGCGGTCATCATTGAGGGCCAGCCTGGTCGTAAAGCAAGCTCACCCATAGTAAGGACGGGCAGGATCTCTCCATCTTCGTCCATAACCTCGGCTTCAATTCCTGGCACTGGTTTTCCCATGCTGCCGGGTCTGATGCTGAGAGAAGGAAAATTCGCCATGCAAATCATTCCGGTTTCGGTCATCCACCAGGTATCATGAGGGGAATGTTTCAAGGTGTTGCGCGCCCAATAAAATTGCTCGGGACTGAGAACTTCTCCCACAGTAACGATGTGTCTCAAAAAGGACAGATTGTACCTCGTCGGTAAGTCGTTGCCGGCTTCCATAAGTCGAGTTATGGTCCTTGGTGTCGTGTACCAAACTTCAATCTTATATCGTTCCAAAGTCCTGTACCATGTGGACGCGGAAAACTGGTCCCCCTGCACCACCGAAGTGGCGCCAGACAACCAAGGCGCAAAAGCCCCATATGCGATTCCGGTCACCCAGCCGGGTTCGCCACCGTCGGTCCACAATATGGAACGTTCGCTAAGATCAAGCACATAACGCGCTGTGGCAACATAGCCAGCCATATCTCCGTGGACGTGCACAACTCCTTTGGGAGGTCGAGTCGAACCGGAAGTGGTGTAGAGCAAATAAAGCGGGGTAGACCGGGTTACCCACCTTATGTGGCCCTTCTTTGGCAGTTCGCCCGCAACCGTCTTCAGAGCTATTTCTTGGCGAAAAAGCCCGACCCCCGATCCTTCAGTCAGAAATACATATTCGACAGTGTGTAGAGAATGGACAGGGAATCGCTCGGCCATATCGGGATGAGTAATAATTCCGCGTGGTTTTGCTTTTTGCAAGCGCACGTCCAGTTCATCGAAGCCCAGGGTGGTAAAAAGGGGACAAAAGATTATCCCGAGCCGGGCACAGGCTAGCATCGCGAAATAATATTCCGGACATGGCGGCACAAATATAAACATGCGATCGCCCACAGCGAAGCCATATTCGATGAATAGATTGGCCCATTGCGATGAAATCTCCTGTAATTGAAGATAAGTGAACTCCTTGACCTTATCTCCCTTTTCAAAAATAAGAGCGATCCTATTAGCTGTTTCGGGGTTCTCCGCCCAGCGGTCTACCGCCTCGTAGACTATGTTAAGATTGCCGGTTTCATACCAGGTAAATTCTTTTTCAATGTCTTTCCAGCTGAAATTCGCATATACCTCTGCATACGATTTCATGTTTGCGTCAGGATTCTCGGGAGGTATTACGGCCTTAAACATGTGCTAAACCCCTTGCTGCCAGAATACGCCAAGTTAAGAAATTCTCCAAGGTTGCCCGTTTTTGATTGTCGGCAAATTTTCAGACGATTCGTCGGAGTTTACTTTAACTCAATCCGTCCAAACATGGTATTGCTTATGGATGCCGAGAGCCCTTTCGACAATTTCCGCTCCGTGATCCGCCTCCGGAAAATATAAAGGCTTTTTAGGACCGCCTGCTGTAAAAACGTCGAGGACTTCTTTGACGCAACTCACTAGAGAGGTCACATCATACCCCCCTTCCAGCTCCAAAAGAATAGGAGGATTTCCAATAGAGGCCCTAATTTCCAGTAGCAGCTCCGCCAGCCCGCGAAATGACCGCTCTGTAAGTCTAATTCTACCAAGAGGATCACTGCGATGACCGTCGAATCCAGCGGCTACGAAAATCAGTTCAGGCTTGTATGACCGGGCAATGGGAACAAGCACCTTCCAGTAGAGGAAAAGCATGTCATCGTCCTGAAAGTTTTTGGATAATGGTAGGTTAACCGTGTAGCCCAGTCCATCCCCGACCCCGGTTTCAGACCAATCACCGGTGGGGGGATACCATCCTCTATAATGTGATGACAAATAGAAGACCTCTCTCTGGTCATAGAACAGATCCTGGATACCGTTTCCGTGGTGTATGTCCCAATCAATGATCAGGATTCTATGGAATCCGTGGCGAGCGAGCGCATAACGGGCAGTGACTCCCAGATTGTTGAATATGCAAAACCCGGCGGCTCGATCCGGGGCAGCGTGGTGCCCGGGAGGCCTTATCAAGGCAAAACAAATGTCACATCGGCCCGAAAGCAGCGCCTGGAAACCCTTGATGCACCCCCCGACCGCCAGCCAAGCAGCCAAATAAGATTGTGAACATACGGGGGTGTCGGGGGCCAAATTGGTGAATGCACGCTCGGATGTTTTAAGCACTTTCCTTATATAATTGGGACTGTGGACGAGTTCCAGTTGTTCGAGCGTTGCCAATTCGGGCTCAAGGGTGATCAACACATCACTGTAATTAGAGTCGAGCATTTTATAGATTTCTTCTACCCGCTCGGGTCGGTCGGGGTGTACCAATCCCGGTTGGTGTAGCAAATATCGGTTATCTCGAATAACTGCGGTTCTTAATTCCATGCTTGGCTCTCGATCCCGAGTTCATCGGGTCGCTCGTGATCGCATTGATATAGCACACGAAATGATATTTATGACAGAACCAATTCTGATTATTTTCTCGCTGGAGAGATATTCCTGTTTTAAGTGGAATCAATCTTAATTCGAGAGAAAGCATTTTAAGTGCGCTGGACCGCTGAGCCAGGATGCGTGCCAGTCTTCCAGCGCTTAGCCAATTTGCAGAAATGTCATTGTCTTGCGGGCGTTTCCATTCGAGAACGTTGTTGACATTCCTCTGGCGATTAGCTATACTTCCATGCAAATCTATGGTGCTCTAATTGCGCTATTTTTGTCAATATTTGTGATAGGTTAGTTTGGGTCCCTGATGTCTCGCCTTGAAGGGACATTTGCGGTATGGATAAGACGTGATGGCCTTGGCCAAAGGGATTGCCCATAAAGTTGTTGTCCCGGGGAAGGGATTTTCCCTTTTCAGCGTTACGGTTACGGCCAGCGTCTCCCGTGCCGTTTTGGTAATAATGCCTTGTCTCTTCTTTCTCGTTAATTCGGCAAGCGCTTCTTCGGGATCTGTTTCCAACACGCCGTTTCAGGGATACTTTGACTTTACCACCTGTGTTCATTACGCTCTTGTCCACTCGGAAATATTTAAAAAGAACCGCCTGGAAATTCAAGTCAGGTCCTCGGCTGTAAAAGACGCCCATGCCGAAATCCTTCCAACGTTTGATATAAGAACGCAGGTTTACTTGAGCTCGAGCATCCGGCAATTCGGGATCCCCTGTCAACTTTCTCTTTTACGCATCCAAGTTCAATCCGATGCTTGCCTTGGTAAAGATCAAGTCCGACGAGATCCTGGTTGATATTGCGAAAGAATCACACTCTCACAAAATTACTGAACACGTGGCGGCTATGGCGAAGCTGTTCTACGGCATTTACACGCTGGAAAAATCTATCAAAATCCGCAAACAAGTTATGGCGCTGGCCCAGGATAAAGTTAATTACGGGACCAGCAAAAACGACCAAGGGACGATGGATCCGATCCAGGTGAGGATATGGAATAATAATTTGCGGGGGGCTCAATTAAAACTGAAAGAACTGGACAAGGAGCGGGAGAATAAGATCATTGAACTAAAGGCCCTCATGGGCTATCCCCCTGATTTTTATCTTCCGTTGGACACGCGCGACGCGGCCAATCAAATTTTAGGGGGTTTTAACGGCCAATTCATTACCTTTGCCGATGTGCAAGGCAGAAATTTGGGGCTGAAAATCGCGGCCAAAAAAGAGCAGGTTCAATCAAACTTGGTATCAGGCGCGTACCTGGCGCTTGTCCCCAGACCGATGCTGACAGTGGAGCAGATTGACAATCAAGTGGACCGGACGTCCGGATTTAACCTCGCTGTGGGAGTAGAGTACACGCTTGTGGGACGGCTTCAAGCGGGTACGAGAAATAAAAAGGCAAAAAATTATAGCGGAACAACTGAAGTTGGATCGTAATGAGCTATCAACGAGATTGTATAGTCACTTCAGACGTCTCAGAAGTGGGCTGGAGATTTCGGGCGAGAGAGAGGCGCTTGTCCGCGAACAGACAAAGCTTGCAGAGCTTACTGAAGAAAGAGCCCTGATGGATTATAAAGCTGGAGCTATTACTTACGATCAATATGTTGACAGACGTATAGAAAAAGCGGAAGCCTATCTGGGAGCAGTTAATAGCCCTCAGGAAAGAGTCGCCGAACTCGTCGATTTGGCTACTCTGGCAGGAGGTTTAAATAAGTACAATGCAAGACTCGCGTATTGATAAGCCTTGGCGACGAACAAAAATCTTCGGCGCAGTTGTGGCTGGTATCGCGGGGGTGGTAGCCTTGGCGCTGGTCGCGATCACGCATGAACCGAAAAGCGCCATGTCCAGCCCAGGACCAGCGAAAGCTGCCATTGTGCCTCAGATCGCGGATACTAAATCAGAAGCCGAACTTCTCTTTCGAGGCAAGAGTTTTAGTGTTCTGCAAAGAAAAATTACAACTCCCTTCGCCGGTGAAATACTCAGCATATCGGTCAAAGAGGGTGAATCAGTCAATAAAGATGATGTATTGGCTACGTACAAGCTTGATCGTCCGGCAATGATGGAAGTGCACCAAATACTTTACGCTGAACAGCTCCACAGCCAGAGAACAGAAGTCAATAATCAACAAGTTGAAGTGGATAGATTGAAAAATGTCTCGTTGCCTGTCAGGAAAATTGAACTCGAGAGGGCCGAGAAAGACCTTTCGGATTTGCAGGGATTACGCGCCAAGGATCTGGCCCCATCGGATGCGGTTGCTAACAAACAACGCCATGTAGAAATTGCGAAAAAGGAGTATTTAGGCATAACTGAGTCTCTGAAACAAGCTCAGGACGAGTCTAGACAAAATGGTTAAGGATCTTCGCTTTTACGAACAGAAACAAAAGAGAGATTTGGATTTCCTGGAATGGCGGACGAATAGGACTTATGCGAATTCGGACATCCCTATGGATCAAGCGTTTATAAAGGCGCCCATTTCAGGACAGCTAATATGGATGGCGCCCGAGCTTAGGGTCAACGCCGAGATAGCGAGAGGCTTTCCGGTTATGACCATCGCAACTATGAGTCCCATGGTAGTCAGATGTAAAGCGCATGAATTGGAGCTAGTAAAGTTGAAGGCCGGTGACCGAGGCAGTGTCAATTTTGACGCCATCCCTGATAAGACATACCCGTGCAAAATAAGTCGAATACCTGGCCTCAGCCGTAATCCGGCTCTCGAAGTTCCCGCGGATTATGAAATTGAGTGTGTGCTGGAGAACCCGGATACCCAGATCAAGGACGGGCTCAGTTGTAACGTCAAAGTGAGCATTGCACAGTGACAGACTGAATTAAGGTGGCCGCGGATTTAAGATTGGCTGAATACAGGCGCCGCCATTTTTGATTGATACAAAGGGAAATTTGCGAAACAAAGGCGAATTAGTGTGAATAACGCCGGACTGTGCGTCGCACGGTTTCGGACATTTGATTTGTCGGATCGGACTAGGTTTCTATGCAATGTCGCCTGGATGTGGGCTGCCGATAAATCTCGGCCCCAGCAGCAGGAGACCGGCGGCATACAGTATGATAGCTCCCGCTACTGCGCCATGATGTCCCACGATCCCCTCGGCAAGGGCAAACATACCCAAGCTCACAGCGACAAGGCCAAGTAGGTAGAAGAGATCTCCCACCCCGAAGAATCTGAAGCGCGCCTGGCAATAGATGAAGGTCATCAGGGCCATGGCCATCTTGGTGCATATGATCACCAGGCACCCGCCCAAAAGACCCAATGGGCCAACAAGTGTCATGTTAAGGATCAGATTGAGCGCCATCGTAAAAACCGAAAAGACCAGTAGCACATTGGCGGCCCCAATAACCACAATCACGTATGCAAACAGGTACTGCACAAAAGAGAAGAGTATGGTCCACACGAGGTAACGTTGCATCCACGCTGCATCAGAGTACCCTTTGGGGAATGTCAGCCCTATGATAAAATCGCTCTCCGCGCTGAGAACGAACATGATAGGCAAGGCAACCGCAACCAGCCACAAACCCGCATTCCGCACGAGGTAAGAGAACTGGTCTTTGGCTCGAATCCAGAGCGTCGCCAGGACCGGAAAGATCACCCAGCCCAATAGGAGTTCCGCAGTGAGCCAGGACACGGAGTCAACTATCAGCCACGTCGCGCTGTAAAAGGCCACACCTTGCGTGCCGGAACTGCTTTCCAAGAAAAGTAGATTGGTCCTGGTGTAGATATTGGCGAGGATATCTATGAGCGCGAATACCGCGGAGCCGCGGGCGGTCAGATACAATTCTGACCATTTAGGAATACCGGTGACGGTGAAGGGATACTCACTCACATAAGCTATGCCCGCCATTCCTGTCCGGACTGCCGACGAAATGATTCTAAACAGCCCCACGAACAGCGGAGACAGGCCCGTCATCGCGGCGACGATCCCAAAGCCGAAACCTGAGGCGGACCCGTAGGCTTTTATCCTAGCTTCCCGGGTACTGCTCACCTCGGACTCGAAAGTCGGCAAAAACAGAGTCCGGAAACGCTTCCAGCGCGAATCCGAGGCTGACCAGGAAGAGAATAGCGGTCATCTGAGTCGAAAAACCGCGATACCAGGCAAGACCCCCAAGGACCAACAAGCACGGCCCCAGCAGAGAAGCCTTTATGCAGCTCACGCGAAAAATTACTTCTGCGGCGTCCTCTCTTGAGCTTCCCGTAAGGTCCGTAACCTGTCGATAATAAAGGCCGAACTGAACCACTCGGAGCATCATCACTCCCACTGCGACGGAATACATGATCTGGCCATAGAGATTGGGGTCTAGCCAGGCCACATAGAGGAAGAAGACTCCACTCAGGATCGTTTCCACAAGGTGCGCGGACAACAGGTGAGAGAACCGCGTCGCGATTCTTCGCAGGAGAGATGAATTACTAACGTTGGACTTGTCTTCATTCATGGTTACAGCGGATTGGGATCATGGACGGCCAAACCGGCGGACAGAGACGGTCCTCGCAATGTCGACCCGGTGGCGTTCTGACGAAGAGAAATGACGCTGCGCAGCCCTGTCCGTGGGCCACGCTACGCGGCCGGGCATCAATCGTCAAACAGGACCTCCCGCACGACTCCCCCTCGACAGGCACGGTATGTACGCCCGTGCCAGAAAATGTAGTCACGAAAAATGGATCGTAAACACACGTAAGCACACAGAATAAGTGCAACAAAAGAAGCGGCGAACCAGGTTGGCAAAGGGATGGCAACCGGATGAATGCTCCGCAGGAGCAACAACCCGAACACCAGCAAACCGAGACTGGCGAAGGCTGCCCAACTGCAGATTCCTTCGAAAATGCCCAGGAAAAAACCGACGGGAAGTAGTGTGACAGTCAATACGAGAATAGATGTATTCCCGACCATAAGCAAAAGGATCAACCAGAAACCGTGATTGGTAAATTTGGGATTGAGAACCTGACGATCCAAGAAAATCAGAAAGCCCTTCAGGGACTGGTTGTGCAAAGGAGTCCGGAGCCGATTACATAAATCCACTTTCATTACAATATCACAGCTGCGGATACTGTTGCCCAAGACCAAATCGTCGTTGATATTGGTCTCCCACACGGAGACGACTCCAAGTCTCTCGAATGCATCACGGCGAATTGCTGTGCCACCTCCCCACGGCATCGGGAAGAGCCACTGACCGATTCTCATGATCACCCCATAAATCGTCTGACAAACGCCACCAAGTGTGGGAGGCAGGGGCTCGAAATCGCGGTGAGTGGTAACTGCCTGGGCTTCTCCGAGTTCAATGGGCCTGACAAATCGTTCCAGCCATCCGGAGTCCGCCTTATTGGTTCCATCGCAAAAAACAATCACTTCCGTATCGGGTCGGAGATTCGTCACTCCCACGATAAGGCTCTGGTTTTTCTGAGCGCAGCTGTGGCTGACTCGGCTAATGATCTTGCGAGCAATTGAGGTTTCCCTACAAACACGATCAACCACTTCGTTGGCAGGATCACTCTCGCTCTCGAGTATGAAGATGATGCTGTGCGCAGGATGGGTTTGCCGGACTAGCGAAGAAAGGATCGCGTCCTGTCCCTTGAACACGCCCTTTAGAGGGACCAGCACCTCGCAACGGAGATGCCGTGCAGACGTCTTCTCAGGTTGCGAGTGACGATTAAGTGAGCGCATTCGGAGAGCTCCCAACAATGCCGGACCTACCACCATGAAGGTGCTCAATGCAAGCCACAGTAAAAATGCGCCAGTCTCGGCGGCCATCTATTCTCCTTGACCGATCAAACTCGGATCAACGCTTTGCCCATGCATCGGACGCTCTTGTCACGAGTTCTCGAATCCCTACTCAAACTATCCTTCCTGATCTCTCGGGCAGATCCAACGGACAGCCTCACCATGCGCAAAAGGCCTCGTTCAAGCACTCGTCTTGGCCATACGGATTGCCACTACACTATGCTAATCCGGTGCCGAAATTCAAATTTTGTTTGGGCCTAACGGCCAAACACACTCCTCGCTCGAGGGACCCTGGGCTAGACTGGTGAGCGCCCACCACGTGCACGGGCTGCCCCTGGCCAATATTCGGTTACGCGAATCCTCATGCTCTCGTTCGGGCTAGGGAGCCATACCCCGGAAGAACCCCTCCAGCCGGGTAAAGGCTTCCTCGTTTCCGCAGAAGGCCTTGGGGGGAATGTTCCGTCTGAAATTATCCAGACCGGCTTCAAAACCAGTTAGCAGGTCGGGCCTTGGATAGTCTGTTACGTGCAATCCGTAGCCGAGCCTGTCAACGTAGTACGCGCTTAGTTCCTGCTCGAAGTAGTAACCGGGGAAGCACAAGATAGGCTTCCCGTAGTGCAACGCCTCCGAAACCACTGTGTGTCCGCCACCGCAGATCAGGTAGCTGCATGAAGCCAAATCATCCAGAAATCCATCATCGGACCTCTTCTTAAATTCAAGGTTACCTTCAGAGCCCTGCCGATCATAGCCATAGACGATGACACGCCGTGAAAGATTTCGCAAGAGAGGCATTAAACTCTCGAATGCGGAAAAACTCTTGAATGCCAGAACATGTCCTGCATCCGAAGGTTCACGGGTCAGCACGCTCTTCCTGAGGATAGGCCCAACAAGAGTGGCTCTGGCATTGGTCTTCAATGGAGGCCGGAAAAAAGTCGCTATCAGATAGTGGAAGGCCTTACTGTACAAGAGTTCTATAGCCAGCTGATCCAACTTGAGGCGAGGACGAGCCCGAAAAGGGACTGGGAATCGGCAACAGGTCAGAACGTGGCCGTGGTCCAGAGAGATGCAAGGGAGGCCGGTTTTCCTGGCGGCCAGTCCAACGAACAAATTCAGATCTGCTACGGCTGCGTCTGGTTTAAAGTTTTCAATGAGGGTGACGACTCTCCGCAGCCAGCGTTTGTAGGAAAGTAACACCTTCGCGCCGTTCAAAACGGTCGCTGCCAAAGCCACTTTATGGCCCCGTATCACAGTGTCGGGCGAGGGTACTTCTTCCACCGGGTATTCTCCGAGTAGCAGGTTCGCTTTCGACCCTTGGCAGACGAAGAGGAAGTCATGCTCCGGGAAATGCCTCGCAACCGTCAGGGCCCTAATTACGTGGCCCTGGCCGGTCGTATGAACTCCGTATAGAATCCTGGCCATAATTCCACGAACAAAGCAAAGGATGGCGAGGGACAAACAAGTCGCTCTCATGTCAGGCTGCGCCAGCCCCAGAGTTTACGCAAGTTGATCACAAAATGCAAGCTTCCGGCACGCTGGGCGAGCGGCAATAGGCCGATCTAGCTGTCATCCATCGGTTAAGCGGTGTCCTCACTCGCATTACGAACCCATGCCACAGGAATTTGCGTCTGATGATTGAAAAAGGGACACCGATGTGGCAACATCGGAGAACTACCGGAAACAGTCGTGCCGGTCGCTGCTGGACTTCTATTACGCTTCCGGACGGAACATTGCCCAGGATGATTTCCCCACTAAAAAAACTTGCTGAAGTCTATGACCTTTTTCTCGAGTTTCTACAGGGGCAAGCCCTGGATGAGACTCACAAAACGTGGTGAGGTCTATGACAGCTTTTTCGAATTCTTACAGGGCAGGCCAGGTACAAGACTCACTGTTGACGTGATTAAGCTTGCTTTTCGTCGCCTCTACAGGAACAAGAGGCGTTATTGGGCGGCGGTGCTCGCGAGCGCTTTGGGTATAGCCGGCTTTACGCTCGCCATAACTTTGAGTGAGGCAGTTCAGACAAAGGTGGCCTCCGACCTGGAGCTTTTGGGCTCGGCCACGATCATCGAGGCCACCTGGGACTACGAACGGTCTCCGCGATCTCATCACGGCAGCTACTCTCTAAAGGACGTGGCGGACCTCAGAAGAATTCCCAAAGTGGTTGAAGTGGCCCCTGTCGTGTGGAAGTGGAAACAAAAGGTGGAATACAAGAAGAATGAGGCCATAGCCAGGATAGCCGGAGTCGATGGGAGCTATTTTCGTACAGTAGCTTTGTCCACATCTATCGGCAGACAGCTCAATGAAGAGGACAGCTCACTCAGGCGGCAGGTATGCACCTTGGGTAAGGAGGTGGCCGAGGAGCTGTTTGAGGACGCGGGCAGAGGCATGGGCAAAACGATTTTGATCAACGGTATCCCGTTCAAGGTCGTAGGTATACTGGGCTGGAACCTGGATCCCAAATATGAAACTACAATGATGATTCCTTTTTCCATCGCTCGCGCCAAGATACGCGGGATGGACACCATTGAACATGTGCGAGTACGGGCGAAAGATTGGGATTCCGTTCCCGGGCTAGTAGAACAGGTTTGGGCCGTTCTGACCGGCAACCAGAAGCCTTATGCTGAGGCGATTTCAGTGAACTGGTACAAGGCGCGGATCACTCACATCAAATATGTTGCATTTCTTTTGCATTTCTTCGCGATTATGGCCTCTGTGGTCGTCTTAGCGCTGGGATCGTTTTCTATCTATAGCTTAATGAACGCCACCGTGACCGAGCGAACTCGTGAGATAGGATTGATCGCCGCGGTCGGGGCCTTGCCCCGAACCATTATGTTTCAATTCCTTTGTGAATCTATGACGGTGAGTTCCATAGGGGCCGTCGCAGGAATAATAATCGGATACGTCGGCGCCGTCGTCGGATGGGCGATACTTGGAGCTGAGAGCAACTATTCTGTTTTTTTCTTGGGCCTCATAGCCTCTTGCGCAGTGGGAGTGGCAATGGGCCTATTTTCAGGGTTGGCTCCCGCGCGCAAGGCAAGCAGGATAGATTGCGTTGAAGCCATTACGTTCGAGTAACAGGCCTGTCTTGATTGGTCCTTCACTGACGGAAGAGTTGGGATGTGGAACAGCCCATTGAATCTGGGTTATTCAAACCGCATTGCGGTCACCGCATCCAGGCGACTCGCACGTATCGAAGGATATAAGCCCGATGCAATTCCAAGGCAGATTGTAAGAATAAGTCCAGCCAAAACGCTGAAAAACATCATGAGATTGGAGACGTCAACTCCAATGGCATGTTTGAGCAGTTGCACCAACAATATTCCGACAGCAGCGCCGATGGTCCCTGCAAACAGGCCGATAAGCGCTGATTCCGTCAGGAATTGCATCAAGATAAATTCTTCTCTGGCGCCGCTGGCTTTTCTGAGCCCAATTTCACGGGTTCTGTCCCGCACCGCTGCAAGCATGATGTTCGTAATTCCCAGGCCGCCGAGAACCACCGCTACGCCAAGAACCGTCCAGATAAGCAGCTTCACCAGATGAACCGTGGATTTCACCTTTTCGATTCGCTCCGGAAAATGAATCACGCGAATGCCGCTTTCGTACCCTTTGTGTTCTTTCTTGAGCACGGCCAAAGCCTGCTCTCGGACTTGCTCTACCTCATCCCAATTGGCTCGCCCTTATGTAAATGTCATTGACGGCGGCAAGCCCAGGTAATAAATTCTGCGCAGTAGTAATAGGAATGATCACTCCGGACTTTGTGTCTCCATGCTGAACTCCGCCAAGAGTTCCAATCACGGTAAAGGCTAAATTATCAACCCGCACCTCCAGGCCGACCGGATCCTTATTCTTGAAAAGATATTTCACAACGTCTTCGCCAAGAACAACCACCTTCTTTCTCGCCTGGACGTCGGAAGGGCCTATTAATCGACCGTTTTGAATACGACATGTCTGGGTCATCCAATATTCGTGATCTATACCAAGGAGAGTCGGCCCCCATTGTATGGTCTGGAAATACACATCGATCTTATGGAGCGAAACCATCGGAGCTACGGCCGTAACATTCGGTATCTTCTTGAGATTGGATACGTCAGTGGCCGTGAATTCATTCGGGTGGATGTTTGACTCATTCTTATATTCGGCCCTCATCACCGTTGCTTCCCCAAGCAACTCCAGCTGCTCGCCCATCTTCTTCTCTACGGAATTACCCATGGTCTGAACGATTATAAAGCCGGCCGTGCCAAACGCTATGCTAGCGAGCACAGCCTTGTATCGCCGGCGATTTCGCACGACTCGTCGCAAGCACATGGCGATCAAATCGTCAAATTTCAAACTGTTCGCTCCTCATGTGGTGTCCGAGCCAAAGATGATCAGTATAGCATCTGAATCTGGTGGGCTCAATATTTGCCTATACACTTACGTGCGACTGGATGAAAAGCATTCAGGGCGGTGGAGGGGTCAGAACCGCGCTTCGCTTAGACGGTATAATTCGCCGAGTTCCGAGAGAGTAGTCGGCTCCGCATTCATACGCAAGCAAAGCCATTCAATGAAGGCCCTCAATTGATTAAGAAACCGATTAACGTGCTTGGACGTCGGGAGTTCAGGTGATCCTCCGGCAATAAGTTCTGAGGAATGAAAAAATAGCGTCAACACTTGTCCGCCTCGCGCCGAATGAGCCAGGGCGGCAGCTTTCATTCTCCTCAGCCCGGAGCCTAAAGGCTGAACCGATAACGTTCCCAGATACATGGCAAACCACGAGATTAAAGCACGCGGAATGGTGGATTCGTCCAGCGCTTGCAGGCGCCGTCCTAAGTTCCTAGTTAGCGGAACAGTGGTCAAAGGCGCTTCCAATATTTTGGAGCCGCCCGGACGGCGAGGGTCCACCGGATCAGGAAAATAAGGATCGGTCGGAGCAGCCAAGTGATCCGGACCGCCGTAATACCGCTGCATGGGCGCAATGCTGCTGTCCACCTAATGCCGGTTTCTTGCAGCACAGAAAACATTCTGGGACCCATGTTGAAACGCCCCATCCTGAACGAGGTCGGCTCGATCCCCCCCCGACTGAGACCCCTCATAAGTGTCTCCAACTTGGCTTTGAGTAGCTCCTCGGACATGAACTCAGATGGCACAGGTTCCGGGTATGGAAGAGTCTGCAGAGGGGGCGTGTTCCAGGGGTGCAGGTGCGCTCCTATCTCTGCCTTCCATCTTTCTTGGAGTTCCAACAGAAGATTTAGCGCGGTCTCATTAGTAACAACAGGATAAGTTATCAGTAGGGTCGGGCGGATCGCCCATTCCATGAAAATCGAATCCAGCCGGCGCAACTGTGAAACATTTGTTACCAACGCATTGCAGGAATCATATTTCCCGTGAAAAAGACCTTCCTCTTCTACATCAATCGTGATTGCTAATTTCATTTACTGCCGGGCCCGGGTGTGATCCGATCCTAAAATTAACAACTTATAAATGCTGCGCAATGAAGGTAATGACTGTTACTACCAACGATCCTAATAAGGCGGGGCCGAATGACCGGACACTGAAACCGCGAATCATGGAGCCGGCCAACCAGAACAGCAACGCGTTAATCACAAATATGAAAAGTCCCAGGGTCAAAAGAGTAATGGGAAAAGTCAGAATAATCAAAATAGGTTTTATCAAAACATTCAACAAGCCCAGGATGGCGGCCCCAACTATGGCTGATCCTAAGCTGTTCACCTTGATCCCCGGAATCAAATACGCGGCAAGGAGTATTGCTATGGTGATTATGATCCATGCGAAAAGAATGCTCATGGTTTTGTTACCTCCGACCGACAACAATTTTTCCGCTCAACTGACCTGCGCTCATGTGACAAGATGATTATATCAGCTATGATAACAAATATAATGGTAGCAAAGAATTTGTCATGATTAGCGTATCATTTTCAGTCCTTGGAGTCCTTAATTTCTTAAAGCCGATGCCACAATTACGCGAATGGACTGTTAAATGGATTGACTGCAATTACTGCTCGAATAGTGTGATTCGACAGAGCTGGTAATTATTATGTAATAAAAAGGGGTTATTATGCAGTCGTACACTTCCGGGATCGAACCCGCTATGTCTGGGGGTGTCAGAGGGGGGAAGGCTGTAAAGTTTGCCCTATTAGCGGTAATCGTAGCGGGTCTGTTAGCTTCCGCTTGGCTGTTGCCCATTAAGCAGTATCTTTTCACTTTACTTGAATGGACGCATGGACTTGGTTCGTGGGGGCCTGTTTTTGTGGCCTGTTTTTACATTATAGCCGCAGTTTTATTTATTCCAGGTTCGGTTTTGACGCTGGGCGCGGGTTTTCTATTCGGGGTCGCTGTAGGAACTGTAACGGTGTGGATAGGAGCGAATCTTGGCGCATGCGCCGCATTCATTGTCGGACGCACCATTGCCCGGAACTGGGTGGCGCAAAAAGTCGCAGGAAATCCAAAATTTGCAGCGATCGATGAGGCTGTGGGAAAAGAGGGGTTCAAGATTGTACTGCTTCTCAGGTTGAGTCCCGCATTTCCGTTTAATCTGCTCAATTACGCCCTGGGCCTGACAAAGGTTTCTTTTGGAAAATATGTTTTGGCCAATATGATCGGCATGGCGCCTGCGACTCTGATGTATGTTTATTTCGGTTCCGCTGCGAGGTCGCTGGCCGACGTCGCGGCCGGCCGGGTAGAACAGGGATCGGCGGGGCAGGTCTTTTTCTGGTTTGGGCTCGCAGCGACCATTGCCGTGGCTGTTTTCGTTACGAGACTCGCTGGTAAAAGCCTCAAGGCAGCGGAAGCGTCCTTGAAAGTTTCATCCAAATTAACGAAAGCAAACGAATTGCCGTCCCTTGAAGAGCATCCAACCGTCATGCCGGACGATGAGAGCAACCGCCGACTCATTTCCAATGTTCATCCACACGATTGGATCAATCCCGAACCCGCGCAAAGGTATAATCTGGTCGTCATAGGCGGCGGCACGGCGGGACTGGTAACGGCAGCGGGAGCAGCCGGCCTGGGCGCGCGAGTGGCATTGATCGAACGTAGCCTGTTGGGAGGCGATTGCCTCAATGTAGGGTGCGTGCCGTCAAAGTCTTTAATCCGCTCTTCAAGGACCGTTCGCGAAATTCGAGCCGCCCATGATTATGGGATAAAAGTCCATGACAGCGTCGACGTGGACTTTCCCGCCGTGATGGCGCGTATGAGGAGTATCAGGGCCGAGATCAGCCCCCATGACTCGGCCGATCGATTCCGGAGTCTCGGTGTTGATGTTTTTCTCGGCCATGCCCGGTTCACGGGTTCCGAAACGATTAGCGTAGCCGGCAAGACCCTGTCCTTCACGAAGGCTGTAATAGCCACCGGCGCAAGGGCCGCCCACCCCAAAATTAAGGGGCTGTCGGAAGCGGGTTTTTTGACCAATGAAACGGTCTTTTCTATTACTGAACGACCGGCCAGGCTTGCCGTCATAGGAGGAGGCCCGCTCGGTTGTGAGATGGCCCAGCTCTTCCAAAGACTAGGAAGTCGAGTGTTTCTATTCCATAGGAATGACCATATCTTGGATCGCGAAGACATGGACGCGGCCCAAATTGTCCAAAATAGATTCATTGAAGAGGGCATCAGTTTGATGCTGAGCTGCAATCCACACGAAATCGAGCTTCGTAATAAAGAAAAGATCATTCATTTCGAAATGAAGGGAACAAAGGACTCCATAGCAGTGGATGAGATTCTCGTAGGCGCAGGCCGTGCTCCGAATGTTGAGGACCTGAATCTTGAGGCAGGCGGGGTCCAATATGACACCCGACGAGGTGTTTTTGTTGACGATTATTTGCGGACCACAAATCCTAACATTTTTGCCGCGGGTGATGTTTGCATGAGCCTCAAGTTCACGCACGCCGCAGATGCGACGGCTCGCATAGTCATTCAGAATGCCCTATTCAGAGGTTCAAAAAGGTTGAGTTCACTCACGATGCCGTGGTGCACTTATACGGACCCGGAAGTCGCTCACGTTGGAATGTACGAAAAGGACGCAGCCGATCAAGGTATTAAAGTCGACACCTATTTTCGGGCTCTAAAGGATGTAGACCGGGCGATAGCTGACGGGGAAGAAGTGGGTTTCGTCAAAATTCACACGGAAAAAGGCAAGGACCGTATTCTGGGCGCGACGATCGTAGCTTCCCATGCGGGTGAAATGATAAATGAAGTGACTCTGGCTATGGTAGGCGCCTTGGGCCTGAAAACAATTTCGGGCGTGATTCATCCGTACCCAACCCAGGCGGAAGCTATCAAACAGGCAGCAGACATGTATAATCGCACCCGCTTGACCCCTTTTGTTAAGAAACTCTTTCAATGGTAGCTGGATCGCTGTGAACTCGCTAAGGACGGTTCCGGAGAATGTTAAATGATGTCCCTTTGTGGGTTATCCTAACACTCCTAATAATCGGCGCGTCTTGTTGCGCTTTCGAAATATGAGTATTATTTTTTCGGGCTGGAAAATGAGGAAGACACTTTCATGCGGGAACTTTGAAGGAGATTGAGACCGGAATGTCGATTAAAAGCGAATTCAGGGGTTTTCCAAAAGAGTGCGTAAGTTTTTATACCGAACTCTCAAGAAATAATAACAAGACTTGGTTTGCAGAGCATAAGGCGGACTTCGAAAGATACGTTATGGCGCCTGCTCGTGATTTTGTTTTTGAAATGGGCAGACGCTTGGAAGCGATCGCCCCAAAGATCGTAGCCGATCCCCGCCTCGACAAATCAATATTCCGTCTCTATCGAGACACGCGCTTCAGCAAGAACAAAGAGCCTTACAAAAATCATTTGGGGATCTTCTTTTGGGAAGGGACTCGACCGAAAATGGAATGTCCGGGCTTCTATTTCCATCTCGAGCCTCCAAATCTGATGCTCGCCGCGGGTATGCATTGTTTTCCTCGGTCACTCCTGGACGCTTTCCGTAACTCGGTGGTCGATCCGAAACTCGGGCCTGCCCTGGCTCGGGCTGCGAAGTCCGTCCTGAAAAAACGAGACTACACCATCGGTGAAAGGCATTATAAGAAGACGCCCCGGGGCTACGACGCCAATAACGACAATGCTGACTTTCTACTATTCAACGGTCTTTATGCCTTATTCAACGCGGAAATTCCGGAAGAAATTTATTCCACGGAGATTATTGATTATTGCTTTCAAAAATTTAGTGAGATGTCCCCTATCCACAAGTGGCTGGTGGATATGACCGAGAGAGCTGGAAACTAGATATTCCGTAGCAAAGGTTTGCGGGAGCGGTCCCCTCTCCGTCACCTTTCGCCGGATGTAGCCTGGAGCCCCATCCTCCTCAACTTTCGCCAAAGAGTTGTCTTGTCGATACCCAGTTCCCGGGCGGCTGCAAGCTTCTGACCGCTATTTCTGGCTAGCGCTTCTTTGATCATCCTTGCCTCGATCTCGGCCAATGTTAAACCCGCGGGAATTCCATCTGTACCGATACACGCCTCACGCAGAGGCGAAGGCAGGTGCTGAGGTTGAACGAGACCTCCATGGCAGAGTATAAACGCATGTTCGATTGCATTTTGCAACTCTCGGATATTTCCCGGCCAATCATAATGCATGAGAGCGGCAAGGGACTCTCGTGAAAGGCCTGAAATGTCTTTGCCTCTGAGCCCGTTCATACGGTTTATGAAATGCTCCGCGAGGACAGGAATGTCCTCTCTGCGCTCTCTAAGCGGAGGCAGAGACAACTCAAATACTTTGATTCTGTAAAACAAGTCTTCGCGGAACTTCCCCTCATCAACCAACACTTTCAAATTCCTGTTGGTGGCGCAAAGAATTCGGACATTCACTTTGACCGATTCGGTTCCTCCAAGAGGCTGGAAACTTCCGTCCTGTAATACCCTTAACAGACGAACCTGCAGCGCTGGGCTCACATCCCCTATTTCATCAAGAAACAGGGTCCCGCCGTGGGCCTGGGCGAACCTTCCCGGCTTGTCCCGCTTGGCGTCTGTGAAGGCACCGGCCTTGTAACCAAAGAGTTCCGATTCCAGCAGGTTATCCGGAATCGCGCCGCAATTCACGATTATGAACGGCCTTTTCCGGCGGCTGGATAGATTGTGAATTGCATTTGCCATTAGCTCCTTTCCAGTCCCTGATTCCCCTTCAATGAGGATAGTGCTATCGCTGACAGCCACATCAGGCAGGATAGAGAAGATATCCCGCATCTTTTCATTGCGAGAGATGATGTCCTCGAACGTGAAAGATTTTTCGACCTCCTTCCGCAGCGTTTCCACGAGGGTCAAATCTCGGAATGTCTCGACCCCTCCAAGCACTTGTCCCTGATCGTTCTTAAGCGCCGCGGTGCTGATGCTGATGGGGACCCGTTTTCCGTCGGACCGTAAGATGAAGACCGCCTGATTGACCACGGGTTTGTCGGACAGGATGGTTCGCTTCAGCGCGCAATGGGCCTCACAGATCTCGGCGCGGAACACGTCGCAGCACGGTTTCCCCAGGGCTTCTTCTGCAGGCACTCTGGTGATTCCTTCCGCGGCGCGGTTGAATGAAGTTATCACGAAATTTTCATCCACGGTAAAAACTCCGTCTGCGACTGAGTTAAGAATCATTTTCATTTGGTCGGGTGTGAGATCTTTTTCACCAATCATGGGCTAGGCCTTAATGAATTCGGTACATAAGTTGCACTTTGCGCCTTATTGTAGAGCATCACGGTGCATTATGCAATACATGGATCATCCCTCTCACCAACCGATCAGGCCGGATCACAATAATATCCATTACATATCCTCATTGAATCATTTGGCGCCAAATTTGATCTACTGCTACTCAGGTGGAATCATGAGAGTCGCTGTTCCCGAACATCAGGGACGAATAGCCCCGGTTTTCGACTGCTGTAGGCGAATTTTGATTGTCGTGCAGAATGCGTTCGACGAAGAAGTCGTTACTGAAGAGGATTGGTCGACGCTACCGCGATTGGGTCGAGCGCCGCGGCTAAATGAACTTGTTGTTCAATGCATCCTCTGTGGTGGGATTAGCTGCTGGATGGAGGATCAGATTCGTAAACAAGGTGTTCAGATAATTCCATGGGTCTGCGGAGACGTGTGGGAGGCGCTGAAAGCTCTTCGGAACGGCATGATTCACGACCCCCGGTATGCTATGCCGGGTCGAGGCGCATGCAGACGCCGGCGCCTTGGACTGGCGAGGCAGCAACGACTGTTAGAGGAAACAAGCAATCAAAAAGGAGCGCATAGATGCCTGGATTTAACCGAACGGGACCATTAGGAGCAGGTTCTCGGACCGGACGGGGCCGAGGCCTGTGCGGAACGACGGCAGGCTCATCTCGATTCTCATGGAGTGGCCTTCTGAGAGGCATTGGCCGAGGAGGGCTTCCGTGGGGAGGCGGCAGAGGCCGTTGTTTTGGAGGCGGCGCGTCAGGACGGCAAGGACGATTCGCCGGCCCTATGCCTTTTCTTTCGGTTCAGGACGAGGCTGAGGTTTTGAAGACTGAACTGGCTGCAGCCGAAGAGGAGATCGCAGCGATGAAGTTTCGCCTGGAGGAGCTGGAAAAAAAGGGCTAGACCCGAGCATTTTGCGTTGGGGCCGTGGATCGGTACGCTTTTAAATACGATGGGTAAACAAAGTCTATGACGGCGGGGGGGGGTGACTCCATGGCCCCACTGTCTACTGAACCCGAAAGAATGAGGTGAAAATGTCTGAAGAAACCGGCTGTTCAGCCGAAACGTCATGCGGAACATGTGGCTCTTCCGGAACATGTGATTCCGCCACGCAACAGTTGCATATGCAGAATCAACTATCTAAGAGATTAGCGCTAATCAAACATCGAATAGTCGTCATGAGCGGCAAGGGGGGAGTCGGCAAGACCACGGTAGCCGTGAATCTTGCCGTCGCGCTGGCGGCCTCCGGAAAAGCCGTGGGCATATTGGACGCCGATGTTCATGGCCCTAATATTCCGAAGATGCTGGGACTTAACGGACATCATCCCACCGGAGGAGAAAGCGGACTTGTTCCCATCATGGCGCCGGCGAACGTGAAGGTCATGTCCATGGCTTTCATGTTGCCGGACGAGGATACGCCGGTGGTATGGAGGGGTCCGATAAAGCATACAGTCTTCAATCAGTTTCTAGCTGAGGTCGATTGGGGAGAACTCGACTACCTTATTGTCGATCTTCCGCCAGGAACCGGTGACGAACCACTCAGCATTGCCCAACTTGTCGGTAAACCTTTGTGGGCCGTAGTGGTGACCACCCCGCAGGATGTGGCCCTGCTGGATTCGAGGAAGTCGATAGTGTTCGGCAGGAACCTCGAAATGCAAGTTCTGGGAATTGTGGAGAACATGAGCGGACTCACATGTCCGCATTGCGGTGAGAGGATCGATCTGTTCAAGACCGGCGGAGGACGGCGAGCCTCAAAGGATTTGATGGTACCCTTTCTTGGGGCCATTCCTATCGATCCGCAAGTGGTTGACGGTGGAGACGCAGGTATCCCAATCTCGGTAATGAGCCCCAATTCTGTCGCTACACTGGCCTTTCAGCGTTTGGCAGATCAGGTAGGAACGGCAATTGAAGGGAATACGGCTGAAGAAAAGATTGCAGTGCGGTGACGAGTTTTCAGACTCGAAAATAAAAGAACATTAACAGGAGATCACATCTTATGAGCAAGACAGTAGCAATTCCATCCATGTTTCCGGGCGGACTCGACTCCGCACGTTCGGGACATTTCGGTCACTGTGACGTTTTTACCCTTGTGCATACGGAGAATGGCGAGATCCGCGACGTGACTGTGTTGCACAATGCGCCCCATGTTCAGGGAGGCTGTCAAGCGCCCGTAAATCTGCTTCACACCAGCGGCGCCAATGCAATCATTGTCGGTGGCATCGGTATGCGGCCTCTTATGGGATTCCGTCAGATGGGGATTGAAGTCTACTACGGGCCGGAAGGAGAAACTGTGCGGACAGTAGTGGATGATTACCTGAAGGGTTCGCTTCAAATGATCGGAGACCACCAGGTCTGCGGTGGAGGCGGATTCTGAAGGGGCAATGGAGGAGCGACTATGAAGATTGCTGTCACAGCTACAGGAACGAATCTTGACTCCACGCTCGACCCACGCTTTGGACGCGCGCAGTATATCCTCATCGTGGATGAGAATGAGACCCTTCTGGAAGCAGTGGACAATTCCCGGAACATAAACGCTATGAGGGGAGCGGGTATCCAGGCCGGGAAGATCCTGGCCGACAAAAAGGTGGATATCCTTCTTACAGGTCATTGCGGTCCCAATGCTTTCACAACTCTCAAGGCGGCTGGGATAAAGGTGGGCGTGGACCAGAGCGGAACAGTTAGGGAAGCCCTGGCAAGATACAAGCGCAACGAGGTCCATTTCGCTGATCAACCGAACGTGGAAGGGCACTGGTGACGCATGTTTTCCAACCATCAGACGGCCGAGCCATAACAGCCGGCGTGGGACCTCCTCCCCGCACGGTGGAACAGGTGTTGGGGGAGACCGAATTCCGGATTTGTCTCTCCTTCCCCCTTCCACTTGACTGAATTTGAAATGTACGGAGATGTGGATCGACGAAAATGATCATTAGCGTAGCAAGTGGAAAAGGCGGAACCGGGAAAACCACTATCGCAACCAGCTTGGCCGTGGTTTTAGGGTCGAAGGCGCAACTTTTGGACTGCGATGTGGAGGAGCCGAACTGCCATATTCTCGCGAAGCCCATCTCGGAGACTTCTGAAATTGTCACCCTACCTGTACCTGTGGTGGATAGGAACAAATGCTCTTTGTGCGGTAAGTGTGGGGAAGTTTGCGGATTCTCGGCAATTGTTGCGATTGGCAATGAGATCCTGACCTTTCCCGAGATGTGTCACGGATGCGGCGGATGCGTGCTGCTGTGCCCTGAGAAAGCGATTACGGAAGCTCCCAGAGAACTTGGGGTGATCGAAACAGGATGGAGCGGACCTGTGGAATTTGTTCACGGGCGCTTGCGTGTCGGAGAGGCCATGTCGCCGCCACTGATCAGGGCCGTCAAATCAAAGATCAATCCTGAAAAGGTAGCAGTGGTCGATGCCCCACCTGGTACCTCCTGTCCGGTGATCAATACGGTCAAGGGGTCTGATTTCATCCTTTTGGTGACCGAGCCCACACCATTTGGGCTTCATGATCTCCGTATCGCTGTGGATGCTGTCTCAGACATGGGCATTCCTCTCGGAGTTCTCTTGAACCGTTCAGACTTGGGTGACAATGAGGTCCCTAAATTCTGCGCTGCGAAAGGCATACCGTTGCTCGCGGAGATTCCCCATGATCGAGACATTGCCGAGGGCTACGCGGAGGGAGACCTGCTGGTGACGTCGGCGCCAAAATATATACAGGTTTTCCTTGAACTCTTTGTGAACATCCAAAAACTAGTAGTGAAAGGGTCTGATCCGCGCAGGCAAGCGGTGATATGAAAGAACTGGTAATTATAAGCGGCAAAGGTGGCACAGGCAAGACCAGCCTGACGGCCTGCTTCGCGTACCTGGCAACGGACCATGTTTTGGCCGACTGTGATGTGGACGCGGCTGATCTGCACATATTGGTAGAACCGCAAACAGTCCATGAGGAGGAGTTCCGGGGAGGAATCAAGGCAAGGATAGACCAAGACAAGTGTGTCCAATGCCGAAATTGCAGGGAAGCGTGCCGCTTCGGAGCAATTTCTGAAGATCTTGTAGTTCACCCATGTCCTGCGAGGGATGTGGTGTCTGCTTTCACGTATGCCCGGAAGAAGCGGTAATCCTTGAAGAAGGAATAAACGGGCGATGGTTCATTTCTGAGACCCGATTCGGGCCAATGGCGCACGCGGAACTGTTTCCCGGAGAGGAGAATTCCGGCAAGCTCGTTGCGCTCGTGAGGAACCAGGCCAAAGTGTTGGCGCGGAGTCAGAACAAGTCTCTGATTCTAGTGGATGGGGCTCCGGGGGTGGGTTGCCCCGTAATCTCATCGGTCACCGGAGCGGATCACGTTCTGATAGTGACGGAGCCTAGTCTTTCCGGCCTTCATGATATGGAGCGTGCGGTCCAACTGGTGCAGGGTTTCAGGATCCCAATGTCAGTCGTCATTAACAAATACGATGTGAGCCGCGGAGGGTACCGAGAAAATAGAACGGTTTGCCCGAATGGCTCGTGTGAATCTTTTGGGCAAGGTCCCGTACGATCCTGGAGTCATAAAGGCAATGGTGAAACGGCGTTGTGTTGTGGAGAATGGCGAAAGCCCGGCAGGGTCAGCAATTCGGGAGATCTGGGATCGAGTGAAAAGCCAATACTAGCGTAAGCAGCCATTAGTTGATGAAGGTGGCGCACATGGAAGATCAGGTGAAGCGAGCGCTCTCAGAAGTTATAGATCCGGAAACCGGACTGAATATCATGCGAATGGACCTTATTCACAACTTAAGGGTGACCGAGGATGGCGCCGTGAGCCTCGTGTTTCGTCCGTCCTCACCCGTGTGTCCCATGGCATACACTCTTGCTAACTCAATAAAGAAGAAGATCGAATCATTGAAGGACGTCAAGTCTGTTCGAATAGCCGTTGAGAATTTTCAAAATGCGGATCATCTGGAACGTCTTGTAAATCAATAATGGCCATTGTGTGGCTGAAAAGGAGAGACCTTGCCAATTTATGAATACAAATGTTCAGATTGTGGTGAGACCAGCGAATTTCTAGTCGGCATCGGGAGAAACTCCGACGATCTTGCTTGTCGCTCCTGCGGTGGCTCTCGACTGGAACCATTGTTGTCCGCGCCTGCCACCGTCATAGGCGGTCAACCTTCGGCCCATCCTACAGGTTCCACATGCTGCGGGTCAGATCCCTCTAAACAAGGTTGCAGCCCTGGAAGCTGTTGTGGCTCGACGTGAGAGTCGATTTCCCGGGATCATCGGCGCATTGGAAAAGTACTTGAGATGCATAAGTGAATCCTGTCCGTTAAAGGAAGCGCTCCTCCCAGGCTTTCAAATTCTGTTGGAGTAGGTTCCTCAAAAATGGATCGTGTCACATACAGGCCTATAGGGGTGATTCGTTCGCCTTTCGTGGATACGAAGGCAGCCTTGAGGTAAGAGTATGACAAGTGAAAAAGAGATGTTTGACGAATTCGAAGAGGTAGCGTTGGAAGAAGCGAGGAAGTCCTATTCCGAAAGAGTGATCCAGCATTTCCTGAATCCGCAGAACTTCGGCGAAATGGAAAACCCCGACTGTTACACTTTTATGAGCGGGATTTGCGGTGACACAATAGGCATATATATTGGGCTCCTGGATGGTACAATAGATCGCATCAGTTTTGTGACAAACGGATGTGGTCCCACCATTGCGTGCTCAAGCGCCCTGACCTGTATGGCGAAAGGACGAGGAATCCACGATGCCAGGAAAATTACCAGTGACGAGTTAATTGTCTACCTTGGGGGATTACCGAGGGAAAACACCCATTGCGCGGACTTGGCTGTGAACACCCTGAGAGGCGCTCTGGAGAAGGTTGGATAGAGTGATGACCGTGGCGCGGAAGCTGAGAGAACTCGCATCGGAGAAGTGCGGAGAATATCAAAACAAAGGATATCCGGATCGGCCTCGGTTACACGGGGGTGCAGTTGGAGGACGGACGAACCGGAGTCGCCTACACTCTCGGGAGGGATAGCTTCAGCGGTTGCTCTGCATTCAGGGGAAACAGCCCTTTGACTGGAAGGCTTGCATCGGAATTGCTCGACTTCCTGGGTTCTGCCAATCCGGTAGAGTCGTCTCTGGGACTCGCCACGGCAAATGCTCTTGCCAACGTGAGCCCGATGGGGGCCAACGCAGGAGACGTTCTCCAAGAACTGGAGATATTGCCCACAGACCGCGTCGGGATGATAGGGTATTTCGGGCCGCTGGTAGCCCAACTGGAGAACCGCGTCGCGAAACTCGAGATCTTCGAGGAAAAGAAGAGCGGTCCGACAACCTCAGACCCGCTGCTGAAGAAATTAAAACACTTCCTGAGTGCCAGGTGGCCATTATTACGTCCACCACAATCATCAACAACACGATTGACGATCTGCTGGATGCCGCGAAATCTTGCCGGGAAGTGTGCCTGGTTGGTCCATCTACCCCATTGCTTCCTGATGCTTTCGCAGGAACTCCGGTAACCTGTCTTTCCGGCATGACTGTAACCGACTCCGCAGAGATACTTCGAGTAATCAGCGAAGGCAGAGGCACGAGGTCCTTCTTTCCCTTTACTATCAAGTGGAACATCCGATTGAAACCGCCGTTGATATGATGGCAGACTGGACCAAAAGCTGATTCTGCAACGAAAACTCGCTTTGGACATGGATTCGCCAAAACTTTTGCCGACGTTGTCTTTGAGTTCTAGGTTTCGCACTCCGGAACCGGCCCACTTTGAAAGGAGCAATTGCATGGCGCACAGTGCCCGCGCGAAAGAAGACGATCCGGAAATGCGAGACCAAGTTAATTTGCAGATCCATGTTGGAACCCGCAAAGCGCTTGTTCTGCTAAAGGAGCCAAGCTCTGCGGCCTCGTTGATTCAGGTATTGATCGAAGCCGGTTTCACTGTGGATGCGTCAAGCGATCCAATCCAAAGTCTAGAAGAATGTCGACGAAATAAGCCTGATCTGGCCGTGATTGATGAGGACCTTCTGACCATGTCCGGAATTCACTTCATTTTCGATCTCCTCAAAGTTTCCTGGACCACCGCCACCATTATTGTGAGCAAAAGAGTTGATGAAGCAATTCATGAAGCCACAGAGGGCCTTGGTATTCTGGGACACATAAAGGATTACGAGGATTTGGAAAGCCTGGAGAGGCTGGTGAAAAAGTTTGAGGAAATCGTGTAGCCGGGAACGCCGCATGGTTCCGGCTACGCTCTGGAAGCGCTTGAAATATCACGCTCCCTCACTTCGGAGGAAGCCCTGCCGAAACTCACAGCCCGACTGGGGCAAGAAGATTGAAAACTCCCTGGTTCATCAAGGAATCATAGCCACTATAGCCGAGATGCTGTGATCATGTATGACATAGGTCTCGGCCGAGCATTAGCGGACACTAGATTTCAGCCGCAATTCGCCCGTCTCAGTCACTGTATAATTCGGTCTTGCTCACACCGTCAGCCTTGATCCGTTCCACGGTCTCGCGCATGACGGCAAAGACATTCTCACGAATGTCTCCGGCGACGACCACATATAGCAGATCGGCACCCACGTGAAATTCACCATCGAACGCCTCGACCTCTACAGCGACGATACCCGGTTGTGACTCGGCCCACAATCGCACGCTCTCGATCTCTGAGCGATTCACGACCACCCTGAGTCTGCTCACGCGTCTTGCGCCGGAGCGATCGAATTCCCTTACAATCCCGTTGTGGCAAAGAATCATACCCGCCCTTGAAATCTGAGGGTGAGCCTTCACCTTTGCAATCAAACGATCCAAAGACACTGAGTTGTCTGCCATGATCACGCTCTCTCCTGCAATCAAGTGAAAGATCCGATTGATCGTTCGTCCTGTCGAACCGACCGCTTCGGTTCCCCTTCTCTTCCAGAAATTGACGTCGATTGCAAGACGCCTGTTATGAATTTGCGCTCGCGTCATTAGGCCGTAACAGGTCATCATTGCTGACGGGTGGCTGACTTGATCGAAAAATACGCCGGACTCCCATCGTGTTTGGTAACACTTTTTTTGTAAGCAATGTGAGGAGCCAAAACTTGACAATTTTTATGTGTTTTAATATCGTAGAAGGTAGTGAATGCTTGTCCACTATCCTCGCGACATAATCTCGGAAGCGGAAAGAATGCACGCCAAATTGGGGGCGATCGCAATTTGGTGTTGAAGAAGTTTTGCGCGCTCTCTTGACCGAAAAAGAGTTCAACTGTCGTGAGGCCAAAATAGTATCCCGGAGGGAAAACCTATCATGGAACACAAGGTGAGCTACGCCCTGTACGTTTTGCAAGAGCCGGTTCAGTACATCTGTCTGGCCTTTATGGCGACAATGTACGCCATAAAAATTTATCAATTAATGAAAAAACCCGGTCCTCCTGAAAAGGCGGAATTAAAAGGAGACCGTTTTGCCGGTTCTGTGCATTCGTTGGCCAATGTTCTGAGGCCTTGGGGAATGGAGAGCACGCGCAATGACCTGTATTTTTATGCAGAGTTCATGGTTTTTCACATCGGCGGTCGCGCTTACGATTGGATCGACTTTTCTGATTCCGTTGGTGCCGCAACTGATGACTCCGCGTGGTCACACAGGTAATCATGGTCTTTATGGCCCTGGCTTTTTTTATAGGTCTGCACAGGATCTATCGACGTCTCACGAAACCGGAGATCCGCATCATAAGCAGCCCTGATGACTATTTCGCTGTAATCCTGATGACGGTGTTCTTTGCAGTTGGTTTTTTTGCTTTATGGATGTGGTTGGAAGGCAGACCTGAAACCGGTTATATGTGGATCTTTTTCCTTATGACTACTTTCTTCCTTCTCTACGTGCCGTTCAGCAAGATATCGCATTACGTGCTGTATCCATTCGGACGCGTAATGTATGGCCAGATATTCGGCGGCCGCGGCGTCTTGAACAGAAATGCAAAATAATTTCATAAAAAATATACCCGGAGGAAAAGATGGCGGAAATGGCAGATACCACTCTAGAAAAGAAGGCTGAGGAGCAGTCTCAGAAGCCGGAAAAGCTGGGCATGCCGGGAGAAAGGAAATGGCCCACCAAAACCGAGTTCACCCCCGAAATGCTTGCAGAAATGGAAAAACTTCTTCCAGCGAAGCTCAATAGAATAGTCCAGACATCGCTGGCAGGATGCGTCCATTGCGGTCTCTGCTCGGACGCATGTCATTATACGGTTTCAATACCCGACGATAAGACTTTGCTACCCGCATATAAAGCCGATAGATTCCGCAAATGGTACAAGAGCAGATATGATTGGTTGGGAAAGGTGTTCCCATCTTTCGTCGGCGCCAAACCGCTTACTAAGGAGCTTGCCGATGAAATGTACGACAAACTCTGGGGCGGGTGTACCATGTGCCGTCGCTGCACCTTTAATTGCCCTATGGGTGTGGATTATGGTATGCTGGTCCGCGCTGCTCGTGGTATCATGTGCCAGGTCGGTCGTGTGCCGCAAAACCTTCAGGATACGGTAGATACCCATTATAACCACGGCAATAACATGGCCGTGCCTCAGGACGAATTCATCGAGACCATCGAATGGATCGAAGAAGAACTGCAGAGCGAAGATGGATGTGAGAATTTTAAAATCCCCGTTGATAAGCATGGCGCAAAGTACATGCTTACGCTCAATCCGCGCGAACCCAAATATTATCCGTTGACCATCCAGGCGAGCGTCGAAAGTCTTGAACGCGGCTGGAGCGGATTTTACGATATCTTCGCGATACTGGGATTTGACAAATTACGCCATGTTCAACGGCATTGACCCCGACGCCAAGCTCTTTGCTCAATGGATATTCGATGAAATGAAAAGGCTGGGAGTTGAATACCTGGTTGCCGGCGAATGCGGTCACGGGTATCGAGGCATTCGTTGGGAAATGGCTAACTGGGTTGGCGGCGTACCGTTTAAAATCACGAGTATGATGGAATTGATGGCCCAGTGGGTTCAAGAAGGAAGATTCAAACTGGATAAGTCCGTCCATGACGATAAGTGTTTCACCTATCATGATTCATGCAACATTGCCCGTTCCGGGGGAGTCCTCGAAGAGCCTAGAATCGTGATTCGAGCCGCAGTAAATAATTTCGTCGAAATGGAACACAATAGGGAAGATAGCTATTGCTGCGGTGGCGGTGGCGGCGCCTTGGCGATGCCCGAGTTTGCTCCGCGGCGCATAGCGGCAGGAAAGATCAAGGCGGATGAAATACGTGCGACAGGCGCCAATGTAGTCTTGCAGTCCTGTCACAATTGCACGGACCAGCTGAAGGAGATATGCCACCACTATAAGATCGACGCAAAAGTCATGAATCTTGCCGAACTGCTTTCGGACGCGCTCGTCCTGTAAAATTGAGAAAGGCCCCTCTCCGTGCCTATTGCGGGGAGGGGCGCCATTCTTGCTGGACGAAGGAGAGCCGCTCTGAGCATACTTCTCAAGGAGAGTAATTATGGCCAAGAAAATTCTGATTGTGGAAGATGAACTCGACATGATCACCTTTCTTTCCACCCTCCTCGAAGATCATGGATACGAAACTATTTCGGCGGTGGACGGGGAAGAAGGCCTCAAGAAGGTCAAAGAGGAAAGGCCTGATCTGGTGAGTCTCGATTTGTTGATGCCGAATAAGACGGGAATAGGGATGTTTCGAGCGCTCCGGAAGGACACGGAGACTGTGGATATTCCTGTGGTAATCGTCACTGGCTTCGCCACAGATGACGCTCCGAGGATCGATTTCAAGAAATGGATGAGCGAACGGGCCATCAAGCCGCCTGAAGCTTATATCGAGAAGCCGGTGGACACGGACGTCTATTTGGATTCGATCAGAAAACTAATCGGCTAAAAGATGCGAATCGTTGAGGCCTGATCGGGGGCCGGCCCATTATGGCAAATCCATGTTTTTAAGACCCTTAAAATATGCTGCAAAACTTGATTCAATTACTAAAGAAATTTACCCACAGCTTGAGCTTTAAACTAAGCTTTTACGCCGGCCTTATAGTGTTCTTTGCTCTGCTCGCGTTCACCTACTACAGCATTACCACCCAAGAGCGACATGACATAGACGAAATGATCCAAGCCGCTCTTAAAGACTCCGAGGTCATCAAGGCAGCAGTTTGGGAAGGGATGATGACCAATGACAGGCGTGTCATAACGGAAATAATCAAATCAATTGGAGCCCAGGCCGGTTTCAGAGAAATCAACATCTTTGATAGGCAAGGCACATTGCACTATGCCAGCCATCCTGTCGCGGAGAAGGGCCTTGCAAAGGCCAAATCCGATCCATTGCTGAGAGACATAGCCACAGATACCTCAGTAAGACAAAGAATTTCCGAAGATGGGATGCGCCTGACTCTTGTCAATCCGATTCTAAATATGGAAAGCTGTTCCAGCGCAGCATGCCATGCTCATCCGCAGGATCAAAAGATATTGGGCGCTCTGGCGATAAAAATTCCACTAGACGAGTTGAGACAAGACATTTTCGGCCATGCTAAAAAAACTATTATTTTCGCCTTCTTGCTGTTTATATCGGTTTCAACGATTGTCGGCCTCGCAGTAATCTTTCTTGTCAATCCGAGTATCAGGAGACTCCAAGAACAAGCGGCGAAGGTGGCGAAAGGAGAGTACCAGCCAAAGCCAGTCGCGACCGGGTCCGATGAAATGGCTGAACTCTCACGATCTTTTGACGAGATGAGTCGCATGGTCAACGAAAGGACCACTCGGCTGGCCGAAGGGCGAAGAATGTACAAGTCCCTCTTCGAGGAAGTTCCTTGTTATCTTACCGTAGTTAGCAGTGACTACCGTATCATTCGCGCCAATCGCGCCTTTAAAGATCAGTTCGGAGATATCATAGGAAAACATTGTTTCGTTGGATACAAACAGCAGGACTCCAAATGCCAGTTTTGTCCGGTCGAAAGGACATTTGCCGACGGGTTTTCCCATCAATCGGAAGAGACCTGGCGTGTCGGAAGTGAGGACGCGCATGTAATAGTGAAGACTGCTCCGATCTTTGATGACGAAGGCGTTATGACTGAAGTTCTGGAGATGTCTTTGGATGTCACGAGGCTCAAAAGGCTACAGATGGAGCTGCAGAAAAAGCAGGAGGCATATAAGTATCTTTTTGAAAATGTCCCTTGTTATATAACGCTCGTTGATAAAGATTATAATATAATTCAGTCAAACAAGATGTTTCAGGACCATTTCGGCGCGAAGACCGGCACGAGATGTTATGCGATTTATAAGAATTCGGATCACAAATGCGATAATTGCCCAGTAGAAAAAACCTTTACTGATGGCCTATCGCATCAATCTGAAGAAATCTGGCGCCGTAACGGAGAGGAAACTCATATTATAGTCAACACCGCGCCTGTTACCAATGAAAGTGGCGAAATACGGGCCGTGATGGAGATAAGCACCAATATCACGGAAGTAAAAAGGCTGCAAAATGAATTGATGATTCTGGGCGAAACCATTGCCGGCATGTCTCATACGATCAAGAATATTCTGTCAGGACTGCAAGGGGGCGTGTACGTGGTGGATTCGGGTCTTCAGCGAGGAAGAGAAGATAGAGTCCGGGACGGCTGGGACATGGTCAAAAGGAATGTGGAAAAAGTCTCCGACCTGGTGAACGAAATCCTTTACGCTTCCAAAGACAGAGAACCGGAATATGGGGAGTGTGATCCAGCTCAGATCCTGAATGATGTCTGCGACTTGTACGAAGCTCGCATCCGTAATGAGGGGATTACCTTGGTTAAGGATTTCGAAAGTCAAATGAAATTAGGTCTGCTGGATGGGCCCCAGATCCACAACGCCGTATCGAATCTTGTATCCAATGCATTGCATGCCTGCCGTGAGGCGCACAAGGGAAACCACTTTATAAAGGTATCAGGTAGGGTCGAACAGGATGAGCTTCGAATAAGCGTTAGCGACAATGGTATCGGAATGACCGACGAACTCAGAGAAAAGCTTTTCAAGAAGTTCTACTCCACCAAAGGGTCCAAGGGAACAGGCTTGGGTCTGGTGATCACGAGAAAAGTGGTTCAGGAGCACGGCGGTTCAATAAGTGTAGAATCGGAACCAGGCAAAGGAACATCTTTTCATATAAGGATTCCGTTTAAGATATCAAGTCCGCACGCAGCCGGCGGACAACACTGACAAAGTCAATCAGTACGATCAAAGTGAGATTATATAGGAGGCAACAAAAATGAATGGAATTGGTCTGTGCGCTGTATTTTCTCGACAAGGCGATTGGGCATTCGACTATGCGCTTGAATTAGCTCGAAAGCATAAAACTAAACTTAATATATTCCACTTCCTTGAATCGCCCTATGCCCTCAGACGAGACGTGGTCTTTGTCGATGCAGAAAAAACCAAGACCACCCCTGTGACTCCGGAATTGGTAGCTGAAAAAGATAAGGATCTCCGTTTCAAATACGAGGACAAGCTGGGAGACTATATCGATGTGGGTTTCCGGCTTTGTGAGGGAAACGACGAAGTTGAACTGAAGAAGTGTTTCAGGAAGGGGGATTATGAGCTTTTGGTCATTGCCTATCAGGCCAAGGGGGCTGAATTTGGAGGCACTACTACTATAGAAAAATTCGTGTCGAAATTCCACGGACCTGTGGTACTGGTTGGCCCAGAGTCACCTGATCAGTTCTTCCTCAACGACAAAGCTAAGGAAATGCTGGACGGCCTGGATATTCCTGATGGGAAATGGCAGTTGCTGGCCGCTTGATCAAAAGCGGACATCAGCCCGTCAAGGGAGGCCATTGCTTGCGTTAGATTAGGCGCCGTTGTTATTGCGAGCTGCCGCTTCGAACATCTTGGACGTGCGCGGGTTTGCTCAATTGAGGCCGTGCCTCCAATAACGGAATCTTCATTTTGTTTCATACTCGGGCTGAAAAAATTGTCGATCCGCAACCTTTTGGGTTAAAATTGTACCGTTGAAAAATGAGCAACTGAAAGGATATTTGTGCGGTGAAGTTTTCCAGCGCTGAACAGTTCGAACTCCATGTCCACAAGTGCTTTGGCAGAATTTTCGAATTGCTGCTCCAAGTAGACGCCGTGGTGAAGAAGGAAGCTGAAAAGGAGGAAGCGGCGGGAACTCTCGGCGCCATGAACGATCTGAGGGATTGGGTGGAAGAGATAATTCTTCACTCCCACCTTGCCTGGCAATATCATCGTCTATCGAAGGGCCCAAACTTGCAGGATAATTGGGACAAGATAGAAGCGCCCGCTAAGAAAGAAGGACAGTCGGAATAAATGGGATATTTCCGATTACGGTCTAGTTTTCATTGGTGGTTAATTCCCGAGCCTGTTCAAGAATCAAAATAAGACATCCTAATTTGAGCGCAATTAATTGACTGAAAAGAGCCTCGCCTGTTAAATTGCAAGGCAACCGCCCCGTCAATATTATCCATATTTTCAAATTCAGTGGGGGTGAAGATCGTGCCGTTGGTTTCTCCATCCAGTTACAGTCCGCCGTTTATGTTTTCCAATCCACATGTCCAGACTGTATTCCCCAGTCTATTTCGCAGAGTCTCAGGGATAAACTATCAGAGACAGCGAATCGAGACCCCCGATGGCGATTTCCTGGATCTCGACAGATCCGCCGTGGGTGGGCGCCGTCTAGCGATTATTTTGCACGGGTTGGAGGGTGATTCATCCCGCTCCTACGTGCTCGGGATGGTCAAGGCCCTAAACAGGAGAGGTTGGGACTCGCTGGCGGTAAATTTCAGAGGATGCAGCGGAGTGTGTAATAAACGACTCCGATTTTATCATAGTGGGGATACTGAAGATCTGGATACGGTTATTTCGCATGTGACGGCGCACGAAAATTATTCAGAGCTTGCCCTGATTGGCTTCAGCCTCGGGGGGAATGTGATTCTCAAATATCTTGGGGAGCGTGGAACCCAAGCGCATCCTTTGATAACTAGGGCTGTGACTTTTTCCGTTCCTTGCGACCTGGAGTCAAGTTCGCATCACTTGGCACGGTCCGCCAATAGGATTTATCTGAAGCGATTTTTGCGACTGCTTAGGAAAAAAATTCGGATGAAGATGGATGTTATGCCGGGGCAAATTGACGATTACGACTATAAGACTATTAAGACGTTTAAAGAATTCGACGATCGCTACACCGCCCCGATGTTCGGATTCTCAAGTGCCGAAGACTATTGGCGAAAAGCTTCATGCAAACCTTTCCTGGCCGCCATTTCGGTCCCTACACTGCTGATCAATGCCGAAGATGATCCATTCCTGACGAATTTTTGTTATCCCATTGAAGAAGCAAAAAACAATCCCAGGCTTTTTCTCGAGATTCCAAAATTCGGCGGACATGTAGGCTTTGTGAAGTTCAATTCTGACGGCGAGTACTGGTCGGAATCGCGCGCTATCTCATTTCTCGAAAATGAGATAGTCTTCAGGGTCGCCATATCTTTTTACTGAGCCAACCATGCGAAAGCGACTCGGCCAAGCGGGGTTCATTTTTATTGCTGCCGTCCCGCACTGGGCGATCGCAGGCGCGCACCTGAAACCTTTTAGCTTATTGTCGGCATGCAAATCAGCAAATTTCGCAGGCTGACAACTCATGAAGTCCGCTAATATTTTCAGTTGAAACCATTACTACTCTTCTCAGATTTGGGGCTCTAACGACATCCCCACGGTTGTGCGACTCGACGGGCCGCAGCCCCGGAAATCGCCCCGAGTAAATGGCGCGTACCGGAAAGAGGGCGTGAGATGTTCTCAAGAGCCCTCATCAATCAAGATCCAATCCGTTCTATTCCGACACACATCCACTTACCGGGGGGCGATTCGGGAACCTGGACCCTCAACTGGATTTTTCCGGACCAGCGGCGGGAAGAGCGGGAACGGCGGCCGGAACTTTGGGCGCAGAGGCTTTTTGTACTGCATCAGCTTTCTGTTTAGCTATAAGACCTGCTATTTCTTGTTTAACAACGTTGAGTTCATCCTCGTGCTGTTTGACGGTTCTGGCGCAGCTTGCCCTACTGCTGCTTCTTGAGTTCCTCGACCTGGGACTCAAGCTTTGAGATATGGGAGCCCAGTTGGCCGCTCGTTGCTGAACAAGGCTCTCGATGGAAGCAGTCATGGACTTCAACTGGCTTTCAACTCCGCCCCCACATTGTGACTGGGCCTGATTAATTTGATTCTTGATTAGATCCGCTTTCTGCTCCAGTGCAGCGATTTGTTGTGAGGTATCGTCCGCATATGCGTTGATGCAGAAAACCACGATGGCTATTGAAAAAAGCATCATGACCATCCGGCTCTTGTTCATTGCTTAACTCCTGTTTTGGTAATTTGAGACTTCGAGTCTCACTCGTCGAAATGTGATATTACCAAACCCGAAGCAAAAAAACAACTGTATTTTCATAAATTATATAAATTATACTATTTATTATATTAATATAATTGATGTATCATCTTAAATATACAAAGATAATTGTATCATATAGGTACCAGGCAAGCCTTCAAATGTCCAATTTAACCTGCGCGCCGCTCTGTGCGCTCTTGTAACAACTGAGGGCCATCCAAGTGGCTACCAGACCGGCACGGGCATCGGCTCCTTTGATCGGAAATTCCTCTCCACGAATGGCCGCCGCGAATTCGCGCAGTTCCGTCGCGTGCCCTTTATTTCCACGCTCTTTCCATGCCACCGATTCCGTGGCTCCATACGAAACGAACGTTTTGAAATCATCGCTTCGCGCGATGCGTCCGTTTCCGAACGCTTCGAAGTATTCCTTGCCCATTTGAGGATTTCCGAGCGCGCTATAGACAATTTGTGCGATCGATCCGTCAGGATACCTGATCTGAACGGTTAAATTCGGATCTATTACCCTCTCCTCTCCCGCGAACATGGCAAAAATAGATACCGGCTCGTTTCCCAAGAGCCAATTACAGAGATCGAAGAAATGCACCGCCTCTCCCAGAATTCGGCCCCCTTCCTCCGTCGTGTTGCTCCAATCGTCCGAGAGTACGCCAGTATTGACGCGGGCGGAAAACATTCTCAAACCGGCATCGCCTATTACTTTCCGCAGAGAGTTCAGGTACGGAGAAAAGCGTCGATTGAAACCAACGCGTACAATCAGCCCTTTCTCAGCCGATTTCGCGACGATATCCTCAGCGTCCTCAAGCGTGAGGGTCATCGGCTTTTCCACAAAAACGTGCTTTCCCGCATCGAGCGCCGCCTTCACGAAAGAAGCATGAGTAGCATGACGCGTGGCAATCAGAATCGCGTCGATTTCCTGAGAGGCAAAGAGCTCGCGATGATCGCTGGTCGCCATTGCCGCGCCGTATTTCAGCGCGGCCACCCCTGCGCTGGCCCCCGACCGGCTGGCAATCCCCTGAATGATAAACGTGTCATCCAACTTTTTCAGATTGGGAATATGAACCTCCTTCGCATGGCCGCCGATGCCTATTAACCCGAGTCTGATTTTTCGATCCCGTACGGTTTTGACTGGTTGGGCGTATTTTACCGTGCGACCGGATTGCACGGACAAGCTCGTCCGGCTCCTCGGCAAGGGGTCCGTAGTCAAAAAGCAGGGCATAGGTATTCGGATCTGCTTTTTTTATATGCGCATAAGCTTCAGAGGCTTCTTCCACTTTGTGGCGAACGCTCACAAGCGGCTTGAGATTCAAGCGTCCGGTTGACAACATATATAAGAAGAACTCCAAATTCCTGCGCTCGGTCCATCTGACGTAAGCCAGGGGATAATCATGCGAAGCCATTTCGTAATCCTGGTCGTACCGCCCCGGACCATATGAGCATGAAACGCGGAGTTCGATTTCTTTTTCGTACATCTTGTCGCGTTGCAGACTGAGCCCGACATCGCCCACCAAGGATACCCGTCCTCTTTTGCGGCAGAGATCAAAGGCAAGATTGATGGGCTCATCACGATTCGTCGCGGCGCAAACGACAACTCCGTCCAGGCCGTTTCCGTTAGTCAGTTCCTTAACTCTGGCGATTGAATCCGTGGCGCTGCTGGACCAGGCCACGATGCCGGCCGTTTCCGCGGCCTTGGATGCGCGGGCCTCATTGACATCCATGCCGTAGGTCTCATGGCCCAGCGCGTGCAACATTCGAATGCATATTTGCCCGACAAGCCCAAGTCCCAGAACGCCGATCTTTTCACCGGGAGTCGATTCCAGTCGCCTAATTCCCTGCAACGCAATACAACCAAGAGCGGCAAAGGAGGCTTCTTCCAATGATACCCCCTCCGGCACAGGCGCAAAGAGATTTTTGGGAATCACAACATACTCGGCATGATTGGCGAGCCCTGCGCCCATGCACGCGACCCGGTCTCCCGGTTTAAAAGGCATTCGGTCACTATCCACCTCGATAATCCATCCCGCGCTGCTGTATCCCATCAGGCTGTAATCACCGATCTTGTCCCAAATTCGGTCCCACGCGTGTTTGTAGCCCTTGGTTTCGACAAGCTTCCAAACTTTGCCGGCCACATCTTTGGATGACCTAGCTTTTTCATATAAGCCCAGCAGCCCCGCCATGCGCGCTCACAGAAGCGCCTTCAGTCCCGCTGCTAATGACTGAAAACCCGTTGCGCACCAGCACGGAATCACGGATTCGTCCCGGGATCGGTACGTCAAATACTGCTATTTCGCCTTTTCCGGAAAGAAACACCTGCTTCATTGTTTGCCTCTTTTCATATGCCTACCAATTCCTCAGAAACTTGAAGTGACTTTTTGCACAACTTGAGCGTACTGCTCTCCTATACCGTCCCAAGAAAAATTGCTTTCAGCCATCTGTCTTGCTCGAGCGCCCATCTGCGCCAACTGTTGCGCAGGCGTCATAGCGGCGTTTGCCATGGTTTCGGCCATGGCCTCGGGCGAAGGTTGGGAAACAAACCCACAATTGTGCTTCCTGATGAAATCCGCGGTCTCATCCACATCGTTCACTATTATCGGTCTGCCCATGGCCGCGTATTCGGCAAATTTAGTGGGAAAAGCATTTTTTATTGCCTGATGCCGGATTCTGGGTATGATAAGAATCGCTACGGATTTCAGAAGCTCCATCATTGTGATCGGGTCAGTTCTGTCAACCAACTCGACCCTGGCGCCAAATCGCTCATGAAAACGCTTCTTAACCGCCTCATCCCGTGGTCTGAATCCTATGACGAGCATCCGCAAAGGCTGATCTTTCAGTCTATCAAAGGCCAAAATGAGGTTCTCGATTCCCTGCCAGACTTGAAATTCTCCCACGTAAGCGAACATGAATTTCGGTTCAGTCGGCTGTGGCAGCGGCTGAAATAAATTGAGGTCAACTCCGTTACGTATCAGGCTTATCGCTTCCGCCGGATACCCTTCACGAACAAGATCGGCGGTTTGATATCCGGTTACCGTCAGCCAATGATCCGCGGAGGCCATTGCCATTCGTTGTAGAACTCTGACTCTGATCGAAGCGCGTCGGTTTCGCCCGGACGAACTAATTTCATTGGCCAAAGCGGATTGGGCTATCACATCGCCATGCAAATCCAATATGATCGGCGCCCGGAGAAATGGTCGACAGAAAAAGAGCGTCTGTCCGGCTTCTTCTGCTCCACAATAGATGAAATCATATTTTCTTAGAGTCTTAATCCAAAATGGCATAAAAAGTGAGGCGGCTGTTTCGATGTCGAAAGGAAACCTACTGGGTACGTGAAAAATATCACATCGCATGGATCTGTTTTCAAGGCATTCCGCGAGCTTTCTGATTCTGTGGCTGTATGCCGAAGTGTCTGCCTCGTAAGCTGAAGAAATGGCCAAACCCACAAGACTCATGTATGCTTTCCCCCTTTGCGGCTTCAGCAATGGAGCATTCGACGAATTACTCTATCATTAGATTGTTGGCAAGCCTCAGAGTTGCTATAATTTTGCATTTGATGCAAATAAAAATCATGAATATCGCGCCAGAAGAGAAATTAGTAGGGAGAACCATATGTGCGGGATCGTGGGAGCATTCGCTTTTGCACGCAATGATTTTCGGGTGAGTCAATCCTATATAACCTGCATGCGTGACACCATGGCCCATCGGGGCCCGGATGGCGCGAGCGCCTGGATATCTGATGACGGTCGCGTAGGGCTAGGCCATCGGAGACTGGCGATCATTGATCTTTCCGATATAGCAAACCAGCCCATGTCCAATGAGGACGAGAGCCTATGGTTAGTCTTCAACGGCGAAATTTATAATCACGCTGAGATACGTTCCGAACTGGAGAGAATCGGGGGGCATCGTTGGAAGACCGACCATTCAGACACCGAAGTCATTGTTCATTCTTTTGAGCAATGGGGTATCGACTGTTTGGAACGGTTTCGTGGGATGTTCGCTATCGCTATCTGGGATGCTAAGAAGCGTGAACTATGGCTCATCAGAGATCGCATCGGCATAAAGCCATTGTATTACTCGATTCACAACGGACGGATAGTCTTTGCATCAGAAATCAAGGCTCTACTGGAGGATCCTGATCAGAAGCGCAGAGTAAACGAGGAAGCCTTATATCACTACCTTTCGTTCCTAACCACCCCTGCTCCCCAGACGCTTTTCGAAGGTATTATGAAGCTTCGGCCGGGCTCATGGCTGAGGATTTCTGACGATGGAACAATAAAAGAAAAGAAATATTGGGATGTTTGGGACCACGCGAAGCCTCTGACCAATGTCCCGGAAGATGAAATCGCCCACATGCTTTTGGAGGAGCTTCGCGCGTCCGTAAAGCTCCGAAAGGTGAGTGATGTGCCTGTGGGGGTATTTCTATCAGGCGGAATGGATTCCACGACTAATGCATATCTCTTCTCCGAAGACGCCGCTGAACGTGTAAAGACCTTCACTATAGGTTACGAGGGGGAATACAAGAGCTATCCGAGCGAATTGCTCAAAGCGAGAGAAGTAGCCAAGCAAATTGGTTCGGAGCACTATGAACAGCTCCTGACTCTCGATGATCTCTTCAATTTCTTGCCCGAAATGGTGAGGCTACAGGACGAACCAATTGCGGACCCCGTTTGCGTCCCGATCTATTATGTGTCCAAATTGGCCAGAGACAATGGGATTACCGTGGCGCAAGTCGGGGAGGGGTCTGACGAACTGTTCTGCGGATATGATCGATGGAAGCTTATGCTCAGGCTTGAACGGTTCAATGAACTGCCCGGAGCCCCGTTCATCAATAGCGTCGGCCAACTGGTCCTGAAGCTATTTGGCCAGGACTCTCGCTTACCGTACGAGTGGCTTAACCGCGGCGCGCACGGAAGCCCTCTGTATTGGGGTGGCTTCGACGTCTTTTTCGAACATCATAAACAACAGATGCTTTCTGAGCGGCTGGCCAGAAAGTTTCGCGATCTAAGCTCATGGGATGCCGTGGCTCCGATATATCAGCGATTTCAGGAAAAGGCCTGGGAAAAATCACACCTGAATTGGATGACTTATGTGGATCTCAATTTGCGATTGCCTGAACTTCTTCTCATGAGAGTGGACAAAATGAGCATGGCCGTGGCCCTGGAAGCGCGTGTTCCTTTTCTTGACCATAAATTCGTTGAGTTGGTGATGAGCATTCCCGATTCCCTAAAAGCCAAGCATGGGCAACAGAAATATATACTCAAGAAAGCGGTGCAAGGATTGATCCCTGACGAGACCATCCAGCAAAAGAAACAGGGTTTCTGGTTGCCGATCCACGAATGGTACCTGGACAAGCTGGGACCCAGGACTCGAGATATAGTCGAAGACTTCTGTCGGCAGACCGAATTTTTTGCGCCTTCAGGGTGTTCCAGCTTTCTACAAGGGTTTGTGGATACTCGCGGTCCCGTTCGAGCATGGAGCCTATTGAATCTTGCGCTGTGGTGGAAACAATACATAGAGTAGTGGCTGCCGGCTCTTCACATGGCAGAAAGCCTCACCTAATGAAAAAAATCCTCATGGTTGGCCCCGTGCCGCCTCCGACTGGAGGCATAGCGTCCGTGGTGGAGGATATAGTTCATTCGGAGTTAGCTTCTGAATTCTCGTTCGAACTCTTCCCAAGGCCTGATTTCGAACTGGGTATTAACCGAACAATTCCGCGAAACATTGCGAGAGTAAAGCAATTAGTGAATTTTTTTTTCAAATTATGGCGCGGGAACTATTATTTGATTCACATTCATTCTCCGGACGGCGCCTTTGCAAGCACCATACTATTTATTTTGCTGGCAAGATTAGCGCGAACCAACATGCTCGTACACATGCATGGCACCGATTGGGACGAATTTTACACCAGACGATCCGCATTCAGAAGATTGTACACATGGATCGGTTTCCGGATCGCCCCTCGTATGGTCGTACTCTATTCTCTTTGGGCCGAGAATATCAGAAAACTCTGTCCGACCGCGGACGTGCTGGTAATCCGCAATCTTATCCACGATCAAGACCTACCCCAGCCGGCTGAGGTTCAGCAGTTAAAAGAGAAGCTCGGCCTTACGGATGAGCATTTCGTGGTTCTCACCATCGGCTATTTGGGTTGGCGCAAGGGCAGTTTTGTTATTCTGAATGCAGTGCCGCTGGTGGCGTCTCAAGATCCGTCAGTCAGGTTTGTCTTGGTAGGTTCTGAAGAATTCCCCGGTCAAATGGCCCAGTTGACGCAGCAAGCGGATAAGGAGAATTTGGCTGCCTGGGTGACCTTCACCGGTGAGGTGGAGCGTAGCAAAGCCAACCTCTTTTACAGCCTCGCAGACGTGTACCTTCTGCCGTCTTTCATAGAAGGAATGCCCATTACGATAATTGAAGCGCTACGAAGCGGACTGCCGGTAATTTCCACTCGCGTAGGCGGTATTCCGGACATGATAGAAGACCGTGTTTCCGGTTTGTTACTTAACCCGGGCGCGCCGGAGGAAATAGCTGAGGCTGTGCTCCTGCTGAGGAGGGACCCGGAACTTCGCAAGAAGTTGGCCGAAGGCGCAAGAAGAACCTTTGACGAGAAATTTGAATTTTCCAGGGGAATCGGAGAAATAAGGGCAGCTTACAGGTCGTTTGAGAGATAGGCGGGCCTGGGAGCCAGCGTAAGGAGATTTAGCCTCGAAATGCTAATTACTCTCGCGACAAGAGCGGGCATGCGTGTTACTCTCAAGACAGCGGCGTGAGGTTGACGGCTAAGCTTAGTCCTGCGCCGTTTCATTCAGCGCTTCTATCATCACTCGCTGAGTGTTGGCAATCATCCGATCTATTGTGTGGCCGGCGAGCACCTTTTCACGGCCCTTCTTGCCCATTGAATTTCGCAGAGATTCATTTTCAAGCAGAGTTATCAGAGCGTCCGCCAACGCGCGAGGGTCTCTCGGTTCCACGGTGATCCCGGTCACGCCGTCTTCAATCAATTCGGGAAGCCCGCCGACTCTAGTCCCTACAACCGGCAGTTCCGCTGACATAGCTTCCAAAACAGCATTTGGCGCAGCCTCGCGTCTCGACGGCATAACGAATACCCAGGCTCGGCTCAACGCCGGCCTGATATCAAGCCGGCCTTCCACAAGCTCTATCCTTGAACAGAGCGAGCAATTTTTAATCGTATCTTCGATTTTTTGCCTGAGGCTTCCGTTGCCTAATATTTCAAGGCGAGCGTCCGGAATTCTTTGCACGACTAACTTGAAAGCTTCAATCAGATTTAACGGATCTTTGACCCTGGCAAGCCTCCCGGCATAGACTATCGTAGGCTCAGCCGCCTTTTGCGAATTGTTTGGCGCAAAGAATTCGGGGTCCACCGCATTCGGAACTACGAATACCCGGTTTGGGTCCGCCAAGTGGCGCCGCTTTAACTCCTCTTTCAACGTATGCGCATTGCATATGATTCTGGTGCTCAAGCGCCACATTAAGAGTTCATATTGATTCGGATGGAGGTCTCTATAGCTGGAAATGACTACCGGAATTTTGGCAAGAGGCGCAAAGAGCCGTCCCCATATATTAGGCACCACAGTCATTGTATACAGGATCTGAGGACGTTCCCTCATTAGCGTGGACGCCAAACGGGCCAGCGCATGAGGCCATACGATAGTCGGCGCCTTGGACATCCAGGAAAGTTTAACCCCTGTCTCTAAGGCATGCGGGACCATATCTTCGCCGCCGCGCAACATCCACAATTCAGGAGCAAACAGCTTTCGGTCAAGGCGCTGCAGCAGATTTATGGCGTAGCGCTGAGTGCCCCCGAATTCCAGGTCCTGCAACAGAAAAACCGTATGAACAGGGGTCTTGATCTTGCTCGAAAGCTTTGGCTCAATATCCGGCACGTTGGTCCTCCGCAATTCAGGCGCCGGGGATTTTACCAGAGCCGAATTTTCTGAACAACTCAAGCACTTGCCTGTGGCACATTTCAGGATCGAATTCCCTTAGGATTAGATCACGTCCCTTCTCTGCCATTACCAGGCTGGCGTCTCGGTCTCCCGTTATTCCGGAAATTGCCGTTGCGAGAGCCCTGGGATCTCTTTGAGGTACCAGGAGTCCGGTTTCTCCATCCAAGACAACCTCTCCCAGTCCGGCCACATCGGTTGCCACCACCGGCAAACGGTGAAGCATTGCTTCGACCAGCACATTGGGGATCCCGTCCCGCTCGCCGGTAGAATGTATAACGCTCGGCATTACAAACACATCCGCGGAACAGAACAAGTCAGACACACGATCGTAGGTCACAAATCCGGGAAACGATACCCGATGAGTGAGCCGCAGTCTTTTTGTTTGGGTTTTCAGCATTACCCCGCGGAGGCCGGACCCGGCAATCGTCAGATGAAAATCCATGCCTTCATCCTCGAGAATCCTGGCCGCATCAATTAGCACTTCAAATCCCTTGAAGCGAGCAAATCTTCCCAGCGCAAGAATCTTAAACGGCGGCTTCATGGGAACCGGCGCTTCACGAAATTCGCTGATCGGGTAGCCGTCGTAAGTCATATATATTTTGTTCCCGTTATCTTCAGCGAATTTCTTCAAATAATCGACGTTATTCTTTGGATTGACTCTGACGAATGCAGCGTCGCGTATCTTCTCTTTCAACGCCCCATCAGGCGGATGGATATCTACGGCGCGTCCCATGAAGCTGAATGGAATCCCGGTAAGCTTTGACGCAACCCAGGCGGCAGTTGCCGGACCATTTGCCCAGGGAGCGTGAATGTGTTCTATGCCATCCGCTTCAAATAGCCGCGCCAGCGTAAATCCGCAAAAAAAGGCCCAAATGTTTTCGCCTGCAACCTCTAAGGACCGCCACCTTCGGACCGGAATAGTTTTCAACAGCCAGGATGTCATTTGGGATTCACGTTTCCGCCAATACAGAAAATCTCCGGGAGCCCGTTGTCAAATATGGGATACCAAGTCTTTCCATTTTATGGCTAACCGATGCCATTTCCGGAGAGAGCTGTTTGGTCAGCTCGCCGTAAAGCGTGTAGACCTTCAGAGGAAGCCCCATTTTCCACAAGTTCATGACTTCTCTGAAAATGAAGGTTTCCGAGGGCTTGGGAAACCATAAAAGAATATATGCCACTCTCGGGAGGGTCACAGTCCGATGTGCCTCAATTTCAGATGTAACAACTGCAAAAAAAGCCCATCAAGGGCCACAACAGAGTATGCATTGCAGCTACAAGCGCGCCGAAAAGACGCCTCGGAAGGGGAAACGCTCACTCTTGAAATTGGATTGCGCTTGTTTTTTGAGTTTACCTTATTCCGGAGCCTCTCCATCAACCATAATTCCTGATCAATTCCACTGGACCTTTACGACCTGTCAAAAAAACTGACATCCCCGATCTTGCTGCCGAAGCCAATCACTTTCGAAAAATTAGTTAGTTAATCGGAATGTACAAGATTAGCAATAGATTAGAATTCTTGGCACATCCATTGCTTCAGTCTTTGTGAACTTTGCCCGGTTGGCGCAAAAAGCGCTGCCGAATCTTAAATACGAGAAATGCTCTAGCTGAATTTTTTGCAGCAGACCGCCGCTGAGAGGAGGTGATTCCGGAAAATCATGCCACAATGCAGGAAACACCGAATCTTCGCGATAAGCGGAGGTTCGAAACATCGGGATATTCCTTATGAGAGGAGGGCTTCTCATGGCAGAAGCATCAAAGACAAGAGGCGCTATTAAGTTCATCGTCTGGGCCGCCATAGCCGTAGCGCTTATCGGTTATCTGTGGATCGAGTATTACAACGGCACGCTGATTGGGTGGTATTACTACAAGGCGAAAAGTGATGGCTGGGCAATCAATTCAGAGACCTTCAAGGACGCCACGAAAGACAAACCGGCCGTTCTTCAGATCGGTTCCTTTGACAAAATCGAGGGATTACAGGCTGTTCCCGTGAAAAAAGGTGACCGTCTTCCCACCAACACCAACGGGATCATCGATAAGAAAACCGTAACGGAAGGGAAGCGAGTCACTTTCGAAGGGAACACCCTGAAAGTCACTGTCGCCGAGCCAAGTCAAGGAATCCAAGGGATTCAAATACAAGGATACTTTCAAGCACAAGGGCATCGAAACTAACCCCTGGGGCGGACTCTGGTGCGTGGTCTTCATTCTTGTTCCTAGGATTTTCGTTGGGATGACGGCTGAAGGATTTACTGACATGTGTGGATACAAGCTTGAAAAGATCAAGCACTACGAAGGCGTCCACTGAAAGGAGATTGAGTCATGTTTGATTTCGTAATTGCAGGAATCCAAGCCCCCATTTTCCTTCTCGATTTTGACCGGCATGACAGTCGGTATTGTGGGCGGCTTCATCGGCGTGGGCGGCGGGTACATGGTTACGCCTGCGCTCATCGTGTTTGGTTTTCCGGGATATATGGCTTCAGGGATCGATGTCACGCACATCGCGGGGAAGTCGGTTATCGCGACCATCCGGCACCGGCAATTGGGTAATATCGACTGGGTCCTGGGTCTCGCTATGGTTGGCGGCACTATGATGGGCGTTGAGATGGGCGTCAGGCTGCTCAACTACACCAAAGCCATCGGCCTCTCCGGCATCGCCCTGCTTACCGGCTCGGTTGGGATCATGATCGGGCTTTTCCTCTATACGCAGATTGAAACCCACAAGGCGCAGAAGAAGATCAACGAGCTCACCAAAGAAGGAAAGACAGTGGGACGCGAGTTGAGGGTCAGCAAGATTACCGCTTCTGTTCCAGAGCATCCCTTTGAAGCCGATCATTCGGTGTCATACGGCGCGGCTGGTCTCTCCATGTGGGTGGTCGTCATTGTCGGCATCTGCTACCGGAGTGCTTGCCGGGTTCTTCGGCGTGGGCGGAGGCTTCATTCGAGTCCCGGCCCTTGTTTACGTGGTTGGCGCGACAACCCATATCGCTGTGGGAACGGACCTTCTGGAGATAGTCGTTTCCGGAGGTTATGGGGCGCTGAGGCAGTTCATGAGCGGTAACGTGGACATAATCGCGGTCTTCTTCATGATCATCGGGGCCATGTTCGGAGCCCAGGTTGGTAGCATCGCCACGTCGTTTGTGCGCGGCCCGGCCATCCGCTACATCCTGAGCTACTCCCTGATCCTGGCGACAACCGGGGCTTTCCTTAGACTTATCTATATGTTGAGCGCGCAACAGTACGCTTTCCTCAACTTCCTGGCGGTGGTTTTCACCCTGGGCGAGATGATCTTCCTTTGCCTTTTTATCTTGTCTCTCGTCGTATTTCGCTGTACGACACCGTCATGGCAAGTGGGTCCCAGCCTGGGTACCGTCTCTTGTCGTTGTGAACGAATAGAGGCGAATTGCCCGTGGAAGTTTTTAAGACAATGTGATTTGCTGAAACAACGACCTTTCAGATATGTTAGAAGGAGTGCTAAACGATGAAATCACTCATTGGATTCCATGCTCGCATACTGGATTGTCCTCCTGGCCTTTTCCTTGGGAACGGCAGCCATTATCTATTTTTTCTGGCTCAGAGATGCGCTAATCCACTAATTTAAAGGAGGTGGTGCGATGCAGATTTTACTCAACATTGTCTTATATGCGTTCCTCGCCTATTGGCTCTACGACTCCTTAGTAGAACATGACTACTGGTACGCTTTCGTGGTCGGGTTCGTGGTCGCTTGTGTCTATAGTGCTGACACTGCTGCCCGGCTATCATGCGTCAAAGATTTCGCCCGGCGCGTACCCGTATGAAGACTGACATCCAAGAGCTGCGCACGAAAGTTGCGCAGCTCTACCCGAAGCGCGATAGAGGTGACTTGACGGAAAGGGACTTCCAGAAGGAAGTCGCCGAGCAGACTGTGGCGCTCTATCGCGCTGATTATCAAAAAGAAAATGGCCGGAAAGTGAGACATAGAGTGTGAGCACCACACGATCTGGACTCACTTTCGGCTCATGCAATCCATATTGCGGGAACCGGCCCAGCAGGCGGTCAGTCTGTTCCTCACTAACCGGAGACTCTATACGACTGCAATCCACAGTTATTCCCAACCAGCCGCCCACGGCTGACAATCGGGACAACACATCATAGACGAAGTTTCATTGGATCGTATTCGAGATCTTGAAAAAGAGGATCCAGTTCAGGTGGGGAGAAGTGCTTCTTGGGGCAATCTTCTGCGGGATCGCCTGTATTCTTTCATGACTGGCTTGCGATAACAGGTCCTGTATCTGTTTGGCCTTGGACTACTTGGGTATGCTACATGCGCTGATCCTGCCAACCCGCTGGATCGAAGTCAGGACCGTGGATATACTTCCGGCAAATGAGCCAATGCTAATCTATGCAATACGAAAGAAAAGCGCAAAGGAGCTTGTGCGCCGACTTCGGGAGAAACTGAGACAATCATGAACAAGATAAAGGTATTACTTGTTGATGATGAGGTCAGTTTCACGACCAGCATGGAGAGGGTGCTCAGCCGGCGCGGTTTTGATGTGAAAGTCGCTTCGGACGGACTTACTGCGCTCCATTTGATAGCCGGAGAGCAATTTGAAGTCATCGTTCTTGATATGAAAATGCCCGGTATGGACGGAGGTCAAGTTCTCGAAGAAATAAAGCGCTTTTCTCCCGATATCCCTGTGATCCTCCTTACAGGACATTACTTTTCGAGTGACGAGGAGTCTTCTTTGAAAAAAGGCGCCTACGCATTTCTTCTCAAGCCTTGTCCGATCCTGGATCTCATTAATTTGATCACAGCGGCGGCATCGGATAGAAAACCGGCTTGAGTTGTTCGACCAGGGTCGACGATCAAGAAAATAATTCAGACCACATTAATTATCACGGCAATTCCTTGCGCCTAGTTCTCTCTTCACCGCAGCTCCATTTTCAGTGGTCTTATTTTGTATGAGCTGCTAATCGCAGTCAGCCTTTTTGGACAGTCATCAGGCGAGAAAATTACTATGGCCGACACACAGCGACATGAACCTGACGGAGCTGAAGCGAATTCAAGACGCGCTCCACCGCGTCTGGCAGGGAATGTTGCTCTTTCTTGAAATCATTGGCCTGCGAGACAGCCAGGATATATCTCAGGAAGCCCAGCTTGCCAGGCTGAGACTATACCACGCTGAATTCCGCAAGCTGATTGCCGCCAATCACAGTTTTCTCGAAACCCTTGGTGACCTCGAAGAGAAGCGTCTGGGTTATCGTTACGTGGATCGCTCGCGGGTGAAACGAAAAACAGCCCGAGCCCTGGCAGACGTCCACGCTATGATCGAAAGTATCAATGTCATATCGAATGATCGGTACGCGTCGCTGAGACCGGCGTTTGATAGAATTTCCGGAATACTCACTGCGCTCATCGAAGATCAACCGGAATACTGTTCGTTAGAACCGGTCCTTGAGCTTGCCGAGATTTCCGGCGCCAAGGCCGACTTTGTGGGTGGGAAAATGGCTAATCTTGCAGAGCTAGGCAATACATTGAATCTTCCCACACCGGACGGCATGGTAGTCACTACCGAGGGTTTTCATCGGTGCTCGAGGAGGGCGGGATTAGGTCCTGGATCCAGAGCAAACATCTGGAAATCGTGTCGGAAGAAGACGTGGACCCAATCAGCAAAGAGTTACAGGACCGCATATTGAGTCTGCCGGTCCCGCCGATACTCGAGGAAGAAATCCTGAAGGCGTACGACCGCATGGCCGAGAAAGCAGGCAGTGCCCATCTCCATGGCTGTTCGTTCGAGCGCTGTGGGTGAAGACAGCGAATTCTCGTTTGCGGGACAGTTTCTTTCGGTGCTGAATGTTCCCAGGGAGGAGCTTTGCAGCGCATATCTGCGAGTGATCGCAAGTCTCTTTTCACCTGAAGCCATGCACTATCGCTTTCTTCACAAGATCCCCGGAGAATCCGCGGAAATGGCCGTGGGATTTGTCACTATGGTGGACGCTGTGGCCAGTGGGGTCGTGTTTTCCAGAGATCCCAGCCAACCGAATTCCGAAAAGGTGCTCGTGCAAGTGGTAAAGGGTCTGTGTGTCATACTTGTGGATGGAAAGACTTCGCCGGAAATTATACTGGTATCGAGGGACCTCGCGACGTCGACTATGGCCCGCACACCTTCTTCTCAGAAGAGTCGAATGATTCTTGCGCCAGGTTCCGGAATGAAAGAAGAAATGCTGACGCCGCGAGAAGCGGAAGAGCCATGCCTGACGGACGATGAGGCTTTGCGGCTGGCTCACTGGGCCGTCTTGCTTGAGAACCACTTCGGCAGCCCTCAGGATATCGAGTGGGCCAAGGACAAGGACCATGGAATCATCTTGGTGCAATCCAGGCCTCTTCGTCTGAATCCACATGCAGAGCGCGCCTCTGAACCGCTTTCGGGTGTCCCCCTGATCCTGCAAGGTGGCGAGGTAGGTTGTCCGGGCGTCGGTTCAGGGCCCGCCGTCCACATGAGCGGTGACGCTGACATGGATTCATTTCCCGAGGGGGGAATACTAGTAGCCAAACGCTCTTCGCCCAAATTCATCCGCCTCATGTCTAAGACCAGGGCCATCGTTACGGATGTGGGAAGCACGACCGGCCACATGGCTTCTCTGGCGAGAGAGCTTAGGATTCCCACGCTTCTCAATACGAAAATTGCGACGGTAGACTATCCCGCATGGCGCCATAGTTACCGTAGATGCAACCAGTGCGTTTTGTTTATCGAGGGAGAACTTTCTGAATTGCTTGAAAGTGCCCAAATAGAGAATCAGGTCAAAGCTCCTGAACTCTGGAAGCAAACCTCACCGTCATTTCAATTATTGGAAAAAGTCATATTACTGGTTTCCCCGTTGAATCTCACCGATCCTGGTTCCGCGTGATTTACCGCTGACCGTTGCGTCACACTCCATGACTTGGCTCGTTTCGTCCATGAAAAATCGTACCGAGAAATGTTCGGTATGGGCGAAAACGTGGGAGATCTAAGAGGCGTCGGCTACAAGCTGGATGTCTTCCTGCCTATTGACCTTTATGTCATTGACCTCGGGGGCGGGATCGCAGAAACGCCGAAGAAAAGGATGCTGAAGCGTTCTCAGATTGCTTCCGTGCCCCTTTTGGCAGTCCTTAAAGGGATGTTGCACGAGAAAATTCCTCGGTTCGGCCCGCGGCCTATGGATATGAGCGGCCTGTTTTCTATCATGATGCGCCACGCCACGACGAGCCCCGAGACGGAAAGCACTTTTCGTGACCCGTGTTATGCCATGATTTCGGACAATTATATGAACTTGACTGCAAGAGTGGGATATCATTTCAGTGTAGTGGACGCCTACTGCGGCCAAAGTCAAAACAAGAATTACATCAGCCTTCTGTTTCAGGGCGGGGCGGCTGACTATGCACGTCGAACTCGCAGAGCCAGGGCGATCGCTGAAATCGTTGAAAAGCACGGATTTTCAGTTGATCGTAAGCATGATCTCATTAAAGCTCGACTTAATAAGGGGACTCGAGACGAGACCGAAAAACAGCTCGAAATGCTGGGCTCCCTTCTGCAGTTCTTCAGGCAGATGGACGCTGCTATGGCCAGCGACGATGCGGTTGCAATGTTCAGGGACGCTTTTCTGCGGGGGGATTACGGTCTGGAAGAATTGATGAAATCCTAGACGGTCTTATGCATTTCAATTCGGGATGCCGTAAGGCGTGTAATTTCACAACTTGTGGGCCAGCGACCATCTCAACCGCAGCGAATTACTCACCACGGACACCGAACTCAACGCCATTGCCGCGGCAGCGAACACAGGATTGAGCAGAATCCCGAAAAATGGATACAGAACACCCGCGGCTACGGGGATCCCCAGACTGTTGTAGAAGAAAGCCCAAAACAGGTTCTGTTTGATCACCTTCATGGTCTGAAAAGACAGTTTTATCGCCGCCGGAACCAGTCTCAAATCATTGCTGATCAGTGTGATGTCGCCCGCCTCAATGGCAACATCCGTTCCGGCCCCTAGAGCGATACCGATATCAGCCGCGGTCAAGGCGGGCGCGTCATTAATGCCGTCACCTACCATCGCCACCACCTGGCCGGTCTGCTGAAGTCTTTTGATCTCATCGGCCTTGTCCCCGGGGAGCACCTCCGCCAGAACCACATCTATGTCTACCTGGTCGGCGATACTCCGCGCGATCTTCTCATTGTCGCCGGTAATCATAGCGACCTGAAGACCCATTCTCTTCAAATCCTGGACGGCTCCGCGCGCGGTCTCCCGAGGCGTGTCGGACAGAGCTATCAGACCTACGACTTTCCCTTGCTCCCCCACGAATACCGATGTCTTCCCCTCCCCGGAGAGTCTTGAAGCCTCTGAAGCCAGTCCGTTGAGGCTCATGCCGCGATCCTCCATGAGTCGCCTGTTTCCGAGGATCACTTCGCTACCATTCACATAACCTCTTGCTCCGAGCCCTGAAATTGCTTCGAATCTTTCCACAGGTAACGGTTGGGCGCCGGATTGACGACCTTTTTCCACAATTGCCTGTGCGAGCGGGTGCTCGGAAACAGCTTCAATAGAGACCGCAAGCTGCAAAACCTTCTCCAAGCCCATCTCATCCGCAGGTACGACATCCGTCACTTTCGGTTCGCCTCTGGTAAGTGTTCCCGTTTTATCAAATACAATTGTGGTTAGCTTGTAAGCCTTTTCCAGGACCTCTCCGCCTTTAATCAGAATCCCTTTTTCTGCGCCCAATCCGGTCCCCACCATCACGGCGGTCGGAGTGGCCAGCCCCATGGCGCAAGGACAAGCAATTATCAGCACCGAAACAAAATTCAAGAGGGCCCGGCTGAATAGCGGTTCGGGCACGAAAAAATACCAGACGATAAAAGTGACTGTGGCAATGGCGAACACCACCGGGACAAAGATGGAAGCGACCTTGTCCGCAATTCTTTGTATGGGGGCTTTCGATCCTTGGGCTTCTTCCACAAGACGGATGATTTGGGCTAACGCGGTCTCCGCGCCCACCTTCTCTGCACGAAACTGAAAGCTGCCGGTCTTATTAATTGTCGCTCCGAAAACCTCATCCTCGGGCTCTTTGCCAACCGGCATACTTTCCCCGGTGAGCATGGATTCATCCACTGACGAGGTTCCGGTCAAGACCACTCCATCTGTAGGGATTCTCTCGCCGGGCCGCACTATGATAACGTCCCCCGGTTGAACCTCATCAATGGGGATTTCCGATTCGACACCGTCCCGGATTACCCTGGCATTTTTCGGTTTCAGTTCGATGAGCCTTTTGATTGCCGCTGAGGTCCGACCTTTGGCTCGCGCTTCCAGAAATCGCCCCAACAGAATCAGAGTAATAATCATTGCCGCGCCGTCAAAATAAACCTGGGGCTCGACTCCCGCCGCGAAAAAGAATGATGGGAAAAACGTCACCGCAGCGGAATACAAGTATGCGGAAAGCGCGCCAATGGCTACCAGCGTATTCATGTCAGTGGTTTTCTGCCGCGCCGCTTTGAAGGCCCCTATGAAGAAACGGCTTCCGACCCAGAAAACAACGGGAGTAGTAAGCAGCAGAAGTCCGAGTAAAACTTGTTGATGCGGAATATCGCGAAGGATGGGAAACAGATGCGGCATTGTTCCAACATGAACTATCGCTGTAACCACAAAGCCGACAATCAGCTTGATTTTCAAGTCCTTCAATTCTTCCCGACGAGCGGCTTCCAATGGGTCTTCGGAGACCTCGTCCATCGCTCCGAGAAACTGATACCCCGCGTCCTTTAGGGCTTTTCTTAATTCAGCAAAGGGCGGTCGAGGTTCACCATGCACGAGCGTGGCTTTAGATGTAGCGAAATTAACGGAAACAGTTTTGACTCCGGGGAGCTTTTCGAGGGCGGATTCCACACGGCGCACGCAGGCTGCGCAGTTCATGCCCCCTACCGAAATAGTGGTCCTTTGCAGTTCACCGGCGGCGGGCCTCGGCTTCTCCACAACCTGGTAGCCGAGTTCCTTGATCTTGGCTTTCATTGCCGAGCTATCGACCAGGTCTGAATCATATTCGACACGCGCCTTTTCCGTGGCAAGATTTACTGACGCGGCCTTGACGCCTTCCAGCGATTCCAGCCCGCGCTCCACGCGACGCACACATGCGGCGCACGTCATGCCGTGTATCTGAATTGTTTCTTCAGCCAATTTCGTAGCCAGCTTTCTCGATCACATCTTTCACTTTGCCCATATCAATGGGCTTTTCGTGCTCAATGGTTGCCTTACCATTGTCGAGATCAACCTTAACGTCTGTCACATCGCCCATCTGCTTGAGCGCCTGGCTGACGGACATCATGCAGTGGCTACAGGACATGCCTTTAATGTTAACGGTGGTGGTCATGTAGATCCTCCTTTGCGTCGCGTTCTGCAATAAAATATGCGCATGACACGGAAATGCCGCCAGCGCTATTCATTCGCTATAACCAATCTGCGTTTCCAGAAGGCTAATACACCATCCTTCCCGAAATTCAGTTGAATCAATTCCCAGCCGTCTCGGCCGCGGGCGTTGAGAAGGTCCATCAGCATCTGAGGTTCCTCTGCGGGGATCTCTTCCAGTTTGCAATCACCCTGCTCGGAACAGAAATAGACCATCTGCATGAAAGCTTCCGCATCATGTCGTGTAATGTCGTATTCAAAGTTTTCCATGGCGATTCCTGTGGAAAGAGGCTGTGCCTTAGTTGATCGTTCACTTAGAAGGTAATGCACAGCCTGAAGCAATTCAATATGCGCCAGGAGAAGAGGTGGTCGAAAAACCAGGCTCGGCAAAGTTCCCCGGTCTTTGAAGGAGAATTGTAGAAGCTTTGTTTATTGATTCGTTAGCCGGCTTTCCAATATCGATACAGTGGATTTAATCAAGCATGGCCGTCACGGAGCCTGCCTAGCGCTTGCAGATGACTCTTTTCCTCGTCAGCTATCCTGTAGAGCACTTTCTTGGTGGAATCGCTTTCAATTTTTCCCGCAAAACGTAAATAAAGGTCGAGAGCCTGGGTCTCCAGCATCATGGATAAATCCAGCAATGAGGGCACGCTGTTCACAAACTGACGATTCTGCCGCAACAGCTCTTCCGCATCGAATCCACCTTCCAACTTAGAAGTCGAAGACAACTGCTCCTCGAACGACTTCTGATCTACGTTAGTGGACTCTATTTCGTTGTACCTGGCCAGCAGATATTGCTTGTGCTTTTCTTCGGCCGCGGCCAGGGTCTCCAACAGTTTCGACAATTCCTCGTCCTGAGTTACGGTTTTGATTTCCCGATAAAAGCCTCCCAAACCTTGTTCCATGCCATAAGCCACCTTGATCATTTCCGCAGGAGTTTCATCCCCGCGCACCAAATCCAAATGCAACTCCACCGGCCCGCTGGCCTTTTCCCCTTCCCATGCCTTAATGCCACCCTTCAGGTTGAAGACCTTCGTGAAGCCCTGACCCGCCATCAGTTGAGCCGCAACTCGGCTCCTTCCGCCCACGGCTCAATAGACTATCACCGGTTTCTCACGGTCCAATTTGTCCATTGAATCATATAATTGAGGCAACGGGATCAAAGTGGCTCCGGGAATGTGATCTTTCTCATACTCTCCCGGCTGCCGAACGTCGAGCAGCGTATACGTGCCTTCCTCATGCTGATTAATGAATTCCCTTACCTCGCCAGGCTCGACCGTTTCGACGGGGCTGAACAGCTTTTTCAGAGTTTCCAACATATTGATCTCCAAGATTATCAGCGACTTTCAGACAATCAGGGCGCTTCTCGAAGCGGCCCTACACTTAAAATCCCGGCTCCTGCGATTATGAGACAATCTCTACATGTTTGACCATTTCTTGATGGGACCAACGGCTACCGTATAGAGGAGCCGGCTTCGCTCATTGAGGCCCAGTAACTCGACAACCTCATCATCGTAAAACGCGCCGATACCGCAACATCCAAGCCGCATGGAAGTTGCCCCCAGATATAACCTTTGGCCCAGGCGGCCTGCCGTCAGCATGGCGTATCGGTATCCCCTCGGTCCCCAGACTTGCTCAAGAAGATCAAAATTGGTCAAAAACAAGACGTTAAGAGGACAGTTGGCAAGCCACATTTGATCCAGACACGCATGCGCCATTTTTTCCATCAGAGGGCGCTTCGAGACCAGGGCGACCGATTCAGCTTCCCGGTCCAACAAATAAAAGCCGGGCTCGATCCCTTCAATTTTTCCGGCAAGAAATCCTACGGCGATAGAGCGATCCCAAGTCTCGGGCTGGTTCCGGCTAGACGTTCCTTGGAAACAGAGAATCTTTAGCAACGCTGCGAATTGGTCCGCTGGGAGTTCCGCGCGAACGAAATTGCGGGATGATCGCCTCGAAAACACCGCGGCGGCATGGCTCATCTTCTCAGGCCACTGCGCCGGGGCCGGAATTTTACGGCCAGGCTCACGTGTCACGCCTAAATGGTCCGCCATCGACGGTCTAACATCAGTCTTCTCCGGCAATGCGGCCGAAGAGGAATGGATTTCCCGGATTTTGGGATAATCGGCTTCCATGTTTGAGCATCGGCTGGCTTGCCTGAGGTCCGCTGTGGCTTCATCTAACGCAGGTATCTGCTCATAATCTAAGCGGTTTTTGCCCCAGACGAGGGCGCAGGCGAGACACACTTCTCGATCAACGTCCAACGTGAGCAAATCATTAAATCGGTCGTCTTCGAAATCATAAAAGAACTTGAACATGGCTCCGGCCGAATTCAGGGCCAGCGCAAGGTTTTCCGCCATATGCCCGGTATCCAGCAGATCGTACCGATATGACCGATCGCGGTACTTCCACGAACTCCTGAAGAATATTGCAGTGAGGAAGAAGGCCAGCACAGGAGGGGGCCCTTCGAGTTCCAATCCTTTAGTTAGCTCAGGCGCCACACTTCCTGATCGTAATCTTACGAGGGCCTGGGATTCTACGCGCTGATGGTATAGACCTGGTCTCAGGCCCGCCACATCGAGCGCTCCAACATATAATTCAAATGGATAGAGAGCGCCCGCGGATGCGGCGCTCCGGAAATAATACTGTATGCCGCCATATTTGGCCTTTGCGGTCAAAGCATGAGTTAGAAAGATCACTTGAGAGAGCCGTTTCAGATCGAATTCCAGCTCCGGATCGAGAAATCGGCGTTCAGACATCAAATCGGAAAGATTTTCAGACGGCCACTCAGTAATTTCTGCGAGGGGGATCGTGTCAAGGCCCTGATAGTTCTTGAAAACGTCGGGCTGATTCTGCCAATCCATAGCCTGGCCGGTCATACGCTGCCGGTAATAACTTGTCTGACGGTGATATTCAAAGGCAGACAGACTCATATCCGCGTTCCTTCCTCAGCACGCTAATAGAAAGGGCGCCATGTCATCCGCCCCAGGGCATCTCTGCATAGATAGCTGAGAGCCTGTCGCGGTATTCCCGAAAGAATCTTTCATGTTCCGCTTCCCACTTTGAAAGCATTTCCAGAGCAGATTTCGGAGCGCCTTCCACTTTTTCCGCCATTTTCGAATAAAAATCGCTGAGGTCTTTTTCAATCAGCCAGGCCGCGTTGAAAACGGTTACGTCGGGAATCATTGAACCGTGGACACATTGCTCCAGGAACTCCGTCCGAGCGCGAGCGTCAAAATAGTCGGTGGGTTCGATTGCGAGTTCCTTCACGCTATCGAGGTCGATTTCTCGACCTCCTCGCAGTTCTTCAAGTATGCCTGATATAAAGGCGATGTGACCTTCTTCTTCCAGACTCAAACGTTGGAGAGCTGTGACCGCCGCTCCGATTGCCATTGTTTTTAACGATTGTCTAAAGAAATTGAGTCCGGTTCTTTCCTGATTGAGAGCGTATTCAAATATTTTAATTACATTGTAATTTCCCGGCATGTTTTTCCTCCATTATTTTTGTGGGCGCTCTAGATAGCTTATTCGCTCAAGCACAGGTGGGTGTGAATAACTGAACCACACGTACAAAGGATGAGGATTCAAATTCGATAAATTATGAGCGGCAAGCTTTTTAAGAGCCAAAACGAAAGGCCTCGGGTCAGGTCGGCTCTTCATTGCGAATTCGTCCGCTGCTCTCTCGAATTTCCTGGAAAGGCTCATATAGACCGGTTTCAAGAAGAAGCTGATCCGCTGGCCGAAAATGCTTATGATAAATAGACCTAGATAAGATCGGGAAGGATCGATGCCAAATGTCTCATTAAACAAGCCCCAATTCATTATCAGGAACGTAAGGAAAAATCCCGCCAGCATACTAACTTGTGCAAATATATAAGATTTGAGCACATGTTTGAGCTTATAATGCCCTATTTCATGCGCCAAGACGGCAAGAATTTCTTCATGATCGTGCGACTCAATTAGCGTGTCAAAAAGGACAATGCGCTTAGTTTTTCCCAGACCCGTAAAATATGCGTTCGAATGGGCGCTCCGCCTGCCGGCGTCCATCTGAAAAATGCCACCGACCTTCATGCCCAAGTCTTTGGCTAGGGCATTCACTTTGTCGCCCAGCGCTTGGTCTTTCAATGGTTCAAATTTGTTAAAAATAGGGGCAATGACTATCGGGTACAAAACGACTAAGACCAGTTGCACGACGGCCACAACCACAAAGCCCCAGAACCACCAATAATTGGGAAACGCCTGGATGATCCACAGTAGCGGAGCCAAAAGCGCCACTAGCAAAGCCATTGATATTAGCCCACTCTTGACATTGTCCACTACCCAGGTTTTGAAATCCGACTTATTGAACCCATATTTTTCTTCGATAACAAAAGTCTCGTAGTAATCGAACGGCAAATCCAACACAAAAAAGATGAGCCCGAACGCGATAAAGAAAATGACGCCGCTCGCAACATAACCGCTGACTGCACGGGCGCCATAGTCATCGAGAATTACAAACAACCCTGATAAGATAAACCCGAGTAGCAAAATGTCCGAAACTAGCTTTCGGATTTGAAACAGGCGGCTTCGGTCGATGGTATAGTCGCTTATCCGGGACAGGCTGTCTTGATCGATAAATCCCTCGAAAGTCTCCGGGACTTCTTTCCCGGCACGTTCGAGATATCTGCGATTCAGGCGATCCAACCATAGGGAGAATACCATCTGAAATAAGTAGACTGCCACGAAGATAGCGGAAATATAATTGAATTTCAATATAACCTTCTGTTAGAGCGATCTCTCGGCCTACCTGAGCAGCGTTGAACGCATGTCAGCTACGCGAGAACGCGGATCTGCGTCAGTCCTCGAAGTCGCCTTCAGGTCCCTTGTCCCTGGTCAACTTCAAGGCCCGTTCATGTATTTTTTCCTCGGTCCACTCCGCGGGATCTTCTATTTGTGAAACCTTTGGACCCAGATCGTGCGACCCGGCTTTTAAGATCTCATTGATGGCCAATGGAGCGGTATCTCCGGAATTGAATACGTTCACTATCATGTTGTAGACAAAGTCCTCTACTGCCTGAATCATTCTCTCCCGCTCTTCGCGTGGCCTTCCCAGGAGTTTGTTCTCGAATGGGAAGATTAAGCCACTTATAGTTACCGCCTTTCCAACCTTTCTCGCGAGCATAAGCGACCATTTCGCCCCAAATTTCATCCGACATGCCTAGCCCGGGCATTTTAATGAAATCGCCGTTGTCATCCTGAATGGCATTTCCGTATTCATTGACTTGCAGGCCCCACGAAACCATCTGGAGCGCAGTAGCCACATTAGCTTTTGTAGTGCGAGTCTTCTCCGCAATAGCTCTGAGACGCTCGTAGCTGTTGCCGGAAGTTCCGTGCTGGGCGCCGGATACTTTATATTTCTCAAGCGCTTTATGAATTTCCGCGGTGAGTTCGACCTGAATCCCCGCGTCACTGGCTTCGATGCCGTGGGTAGTGCCATTATTGAGCGCGATCCAATCCGGAAAAATGCTATGCGCGTTTAGGCCACGAATAAGGAAAAGGGCCTCCCCAACTGTTGATAAACCTTCTTTGCCTTTGATTTCTCCGACTTCTGTCTCATAGCCGGCCCATGAGGGGACGTGTCGCGATAGTTCGATATTGGCCAGCAGGTTTTCCGCATCCGGGAGATGAGACGCGTCGATAGCAATAGAAGTGATTCCCGCGTCGAACATGCTCGGAATTTCTAATTTGCCTGTGTTTTTGTCCTTGTCGCCCTTGATGCCATAATGATCCGCATGGATGGCCACAGGAACATTCACGCCCAATTCGTTACATACGCTATCGACCAATGTAGCCATGTTCCATAGATTTACCGCGCGAGTATGCGGCAGCCCCCCCCTCGGATTTGGCGATCTCGATGATTATCGCGGCGTTAGCTTTTTGTGCGGCTCTCAGCGCGCCTCTTATAACAAAAGAATTTCTGACGCTTGCAGCTATTGCGATGGCCCGGCCTTTGGCCGTCATGGCTCGGTCAATTACCTTCCCGCTCACAATTAGGGCGCGGGAATTGGGGAAAAGCTCCACTATATTTGGTGGCCGACCTATTTTAAGAGCTTTGTCAAAATCTGAGTTTGATACGGCTTTTTGGACCTCCATGATATCCCTCCATCAAAGATTAGGCAAAATGTCGCGCGCTAAAGCGGACATCTAGAAAGATGTGCGAACTGAATATTTCCCCACTGAAATTTTAGTATAACTCGCGGGTGAAGTTTTAGAAACCGAGAAGAAGCTAGTTGTTCAGATTCCGATTTTGTGGAGCGCCTGCAACGTTTCTTGGAATTTCGCGGCCAGTGAACATGGGCCGGAGGGTAGCCGTAAGCTCTTCGAATCTTAATATCATATTCAATCTGTTTAGTATCAGAGGGGGGATTTTTTAGCGCGCATCGAACGGCTCCGAGGTGCAATGGTCTGAATGCCTCAGGATCCTTAAGAATATAGGCTTTGCCATCAAAATCGAATTCAACTTTCTTGATCCACCACAATGTTCCATTGTGGAGCTCAATTTTCAAGTAAGGAGAGTTGTCATCTTCACGAAAGCGAACGTACGCTGTTGCGAAAACGCGATTCAGGTCCGAATTATCCAAAGCTTCATATGGAGTTGCAGCCATAGAATTCTGTAGCAGCCAGGCGACGACTCCCATTGCCGACAAAAAAACCACTGCAATTATTGCGGCGACAACGTATATTTCGTGGCGTTTGAGAGACGCCGCGAGTCTTCTTCTCATCCTGATTCCGCCTGATTCCTTGGAATTGTCGTCATCTTTCCGGATTCTGAGTCATACCTGTGTAGGGTCTTGCTGCCGGTAAAAAACGCCTGACCCGTAAACGCAGTTCTTTCTTTATCTTTCGTTTTGAGATGCAATACGACGTGACTAGGAATCTGAACTGCGGTCTTCTTACCGTCCGGTGTGGTCAGGTATACGTCTCCGGCGTTTCCGGAAATCTCAGCATCGAAATAATAATGCTGCCGGGCGAAAAACTCCTCCTGAGTTCGAGCGGCAAGCATAAGAACTTTGGCAGCCTGTTCGCTCATTCTTCGTTCCTGATAAGAATCGAGCAGGAAGAAATAGACCACCGACAGCCCGGCCACAACCAGGACAGCCCAGACCATCTCAAGCAATGTAAAACCTTGGCTAGACTTTGACAGCCTCATTGACACTCTCCAGATTTATCTCGCCCATTGAAAACAATGGCCGGCGCCATGGGTATCGAATTGCAGCCGCGGACATTCCAGTGTTCCGGAATCGCACGCTGTCGTTATAATATAGCCTAGCCGAAGAGCCGTGTCAACACATATCGGAATAGATTCAAATGGTTATGGAGCCAATATAAGTCACATTAGCTTCTCCAGTCATAACTACTGGATAGATCGATCCTTTCCATTCTATTTCCAGAGAGCCTCCCAGGAGTTGCACTGCGGCTGATCGGTCCACTCGATCTTTGAGCGCGGCTGCCACCATAGCCGCACATGCCCCGGTTCCACAGGCCAGAGTTTCTCCACTGCCCCGTTCCCAGACCCTCATAATTATGCGTCCTCGATCCGCTATACGAATAAACTCAACATTGGTCCTTGCAGGAAAGAGCGGATGTTTCTCAATGATAGGACCGAACTCTCTCGCAAGCGAGTCCGGATCTTCATCAGTGATTATGACACAGTGGGGGTTGCCCATGGACAAGATCGCGGCGGGGAATATGCGGCCGCCGGCTTCAACGGGATAATCAACTATGGGTAAATTATTGGTATGGATATTTACCGGTATCCGCTCGGGATCATAAATCGGCTTGCCCATGTTAACTCGCACGCGCACGATTTTTCCGTCCGCATCGGGGAACAACTCTAGAGTTTTCACCCCAGCGCGCGTTTCTACCTGAAGGGTTGTTGTAGTCGTAAATCCATTATCGTAAACGTACTTGGCCAGACAACGGATCCCGTTCCCGCACATTTCCGCCAGAGAACCGTCCGCGTTGATATAGTCCATGAAGAAGTCTGCCGCCTGGGATTTTCTGACGATAATAACCCCATCAGCCCCAACCCCCGCGCGACGATGGCAGATGAGCCGCACCTGTTCCGGCGCCAAATTTATCACCTGATCAAAGTCGTGAAAAACCACGAAATCGTTGAGCGTGCCGTGCATTTTTTGAAATCTGATTTCCATGTCCCAAAACTAAGATATTTCCGTCAATCTGACAAGGGATCAGCGATTTTCCAGTTTTTTACAGTCTTGCTACTGATTACCGGAATGAGATAATTTCTAAGGAACGATCACACTAGATCATCTGATACCGAGTCGCGATCTAACGTGGAACATTGGAACGAAAAATCACGGACCTGCGATGCGGATCCGTGGCGCTCGACCCAACGAAATGGTGAGTTTTTGGGGCGCCACTGACCTGGGAACCAGGTCAGCGTTGACGTTAATTTCAGTTCGAAATCACGTTTTTGAAAGCGAATTGGTATGAGTTACTGTCGAACGGGATAATATGAAGTACATAGTGCTTTTGGCCACCATTGTAATTGTCTGGCTGTTGGCGCAAGAGATAATTACTGCGGCCGGAACTTCCGGGAAAAGGGCTTTCACTGAGAGATAAGTGGCGAAATTTGGGCGGCCGTGTTCATATTGCTGTGGGTTTGCTGGCTGCGCTTATAATTATCATTTATGCATTGGGAATTCTGTTTCACGCGCTGGCAGGTCGATAGTCCATTTCAATTCGCGGTGAAAGGGCGACTGTCTAGTGGAACGTGCCTGTGAGAATGTTGGTTAACTCCACCGTGTTCAGCCAGTCTGATACTTCTAGTTCGCAGCGGGGGCATTTAGTAAATGGAGTTGCGGAAGAGAAACCGCAGTGGGGGCAAGTTCGCGTCGAATTCTCCGCCTGCAGGGCGGGCGACTGTTTTAGAGCTCTCTTGTTGAAATAAGCCTCGGTAGCGAGGCCGGCTTTCATAAGTTTTGAGAATATGTCCTGAAGCGCGCTGTACGATATGTCATATTTTTTCATCAGCTCAGTATCGGACAATCCGGCTCTGAGATCCGCCATTATCCCCTTGGCGCTAATTTTCTTAACAGCCTTCTCTTCAGCCACTTTCCTGATGTTGCCTCTCTGCGCCAGTGGCGCGGCCGTCAGTCAATCGCCTTTTTTGTTGAAGGCGCCCACTCGATCATTTACGGCCACGGCCGTGTTCAGAAGACCCACTTTCTCTCCAGTTTTGAGCAGGTCTCCAGAGAAATTTCATTGCCAACCATTAATTAGCGTGTCCCTCTGTAAGATGCCTCAAACTATTTCCAGGGCGCAGGCCATGGAGACCCCGCCTCCTCCACACAAGGTGGCCAGTCCAAGGGTCTTGTTTCTCTTTTTCATAGCGTAAATAAGGCTGATCATCAATCTGGCGCCCGTTGACCCAACAGGATGCCCCAAACCTATTCCGGAGCCATTGACGTTCGTGATTTCGCGATTCAGTTTCAACTCTCTCTCACATCCTAGATACTGAGCCGCAAATGCCTCGTTAAGTTCGATCAGTTCAAAGTCGCTAAGAGCCATGCCCGATCTCTTCAGTAGATCGTGAACAGCCGGCACCGGACTTAAACCCATTAGGGTCGGGTCACATGCCCCCATTCCAATGGCCTTGATCCTGGCGAGCGGCGCTATGCCTTCGCTCTTGGCTCGTTCCTCGGACATAATGACAACCGCGCTTGCTCCGTCATTTAACCCGCTGGCGTTGCCGGCCGTCACGGTCCCAGTTTTGGGGATAAAAGCCGGTTCCAGCCTTGCCAGGGCCTCCATGGTCAGGCCGGGCCTGAAGTGCTCGTCTTTGTCAAAAACTTTGGGTTCCCCCTTCTTCTGCGGGACCATGACCGGAACTATCTCGTCAGCGAAAGAGCCGTCGTTGGTCGCTCTCTCAACGTTATTATGGCTGCGCAATGCGATTTCATCCTGTTCTTGACGAGTTATGCCACATTTGAACGCGACAAATTCCGCTGTATGCCCCATAATATACGGTTTTCCTCTAAAAAATTCCACTGGCCCATCCATAGGATAAGGCAAGATGTGCGACCCGCAGTGTAATCCGATCATCATAGCGTCGGTGAGAACTCCGTTGCCCATTCTGAGTCCCCATCTAGCTTTCTCCACAGTAAAGGCCACGCCCGACATATGCTCGACCCCGCCGGCGAGGATGATGTCGGCGACGCCGGCTTTGATCATGGCCGCGCCGGACAGCACGGCCTCCATTCCCGATATGCATACGCGATTTATAGTCACAGCGGGAACGCTGTTCGGTATGCCTGCCATCAGCGCGCCGATGCGGGTGACATTCATGGCGTCAGCGGGATTCATACAACAGCCGAATCGTACGTCTTGTATCGCTTCCGGAGAAATCCCCGCGCGCTCGATTGCAGCCTTCATAGGCACGGTTGAAATGCTCGATGCGTGCATATCTCTCATCGTTCCGCCGAATGTGCCAATGGCGGTACGACACCCGGAGACTATTACTACATTGCTCATACCAGTACGCCCTCCTCGCGTGTGCTCGGTACAAGACGAGCTAATTGATGGAGTAACAAAGTACTTCGCCCTTGATCGCAATATGCGATCAAAGGCAATTACACAGACGCGTTTCAAAAGGTTATCTGCACCAGGTAGGTTCCGTGGCCGCAAGGAACCCCCAACGCGAGCTATTTAAGAATTGCCGCTTCTTCCACTGTCAACTTTTTCTCAAAATCATCCCAGAAATCCTGTTCGGACGTTCTCCAATCCGACCCGAATCTCTTGTTAAACAGAACGGCAACATGGTCCAGAGCCTTGCCCCAGACCGACCGATAATTCAGCTTCAGGACATCCTCCAAAAACGGGACTAACGAACCCAGCTTCTCTTTGGGCAGATAGGCCCTGGCCCCAAGTTCAATAGATTTCTTCAAAGCTTCCGGGGTGAACGCGTGCGCTGTTAGCATCACCACCGGAAATCCCGCATTAGTGGCTATCTGCAGCAAATCGAAGCCACGCACGCCCATGATGTCGAGGATCACCAGGTCGTAAGTGTATGAGACCAGGTATTGCTGAGCCTTCTCAAAAGTCGTGGCCCGGTGCAACGTACAATTGGAAGCCTCGGAGAGTTCCTCCTCGATGATATCCAGGACATCCTCCTCGTCATCCACCGCCAATATCAGCTTGTCTTGCAAGATTTGGGAACTGGCCATTGGTAATCCTTTTCCTTCGGGATTGCCTGGACTCGAATCCCGGCCTTGGTCAGGCCTCCAAAAGTAAAGGCATCAACCGCTTTTCTCATCTTACCAGAGACGCGATGACTCCATACTCTCTGCCGACCCATCGGAAATCTCTCACGAACGAAACCGGGACGAACCCATAGACGCTTAATCATGCATACTCATACCGGGCGGGGAAGTCAACATTTTCAGCGCGGTAAATCGATCATAGTCCCTAAGGTTGTTGTTGACCTGAACAATTCTCGTGAGATACGGTTAGATTGAAATAGGTTTGCCTTAAAGAAAACAGCCCCGGCTTGCTGAGTCCGCCTGGGGCCCTAATTGAGGCGCCCAACAGAATATTCCAAAATTATATTTTGGGATTATTGCAGTTGCGCACGAGGTTAGAATGCAGCCGAGAAAATATGTTGTAGTCCCCCAAATGGAGGGAGGACTCGAGAACCTGCGAAAATTGGCAGCCAATCTCTGGTTCTCGTGGAACGTGGAAGCCGTTGAGCTATTCGATTATCTGGATGAACAACTCTGGAAAGAAACCAACCACAATCCACTACAAACTCTGATTCGGCTTTCGAGACAGCGGCTTAACGAAATTCAGCACGACGAAGGGTTTCTGGCCCATACGGAAAGAGTTTATAGGTATTTCAAATCGTATATGAATCCTGCGGGCGTTTATGAGTACCGCATTAGAGCATCCTATAGATTTCACTACGGCCTATTTTTCTCTGGAATTCGGCCTAACGGAGAGTCTCCCGTTGTATTCGGGAGGATTAGGAGTGCTCGCAGGGGATCACCTAAAATCTGCTAGTGATCTCAATGTGCCCCTTGTCGGGGTTGGCCTTCTCTATCAGGAGGGCTATTTTCGGCAAAGACTCTCAATTGATGGATGGCAACAGGAATACTACCCGAAAACAGAAATTGACACATCTGCCTGTCGAACGGCTACGGGACCCATCCGGTGGACCGCTCTTGATAGGGGTGGATTTGGCGGGAGAAACCCTGTGGCTCCGCGTAATGAAAGTAAGTGTGGGGCGAATATCGTTGTACCTACTGGACACCGATATTCCGGAGAATTCGCCGCGATTCCGCAGCGTGACCGCAAAACTCTATGGCGGGGACTCGGAGATGCGGATTTGTCAAGAAATCCTTCTTGGAATAGGTGGATGCCGCGTTTTGGCTGCTGTAGGCGTGAAACCGGTTGTCTTTCACCTTAATGAGGGCCATGCGGCTTTCACTCTTGTCGAGAGGATGCGCTATTTCGTGGAAGAGCAAGGCCTGTCTCTCGACGAAGCGCGCGAAATGACCGCGTCTCAGAGCATTCTAACAATACATACTCCTGTTCCCGCGGGGAATGACGTATTTGATCGCGGACTGATGGAGAAATATTTCGGGCAATTTTGCAGAAAGATCGGTTTGAATTTTGAAGAATTTCTCGGAATGGGCCGATTGAGGCCGCTTGATGCCTCAGAGGGATTCTGCATGACTGTCCTGGGCCTTAGAACGACCTCGCAGGCCAATGGGGTCAGCGCGGTCCATTCACGAGTCGCAAAGAAGATGTGGCGCGATGTATGGCCTCATGCAAATCTTCGCGATGTCCCTATTGCTCATCTAACCAATGGAGTCCACATCCCGTCTTACATTTCCCGGGACTTGCTTAGAATTTATGACCGTTATCTCGAACCAGGATGGACTGAAGATCCGGATAACGAGAAAATTTGGCAGAAAGCGGCCAAAATACCGGACACGGAACTTTGGAGAACTCATGAAAGATGCAGGTCCAGATTGGTCTACTTCGTGCGTAGACGCGTAGCCCAGCAGTTGAAAGCACGAGGGGCTTCGCCCGCGGACCAGGAAGTTGCGGAACGTATACTGGACCCGGAAGCTCTAACGATTTGTTTCGCAAGGCGTTTTGCCACATATAAAAGAGCGACCCTTTTGTTCAGGGAACCGGCTAGACTAGCAAAATTCCTTGGTCATTCGGATCGTCCGGCTCAACTGATATTTGCCGGCAAGGCTCACCCTGCCGATAACGCCGGTAAAGAAATGATTAAGAAAATTGTCCAACTGGCCAAACAAGAGCCCTTTCGCAGCAGGATCGCTTTCATCGAAGATTATGACATAAATGTTTGCCGTTATATGGTTCAAGGAGCTGATGTTTGGCTCAATACTCCCAGAAGACCAATGGAGGCGTGCGGAACATCGGGAATGAAGGCCGCTGCAAACGGAGCGCTAAATTTAAGCATTTTGGACGGGTGGTGGGATGAAGGATATCGCGGAGACAACGGTTGGGCAATTGGAAGGGGCGAGGAATACGATGATTTAGAGTACCAGGATGAAATCGAGAGTCATGCTCTATATGATATACTTGAAGAAAGCGTCAAACCTTTGTTTTATGAAAGAGGTGTCGATGATCTGCCCAGAGAGTGGATCAGATTGATGAAGCAATCGATCCAAACCATATGCCCGATTTTCAATTCGCACAGGATGGTGTCCGAATATGTCGAGACCTGTTACGTGCCTTCCGCCACAGCTTCATTAGAACTCAGCGCCGACAACTATGCCGGTTTGAAGACAATGGTAGCCTGGAAAAAGAAAATCCGGGATGATTGGGACAAAATCGTTATCCATCGGATTGAAATCCCGGATGAAATTAATGCCATGAAAGGAAGAAATCTTGAAATAAGGGTGGCCGTTGAAACGGCCGGCCATAGGCCGGATGAATTCCGAGTGGAACTGCTTCATGGTCCCATTGATCTTTGGGACAATTTTAAGGAATGCCAGGTTACACGGCTCGACCCGGATGTCGAACAATCTTCCTCCGATGGCGCCGTATCGTTTTCCGGCCTGATTCCGTTGAGCAGCACAGGGCTGTATGGATACATAGTGCGTCTAACGCCGGAACACCCGAACTTGCCTTTTTCTCATAAATTTGAGCTTGTCCACACGGGATAGGCCGAACCTTCGGAGGCGCTTTTGAAGAGTGAGAAATTGAAGGGATTCGCTCTAAAATGCGGCGCGGACATCGTGGGGATCGCAGATCTGCGGCTTTTGGAGGGTATTGAGACCGAGCCCGAAGATTTGTTGAAGGGTTATACAAGAGCTGTCAGCATGGCCATAAGACTCGCCGATGGCGTGATCGACCCTATTGTCGATCGCCCAAGCCCCATTTATCAGCAGCATTATGGCAAGGTCAACGCCCTACTGGATGATATTGCCCTCAGGGTGACGCAGTTCCTTCAAGACGGGGGGGCCAAGGCCTTGCCGATCCCTGCCTCCCAACTCTTGGACTCTGAAAACTGGCGCTCGTACATATCTCATAAAGCAGTGGCTATCGCCGCCGGTATCGGGTGGCAGGGGAAAAGCCTACTGGTAGTTAATCCGCTGTATGGTCCGCGAATCAGGCTCGTCACCATATTGACCGATATGGATTTGATCCCGGACAAGCCGCTTTTGAATCGCTGCGGGAAATGTTCTTCCTGCACTGAGGCCTGCCCCGCTCAAGCAATAAAGAACGTGAACACGAAACGACATTATGTGGATCGCGAAGAGGCCCTGTTCTTCGATCGGTGCGTCACAAAAGTCACGCAAGAATTTACAAAGCTTCCGTTCATCGAGAACCCGATTTGTGGCGTATGCATACGCGCATGTCCCTGGGGACAAAAGAAAAAGCGACCCCGAAAGACATCCTCCGGAAAACGATGACGCGTAAGGCGCTCGCGCTTACTCAATCAACGAGGCGTCGAGCGTGACAGCTTAAGCTTTACTTTGCCGATTAAGCTATATTATCCTTCAAAAGGAACCCTGCCAGGGACTAAATTGGGAATAAATTTGTGGGAGGCGACATCATGGCGGTATCAGGAGAAACCGGAGGTAAGCTGGCGGAGATTATCAAGAAGGCTATAGACGACGGCAAACTGACTAATTCGGAATATGAACAGATTCTCGCGCTGGCGGAGGCCGACGGCGTCATTGATCGTCAAGAAAAGAAGCTTCTCACTCAGCTTCAAGAAATGCTCGCCGATAAATCCGTGGTCAGAGTCCCGGATTAATCTTGCAAGTCTAAATCTAATCTTAACAAGTGGGTCATGGATGGCGCCGCACATGAAGGAGGCCGACATGGGGTCCGGCCGGGAAGACAATGATCTCTACTGGGAACCTGTAGATAGTCGAGAAGATCGACGCTATAACCTCTTTTCAGTTCATCTGAATAGAAACAGGTCGCCTCGAACCGGTAAAATACATGAATTCCAGGTCCTCAAATCTCCGGACTGGGTAGCGGTGATACCTGTCACGCCGAACAATGAGCTGGTGATGGTGAGACAATATCGACACGGCATTGAAGAGCTGTCCTTGGAACCGCCGGGTGGCCTGGTAAAAGACGGTCAGGGCCCTGAACAGAGCGCGATGGAGGAGCTTGAGGAAGAAACAGGCTACCGCGCTGAGGCATTCCGCCTGCTCGGGTGGATGCATCCGATGCCCGCTATTCTGACCAATCGATTCTATGTATATCTGGCCGAAAACGCGACTCCAACAGGTGTGCTAAATCCGGAAGAGACCGAAGAAATCGAAACGATACTTGTACCCGTTTCGGAATTAAATGAGTACATACGAACCGGCAAAATTACATGCTCGGTGATGATCGCGGCTCTGCATCTATATCTGAACCGTGCGAATGGTTAGAATTCACCTGGAGCATACTCCACTCCCAAACTTACGCGAATAAAAAGGAAAAGCAAGAAATCGACTGCCGTTGAACATACAAATCTATCTGCGCGGAGGACAAAAATGGATGTGAAAGTATTTGGTGTGGTGGGAGCGGGCCAAATGGGCTCGGGAATTGCCCACGTGGCCGCAGCCGCCGGTCTTCAGGTCATCATGAATGACATCAAACAGGAATTCGTGGATCGAGGATTCAAAAGCATTGAAGGCAATCTGGGTCGAGCGGTTTCCAAGGGAAAAATGACGGAAGAAGCCAAATCGGAGATCCTGGCGCGAATAAAGGGAAGCGTCGATCTTAAAGATTTCAAGGACGCGGATTTCGTGGTTGAAGCCGTCCTGGAGGATTTCGAGTTGAAGAAAGGCGTGTTTCACGCTTTGGACGCAGTCGTGGCGCCGGGAAAGATATTAGCGAGCAATACTTCGTCCATCTCCATCACGAAACTCGCGTCTCTGACCAAAAGACCGGGCCTATTCATAGGCATGCACTTCATGAATCCGGTGCCTGTTATGAAGCTCGTCGAGGTCATCAAGGGGCTTGCCACCGAAAAAGAGACTACTGAAGTGACAAATCAATTGGCGGTCAAATTCGGCAAGATCCCGGTCGAAGCGCAAGATTTTCCCGGATTCATTTCAAACCGCGTTCTCATGCCCATGATCAATGAGGCAATTTTCACGCTCTTCGAAGGGGTGGGGACGCCTGAGGCGATTGACGAGGTGATGAAACTCGGAATGAATCATCCGATGGGGCCTCTGACATTGGCGGACCTGATAGGCCTTGATACCTGCCTCGCCATAATGAACGTGCTCTACGAAGGGTTCGGAGATCCAAAATATCGGGCTTGTCCGCTGCTGAAGAAGTACGTTGACGCCGGCCACTTGGGTCGAAAGAGCGGCCGCGGCTTCTATGATTATACTGGAAAATAACGAAGCAAATAGTGGAAGCGCCGAAGCGACGCGCAGGAGCGAGCCGGAAGGATTAAACCTTTGTCGGCCGGATGACCGGAAATCCTGCGCCGCCTGCTGCGGCCTTTACAATGTCGGTGACGGCGCCCGGCCGACTCTGACGGCAAAACTTGAGAAACGCTCTTCCCTTTTCCGCACGACGCCAAGAACCGTGACCGCGGCTGGAAGCGTACCAAGCTGCGGTCAGCCGCGAAGAGACCGGCCCCCCTTTGGATGCGGCAATTCACGTGTGCGAATTCACGGGTTTTTTGGACTGCCGACCGAAAAATAGTGGGCTGTCTGCTCCATCCTTCCGCGCCGGGTAATGATGGAATCGACTTGAGAGGTCTCTGCTACTACGGCAGCATGGCTTGCAAGTCTTTTTTCTGCCCTTCATGGAGTGAAGTTCCTGCCTCGCAGAGGCAGATTCTATTGGATGTGTTGGACGACTGGAGCCTTTACGGATTGGTCGTGACGGACGTGGGTTTTATCCGCTCGCTTTTCAGGCTGCTGGAAATCAATCTTGGCGCTCCTGTTGATCGCAAGCGCTTATTTAGGAGTCCGGCGTTGAATATTTTCAAAAACATGCTGGCATGGAAGGACTCATGGCCGTTTGATGAGTCCTCGAAGATGCGCAGGAGCAGGTATTATTTCAAAACGACCGGCGCTGACACGCCGATGGATGAAGCGGAGTGTAAACGGAATATGTTGGAATCACTGCAATTTACTTTCGGCTTGGATAATATGAGTCCGGGAGCCGAGGATTTAGTACAACAGCGAGTCGAAGAATTCGTTTCTGCTTATCGCATGATAAATATCACTTGATTTCAGTATGTTCATTACTTATTTCATAAATTTCTGGCTTAGTAAATACTATTTTCTGTCTTGAAACTTCTTGACTGCGCTACGGCCGTAGTGTATCGTGACTTTGTTCAATATCTTTTAATTTTAAATTTTGGCGTAAGGGGTCTCGCGATGCGAGGTCCTGATGGAGAGTTGTGCAGTTGCGCGAGTCGTTGGGAGTTTCATTTAAATTAGTTCTCTTACTAGGCGTTGTGTTGGCCTTGCCGCTAACGGCCGCCGCTTACATGCCGCCCCCCGACCCGTGCGAGTTGAACCCGCTCTATTATGGTCCGCCCGGACCTCCTGAATACGCCGGTCCCCCTCCACCATACATCTGTGGCCAATGCCCACCAATAAGATGCTATCCTCGCAGACTTGTGGGGCCGCCGCCTTGCCCTATCACGGTTTGCAATTGCCCACTCCCGCCGACTCTCGCCCCATACAGATGCACTGCGCCGCCAGCCTGCCCGCCGCCTCCATGCGGACCGCCTCCCTGCGCGCCTCCAGTCTGTCCGCCAACAGCTCGGATAGTCAAGTAACCTCGATTCAGTTCCGAAACTATAGGTCGAATTAGGGTTAAGGTGTATCAGATTGTCATTCCCGCTTAAGCATGACGGTCAAGACCGGCTTTAATGCATTAATTTAAACAAATAATCATTATAATCCCGATTGTTATTGAAACTTGTTAGTACAATATGATAGAATGGCATCTAATAGGCCATATTCACATCCTGTTTTGTCCACATTTTAGTTTGATGACAGGACGCAACTGAACCCCCAAGGGAGGCGCTTTCTATCCATGGCAAGAAAATCGTCCAAGCAGGCGCATGAAATCACTGAAAAGCCGATAGTAGGGCCGATACGGCGGGCAAGAGCGCGCGAATCCTTTGCTGTCCTGCTTTTTGCCGCTGCCATGTTTCTATTTATTTGCCTGGTCTCTTACGATTTTCGAGATCCCTCGTTCAATGTCGCCACCACCCGAGCCTATGTGGCCAATCTTGGGGGCTTACTCGGGTCCCACACAGCCGACGCCTTGGTACAAGCATTTGGCGTAATATCATTGGTCATCCCGGTGGTCCTGCTCGTTTTGTCTTTAAAGCTTATCTTGCCGGGCCGAACTCCTTTGAAATGGGCTGAAGCCGGGTCCATGATCGTTTTTATCGCAGTCTTGTCCGTAATGGCCGAACGCTTCTTAACTCCGCCGGTGCTCAAGTTTGCCGGTTCACACGCCGGTGGAGCGATCGGCAGTTCTCTACATGATTTCTTGCTCAGATTTCTCGGGAGCGGCGGAGAATTGCTATTCAGCTTCACGATCATGAGCTTGTGCGTTCTCCGCATGTCCAAAGTTTCCGTGCGCGGTACCGCCAGATTGCTCGCTTGGGCAGGCGCTTTGTCCGCCACAGGCTTGGCCGCTGGATGGAAAAAACTGAAAACCGCTCATGGCGGCGAAGATCGCGTTACGCATGACCATGATGATTATCTTGGGCCTTATAAAGAAGTCGATCCGGAGCATCCGGATTTCAACGAGATCGGACTTCCCAAGAATCAGCTTTTTGACGATGAGGAAATCGTCAGTGTCGCGAAATTTAGTCATCCCTGGGAAAGGCTTCATGACGAACCGGACCGAGATTTCGAGGTGGATTTTCCTTCGCCGACCGGCAAAGCGGATCGTCCCGAGCCGGCGCGCGGCGCCAAAACTTTTTCCGCCCGAGGTCTGTCTCAAAATAAGCGTGAAATCACCGCCAAAGAATTAGAAAAATCTATTGAGGAATATCTTAAGGCAAAAGCCGCCGGAGCCTCCGCCGAGCGCAGACAAAGTCGCGTGGAAGCAAAAAACAATGCGGCGCAGGGCAAGTTGATCACGGTTGCGCGAAGGGCTGACGAGAGCATTTCCAAGGCGAAGAACCGAGAGCGGGTTTCGACTGCGGACGACTACAAATTCCCGCCGGTCGATCTGCTCGACATGCCGTCGTCTGAAAACCGCCATGTTGATAAGGACTTACTCGAAAGTAACGCGGCGGTTCTCGAACAAAAGCTCGCGGACCTGGGCGTGCAGGGGGAAGTGGTCGCGGTCCATCCGGGGCCGGTCATTACTATGTATGAGCTGACCCTGGCGCCCGGCGTGCCTCTAAGAAAAATTATCGGGACATCGGACGATCTTGCCATGGCCCTGAAATCGGGCTCCACACGAGTGGTCGCGCCCATTCATGGCAAAAACACGGTAGGCATTGAAGTGCCGAATCTTAATCGGGAGATCGTCTATTTCCGGGAAATTATTGAATCGCCGGCTTTCGGGGAATTGGATGACGCCCTGAAAATGGCAATAGGCAAAGGCATTGATGGGCAGCCCTTTTCCACTAGTCTGGCCCGAATGCCGCATCTGCTGATCGCCGGGGCCACAGGCACGGGCAAATCCGTTGGCCTGAACAGCCTGATCTGCTCGTGGCTGATGTACTGCCATCCGGACGACCTGAAACTGTTGCTCGTGGACCCGAAGAAGCTGGAACTCTCTTATTATCAAGATATCCCGCATCTGCTTCACCCGGTGGTGACCGAACCGGATAAGGTCCCAAAAGTCTTGAGCTGGGCCATCAGAGAGATGGAGCGGCGGTACACATTATTGAGCCAAACCGGCGCCAAGAATGTGGAAAGCTACAACAAGAAGATTCGTTCAGGTGAGGTCGTGGGAACCGGCGAAGGGCCTGCGCCTGAAAAGCTCCCGTATATAGTCATTATCGTGGACGAATTGGCCGAACTGATGATGGTCGCGGCCAAGGATATAGAGATATCCATCGCTCGTTTGGCGCAAATGGCCCGAGCATCCGGAATTCACCTTATTCTGGCGACTCAGCGTCCTTCGGTGGATGTTATCACCGGCGTGATCAAGGCGAATTTCCCGGCCCGCATGTCGTATCAGGTTTCAGCCAAGCCGGATTCCAGGACAATTCTCGACACGACCGGCGCGGAGCATCTGCTCGGAATGGGTGACATGCTCTTCATGCCGCCGGGAGTTTCCAAGCTGATAAGATTGCATGGCGCGTACGTTTCGGAAAACGAAATCAAGCGGATATGCGATTTCATCAAGGCCCAGCGGGCCCCGGTTTATCTCCAGGAGATCACCAAGCACGTGTCTGAAGAAGAATCGGCTGTATCCGGTTCTGATTTCATGGATGATCCCAAATACGACGAGGCGGTCGAGCTTGTGACGAGGATCGGACATGCTTCCATATCGCTGATTCAGCGGCATATGCGCATAGGTTACAACCGGGCCGCGAGAATCATCGAGGCGATGGAGACAGAGGGCCTCATCGGGCCGTCCGACGGCACCAGCCGCCCGAGAGAAGTCCTCGCCAGGGCGCTGGATATGGAACTTGACGGTCGCCGCGAAGCCTATGTGAGGGAATAGCGTAGGCTATAAAAGGATTTGGCGCCGACGGGCGTCTTCAGTGGGACCGGCATCTTGCCGGTCATTTTCTTGGGCGACTCGCCAGTCGCCCCTACAGCCTATCCCACCACTTTGGATCACGCTCCGCTCAGTATAGGCTATCGTACAAAGCTTTCCGGAATTCTATGTGCTTTTGTGCATCCCCAGTCCGACCGCACGGACCCCGGATCTGTGTCCGGGGCAGGGTTGGTCGCTACCGGCTGTGGGTGAACCCGAGTTGACTCCGCGTGACGTGGGGCGTTGCTGGCTGTTGGTAGCGCCCGGCGTCCCTGCCGGGCCAGTAATAGTAATTTTTTTGTGGCCATAACCGATATGAATCTGAGCTGATGCATGGGCGCGGGACACTCACTAAAAGACCCTCTGTCAAGGAAGAAACGTCTCAGCGGCATGGCATTTATCATTTACTTGCGTGGGTACGGCATCAAGGCCCATCACGCCGCGAATTTCAACTTCAGAGAAATCATTCCTAAATTGCAACATTCTTGACCTGAATTGTAGCAGCGCAGTGGCCGAGGGTTCCGATCTTGTATTTGATGCCCAAGGGCGTACAGCCGTGCTCCTCTACACGGTTACAGCTTCGCGGCCGGCCCCCGGCTCTCCTTGGGCTCTCCCGCCTGGGAAGAGGGATTTGGAATCCCCTTCCCTTGACCGGAGATGAAAGAGCCTATGGGCATTTAGGATTCTCTATACTGATTACGGCGCCAGGATGATCTTGCCGTATGCGCCTGCCTGCAAAACCGCTCGATGAGCTTCCGCCGCCTGAGACAACTGAAATTCTTTACCAACCACAGGGGTCAGAGCGCCATTTTCGAGTCCGGCCCCCAGCGCGGCATGGATCGTGGCCAACTCGGCCTCTGAGGCGTTGAACACCAGTAGGCCCAAAATCGACGCGTCTCGTTTCATCGCGTCACGTGGATCGATTTCCACCGCGCCGCGGGAGCCAATGACCGCGACCCTGCCACCCTGGCTGAGCAGCTTGAGATCGTTGGACAAATTCACGTTCGCCAGCAGCTCCACAATTACGTCAACACCTCGTCCGTTCGTTAGTTCTCGGATTTGATCTAGATACCCGTCTTGTCGGTGGTTGACGACATGATGAGCGCCCTGGGCACGCGCGAGTCTCTACCTTGTTCAGTCCCGCCGGTTCCGATAACTGTCAG
>CAVVZX010000051.1:0-79759 GCA_963752855.1 uncultured delta proteobacterium | reverse complement strand
CAAAACATCAGTCCATGCGATGTCGCGATCAGGAATCAATCTGTAAACTAAAATAAGCAGCACAGGTATCATTCCAAATTGAGTAAGCCCATGTAAGCCGGCCATGATCCCGGACGGCATCCAAGGCATGCTTTCGAAAACGAACCCACCATAGACAATACAGTGTTTGAAACCACCGCTACTAAAATGAGAACCCCAATTCCAACCACACAAACAAAAGAAACGAGTCTAGAGCGTAGTACGGACATGAACCCGCTGCGTCGTCTGTGGGCCAATCCCCAAATCTCATTTAGCGATGACTGGAGTTCCACGAAGACTCCAGTGGCTGTTATGATGGCGCCCAAGATAGCTATTATGGAAAGATTTCGTCCCTGTAATTGAGAACTTAAGCTATTGAGCAAAGACAATACATATTCAGCGGATTCAGGATTCACCACATATTGGAACCGGTCCATAAGCTCGATTTCGGCCCTGGAATTGCCGATTACAAAACCGGCGATATTTAGAGCCAGAAGAAGCGCGGGCACAATAGAAAACATAGTGTAGAATGCCAGCGCAGCAGCCATTCGCACTGCGTTGTCATCCAAGAAGGATTGTACAGTTTGACGAAGAAAATCCCCAAATTCCGTGATCCAGCGCCAGATTACATTCCACAAGACTGAAAATCTCCCTTCTTCATCACATTCAATTTTATCACGCGGGGACGTGGGTTCGTCCTGTGAATCCATGAACCTTGAGACTCCTATATTCTCCAGTCCCACATGGACTTAATCTTAATCAGCCTCTATAGGTGGGGAGATCAACTTTTTGTAATAGGAATTGTGAAGGTAAATCGGGGCCAGCGGATTGTGACCCGTTACCCGATCCTTGACCGCCAAGACAGTGGTATATGCTGAAGCATGTTTAAAAAAGAGCGAATCATGGCCTACGCAAAGGCCCAGCAAAACATTGAAATCAGTCTTCTCCTCGTTCAGCAGCTTTGCCTGAAACACCGGATTGCACATTGATTCGTCGGTTCCCTGAAAGATCTTGTCTTTGTCCTCGATCCCGATCAGATCTTTTGAAGTTTTTCCCGCTTTGCAACAGACGGACACCACATCAAAGCCGTTCGTTTTCAATATCTTATTCACGATCGCCGCTTCGTTTGCCAGTCCGACACAGAAAACAAGCCCGAGCCGCTTATATCCCATGCGTGCGGCAAATTCGCATATCTCTACAATTCGAGGCTTGGTGGGCTGCATTACATATGGCCGCTGGTGTCGATTCGTGTAGCAGGAAGCCTCTTGAATCGAGGCCTGGCGAGCAAATGCGCCGGTCTCCGGTTTCGAGTATTCCTGATTGGCTTCAGCCAACAGTTTCTTGCGCGTGAGGGTAGGGCAGCCTCGATGGCCGGAGCCCTCGCTGTTCATACAGATCTTATTCGGCGGCTCGTTGGTACAGGTGGCGCAGTCAGGAGTGATATTAGTTTTCTTCTGCTTCATGGCAAGTCTCCTATACGGTTGGTGCCCACTATAATCCAACAATCATTTACAAAATACCATGTCTTTGTGTCAGAATGGATCACCGGTTAAACGGAGGTTTCCATGAAGCGACTCAGCATCATTCTTGGGACCGCATTGTTGTTGGCTGGATTTATCTTTGTTATCTGCGATTCAGCGGACGCTGGAGAGCCACCTATTGAAACCATAGCGGCTAAGTCCATCAACTCTTTTGCCCTGGATCTGTACAAGCATCTCAAGAAGCCGGATGAGAATGTTTTCTTTTCTCCGTATGGAGCTTTTGTATGCCTGTCTATGGCTTACGCAGGGGCTGCGGGCGATACGGAAAACCAGATGGCTAAAGCGCTTCACTTCGAGCAACAAGGGACCGGAATCCATGACGCAATAGGCTCGCTAAACCGATGCCGCTGTTGCGCCAGCACAGCGCTGGAACAGCCGGATATGGTGCTCACCACAGCCAACGCTCTCTGGGGACAGAAAGGCTACAATTTTTTGCCGACCTATCCGGAACTTCTTAAGGCAAAGTATAGCGCCGCACTGCGAGAGGTAGACTTCAAAGGCAACCCGAAATCTGCCGTGGCCGCGATCAATAAATGGGCTGAAAAGGAAACCAAAGGCCGAATCAAGGACGTTTTGAGCAGCGTAGACCCGACTCACGAGACTGATACTGACCAACGCCATCTATTTCAAAGGAAAATGGCAGGAACAATTCGACAAAAAGAGACACCAAGGACCAGCCTTTCACGTTGCTCGACGGCAAGCAAATCCCTGTTCCCTTGATGTCCCAGATGAAACATTTCGCATACATGGAGGGGGATGGCTTTCAGGCTTTGGAAATGCCCTATCGCGGCGATCTGTCCATGGTCGTGTTTCTGCCTTCCGACCATAAGGGCCTTGCCTGCGTTCGAGCAATCTTTGACCGACGAAAACCTTTCAAACTGGTTGAGTTCGCTTCGGAGGAGTGAAGTGTTGGTGTATTTGCCGAAATTCGAGATGAAAGATTCCATGTCCCTGACGGAAGAGCCTCAAGTCACTGGGCATGACCGACGCTTTTTCAAACAAAGCCGATTTCTCCAAGATGGTTTCCAAGGAGCATGTTTATATAAACGATGTGGTGCAAAAGACGTTTGTTAAGGTGGACGAAGAAGGGACAGAAGCCGCGGCTGTAACTGCGATTCCTATGCGGGCGCTTTCAATGCAGAAACCCAAACTCATCGTATTCAGGGCGGATCGTCCGTTTATGTTCATGATCCGGCATGTGCCCAGCGGTTGTATCCTTTTCATGGGTCGAGTGATGCGCCCATCTTGATAAACGGCTCAGCGTCGCCCTAGTATTCGCTCCCATAGAGTGGCCGCGGGGCCGCAAATACGGCAAGCCATGCCAGGGGATTTCGTCACCCCACACCCTCTCTGAGGCGGACCTGTGTGTCCGCCCAGGAGCGACGCTTGGGTCTGCCCCTGCCCTTCAATGGTAGCACCTGCACCCGGCTTTGGACGGCGATGGACTGGCCCGTGCGAAGTATAGCCGACCGGCACGGACCCCGGATCGTGTCCGGGGCGGGGTTGGTCGCTACCGGAATCGTTCACCGGTCGAAATGACGCTCACTTCCACGCTTGCTGCATTTAAGTCATTTCTGCAAAAATCCTTGACAAAGTTTCCCGTTTATTGCAATGATGTTTTGTCGTGGGAAACCTTAAGTTGCCACTTCTGACAAATTGGTCAGCGGGACAGACGAGATCATCAGCTGGCGTCTAAGTTTGCGTGGTTTCCGATCAGGAAACCAAATCGGCGCCTTGAATCCTGGAACTGGCGCTACAATCTGCACACAGAGCGATCCACTATGCTCGACGAATCAGAAATCGGCCGAAAGATAAAGCAACTCCGACAGGAACGAGGGCTTAACCTCGTGGAGTTGGCGGCCAAAACGGGATTCACCAAAGGGTACATTTCCAAAGTCGAGAATTCCAAGAAATCCCCTCCGGTATCGACCCTGATTACCATCGCCACCGCCTTGGGCGTGAGCCTGGCCACCATCTTTTCAGATGAAGAGAACAAAAAGTCGATCACGTTAGTTAAGAAGTCCGAGCGCAAGATGATGGCGAGGGAGGGCACAGCGTTCGGCTACTCGTACGAGCCCTTGGCGCTGGGCTACCCGGAAAGGAAGATGGAGCCTTATATCTTAACACTTCCGGTACGACCCAAGGGGCAGGCTGTTTTCCAGCATAAAGGCCAGGAGATGCTCTTCGTGCTCGAAGGCAAAATGCATTTCACCCACGGGGACACCGAACTGGTCGTTGAAGAAGGTGACTGTATCTATTTTGACGCTAGTGTCCCTCATTTCGGCGCAGTGGAAGGATCCAAAGAGGTCAAGTGCCTGATGGTCATTTACAGCGAGACTTAAAGCCATGAGAGCAAGCAAATCTGACGGGAAAACGAAATTAGGAATTGTAGGCGCGGGACTCATGGGGCACGCCTTGGCCCAGCTTTTTGCGATGCAAGGACATCCGGTGGCGCTGTTTGACAACAACCATGCAGTGCTGGAGAGCGCTCCGGACAGAATTCGAAATAACTTCAGGACCTTTTTGGAGCTTGGTCTTGCCGTGCCTGAAGATGTTGAGCTGTGCCTAGGTTTGATAAGCCTGTGTACGAGTTTGCGAGATGCCGCACAAGACTCGGGGATCATCATCGAGGCTGCCAGCGAGAAGCTTCCCTTAAAGCAGAAGATATTCTCGGAAATTGAAGACTATGTAGGCCCGGAGACACTTCTGTGCACCAATACTTCAGCCATCAGCGTCAGCCAGATCGCGGAGCCTTTGAAAAGAAAAGAGCGGCTCGTGGGGACGCATTTTTGGAATCCGCCGCATATAGTGCCCTGCGTGGAGGTGATCCGGTCCTCGTACACGTCCGACGAGGTCTTTGAAACCGTGTACGACTTCATGAAAAAGGCCGGCAAAAAACCTGTGAAAGTCCTCAAAGATGTGCCGGGGTTTCTCGGCAACCGCATGCAGCATGCGCTCTGGCGTGAGGCGACGTCTCTCGTGCAGGCCGGTATCGCCAGTCCCGAAGATATAGACGCTGTGGTCAAATTCGGATTCGGACTACGAATGCCTTTTTTGGGCCCTTTGGAAACTGCGGACCTGGCGGGATTGGACCTGACGCACGATGTCCATCTCTATCTTTTTCCCTTTCTGGAGAACGCCGTCACTCCATTGCCGATCCTGAAAGACAAACTCAAGGACGGCAAACTTGGCGTGAAATCCCTCGAGGGTTTCCATCAATGGTCTCGAGAAAAGGTGGAACGGGTGATACAAGCCCGTGATCTGGTTCTACTCAAAATCGCGAAGCTCGTTTCCGGCTAGAGACCGAATAATCCGGCGTATCCATTCTGTAGGGGCCGCTCGGGCTCGAACGGGTGAACGAAAAGTGAACGCAATAATCATCTTTTTTCTTCACGGTTTGACATACGCAGGCCTTCTGTTTCTTGTATCCTCCGGCCTGACGCTGGTCTTCGGGATGATGAACGTCCTGAATTTTGCGCATGCGACCTTCTACATGCTAGGAGCTTACTTTTCCTGGTCCTTGCTCCAGCTGACCGGTAATTTCTGGCTCTCTCTGGTAGTGGCGCCCGCTCTTCTTTTTGGTATCGGCGCTATTGTTGAGCGGTTTCTCTTGAGGAAGGTCCATGTCCTTGGTCATGTGCATGAATTGCTGCTCACTTTCGGAGTAGCCTACATCATCATGGAGTCGGTGAAGTGGATTTGGGGCACGCGGCCTCTTGCAGTCCCTATCGCAGGAATACTGGCCCAGAGTGTTGAATTCTTCGGGATTACCTACCCGGTATATAGACTGTTCGTGTTTTCGACGTCTGTCTTTATCGGGCTCCTCATGGCCGCAGCGCTATTCAAGACGCGTATGGGCGTCATCATTCGCGGGGCCGTCGACGACGGAGAAATGGTCGGGGCCCTGGGTATTAACGTACCGATTTTGTTTATGGCCGTCTTCGGTTTCGGCGCCGCTTTGTCCGGTTTCGCCGGCGTCATTGCCGGCCCGCTCCTCACAACGTCTCCGGCAATGGCTGATTCCATCCTGGTGGACGCATTCGTCGTGATCGTGATCGGGGGTATGGGGAGCCTCGGGGGGGCGGTGGTGGCCTCGCTGATGATAGGTCAACTTCAAGCGTTCGGCGTGATGTTGTTTCCCAAGTTCTCTCTCGCCTTAATTTATTTGTTGATGGCTGCCGTATTGGTTGTGAAACCTTCCGGCCTGTTCGGGAGGCAATCGTGATGAACCGCTACGCACCCGGAATTCTGGTGGCGCTTGTCTTGTTGGGGCTGCCCTTTGCGCTGGGCAAGTTTCACGTGAGCCTTCTTACCGAGATGATCGTTTTTGCGCTCTTCGCGGTCTCATACAATCTTCTCTTGGGATATGGGAATCTGCTCTCGTTCGGCCATGCGCTCTTCTTTGGATTGGGCGCCTACACCACGGCCGTAGCCTTGAACCGAGTGCCGGGCATGAATTTCTTTGCCGTGGTGGCGCTTGCCACCGGCGCGGCCACGCTGGTGGGATGTTTGATAGGTTTCCTTATTTTGAGGCACAAAGGAGCGTCATTCGCTCTGCTGACGCTCGCGTTCAATGCCCTTTTCCACGCGATGGCCATAAAGTTCACTTTCATCACTCACGGCGACGACGGTCTGAGTCTGGCGCGTCCCGCCATCAATCTTGGCTTTGTCACTCTCAACACAGCCGACGTTGTAGTCTTTTATTTCGTTACTCTTGTCGTGGTGGGTTTAGCGATTTTGTTCAGCGCATATTTCATCGGGACCGCCATGGGTAAGACGATAATATTGATGAGAGAAAACGAAGAGCGCATGAAATTCCTCGGCTATTCCACGAACCTCACCAGGCTGATCCTCTTTACGGTCACCGGTGGGTTGGCCGGGCTCGCCGGCTCGTTTTACGCTCTGTTTTTCGGCTTCGTTTCTGTAGACGCGATCTCCATCGGCATGACCACGACAGTGCTGCTCATCACCTTCGTGGGTGGGACCGGACGATTTACAGGCCCGATATTGGGGGCCTTCGTGTACATCTATCTCCAGAACTTTCTTAGCGATATTACCGACCGTTGGCAGTTTTTCATGGGGTTGATCTTCATTGTCATGGTCATTTTCGCTCCGGGCGGACTGACTAAATTGATCGAAGATGTCGGCGTGTGGGCTAGAACCCGCAGGAATCGAATCGCTGCTGCGCCTCAGGAGGAGTCGTGAGCATCCTGGAATTGACAGATGTCAGAAAAGACTTTTCCAAGCTTATCGTGCTGAGGGGCATAGATATGTCGGTCGAGGAGGGGGCAAGACACGCGATCATAGGTCCCAACGGCGCGGGAAAGACGACCCTTTTCAACGTGATAACCGGAAAGCATCAGGCCAGTTACGGAACAATCATTTTCAAGGGGATCAACATTGCGGGTTATTCCGCCCATGTCCGCAATCGACTTGGTTTGGCTCGATCTTTTCAGATTAACAACGCTTTTTTCGGGTTGGATGTGTTCGAAAACGTGCGGTCCGGCGTCAGGTCTCGATTCGGCTTGCGATATAGCTTCATCAGTGGCCCCGGCGCTCAACCGGAAATCGATGAGACAACTTGGCAAATTCTGAAGCAGGTCGGATTGGCCGAATTTGCGGATGTCCCTGCCCGCGAGCTTTCTTATGGACGGCAGAGAGGCCTCGAGATCGCCATGGCTCTGTCCACCAATCCGGAGTTGATTCTCCTGGATGAACCTACAGCCGGGATGACCAGAGAGGAGACCTTGGAAGCGGTGGAAATCATTGAGCGGGTAACAGCGGGCCGTACGCTGATTATCATCGAGCACGATATGGAAGTGGTTTTCTCACTGGCCGACACTGTGACTGTCTTGCACAACGGCATTGTGCTGGTTTCCGGGCCGCCGGACGTGGTGCGCCAGGATCGAGCGTGTAAAAGATGCCTACTTGGGGAGCGACTGACATGTTCTTGGAACTCTTGGATGTGCACAGCTACTACGACAAGAGCCACATTCTCCAGGGGGTGGATTTGAGGCTCCAGAAGGGTGAGATGGTCTGCCTGCTGGGCCGAAACGGTGTCGGAAAGACTACCACACTCAAAAGCGTCATGGGCATGGTCAAGCCGGCCCAGGGGCAAATTCTCCTTGGGGGTAGAGACATTGTGGGACTCTTGCCGTATCAGATTGCCCGTCTGGGAGTGGGTATCGTCCCCGAAGATCGAAGGATTTTCCCGAGTCTTTCGGTTCACGAGAACCTTGTGATCGGCTTCAAGACGGGAAATGATCAGAAAACGGCAAGTGAGGCTATGTGGGATACCGACAGGGCGTACAAGATGTTCCCAAGGCTTAAAGAGCTTCAATCCCACATGGGGAATGAGCTTTCCGGAGGGGAACAGCAAATGCTCAGTGTGGCGCGGACGCTGATGGGCAATCCTCAACTGCTTCTGGTCGATGAGCCCACCGAGGGGCTCGCTCCCATACTTGTCAAATCAGTCATTCAAATGCTGGTGGATATCCAGCGATCCGGCGTGACCATTCTGCTGGTGGAACAGAACATGAAAGCAGTCATCGGAGTGGCGTCGCGCTTCTACATCATGAGTAAAGGCAACATAGTCTTCGAAGGCGCCAGAGAATCGCTCGAAAAGGCTGAGGACGTGAGACGGAAATATCTCGAAGTTTAGCATGCCCGCGAGGACATGCCCGATCAATCGCAAAGGAGGAAAAAGATGCTGGCGAACAAGGGTTTGAGACTGCTCATGGTGCTTCTGATGGCTATCGTGTGGCTTGGAGCTGCGCATGCCGCCGATACTATCAAGCTGGCCGTGACCGAGCCGCTGTCGGGCAATTTCAAGGATATCGGTGAGCGATATCTGGCAGGAGTGGACTACGCGGTCAAAAAGATCAACGAGCAAGGTGGCCTGTTGGGCAAGAAAGTAGAGTTGATCCCTGTTGATAGCGAACTTAAGCCTGATGTTGCGACCCGTAAGGCAACCAATCTTATTCTGAAGGACAACGTGAAGTATTTCGCCGGCGGGACCGGTTCCAGTGTAGGAGCGGCCATGTCGGCGCTCGTTGAAAAAAATAACGCGCTCTTTTTTAGCTACGGCATGGACGCTGCCAGTCTCACGAACGAAAAGTGCAGTCGAAATTTCTTCCGGACTGCGTGCAATACCGATACTCATTCGTATGCGCTCGCCAAGTGGGTGGCTGACAAGGGCTTCAAGAAGGTATGCACGATTGCCCAGGATTACTCCTTCGGTAAAGAAGCTACCGCTGCATTCATCAAAAAGCTAAAGGAACTTGCCCCGTCCGCTACCATCGTGGCCGAACTCTATCATCCGCTGGGGGAGAAGGATTTTGCCCCGTATGTGACACAGATTATAAGTTCCGGAGCAGATATCATCTTTACATCCAATTGGGGCAACGATCTGACTCTACTACTTAAACAAGGTAATCAGCTCGGCCTCAAGACAAAATTCGCGTGTTACTATCTCAACGATGAGACCGCGATTGCCGCAGTGGCCAATGATGCCGCCGTTGTGGGCAGTATGGCCAGCGAGATCTACATGCTCACCATCCCCACTGAGGCAAACAAGAAGTTTATTGCGGAATACCACAAGGACAAAGGCGCCTGGCCTGCCTGGTTGATTGGAAAGGGCTACATGGCGACCATGTTTTGGGCTGAAGCGATTAAGAAAGCCGGCACAGACGACGTGGAAGCGGTTATCAAGGCCTGGGAAGGGCTCAAATACAACGGACCCGCGGGCGAATGGGTCATGAGGGCGTGCGACCATCAGGCGCAGGTGCCCATCTGGATGGCCGAGATCGTCGCGAAGTCCGAGTTCTTTCCTCACGCGTTCGAAGGACCGGCTTGGGCCATTCCGGCCAAGGACGTGGAAGTGCCGTGCGACCAGACCGGTTGCACGAGAATAAAGGCCAAGTAGCGGCTGCCGTTAATTAAACGAAGGTCATGAAGTACGAATGCTAAAACGATGAAGCAGCGGGAGCAGACCCTCGGAAACTTCTCATAATTTCGTTAACTGCGGCAATTGCGCCACGATATCAATGGAGAGACGGCAGTCCACCACTGGAAGGCGCACGCCTATGCAATCCACCGTGGGTGGCAAAAGGAGGTTGTAGGGGGTTTGAACCGCCCGTTCCTCAAGAAGACCTGCCCCTACGCTGCAACGTACTACGATTTTGGTGGTGGGCATTCTGAGACAGTTTCCTAGGGTATTTGGCCTCACAAACGGGTGTGATATGTCTTCGGGGCTATTAGCCCGCAATCATAGTCCCTGCGTTTCAGGCCCAATTATGTGACCAAACGGTGGAAGAGGAATGAATTCGCTTATAACAGGTGGAACAGGGTTTGTGGGCGCGGAACTCACGAAAACCCTCATCGAAAAGGGCGAACGCCCGATCGTTTTCGATGTGGTGGAAATTCGCGGGGCTTTGAGTGGGCTTTCCGGCCGCTTCGAGCACGTGCGCGGCTCGGTGGCAAATCTGTCCGAGTTGGCCAACGCTGTCTCGAAGACAAAGGTTCATCGTATATTTCACCTTGGGGGAATGCTGTCACTTCCATCTGAGCAAAACCCCTGGCAGGCCTTCGATGTGAATGCCGTCGGAACCTACAACGTTCTGGAAGCGGCCAGAATTTTCAGTGTGGGGCAGGTGGTCTTCTCCAGTAGCATAGCGGTCTATTCCGAAGACCTTCCCGATGACGAAGTGACTGAAACTACCTGTTGCCATCCCGCAACCATTTATGGCACGTGCAAGGTGTTCGGCGAACTCCTGGGAAAGTATTACGCGCGGCGTTTCGGTCTGGATTTCAGAGGGCTTCGGTTGCCGTCTGTCGTGGGGCCTTTTTCGACGGTGAGCCATATGTCCAGCTACAACTGCTGGGCCATAGAAGAACCGCTGAAAGGCCGGCCCTACGCAATCCCCGTCGAGCCCGAAGCTAAAGTGCCGGCAATCTATTTCAAAGACGCGGCCCGTGCCTTACTATTGTTAGCGGAGGCTGAGAAATCGAAGCTTTCGAGTGCGGTATACAACATCGCAGGCATCAAGCCCGCGTACTCGGCTGGACAATTGGTCCAAGCGGTGCGACAACGAGTGCCGCACGCAGATCTCTCTTTTGTCCCGGATGCCCATATAATGAGCCTGGTGACCGGGCTCGCCGGAGTGAGAATCAGCGATGATCGCGCATGTCGAGATTGGGGCTGGGCAGTCAAATATGGATTGGATGAGATGGTGAAAGATTTCATTCGCGAATTTCGGGCCCGAGAGGCGCCCTGACGAGATCGGCGCCAGCCGGCGCCAATGTGCGCAATTCAATCGGAGAGAAGATTCCATGTCGAAAACCATATTCACAGCAGCCATTACGGGAGCGATCCACACTCCCAGTATGTCACCTTTCCTGCCGTACACTGTGGAACAAATGGTAGAGGAATGCGTTGCCTCTCACGCCGCAGGCGCTGCGATCGTTCACATCCATGTGCGCGACCCCCTCACCGGCTTTCCGACAGCGGACCAGGACGTGTATCGTAAGATTGCGGTGGAAGTGAAGAAACGATGTGACGTCGTGATGTGCTTTACTACAGGCGGGCGCTTGGGAGAACCCACGGAAAAACGAGTCGCTGTGGTAACCAACCTGAAGCCTGAAATGTCCTCGCTTAATGTGGGTTCACTGAATTTCGCGCTTTTTCAGGTCCTTCAGAAATTTGACGACTTTAAATTCGATTGGGAAAAGCCATATCTTGAAGCGACCGAGGACTTCATCTTTCCCAATACGTTCAAGACGATGCGTGAGTTCCTGAGCTTCATTTACCAGAACAATACCAAACCGGAGTTTGAAATTTACGACGTCGGCATGATCAACAATCTAGCCTTCCTGCTGGAGCGGGGGTTTGCCAGGAGGCCGGTGTACCTTCAATTTGTCATGGGCATTCTGGGCGGGATTCCACCAACTCCGGAAAATCTCGTATTCCTGGTGGACACAGCCAGGAAGCAGATAGGCGATTTTCAATTTTCGGTGTGCGCTGCCGGAAAGGACCAAATGCGGCTCTGCACGGCATCCCTTATCTTGGGCGGTAACGCGCGGGTGGGACTCGAAGACAGTCTTTACCTCGAAAAGGGCACGCTGGCGAAAAGCAATGCGGAGCAGGTGGAAAAAATCATCCGCATTGGAAAAGAACTAGGGGTAGAGCCCGCCACGCCCACGGAAGCGCGGGAAATGCTCGGCCTGAAAGGCTTGGCCCAGGTCAACTTCTGACCATTTGGGAAGCAATAGTGAGAGCTTCGCCGCAGGCTGCGCTAAGCTATTGACTTGAGCTGCGCTGTCGCTGACAACTTGTCCGGTTGCATCACATCAATTCTTGCGCCTAGTCGCTCCCCATTCGCGAGCCTCTGGGGCGGACCTCTCTGACGCCAAGCGCTTCGTGTGGCATTCTCTCCGAGTCTGAGTGTTAATTCCATACATCATTAGACAAATTTGTGATATAGCCCGCGGTGGTTTTGATCCGGTTATCGGTCAAGCGCCCTTACGGCGAAAGGAAGAACTATGAAAGGCATCAAAAAATCCATCGCAAGGCCATTGACCCTGATTTTGATCATGGCGGTTGCATTAACTGTATTGCCTAACCTCGCTGCCGGTCAGATGTCGCCGTGGGTGCAACAGGAGCTGATGAGACAGGCGAACGAGCGGCAGCAATGGCTTCAATGGCAGAGAATGGAACAGATGCGTCAAATGTATGACCGTCAACAGTGGCTGCAATTCCAACAGCAGGAGCGGTGGCGTCAAATGTACCAGCGATAGTGGCGGAAATTTTGTCCAAGCTTGCGACTGAAATGCAGCTATCGCGCATTCCTTCGATCAACGATTCAGTCATGATGGCGCTCACTCAGTACGATTGGCCAGGAAACGTAAGAGAACTAAGGAACGTCCTTGACGCGCCTTGATGCTTTGGGATGGGGGGCCTTTTGATATCGCCGTGCCGCTGGGCGCGGGAGGGGCTGACGAATCGTGTTTCAAAGTGGATGCATCGCCCGACGCCCTCGGAGAAGTCGTTGATGAGGTCACAAAAATCATGTGCACGGGCGCGCTCCAGCTCATGTAATGGCAATAAAAAAGCCGCCGCCGGTGTCCTGCAAGTGTCCCGAGACTCGTTTTACCGTTACCTGAAGAAGTTCGATATCGAATTCGACGGCTGTGAATGAGGCGTGGCAATCCCCGTATCCTTCCGGATATCCCGTTATCTCTCTGATCTCTCTATACAGCGATTTTAGAGACTTATAGATTTTTTGGTACACTCGATGGTACAGACTTCTGTACAAGGCGACATTCTTCGGATTAGGCTCAAATACTGAATTATATTGAACCATCTTTTCTATGGCAGCTTGAAATGAAGGATGTATGCCCAATCCTACGGAAGTCACGATCGCCGCTCCAAGGCCCGATGTCTCGTGGGTTTTGCCTCGCACCAAAGGAAGATCGAAAATGTCCGCGGTAATATGGCAAATCTCATCGCTTCTGGACGCTCCGCCAGACACGGCGACTCGTTCCGTTTTGAATTTTCCGGCGTGTTCTATCTTGTGCAGGCCGTCGAGAAGAGCATAAGCCAAACCTTCTATCATTGCGCGATATACGTGAGCCTTCGTGTGTATGTCTCCGAATCCGATCATGGCCCCTTTGGCCGCGGGATGCTTAAGTCCGGGCCCCCAATACGGCTGTAGCATCAGCCCCATGGAACCGGGAGGAACTTGGGTCAACAATCTGTTCAGAATCACTTCAGGAACTACGCCCTTTTCCTTGGCTTCGAGTATCTCCTGATAAGCGAACTCGTTCTTGAACCAGGTGATCATCCAAAAACCCCTGAAGATCTCAACCTCAGGATTATAGTGGCCCGGAATAGGGGCTGGATAGGCGGGCATAAAGCGCAGCGGCTCAAAGTATCTTCTTGATGTGGTTTGAACCGTGGCGGTGGTCCCGAAGCTGAGACTTGCCATCGTCTCATTGACGACTCCCATACCGATCGTTTCACACCCCTTATCCGATCCGCACGCAATAACTGGTATGCCTTCAGGAATTCCCGTCTGCTCGGAGGCTCTGGCGGTTATTGTGCCGATTGTGTCTCCCGGCTTTACGGCTTCAGGAAGTTTGTCCGATTCTATAGGGAACAGTTTTGACGTCAGATCACGTTTAGAACCCCATCTCATCTTTTTGTAATTAAATGGAATGTGCCCGATCTGACAAGCAATGGAGTCCGCGAAATTGCCTGTCAGTCTAAAATTCAAAAATCCGGAAACCTGAAGATATTTGTGAGTCTTAAGCCAGATATCCGGTTGATATTGCCTGATCCAATTACATTTTCCATCCATCTGGGCCTTAACGATGGCTTCGCTCATTCCAATAACGTGGTACACCAGATTCATAATCCCTCTGGGGGAATATACTTTCTTAGCTTTTCGCTGATCCAACCATGTTATGACCGGCCGCAGGGGATTTCCGTCTTCATCAACGTTGACCATGCTGTTTCGCTGCGAAGTAATCCCCATTCCGACTATTTTCCGGAAAAGATCGGGTTCTTTTTGTCTCAAATCCCGGCATGTATCACACAAACTCTTCCAGAATATTTCAGGGTCCTGCTCGGCCCGTCCTGGTTCAGCACTCAAATAGGGCTCGTACTCGGTTTTAGCTTTGGCCAGGAGTTCCCCGGTGGGACTGAAAAGGATAGCTCTCAGGCTCTGAGTGCCGCAGTCAATCGAAAGTAGGACTTGATCCAACCCCATCTCCCGTGCCTTCAGACGACGAATAAACTAGGTTGATCCAGTTATTCGAAGAATTCAAGCCAAAACTAAGGCCAATCAGTTTTAGTGGAGGTAAAAAAAAAGGACGGGACCAGAAAAAATCTCTGATCCCGTAATTAAATGCTGTGCTAACCAGCTAGTGTCCTGCCGCGCGAAGGCTTGCCCTCACTTCTTGGTTTTGGTCGGTCTCTTGGTGGGTCGGCAAAGGATCACTGCCCCGATCAACACAGCTGCCGAAATCCAAAATGAAATTTCGTAAGAACCTGTAACGTCTTTAATGTAGCCGGCTATGAGCGGCATCAAGAATCCCAATCCCCAGCCGAGGAACACGAATCCATAGTTTGTACCCAGGTTTTTGGCGCCGAAGAAGTCAGCAGTGAAAGACGGCAACAAAGCGAGTCCGCCGCCGTACTGCCAGTAAGCGATACCGGTTGCCAGAAACAGGAGAGGCACGCTTTCCATCCTCATGATGAAGGGAGTGGAGATCAAGAAAATAGCCGACACGATTCCGTTTAGCATATAGGCATTGGAGCGCCCGATCTTGTCTGAATAAAGCCCCGTACATACTCTGCCCGACGGCATTTATCAGGCCTCCAAAAGAAGCGATTATCCACGCGTTATATGCAAAAAACTCGAGTTTTCCGGCCGTTTTGGCCAATAGAGGAGCAGCATTGGCGATGACCAGCTGGCCCGATTGGGAACTGCCGATGAATAGCCCTACCAGGGCGTAATACTGCCACTTGGCAAGCATTTCCGTGGCAGTCCAGTCGTCGGCTACAGGAAGGGCAGCCTTGCTACCGGTCAATGATGGTTTCACTGCTCCAACGGCGGGTTTCGGGTTCTTCGGCCCAACGGGCACATAACCCGCTTGAGGCCACGATAACAACGATCCCGCGATTCCCACGACTATGGGAAAAAAGATACCCAGGCCAATAAAGCTGCCTGAGATACCGTATTTATCGATGAGTATTTGACCTAGAGGAGCAATATAAAGCGCAGCCCCCCCATAACCAGCTACTGTAATTCCTGCGATCAGGCCTCTTCGGTGGGGCCCGAACCATTTTAGCGCGGCCGGAGTGGGAGCGGCATATCCAATACCCATACCCATTCCGCCTAGAATCCCAAACCCGATAATAAGACCCGCATAGCTCTTGCTCAAACCTGCTACTAAGCAGCCTACGGCCAGCAAGAGCCCACCGAGCCTGGCCCCAACTTTCGGGCCGTACTTATCCTGAATCTTACCTCCAGGGATCATGCAGAGGGCGAATATTAGTCCGCAGAGGAAATAAGCGACAGTGCCCTGGGTATCCGTTAGATACGGCCAGCCCGCGTTGATCCCTGTCATCAATTCCCCTGCATCGGCTTTAGGTTTGTCGACTAGGGCTTTCTTCCAAACGCTCCAAGCGTAAAGGATTCCCAGACACAGATTGACGGCCATTCCCGCAAAGGTAACGATCCAAGCCCTTAATGGCTCTTTGCCCGCTTGAGGTGTCATCATGAGCTCCTGCGAGGGCCGACCCGAAGTTCAGAATTCGCTGTCACCTATTGTCGGCCCCCCAACCCCATTGATCATGCCTTGGTGGCGAGACGGTCCTTAACTAACTGATCGATAACTGTAGGATCGGCAAGTGTCGAAGTGTCTCCAAGCTGATCCACCGTGCCGGCAGCTATCTTTTGCAGCAGCCGTCGCATGATCTTGCCGCTACGGGTCTTGGGCAAAGCATCGGCCCATTGAATCGCGTCCGGAGAGGCAATGGGACCGATCTGAGTGCGCACCATAGTAACCAGTTTCTTTCCTCAACTCATCAGATTTGGCCACACCTGTATTCAAAGTGACGAACGCATATATTCCTTGACCCTTTATTGCATGAGGAAAGCCTACCACGGCAGCTTCAGCCACTTTGGGGTGAAGCACCAGCGCGGATTCAACTTCAGCGGTCCCTATACGGTGACCGGAGACGTTGATAACATCATCGATGCGACCGGTAATCCAATAATAGCCGTCTTCGTCCTTCTTGGCGCCGTCACCCGTGAAATACAGGCCCGGAATCCGGGTGAAATAAGTCTCTCTGAAGCGCTCATGGTCGCCAAATACCGATCTGGCCATTCCAGGCCACGGTTTCTTTATGAAAAGAGCCCCTTCTTGGCCTGGGAAGGTCGTCTCTTGCCGCGTATCCGGGTCCAGAATCACTGGATCCACTCCAAAAAACGGGAATGAGCAGGATCCGGCCTTGATCGGGCCTACCCCGGGTAAGGGGGTTATCATGTGGCCGCCTGTCTCAGTCTGCCACCAGGTATCCACAATCGGGGCCCAATCGCGACCGACGAAGTGGTAGTACCAGCGCCAGGCCTCGGGATTGATCGGTTCGCCAACTGTCCCAAGCAACTTGAGCGAGGAGACATCGTGCTTCGTTACGAACTCGCTCCCCTCTTTGGCGAGTGACCGGATAACGGTCGGCGCGGTGTAGAATTTGGCGACTTTGTGTTTCTCGCAGATGGCCCAGTATCTGCCGAAGTCAGGATAGGTCGGGATGCCTTCGAAAAGGACCGCCGTAAAGCCGTTGGTAAGAGGCCCATAGACGCTGTAAGTGTGTCCGGTGATCCAGCCGATGTCAGCAGTGCACCAAAAGACTTCATCTTCCTTGATGTCAAACACAAGCTTGGTAGTCATTGCGCCGAAGAGCAGATAGCCGGCCGTGGTATGCAGCACGCCCTTAGGCTTGCCCGTGCTGCCGCTCGTGTAGAGGATGAACAGAGGATCTTCCGCATCCATAGGCTCAGGTTTTACGTAGGAAGGCAGAGATGGGTCAGCCATAAGCTCGTGCCACCAGAATTCTTTTTTGGGGTTCAATTCAGGGTTCAGGTTGCAATGATTATAGACAATGACTGTCTCCACCTCGGGACACTGCTTCAGGGCCTCATCCACTGTCTTCTTCAACGCAAGCGCCTTTCCTCCCCGATAGCCGCCGTCTACGGTTATCACTACTTTGGCGCCGCAGTCCTTGGTGCGGTCGGCGATGGATTCAGCGCTGAATCCTCCAAATACTACGCAGTGGATCGCTCCTATTCTCGCGCAGGCCAGCATGGCCACCGGCAACTCTACAATCATGGGCAGGTAAATGATAACGCGATCTCCCTTTTTAACGCCCTTGGATTGAAGAATCGCAGCGAATTTGTTCACCTGGTCGTATAGTTCCTGGTAAGTCACGGCCTTAAATTGCTCGGGGGAATCACCCTCCCAATAATATGCCACCTTGTCCTTCAGTTTTGGGAGATGCCGATCGAGACAGTTGTAAGAGACATTCAAGACGCCGCCGCCGAACCACTCAATGTTGGCCTTCTCAAAATCGTAACGAAGGACGAAATCCCATTGTTTATCCCAGGATAAATATTCTTTGGCTGCTTCGGCCCAAAAGTTATCGACATCCTCGATGGAGCGCCTATGCATATCCTTATACTTATCCATGCCGACGATGTACGCCTCTTTTTCGTAGATCTTGAGGTGCGCGTCGTACCATTTCGGATCATTTGCCATGATCGAACACTCCTTTCCATTTCAAAAAATCTGAGACGCTGAATCTGAAATCAGCGAACGCAAACTATGCTAACAGGTCTTTGACAGGATCCGTCGAAACGGCGGACAAGGGGGCAAATCGGCGATATGAAGCGACCTAGTCCCAGGCGGATGCTGTCGCCCACGTCGCCGAACCCCTTGCTATGGGAAGGCGCGCTGGAAAACGGACTCCGTCGAAAAGCGCTAACTCGCTTGAAAAGGAGGCCTACATGCCCTGGCCAGGGTTGCGCTTCCTTCTTTGCGCCGTTTTCCATGCGCGCCGCCATAAACCTGAATGCTTCCGCCGAAACACATGCGTCTTTGAGGAGGGCCCTACTTGAGCTATTTTCCGATTCCACAGGGCCTATCCGGGTTTTCAGCGACGCCGGCTCACTGGCTGTCGACTTTCGAGGCAGGTTTCGTGGCGATTTGTGCTTGTCGAAGAGTCGGCGTAGCATGTTTTCTCCAGCAAATATGCGTGTGAAACGTCAGTTTTTCATTCAGGTCGATTTTCAAGCTACCACATCCCAGAATCGCATTCAATCTTTTTTTGTAGTGAGGACAACTTTTTTATTTATCGGGCACTGATGTGGTCTTCGAAAAACACTCATATACAAAACTGACGATGGAAATAATATGAAAACCAGTATGTTATACTCGTAAGCCAGTCCCCGTCAAATCGAAACTAAAAGATCTAGCTTGACAGAATCATGAGAATAATATTCAATAACCAGTGCGTTTGTAAGCGAATTCAATATAGGCAACGTGAAATTTCTATGAGAAGAATCCTGACAAATCCAAGATGCGCGCTCATGAGGGGGGGAGCTTTAGCAACCCCCCCCAAATCGGAGCGCGCTGTAAGAAGTTTGGAGATCAACCATCAAACCAACTGAACTGGTATTCCATTCTGACAACGCGCTGGGTCGTTTCCCACGCGTTGGGCCGATAGGTCGCGTCGGCGACCCGGAACTCCCGTCACAACGTGAGAACCAGTGTCCAATCAAGACAAAAAACAAAGAATACTTGAAGCTGCTGAACAGGTTTTTGCCCAAAAAGGCCTGTCAGGGGCCAGTGTCGCGGAGATAGCCCGCCAGGCCGAAGTCACGGATTCGGTGATCTATCAATTTTTTAAAGGCAAAGAAGACTTACTTTTTTCAATTCCCGGCGCTCGGATGCCCCATGTATTCAACCTGCTTGAAGAAAGCTTGCAGGGCATAAGGGACGCTGAAAGTCGCTTGAGCAAAATGGTCTGGTTTCATCTCCGTTATCATGAAACCCATACCGGTTTTGCCAGGCTTCTCTTACTGGACTGCCGGTCCCATAAGGATTTTTATCGAAGCGAAGCTTATGAGCTTGTACGCGAGTACGCGGGAGTCATGCTGCGCCTTCTAGAGGACGGTGTCAGAGATGGGAATTTCCGGAATGATGTTGACATGCGTCTGGTTCGGGACATGATCTTCGGGACATTGGATTTCGAGGATCTCGGTTTTCTGGTTACGGGCGAAACTGTAGGACGCGTCGTCTGACCTGGAAGACATCATGGCCCTTGTGCTTCCTATGATACAAAAACGGCAGTCCGTGGACTATCAGACTATGGATAAGGCAAATCGCATACTACTGGCTGCCGAGAAGACCTTTGCTGAGAAGGGGTTTAGCAAAGCCAAGGTGGCTGACGTCGCCAGGCTGGCTGAAGTCGCCGAAGGGACGGTTTACGAGTACTTTGCGAACAAAGAAGACCTCCTCCTATCTATTCCGGGGAAGCGATTTCAAGACCATATGGATCAACTGGACGAAACCTTTCAAATCAGAACGCCGCTCGGAAAACTACGACGACTGATTAAGAATCATTTCTCACTCTACCTCACAAATCGCCATTTCCTAGAGGTTTTTATTATTCAAATACAACTAAGTCCCAGATTTTATTCCTCTAAAGCTTACGAAACCTTCCGACGTTATTTCCGAGTGATCGAGATTCTCATAGAAACAAGGGAAGGCCGAAGGCGCGTTCCGTGCTGATGTTAATCCTACGGGTCTTTCGCAACCTGTTCTTGGGGACCTTCAGTCACGTGAGCCTGCGATGGTTCATTCTCGATAGGAGGCCTGAGACGGACAAGATGCACGAAATCGATCAAGTCACAGATCTGCTTTCCTTCTCGGTCCTTTCTGAAGAAGCTCTTAGCAAAGGCGTCCTGACAAGCGGATAAGACTGGCGCTCTCTATTTCTTTTACTCTCTTATATCACCGCGTCATGCACAATCTACGATTGACATCATCGAAGGTTTCACGTACATTTATTAAGTGAATTCGTGCATATCCATCTAAATTCTGCTACTCGAACGGCGGTTCGGTTAATGGGGGGTGTAGTTGGGGAAGGGACAAAATCCTTTCCCAATCTGAGGAATTATTTACACCAAAAAACCTTCTAATTTAGCTGAGTTGCTGAAATCAAAGCACCACAAGAAAAGGGAGACTAAGTCAAGATGGAAAACAAGGTAAGTTACGCTCTTTGGGTGTTACAGGAGCCGATTCAGTACATATGTCTGATATTCATGGCTTCCATGTACGCAATTAAGATCTATCAGCTGCTCAAGAAGCCGTTTCCAGCTGAAAAGGCTGAGTTTAAAGGAGACCGTTTCACCGGAGCAGTTGTATCGCTAACAAACGTGCTGAGACCGTGGGATATGGAGAGCACGAACAAGAACCTGTATTTCTACGCCGAGTTCATGATCTTTCACATCGCCGTCGCGCTTACCATAGGCTCAACATTCCTGATCCCATTGGCCCCAGGACTGATGACCCCCACCTTCTCTACTGTTATCATGGTGTTTATGGCGCTGGCTTTCCTAATTGGTCTGCGAAGGATCTATCGGCGCGTCTCGGTTCCTGAAATCCGAATTATCAGCACTTTGGATGATTATTTTGCTCTCATTCTTATGACCACCTTCTTTGCCGTGGGCTTTGTTACGATGAGGCTGTGGATTCAGGGTTTTTCGGAAACCGGCTGGATGTGGGTCTTCTTCTTGATGACCACGTTCTTCCTTTTGTACGTGCCCTTCAGCAAAATATCACATTACGTTCTTTACCCGTTTGGCAGAGTTAATTTCGGCATGATTTTCGGCGGCCGTGGAATTTTGAATAAGAACATGAAGAACGCGACATGGAATCCCTGAACCGAGTTTATTAACCACATAATATATTGGAGGAAGAATGATGTCAGAGACAACAATAAATGCTGGGGCTGAATCACAGGAGCCCGAAAAATTGGGGGCTGCCGAAGAACGAAAATGGCCCCTCAAGCCCCAATTTACGCCGGAAATGCTGGCCGAGATGGAGAAATTGCTTCCGGCCAAACTTAATAGAGTCGTGGCAACTTCCTTGTCCGGATGTATTCACTGCGGTTTGTGCAGCGATGCGTGTCATTATAGCGTTTCGATTCCCGAAGATAAGACCTTGGTTCCCGCCTACAAGGCCGATAGATTTCGTAAGTGGTACAAGAGCCGTTATGATTGGGTCGGGAGAATTTTTCCGTCCTTCGTCGGCGCCAAGCCTTTGACCCAGGATCTTGCCGAGGACATGTTCGACAAGTTGTTCGGTGGTTGCACTATGTGCCGGCGTTGCACTTACAACTGCCCCATGGGAGTTGATTATGGAATGATGGTGCGTGCGGCACGCGGTATCATGCAGCAGGTAGGACGTTGCCCTCAAAATCTTCAAGATACCGTGGACACCCATTACAATCACGGGAATAACATGGCTGTTCCTCAGGATGAGTTCATCGAAACCATCGAATGGATCGAAGAAGAACTGCAGGATGAAGAAGGGTGCAACGATTTCACCATTCCTGTAGATAAGCAGGGCGCTAAGTACTTCCTAACTCTTAATCCTCGTGAGCCCAAGTACTATCCTCTGACCATCCAGGCGAGCGCGAAAGTCCTGAACGCTGCCGGAGTGGATTTCACCATTTCATCGCGATATTGGGACCTCACTAATTACGCGCTGTTCAATGGAAATGACACGGACGCGAAGCTCTTTGCCATGTGGCAAGCCGAAGATGTGAAGAGACTCGGATGCGAGTATCTGTTGTCTGGCGAGTGCGGGCATGGCTACCGTGCTTTGCGCTGGGAGCTGCCGAACTGGGTCGGGGGAGTGCCTTTCAAGATCACCAGCATGATGGAATTGATGGCAAAATTGATTGAGGACGGCAAACTGAAACTGGACAAATCCGTTCATGCAGGGAAGCGGTTCACGTATCACGACTCTTGCAACATTGCCAGATCCGGGGGCGTTCTCGAGGAGCCTCGAATTGTCATTCGAGCCGCCGTAGACGATTTCGTGGAAATGGAACACAACAGGGAAACCAGTTACTGCTGCGGCGGAGGTGGTGGAGCTCTGGCAATGCCGGAATTCTCGAAACGGCGCATAGCGGCGGGCAAAATAAAAGCCGATGAGATAAGGGCGACTGGAGCGAACGTGGTATTACAGTCCTGTCATAACTGTACCGACCAATTGAAGGAGATAATCGACCATTATCATATAGACGCGAAGGTAATGAATCTGGCTGAGCTGCTTGCCCCGGCTCTGGCGCTCTGAAAGTATCATCCTCGAAAGCGCCGCTCAGAACTCCGTTCACGACGTCAGTCATACCGGGTAGTATGCAGAGGCGGCGACCACTACGAGGCCCGCTGCCCACCGTATCTGGCGTGGCAGGGATAGTAGCTGTCGGGAGCAACCCGTCCGTACAATCCCTAGCGCCACGATTTTGGCAGGTCAGGTAATTCTGAGGCAGTCTGTTTTCGGTACCGGCGAGAAGCGCGTGCCGGAGCTTACTAGTCAGAGTGTGTCGATAAAGACGGATTCTCCTATCGACAATCAAGTATTCGATTGTCGTGGAAAGGAGTATTATTGGGGTTACTTAACGTGGTCGGTCGACACAGGTCTTCAGGACCTGAGCAGAACGTGGAACCGTCAGACATCATCCTAAAAGATAGCAATGCCTACTACAACTTCCATACATCCTATTAAGCGTTTCTTCTTTAGCCTTAGATTCAAGCTGAGTTTTTATGTCGGCTTTGTAATGTTTTTGACCATCGTGGCTTTTGCCTATCACAGCGTGTCACTTCAGGAAGAGCATCTTCTAAACGCAAGAATCCAAGAAGCTCTCAAGGATTCAGAGGTCATAAAGGCGGCCATCTGGAATGGCATGATGACGAAAGACCGGGCAGTTATAAGGGAGATCGTCAGTGCCATAGGTGAACAGGAGGGGTTTAAGGAGATAAATATATATGATCGAAACGGTACACTTCACTATACTAGCGCTGGCGCAAGCAGCCGGCCTACTCAACCGGAGAACCCCTTGCTCACGGACATTGGGGCAAACACCTCGGTTAGACATAAATTCCTGGAGGACGGTAACCTTTTGGCCGTGGTGAATCCATTGGTGAACACCAGAAGCTGTGCGACAGCCGGTTGCCATGCCCATCCGCAATCTCAGGCCGTATTGGGGGCCTTGGAACTCAAGTTACCGATGGCAAATTTGCGAGCCCAAATCCTAAACAATGCCTATAGGACGTATATATTTGGATTTCTTCTCTTCCTATTAGTTTCCACTATTATAGGTTTAGGAGTCATATTCCTTGTCAGTCGGCGCATGGGCAAACTCGGTGAAAAAGCCGGAAAGATAGCCGCTGGAAAGTATCACCCTGTCGAAACCATCACGGGCTATGATTCAATCGCGATGGTCTCGCGTAGCTTTGACTTAATGAGTCGGCAGATAAGCTGAACGCACTCGGCAACTTGAAGAAAGCCGGACCATGTACAAAGAACTTTTCGAAAAAGTTCCTTGTTACATTAGTGTAATAGATCGAGACTATCGAATTGTTCGGGCGAATCAAGCTTTTACCAATGATTTCGGGGACCAAGTGGGGCGGCACTGTTACACGGTTCGCAAAGGGCAGGATTCCAAATGCGCGAATTGTCAGGTAGAGAAGACTTTCATGGATGGCCTATCCCATCGATCTGAGGAGATCTGGAACCCAGGCGGCGGCGACAAGAGAACTTACCTTGTCATACATTCCTCACCGATTTTTGCTCAAGATGGACGTGTTTCTGAAGTCATGGAGATGTCTATCGACGTCACCCGAATGGTGACGCTCCAATTGAAATTGGAGAGAAGAGAAACTGAATACAGAAATCTCATTGAAAATATTCCATGCTACCTTACTGTTATTGATCGATCATTCAATGTAGCTTTCTACAACAACATGTTCGCTCGGGATTTCGGCAGTAGCTGGGGACAGAAGTGCTACAAGGTGTACAAAGGTCGAGATTCCAAATGCGATAATTGCCCGGTAGAAAAGACCTTTACCGACGGCGCCAATCATTGCTCTGAAGAAGTCTGGTTGCGTAACGGTCAAGAGGTTTATTTGGTCACTTATACATCTCCAGTAGTTGATGAGACGGGTGAAATAGTAGCCGTTATGGAAATGTCGCCTGATGTTACGGAAGTGAAGCTTCTTCAGAACCAACTCGCAGCGCTTGGTGAGACGATTGCCGGGATGTCGCACGCGGTGAAGAATATTCTTTCGGGGCTAGAGGGGGGCGTTTACATGGTGGATTCAGGTCTGAAACTTGGTAAAGACGACAGAATCCGCTATGGGTGGGATATGGTGAAGAGAAATGTGGGGAAAGTTTCCGATCTTGTGAAGAATATCCTTTATGCGTCGAAGGAAAGAGAACCTGAATACGAGTCGTGCGATCCAGGTGGCGTCCTTATGGAGGTGTATAATCTCTATGAGGAAAAAGCCCGCTCTTGCGGGATCGAATTGATCAAAGATTTTGATTTGAATATGGGAGCATGTCTGCTCGATTCAAAGGGCATCTATAGCGCCATTTCGAATCTTGTCGCCAATGCCATCGAAGCATGCCGCGCTGCGCCTGAGATAAAAAGGTATCAAATAACATTGAGCGGAAGAATTGAGAATTCTATGATTCTGATTCGCGTAATCGATAACGGTCCCGGAATTTCCGATGAGATTAGGCATAGTTTGTTTAAGAAATTCTTTTCGACAAAGGGCTCTAAGGGGACTGGTCTAGGCCTGGTAGTAACTCGAAAAGTGATTGAAGAACACAAGGGGACCATTTCGGTTGATTCCGAACCGGGCAAAGGGGCAACCTTCTCTATAATTATCCCTTGCCTAAACTTGGAAGCAAGAAATAAAGAGAAAGTGTCTGAACATGTCGCGTATGAGTGCTAAAGTTGTTGATATGGTGCGATATCAAAAAGGAAGACCAGGAGGAGCTATGAACGGCGTCGGTTTATGCGCAATTTTTTCCCGCCAGGGCGATTGGGCTTTTGACTACGCGTTGTCATTGGCCCGACATTACAAAACCAAATTGAACATATTTCATTTCTTGGCATCTCCGTACATGCTTCGGAGAGACGTGGTATTCGTGGATGCTGAAAAAACCGAGACCGCTCCGGTGAGCCCGGAACTCATCGCACAAAAAGACCGAGAGATGCGTGAAATGTTTGATCCACTACTGGGCGATTACGTGGACGTGGGGTTCCGCCTCTGCGAAGGAAATGATGAGTGGGAGCTGAGGAAATGCTTTAGGAAGGGTGAGTGACGAAGTGCTGGTGATAGGTTACAATGCGAAGAGAGCTGATTTTGGCGGCACAACAAAGATAGAAGATTTTGCAGCTAAATTTAAGGGACCGGTCGTGCTGGTAGGTCCTGATGCCCCGGACAGCTTTTATCTTAACCAACCGGCCTCGGATAGATTTAATGACCTTTTGATTCCGGCAGGGAAATGGACACGGATTGAGACGACTGAATAATCCCGGGATACATTATTTCCAAGCGAGACGTTGTGGCTAAAGCATGTGTTTCGGACCCCATCCGTTGCAACGATGCGGGATAGGGGTCCGAAATTCTACCTGATTACAGATCCTGGGAGCCCCAACCCTTGCTCACAATGAAATCCACATATTTCTTGATATTCCCGTCTGATTTGCTGTTGTAATACAAATAATACGGACGCCTGATCGGATACGAACCATCGTTGACCGTCTCTCTAGATGGCGTCACCCCCCCCAACGCTCCCATTTTCCTAATTTCCAGGACCTTTATGGCTTCTCTCTGCTTGGGCTTGGACTCGAATGCGTCTCGAATTCTCACGTACCCTATCGCTCCGGGCGTCTTGGCTACTTTGGCCATTACACCGGGGAATTGCGTCAAAGCCACCGCATCCTTGGTGAATTTAGACTTGAGAAAATCGTCCTCCATGAACACCAGTGTGCCGGGGTGCTGGCTCTCGTCGGTTATAACCACTGTGATATTCTCGGTGCGGCCACCGAGTTGGTCCCATCGGGTGATTTCGCCTGTAAATATCTTCCGGACTTGGTCTACTGAGAGTTCATTCACGAGATTTTGGGGATGCGTAATAATTACTATGCCGCCGTACCCGATAAGGCGCTCGATGAGTTCCACCCCTTTTTGAACGGCAAGCTCACTCTCCTTTTCGGTTAGGCTGCGAGAAGCTCATCGCAACGTCACACTTGTTTTCTATGAGGGCGGTTATGCCGACGTCCACAATGCGGCCCTCGAGAATTTCCACCTTTACGTCAGGATTATTCTTCATGAACACTCTTGTGAGGATCTGCATTCTGCCCAACATGCTGTCCGGACCGCATACCCTGATAACACTCACAGCGCTCTGGGCCAGTACATGCGGAAGGGCAATCATAGTGGCAGCTATAGCCACGATAGCTAAGATGACAACCAAAGATCTCTTCATTAAGCACCCCCTGATGATGTCTCCGGAAAACTTTTCCCAATATACGCGGCGACTCTTATGACGATTTCGCTGATCAGCGTCCCGAGTTTGCAGGGTCAGCGGCTCGACGCCATGATCCTCGTGTTTATCAGCCGACCAAAACCTCGTTACCGTTTGCCCGAAAAAATACCACGCGGCGTGATTGGATGCAACCTTTCGGTTACACTTTCTAATCGTTCTCCTAGGTCTTTGAGTCAGTCGACGAAGTTCTTTTCCTCCACATAAGCGCCACCAAAATGCCGGCGACGCTTAACGGAATCAATGGAGAAACTACGACAATGATATTCGTGACCTTACCCTCAGAAAGATATTTCCAAGATCGGGCGTACGTTGGTAAGAGTCCTGGATATGGCATGAATGAGGGCCCATCGATTTGGCTTGGGTCCCGGTTATGAATATCCGACAATTCCTTTAGGAGCTTTGACAATCTGGACGGAAGCCCACTTTTCGCTAGCATTCCACAAAGCTGAACGTTCATTCATGAATACGCGTATTCTTAATCATCCACAGTTACTCTATCCCGCCCCTCCTTTTTGCTCCGGTACATAAGCCTGTCAGCCCTCAACACTAGTCCGTCGGGTGTGTCGTCCGGTCTTGCGAAAGTGGCCCCTATGGAAACTGTCATGCTCAGCATTCCCCTCGAAGTTTGAATGCCGGAGCTGGCAATTAGAAAACGCATCCTGTCCCCAATCTCTCGCAATCGGTCTTTGGGATTTCTTATAATGATAACGAATTCCTCCCCACCCCACCGACTGACCACGTCCGATGAGCGCAAAGTGCTGGAGAGCGTCCGGGCCGTCATCTGAAGCGCCATATCTCCTATCGCGTGGCCATATGAGTCATTCACACGCTTAAATTTATCTATGTCCAAGAAGAAAACGGCAAAAGGCCATTCGTATCGCTGCATTTCACTGAGCGCGTATCTGAGCTGGATATCTGCGTAACGGCGGTTTCCGACCTGAGTCAACTGATCAAGCAAAGCCATTTTCTCAAGCTCTTCCATTCTTTCCGTTAATTCCCGAATATTTCTGTTATCTGTAAAGACTTCTACCGCTCCGACGATTTCGCCTTTCTTGTCTCGAAGGGGGAAGATCCTCGTAGTTATGGGGAGCCGATGACCGTCCTTATGGTGCAAATAGACCTCTGCTTCTCTCTCTGCGCCATCCTGCATACTTTGATGCGCGGGGCACAGTTCCTCGGCGCAAAGCGATGTTCCGTTTGCATCGACATGTATCAGCAGGTTGTCGCGACATCGTATCCCGATGGCCTCATTGGCCCCGAATCCGGTGATTCTTTCGGCTGCCCGGTTCCAGAACAGAATTTTTCGGTCCCTGTCCATTATGTAAACGCCGTCATAAACCCCATCCATAACCGTTTTGGCCAAGCTGCTCCTGATTCGCACGTGGAGAGTCCTCCTGCTGATATCCTTTAATTAAGAACAATATTAGCAAATTAAGGCGCAGCTTCAAATGTTCGAGATTAGGTCGGGGATAAGTTCGCAGCTTATGATACAAGTATCTGGTATATTCTGTAGATTGAGGTGAGTCGTGGATCTGCGCTGGGCAGCTAAAAAGAGCCGCCAAGTGGTCTGTTGAATGGGCCTCCGCGTTTTCCGGTTACGGCTTTATGTACAGGAGGAGTCGGACCTTCGTTGAGGGCTTCAGGATCTTGACCTACCACAAGATAGCGGACCACCCGCAGGATTCATTTACAGTAAAGACAGACCATTTCAGGTCTCATATGGCGTTTCTGGCCGATCACCACCCGGTAATGGCATTGGCTGATTTGGCGCAGAGATTGGTTGAGGGGCCGACTCCCGAGGCCGGCGCTGTCGCCGTGACTTTTGACGATGGTTACAGTGAGGCTGCAACGGTGATAAGTGAAATTCTTGATCGGCATAAGGTCCCGGCCACTTTCTTTGTCATCACCGGCGTCCTCGACAATACCATCCAATTCCCGGGCGGCCCGTTTCTCACATGGCAGGATGCGCGAGAGATGTCCGCCTCGGGTTTGTCCATCGGATCGCACACAGTGAGCCACAGGAGTCTTGGGGAAATAAGCCTGGAGGATGTTGAGGAGGAGTTGGCGAAATCATACCGACGAATCACTGAAGAGTTGGGCGCGCCACCGAAGGGGTTGTCTTACCCATACGGGACCATCCGCGACTTCTCAGACGATGTGGCCGGGATCGCTAAGACCGTCGGGTACCATCATGCCGTAACTGGAGCCCACGGACTTAACCATGTTGGCTGTAATCCCTACCGTCTGCGACGCACGTCCCTTACCGCGGGGGATGGTCTGCGGACATTCCGAATGATCCTCAAAGGTCATCTGGACCCGTGGCGCCTGGTCGATAAATGGGGCTATCGTTTACAACGGCGAGAAGTAAGAGGACAGAGTTGAAGTTTGGCGGGGTCATCTACTCAGGACACTAGGCTTTCAACACGAGGAGAGTAACCATGAAGCTATCGTTTTCCTGCTGTGGCATTTCCTGTCGCAGTAACACGCCCCTTTTGTCGGAAAGAAAGCTCGATGCAAGGATTTCCCAAGAAGAAATCGGGCTTGTGTACGACAAGTTGTCTCACATCTACGATATTTGGGGAAAACTGACGGAGTCTCGTGCCAGGAATCGGGCAATTGAGCTTGCTGCGATTAAAGATGGTCAAAACATCCTGGAAGTGGCCGTCGGCACAGGGCTCGCGTTCTATGAAATCGTGAAGAGAAATCCACACGGCAATAATATCGGTATCGACCTATCCAGAGGAATGCTGGAGAAGGCGAAAAATCGCATGAGGAAGATGTCCGAAGCGAATTACTCCCTCACTATCGGCACGGCATTTGATCTTTCAGCGCAAACAGAATCGGTCGATTTGTTGGTCAACAACTACATGTTCGACTTGATCTCCTATGAGGACATGGACAAAGTTCTAGTGGAGTTCAAGCGAGTCCTAAAAGTGGGCGGCAAGCTGATATTGATCAACATGACGGAAGGTGAAACTTTCGGCAGCAGGCTGTATGACTCTATTTACAGGCTATCGCCTAAAACTATGGGAGGATGCCGCGGGGTGCTACTGACGGATAAGTTGAAGCAGCACGGATTCACGATCGAGGTCAGGGAATACTATCAACAAATGCTTTTCCCTTCTGAGGTAATTTTGGCGCATAAATACGCCTAACAAATCGCATCAATCAGGACTGCCATCTACGCTGCGCCAGTTTGGCAGCGGCTTAACGGGACGTTGGGCCCTGAAATATGATGATGTCTGACAAAGAGCGATGCGCAGAGTACGAACAATTCAAGAGGATCGACAACGCTTTTCGTGTTGGCGATCTCGTAGCCCTGCGGGCGGCGGTTGACGAGCCCGACAAATTCCCGAACGGGCCGATGCCGCTGGCAATCGGGCGCTGCCTTGAGTACGCCATCTACCATAGCCCGCTGTTATTTATCCGCACCTTGCTCGAGATCGGAGCAGATCCCAATCCCAACGATCAAAGCGGATTTCCGCCGCTGATCGCAGCGTTGTCGTGTAGTCGATCGCATCCGGGCTCGCCGGGACGTCAGGACGTCCTGGATATCTTGAAACTGTTACTCTCATTTGGAGCCGATCCTAATCAGCGCGGCCTGAACGACTATACGCCGCTCCACATGGCCGTGAGCGAACGCAATCTGCCGGCCATCGAGCTCCTACTTGAGGAGGGAGCGAACCCGCTCCTGCGAACGCGGATCGATGAGTATGAAACGCCGCGAGAAACGGCTGCAAGGGCCGGCTTGAGCGAGATCGCGGCGCTATTAGCCGAGTACCAGGCGCGGCAGGAAAAGTAACGGCCATATGTCGAACGGCGTGACTCGCGGTGCAGAATCTGGCATGTCGTTGATATGATTGATAGTACTAGATATTGGAAGAACAAGCGAGACCTTCTCATACAGAAGGAGACAGCCCACGTTTCCTGTTTTATAGAGACTGTTTAATCATTGTTGTATGGTGATATGACATGAAATACGAAATATATGCCCACCGTTTCGCCGACATTATCCTCAACTCGGATTATGCCTTGAAACAGGAAATTGAAGAAGTCATCAAAGGACTTTCGTTTAATTTAGTCTTGGCTGAATTCGAGAAAGCAAATCAACGCTGTGCTGATGCCGGAAAACGCCCACCGCAAGGAAAACAGTCGACAATTAACGCACTTTTCCGTAGTGAATTTCTGGCGCGTGGTTGGCAAATTGAAAAGAATGTATTCAACGACGCTGAGAATGATTTAGCGATAGACTTTTGGAAGCGTAATGTTGGGGTCGATGTGGCTTTCAATCATAGGTCTTTTATTGGAGGTGACCTGCTCAGGCTACAGGCCGCCGCTGAAGTGAAAAACGTGATCAATGTCGGTGTCTACATCTGCCCAACTAAAGAATTCGCGAAAGTTGTTTCGCCAAAGGATGGCACCTCGATGGTAGTATTTGAACGAGCAAAGTGGTACCTTGAGAACTTCTACGCCGTTTCTCACGGCGCCACTTCTACTTATTGGGCTTAGTGGATAGCACACAACAAAGCAATGCAACCGACTCGCCACACAAACGGCTGATTCTTGCGCTAGGTGTCGAAGATGCCATGGAAGCCACTTCGGAACCCTTCACGCAAGAAAGAAGCGGACTTTGAAGCAGAGTTCAAGAAAAAGGCTCGCTTCCTGGTCGACGAAAGCGTTGACCGTGTGATTACCGGTTTTCTGAGAGAAAAGGGGTGGAACGTCAGAGACGTTTCCGAAATGGGCCTCTCCGGTCAGGATGACGAAAGCGTGCTGGCGGCGGCACATTGGGACCATCGGGTGCTGCTAACCCACGACCGCGACTTTCTCGACGACCACAGGTTCCCTCCTCATAGGAACCCAGGAGTAGTTGTTTCTGCCTGAAGGATCTCGTTGCTTCGGCGCTCTCTCGGCAGCCGTGCACAACATGCTGTTGCTCGTCGGCACGTATCGGAATTTCCAACGTGGGACGAAGATCGAGTTCTTTGCCGATGGCTCGCTCATTGTAAAGAGGCGGAGCGGCGGCAGAGACGAGCACACCCGTTATCGCTTCACGCGTCAGGGTCCAGCAGAAATCTGGGAGGATGAACGCTGACTCTGTCAACCCATGACATCTGCATGAACCCTCTGGTGGGCATGGCGACTTTTCCGTTGAATCGATGCGATTATTGCGACCGACGCGGGTCATGCGGGGCGCTAGATCCACAAAGGGGGATGCATGACAGAGACGGGGGAAGTATCCGTCGGTGGTCTGTTGGGTGACAAGCTCTATCAGCGACGGGCTCGCGTGGCGCTGCCCATCTTGGTGAGACAGGCTAGAGCAGGTCAGACGATGTTCTACGGTGAGCTCGCTGACGAGCTTAGCATGCCAAACCCGCGAAATCTGAACTATGTACTCGGTGCAATTGGAAATTCGATGCTGAGCCTCGGCAAACACTGGGGACGCCAGGTGCCGCCTATTCAGGCGCTGGTGGTGAACAAGGACACTCATCTGCCGGGCGAAGGCATCGCCTGGTTTGCCCCCGATGCTGTACAGTTCAAGACTGCATCCCGCCGGCAGCGCAAGTTCATCGTCGGTGCCATGCTCAGTGATGTCTTCACCTTTCGCCAGTGGGACGATGTACCTCCAGGCGTATGGACTCACCCCGCTTCCGCCGCCATCTGCGGCTCTCCCTTCTGTTGAGGAGGTCCATACGGGCGTCGGCGCTGGAGAAAGTGAGGCCCATCGACTTCTGAAGCTCGCCATCGCATCACGCCCTGAATTGATCGGTCTGCCTTTCGCGCTCGCACCGGGCGAAACCGAAGCCCCGCTCTACTCTGGCGATCGAGTAGATGGTACTGTTCACCGGCGTAGGGAAGCGCATAGCCGTTGAGGTGAAACCGCAGAACGCCGGGACCGCCGACCTCGTGCGAGGTATCTTTCAGTGCGTGAAGTACGCTGCGGTATTGGAGGCAGAAGAAAGGGCGCGCCAAACAGATTGCGACTGTGTGGCTATACTGGCCCTTGGAGGCGCATTCCCTGTGGAGCTATCTGGACTGAAGGCGGCACTCGCAGTTGAAGTCTGGGACAGATTGGGGAAGGAGGTGCCTAACAAAAGGATCAAGGCGGACAGTGATTCGAGTTCCCGCTGATCCTCCAGACGTTAGGCGGTTTGCCGAAAAAATCCTACGAAAACTTCAGGGGGGCGAGAATGATATTTGTGTCCATTGCTATGCGGAGGCTGAAACGGGGCAAAACTTATGAAGATCTTCCGCAGGGCCTGGTATCACAAAATCGGTTTTGGGGCTTCAGGCAAACTAATTACAATGGTCAATGGTTGGCTAATTTGCCATCCTACCATCGCAGCGCAATTGTGTCACAATTCTTGCCTGATGGCAGGCTGGAAGGCTGCCCCGCAAAGACCGACGCGAGATTATCTCGTCGTGGATACCCTGCCCAGGTCCGCGGAAACACCGAGCGACCAGCCCGTGAACATCAGAAGCTGCCTGATATTCTGGTCTACCCATAGATCGGCCCTTGCAATGGTGCTTCTAGGAACAAAGATCAGATCGTTGCGGCCTAGCATGAAATCCGAAGCGGAAGTCATTTTGGAGAGGTCCGTAGTGCGACTTATGAACTTGCCGTCAGGCGCCCTCGATACGACCAATACGGTTCTGGGCTCAGCCGTAGGTCTGGTCCCGCCGGCCAGTGCAATAGCGTGTTGAACCGAGGTGGGTCCCTCGGACTGTGAAAGCTCCGGGCCGGTTGACCTCTCCGTCAACAAACACGATATTTCCAACGACCTCTCTGAGAATTACCGATACGTTCGTGTCGGGCAAGATACCCGCGTATCGTTTGTTAATCGCTTCCGTGATCTGAGGCACGGTCATGTCCGCTGCCGGCATGTCCGGTATAAGCGGCAAAGAAATTCGCCCGTCAGGACGTATACTGACGGCCCGAGCCTGTCCCAACGCCGCTGAAGCAAACGTCCTTTGCATTTCGTCGAGCTTGACGTTGAAGTCCCGGACAGTGACGGTGATATCCGGGTCCTTCAGAAGGTCCGAGTATGTCTTCTTCAGCAAATTGCTGGTTTCATCCGCGGTCAAACCAGCCACTTTGACATCATGTTTTCGAGGGATGCTGATCATTCCATCGGGTCTGACCCGGACTGTGCGGTTCATCTCCGGATGAAATGTGAACTCTATGTCAATCTGGTCCTTAATCTGCAATCTGTAAGGGGCGCTGGAAATGGTCGGAGTCGGAAGATAAAGGACTTCCAGCACATCACCTTCCGCAAGCCTGTATAACGACGACGGGAACTGGTCGGTTACCCGGTTGATCGGCAGCGGAGGAGCCTCGTTCACTACGGCTCTTTCCTTCGGAATAACGCAACCGCTCATGAATAGAGCGACAGCACAGAAAGCAAACACTCTCCGAAGATGGATTCTTGAGATGTTTTGGAGAATTTTGCGTGCTCATTATGCGTTTTCCTCGGGCAAACAACCTTTCAAGTTCTCATTCTCAAAAGCAATACTTATGGCGCAATCCGCCGGGGCGCGTGAAAAGGAAGTTAGAAAGCGCCTTCGATTGAGAAAAACACTCCTTCTCGCCTCAGCTCCACAGTTCTTCCGGCGATGTTTTCTTGGTTATGGAAATAGCTCTCCAGCTCGTATCCCACTTTGGCGTTAAGAATGATCGGCCCGCCTGCGGGGCGCCTCAAAATCGAAATCCCCGTGGCCACATCCACGTAGTTGAAGAAGTTCGGATTAATTCCATAGGTCATTCGTGCGAATGGACCCAGATTTAGCCCCATGGCGATCCTGCCGAATCCAAAAGGAAATCTGGATTCGAAATGCGCGCCAATGCACGGCACAAGCTCGCTAAGACTTATTTGATCACGGAGATCGGAATTTGCATGGCCGAGAGCTACTCTGAGATCGATATATCGCAGATCGCCGTTGAGACCGCCGAACCACCGAGGTCCGATGAAAAAATCCAGATCGTAACCGAACCCGAACATCGAGGTTTTCAAATCCGAATCGACTTCACTGCCGGCCGGATAAGTAGTATTCTTGGTTACAAGATCTCTATTGAGAATAGCGCTGCCTCTATAATGTTCGGGAATCGTTCCGAAGATCCTTAAAAGATGATGTTCCAGCGGGCGCACTGAACCTGTTATTCTGTATGATTGATTGTAAGTTGGCAACCCGAGGTCACTTCTGAAATTATTGAGAGTGCCGGTTCCGGCATTCTCCTGCTCAAATCCCATCCTACCGTCGATCCAACTGAAGAATCCCTGAAACCCCGAAGCGGTAAAGCCGTTGTAGTCCATAATGTCTGCATCAGACACCGCCGGAGCCACCAAGCAAAATAGACCGAATGCCAACAGGAACGAAGAGATCCGCCGTGAGACCGCATGCCATGACTTTAGCGGATTGGCTCCCACCACATCGGATTTTTCACGACTGAGCATGGTTATTGTCTCCCGACGTTACTGTTGGCGCCTCGCAAAGATTGCCATAGTCTGCGCCTGGCTCCTGTCTCGTCCGAACTTTCCGGGCCCGTTTCCATGATTGAGGCACAATCCGCTACATGATGACTATTGCGGCTAGGTTTGGACGAATCCCGAGTTCTCACGGCCCGAGCATGATTAATTCGGGCTCCGAGCGCTTGCTCCGTCCCGAACCTGCCAGCCGGGACCAGTCATTCTCGCGTTGAGATCCGGCCCCTGCTGTTTGGTCGCGCCGAGGAGAGACGTAAGCTGCAATCTTTGCTCCCGAAACTTACCGCTCGCATAGCGACGGATTTTCCGGTAGCGACCAGTTGGTTGATAACCGCATCAATCCCGTCTGTCACGAAAGACCAGCACCTTCCAAGCAAGGATGGCTCAAAGCACTGAGGCTCATACCGCTTTTCCGTTGACGCCTCGTCGGACCTTTCTTTCGCTCCAGGCCAGCCTTCTCGGCCAACAGCCTCTCCCGGCCCTTTTGAAAAAAGCGAATATTGGCGGCCACGCATTCCCTCATGGCGCTCTTGATACCCTGAATTTCCACGTCTATGGCTTGAATTTCCTTGCTACTTGGTGTGAATCGTACTGCCAGTGCCCTCTTGTTGATTTCCAGTTGAACAATTCTTTCTTGAAATCGAACCAGAGAAGATATGCCGGTGATATTGTTGTCAGGGACAAAACCGCTGAATACGCCCTTGCCTGAATCCAGTAACTGTAGAACCAGTTCGCATTCACGCAGTTGGAGTTCAATCTTCTGCAATCGTCGGGAGATTGATCCGGATGTTCCCATCGCTGGGGGGCTTGAATCGCTGAGGGACCTTGCGGGCTGGGGCCAAGGTCATCAGGCTGAATAGCGGAACTGGGACCCAGGCGATTCGGAAGGCAATTTTGCGCCGCGGGCCTCATCTCTTGCAACGAACCGATCGAACCATCGCTAGGCCCCGGCGTCAATGAACGCTCATCCGAAACCCCATCCCCCGAGCCGGCAGGCGCGTTGAATCTTCCCCGGTCTCCGGACAAGGAGAGGAGCTGCGAACCCGAATAGCCAAGCGGAAACAGCCACGGCACAATAATCGCGACGGTCAAGGCGGCCAATAAAATTAGAAACAGTTTCGCGACAGAGCTGACTTGAGGCTGCGCCGTATTTTCATCCGAATCAGGGCCGGAATCCGAGGCTTCCGATAGAACGCGTTTGTCCATCAACCTCTGGGTACAAGCGAAATCCTCCGGTTCGAGGCTGATGTCATTCACATTTTGGACTCCGGCGCAGGGACCGCGGTTCAGTCCAACCTGATCAATCGGCGACTTTTCAGTCGGATCGCCCAGGACCATGCGCCAATTGTGTCCTCTATGAAATTCCTTTACGTCCATTTCGACTTTTCCCCGGGGGCTCTCACATTTCCCGAGTTTCAAATTTTCGAAGTAGTGGGCAGTCGTCTTTGGTTCCCTGGGTCGATCTTGTTCGTCCTGAACCGAATGTTTGGTTTTGTTGCGTCATTGCGCATTTAACCGGATTTATTGGCGTATCTCACGTCGTGAGATAAGACATATATTTTCAAGCACATATCGTTTACAGACTCGGTTCATGGCGATAGTCTATCAAAAAAAATGCTTTTATGTCAAGATGTAATGAATATATTAGACAATATTACATTAAATATTATTTATAATAATCTAATATTACAGATGTAATATATTCTAGTAATCTGAAAAATAATCTGAGAAGAGGGGGAGACGGCGCTCGCGCTGGACCAGCGCTCAGGCTTGCCATTCCGTAGCGGACTTGCCGCGAGGGTGCGAGACCCTGCCGACACGCCAGCTTGCCCCCAGGCTTTAGGATTTTGGGGAGGGCCTGGGGCCACTCGGCGTGGGGCCAGTAATGCGCCGGAAATGCCTTCCCGTTGATCAACATGGCGCCTGCTGAGCCTCATTTATCGCCGTGTCGCGGAGCACTTTTTGCAATCCCACGCAGAACGGGGATTCTCCGGAACTTTTGCCTCTCCGCCACCCTCTGGCTCTCCGGGGACTCGCTTCCGCCTTGACTTTTCCGAACATAAAAGTTTATAAACTTAATGATTAAGGGCAGAAAGGGGAAGCCATGTTCAAAGAACTTGCATCCTCCTTTGCGGATGAATTCTACAGACTCGATCGTATACTCTTCCCAAGAGACAGTTCCACCAAATCGCGTGCGATTCAGTTCACTGCTTCCCATTTCTCGGAAGGGGTCACTTCCACGACCCTTGCGTTTGCTACATTTCTGGCCAAGGTTCATTCTCCGAATTCGATCATTGTGGTGGAAGCCAATATGAGAAGGCCTTCGTTTAGACAATTTCTTAAAGTTGAGAGCGATAAATCCCTTGCGGGAATTCTGCAAAATTCCGAGCCACTGGAAGAAGCCATTCAACGAACCAATGATCAAGGCTTTTCAATATTGCCTGCCGCCTCGGGTTCGGGGTCCGAGGGAGGCTTGGAACGAGAGGCGCGTCTGGAGAATCTCGAAGGCGTAATAGCCTCGCTCAAAAGGATGTATCGCTACATTCTTCTGGACAGCCCGCCTGTTATCCCGTTCATAGATTCCACTATAATTACGGGCATGACCGATGGGGTCGTGTTTGTAGTGGAATCGAATCTGACCCGCTGGCAGGTTGTTCAACACGCAACGGAGAAACTCAAAGCGGGCGGGGGAGAAATATTGGGCATCATTCTCAACAAAAGGGAATTTCACATCCCGAGATGGCTATATCGTTTCCTCTAGAGTTTCCTAAGGAGATTTTTTGTCCAATTCCGAGCATTTTCGCATCTTGATGATCACCCACAGTGTCTATGTTCGTGATACACGCGTGCGGCGTTATGCGGAGCCGCTCGCGGACGAGGGCCATTTTGTAGACGTGATTTGTCTTGCTTCCGAAGACGGGGGGCCGCAGAGCAATCATCCCAATATCACAGTATACGCTTTGCCGATGACTCGAACTCGCCGTGAGGGCTGGGCGCATGTTCTCGGGTGGATGTATGCCGCATTTATGATGTTTGTGTATTGCTCCAGGCTGGATCTTCGTCATCGTTACGATCTGATTCATGTGCACAATATGCCTGATTTTCTGGTCTTTGCTGCGTTAATTCCTCGACTGAGAGGATGCCCGGTAATTCTGAATATTCACGATCCAACCCCGGAACTGGCCCAGTCCAAGCTGCAGGCGCGCGAAAAATCACATCCTGGTTCGGATGGAAGTCTTGGTCGAAAAGATCTCGATCAAATTCAGCAGCCATGTCATCACGGCTACGCCAACTTTCGAGGATATGCTGATAAGCAGGGGCGTGCCGCGGGAAAAAATCACAGTAATCACGAACGCCGCCGATCCTAGGTTTTCCAGGGCCATTGGCCGGCGAAACCCGCGCAAACAGGCTGACACGTTTACCTTATTATATGTCGGCACTGTGGCCTATCGCTACGGATTGCAGATAGGGATTCAGGCCCTGTCTGTTCTCAAGCCTCAGATCCCGGGAATTAGACTCAAAGTGGTCCCGAAAATCCGTGATGAAGGAAAGGCCCTGGATGATTGCCTGGAATTGGCCGAAACATTGGGTGTCGACGACTTGGTCGAGGTGTCTGATCCGGTTCCTCTGGAATTGATGCCGGAAATCATGCAGCAGGCCGATATAGGCATTTATCCCGCTTTAAGCGACTGTCACATGGATAGGGCGCTTTCACTGAAGATCCCGGAAATGGCGAGCGTCGGGCTCTGCATAGTGTCCACGAGACTGCCGGTTTTGGAAGAATTATTCGGACAGGATTCTGTAGCGTTTGTCCCCCCAGGTGATTTTGTAGCGCTGGCGGACAAGATCATGGAACTTTACAAAGCGCCGGAGTTTATGGAGAGTCTTGCGCGAAAAGCAAAAGAGCGATCCGCGTCTTTCACGTGGGAAAGCCAATATCAGTGTTTATCGGGAATTGCTGCGACAAATACTGGGTAAATAAGCCGGTGTCCTGCCCCATATGACTCATTTTGATAAATTCAAATATTTCCTTCGGCGTACTGAGAACAATCCGAATGGGGGAACCGTTCCAGCGCGCGAGTTCCTGGATGCGGCACTGGAACGAACGGCGAAGTCTGCGTTCAGACCCGATGAGAATGTCCATCGAAAGGGTCTTCGCAAGGCGCGGCCAGTGGTTGCGCGGCGATCCGGACCAAAATCTTTCCGAGACCGTCAACACAACCTTGATGGAAACCCTGCCTGCCGGATGGTGGCAGGATCCTTCTTTCTGGGAAGGTTTTTCGAGACTATACCCCGAGCAGACTAAACGCCTCGTATCTGAGGCGGAGTCGATAATCGCCGGAAAATTGAAACTCTTCCAGTGGAAAGAAATCGAATTATCAAAGCCGATTCGATGGTCGGCCACGATGGAACCGGATCGACCCGAGGCGGAATGGCCGCAGATTTATTATGCGGACATAGATGTTTATCACGATCCCATGAGGCCTGAACGAGATGTAAAGTGGTGCTGGGAACTCAATCGCTTTCAACATCTGTTATGTCTCGGGGCCGCATGGAGACTCACTCGCAAGGAATCTTTCGCTCAGGAAGCGCGCGAACACCTGGCGAGCTGGATGGACAGCATCCACTATCCGGTCGGCGTGCAATGGAACAGCAATCTGGAAGTAGGGCTGAGGCTGCTTGCTTGGGTCCGCTGCCATATTCTTTGCGCGAACAGCGCGGCATGGGACGATCAATTCGTGACCCGCTTTATCACGTGCGTCTATATTCACGCACGGCATCTGGCGCGGGAACTCACAGTTCATCATGCGGCGGGAAATCATCTTCTGGGAGAGGCATCCGCTCTTTTTTATATTTCCGTTCTATATCCTTTCTTTGTGGATTCCGCGAAATGGCGCAAGACCGCAGTAAGAATCTTGGATCGGCTCGTGCCGATCATCATTTTGCGGGACGGCGTGTACGCAGAGCAGTCTACGGGGTATTTCCGGTTCGTTGCGGAGTTCTTGCTGCCCGTAATCCATCTGGCCAAATATCACGGCATCGCCTTTTCCGGAAAGGTCTTTCAGCGTCTTGCGGCGGGTCTGGACTTTATTCAGGCGGTTTCCAAAGACTCGGGCGAAGTCCCCATGATCGGAGATTCGGATACCGGGCGGGCCATAGGATGGCCGCTCTCGGATTTCTGGGATTTTTCATGGTTATTAGCCGCTGGAGCGGCGCTCCTGGATCGACCTTCTTTGTTTAATGGCATCGAAGAGTTTCCGGCTGAGTCGTTCCTCTTGCTAGGGGAAGAAGGGCTGGAATCATTCACCAAATACAAATCCGGTCGGATTTCCACCGGCAATGACGGGCAAAGCTCCGGGGATCTGCTGGAATTCGCTGACGGCGGATATCAGATCAGCCGGGACGGGCAATTCTCGATTTTATTCGATGCAGGCCCGCTCGGGATTCCTCCCGGAAGTGGGCACGGTCATGCGGACGGGCTATCGTTTCTTCTCTGGCACAAGGGGCGGCCCGTTGTCGTGGATTCTGGGAACAGGTCTGTATAACGGACCTCCATTATGGAGGAATTATTTCCGGTCGACCGCAGCTCACAATACCATTAGAATTGATGGAAAAAACCAGGCCCGACCTCTGGATACTTTTCGATGGGCTGAGCCTCTGAGAATAAAGCGGGAAGCTCCGAAGATAGGCGAATCATGGCGGATATTAAGCGGCGCATTGGACTGGGGCCGCGGTATAATTCATCACCGTTTCCTGATACATTTTTTGGACCGCGGAGTGCTTGTTCTGGACCACATAGACGGCTCCGGCGAACATGATTTGGACTGGTCGATACATTTCGATCCTGTTTGGAATTAGACGAGATACGGGTCCCAGTGGATCATTTTCAGCCTGGACGTTAAACGAGAGATTGGAAGTGACAATCAGGCAAAGTTCCGAGGCTAATTATTCAGTGCTTCGCGGTTCCATGAACCCCGTTGCCGGGTGGAACTCACGTTACTACGGTTTCAAAATCCCCTCGCCGACCCTGCGAGCGACGATGCGATGTCAGCTCCCGGCAAATATCCTGGTGAAATTCACTGCACCAGGCCAAGATATTCAGGTCCCTGAGAATATACCCGAGGAGCTTTTTCCGCCTGGCGTTTTTGATTTTATTTTATGTATCGCTCAGTGAACTGCTCACGTCGGTATTCTTCCTAGGTGAGGATTACCAATGAGAGTAAATCATAATTGGGTGACCGGGATGCTCGGGCGGCCGCAATCTTGGCTTGCATTCTGGCGCCTATGTCAGGAATCGCTGCAGATCCCTCCGTAAATGAACAATTGCTGCGAGCAGCCGCGAAAGGTTCTCCGGAGCAGATCAATGCCGTGCTGGCACCCTCTTGTCTGAAGTGGCGCCGGCCGATAAGACCGTCGCCGCGGTTAAAAGTTAGGATTTCTCATGCGAATATTGCATTTGCTTCATCGCTCGGTTCCCGGATCGCATGGTTATGCGATAAGAAGCGAGGAGATCGTAACGGAAACAGTTGGAAGCCGGTCTGGAGCCGCTGGTGATAACTTCACCTTCACAGGCTCCCGCGGGCAAGCTGGATTCGGAAGGAAGCGAATTCATACACGGAGTGAGGTATTTCAGGACATCCGGAAGGATTTTGCCCGCGACTGTCGAGGTACACGATGAAAGTCCCATCCGGTCGTCTTTAAGGGTCTTGCAGAATGTGATGCTATTGAAGGCCGCGATGCGAATTGCCCACACTTACAAACCCGCAGTGATCCACGGTCACTCGCCTTTCACCTGCGGCATCATCGCCAATATCGTGGGACGCCGGCAAGGAATTCCGAGTGTGTATGAAATGCGAGGCTTGTGGGAAGATTCCCACACCAGCCGCCATGGGATCACGGAGACATCATTGCGCTACCGCGGGGTCCATTTCCTGGAAAATATAGCGCTGAAGGGCGCGGATCTCTGTTGTGTAATCTGTGATGCCCTCAAGGATGAGCTTTTGGCCCGAGGCATCCAAGAAGAAAAGATCGTCATTGTCCCCAATGGAGTGGATGTGAGGGCGTTTGTTCCGGGGCCTCCCAATGTTGATTTGCAGCGTCGCCTGGGCCTTCAGGACAAGATCGTGATGGGCTATATAGGTTCATTTTTTCACTACGAGGGGCTCCACTTGCTGGTTCAGGCGATGGCCGGTTTGGCCTCCGAGTTCCCCGACCTGCGACTCTTGCTAGTAGGCGAGGGTGAGGTCACGCCAATCTTGAAAAAAATAGCTCAGGACTCGGGCATAATTGACAAGGTCCTATTCCCCGGCAGGATCGCGCATGCGGAGATTTCAGAATACTACCGGCTGTATGATTTTATGGCGTTACCGAGAATGGATACGAGGGAAACCCGTCTGGTCACGCCTTTGAAGCCTCTGGAGATCATGGGTATGGGAAAACCGCTCATCGCCAGTGATATCGGCGGGCATCGCGAGATCGTGACTGAAGGCGCCAACGGCATTTTGTTCGAGTCCGAGAATGTCCAAGACTTGATCGCAAAATGTCGGGGGCTCATTGAAAATAAAGAGATGCGACTCGATCTTGGCGCCCGCGGGAGAAAGTGGGTAGAAGAGAACCGGGACTGGAGCGTGCTCGTCCAATCCTACGTCAAGATTTATGAGAGGCTGGCGCTCACCCGTCATAACAAACTGTGCTGAGGCACTGGCATGCCAATCGATCAGAACTCATGTCTTGATTCCGAATGGCCTTTTCGAGCAGGCTGAGAAGTTGGCGCGGAAGATGAAAGTATCGCGCAGTCGCTTATTTGTGATCGCTCTGGAAGAGTACATCCAACGCCGCCGGAATCGAGAGCTGCTCGAACAGATCAATGCCGCCTATGCGGACGAACCCGACGCCGAAGAAGAGGCATGGCGCCGCAAGGCTAGAAGCGAACACCGGCGCTTAGTGAAGGGGGAATGGTGCACCAAGGCGTCTACTGGTCGATTGAGACTCAGGTTCTGAACCAGGGTACCGACATCCGATGTGGTCGTCAGTAATCCTGCGACAGTAGCGGGACAGTGTTGGATTTGCCCGACTTCCATTCAAGTGGGCAACCATCCTGGACTCCTGGGAAGGGTCGAGGATCTCGCTCAGTAAAGCGTGATGACCGGCACGCAGGTCTTTGCGTGGACGAATCTGACTCGCGATACTTGAGTCGTTATCGCCGGTCGCATCCCGCAGATGCCCGTCGACGCACCAAATCTTCTTCCTTGAATCGCGATTACTTTTCAGAAGCCTGATCTATCTATTCCCGGCCGTCCCGGATTATTAATACCGGTAAAGGCCGTCCCCGAAAAGATTGCGATTTTGGCTGCAATGTCGCTCGCGTGTAGCCCTGAAACGCAATGGATACTTCGACGCCCTTCCTCGCACCAGGAACAGGTCCCGATGGGCTCAAATACGTGATCGCCCATTTCCCCTTTTACATAAATCCTGTCGTCTCACAATCCTCTGAATAATACCACCGTCGTACTCGACCCTCAGAGCCCACAAATGGTTAGGCGTGATCAAAATAGAGCAAAAGCAAATAAGCACAAAGGCGGCGACCCTCAAGCCTAGTATCCTCTGGGCAGCTTTCCCAGAGTCGCCAAGACGTTGTACCCGGTCACATGCTCGACTTCTCTGGGGCTGTCGAAAGTAGAATCAAAAAAGTTGGCCATGAATATTGCCGCGATTCCGATAGGAAATGAGAGCACGAAAGCAGCCAAAACGAATAGGGTGGTCATGGGAAATATAGGATCCGCCGGCATCATAGGCCGCCCTACTATGCTGACCGTGACAAGATTGTTGCGGCCTTCTTGGGAAGCCAATCGGGCCTCTTCCTCTTTGGAATCCAAATTGAAGATACCGCTCTTTAGCAACTGTGACTGCCAGTTGAAGTCGGCGGGCATCCTCGCTCTTTTCCTCTAGCTGCTGGAGTTGTTCCCGCTTCTCTTTTAGGCTCTGCTCGAGGCTGGTTTTCTTGGCTTTGAGGCCATCCATCTCCACGATGATCGCATTCTCGAATTTCTTGGTAAGGTCCTTGACCATCTCTTCCGCTGAAATGTAATCACGACTCTCCGGGGTAAAGAGTTCAGCTACTTGAAGTTGTTTTTGTTTGGCCCTCAGGAGCTGAGTGGCGACAACACTAATAAAAGTATTTTCATTTCCCCTCTGAGCGCTAGCCGCTAACTGCCCGGTAGGAACGATGCCTTTCTTGAGCGAGTCCAGCATGTTATCGAATTGGCGCTGATTAGAGTTCAAGTCGACCAGGGAATCCTCAATCTGTTTTATGGTCGACTATCAACTCTGTTTTCTGTCGTTCGGCGTACGCTATTCCCCATTTGTTCTTGAAATCCGTCAGCTCTTTGTCCGCGGCGTCATATTTTTGTTTGTAAATGTCCCCTTGCCCGGCAAAAAAACCTTGTGCGCCCGGCATGCCGTATGCCTCAAGATGATAGGGAATGTACGAGTCCAAAAGGGTATCGAGTATTTTCTTGGCCATTACCGGATCCGAATATCTGAATGTCATGTCAATGACTTTGGACTTCAGCGCAGGAACCACTTTAAAATCCTTCATAAGACCTTTGGCAATTTCCTGGACCTGAGCAGCTTCTTTGGATGCCGCGTTCTTAGATTCTCGTGACTTTATTCCCAAAGAATCCTGCAAAAAATTACGAGCGGTTCTTTTGAGATTCCCTATCTGCTCCTGGATTATGCCCGGTTCCTTTTTTCTGAATTGGTCTACGCCCAATTTGTTCACCGTCTTCATCCAGAGATCCAGGCTTGTAAGCAGGGCCATTTCGCTGTTCAGGTCCGTTTCATCGACGTTGAGATTCAGGATGCTGGTGGTTCCTTGATCCCTTGAGGCTTGTAGTAGAGCGGCGTTTTCTTTCTTGGCCGTGACGAGAATCTTTCCTGAGGTTTCGTAGACCGGGTCTACAATAAAGCATGCGACCAGCACGGCTATCGGCAAGATCAATACTATGATCTTCAGCAAGAAGATGCGACGGTAAAGGACGTTGAAAAAATCGCGTAAGGACAGACCCTCTTCTTCTCTCATGGTGTACCATTACCTTTTTGGCGGAGCGAGTTGATAACTTCCGAATCAAACAATTCATGTTTATTATAATAACGCCCAACAGCGCTGTCGATGTTTTCGCGCCTGGTATAAATCCGACGCCTTTCTATTCCTTATCTCTGACAGTACGAATCCCACAGTCTTCAATGACCTTCCGATATTCACTCTGGCCCCCTTTATGAATGACTCATCGCCTATAACTATGTTTTGGCGCTCATAGCAGCGTGCCGCAGGCGGATAACAATTACTACGCTCAGGATGCCGACGCTGACGAGTTGTTCTCCAGTCTTCTGCGGTCGATATTTTCCATAGCAACGGCAAGGGCCAGCATTACGCAGAAAAAGGTGTAGTTTGGCATCTGATGCCACCAGTGGAACACCCGGACCACGATTGAGCCCAGCATGCCGGCCAGTATGCCCGCGGAAGCCACCGCTATCCACTTGTCCGGAGACCGGGTCGTTCTCCATAACTTGACGCACATGATTACGGAGAACCAGTAATAGATTATGGCTCCAATAATTCCTCGCTCCGCCAAGTGCATCAGAAACTCGTTATGTACCGGAGCCTTCCAGCTATACCTCAATTCCACGGGCAAGTATTTTTCCAGATTGGTCGTATAGTTACTGGGTCCAACCCCCAGGAGCCAGTTGTCCAACCACATTTCCTCAGCGGTTCGCATAAGAGGCACGCGATCCTCTTCCCAGCCTCCGGCCCCTTTCTGAAATCGAGTGTATATTAATGGGCTTATCAATATAAGAAACAGCAAGGCGATAGAAACAAATTTAAGAAGTTTCTTCTGAGAAATCCAACCTCTCAAACCCCCTAGGGTAATGACCATAATGAACCCGACAATCGTAGCAAAGCCCGTGGACCTGGTCTGAGCGCACATCATACCCATTACAAAGATCATAATCACGGCCGCGGCCATAATGCGGCGCGTTCTGTCCGCGATCCCATAGTAGTATGCCAGCACCATAGGAGCCAAGAATGAGATCATCTGTGTTGAGACTACGTCACGACCGGCGAAACCTGCGGAGCGGAAACCCACCTGGTCTCTCACAGGAACAACGAATACGCCTTTTATAGTGTAATTCAGTCCGGTAACATATTGGAATATCAGCCATAGCGCTTCAAGGGCCTGCGCGGCAAAGAGCGCATAAATGATAACCCGCACATCGCGCACAGTATTCGTATTGTTTATGAGGTAAAAATAAACCAAAAATCCCTGAAACAATGCGACTACTTCGAAATAAGCATAGGTAGGGTTCTCGGCCTTGAGCCAGCCGACCAGAAGACTGTAAAAAATCCAAATCAGAAAACAGGGTCCCTATGGGAGCCCCTATAGTGGGCGTTCCATGTGTTTTCTTGATGGATGCGGCGCCAACCCATTGAATCATAAGCACGGCCAGGATCAAATCCACCAGATTGACTACTATGCTTTCGGAGAACGGCGGATATCCAGGGGGGGCAGGGTATCGCAGCAGACTAAAATCAATGGCCATGGGAATGACCAATATCATTGTGAACACAAGGCTGGATTTCAGATCGGTGAGAGAAAGAGCGAAAAAGAGGAAGAAGAGGACAAGTCCGTGGACAACCAGAATTATCCTGATCCCCATATTAAATGAACTGACATACAAGTAGCCGAAGAGCGGCACAAGGATACAGCAGATCGCAGCAATCATGAAATTCTTGAATGACAAAGTCGTGCCATTCATTCAATAAGCGCCCTTCCCCTGAAGCACTACACTAAGAGTCTTGAACAGGATTTTGAGATCCAGAAAAAGCGAAAAATTTCTCACATAGTAGATGTCGTATTGGGTGTTGAGATGCATGGGGAGATCGCTTCTTCCCGAGACTTGCCACCAACCGGTGACGCCCGGAGGCACTAACAATCTTTGCCATTGCCAGTGATCGTACTCCTGCGTGATGAAAGGCTGTTCCGGTCGAGGTCCGACCAACGACATCTCTCCCTTTATGACATTGAAAAGTTGAGGTAGTTCATCGAGGGACCACCGACGTAACCATTTTCCCACTCTAGTTACCCGAGGATCGTCTTTTACTTTGTAGATCTTACGCCCATCCGCGGTTTCGGCTGTCACCTCCGCCTGACGTATAGCGGCATCCACAAACATCGTGCGGAATTTATACATATCGAAGACCTTGCCGTTTTCACCTACTCTTTTTGCCACAAAAAGAGTAGGTCCGGGCGAATCCAACCTTATGGCGATCCAAATAACAATCAACAAAGGCCAAGTAATTGACAGCACTAGAAGGCTGGCGGCGAGATCCATGATTCTCTTGGTAATTCTTCTGTGTCCCTGAATTGCAGGTTCTCGGATGCCGATGATCACCAGATCTCCGAATCGTTCAACTTCCGCATTGAGCACCGCCATGCTTACCATGTCAGGAATCAGGTAAACTCGAACTTCCAATGCCTCTAGTTTGAAGACGAGAGCATTAGCTTCGGCCGCCCGGTTCTCCGGCAATGCGATCACAACCAAATCTATTTGATTATCTCGTATAATTGAAGCAATGTGTCCCGTGCTCCCCAGGAGCGGAGCGGGCAGGCGGCGATCAACGGATGGCGCGTCATCTACGAATCCCGCTACTTTCAGCACCGCTCCGTGCTCTCGAACTATTGTATCAGCGAGCGCAATGCCGCTGTCAGATACACCGGCGATAAGAACCGAAGACGGCTTACCGTTCTTATAATATCGATGAAGATATACTGTGACTCCGGAGCGGAGCAGGAGAAGGACCACATAATCTGCCATGCCGAAGTAAACGACCAGCATTCGGGAGGTCTCCCTGAAACTGAAAAAGAGCAAGCCGGCGAAAAGCAACACCGCCAGAAAATATACTGTGGTGAAGCGGCCGAATTGCTTGGACAAGCTGGAAATCCTATCAAGCGCATATACGCCGGTCATGGCAAACAGCACATGCCAAAGAAAAGCTACCATAAGGAAAAGCGAAGGGTCACGCAGCACCTCCCCGGGTTGCAAGCGTTCTCCCGGAAGGTACGGTCGCAACTTGATGACAACCGCCAGCACCGAGACTGTCAAGAACACGTCAGCAAACATGAGAAAGAATTTGTATTTACGATATTGCTTGTACATAAACGTTTATTTGCTCGCTAATAACCTTGCTGCGCCGCCAAATGCCGCCGCAGATCGCATTGCCGAATCGTCGGGTTCTGAGATGGTATCGGCCCCACGTCCCCTGCTGTAAATCAACTGAACTATTCCGACACAAATCTAGACACTCGCACGGTATCTCATTTTCGCGCGTGACGAAAGAGGTGTTTATACAACGCTTCAGATGTAATCTTCAACATTCAGATAAGAGATCACAAAAGGTTTCTTGCTTCTTGACGTCCGCGGTATTTCCTCAACCTCTTCCAAAACTAAATTCATTGCGGGTGACCCGAGATAACCCTGTATTTCGTGCATGAGTCTTTCCTTGGTGGATTTCGAAATAGTTTCCCAGGGTACCATCCTTATGCGTAAGGTATTAATATCTTCTTGGATAATTTGGCTCTCCTTTATCTCTTCCAGATGATATATGGCGTAATCCATCGCCGTGGGTGTCACTATCTGTTTCTCAGGCGTGATGATGAATTCGCCTTCCCTTCCCATCAATTCAGATAGTAATGGGTGCGCCCTGCCGCAAGGACAAGGCTGGTCCTCTTTTACCCCAGTGTCGCCGGTGCGATATCGAATAAACGGCATTCCGAAGGCACGCAGCGATGTGCCCACGATTTCGAAGGGGCCGGTCTTCGAGGGTATTAGTTCCACAATTGCCTGCTCCATCTGGATATGGTATCCCCCGCCGATCTTACACTGAAACGCAGTGGCGACTTTTTCGTTTTGCCCGTACCAATCTATGACGGGGGCCTTGAAAATCCTTTCAGCCAAATCTTTGGTAGACGGATAAAGAGTTTCCGACGAGGTGATTATATATTTTGGCGCCTGTATTCTCTTGTTATGTCTTTCCATCCAGCGCGAAAGGATAAAGAGCGAGGATGGAAACGCTTTGATGAACATAGGCTTAAATCGTTCCAATGCCAGAGCTGTTTGCTCCAATCTTGAATCATCTACTCTGAAAAAGGAAAATCTGAGATGCTTCGAACCGGGGAAATACCAATAAAGCCGGTTGGGATCGACAAAACAGTCCTCCTTGATTTCCGCGATCCGGTCCCCATCCTGATAGTCGAGCCATTTTAGATGCCGAAACGCCAGAGCCACTTCCATAGCCTTAGTGGCGTTATCCACAAAAAAATCGAGAGGAGCGCCCGTGCTGCCGCTAGTCGAGTCAGCATGTGCGCTAAAGTATGAGAAATTGGTCGCGAGTAAGTCCTTTTTGTGCTTTCATAACGATTGCTTTGGTAAGAAAGGGCAATTTTTCCAGGTCGCGAATTGTGGCAATATCATCCGGCGTGAGACCCGCGTCCAAGAAAACCTTTCGATAATAAGGCACATTTGCGTAACAATGCCGGACCAGGCGCCGGAGCATCTGTTCCTGATATGTGACCAGCTTTTCCAAATCCCATCTTTCGGTCGCCTCCAGCAGGGAAACCGCTTCCGAATAAGCCCGCCCATATCTAAGGCGCAACGGCGCCATGTCGTACAAGATCTTGGCAGGATCCCACAGCGGACCTAGGATTTTCGGAAGAAATGTTAGAAATGCTCTCACGGGGCATACCTCTTGGTCCACAGCCCTGTTAGAGCCTTTTTTACGGTCTCAATCTCTTCCTGTGTGACGGCCTTAAACAGAACAACGAGCGATACGTAGACCGCGGCGGATATAAATATATTTAGCCGCCAAATTCCATTCCCTGAGCAAGAAAGTCACTATACCCATTATGCCGGCCGCGAGCAGGATCTTTGGGGTCAATTCAAGGAGCGGTATGGGAAAAAGGCGCTGTTTGATATACCAGTTCTGCAATTGATTAAAAATTATAATTGTTATTAATACGGCCAGCACCGCCCCGATTTCCGCGAAATACGGGATTAGAGCAAAATTCAAACCAATGTTTATTAGCGCAGCTAGGACATTGATACCCAGGTCGACCCTTTGGTTATCCGTCACTATAAGCACAATGGCCAAGAAGTACACCATGCTGAAAGGAATCAGGGAAAATATATGAAGTGCCAATACCGGCGCCGCGCTCAAGAATTTCTGGCCGTACACCAAGTGTAATAATGTTGTTGGCCAAAATCGCGGTCCCGATAGCGGTCGGAACGGTCCCCAATAATAGGTAACGCAATGAACGGATCGTGAGCTGCCGAAGTTCCTTAACTCCTGAGACATATTGCTTGGCCAGAATCGGGAAAAGCGCGGCGGCAAACGCTACGGTCAAAGCCCTGCAGAAATCCAGCAGCCGGTCGGCCGCGCTGTAGATCCCCACCGACTCGAGGCTCTTTAGTTTGGACAACATTATTTGATCGATATGCAGGTGTATGGTGGAAAACATTGCTATGCTGGCGAAGGTGGCCGCCTCTTTCCCAAGAAATCGCCACAGCTTCCGGCCTAAACCGGAATTCCGGCATTCCCAGAACCTTTATGTAACAAAAAAACATGAGCACGCAGGCAAAGAAACGACTGCCTAAAAATACTATGAATAAAGGAACAATGCCGTATCCGAACAATAACAAAATGACGCAGGAACCGACTCGAAGGATATTCTCCAGGAGAAAAGTGATCGCTATATACTCAGCCCTTTCGAACGCCCGGAACATGGCTTCCATATAACTTATGGCGGTTGTCGGGAAGAGAGAAAACGAGCATATGACAGCGGCCTGGAAAACCTCATTCTCATATCCCATAAGGCCTACCACGACAATCATTCCGATAATCGCGGCAAAGGACGATACAGCGCCGAATAGAGCTGCATTAACAAAGAAGGTATGGGCTTGCTCTAAATCCCTGGACGCCTCTCGAACTACCAGAGTTCCCAAACCCAACCCCGCCAGAGTCACGAATATTCCGAGATAGGAAAGAAGAGGGAATACGTGCCAAGACCCTCCACTCCAAGATAGCGTGAAATGAAGAGGATCAAAGCAAAGGAGACCACAGGATTGAGAATGCTGGGGATCCAAAGAGCAATAATATTCTTCACAAGTCTAGATGCAGATCCCATCACCGGTCCGATTCGTATCAATTAATTGCAAAAGCCATAAAACAAACACATTGTATTTTCTCACCACTGCCCATAATGAGCGCATGAACGAACAAGACAAATCACCGATCAGCCAACTTAGGCGGGAAGTCTCGATGAGTCTCGGACTCCGATGGCCCCGCCCGGCGCCAAGAGGTCGCATGGATTAATTCTTAGCAAATTTTCGTTTTGCAAATAAGTTGCTTTCCCCCCACGGTTGGTTTATTTGGCTCGGAGAGGCTCCGGCGTTATCGGTGACACATCTACGCCCGTGGGAAAGCGGCGTAGAGGGTCCGTTTGCACTTCTATAGAAGGATACTCCAGTGGTATGGGACCAATTTCATAGGGCAAAAATTCTCCGCCCAATTCTCCCTTCGGCAGCTCAGCGGAACGTGGTCTTCCTCCGAGTCTTGTCACTATTGCCGCCTTGTACCTATTTTCCTTATCATACCATGCGTACTGAGAGTAATGAGGAGGCTTGTCGCTTCCTATCGTCGCCTGCATGAACCCCTTGTACTCGTTTTTAAGATTGAACAGCCGCCATTGCCTATTTTGAGCGTTCCAAGGCGCATACCCTATGATCTTGTTGGTCGCGGAATCCACGATCCAAAATGAGCCTTGGTAATTGGGTCTCGGGACAAAAGAGAAATTGGCGAAATCAATAGCCTCTTCAGGCCCGTATTCCTGTAGGAGATCCTGGGCCGGAGCCATAGTACAGAATACTAGCGTAGAAATTACACCCCCGACTACCCCAAACCAAATCCCCATAAAACACCCCACAACACACCCTTCCACACCTTCTGGAAATATTTAATAATTTTGGATAGAAATGTCAACCGGTCTCTGAGAAAAGACAGTTACTTGAGGGATCTATGGCTATGCCGTGGGGGGTATGCAAGGGTCGGGCCGCATAATCTCTGTTGTACGGGCGTGATTCATCACTCTCTATTACTGGGCGCAACGAATTGCGCCCCTACAAATGCTCCATATATCTTCATTTTGAGACAGTTTCACCTTATCCACCAACTTCTGTGACTCCTTTGATCAGCTTTCAGCAGGTCGATTGTGCCTGTTTGCTATCTGAGACTCTTCAATCTTTCTGCCTGCAATTCGGCCAGCAATCTATTTCTGCCTTACCTTCCTCTGGTCGTAACGGTTATTACTATGGTATGTATATCCAATCGGTCTCTGGAAAATGGCCATGAAAAAGCGGCGATATGGATTCATTCCCTGTTTAAAGAAACATTTTGCCCCGGCACGCCGCATGTGGACATGCTTTCTGAGTCTAACCCCACTTTGGCTAATTCCAGCTCGTTTTGTGCCGATGAATTTCCATTCCTTAACGATCCTATCTCTGTAAAGCCTGATCTCCTTGACGATGCATTTCAGTTACGAACGGGACGTCAAAAGAATAGGTACAGCAAACCATAAAGCGCCGCGAAAATCAGGCTTCGGTCGAAATTGGTAAACATGCACGACAAGGAATAATAGATTAGCGGACTAAGCTAAGACAAATATGCAACCCACAGGATCACTTTATCGTTTCTGGTATTCAGCACAAACATCGGCAGGTCAAACGACTTCATTTCCAGCTGAACACTGTGACCCGATTTCTTTTTGCATCTGGCTTCTCTCCGCGATATCCGCGTCCTCTCTGCGATCAAATCTTTCTCAAGGAGCATATTCAAAGGCGCCGATGTCCGGCGCTGTCCCTTCATATGGTAAAGAAACGGTGTCAGAGGCCTGCCAACTGATAGGCTCAGCTATTATCAGATGCTTGTCATCCGGCACGGAAATCACTTGCGCCGGCTGATTTTTCCCGACCACAATTTTGTCTCCCTCCATGATCCCAAATCCATCGAAAAAGAACCGGCTGTCCTGAACCGGAATTGATGTACCCGTACCGCCAGATGTGCTCTGTGTCAGCGGCCTGGCCTTGTCTATGCAGGGCGAGTCAGGCAGGAGGCGGTAATCGTCCTTTTCTCGATTCCGGAACAGCGGGTCGGCCTGAATATTTCCCTCAAAAGTCAAGACATCAATCCGCTGTATTGCTTCCCGAAGAGTATAATCGGTATCATTCCATGTGATAACTTTATCCGGAGAGTCGGTTCCAATGAGGTTGTGAGACCATAAGTCTCCCGCGATCTTTCCGGAACTGTCATTGTAATAAAGCTCCAGGTTATCTCTAGCCAACCTGTTGTATACAAAAATGTTGTTAAGGAATATATTTTTGCCGATGGCATATGGATATTCTTCCGCGTACGGCCAGTAATTGCAGCTTATCGCATATCCCAAATTGTCCGCGAATGTGTTGTGATATATGCGATTTCGTTCAGCCACCGAGAACGTATAATACTTGCCTTCCTGGAAAAATTCGTCCCTGGCTGTATATAGTGAAAAAGTATCTGCGCTGCCGATATGCCCTTTGTTTCTTATGACCAGACACCTACGAAAGATATTGTCCGACGCGGCCATCTGCATCGCGTTACCGTTCTTGTCCGCGTTGCACAGCACGCATTTGTCGAACAAATTATGATGCGCGCCGCAACAGACGTTAACCGCACTATGATGCCGCGCGACGAATTCACAATTAATAAACACATTGAAACATGGGCTTTTCCCTCGGGGCTGCAACCCATAAATCATGAGATTGGCGTGGTGGTCCCACGATTCGACGTCCGAAAAATAACAATCCTGAAATAGGTTGTGATGCGCATCCCCGCGCATAAGGATCAAATCGCCCGAGCAGCCTTTGAAGCTGACTTTGCGGAATACGTTATAACTCGTGGCCCGGTCGGCGTTATGATCGCCCAGCAGAATGCCATGATAGGCCGTCTTGCTGCCGGAAAAATCACAGTCTTCAACGCGGCAGTGCTGGGCTCCGACCATTTTCGCGTAAGCAGGGTAGTTCCCGCCGGGGAATAGAATATTGACGCGTTTAATATAAATATAAGAGCGGTTGGTCAGATCGATGCAGGCTTCTCTCGAAGGGTTCTCAGCCAAATGCACGTCATCGCTTTTCCAAGCTTCGTAAATGATGGGTCCGGAAACGTCGCCGGAATTTACTGGAGCTATGCTCTGAGAGTAGCGGCCCTCATGCAGGTAAACAGTGTCCCCGGGCTGAAGGGTGGAATTGGCCTTATGTAAAGACTTCCAAGGCCGAGAAATGGCGCCGGAGTTTGAATCGGCCGATTGCCTGTGTTTAGCGTCAACATGATACTCCCGCGCATGAGCGAGAGACGACATCGGTAAAACCAACAGAAACACAGTAAGGAATAAACATGCTTTGGTCGGCAATATCATAATTATGTCCAATTCTATGGATAAAATGATCGGTGCGTGATGGCATTCACTTACAGGCGTGAAAAGAGTTCGTCCGGACGTGTCATTGCAGAGAAGCGAAGCAATCTCCCGTCATTTCCGTGAAAACGGGAATCCAGGAAGGGCGCATGGCCATGCGCCCCTACAAGATTGCTTCGTCGTTTCACCCCTCACAATGACAGAGCGACTTTCGCGCACAAGTAAATAGACGCCTATCTCACTCTTCAATTGCTCCTCCGAGCGCACCTAACGTCTTCTAAAACGGTCAGCCATGTGAGCTGCTCTTCCCACTGCGCTTTGCGCTGTCCAAAATGCTTTTTGAGCTGAAGAGCGGAGGAAAGAAATCGTACGACTTCTCGACATCCTGACAATGGACTCCCAAGGATTTTGAAACCAAATTTCTTTACAATTAACCCCGTAAAATAACCAAGAGTCTCTCTATCTTTCCGAAGGGCCGCAATAACTGATTCGGCATTTGAGTCCGGGCGATGAAATTGATCCAGGGCTGCGTCTGGAAAATGATCCGGTCGGGAAAAGCGTCCAGTTCTTTCTCGTCTACCGAGGCAAAATCAACACGATGGAACGAAGGCTTCAACTGAATCTCCTGCGTGAATCGTCGAGTCCTTAATTTGTTACCCGTCCCAATAGGCCGCCGCAGGTGGGGTTCGCAAAAATGGGAGTATCGTGGCTCCGCGCCTGCGAAAACTAATGCTTTCTGAACCTCTCGGCTATGTGCGCCAGTTTCCCGAATGTGTCCTGCGCAGCCCTGAACATTTCTTCAGCCGAAGAGCGGAGGAACGCTATGCCGGGATTCCTCGATTTCCTCACCCAAGGCGCCACAATGGGGTGCGAACCGTATTTGAGCTTGTAATCTCCTCGACCTACCAGGTCAAAGGTGCACATTCCACGCGCTTTCCAATACCTAATCGCATACCATTGGAGCAGCTCGTTGGGCTTAACCTGCGAGAAATGCCGCCAACTCGCAGCCCCCCAAGCGAACACGGTCTTGTTCATAGCCGGCTTGATAGACGTGGCAATACAGGTCCCCTCTTTATTTCGAGCCCGCAACATGAGCAGGTTGCCGGTAGGCTCCATGAATTCAATCAGCGGCCTCACCCGATCCACTCCGAAGGGCGGCACGGAGTTCTTTACGGCAAAGACATGCCTGAGTTGCTCATAGAAATCATCTGCGAACTCCATATCGTGGGCCTCTTCAACAATAACGCCGTATCTTTCAGCCTTCCTAATGGATTGTCTACAGTCGTGTCGCAAGTTTCGCCATAGCTCATCTTCAGTCCGAGAAATATCGAGTTCAAAGCTATCAAACATCGAAGTCTCGAAACCTAGATGTTTGTAATCCTCGGGGACCATATACCGGTCCATCAGTTCAATGTGGTGGCATTTCAAGTCATTAAACGCAAAATCAACAAGCGCCTCCGCCGCCAGAGCGCGGGTGACGTCCGGCCTCAGATTGAAGCCCATGTAAGGCGTGTTCCACCCCGGAAAAGGGCTACCCAAAATCCTAAAACCACATTTTCTTACGATTAACCCGGTAAAATATCCCAAGATCTCGTCACGCCGGCTTAACGCCCAAGAACCGGCTCCGCGTGTTGAGTATGGGCGATAAATTTTATCCACGGCAGGGTCTGATAAACAATGCGATCGGCATACGAGTCCAGTTCCTGTGGGTCTATTGAGGCGATATCAGTGCGCCGAAACGAGGGCTTTGCCTGACGATCGGCTCTCCCGCGTATGAACGCACGATTTGTTTCCCGAGGCGTCTCCGGAAAAGTGCCCTGTTCCCGTCGTTCAATCACTCCCGCGTCCTTAGGTCCGGGGTTGCTTCGATTAAAAGGAGATTTAAAGCTCATTTCGGTATCTCCGAGTCCCCTTTCAGAGCCCCATTGTCGGCGCGGCCTCTTTTCCCTAAGCCCCTATGCACTTAATATCATACACGGGACAGGTCAAGGGTGAAAGGGCAAGACGCCGCGGCCAACCCCGTGAAACGAATCGCGATATGATACTCGGGGTTGTCAAGAAATCTGTTCCGGGTCATAATGCTCAGAATTACTCTGTAGGCTGCCGAAAGAAATGTTTAAGGTATTACTGGCTTTCGGAACTCGGCCGGAAGCTATAAAACTCGCCCCCGTGCACAACGAGATGCTCCGTCGCTCCGACAGGATCAAGCTCGTCTGTTGCGCCACAGGCCAGCATCGGGGGCTCCTAGATCAGGTGTTGGAGATCTTCAAGATTGAGCCCGATTACGACCTGAATGTCCTCAAGAATGATCAAGGCCTGTTTCATATTACGACCAGCGTGCTCACGGGGATCGAAGAAATCCTGACCAAGGAGAATCCCGACATGGTGGTGGTTCAGGGCGACACCACATCAGCTTTTGTTGCGGCCCTTGGCGCATTTTACCTGAAAATCCCGGTGGCCCACGTCGAAGCGGGCCTGCGATCTTACGACAGATTCCAACCGTTTCCCGAAGAAGTTAATCGCACCTTCATTTCCCATATTGCGGACCTCAATTTCTGTCCCACAAAAAGAGCAGCAGAGAACCTTCTGCGTGAGCAGATTGCGCCGGAATCAATTCACATCACCGGGAACACAGTCATAGATGCGCTTTTTCACACTGTTCGTCTGGCGGACAATAACGGGTCAACCGGCAGATACCTGAATGAACTGACCTTACCTCCAGGCCGGATGATTCTGGTCACAGGACATAGACGGGAAAATTTCGGGGAGGGCTTGGCCAATTTGTCGCTATCTCTTGTAGACCTGGTCAACAAATTTGACGATGTGACCGCGGTTTACTCGGTTCACCCGAACCCCAACGTGCGAAAGCAAGTCGAGAAAATATTGAGTTCACACGAAAGGATCAAAGTGATACCGCCGCCGGATTACATCAGGTTCGTGGCCCTTATGAATAAAGCCTTCTTCATTATCACGGATTCAGGTGGCATTCAGGAAGAGGCGCCATCATTAAAAAAACCTGTTCTGGTAGCCAGGAATGTGACCGAAAGGCCGGAGGCGGTGGAGTGTGGCGCGGCAATCTTGGTGGGAACGGACCGAGAGAAGATCGTGAAGGAAGCGTCTCGCCTCCTGGAAAGCCCGGATCATTACCGATCCATGATCGTGGAGGAAAGCCCGTTCGGAGATGGACACGCGTCCGAGAGAATCGCCGATCTGATCGAAGGCTTTTTGACGAAACGACTCACAGGCGGCAAATGCGAATAATAAATGAAACGTCTAAAATGAGGCCACTGGAATTTTTGCTGTGGGGGCCGGGCTTGCCCTGCCCAGGGGCGCAGCAAGCGGCGCCCCTACAGATGATGCTGGGACGGTCCGTCGCAAATCCAATGAATAAGAACGCTGCACTCAAAATAATAAGTGTTGTAGGGGCCAGACCGAATTTCATGAAGGTCGCTCCGCTCGCTCGCGAATTCCGGAATTATGACCGGATCGATCACATTATTATCCATACAGGCCAGCACTATGACAAAGAAATGAGCGAGGTGTTCTTTGATCAGCTCGGTCTGCCAAAGCCTGCAAAGGATCTCGGGGTCGGTTCCGGCGGTCATGGCGAGATGACAGGCAAGATCATGATCGAATTCGAAAAAGTCTGCCTGGAATTGAAACCTGACATGGTCATTGTTGTGGGAGATGTTAATTCGACCATCGCCGCATCTTTGGTAGCGCGGAAATTATTCATACCCGTGGCGCATGTGGAAGCCGGTTTGAGGTCATTCGACGAAACTATGCCGGAAGAACTCAACCGCCGCCTCACTGACTGTCTGTCGAATTTGCTTTTCGTCTCCGAACCTTCAGGAGTGGAAAACCTCAGAAGAGAAGGCATCGACATGGGCCGCGTCCATCTTGTGGGCGACATTATGCTGGAGACGCTTCAGATGTTCTTGCCCGAAATCCGAAGCCGGAGACGATGGAAAGATTTTGGCCTGGAGGAGGGCTCCTATGCGTTGGTCACACTACACAGACCTTCAAATGTTGATGAGCCCGAGGCGCTACTTGAAGTCATCGAAATTCTGGACCTTCTGCCGTATCCGACGATCTTTCCGATACACCCGAGGACAGTGAAACGGCTGGAGGAGTTTCATCTAAAAGATAAGATCGACAGCGTCACTAACCTCATGCTTGTCCCGCCGGAGCCGTACATTGATTTCCTATCCCTGATGCAAGGATCCGCTCTCGATCTTTTCGGATTCCGGTTCAGTGCAATCTGAAGCCAGCTTTTTCAGCGTGCCCTGTCTGATTTGCCGGGAGAATACCGAGCGTCCAATCTACCTCGAACAAGGCACTTCAATATTAGTGGGAAGAAACAAAAAGCTGGTAAAAGAGCTTCTCGCAGAAATCGAACAAGGCGCTTACCGCCAGTCAGGCCCGCTGGTAAAAGAACTCGGCACGAATGTGGCCCGCAAGACGACCAAAATCATAGCTGACTATCTTCGTGTGATAATCCGCGGCCAACGCCACGTCAATTTGACGCGCGAACCTTGCTCGGCCTGGGAGGATAGGCCCCGCTGTAAGGGAACGGGGGAGGGCAGCTCGGCGCGCACGCCAGCGGCGCGGGGGCTACTATGACGGGCGCCACTAACGGAGGCGCGGGAGGATACAGCGAAGAAGGCTCACAGACGGGCGCCATAGGCACGATCGGCGGATCGCATCCGGGTACCAGCGCGGGTAGGCCGACGTTTGTAGGTCCGCATTGAAAGGCCTCAACCGTGGATTGGGTTAAATTGGCAGCAACAAAGCAGTGTAATTAGAGTGATAAAGAAAATGCGATATAACATATGAAACTCCCTGGAGTTTTGTGGGTCGTGGCGGCGTTTAGCCGTTTTCAAGCGGGGCGGAACATAGCACCTTATAGAATAATAGTCAATTATATACAGTAATTGCTTTACTTAAAATAATATATAGATTAAAGAGTACGATATAACATGCTAATTTAATATGGTCATAATACGATCATCAACCCAAAGGCTTGCTTAAAGGTACGGTTGATAGTATGTTTAATTGTACCAAATGAGGGTTAAAACATGAGAAAACTGCCTGAAATTATTCCCGTGAGCGACCTCAGACAAGATGCCGCCAAAGTGCTGAAGCGCGTGCATGATTCCAATGAACCACTCATAATCACTCAGAGAGGACGAGCCGCGGCAGTAATGCTCAGCCCCGAGGCCTACGAACGCTCCGAGCGGGATCGAGAATTTCCTCCATCTCTTGGCCAAAGGAGAGAAGGAAATTGAAGGCGGTGAGGGACGCGATTTGTCCTCCGTCTTTGCAGACGCCGATGCCCTGCTTGCGGAACAATAATCGTGGAAGTCGCAGTTCACAACTTCCGCAAGAATCCAATTTCTTTCCGCTCTGGCTCATATTCGCAGGGATGACCCTGCTGCGGCCCTTCGCCTTCGCCACAGAGCAGAGACGGTCTTGCGCAGGCTTGAGGAATTCCCTCAGTCCGGGAGAGTTGTGCCGGAATTTCCTGATCTCCCGTATCGAGAAGTCATAGTCCAGCCGTACAGATTTTTTTATCGAATCAAAGGAGAGATCATCTGGATTGTGGCAGTTTGGCATGGGGCACAACTTCCGAAAGAACCAAAGTGAGGCAGGCCCTCCTTAGTTGCTGGCTGTCCAATGCCATGATACAAATAATTCTTAGCGTCATGACATCCCATCAAAGAAAGCCGGCTCATGATGCTGTTTTAATTTCGTGACTTTGGGGGGCGAAGACATTCCCGGCAATCAAACAACAATCAAGAAGATCATCAAGGGACAACGCATTAATCCGGTCTGGTATGTGATTGTAGCCGCCTTAATCATCAGGGCCTCTATACCTCTGTATGCGGCATTCTTCAGCGATGACCGGACCTTCTATTATGAGATCTACAGTCAGCAGTACCTGGAACCCGCCCGGAATCTGATCAAGTCAGGAGAATTCACCTCAAACGGGGCGCCTGACATTTATCGGCCACCCGGTTATTCTCTTCTGCTCGTTCCCGGGATATTATTGGGCCATGTGCCGCTGGTCACTATCTCAATCCAAATCCTTTTGAGTTGTCTCACGGTCTATTTAGTGTTTCGGATGTCCATTGCGCTGTTCGGCCGTCCCGAAATAGCCATTCTGGGCGCAGCTATATACGCCATAGACCCACTTTCAGTCATCTTTCCAAGCTTGATAATGCCGGACACGCTTTTTACTTTTGCATTAAGCCTGTTCCTGCTGTTTCTCCTCCGATACCTGAAAGAGGATTCCGTGTTTCAGCTTCTCTTGGCCGCCGCAGCATTGGTTTCAGCCGTCTACGTCCAAGCCATAGCCTATTTCTTGCCAGCTTGGATGACCCTGGTTTTAATTTTTAGAGCGTTAAAGCTGCGCTCGGGCATTCGCGTGTTACACGCGTTAATTTTTCTCGTGATATCCATGAGCTTGATAGCGGCATGGCAGGTTAGGAACAGAGCTGAAACCGGATATTCGGGATTTTCCACAACTTTCGACCAGAGCCTCTATTATGCTCAAGCTGCTTCAGTGCTAGCGAAACTGGAACACAAAAGCGATTTCCGTCAGTTGTGGGGTTTGATGGAAAAGAAAGTAGCTGAGCATTCATCGCAATTGTCGGAACGGTTCAGATATATGAGACAAGAGGGCATTCGCCTCATACTCGCAAATCCATGCGCCTATGCGCAAATTCATCTTCGTGGCGTTGTGAGAACACTTCTTGGTGGGGAGGCGCACACCTATATCAGAGTGTTGGAACTCGGCTCCGCGGAATATAGGAAGGAATTAGAGTCAGGACAAGAGCTTTGGGAGATGTCCGAATGTGATTATCGGAAGTTGAGCCTTCCTTTAATAATTATGATCATAGGTCTGGGATTGATAGTGCGTGGCTGTTTACCTGTTCGCCACGGTCGCATTATTTTCCAGGAATTTCTTGACCACCATGCCGGTGATCTGCCTGTTGAGCGTAATCGTTTACTGGCTGGGAATTACCGGTGGGCCTCACGGGTACGGTAGATACAGACATGCCATCATGCCTATAATCTGCATGCTCGCCGGCTACGGTCTTCAACTGATTCTCAGTCGCTTGGGATCAAGCGTGGCAAGCCGTGAAGTTGAGCTCGCAGAAGAACCAAATTGTCAAACCAGCTCACTTCAACAGTGACGGTACCAGCATGAAACCGGTTTTTAAGCGTATTGACATTGATTCCGTGACAGATGAGCAGCTCGCGGTTTTTCCGGATCGGAACATACACCAGACCAGGCCGTGGATTAGATTCTTGGAAAGCGCATTGGGCGGTGAGCCGGTTCTTGCGGAGTTGAGGGAGAATGATCGGATTTTGGGCTATTTTACGGGTTTAATTGTGAAGGAATTCGGTTTCAAGATTTTGGGTAGCCCGTTTCCCGGCTGGAGCACTACCTATATGGGTTTCAATCTGCTGCCCGGAGTTGGCCGCGCAACAGCTCTCGAAGCATTGACCGACTTTGCTTTCAAAGATTTGAAATGCGATCACCTGGAACTCATGGACAGATACCTGCTGCATGAAGAGGCCACGCGTTTGGGATTCGAGATTTGGGATTTTTCTACACTGGAAGTGGACCTGAGCCCAACCGAGGATGAAATTCTTGCCGGCATGAAGCATCAATGTCGCAATTGCATCCGCAAAGCCGCTCGGAGCGGAGTTGTTATAGAAGAGGCCGATGATGCGGCATTTGCTGATGAATATTACGAGCAACTAGCACATGTATTTGAGGTAAAAGGGCTCCCTCCGCCCTTCGAGGTCGAGCGGGTACGGGACCTGATTCATTTCCTGTTTCCCACCGGACGGTTACTCCTTCTACGCGCGCGTAATCGGCAAGGAGTGTGCATTGCCACGGGGATCTTCACCGCCATGAAACAGACGATGTATGCCTGGGGTTCAGCCAGTTGGCGTCAATATTCAAATGTGAGGCCCAATGAGGCGCTGTTCTGGCACGCCATGAAATATTGGAAACGGCATGGCATGATAACGTGTGACTTGGTAGGCGAGGTCCACTACAAAGAAAAATACGGAGGCAGCAGAGTTGTTGTGCCGTGGGTCCGGAAATCGAGGAACAGAGTAATTGCAGCCCTGCGAACTACAGCGGAGTCCCTCATCATCAACCATCCAAGATCGGTAGGAAAACTGTTCAGTCTAACCAAACGACTCCTGCGCCGCCGATAAGTCTAAGTCTCCCTCGGAAGTCATTAACATCCGGTTAGCCGGGCGCGATTTTATTTCCTGAGATCGGCTGGATTCGGGTTATTGCGACAAGCCACGCCATCTCGCGTTGCGGTAGGCCGAGTTTCAAGAGAAGCGAGAGGTAACAAAGAGTATGTTTCACACCGTCTCGCTATACGATCCGCCATCAGCTTGCGGTATAATCGTTTGAGACTACAACCTGTCCCTTTGTGCTAGAGACCAAAGATAGACTTGCGGAGAAGCACGGACCATGGATGACAAACCGACCGAGGCCCATATCGAAAGACGCCCTACAGGCCGGAATCTGCCTTCAGCATCGTCCGAGAAGATCAGAAATTGTCTGTTTACTGGACCAGAACTGATTGTCATCCTGCTGCTCTTATTCGCCGCGGTCCTATTGGTGGAGATTAAGGGTTTCGATTCACCGATGATATATGATTCTGAAGGCTGGATATACGGCAACTCGCACTTGTTTCTCTAAGCGCCAGCCTTTGGCGGTAGTTGAGATCGTGCCTGAGAGGCCCTTGTTCCTGCTAAGTCTCTATCTCAATTACGTTATTCATGGAATGGACCCCGCGTACTTCAGGGTCTTCAACGCTTTGATCCTCGCCGGGGCCGGCGTCGCTCTCATGGTAATGCTCAACATGCTCATGTTGCTGCATCCATCAGGGATCGTCTCTGCGAGAGGACAGGCTCGCGCAATTATTTTTCTCATTGGCCTCTTGTTCGTCGTTCATCCTGTTCAGGTTTTCGCGGTGTTGTACATATGGCAGAGAGAGGCGCTGCTGGCCTGTCTGTTCTATTTCTCCGCACTGGCGATATACGCGGCCGGCCGAAGCGGGGCTGTCCAAAATCCGGTAATTGCTTATTCGCTGACCACTTTCGTTTTTTTTCTAGGTTTGCTGTCCAAGGAGAATGTTATAACCTTGCCGGCGATGATCTTGCTTCTGGACTTTATTTTCTTCAAGCAGTCTTCGGAAGAGTTTTCAAAGAGAGCGTTGGTTACGGGGTTTGTCGCTCTCATACCGTTGTCGGTCTATCTATTTCTGGGATATCATCTGCACGGCCCTGAGTCCGTTTCTGCCAACGTGTTTCAGCGCCTTTCCCAACAGTTTCAGGAGAGCCGCATCAGTCCGCTAAACGTGATTCTGACTGAACCTAGAGTCTGGTTTCTATACCTGGTATCAATTGCGGCTCCATCGGTTGGCGGGCTTCATTTGGTCAGGGCCATGGAGGTATCGACTTCTCTGTTCCATCCGCCGGTCACCGCATTGGCTTGCTTAGGGGTTGTGGGACTGGCCGCTATCGGGTTTGCGCTGAGAACGCGAGAACCTCTAGTCTCCTTTGGGCTTCTCTTTTTCTGTGTTGCGCTACTTCCGGAATCCCTGCTGTTGCCGCAATATCTATTCTGTGGTTATAGGGCCATTTTGCCCATGGCCGGATTGTTACTCATCCTTGCCAGAGCGCTGATCTTCGTCTCGACCGTTTTAGGCCGAAAGCGCTCATCGTCCGGCGTGAAAGCCGGGTTGGCCGGCGCCATGTGCATTTACGCTGTATACTTGGGGATGACCACCCACTCCATAGCCAGCCGTTGGGGGCCTCTCTGGATCTGGGAGCATTCCGCCACTGCGCTGCCGGAATATTCATCAGGTGTGGAGATCTCGCCTTATGCAGACATAATTGGAAACTATGGGATAGAACTTATGGTATCGGGCGACCATAGTCGGGCTGTGAAGCCGCTTACGCAGGGCGCCGAGATGCAGGCGGCAGTCCGAAGGCCCTACAGCCAGGCGCGATTGCTCTTTGCCTTGGGTCATATTCTGACCCTAGAGGGAAACCGCGAGGAGGCAATGAAGCGGTTCAGGCAGGCTATCCAAGCTAACCCGCGCTGGCCTCCACCTGTACAACAGGTTGGGAGCCCTGTTCCTGCAAGCGGGAGACGCGCCGGCGGCCCTGAAGATCTTCGAAAGAGCGGTAATTCTTAATCCGTCGCTCCCGATGTCTCACTACTCCGTCGGAACTACGCTACTTATAATGGGCGACACCGAGCATGGTGTCCAAAGCCTTCAAAAGGCTCTGGAACTCAAGCCTAATTACCCCGAAGCCTCAGCGAATCTGGGGAAAGCCCTGCTGAATCTGAACAGGCCCCGGGAGGCTGTTTATCACTTGAAAACAGCTATCTCTGCTTTCCCACAGGATGCGGAGCTGCGCCGCTCGCTGGCGACAGCTTACCAAAAGCTGGGAATGGCGCAGGAGGCTGAGCAGCAGTTGAAACGTGTCCTCAAGAGATCCAACCGCATGACCCGGAGGCCGGACGGAACCCCCTAATTGCTTGCTCCGGTTCAATCCCAGAGCGGTCATCCTGTTCATTAATCACAGGCCTCTGGTTTTTCCGACCGCGCCGGTCGTGGCCCGAACGGGAGACCGGGTATCATGCCGAGAAAAGCCACATGAGCCTCGATCTGCCTTTAGCATCGTCCGACAACATCAGGATATTATAGATTTGAACTACAAAGTAGTTGCATCTCTCTCGGCGAGAACATATGTTTCCCGTCTGGTCAATGAATTGATTGTCAGGGTCCGGCGAACTACGAGAAGAATAAATTAATAACGCGGTTCCTGCCGGCCTGGTAATCTCTCCCAATTCCCACACCTCAGTTTCGACAATTACTGTTCACCAATCGATGCAGCGCTTCTATGAGGACAAGACCGTCCAGGGGGGTCTGCGCTCCGCCAGTCGCCCCAAACTCGTTCTGCATAAATAAATATAATACAATCAATATTAAGATGTTAACCACATTTACTAATAATAACATTCGTTAATGATAATCTTAAATATAAAGAAAATACCAAAACGTGTTGACATTTAAGGATGTTTTTTGCTATATAAACAGAGCGAGACTTTGAGACAGCCGATCAAATACTTGTCCAATCCCCCCGTTGGGCGGCTGTCACTGCTTCAAATCCTCAAGGAGGCTTGGCTATGGCAAGACGTCTCATGATTCTGGGTGCGCTGCTTCTTGTGGTGGCGCCATCCATAGGGCTGCCGCAAGCAGTGCCCACGCCGACTCCCATTTATCCGGCGCCGCCATCCCCTGCTCCGGGATGGAATAACGCGGGCATATCTACGTTTCCTTCGGCTCCAGGCACCGGATGGGGCGCCGGTCGTCAATTGTACCAAGACGAACAATGGGTCCTTAAAGGTGACGTGGAATTCGGCCACATGTGGATGAGGTTCAACGCCTTTTTCCCATCCAACTCGGCTGACCCGTTCCTGAGGCACGGCTTCGCATTTGAACGAATGGACCTCACGTTACAGGACGGCAATTTCTGGGTGGGCTTTGCCGGCCTGGAACTCCAGCCAGCCCCATCTTGGTGCTCTACGGCCGATATGGCATAAATATCCCAAGGCTGAGCCACATGTTAATGGACGCCACCGGCCTGTTTACCACGCCCGGCACAGCCACCATTGTGGATGGCGTCATTGGCGCGGTAGGAAACGGCGCGAATTCCATTTCTCCATGGACTTGGGACACATTCTATTCACTGGTGGATGTGGGAAACCGGAGGGGCCTGGTGGTTTACGCCTGAATTGGCTTTCGAGTCCGGTTTCAGATACGAGCACATCGATTACAGGCTACACAAATCCGCGAGGCGTGTCGGAGGCCGTCGCACAGGGACCGCCAGGCCTAGCCATAACGTGCGACCGGATATGAAGGGGCGGAGCACCTCAGGGTGAGGTGACAGATCCCGGAATCAGCGACCCCCTCGGAAAAATGTATTGGCCCTACATCGGAATTCGTGGAAAATGTCGTAAATGCTGCGGTTGCGAAACAGAACTGTGCTACAGATGGCGACTCATAGGCAGCCCGATCGTGTGGGTTGACTGGAGAGATCCGTTTCGGATTGCATGTGCAAGCGCCACCCAGACAGAGATCCATACAACGCTCTACCAACTAAACTCTAACAGTGGCGGCTTCGTAGAGGGCGATTTCGAAGGTATGTATCCCGTAACCCGTAACCTGAGAGGGACCTGTTGGTTCTCAGGGAGTTGGTTTCAAGCCACCGGCACTGGCCAATTAACCTCAACGGTGCAGGGATCGACTCTATTTGGCGTTGTCGCCGGCAGCGCCAGTATTCCCGACTCCAGACTTACCAGGTCCTTCTATGCCTTGGGCCTTGGAATGGAAATGTCTTTCTGATGCGCTGACGACTATCGGAAATCGGAGCCCGGAATCATGGGATGATTTTGACTGACGTCGCAAGCGATCAAGCTTAGAAACGCTTACATAGCCATAGAAGACGCCCGGAGCGAAGCTTTCGCAAAGCCTTCCCCGGGCGTTTGTTTAGCCTCCAAGCCATTTTCAAATCAGGGGGTGGGCGATCAGCAACGGGCCCGGAAATCGTTCACCGCTGAGAAAGCAAAGACGACCAGCAGCGATTGACCGCTGAGATCGCGGAGAGGCAGAGAAATCAAATTTCACGTTCTTTCCTCGACCAGGGCGAAACAATTGTTAGAGTTTTTGGGGAGGGGTCCGGGGAACCCTTTTTTACACAAAAAAGGGTTCCCCGGAAATGCCTTTCCTTCGCCTCACAAGCGGCCGGCCATGGACTGGGCGTATCCGGTCAATTCCACGTATCCGCGGCCGTGGACTGCGCTTCCGTTCCTTGCGCCTTTGGCTTCAACCGCGCCTTCCCAATAAATTAAACGGGAGAAACGCCCGGAGGACAGCTCCTGGTCCTGAATTAGTGGGGTAATTTCCAGGCTGATTTTTTGCTCCGGAACCTGGATGATCCATCCCGAAGGGTAAACCGCTGCGGAATTCGGGCTGGTCCACTCGCCTTTGGGCGAAATCACTACCGCTTCATTAGAGAGCTCGGTAGCAACCCCTTCCCTGGAAATGAAAGTCCCGAAAGGCCTTTCGAAGGCGCCATCTTTCCGTCGGAGATGAAAAACCATCAATTCGGATCCATCGTCCAGTTGCAAGCTAAACCAGTCCCAACCCACCTGATTGGCTAGTAGCATAGTGGAACCGAACTCATGGTCCATCCATGCAAATCCGCTCACTCGATGAGACGCTCCTTGGAATGTGAGCGTGCCCGAGGCTTTCAGGCGTGTAAAGGAATAATAGTACGAAGCTTGATTCTCCGCTTCCCCCTTTCTGCTGAAACCGGATTTTCCGTGGAGCGTGAGTGGTTTCTCGGGAATTAACGAAAGCTCGAGCGCGTGGCCGTTATCCCGAGCTTTGATGCGGATTTCGTCATTTTCTCTTGTCGCTGACCAGTCTCTCACGCGGACTTTCAGGTCCGCGGCCGCTGCCTTTGCCAGGTCAGGTCCTTCCCTGGAGAGCAATTCAGTATGAAAAAAACTATTGTTAAGCACATCCGTCAGCGCAAAATGGGCCATGTATAGGTCCCTCACAGCCCATGAAGACAACATCGCCGGAGGTTCCTTGAACAATGCCCGCCGAAAAAAAGTGAGCTGAAATCCCCAGCGGCGGGCGCCTTCCGAATCGAGATTGCCCGTGAAGTACCACCATTCGGTTTGATAATCCGAATGCTTGCCATGATCTTTCGGAAAGGTGAGAGATAATCCGGGGACAGCCGCCGCGAATTCCTGGTCCAGTCCGAGCGTCGGGACTGCTCCAAGTAAGAGAATGCTCAATAATAGCACGCATATACGCAACACGATCTCCTTTCGGTTCGCCGACTGAGTTAAATCATCGTAATAACGATTCTTACCAGCCGCGACGATGTGAGAGCCACGAGACCAAAAAGGATTGCGTGAGACGGGGCGCCCAAAGTGTTGGAAACGTCCAAGACCGCCCTGAGAACCTCAACCACCCCTATAGTGCTCCCGCATCGGCAAGAAGAGATATCGCCCCTCCCCGTTGACGGGAGGTTGGGACGGTTGGCTTGCGAATGTAGTGACAGTTGCCCCATTCTTGTTCTCGAGTCCGACAATAGAAGATTATACATTCTTGTTTGCGTGTTGGCAGTCAAGTTGTTATAAGTCAACCGGACTCAGGGCGTCGAGCATTTTTTGATTTGTTGGTGAAGATCTAATTCATGTCTGAAATCAAATTCATACATGCCGCGGATATACATCTGGGACGCCAATTTTCGGGGCTACAGCAATCGAGCCCCCTCTTGGCGGATCTCTTTCGTCGCGCCGGATATTCGTCCTGGGAAAAGCTGGTCCGAACGGCGGTTGAACGAAAAGCGGATTTCTTAGTCTTGGCGGGAGATGTCTTCGACAGTCAGCACATAACGGTCAGGGCGCGGGTCACCTTCATAGAGGGCGCGCAACAGCTTCACGAAGCCGGCATTCCTTTATTTATGGCCTTGGGCAATCACGACCCGTTGCGCAGTTTCCCCGATTCATTACGGACTTTACCGGGCTTGCGCTTGTTCGGCCCCGATCCTAAACCCATCGAGATCGACCGCGGGGTCACCATTTTTGGAGCGAGTTTTGAAAAATCAGTCGTGACCGAGAATCTGGCGCGAAAATTCAAACGGGACATGAAAGCGGATTTGGCAATAGCCGTCTTGCACGCTAACGTTTCAGGATATTCCGAGCACAAGGATTATGCTCCGTGCAGCATGGATGATCTTAGAAATAGCGGGATGGATATATGGCTCCTCGGTCACGTGCATTCCGCGCGAGTGTTATCGGAGGATCCGCTGATATTCTACCCTGGCGCCACCCAAGGGGCTCACGCGGGAGAAACAGGCTCCAAAGGCTGCTATATGGTTACGGTCAACGCGAAGAAGGAGGCGGCCGCTGAGTTCATTCCACTTGCCCCGGTTCGCTGGGAAAGAGTGGAATTGAATGCGACCGACATGTCGGAACCTGAAGATTTACTGGATTCCGCGGAAAATGCCTGCGCCGGCATGGCGCAGGAAGATATTGAAGCTGTGGTTGTGCGCATAAATTTGACTGGCGTCGCCTCAGGAAATCTTGCTCACGCTATAAAATCCGGCGAGGTCTATGAAATATTGACAGACCGCCTTTCGCGACTTGCAGTGCCTGTTCTTCCCGAGTCTATTTGTGATTTGACTCACCCCGGATTTGATCTGGAATCAATAATTGATGATGAAGGCTTTCTCCCTGAATTCCTCAGGCTTTGTCAAAAATCGAATGAAAATCCCGAATTTATAGGGGAACTCCTTCGAGAAATTCAGGGCGAACTCTCGAAACGAGTCCACCGAACTTACATTCATTCGGACGCTGATCCTCTGAAGCTTCTGGAAGATGCCGATGCTCTCCGGTCTTTAGTGAATAAAGCAGCGGAACAGGTTACATCAACTTTCTTCGAATTAAGCGCGTTTGATGCTTCTTAATTAAGGCCAAGACCGAAATCATAGCCAGGTCACATGTGGATCGAACAGATTTTTATTGAAAATTTTGGAGCTTACAACGACCTGCTCATAGCCAATATTTCGCCGCGACTTTCAGTGATCCTTGGCCGAAATGAAGCTGGTAAGAGCACAATTCTGGAATTCGTCCGCTCGATTTTCTTTGGGTTCAGGACGCGAGTCGGCCGGGCTAATAGCTATGAAACGCCTAGTGGAACCCCGCGTAAGGGAAGGCTTACCGTCAACTCCGCCAGTCAAGGCCAACTGAGAATCGAAAGGGCGGAGAAACGGGGCCTAAAGGAAGGTAGCCTCACGATTTCGGACGAATATGGTAATCACCTGGAACCTACCGCTATTCCTATTTTTCACGCAGGCATGGACCGCGGGGTATATGAAAGCCTGTTCGCGTTCGATCTGGACCAAATGCGTCATCTGGACCATGAAAATCTGAGGCGAAAAATTTTGGCCGCTACGATCGGATCTTTTGAAGTAAGCCCGTTGGACGTAAAGAACAAGCTGGAGGACCGAAGCAAAACCCTGGGCAAAAAATCGAGCCGGGATTCCGAGGCGCTATGGGCGATGCAGGCGCAAATTAAAGACTTGGACCAGAAACTGGGTATCCTGGCTGAGGAACCCGCCAGGTATTCGGATCTCAAGAAGAACCTCGAACTCGTCGAAGAGAAGCGCAAGTCTACATCAGATGAAATTCGTGTTACCGAGGCGTCTCTGAGCGGGCTTACCAGGTTGGTTCAACATGAAGAGGCATGGACAAAGCTGATTCAAATAGAGCGAGAGATGATCGGCTTGGCCGATGCCCGTAATTTTCCGGCGGACGGCATTTTGAGACTTAATCAAGCGCTCGAAAGACGTCGCGAGGCCCAAGATAGCCTTGGGGAGATAGAAAAAAAGCTTCAACAACTAACGGCTCGCCTGAAGGGTCTAAATCCTGATCTGGTGATTCTGGAACACTCTCGAGCTATCGAATCACTGCATCGACAATCGCTGCATTTGACGAATAGACCGTCCGAGTTGGAAACGGCCGGAGCTTCTTGTGAGAGAGCGGCTTCCGATATCAATGAAGATATTTTGGCTCTAGGACCCGGATGGGATCGGGAGCGAGTGACCATGTCGGATCCGTCGCTTGCCGTCGAGCAAGAGATTCGAGACTTCGCTTCTTCATGGAACGCATGTCATGTTCGGATCGACGATCTCACAAAGGATGTGAACGAATCGTCCGAAGCGCTGGCAAGGATGGAAGCCAAAATCCACCATAAGAATGCGGAATTGAATAGCCTAAAAGAGGCCAGCGCCGGCTATCTTGACCCCGCTGCTCGCAGCCGGCTTCTCGAGTGGAGACAGCACGACAGCAGGATAAGAGATATCGAAGATCGACTCCTGGAGAAGAAGCGGACAATACAGGGATTTATTGCAGCCCGACTTGAGGTGGATCGCGATTTGGAGCAACTGGACAAAGAGGACTCTCCTCTGGTGGCCCCGGCCCTTTTCTCGCTCCTAATAATACTGCTTGGGGCCGCAGGTATCGCCATAATAGTAGCAGGCTTGCGAAGCGCCGACGCGAGCGCTTACGCGTTTACGGCGACCGGACTGCTCATCTTCTTTTCTTTGCCCTGGATGGTAAGGTGGAAAATATTAGGGGAGCGCCAGCGCCTGGCCGGCATCGCCCAAAGAAAAAGCATGTTGATGGATAAACAAAAGGCCGCTACACTTGAACTGGCAGAGGTCGAAATAGAGCGACGCGCCTTATCCCAGGAATTGGAAGAACTCAAGTCCCGTTGTTCAGAAATATCGGGCTCGGTCCTGAACGATCCGGACGCCAACCTATTGGAAATTCTTCGTGCGGAAGCCGACTCTTCAGCCGCGGAGGAGCCTTTCAGGCGCAAGCAGATCCTGAAAGACAGTATTCGATCAGATGAGACTGATCTACAGGTTGAGTATGATCGATCGACCCGATTGCAGGAAACTTTGGCGGAAACTAGGGCCGAGTTGGAAGAATTAAACGGTCGATGGCAAGATTTCTTAATAGGCCAATCCTGGGCCGAACCGATGGAACCGGAAGCCGCTCTGGAGTTCGTTCGCCGATTACGTGATCTGAAAGCGGAATTGAGGAGGGTCTGCGAACAGGAAGAATCCCTCGCTGCGATAAGGAAAGAATGGGATGATTTTACCGGACGGGTATTAGAACTCGGTCATGAAATGGATCGGCCTGTAGCGCCGGAAAGATCGCCGCTGGATCAAACGGAAGAATGGAATCTGCAGGCAACGGAGAGCAAAGAAGCTCTTGCCGAAAAAAAGGCCCTTCTGGAAAGGATTGCTGAGAATCAATCCGCATTGGACCTCTCGGTTAGAAAGATAGAGGAAGCAAATAAGCAAATTGCAGCTCTTATGGAAGCCGCACGCGTGGAGAATGAGGAATCCTTTCGTAACATTGGTCGGCGCCACGAACGTTATCAGAATCTAGAGCAGCAAAGACTCCCATTAATATCCGGACTTCTGTCAGGACTGAGCTGTCGCGATGAGAAGACCCTGCGTTCCGGATTGCAGGATCAGAATTGGCAAGAAAATAGACGCCGACTGGCAGTTCTCCGTGAGACATTGGTAAATCTTCGCAAGAAATCTGATGAACTGGCGGCGCAGAGCGGCAGGCTGGAAAATGAGATAGCGATGCTTGAAAATGAAGAAGAGACGGAAATGCTGCTGGGGGAAAAAGAAGAGCTGCTTACGCGGCTAAATTACGGCATAAAGGAATGGATGACGTTGAAATTGGCGACAGGGCTCTTAGATAAAACACTAAGAATTTATGAGTCGGAAAAACAGCCGAAAACATTGGAGCGAGGATCGCATATTTTTGAAGAGATTACCGGCCATGCCTACCGAAAAATTCTTCTGCCACTGGATAGTGAACGAGTGAAAGTGGAACGGATGGATGGGACGAGAGTGGAAGAAGATCATCTCAGTCGAGGAACTCTCGAGCAAGTATATCTGTCATTAAGGCTGGCTCACCTGGAGGTTTATCGACGGGGGGATTCCGCCATTCCTCTCATGATGGATGATGTGTTGGTCAACTTTGACATTGAGCGTGCGCGCAGGACGGCTAACATTCTGGCGCAATTTTCAGCGGAATCCGAAATCCAAGTTCTGTTTTTTACATGTCATCCGCATGTGGCCGCGCTTTTTCCTAAAGATGCGGCGAGGATCACACTGGACAAGGATTAGCAAACCGACCCCATTGCTAAGGAGGGAAGGGGGGATTCCAACTGGAGCCGCTGGCATTTGGATAGGCCTTGGGAGCCATAGAAACCACCATCGCCTTATTGTTTCGACAGCGATAGCAGCGGTGTCGTGATCGGTCCCATCTCTCACCCATCCCTAATTTTCCCCTATGTCGTAGACCCCGTAAGGAGCTACTTTCCCTATTTCCGATTAATGAAGTCGTGAACTACTTCTTCCTTGGGATCGCCTTGGGGACGAAGTTCCCGACCGCCATTCTTGAATGCCACCAACTCCTTCTTCTTCGTGTCCACTGAGTGTCGCGCTGGTGACTGACAGATATTCTTGCCTTTCACTGAATGCTCAACTGCGCATGCGATCTGTGCTGCTGCCTTCTATCTGCTTTCCTGCTGTAGCATTCTCATCCCTCCACTTCTCTCTCCTAGCTCGGACGCCAGCTTTCGCCATTCATGCCTAAAAAAGGAGGTTCTTGAAGATTGCAGAAACCTATAGCCTTCCCCCGTGTTGTACTTTGTGAATTTTATTTTTTGTAAGGAGCTTAAATGTTGAAAGTAGTGGATGATCTTTTGCGACGCCATTCGAAGAGAGTGGCATCATGGTATCTGAGCAGAACAATTCCGGTAGCGGTTTTGTTGATTGTTCAATTTTTGATAGCTGCGCCCGCCTTTAGCCAGAATACGATCTCATCCTCTTAGGGCCTTACAAGAATCTTTCAGGGCGGTTTCCAAAAGCGTCAAGCCCGCGGTGGTGAACGTTTCCACAGTGAAAATGGTAGGTGAAACTCATTTTGGGCCCGGTTTGGATCCCTTTTTTGAGAATCATCCGTTTCGGGAGTTCTTTGGCGACGAGATTCTTTCGACAATTCTTCGGCGCCCCGGGCGGCTCCAGACGTTTTCGCCAGCAGGGGCTTGGGTCGGGGTTCATAGTGGATCCGAATGGATTCATCGTAACGAACAGACATGTGATCAAGGGCGCCGACGAGATACAGGTAACGCTTGCGGGCAACAAGAAATACAGAGCACGTGTTGGTCTACGAGGATCCCAAAACCGATGTGGCGATTATCAAAATTGATGGCGCCAATTTTCCCGTCGCCAAATTGGGCGATTCTCAGTCACTTGAGGTGGGTGATTGGGTATTGGCGATAGGAAATCCACTGGGCCTTACTCAGACTGTTACCGCCGGCATTGTCAGCGCCAAGGGGCGTTCACTGGGAATTTCTGATGTGCGAGATTTTATTCAAACTGACGCGGCCATCAATGTCGGAAATTCCGGGGGGCCGCTGGTCAATATAGACGGCCAAGTGGTGGGTATGAATACCGCCATTGCCTCCGGCTCCGGTGGGAACATAGGAATCGGTTTCGCCATACCGTCAAACGTACTGAAAAAGGTGGTAAGCGCCGCTCTATCAGGATCATCCGCCGCACAAAGCCAGCCGAAAAGGCCTCAACCGCGCGCCGTTCCGCCGAAGAATTCCGGCAGGCCGGGTCCCGAATGGCAGCGGCCTTTTCAGAGCCCGCGTCCGTTGGGAGACCGGGGCATTTGATTTGTGGCGAATGACAAAAAAATGGCATGTCTTTGCCGAGTTTAACTTCCATTTAGAGGGATATCGTTGTATTATTAAAAAATACTGCTCGATTATCATGAATTGCATATCGACCGGAGGATAGTATGAAGGTAATGGGAGCCTTTCTTGGCATATTGTGCCTTGCTCTGATTTTGTCTGCCGGAACCGCCGCAGCATCACAAGGCAAGGTTCCAGGTGGGTACCGCGATATTAAGCTGGGAATGAACAAGACTGAAGTCCTGGATCTTATGCAAAAAGGGCCGATTCATTTCTCATTTGATGATTTGGGCGCAGAAATATCGGAAATCGTGCGGGGAGATGACCTGTTCCGTTTCGCCACATATCGGTTTGATAACCAGGGAGTCCTCGTGGAAATTGCTCTCCAGATGCGGGAAATTCTGGGAAAAGATCGAGTGATTGAGCTTTACAATAAGCAATTGGGTCTTGACTTATCGCCGCTGAAAGCTACCGTGGAATCAAATTTGAGCATCGAAGTTCGCGACAACTTGGTTGTTCTCAAGATGGAACCTGGCAAGGATACTCGTTCAGCCCAGGTCAAGGGCGCCAAAGCAGTAAATTGCCCATATCGTCAGCGTTGCGTCGGCATCAAGCATCCGTAGTTTCTCTGCAGTTTTCTAACTACCGCTTCGATCGCGTCAAGCCATGGGCGAATGACCGGATCATCGGCTAGAATTCGCCGCGCCTCTCGGTGCTGGTAAATCGTTCCCATGACGATCATATCAGTGACCGCTCCCTCCTCTCGCGCGTACACTTGTTTATTGACGGCCGCCTCAGCGCCGATTTCAATATAAGCTTCTTTCAGGCGCCGCGCGTCAGGTCCCGGGACCTGTCTGATCAATATATTAATGTGAATCGCACGCCCTGCCATAAGGCGGCTGTTTCCGGTTCCTATTTGATCCAAAGCTTCCTCGGCCGCCTTAACGGAATCAAAATTAATTCTGTGCGCATCCATAGATGATCTCCTCAAAGACATCTGCGAGCGGGGCGTTGACATTATACCGCATCATAGCCGAACCACTACCCCGGATTGTAGTATTGTCCAAATCACTGCGACGCCGCGTAGGTTGGCAATGATTCTTGACCGTCTCAGTCAAAAAGGCTAAGCTGGAATCCGTCAATCGAGACGATGGGGCCCCAGGGAGGTGTCAATGGCTGAATTTCAAGTGAATAAAACATTCGCCGAAATCAACAGAAAAATCAAACAGGGCGAGGCTGTGGTGGTTACGGCCGAGGAAATGATAGGAATTACACGGGAACAAGGCCCGGTGGAGGCCGCTCGTAAAGTGGACGTGGTTACTACCGGAACTTTCGGCATCATGTGCTCTTCCGGCGCGTTTCTCAATTTTGGGCATACAAAACCCAGGATGAAAGCCCACAAGGTATATCTTAACGAAGTCGAGGCATACGAGGGAATTGCCGCGGTGGACGTTTATCTGGGAGCGACTCAACCCAGACACGATGATCCCCTGAATAAGGTGTTTCCGGGACGTTTCCGTTACGGGGGCGGCCACGTGATCGAAGATCTGGTCGCCGGACGTGAAGTGCTGTTTCGAGCCGAGGCCTACGGGACCGACTGCTATCCGAGACGCTCGTTCGAAGCGAAAATGACGTTGAAAGACTTCCCGGATGCTGTGCTTCTAAATCCAAGAAACTGTTATCAAAATTATAACTGCGCCGTGAACCTTTCCAAGAAAACCATATACACGTACATGGGTATGCTCAGACCTGAATGCGCAAACGCCAATTTTTCCACATCAGGGCAATTGAGCCCGCTGCTGAACGACCCTTATTATAAGACTATCGGATTGGGGACCCGGATCTTTCTTGGGGGCGGTATAGGATATGTGATTGGGGCCGGAACACAGCACAACCCAGCTGCAAAGAGGTCTGACAACGGCGTCGTTATGGGAGGAGCGGGCACTCTTTCCGTTCGAGGCGATTTGAAACAGATGTCGGCCAAGTTCCTGAGGGGCGCATCGATGACGGGTTACGGGTGCTCGCTGAATGTAGGTATAGGAGTGCCCATTCCCATTCTCAACGAAGAAATGGCCAGATTCACAGCGGTTTCAGATGACGAGATATTCGTGCCCGTGATCGACTACGGACTGGCCTATCCGGAAGATGGCGGTTCACCTATAGCGTACGTAACTTATGGACAACTCAAAACCGGGGAAATATCCGTTGATGGGCGAAGCGTAGTGACCGCTCCTATGTCGAGCTATTCCGGGGCGTTGGAAATAGCCCTGATTCTGAAAGAATGGATTAAATCGGGACGCTTTCTCCTGGGCGAACCGCAGGAAACGCTGCCTTCCGTTCCATTTGAAGGCTTTAATAATTGAGAAACACAACAGAATGCAAGCATGGAATCATTGACCGGATATGAACCTCGGACCTATCGTGATTTTGATGAATCCGACGGTTTCAAAACTTTCCGGGTAGTGGTAGAGACCTCTGATTTGTATGTCAAGGCTCTTTGTTCTCTTGAAAAGGAGACCGAGGCTTTGATCAAGAATATAGGGCCCAGATCGAGTGGGCCATCGCACGGCGACCGGAATTCCTGACAAGTCTTAAACCGCTGGAGGAAGATTCTGCCGATTCTCCCATCGTGGCGAGCATGATCAGGGCAGGCAAGAAGGCCGGGACCGGGCCTATGGCCGCCGTGGCCGGAGCTGTGGCGGAGTTCGTGGGAAAAGAGCTTCTCCAATGGTCTCCGGAAGTGATCATCGAGAATGGTGGAGACATATTTCTGAAGGTGGCCCGGCCTATCCTTGTGGGAATTTTTGCAGGAAATTCGCGGTTGAGCGGTCGCTTGGGGATCCAAGTTGAGCCCACGATTTTGCCCATCGGCATTTGCACTTCGTCCGGACGAGTAGGTCCCAGCCTAAGTTTGGGCGTTTCGGACGCAGCGACGATAATTTCCAAAGACACCGCTTTGGCGGATGCGGTAGCTACGGCTATGGGCAATAGAATCCGCTCGGACCGCGACCTGAAGGCCGCGGTCGAGTGGGCCATGACCATACCGGGAGTGGAGGGGGCGCTTGCAGCCATCGACGAAAAAATGGCTGTTCTGGGAGATTTGGAATTGGCGCCGCTGCACCCTGACCTCCTGACGGACGGGTCTTGTAAACGACTCCGAAGCTCCCCGAATTCGGCTCCCGGTCTCTCGGGAGAGGGCTGTGAGAGCGAACAGTGATCCTGGGTGGTTCACGAACCGGCCTACAATGGCAGTTCAGCCGTCGCAGAGCGATGCAGAGTCGACTCTTTGCCATGTGATGGATTTTGACGGATATGACCATAGATGGGCCCGCTAACGGGCTCCCAAAAATGAGGTGGAAAATGGCTTCCAAAAACGTGTTATTAATTTTTAAATCCAATATCATGTACAAACCTGTAATTTACAGGTTGGCCAAAGACTTCGATCTGATTTTCAATATACTCGAAGCGAAAATCCTGCCGCGGCGAGAAGGCCGCATTCTGCTGGAATTACGGGGCGAAGAGGACGTCATACAGCAGGGCATCAAGTTCCTCGAAGCTCACCATGTGGGGGTAGAGTACCTTGCGGATAAGGTCTGGAGGGAAGAAGAAAAATGCGTTCACTGCGGAGCTTGTACCGGGCTTTGTCCGACCGGGGCGTTGAGCCGCATACCGCCTGAAATGAAAGTCATCTTTGATATTGAAAAATGTGTCGCATGCGGCGTTTGTGGACTGGTTTGTCCGTTTGGCGCCATGAAGGACGTTACGCTTTTCGACCCATTCGCTGAAGGACGAGCCGCCAACGAATAATTATGTGTCTCTAGGAGCCGACAAATGAATCCCAAGACATATCGCCCCATTTTGACATTGATCGTTTGTTTGGCCGTCTCAGGTGGTTTCGGAATTGAGGCTCTTGGTCAGCAATGGACCAACAGGCCGGAAATTTTGCCGTGGAAGCTAATTCCGGAACTCACGACAGTATTTCGCGAAGCTCTTGGCCGGATCCGATGAAGCTGAGGTCAAGAAAGAGCCCCCGCCCCCGGCGCCCCAGGATCGCGGCGCTTCCCAAAGTGGAGAATTGGGGAGGCTCCAACCAAAGAGACATCTGAGATTCAGAAATTAAAAGAGTAAATCATTGATCTGCAAAACAAGAGTAAACTCGGCTTTCGCAAGGTGGTTTTGTGTAACTCGATAGAAGGCTTCGGGTTGTACTTGCCGTTTGAACCGGGCCGGTCGCTCAACAGGATTCTTCTTTATTTTGAACCGTCGAACGTGAGCACCCTGGTTTCAGAAGGTCGCTTCATTGTTGATTTGGCGGTCGATGTTTTCCTTTTGGACGGCAGTGGCAAAGTGATCGGCGGCAAGCAGAACATGCTCAAAATCAACAAAATTTCCCGCTCTCCGATACTCGACCTGTATTATAAGCTGGAGATGAGAGTAAAAATGCCTTTGAAACGCGAAATTCTCATGAAAACCGTCTTCATGACAGAATCAAAAATCAATCCACTTCGATGACGTATAAGATTAACATGAAACCGAAA
>CAVVZX010000050.1:0-160898 GCA_963752855.1 uncultured delta proteobacterium | reverse complement strand
TGAAATCTTCCCGCAGAATTTCGTGATATCGCTTGCCGAAGAAGCGCAGAATGCTTCATTAACAAAAGAGATAGTCATGTCGGGTGAAAATCGACAGATGAGTTCAGTCTGATCCTGAACAACACCACGATACCTTTCCTCGCTTAAGAGCAGATCTTCGTGGGCTCTTTCGTTGCTCCGCTCTCGTCTGCATTGCAGCGATTCCAAAACTCAGGTCTTCAGCGAGTTCGAGAAGCAATTCCACCTCATCTTGGCGGAAAGCATCGGGCTCCTTGGCCCAGACGGACAATCCTCCGCACACGCTTCCATCAAGACTCAGAGGCAGGACGATCAGCGACGTGTAGTCGTGTTCCCGGGCCAATTGGCGGCAGGCCGCTGCATCCGGGTTTGCCGACACGTCCCTAACAACGGAGAGTTTTCCGGGAAAGCAATGTCTTGCCAAAGGGCATTGTTGCTGGTGTTCGTCAAATGAATGCCATTTTGAGCCCTACGAGATAACCGGCCTCGTAGCCCGCCTGCGCGACAGGCACTACATATCTGGTATCATGTCCATGAACAAAACCTACCCAGGCCATGCGGTACCCGCCAACCTCCACGAGAATTCGGCATATTTCGTTCACCAGAAGGATTCCTCGGTCGCATGGACCAATACATGGTCGAAGGCGCTGAGGGTCTTGAGCGCACGACTTACTCGGCTCGCAATTTCCTCCACTCTCGTTCGCTCGGCCATTTCAGCCGTAAGTTGTTGATTCGCTGATTGGAATTATGCCGTACCTCGTGGACCCGGTCTTCAAGCTGATCGTGAGCTGTTTTTAGTTCCCTGGACAACACATCGTAGGGCTGTTTAAGCCCTGCCTCAATCATGGCTTGGTAAATGAAACAGAATGAGACTATTTTGAAATAGTGACCTATGACATTGGCAATTACATCCTCGCCCGTATACAGGTCGAAAGCCAGTTCTGAGCCTATAGTGAACATGATTGACCAGATCAGTAGTTTTAATATGACCTGGTCGAAGCGATCTCGATATCCGAGTAGTATCCCAATGGAAGCCAAAGAGATCAGGCAGATGAGGAACTCGCTTGTGACTTTGGAGGCGGTTAAACCGGTCCCCTCAGCAATGTAAACCGGGACGATGTCCCAGACGAAGATCGATGCCATAATCATAGCGAAGATGGCTGAAAAAACTATGAAAAGCCTGTCGGGGTTCAACTGTCGCGTCAATAATAACGGAGCGACAGCGACGGAAATCGCTTGCAAGTACCTGGCGCAAATCCAGAGGTGAGTGGAAACATTAGGATCATAGCCTGAAAAAACACCCATCCCTGCAAATGATAGGGCGTGCGCCAAATCAATGCCGGCGACGAAGAGATACGCGACGCCAATAAAAAGAAGGCAATTGTTATTGAGGAAGCGTCTTGAATTCCATGCTATAAAGAATATGCCGCAGGCTAGAATTATACTAAAGATTTCGGCCAGGCTGTGGAAAAATAAGAAATTGTAAACGCTGGACACATACAACCCAACGAAAACCGCCAATGCGACTATGACGCTCTTGCACGGCTGTAGTGCTCTACTCTCCGCTATCATGTCGTTGCCACCCATAGATGTTACCCACGGGAATCCCCAAGTCCCCTGGCTCGAACCTGACCATAAACAGGCCCAGAGAACTGCTCCCCAATTGTCAGATTGTGGATGTCAACCAATCAAAGTTCAGCTTGGCAAAAAGTCATTCCCAATCAATTTTTCTAGTTGAGAGATCAATTCAGATTATCATTAAGAATAACGCAAATCCGGGAAACGTCAAGAAGATGGGACTCGCTCGACAGGGGCAAGGTGATGAAATTCTAACATCCTCTGCGCTCGCAAGTTGTCTAATGCTATGAAGATCTATGAATGTTTTGTTCCAGGTTTCGAGAGCGGCTGTAGTTGCACAACTCATCGCTGACGGACGGAGTCACTATGGATCGGGTTAGTCCTTTATCAAGCTCAGCTTGGAGCCCACTCAGTCATTCGATCTTTCGCGCGTTGTGGATCGCGTCCATCGCTTCAAATATTGGGACGTGGATGCAAAATGTGGCAGGGGTCTGGTTGATGACTTCATTAACCGTTTCTCCGGTCATGGTCGCTCTGATGCAAACCGCCACAAGTTTGCCTGTGTTTTTGGTGGTTCTACCCGCGGCTGCAATGGTTGACATAGTTGATAGGAGAAGAATGCTATTATTTACGCAAGGTTGGATGTGCGCTGCAGCCGCCGGACTCAGCGTTTTAACCTTTTGGGGAGGAACTGGCGCCTGGGAGCTACTGGCGTTCACTTTTGCGCTTGGATTGGGGTCAGCCATGAACGTTCCTCTTTGGCAGGCGCTAATACCCAGATTGGTGCCGGCTCCCGAACTGTCGGCCGCTGTAGCTTTGAACGGAGTTGCTTTCAATATTGCACGAGCTGTGGGTCCGGCCTTGGGCGGAGCCGTTGTCGCGCTTGCAGGTCCCGGGCCTGTATTCCTGTTGAATGCAATATCATTTACCGGCGTTATGTTCATTGTCTACAAATGGGAATCTTCCGGACGCCGGGATTTCCTGCCGCCTGAACGGATCATTGGCGCGATGAAAACAGGCGTGCGATACATGTTTAATGCGCCGCCTCTGCGTGCCGTTCTTATTCGCTGCTTATTATTTATAACGTGTGTCAGCGCGTTATGGGCCTTGATGCCTGTAGTAGCCAGGCATGAACTGAGAATGAGCTCCATCGGCTTCGGCGGGCTGTTTGGTTTCATAGGCATGGGAGCTTTGCTGGGAGCAGCCATCTTGCCAAGGCTAAGGAGCTTGGCGTCAACCGATCGGCTCATAAATATCGCTTCAGCTGTTTTGGTTGTTGCGATTTTGGTTCTAGGTATTATCAGAAATGTTTATATCGTGTATGGGGCCATGTTGCTCGCAGGCATAGCATGGATTACAGCTATGGCCAGTCTTACCGTGGCCGCTCAAACTCTAGTCCCATCCTGGGTTCAGGGGCGCGCTCTTGGATTTTATACGCTCGCGTTCCAGGGCGGGATGGCGGTTGCGAGTGTAGCGTGGGGAATAATTGCCGAAAGGGAGGGAAATCCTTTTGCCCTGGTTTGCGCAGCAGGTTTGTTAATAATAACCATTCTCCTCAGTCTAAGATGGGATCTAAAAATAGGCTCTGATCAGGATTTGAGGCCGTCCTTACACTGGCCCGAGCCGATTTTGATCACACGACCGAATCCGGAGGAAGGGCCGGTGCTGGTCCTGCTCGAATATCGTATTGATCCTGCCAAGGCGGATGAGTTTGTGGAGGCCGCGCACGAATTGGGTCGTATTCGACGCAGAGACGGGGGGAGGCAGTGGGGCTTATTTCGTGACCTTGCCGAACCCGCCCGTTACATTGAAACGTTTCAGGTGGAATCCTGGGCAGAACACTTGCGTCAGCATGAGCGGGTAACCGTGGCGGATCGTGCGATCGAAGATCGCGTGCGAGCTTTTCATGTTGGCGGCAATCCGCCTGCAGTTTCTCATTTCCTCTATCAAGCCCATGCTTCGGCGAACAAATGATGTCCGTACCTAACCGCAAGTTGCGTTAATTCTTTCTTCCGGGGAGACGGACGAGCGCGGTCGAAGTTATAGCAGTTTACCTCACTACTATCACGGGGATCTCCAGCTCATGCCTCACAGGAGTGACCGTGCTGCCGAAAAGGATATCGCTAATGCCCCTGTGACCGTGCCCGCCCATGACAAGAATGTCGATATTCTGCTCTTGGACCATACGAATTAGTTCCTTCGAAACGTCCCCAAAGCCCAAAAAGACTTCTACTTCGACGCCTCTATGGCCGAGAGATACACCGAGTTGATTCAAGTATTGTTCATCCTCGCGAGTCTCCGTGTCATAGGCGTCCGGTCCGAATGTCAAGCCTCCTGCGCCTTCCACTACATGGAAAAGGCACATTACGGCGTCATACTGCCGGGCCAAAGGCAGAGCGTGACTCAGGACCTTTCCATCTATGTCGTTGTGCGCCACTGCCACGCCTATACGTTTATAACGCGGAATATCCAGATCCAGCCTGTCCTCATCAGCGCGAATAAACTGACTGAGTTTGCGCCACCTGGGAAGCCTTTCAACTTCAGGCAGGTGAATAAAAGGTCTGACAAATATATAGAGGAGGAACACTCCAAGAGCACATACCGGTGGAACAATTGTTACCCAAATCCAGGCAGGCGCGGGGCTCGATTGTGTCCATTCTTGTATTTGATCGATTACGAGTTTGCCGTTCAAACCCACAATCCCAAGCGCTACTATCCAACCAAGAACCTTGAGTCCTGCGCCATTAACAAATTCTCCCATCAAGTTCTTGTCGCTAGTGAAATGAATGAGTGGGATTATTGCAAAAGAGAGCTGTAAACTCAGAATTACCTGGCTCAAAATCAACAATTTATAGCTTCCTGCGTCGCCTGCAAATAGGACCGTCAAAACAGCCGGTACAATTGCCAGAAGCCGTGTAACCAATCTTCGCAAGAATGGTCGGATCTTGAAATGCAGGTATCCTTCCATAACAATCTGGCCCGCCAGAGTACCGGTTATGGTGGAGGCCTGGCCACTGCAAATGAGACCTATCGCAAACACCATCCCTGCCAGGGGCGCCCCCAGCATCGGTGAGAGGAGGCTGTGGGCTTGCTGGAGTTCCGTTACTTCAACGTTTTTGCCGTGAAATGCCGCGGCAGAAACTATGAGGATAGCGGCATTAACAAAAAAGGCGACGTTCAAGGCCAGTGCAGAATCGACAAGATTGAAACGGCAGGCCTGTCGTTTGCCTTCAACTGTGGTCTCATATGCTCGACTTTGTACGAGAGCGGAATGTAGATACAGATTGTGTGGCATCACAGTTGCTCCTATGATGCCCATAACAATGTATAGCGCTCCATCCGGTATGCGTGGCGCAAAACCCTTGGCTACTTCGCCCCACTGTGGAGAAGACCAGTAAATTTCCAGTACGAAGCATAAACCGATCACGCTGATCAAAGATAGAATGAAACTCTCGAATTTTCGCACCCCAAGATTTTGAATTGCCAGAAAGAGCAGCGCATCAAGTCCCGTGATAATTACTCCCCATAAAAGAGGTATGCCGAAAAGGAGATGGATCCCTATTGCCCCTCCCAGTACTTCCGCCAAATCGCAGGCAACTATGCCGATCTCGGCCAAGATCCAAAGAATATAATTGACAGAACGAGGATAATGGTCACGGCAAGACTGAGCCAAATCTCTGCCTGTAACGATCCCCAGCCTTGCGGCCAACGTTTGAAGCACTATCGCAGCGACGTTGGATACCACCAGGACCCAGATGAGCGTATAACCAAATTTTGCTCCGCCTTCTAAATCGGTCGCCCAGTTTCCGGGGTCCATGTACCCGACACTTACCAAGTACGCGGGGCCAAAAAATGCCAATATACGTTTCGATATGTCCGTTCCTTTTGGGATGGCTACGGTACGATGAACTTCCGACAGAGAAACCCCGACTTTTGCCACTTACCTTACCCCGGCTGAGAAATTGGAATCACAAAGAAGTTACTGAAAAAAATAGGGGGTTCAATCATTAAATGTTAAGACTCGGCCCCACAGACTCTTGGTCCCCCAAAGACCCGACCTCAAACACTCGAGCTGCGCCCTTATCATTCTGATCGGTTCCTGATGTAGGGCGCCGATTGCGCAGCCAAGAGAGTCCAGAATTCTAATCCTTAGGGCCTCAAGCACGGCCTCAGACATGTCATCATAAGACGTTTTGACAATGAAAGAAGCCAGTTGCTCCGCCTGTGTCACAACCTTCGTCCCCTTCACCGGAACGGTAGACGCCGTGTGTCCAGCGCCTGTTCATCGAGATCAGATCAATTCATGGTCTTCTTCGGGACAAGCCGAACAAATTCCGCATTGCTCATCAAGCTTTAAGAGGCCGCGTTTCAAGGCTTCCCGATTTGCGATCAACACGCTGATCTCTTCTTCGCATTGTATTCGAAGTTCCGGCGACGCCTGTTTGGCGCATGCCTCTAATTCTTCTATTTGAGTATTACACGTGTTGAGCAGAGCCTGAATTCTATTTTCATAATCCGCTTGCGTTTCCAATTTACTCCCTCCTCTTACAAATTTGCGGGCAATGACTGCATCGTATTAAATGACCCTTTGTGCGCTCCATATTTCATTCCTGACCATAGGAGGCCGGGAAAGTTCCTACCGATTTGTGGTATCGATTTGCTTGCATCCAACCAATACGAACAGCGATGATCCGTCGAGCGCAAGGAAATTGTATGGCCCCGAATCATGTCATGAGGAACTTTCGTGGTTTCTGCCTGTCCGTTAAGGCATAGCCGATAAAGGACCCCACAGATCAGTTTCAATAACAAAAGTTTTGAGCAAGGCACATTAGGGGGAGACGCATGATTAAATCAGTATCAATGTTCATTGTTCTGTGCATGCTGATGGCTGTCGGCCTTGGCGCGACGGCGGAAGCTGCCTCGACCGAGCCTGTACCCAAAATGACACAAGAACAGGCGAAATCGATGTTGGGAAACGCTGACATTATTATTATCGACGTACGCCAGCCGAAGGACTGGAACGCCTCGGATGCAAAAATTAAGGGAGCTATCAGGGAAAACCCATCTGAGATATCCGCTTGGGCTGATAAGTATCCCAAGGAGAAGACACTATTGTTTTATTGCGCCTGACCTGATGAAGGCACGTCTGCCCGTGTGGCGGCGCAATTTCTGCAAAGAGGCTACAAGAAAGTCTATGCCCTCAAAGGCGGCTGGCGGGAGTGGAAGAAGGCCGGTCTTCCGACCGAACCGAAACAATAACCATTTTCTTGCGCTTTCTCGTCCACCGATGCAGGACGAGGTGCGCAAGTTCGCATGGATGTTTCTCCGTTGGCGCGGTGGCCCACGTACCCGCGCTTGACCTTGGGAATGAAGTCGGGAGGAGGAGATGCCGAGAGATATACCGGTGGCTAACGGAAAACTTCTTGTCTGTTTTGACCCGGACTATTGTATTCGTGACCTGTACTTTCCACATATAGGAAAAGAGAATCATCTCAGTGGCAATTACTCACGCACAGGAGTGTGGGTCGACGGAAAATTCTCTTGGATCGGGAAGGGATGGGAAATCGATCTGAGGTACGTCTCAGACACTCTGGTGACCGAGGTTAATCTCTACAATCGAGAACTCGCTCTACTGCTTTCGTGCCATGACGCTGTTGATTTCCATGAGAACGTTTTCCTTCGGGAGATAGCGGTCGAAAACATGGACCCAAGGAAGAGGGAAATCAGATTATTTTTCAGCAATGACTTCGACATTTCAGGAAACAGCGTGGGTGACACAGGGGCATTCGATCCGAAAACAGGCGGAGTCGTTCATTACAAAGATGACGTATATTTCTTGGCAAACGGCGAGAACCGAGCAAACGGAGGGTTTGGCCGGCTTTGCCGTCGGACAAAAGGAGATCGGCGGTCTGGAAGGGACATTCCGCGATGCCGAAGACGGGGTCCTTTCGGGTAACCCCATTGCTCAGGGAGCTGTGGATTCTGTTGTTTCGCTGAGTATGGAGCTTGAAGGCTTGTCTCGTGGAAATGCCTATTTCTGGCTCTCGGCAGGCGCGAGCTGGGACGAAGTCCGCCAAATTGACGCCACCGTCAAAAACAAGCGAGCTGAAGTCATGATTTCTCGCACGTCGGATTATTGGCGTCTCTGGATACAAAAAGAAGACCCTAGCCTGGAACTGTTGCCCGCCAAGGTCGCCAGCCTCTATAGCCGTAGTCTTCTTATCTTGAGGACACAGATCGATTGGCAGGGCGGCATCATAGCGGCCAATGATTCGGACGTGATCCGTTTCAATCGAGACACTTATTCCTACGTTTGGCCCAGGGACGGCGCTTTGGCCGCCAATGCTCTGGATCTGGCGGGATATCCTCCATTATCGCAAAAATTCTACCAGTTCGTATCAGACATCATTGAAGAAGGTGGGTATTTTCTTCACAAGTACAACCCGGACGGCACTCTAGCGTCGTCGTGGCATCCCTGGTTGAGCGAAGGGCAGGCCCAATTGCCTATTCAGGAAGATGAAACGGCCTTGGTAATTTGGGCATTGTGGCATCATTTCGTTTTGCATCGCGACGTGGAATTCATAAAGCCGCTATACAAAGCTCTCATCAAAAGGGCGGCCGATTTCATGTGTGAATACAGAGACGCCGAAACCGGTCTGCCCGCGCCCTCATACGATCTGTGGGAAGAACGTCGAGGCATACTCAGCTTCACAGTGGGCGCGGTTTTCGGAGGAATTACTGCTGCTTCTCTGTTTTGCAGGGCATTCGGCGAAGGAGATAAGGCGGACCATTATATGAAAGTGGCTGCGGAGATTCGAGACGCCGCGTCGGCTCATCTGTGGCGAGGAGGAGCTGAACCGTTTCTGCCGTATGATTTATCGTAGTAATAGCGGCGAGATGATGATTGATCAGACGTCCGACGCGAGCGCCTGGGGTCTTTTCGCATTCGGGCTCTACAGGGCGGATGACCCTAGAATATGTTCAACCATGTCCGATCTTCGTGAGAAGCTGTGGGTGAATACTGGCGTCGGGGGAATGGCGCGCTATGAGGGCGATAACTATCACCGCGTGAGTGGGGATGTCCCAGGCAATCCTTGGTTCATTTGTACCCTGTGGATGGCCGACTTCCTCGCGGAAAGGGCAGAGGACGAAACAGCAATCGGCGAGGCCGTCAAGTTGCTGGAATGGGCCGCGGAACATGCTCTTCCATCGGGCGTGTTACCGGAACAGGTTCATCCGTTGACAGGAATGCCTCTCTCCGTTTCACCCCTCATGTGGAGCCACGCGACGTTAGTGGCCACAGTGCATAGAATTCTCCGGAGACTCGAGAAAATCAAGTTATGCCCGGAATGTGGTTTGGCTGTCACCCGCGGCACGGCCCGAGAGCATTGGATTAATACCCTATATGCCGACACATGTGATACGATTTACAAGATGTGCCGCGCATAGTTTGCTACGCCCCTTATTTGGTTGCTTTCATTACCGGTTTGCCGCAAAAGGACCTTTACGGAGACACAGCCATGGCGATCTATACAAAAAGAATTTATGAGAATCCGGTCAATGAAGACGGGTACAGGGTATTGGTAGATCAATTGTGGCCAAGGGGCCTGAAAAAGGAAGATGCACGCATTGATCGCTGGGTTAAAGAGATTGCCCCGACAACGGAACTTCGGAAATGGTATAACCACGATCCGGAAAAATGGACTGAATTTAGAAGACGCTATTTTGAGGAATTGGACCGGCGCCCTGAAACAGTTAGTGAGCTTGTCGAGTTGGCAAGGAAGCGTAAGATCACCTTCCTTTTCTCTTCCAAGGAGACCAAGCTGAATAATGCCAGCGCGCTCAAAGAATACATTGAGAACAAATTGAAACCTTAGTCCGGGCTGGAATTCCGGTTCCGGCGCCTGGCGGACAAACGTTACGGGACTTGTGAGGATCGGTGCAAGCATGTTGATTTATCATAAATTGGGAATCGGTCTTCCACTTGCGTTGTTGATCGGTTTCGCGACTTTTGTTCAAGTTCAAGCCGAGCTTCCTATAGAATTAGCGGCGCGCTCGTCAGACTTGGCCACTCAAAGCAAAATCCGGAGCATAGGGACCATTGCCGTAGGCGAGCTGCCCCCGGAAGCCAAAGCGACACTGAAGCTGATCAAACAAGGCGGACCGTTCCCATACCCCAAAGATGGGACCATTTTCAACAATCGGGAGGGTCGCCTGCCCGCCCGCGTGAGGGGGCATTACAGGGAATACACGGTTAAGACTCCGGGAAGACGCGATCGCGGGGCTCGCCGAATCATCGCTGGAGCAGATGGAGAGTTTTATTATACTGACGATCACTACAATACTTTTAGGTTGATCAAGGAGTAATATGTGAAAAATTTGGCCGATATTTTGTCCGATTTTCGAGCGTCCGGCGTTTTTCGGCTGGCAGATGATGCGCCAATCAGAGAACTCGAAAAACTCGCCAAACAATATACCTATGCGTTTTTCCTTCTGGATGGGGCCGGGATCCAGGGCAAAGAGCAATTCCTAAAACATGCTGCCGCTGTTTTGTCTTTCCCGGACTATTTCGGAAATAACTGGGACGCATTTGAAGATTGTCTTACTGATATGTCGTGGCACGAGACTGATGGTTTCGTGATTCTGTATGATCATTTCGAGGCTTTTGCCGAACATGCTCCCGATCAGTTCAAGATAGCGCTGGAAATCCTGCGAGATTCGGCCAATTATTGGCGTGATCAAAGAAAACCGCTGTTTGTGCTGCTCCGCGGTCACGAAGAACAAGGATGGGAATTGCCTTCCATTGCGCTCTAAAGTATCGAGCCGGTCGTTTCGTGGAAAGAACATTGAGCAAAAAACTCATTCAAAAGCCCACACGCTGAATAGGGGAAGGAAAAATCATGATTTCGCAACTCTCGATTCTCGGGTTTGCGGGAAGTCTGCGCAAGGCTTCCTACAACAGGTCGCTCTTGAGAGCGGCTCAGGAACTTGTTCCGAATGACGCAAAACTTGAGATTTTCGATCTTGACGGGATGCCTCTGTATAACCAGGACTTGGAAGACCAGCCCACGGAAAAAGTCCGGGAGTTTAAGGCAAGAATTAGAGCTGCCGACGCCATTCTCATTGCCACACCGGAGTATAACTACTCGATACCAGGCGTCCTGAAGAATGCCATCGACTGTGCTTCCAGACCCTTCGGGGACAATGCGTTTGAACATAAGCCGGTCGCCATCATGGGGGCCTCAATAGGCATGGCTGGAACCGCCCGAGCCCAGTACCATCTACGGCAATGCTTTGTATTTCTGACTTGTTTTGCCTTGAATCAGCCGGAGGTCATGGTCCCATTTGCCCAGGATAAGATTGACAAAGACGGCAACGTCACAGATGAGAAAACGCGACTGAAAATAAAGGAACTGTTGGAGGGCCTAGTGTCCTGGACTCGGAGACTAAAAGAGTAGCGCTCAAATCAGAAACGGCAAGACGAATGAATTTCTCCGAAGTCAACGTAAATGATGAATGCAGCGCTCGTACACGCGGTTCGGCGGCGCAGCCGTCCCCTGGACTTGACAAATAGGGCTCAATGTTCACAAATGTTAGCTGAGTAGAGTGTTAGCCACCATCGCCTAAATAGTGAATTGAATCATGATGAAGGGGGCTTTTAAAACGAACGATCAAATTGCGCAGGCGCCGGCATGACAAGAGGCCAACCAGAAAATCCTGTATTAGTATCGGATCTCGACATAGTTTACGTGGGGACTTTCGTCCCACGAAAGTGCGGAATTGCGACATTTTCCAATGATCTCGGCGCCTCCGTCGCGCAAGAATTGGGCGGTCGGCCATATCGGGTAGTTGCCATAACTGATCGAGCAGGAGGGTACGATTATCCATCTGAGGTTACATTTGAGATCCGGCAAAACGTAATTCGGGATTATGCTCGCGCAGCCGAATATCTTAATGGCTCGTCGGCTCAGGTAGTGAGCCTGCAGCACGAATTCGGGATCTTCGGAGGCCCAGCCGGCAAGTATCTTTCCGTGCTGTTGTGTCATCTTAAAAAGCCGGTAATCACAACCGTGCATACCATTTTGGAAAATCCCCTCAAAGATTACCGGGAAGCATTTGAGGACGTCGTGAATGGTTCTCAACGGATTGTCACCATGAGTCAAAGAGGCGCTAGGATGCTCCGGGAGATTTATGCCGTTCCCGAAGACAAGATTTCGATAATACATCATGGTGTTCATGACGTTCCTTTTGTTGATTCCAACTTCTATAAGGAACAGTTTAATGTGGAAGGCCTGACCGTGCTTCTTACATTTGGATTGCTCAGCCCTAACAAAGGCATAGAAACCGCGCTGGAAGCGCTACCTGAGGTTGTGGAAAAATACCCTGACACCGTTTACATCGTTCTTGGCGCAACGCATCCCGAGGTTAAAAAAATTCACGGCGAGCAATATCGCTTATCCTTGGAGCGAAAGGCGAGGGACCTGAAGATAGCCGACAATGTAGTGTTCCACAACAGATTTGTTGATCTGCAAGAATTAACCGAATACATCTCGTGTTGCGACATATATTTGTCTCCATATTTGGCGAAAGAGCAGATCACATCGGGCACGCTCGCCTACGCCGTGGGAATGGGCAAGGCCGTAGTGTCGACACCATACTGGTACGCCGAAGAGTTGCTGTCCGACTCAAGAGGAGTGCTGGTAGACTTCCAAGACGTGAAAGGCATGGCCAAGGCTCTGAAGGACTTAATAGGCGACTCCATGGCGCGGAACAGGATGAGGAAGGCGGCTTACGAGTACGGTCGCACCATGGTATGGCGAGAGGTAGGACGTCATTACCTGGAAATGTTTCTGCAAATGCTCGGCGACAGGAAGGATCTGGAGGTAAAGTCAATCTGGAAGCAAAAGATGCTTCCTTTGACTACTCTCCCGGAAGTCAAGCTAGACTATTTGATGTCTCTATCGGACGATGTCGGTCTGTTGCAGCACGCTTGCTTCGGTATACCGGATCGTGACCATGGATATAGCGCTGATGATGTCGGTCGGGGACTTGCCGCATTAATGACTTGTTATAATCAACAGAAAGACGACCAGATACTTCCTTTGATTCGCACTTACGTCAGCTTTCTGCGTCATTCTCAGACGGAAACAGGCCATTTCCACAATTTCATGTCCTATGATCGCCGATTCCTCGACGAGCAAGGGAGCGAAGACACATTGGGCAGAGTCCTTTGGGGTCTCGGGACTGTTGTGCGGTGGGGCCCGAAAGAGGCGATGCGGGCCCTGGCCCAAAACATGATGGCGGAAGCTGCGCCGAGAATAGCGGAACTTGAAGCGCCAAGAGCAAAGGCCTATGCCATTATAGGTATGTACCATCTTCTAAAAAAATTTGAAGGAGCGAGTCAATTTAAGCGACTTCTGATCCAGTTGGCCGATGATCTGGCTGCGTCTCTACCATGAAAACAAGAGTGAGGATTGGCATTGGTTCGAGGATAAAATGACTTATGGAAACGCCAAAATCCCTGAAGCCTTGCTCCGTGCCTACCAGGTAACACAAACTCAAGACTATCTTGACGTTGCCCTAGAATCCCTTGATTTCCTTACCAAAGAACAACTCAATGGAGTTTATTTCGAACTTATCGGCAACGAGGGTTGGTATCCGAGGGGAGGCGAAAAGGCTCTCTTTGGGCAGCAGCCAATAGATGCAGGCTATCTGGTGGAAGCGTACGTGGCGGCTTCAGAGATAACCAACAGGACAAAATACCTGGAACTGGCTCGGCTTGCCTTTGAATGGTTCCTGGGCAGAAACAGGCTGAATGCTGCGCTCTATGATTTCGCAGACGGTGCGGTGGCGGACGGGATCGACTCCAACGGCATTAGCGCAAATCAGGGCGCGGAATCCGTGGTGTGCTACCTTCTTGCAGTCCTCGGTCTTTCCGAGTTGAATGCTCAAAAAATCAGCCTTCAACGTGAGATCCCACCCGGCGTTCAGGCTGTATTAAATAGTTAGTGAACGCACTGGATAAGAGGCTAATCCTCAAAACCGTCCACACTTTCTCCTCTAAATAACCGACTGACGAATATTTTATGGATCTTTATTAGTTGAAAAAGGAGACCGGTTGGGGTAATAGCCCATGAACGGGGAGTTCGCCCGGCAGCCAGGGTATTACACCAGCGCCGCCGAGGCAACAATGTATTTACCCCCGCTTAGGTTGAGCAAAATTCTGCCGGTTCACTTGGAAACTATCCTTGGAGACAAAGAAAAGGATTTTCGATGAGCGATTCAGGCCCTATAGTCATGATTTCCAGCTATCCGCCCCGCCTTTGTGGAATTGGAACTTTCGCTGAGGAAGCAAGGGAATTCATCGAGAAGGCCAATCCCGACAGGGAAGTGCTGGTAATAAGCCACACCGACGGCCAAGGAACAGGGGTGTTTCCTATCATAGATATGTCCAGGAGAGACTGGTGGAAAGTGGTGGCCGGAAAAGTGCGTGAGCTGCGCCCATACGCGGTGCATTTGGAGCACGAATACGGTCTGTACGAATACCATGATTCGAGAGGTCAGGGAGACGGCAACGAGGGGTTCCTGGACCTGCTCGATGCGATAAATGAATTCCCGACGGTTGTGGAGCCACACACTGTTCACGGGAGACTGACTGAATTTGAGGCCAACTTCATTTATAAGCTGTGTGAACGAGCCCACGTGGTTCTGTTCAAGTGTCACTACCAAAAATGGCGTCTCGACTGGAATTTTTTTGGTCGTGGCTGGAAAACCCCCAAGAATGTCATGGTTGTTCCTCACGGCGCACGGCCTGATCGTCGCTGGGGAATGGAAGATGTTCCGGCTCTTCGAAAAGAACTCGGTTTGGACAGATTTCCCCATTTGAGCGAACACATAGTAGGTCTGGTCGGTTGGATACAATCCAATAAAAGATGGGATATTCTCACCTCTATGTGGGAAGAGATCCACCGAGAGATTTGCGAGAGATCCGATCAGGAGTGGGATCTCTTAGCGGCCGGCATCCTGCGCGATCCGAACCATTCCGAAGATTATGTGTCTTATCTTAAGCAGATTGAAGTACTTGAAGGGAAAGGGCTGGCGCACTATTTCGAATTTATTCCACGGGGAGATATCTATTACAAAGTCCTGGCTGTCTGTGACTTCATTGTTTTGCCCTCCATCGACGAGACTCAATCCGGCACACTGGCAAGAATCATAGCGCTTAACAAACCCTATATAACGACGGCTCCGATGGAGGGTTTGACCGCTCAGACCCTTGAAAGTAAAGGTGGACTCCTCTTCACCACAAAGCAGATGCTCAAGGAAGAGGTCATTGAAATGGCTTGCAATGAAGGGCTTCGTCTTGAGCTTGGAGAAAATTTGAAACGGTACCTCGACGAGGTGGTTTCCTGGGAGGTAGTCGCCAAACAGTATAATCAAGCTTACGAACTGGCCAGGGAAGCTTGCGTCTCAGGCAAACCTGTTGAACTTCCATTCGAGTTCTGATAGATGATGCAATGAGTATTGCTCTCCCATGAGAATCCGCGCTCGAAGGCGTGATTCTCGTTTGAAATAGAACGTCGCAATTCTAACGTTAGCGCATTCTGCACGTCTATTTTGTACAGATTGTGCCTTTGCGTTCCTTGTCTGACCATAAAAGGCTTGACAAGCGCAGGTGCAAAAATTACAAGCACCACCGGCAAAAAACCGGTCGCAGGTCATAAAACCTAAAACAATAAAGCCGATAGTTTGGAGGCTTAAAAGAGGAAAATGAGAAATTCGAACGGTAATGGGTATCATGACATCTTTCAGAGGCATGAAAAAAATCCACTTTTAACTGCAGGTGATTGGCCGTACCCGGTAAATTCGGTGTTCAATGCCGGCGCAGCCAAGTTCAATGGTGATCACTTATTGCTGGTAAGAGTAGAAGATCGAAGGGGATTCTCTCATTTATGCGCAGCTCGTAGTAAGGACGGCATAAATAATTGGATCATCGATCCCAAACCCACACTTGCGCCGTCACCCATAACAAATCCTGAGGAAATTTGGGGCATTGAAGATCCCAGAGTAACCTTCATGGAGGATCTGAAGGTCTGGGCAGTTGTCTATACTGCATATTCCAGAGGAGGTCCCCTGGTTTCGATTGCCACAACTGAGGATTTCAAAACATTTCAGAGATTAGGTCCGGCTATGCCGCCTGAAGATAAAGACGCGGCCCTTTTCCCGGTAAAATTTAAAGGCAGGTATGCGATGCTTCACAGGCCGGCATCGACCTTCACCGGAACTGGAGCCCACATTTGGATTTCATTTTCTCCGGACTTGAAGCATTGGGGAGATCATCAAGTGTTGCTGCCCGCCAAAAGGGGCGGATGGTGGGATGCCGATAAGATCGGCTTATCTCCGCCTCCGCTTCAAACTCCTGATGGCTGGTTGATTCTTTATCATGGGGTTCGAAAAACCGTTAGTGGGGGCATATACAGATTGGGAGTGGCTTTGCTGGATTTGGAAGATCCAACCCGGGTGCTGAGAAGATCTGATCAGTGGATTTTCGGCCCTCAGGAAAGTTACGAAAGAGAAGGAGATGTTGATGACGTGGTATTTCCCTGCGGATGGATTGCGCAGGGTGATGCGATCAGATTATACTATGGTGTAGCGGATAGCTCTATGGCCCTTGCTACTGGGAAAACGAGCGATTTGTTGGAATTTATAAAAAAATGTCCGGAGGGCCCAGGATCTGACTGTTAATTATCCTATTAAGGACCTGAAGCCAAACCGGTACAAAATCGGGGGGAGCAGAAATGCGAATTGCCGTCTTATCTCCCATCGCGTGGCGAACTCCGCCTAGACATTACGGGCCGTGGGAAAGAGTAGTCTCTTTATTGACCGAGGGGCTGGTCGACAGAGGGATTGATGTTACTATGTTCGCCACCGCCGATTCGGAAACCAGCGGCAAGTTACATTCTATTGCGCCCGGACCGTACGAAGAAGACAAAAGCCTGGACCCGAAAGTCTGGGAATGCCTGCACATCAGCGAACTTTTCGAAAGGGCGAATGAATTTGACCTGATTCACAATCATTTTGATTTCTTGCCTCTTACTTACTCCGGTCTAACTGATACCCCTGTCCTGACGACAATCCACGGATTCTCTTCTGAGAAAATTCTCCCTGTTTATAAGAAATATAACGGCCGGACTTACTACGCATCCATAAGTTATGCGGATCGCTCACCGGAACTCGATTACATAGGTAACGTTTATCATGGGATTGATTTTGAGAACTTTACCTTCAGAGAACCGGAAGGCAAATATCTGGTATTCTTCGGCAGGATTCATCCGGACAAAGGCGCTCGAGAGGCCATAGAGATCGCCGCCCAAACGGATATGCCGCTAATTTTGGCAGGCATAATGCAGGATCAATTGTACTTTGAAACAGAGGTCAAGCCGTATCTTGATGACGCCAAATTCAGATATATAGGCAGCGTCGGTCCGGAGGCCCGGGATCGGCTCCTCGGAGAAGCTTATGCGTTATTACACCCGATAAGATTCAATGAGCCCTTTGGACTTTCCATAGTGGAGTGCAATGCATGCGGGACGCCGGTGATCGCTTTTGATCGGGGCTCTATGCGTGAGCTTATTGCTGACGGTGTCAACGGTTTTATTGTGACGGATGTCGCCGAAGCGGTTGAAGCAGTCGGGAAAATCAAGGCAATCTCTCGAAAATCGTGTCGAGATTTCGTTGAGTCGCGGTTTTCCCGTGATCAAATGGTGGAAAATTATCTTAAAATCTATTCGCAAATTCTTGAGGAGAACAAGCGAGAGGATCATCGTCCTTGGGGTTATTACGTGGTGCTCTCCGATTTGCCCGATCATAAGGTCAAGCGCATAGTGGTTTATCCCGGTAAAAGGCTCAGTTTGCAACGCCACCGCCGTCGCTCGGAGCATTGGACGGTCGTGAGCGGAACAGCAATGGTGACACGGGACTCGGAACAGATTCGCCTTACTGATGGTGAATCAGTGGACATTCCTCTGGGAGCGGCTCATAGGGTCTTGAATCCGGGGGAAACCCCGTTGGTTTTCATTGAGGTCCAGATGGGCGATTATTTTGGAGAAGACGATATCGAACGTCTCGAGGATGATTTCGGAAGAAGTTGATTTCGATATGCCGGCATCTACTAAAAGAGACTTGATTCAGCGGTACAAGGGTAATCCAATACTCACAAAAAACCATGTGCCGTATTTGGTGGAGACGGTTCATAACGCGGCCGTGGCGAAGTTCGGCGCTGAATACATCATGATCTTCCGGTCTCATCTCCGGAGCGGTCGTTCGATCCTCGGATTGGCTAGAAGCAAAGATGGTTTTAATTTCAACGTTGATCCTGAACCATTTATGACGCCGGCTAAACATGGCATTTTTGCCGAATATGAAGAATTCGGAATTGAAGATCCTCGTATATGCCTGATTGATGGCCAATATCTTATTACGTACAGCGCTTATTCCGGGGATGGTGTCCGTATAGGCTTGGCCGGCACGACTGACTTTAAGTCCGTCGAGCGAATCGCCCTGATTACTGAGGCTGATTATCGAAACGTCGTTCTTTTTCCGAAGAAATTCGCAGGCCGATTTGCCCGCCTGGACCGCCCTCATTCGGAAATAAGTCCTTGGTCCATCTGGATTTCCTATTCTCCCGATCTCATTTACTGGGGCGATTCCAGGTTGATTATGAAACCAGCCCCTTACCATTGGGATCAAATGAAGATCGGCCCGGGAGCGACACCTTTTGAAACCCCCGAAGGATGGCTGAACATATATCACGGCGTATTTGAAACTATGGATGGAGCAGTATATCGGTTGGGAGTCGCTCTGCATGATTTGAATGACCCGTCTAAGATTCTAGGCATTTCGGATGAATGGATTCTTCAACCTGAAGATCCATGGGAAATCACCGGATATGTTCACAACGTGGTATTTACCTGTGGAGCTGTACCCGAAAGTGACGGCACGGTAAAGATCTATTGGGGAGGCGCGGACACGGTGATGTGCGCCGGGACTGCGCTCATAGATGATTTAGTAGATCTATGCCTGAGAAATCCTAGACGACCTTAGCTTAGCCCACGCCCAAGCAGCCAAGAATCTCGTTGTTCCAAGGGACAGGGGCGCCACGGACCCGCTACGCAGGTCCGTGATTCTTCGTCACCATGCTTCACGTTTGACAGCGAATCCGCATCAAGAGGCCTCGTATGTGGCTGTAATAGTAGGACCGGCATCTTGCCGGTCCCGGTCAATGCATCGGTCGAAGCTCTCTTGACTTGAATGCTGCTTTACCAAGTCAGCCAAGTTTCAGCCCACCGTAATGGGTATCTTCCGCGGAACGGCTTTGGCCGCCTTCGGCAAGGTCAGTTTCAGAACTCCATCCGAAAGCGCTGCTGTTATCTTGTTCCTATCTATATCGTCCGTGAGACGAAAGGTTCGAAAATAGTTTCCGGTCCTGTACTCGGTGAGAAGACTTTCTCCGGATCCACTTTCGGTGGGCACTTTGCCTAAGATCGACAAGACATCGTCCTTGAGGTCTATTTCGACCTGACCACCGTGCACTCCCGGCATGTCCGCCATCAACACTAGTTCCGTTTCTGTGCTGTAGATATCCACTGCCGGTGAAAAATAAGGGCCTTCGAGCGTCAGTTCACCTTTTTCGGGAGCAATTTCCTGTTTTTGTGTGACTTGCAATTCCTGGTCCGCCATTTTGATTATCCTCCTCTTCCGGAATCGATTATTCGGCTGTAACGGTTATCTGTTTGGGCAAAGCCTCTTTTTCCTTTTGCAGGCTAATGTTAAGCACGCCGTCTTTGTAGGTGGCCTTGACATTGTCAGGATCGATTTTGGTCGGAAGTGTTAAACTTCTTTGGAAAGTGCCTGTTGCCCGCTCGCGACGATGATAACTCGCGCCTTCGCCCAATCCGTGAGGCTTCCTTTCGCCTTTCAGCGTTAGTGTGTCCCCCTCGATCTTGATCTCCAGGTCCTCGGTTTTCATTCCCGGGATTTCAGCTGTTACTATATAAGAATTCTCCACTTCTCTAAGGTTCAGCAGAGGGAACAACCGCGCTTGCCGCCACGGGACTTCCAAGGTCGGTTTGCGATAGCCTGAGAGCGCTGTGAACAGTTCATCCATGCCTCGCTGAAGGCGATCCAATTCGCTCCATGGACCTCGATCTACTCTCCATCTCATCATTTTTGATTCCTCCTTGGCGGTTATCATTATTGTTCGGTTTGAGACCGACGAATTTCAATCTCTTTAGGAACCATGACCGCTTGCTAGGGATATCATGGGGAAAAACATCAACTTCATTACTCATAAATCCGATAAAACATAGGCAATTGCAGCCTGTTCCTGGCATCTGAGATATTCATCTTTGATGCATTGTCAAGCGTAATGGAAACAAAGGGGGCCGGGCGCTGAGAATTTTCATGATTCGATGGCCAACAGAGATTGATCAAAGAAAATCTTCGGCCTTCCAACTCGTGGCTTTAAGCGATTCGCGAGCAAATTTTCATTTTTCCCACTATACTTTCGAGCTCTGAAGTATTAGCTCTAAATAATGTGCTTGTGGACCGTTGATAGCTGTCTATTGGACCTGGACGAGGTCAAAAGAGAGGCGTCTGCGCCGCTTGGTCGATGTTGCGGCGCTCCTCCTTAGAACGAACGGCAAGAACAATATCGGCATTGAGGAGACTATAATTTGAATGTAGCTCTATGGCCGTTGGCTCTCTATTTTTTTGCAGTCCTGGCGCTGGTGGTGATAATGATCGGCTTCTCCCGGTTACTGGGGGAGAGGCATCAGGAGAGGACAACCGGGGAGCCGTATGAATCCGGGATGACGCCGACCGGCTCAGCGCGAATTCGATTTGACGCTAATTTCTATCTGATAGCGGTGTTTTTTGTAATATTCGATCTGGAAACGTTATTCATTATTTCTTGGGCAATTGCTGTTCGCGAGCTTGGTTGGACGGGTTACGTCGAAATTGTTATTTTCATCGGAATTCTATTCGTAGCGCTAATCTATCTTTGGGGTGTAGGGGGCCTCGATATCGTAGGTAGAAATAGACCTGGCGCACTGGATAGAGTTTCTCAACGGACACGGTCGTAGAAATTTCCGGACAGGATCCGGGCGCTGGTTCGAAATTTATTAATCAACATTAACTGATGTTCGACGCCAAAACGCGGGAAGGAACCTTGAGGATGACGAATTGGCGATTGGAAAAACCCGATTCCGCTTTGATACCACGGGAAGAAGGTTCCGCAGAAGACGCTGTTCGTTCAAGCGTTCTGTTTACCAAGTTACAGGACCTCTTGGCGTGGGGGCGCAAGTATTCGATATGGCCGTTTAATTTCGGGTTGTCGTGCTGCTACGTGGAAATGGCCACCGCTTTCACGAGCAGGTACGATATGGCCCGTTTCGGGGCCGAGGTGCTTCGGGGAACACCGCGGGAAGCAGACCTGATGGTTATTGCCGGAACTGTATTTATCAAGATGGCGCCTATAATCAGGCGAATGTATCAGCAAATGATGGAACCTCGCTGGGTGATCTCCATGGGATCATGCGCCAATTCCGGCGGCATGTATGACATATATAGCGTGGTGCAAGGTGTGGACAAATTCCTGCCCGTGGATGTGTATGTTCCGGGTTGTCCGCCTCGACCGGACGCTTTCCTGGAGGGACTTGTCATGTTGCAGGAGATGGTTGGCGCTGAACGCCGGCCTTTAAGCACAATTGTCGGACCGCAGCAAGTTGTTCGTTCCCGTATGCCCTCCATGAGAGACATGAAACGCGACGCAAGAAAACAAGCCACAGTCTTGCCGTCGCCTGAACAGGTATAGGGGGTTTTCGCCGGTTCTTATGAATAGCCGTTCGGATATCGTTCAGGAATTGCAGCGCAAATTCGGAGAAAACACGGTCGGACTCCAGACTACGCGCGACGAGGCGCCGACATTGTGGGTCCCAAGCGATAAGCTTCGCGCTATCCTGAATTACCTTAAAACCGAGACTCCCGGGCCTTATCAGATGCTGTACGATCTCACAGCTATCGACGAGAGGGACAGGTCTAATCGGCACGGGCAGCCTGCCTGCGATTTTACAGTAGTCTATCATTTGCTGTCTTTTGATCGAAATGCTGACCTGCGAATCAAAGTAGGTCTCAAGGATGAAGAACTTCGAATTCCCAGCATCACGGATATATGGCCTTCCGCGAATTGGTATGAGAGAGAAGTCTGGGACATGTTCGGCATCGGATTTGACGGCCACCCGAATTTGAGACGAATCCTCATGCCACCAACGTGGGAAGGTCACCCTTTACGCAAAGAACATCCGGCTCGGGCTACCGAAATGGAACGATTCCGGCTCCCGGAGGAAAAAGCGGCCGCGCTAGACGAAACACTGCAATTTCGACCGGAAGATTGGGGTATGAGGCGCTCGGCAAAAAATACGGATTTCATGTTCCTCAATATGGGGCCACAGCATCCAGGTACTCATGGTCTGCTCCGGATTGTGCTTGAACTTGACGGCGAGCAGATCGTGGATGCTGTCCCGGATATCGGCTATCACCATCGCGGCGCGGAAAAAATGGGCGAGCGTCAATCCTGGCACACGTTCATACCTTATACTGACCGTATCGATTATCTCGGCGGTGTGATGAACAATTTTCCCTACGTGCTTGCCGTCGAGAAGCTTGCCGGAATAACCGTCCCGGACAAGGTCAAAATCATCCGGATAATGATGGCGGAATTCTTTCGGATAGCCAGTCATCTGGTTTGGTACGGCACGTTTGCCCAGGATGTGGGAGCAATGTCCCCGGTTTTTTATATGTTCAATGACCGGGAACGTGTGTTCGAGATAGTAGCGGCCATCATGGGCGGCCGAATGCACCCGAGTTGGTTTCGTATCGGCGGGGTCTCACAGGATCTTCCGAGGGGCTGGGACAAGCTGGTCAGCGATTTCCTCAATTATCTTCCGGCAAGAATGAGGGACTACGACAAGCTTGTCATGGCAAACCCTATTTTCAAGGCTCGCACGAAGGGAATCGGGAGCTATACACTCGAGGAAGCCATTGAATGGGGCGTAACAGGACCGGGACTACGTGCCTGCGGATTCGAATGGGATTTCCGCAAAAAGCGACCGTATTCAGGCTATGATCAACTCGAATTCGATATCCCGACAGGTCAAAACGGAGATTGCTATGATCGCGGAGTCGTAAGGGTGGAAGAAATTAGACAGAGTCTGCGCATCATTGACCAATGCCTAAAGAATATGCCCGACGGCCCTTACAAATCCGACCATCCTTTGGCCACCCCGCCGATCAAAAAGCATACGATGAGGGATATAGAGACACTTATCGCTCATTTTCTCAGCGTAAGTTGGGGACCTGTAATTCCGCCGGGGGAAGCCTTTTGCGGGATCGAAGCGACTAAGGGCAATAACGGCTATTACTTGATCAGCGACGGCAATACTATGGCGTATCGGGTGCGAATCAGGACCCCGTCCTTCGCTCATTTACAAATGATACCTTTGATTAGCCGAGGATTGACGGTCTCTGATTTAATCGCAATCCTGGGCAGCATTGATTATGTTTTGGCCGACGTTGATAGATAAACCTATGAACGCGCTTGCCGGGGCACAATAATGTTAACCGACGAGATGAAGCAAAAAATACAAATTGAAATAGACACCTGTCCAAGCAGGAAATCCGCCTGTATTGACGCCATGCAGATCGTTCAGAGCCGTCTGGGATGGATCTCGGATGACAGTCTCAAAGACATTGCGGATTTTCTCGATATGACTATCGATGAGTTGGACGGTGTGGCGACTTTTTACAATCATATTTATCGAAAGCCGGTGGGACGTCACATAATTCTGATTTGTGAGAGCGTGAGCTGCTGGATAATGGGGTTTGGAAAGATCCGAGACTATCTTTCTCAGCGCCTTGGCATTGAGATGGGAGAAACCACTCCGGATGGTCGTTTTACTTTACTGCCGGTAGAATGTCTTGGCGCGTGTGACCACGCTCCCGCAATAATGATTGACGATCAATTGTACTGGGACCTGGATCAAAAAAAGATCGAAACTATCCTAGAAAATTACAAGTAGGGCGCGGGAAGATGGAGCGACCGCTTACACAAAATATTCGTCCTGACTGGGCGCCTATCGAATTGAAGGATTATGAACGAGCGGGTGGTTATCAGGCGCTTCGCAAAGCTCTTAGTAGCATGACTCCGAAAGAGCTTGTCGAATTGATAAAAAACTCAAATCTGCGTGGCCGTGGGGGAGCGGGTTTTCCTACGGGAGTCAAGTGGGAAGCCCTACCTTCGGGTCCTGACTTGGTTCGTCCAAGATACTTGATAACCGATGCGGATGAGATGGAGCCAGGCGCATTCAAGGACCGCATGCTTATGGAAGGCGACCCGCATCAATTGATCGAAGGTATGATTTTAGCAGCTTTCGCGGCTGACACTGAACTCGCATATATCTTTGTGCGACGGGAATACACAGTAGCCGCGAGACGCCTGGAAAGGGCCGTGGCAGAGGCTTACAGCCATAACTATCTGGGTAATAATATTCTCGGTTCCGGCTTCAATCTCGAAATGCACGTGCATGTCAGCGCGGGTCGTTACATATGCGGTGAAGGCACCGCGCTGACCAACGCGCTTGAGGGCGAAAGAGCAATTCCTAACCACAGATTGCCGCGGCAGACTGATTCAGGCCTTTGGGGAAAGCCCACGCTCATGAACAATGTGGAAACTCTCTCTAATGTGCCTCATATAGTCAATAATGGGGCTGACTGGTTTAAGAGTTTGAGCCGGAGTAAGGATGGCGGGACCAAAATTTACGGCATCAGCGGCAAGGTGAAAAACCCTGGAGCCTGGGAACTGCCTATGGGCACGCCCATGAGAGAAATCTTGGAAGTTCACGGGGGCGGTATGCGGGATGGCGTGAAATTCCGAGGGGCTCTGCCGGGCGGCGCATCTACGGATTTTATCGTAGAGGAACACCTTGATACCCCAATGGATTTCGAATCGCTTCAAAAAGTCGGCAGCCGTCTCGGCACCGGGACAATAATAGTGCTGGATGATCAAACCTGCCCGGTGGGAATGGTCCATAACTTGGAAGAGTTTTTTGCCCAGGAATCGTGCGGTTGGTGCACTCCATGCCGAGATGGCTTGCCATGGACCGCCAAGACCCTGAAGGCCATTGAAGAAGGCTCCGGCGAGTCGGGTGACCTCGAGATTCTGGAATTTCACACCCGGTTTCTGGGCCCCGGCAAGACTTTTTGCGCGCTCGCTCCCGGCGCCATGGAACCGCTGCAAAGCGCATTGAAATTCTTTCGTGAAGATTTCGAGCGTCACATTACAGAAAAACGGTGCCCGTGGAGATAGGCATGGCCACGATCTACATAGACAATGTTCCCTATGAAGTGAAAGACGGTCAGAGCCTTTTGACGGCATGCCTTTCGTTGGGTTTCAATATTCCTTACTTTTGCTGGCATCCTGCCTTGCATTCCGTGGGTTCATGCCGGTTGTGCGCGGTGAAACAGTTTCGAGATGAAAAAGATACACGCGGCTTTCTAGTCATGTCATGCATGTGCGATGTTAAAGACGGAACAAGAATCTCCATTGACGATCCCGAGGCTCGGCAATTTCGCGCCGGAATTATAGAATGGCTCATGACCAATCATCCGCATGATTGCCCGGTCTGCGATGAAGGGGGTGAATGTCATCTTCAAGACATGACGGTGATGACCGGACACACGTATCGCCGGTATCGATTCAAAAAGCGGACATACCGCAATCAAGATCTTGGTCCGTTTATCAATCATGAAATGAACCGATGTATCCAATGCTATCGTTGCGTGAGATTTTATCGGGATTACGCCGGGGGCAGAGATTTTAACGTCTTTGGAATGCATAACCATCTATACTTCGGTAGGGCCAAAGAAGGCGCGCTCGAGAATGAATTCAGTGGCAATCTAATCGAAGTATGCCCAACAGGCGTTTTCACCGACAAGACCCTCAAGAGGCGCTATACCCGTAAATGGGACCTTCAGACAGCGCCATCCGTTTGCGTGCATTGCGGGTTGGGGTGCAACACCATCCCCGGCGAACGATATGGCTCTCTGCGTAGAATTCAAAACAAATATAACTCAGAAGTGAACGGCTATTTCCTGTGCGATCGGGGTCGCTTCGGCTATGAATTTGCGAACAGCGAGCGTCGAATCCGCAAACCATTCCTCAGGCGTTCTTTTGAACAAAATGATCACTCGGGGCCCGCGGAAAAAGAGAAGGTCCTTGGCCACATCAGAAAAATTTTGGCGGATAACTCCCGAGTGGTCGGCATCGGTTCCCCGCGAGCCACTCTAGAGGCGAATTTTGCTTTGCGCTCGCTTGTCGGTTCTGACAACTTCTACATCGGGATGTCAGACCCCGAACATAAATCGGTTTCCTCTATTTTGGACATCTTGAGCAAAGGGCCCGTATACACGCCTTCACTGAGAGAAGTGGAACTTTGTGACGCGGTTTTGATCCTGGGGGAGGATGTTACCAATGTCGCTCCGCGCTTGGCTTTGTCCGTTCGGCAATCAATTCTGCAAAAGCCTATGGAGATAGCGTCGAGACTCGACGTCCCTAGATGGAGCGACGGCGCTATGCGGCAGGCGATCCAGGATGAGAAAGGGCCGCTGTTCGTCATAGCTCCCTTCGAGACTAAACTGGATGAGGTGGCCACTCGAAGTTGGTATGCCGCTCCGGATGATATTGCCCGGTTGGGCTTTCAGATTGCTCATGAACTGAATCCCGCGGCGGTCGCGGGTCTCTGATCTGCCGGAGGAGCAGCACGAATTAGCCGAGAGCATAGCCGCTGCGCTCAAGGAAGCTAAACGGCCCTTGGTCATATCCGGGACCAGTTGCGGGAGTATCTCGATTATACAAGCGGCGGCCAATATAGCCTCAGCCCTGCATGATATCGGGCGCAAGGCCCGGCTGTGTTACACGGCGCCGGAGTGCAACTCTCTCGGTCTGTCGTTAATGGGTGGCGGAACTATTAAGGAATGTTTTGAAAAAATACTTGCAGGAACAGCCGACACTCTGATTGTCCTGGAAAATGATCTTTATCGCCGAGCTGACGCGGAGATCGTTAATGCCGTTCTACAAAAATGCAAACATGTAATAGCCATAGACCACGTGTGGCATCGCGCCGCGTCCGAATCGGAAATCGTCCTGCCGGCCGGGACCTTTGCGGAAACCGACGGTTCAATGGTGAACAATGAAGGACGGCTCCAACGGCAGTATAGAGTTTTTGCGCCATCCGATGAAGTTCAAGATAGCAGGCTATGGCTACGGGACATCATGTTGGCCCTGGGCCGGAGCGGAACTGACCACTTGGACACAGTTGAGGCGACTCAAGCAGCCATAGCGGCTGAAATTCCCATATTCAGGCCTATAACCGAAATAGCGCCTTCGGCCGATTTCCGCATAGCGGGACAAAGAATTCCGCGGCAGCCGCACCGGTACAGTGGACGGACCTCCATGTTCGCTAATGTTAGCGTGCATGAACCGGAGCCGCCGAAGGACCCCGAATCGCCGCTGTCATTTTCTATGGAAGGCTATCAGGGAATTCCACCTGGCCCTCTTACGCCAAGGTTTTGGGCGCCGGGCTGGAATTCAGCGCAGGCATTGAATAAGTTCCAAAGTGAAATAAATGGCCCGCTTGTGGGCGGCGACCCCGGCAAACGTTTGATAGAACCCGACGAAAGTCGAGAAGCGGCTTACTTCACCGATGTTCCTGAAGCCTTTCAGAAGGCGGCAGGGGGAATGGCTTGTGGTTCCCGCTTTTCATATTTTCGGCTCCGAAGAACTTAGCGCTCTCGGGACCGCTGTTTCAGAAAGAGTTCCTGAGCCTTATGTCGGGATGAATGAAGGCGACTCGAATGCGTTGGGAAAAAAGGAAGGGGATGAGGTGGCTCTGGACCTCGGGAACGTGATTCGATCGCTTCCCGTACGGATCATTCCCTCGCTACCATCAGGATTGATTGCTCTGCCTGCAGGTCTGCCCGGCCTGGAAGGCATAGTATTGCCGAAATGGGGAAAGGTGTCTGACAGCTCGTCTACTGAACGAGAAGCGACAGAGTCCTTCGTGCCTCGTAGCGGTCCGAATAACGGAAAATCCAATGACTGAGCCTTTCAGATCAATCATAATTGTAGCCGCTGTGTTGTTGGGGGCGGTTGCCATCGCCGCCGGATTGATTTGGGCGGAGCGCAGACTTTTAGGGTTGTGGCAGGATCGGTACGGTCCTAATCGGGCCGGCCCCTTTGGATTGCTCCAGGTCGCGGCGGATATGATCAAGATATTCACCAAGGAAGATTGGGTCCCTCCCTTTGCCGACAGGCCGGTCTTTATCATTGCCCCGGCGATAATTGTGGTGACCGCTCTGCTGCCCTTTGCAGTCATTCCTATGGCCCCGGGAGTCGAAGTCGCGAACCTCAATATCGGACTACTTTTCTTCCTCGCCATGTCTTCTTTGGGCGTTTACAGTGTTGCCCTGGCAGGCTGGGCTTCTAACAGCAAGTATTCGCTCCTGGGCGGCCTGAGAGCGGCAGCGCAAATGCTGAGCTATGAGGTGTTCATGGGGTTGTCCCTGGCCGGGGTGATTATGCTGGCCGGATCTTTCAATCTTCGTGAAATAGTGGAAGCTCAGCGAAGGATGTGGTTCTTTATCCCACAATTCCCTGGGCTTGTGATATTCATTATTGCGGGACTCGCAGAGACGCGAAGAATACCATTTGATCTGCCCGAGGCCGAAAACGAATTGGTGGCGGGTTATCACACGGAATATTCGGGCATGAAGTTCGGGATGTTTTTTGTGGGCGAATATGTGGGCATTACGCTCATTAGCGCGCTTATCTCGACTCTGTTTTTTGGTGGCTGGCTGGGTCCGTTCCTACCGCCTGTGGTTTGGATGCTACTGAAGACCTTTTTCTTCATCGGCGGATTCATACTGGTTCGCGCCGCTCTTCCCAGACTCAGGTACGACCAATTGCTCTCTTTTGGATGGAAACTAATGCTACCGCTGTCGCTTTTGAATATCGTTATCACCGGCGGCATATTGCTTGCCGTCCAATAATCAGAGGAAGCGATGTTCAGTCTGCTCAAAGGAATTTGGATTGTCCTCAAGCATACGTTTCGAAAACGAGAAACAATCCTTTACCCGGAACAAAAACCCCATCTACCTCCAAGATGGAGAGGCCGCATAATATTGTCACGCGATCCGGACGGCCAAGAGCGGTGCGTGGCTTGCTATTTGTGCGCTGTGGCGTGCCCTGTGGACTGTATCTCCTTGCAGGCGACCCAGGATGAACACGGCAGGCGCTATCCGGAGTTTTTCCGAATAAATTTCTCCCGATGCATTTTCTGTGGATTCTGCGAGGAGGCGTGCCCCACGTACGCTATCCAGCTCACCAATGACTTTGAAATGTGCGAATATTATCGCCAAAATCTGGTCTACGAAAAGAACGATCTGCTGATAAACGGTCCCGGCAAATATCCTGATTACAATTTCTATAAGGTCGCAGGAATGTCTATAGCCGGAAAAGACAAAGGAGAAGCGGAGAACGAAGACCCGCCGGTGGACATATATAGTCTACTGCCCTGAAACAGCGGTGAGAGGCTCTACTTCATGAATACGGTTTTTTACATATCTGCGGCTGTCGCGATCTTTTCGACCCTGATGGTGATAACTCGCCTCAATGCGGTTCATGCGCTCTTATACTTGATTGTGTCCTTCTTTTCTGTGGCGCTGATCTTTCTCGTGCTGGGCGCGGCATTTGTCGCTGCGCTGGAGATAATTATTTATGCGGGCGCAATTATGGTGCTGTTCGTGTTCGTGATTATGATGCTCAATTTGGGACCTCGAGCGCAGGAGCAAGAAAGCCAGTGGTTGAAACCGAAAATGTGGATCGGTCCCGTCGCTTCTGGCGGTCATTCTCGTAGCGGAGTTGATTTATCTGATTGCGGCTTCAGGACCGACGGCGCCGACCGGGTCGGAAGTGACTCCGAAACAGGTTGGGATTGCTCTCTTCGGCCCTTATCTACTAGGGGTAGAACTTGCGTCTATGCTGCTTATGGCAGGCCTCGTAGGCGCGTATCATCTCGGCCGACCGTCCGGCCCTTTGGCAGCGACAACTGAGGAGAGATCGTGATGGCTTCCATTCCGATGGAACATGGGCTCGTGCTGGCCGGCATCATATTCGGGCTTGGCCTGATCGGGGTGCTGGTGCGCCGCAACATCCTCTTCATGCTCATGTCAGTCGAAATAATGTTAAATTCCGCCGGATTGGCCTTCGTTGTGGCTGGATCCGGTTGGGGACAGGCGGACGGACAAGTAATGTTTATCTTCATTCTTGCCATGGCAGGCGCAGAGGTAGCTGTGGGATTGGCTTTGGCGATGCAATTTTATCATCGTTTCAAGACGTTGGACGTGGACGCCGCAAGCGCTATGCGAGGCTGACATGCTAGACCTGCTCTGGTTGGTTCCCACTTTCCCGTTGGCCGGTTTCGTCGTGCTAAGTCTTTTCGGAGCACGATTTGCTCGCGGCGTCACCGCGGCTGTTGTGGGCGTAGGTTCCGTGGCAGTGTCAGCGGCTCTGGCGGTCTCGATCGGAACGGTCTTTATTCTTTCTCCGCCTGTCAACAATTCATACACGCAAAACCTTTGGACATGGATCAGCCTGGGGCAGCTTGCGCCCAAAGTGGCTTTGTACCTGGACGCGCTCTCGGTGTGCATGATTCTGGTCGTCACCATTGTCGGCTTTTTGATTCATCTGTACTCGGCGGAATATATGATCGAGGATGATGGCTTCAGCCGTTTCTTCGCTTACATGAATCTCTTTGTGGCCTCAATGTTGACGCTGGTTTTGGCGGATAACCTTTTTCTACTTTATCTAGGGTGGGAAGGCGTGGGTTTGTGCAGTTTCCTGCTCATAGGGTTCTGGTACAAAGATCCTGCGAATGTTCGAGCCGCAATTAAAGCCTTTGTTATTACTCGTATCGGCGATACAGCGCTCATTATAGGTTTATTTCTGTTGTTCAATAGCCTGGGGACATTGGAAATACAAGAGCTGATGCGTAGGGCTTCGCAGGAATGGGCCGTAGGGTCGGGCTTGGCTGTCGCCGCTGCGGCCTTGCTACTGGGAGGCGCTGTAGGCAAGTCCGCGCAAATCCCGTTGCAGACTTGGTTGCCTGACGCTATGGCCGGTCCTACTCCCGTGAGCGCATTGATCCATGCGGCAACCATGGTTACCGCGGGCGTGTACCTGATTGCTCGCACAAATGTCTTGTTCTCGCTAGCTCCGGAAATTCAGTCGACCGTGGCTATTATAGGATTAGCCACACTGCTCGTCTCGGGCTTCAGCGCTTTGACTCAGTCCGACATTAAAAGGGTCCTGGCCTATTCAACCATAAGTCAGATCGGGTACATGTTCCTTGCCCTGGGAGTCGGGGCGTGGTCTGCGGCAATTTTCCACTTTGTGACTCACGCTTTTTTCAAATCGTTGCTCTTCCTGGCCGCCGGATCCATTATCCTAGCCGCGGAGCATGAACAAAACATATTCAAACTCGGCGGAGTCCGCGAACGTCTACCGGTGACCTTTTGGACCTTTCTCATAGGAGCGGCTTCGCTATCGGCGCTGCCTCTGGTTACAGCGGGCTTTTACAGCAAAGAAATGATTTTATGGGGCGCATGGGCCTCAGACAAGGGAGGACCTTGGCTCTGGGCGGGCGGAGTCCTGGGGGCTTTGCTGACATCGGTCTACGCTTTTCGTATGATATTCCTCGTCTGTTTTGGCAAAGAACACACTCCTTTAAAGCGACATTCCGGCAATCTCATTCGACTTCCTTTGTTAGCGCTTGCGCTATTTTCTCTCGGCGCGGGTTTTATCGAGCTGCCCCATTCCCTTGGAAATCTCCACATTTTCTCCGATTTTCTAGATACCGCCTTACCACCCCTTCATGTCGTGAAAAACGATCTGAGCGTGGAGACTGTCCTGCAAATAATTGCGGGGCTGGTTTCCGTAGTGGGAATTCTGATCAGCTATCTATTGTTTCTTAGGTATCGGGACTATTCTGAAACTCTAACTTCACGTGGCCCGGCGGCTATTCTGCATAGTTTCTGGTTTTCAGGCTGGGGGTTTGATCGGGTTTACGAAACATTAATCGTCGATCCATTTGTCAGGATTGCGCGCCTCAACCGGAACGATTTTATAGATTCTTTTTATACTCTCACAGCAATGGTCACCCAGAGCTTGCATCACGGCCTGAGCCTTACTCAAACAGGCAATCTTCGACAGTACGCCTTGGGCATAGCGCTGGGAGCGATCGTGACGCTCGGGATATTGGCGTTGTTATGATACTGATATGGTTAATTATTATCCCTCTGTTGGCGGGGGTCGTGTCATGGATTTGCGGCCGTCGCAGTACTCTGTGGTCTCGCTGGATCTGCTTAATCGGTCTTTTTGCGGACATCTGGCTCGTGCTCTTTTTATGGATCGGGTATTCAAATCAATTGTCATCCTCGATTTGGATTGCCACTACTGATCTCCAATGGGTCCCCCAATGGGGGATAAGATTCCAGTTGTCCATGGACGGTCTGAGCCTTCTCATGGTGGCCTTGACCGTCTTCTTGGGAATAACAGCGGTGGTGTGCTCTTGGACAGAGATTCGGGAAAGGGTGGGTTTTTTTCATTTCAATTTGATGGCCTGTCTCGCAGGCATCATCGGGGTATTTCTCGCGACGGATCTGGTCCTTTTTTACTTCTTTTGGGAAACGATGCTGGTTCCCATGTACCTGCTGATCGGAATTTGGGGTCACGAAAACAGAATCTATGCCGCAATTAAATTTTTCATCTTCACGCAAGCCGGCGGTCTGTTCATGCTCGTTGCAATCCTTGGGCTGTATTTTGTTCATGGGCAGACGACCGGAACGTATACTTTCAATTATTTCGAACTACTGGGGACCTCGGTCGCTGGATGGACCTGCTTTGGGATTGATGTTGGGCTTTTTCATTGCTTTTGCCGTCAAGTTGCCTGCCGTTCCTTTTCACACGTGGTTGGCCGATGCCCATACGGAAGCCCCCACTGCCGGCAGCGTCATTTTGGCCGGATTATTGCTCAAAACCGGGGGATATGGGCTGATTCGATTTATCTTGCCCCTGTTTCCTGAAGCGTCGAAATTGTGGGCCCCCGTCGCAATGACAGCGGGGGTGATCGGAATTCTCTACGGAGCGACGATGGCGTTTGCCCAGACGGACCTCAAACGTTTGGTGGCCTATACGAGTATCAGTCATCTGGGATTTGTCCTCTTGGGCGTTTTCAGCGGCAATGATTTGGCTCTATTGGGAGCCGTCATGCAGATGATCGCTCATGGTATTGGCACAGGCGCTCTTTTCATACTAGTCGGCATGCTTCAAGAGCGTCTCGGAACCAGAGACATGAGCAAGATGGGCGGCCTTTGGACTACTGCGCCGCGTATGAGTGGAGTGACGCTGATCTTCGTCCTGGCCTCTCTAGGGCTTCCGGGCCTGGGAAGTTTTATTGGAGAATTCCTTGTGCTCGTCAGGGACCTATCAGGCAAATGTCTGGATGGCTGCCCTCGCGGCAATCGGTCTGGTTTTATCGACTGTTTATTCGTTGCGGATTATGGCAAGGGCTTTTTATGGAGAGTCAAGATCGGAGCTAGCGATCCGGGACCTCTCGATGCGGGAAGCCGGCCTGATGGCGCCAATGGTTCTAGTGATGGTTTGGCTGGGCATGTTTCCGCAGACAGTGCTGAACGCCGCCGCGCCTACCGTAAAGGCCATACAGAACAGAACGATAGTGGAGACGGTCACTACGGCTGGGCCTCAAACCGCTGCCTCAACGCCAGGTTTGCGGGAAACCGTGAGGCCGGGAGCGAGCAGCGAACTGACTCGACACGACGGGGTTGAAAGATGAGCGCTATCGAATTACTGGCGCTATCGCCGTTCCTTGTTCTTTCCGGCGCAGTCGTATTTATTTTGCTCGTGATTGCAATCTATCGAAGCCACGCGCTGACTGTGGCGCTAACGGCGCTCGGTCTAATTCTGGCTCTTGCGTCGTCGCCGGCGATATATTTCATGCTCCCTCGTCAGATCACCCCCCTGCTAACTATGGACGGTTACGCTATTTTCTTTATAGGACTTTTGTTGGCGGCCGGTTTAGTTGTGACCCTATTATCATACCCGTATCTCGATCAGCAGCAGGGTCAGCAAGAAGAGTATTACATCTTGTTGTTATTGGCGGTGCTGGGCTCGACCGTGATAGTGGCGAGCACTCATTTTGCGTCCTTCTTTCTGGGCCTGGAGATCCTGAGTGTCTCGCTGTACGCCTTGATCGCATATACTCGAAAAGAGCCACACGGCCTGGAGGCCGCCGTCAAATACCTCATCCTGGCAGCGACTTCTGATTCATTTCTGCTTTTTGGGATGGCGCTAATTTATGCGGAAACGGGCTCCATGGAATTCTCGCGCATCGCTTCGGCTGTATCGGGCGGGCGCATGAGTCTGTTGCTCCCGGGAACCGGCCTATTCCTGGTGGGATTGGGATTCAAGATTTCTTTAGTTCCGTTTCACATGTGGACCCCTGACGTGTACCAGGGGGCGCCGGCTCCGGTCACGGGTTTGCTCGCCTCGGTTTCCAAGGGAGCGGTCTTTGTCCTCATGCTGCGTTACTTTAGTGTCGTGGATATCCGATCGTACGATGCGCTGCTTCTAGTTTTGACCATAATCGCCGTCGTCACGATGTTTGTGGGAAATCTCTTGGCGCTCATGCAAAATCGCGTGAAAAGGATATTGGCCTACTCGTCCATAGCGCATTTCGGATATTTGCTTGTTTTATTGCTTGCTCCAGGGGAATTAGGTATCATGGCGGCGGGTTATTATCTCGTGGCCTATTTCGTGACCATCCTGGGGGCCTTCGGAGTGATATCTCTGTTGGCGGGAGTCAATGGAGAGCCGGATTTGATCGAGCAATATCAAGCTCTAGGGTGGAACAGGCCGTGGTTGGGTGGGGCATTTACGGCTATGCTGTTATCATTAGCCGGAATACCGTTGACCGCAGGTTTTGTGGGAAAATTTTACGTAGTGGCTGCGGGAATAGGATCGACCCTTTGGTTATTGGTAATATCTCTTGTGGTGAGCAGCGTAATAGGTCTATTTTATTATCTTCGTATCATTGCGGTAATGTTCGCGAGACCCGAGCGCCTACCCGGAACGGTAGCACGGTCGACCGGCGCTATGGCGGCAGGTTTCGTTTTGGCAATACTTACTCTAGGTCTGGTCTGGCTGGGGATCTATCCCGCTTGGCTTATTGATATTATGGAAAAAACCATCATACATTGGACATAAGTTCGCGATCCGATAAAATATAGCTGAATTGTTCCTGCCAAAACTGTAAAATCGTCGAACCATAAATTGAACGAGGTAGTAATGACGCCGGGTGAAATTCAGAAGGCGCTGGAACTCCATGAATTGTGGCTTCAAAACGATGCGAACGGGCAACAGGCGGACTTCAGTGGAGCTAATCTCAGGCGGGCCAAATTACGTGGAGCTAGACTTGGAAAAGCGAAGCTGAGTGAAGCAGATCTGACAGGCGCGGACATGCTAGGGGCGAGGCTCAGGGAGGCTGATTTGGCAGGCGCCAAGCTCCGGGAAGCTGACCTCAGGGGGTCTGATCTCGTAGGAGCAAATCTCAACGCGGCAGACCTCGCTGCGGCAAATCTTAGCACGGCCAATTTGACTGACGCGGACCTCAGGGATACGGACCTTAGTTGGTCTGTACTCAGCGGCGCGGACCTCAGCCACGCCAGGTTGAACGGTTCCGACCTGAGCTCGGCGGACCTGAGCGCTGTAGACCTTAGCATGGCCGATTTGACCGATGCCGACTTATCCTCAGCGAAGCTTAGCTCTGCAGATCTCCGCGATGCCAATTTGACCGGCGCAAACCTCAGGCGGGCCGACATTCATGCCGCGAATCTCAGTTGGGCGAAGCTGAGTCACGCGAAACTAAGCGCGGCCAATTTAAGCGCTGCAAGGCTTAATGGAGCTGACCTTAGCTCAACCAAGCTAAGAGCTACTGATTTTAGTGGAAGCGACCTCAGTTCCGCGAAACTCGCCTCAGCAGATTTGAGCGGCGCAAATTTCCTCACGGCAAACCTCAGAGAAGCCGCGCTTTCCGGAGCAAAACTGAGGAGAACATTTCTTTATCGAGCTAACTTGAGCAAGGCAGACTTGTCTGACACAGACCTAAGTGGAGCAGACTTGAGCGACGCGAATCTCAAGTCTGCAAACCTTGCCGGCGCGGATCTGAGCGGAGCGAGTCTGATAGGCGCGAATCTGAGCAACGCTATTCTGACTGGGGCGAAAATGGGTGACGCCAAGCTCGCCAGGGCGTCCCTGATGGGCGCGGACCTTAGAAAAGCTCATCTCAATGAGGCTGACCTGACGGGCGCCGATCTGACAGAAGCCGATCTGACAGAAGCTGATCTTGCCGGGGCGAATCTGGCTGGAGCAAAATTAAATGGGGCCAAAGGGGCGAAGCAGTAATCTCGTGGGCGGTTAGCTCAGTTGGCAGGGCGCCTGATTCATATCGCCTGACTGCCCACCGAAAAAACTCTATACTAGGCCACACGCGGAACACGGTCCTGGCTGCCTTTTCTTGTGGGTCATGAGGGGGAATTGATTCTCCGTCATCGCAAGGATCGGAGCGACTTGAAGGCAAAGATCATTTCGCTGCCCCAGCAATTGCAGTCTTCCCGCCCGGTAACCGATGAATTGAGGGCTATGTCAGGAAAAACTTGACAATAAGTTGTCTGCCTGATACTGAATGAACGAATCATTCAGCACCTCCACGGGTAAGGCATGTGGATTGACGCTCTCGTCGTAAGTGTCCACCACCTGCACCGGGGAGGAATAAACAACGATTCTTGTGGTCCTTGTCAAACCGTTGGCAACATGAGCGGGGAATTAGCAATGAAAGAAACGGTGGACCTTCCATGGGGTCAGGGCGTATTGCCGGTAGTTTGCCTGAAGGCTGGAGGGGCCTGGGGGTATTGCACCCGAGGAAGGTTCACATCGCGGAATCGCCGGCTGACGCTTGTGCGGGAATTCGTTGCACGCTTGCAAGCCCGGCGGTGTGATGATGGCCTGTGTGCGGTGCGAGAACGGGCTCGGAGAAATGCCCATGTCCAAGAAGGCGCTTCCCTATCCGGTCACGCGAGGGCTTCTGAAGATCATTGGGAAGCATCGCATCATGGGCCTAGTTCAAAAGATCAAGAAGGGGGAGCCGGTAGAGGAAAAATTCCTAGCGCATTTTGGCCTTCAGATGCTCAGAGGAATCACCTGGCCATATTCAGCGACAGCGATGAATTACTGAGGTGATTCACCGCTTCAGGATTGGGTTGCACACTCTGTGCGTCAGCGAAATCGTGGACATCAAGGTTGGCGAAGGAGCGCCGAGCGAGATGGCAGATGCGGCCGGCAATGTGCAGTGCGGTGGTCGGGTAAGTGACGACCGAGAAGATTATGATTTGTGGTGCGCAGCCCAATATGATACGGCACATAACATGACAGACGGCGCCAGGAAAAAGAAGCAGCTTGAAAAGATTATTGAAAGCGCTATTCGGGTGTTTTCCGCCCGTGGGTACAAACAAGCCCAGATGTCCCAAATTGCCCGGGAAGCGGGTATGGCGCCTGGTACCTTATACCTTTATTTTGACAGTAAAGAGTCGTTATTCAATTTTCTTTTAAAATATATTTTTACCAACGAACAGGACCTTGAGGCAATGTCAGTCCCTATTAGGTCTTCTTCATGGAATTTTGAGATCATTTCAGCGAGAAATGCCTTTGTATCTTCAAAATTATCTGCTCTCTTTGATGATGCTATTCGTCGAGGAGATGTAAAGGACGTGCGTGAGGAGTTCGAAACAGATTGTCCGCAATTTATTTTCAACCATGGCAACTTATCGGCATGGAATAACAATCCTGTTGCAGTCGTCACTCAATTGGCCCAAGCTCGCCGATTTTTATGTTGGAATCATAAAGGATTTTCTTGAGATGTTTAAAGCCTATCTCGATAAGAGGATAGATCAAGGACTTATAAGAAAAGTTCCGAATGTACCCGCCTCGGCCAGATTCATAGTAGACACTATTGCCTGGTTTGCCGTACACAGACACCGGGCAATGTATCAAACTATCATCAGCGAAAAGATGGCCGAAGAAACAGTAGTTGATGCATTAGTGAACGCTTTCATTCCCCAGCATTTACAGGATCAGCACAAGGCAAAGACATAAGATTTGTGCTACTTTTTTTTGCAGTCTATTTTGAATGAACCATTCATTTATCGAAGGAGGCCGAATGCAAGACAACATCATTGTGATTCATTCTAGCGATAACGTTGCCGTCGCGTTGATGACACTTTCCGAGGGAGAAACAGCTATAGGGAAGGGGCTGGAACCATTCGCGGTTCTTGAGAAAATACCAGCGAGTCACAAGGTGGCTCTGCGAGACATCGCTGCGGGCGAAGAGATCATCAAATACGGCGAGATCATTGCAGTCAGTACCCACGAAATCAAAAAGGGACAATGGGTGCATACACACAACCTGGAAAGCGAGAGGTGGAAGAAGTGAGTAAGATAACAGGATATCTAAGAAAAAACGGAGACATAGGCGTCCGCAACCATGTCCTGATCTTGCCCACTGTCTCTTGTGTAAATGGCGTTGTCCAGCGAATCATGAAAGATGTTCCCGAAGCGGCCTGGATTACCCATGCTCATGGTTGCAGCCGAGGAGGTTCCAGAGATCTGCAGATTCTTTTTCGGATCCTCTCCAGAATGGTGCAGCATCCCAATGTCGGTGGAGTGGTTCTGATTGGTCTGGGCTGTGAAGTATCCAATATAAAGAATTTGGAGCCATTCATCAAAGATGCAGGCAAGCCTGTCGAGATTCTTAATGTCCAGGAGGATGGAGGTTCACTAAAGACCGCAGAAAAAGGTGTCGCCGCCGCCAGGCGGATGCTGGAGGACATCAGCGGGCAACAGCGCGTTCCTATGCCCTGGGAGAAGCTCATGGTGTCGATGAAATGCGGTGGTTCCGATGCCATGTCCGGAGTTACGGCCAATGTGGCCATGGGATCAGTATCGGATTGGCTCGTGCAGAAAGGCGCCACGGTTATGTTTGGGGAAAACACCGAGATGATCGGGACAGATCATGTACTGAAGCGACGAGCAAAAAATGAGCAAATCGCCAAGCGGATCGGGAAGATGGTCGAGGAAGCGGAAAAATTGACGCACGATGTCATGGGACCTTTGGCTAGCATGGTGATCTCTCCGGGAAACATGGACGGAGGTATGAGCACGATTGCCGAAAAATCTATGGGCTGTATCTTCAAGGGCGGGACGAGCGCCATCAATCAAGTTGTGGATTATGGTGAAGTCACCACGGAAAAAGGTCTTATTTTGCAGGATGGGCCTGGAAACGACGGAGATGCCATAGCTGGCCTGGCAGCCAGTGGCTCTCAGGTCATTTTCTTTTCTACGCAGCGAGGAACGCCTGTCGGTTTTCCAATTTTGCCGGTTATCAAAGTGGCCAGCAATTCCAAAACCTTTGAAGCCATGCCGGATGACATGGATGTCAATGCCGGGAGTCTGCTGGAAGGTGAATCACTGGATAACTTGAGCACAGAGATGATCGATTTGATGATCCGGGTGATCAACGGTGAAAAGACCAAAGCAGAAACAAACGGTATGGACATTTTTACCTTTATGACCGTTCATCCACCATTTTGATTTTAAGCTCTGACGATTCCAACGAAAGCTTTCAAGAATGAAAGAGGGTATTTATAAAACAGGTGGATGGAACGCTCACTTCATTCTGATCGTGTGTTCCCTCCTATACATGCTCAATTGTTGGACCGCCAAGTCCTGTCGGTTGTGCTTCAGCCTATGAAGGGAGACCTGCAACTCGCGGACGCGTCAGCAGAGGCGTTGCAAACGATATTTATGTTGGGCCTTGCCATCTTTTCTTCTCCTGTTGCTTACTTGGTGGATCGCTGGAGCAGAAAAAAGATGCTGGGTTCGATGGCTATTATCTGGAGTGTTTGCACATTCATCACTGGGATGGGAGAAAGCTTTTTGGGCATTGCCATACCCAGGGCCTTGGTCAGCGTTGGTGAGGCTGGGTTCGCCGCGGCAGGAATTGCCATGATCGGCGCTGCCTACTCTCACGAAATGAGAAGCCGGGTGATGGGCATATTCAATGCCTTCATTCCCATGGGCCTCGCTTTAGGCTCAATCCTGGCCGGGCATGTCTCCGTAGTTACACATAGTTGGAGAAGCCCTTTCTCTGTCTTTGCGATCCCCAGTGTCCTTCTGGGGATTCTGGCTTTTTTTCTCAAGGATTATCAGACAATCGAGCTAAAAGAACCGCGCAACAGGATAGGATTCTTTTCATGCGCTATCGGTCTTTTCAGAATTCCCACTCTTAAAGGGTTTATATGGGATTAGCCATGAAGCAAATTGTGCAAATTACCTTCATGAGCTGGGTCCCCGCATTCCTGATGAGAGCGCAGCATATCGAGGAAGACAAGGCCGGTATGATATTGGGCGTTATTGGTCTTTTGTCCATCATTGGCGTCCCTTGGGAGATTTCTGGCCGATCTTTGGCAAAAGAATAACACGAGAGGAAGAATGTATTTAGCCGCCGTTGCAGCCATTGTTTCCTTTCCACTGCTGGCCGGAGCTCTGATTCTCAATTTCCAGGGAGCGGGTTTAATTTTTGAGCTTTTTTTGGTGTTACTTTTGGAATGGGAATAGCCGCCATTGCCAGCATTACACAAGACGTGGTGACACCCGGACAGAAAGGACTGAGTTGGGGGTTAGCGGTGCTGTGCCAGTATGTGATTGCAGCCCGGCACCTGCCCTCACAGGATAGATGTCAGATACCTTGGAGGTGGAGCTGAAGATAAAGATTGCGAGCTCGCCATAATAAGTCTTGGGGGGTTGATGGCCTGCCTCTGTTACTTGCACGGTTCCCAGCATTGTGCTTCCGATCTAGCCAAGGTAAAAAAAGTCGTTTTGGAATTTGCATGACAGCTATGGCAAAGAGACAAATCATGACAAATCACCAAGATGAAACAAACGATTTAAGAGTGACAGATATAGTGCACAAACAACGATCCTTTTTTGCAACAGGAAAAACTAAAGCCATCAATTTTCAAAAAGAACAGCTTTCGAAGCTTAGGGAAATGATTCGGAGGAATGAACAGTTAATAACGAACGCTCTTCATGATGATATTCGCAAGCCGCCTTTTGAAGCATTCACAACTGAAATAGGCCCGGTGCTGGAGGACCTGAAAGACGCCATCCGTCATATAGGGACATGGTCAACCCCCAAAGCGGTCAAAAGCCCCCTGAGTATTTTTCCAGCGCGTTCAAGAGTGTTTTATGATCCCTACGGAGTGGTACTTATAATTGCGCCGTGGAACTATCCGTTCAGTCTGATGGTTGCCCCTCTTGTTGGCGCGCTTGTAGCCGGTAACGTTGCGATCTTAAAAACATCCCCTCTATCGCCGAATACATCTCGGGTCATGAAAGACCTGCTGGCGTCCATATATCCCGAAGATTATGTTGCGGTTGTTGAAGGACACAGACGGGTCACTCAGGCGCTTCTGGCGGAGAAGTTCGACTACATCTTTTTTACGGGGAGTCCGACAGTCGGCCAAGTAGTCTATGAGGCCGCGTCAAAAAACTTGACGCCAGTGACCCTTGAGCTCGGAGGAAAGAGCCCTTGCATTGTTGCAGATGACGCCAACATCGAAGTCACGGCTCGCAGGCTTGCCTGGGGAAAATTTGTTAACGCTGGTCAGACGTGTATCGCACCGGATTATCTTATGGTTAGCAACCGGATCAAAAGAAAGCTGTTCCACACGCTGATCATGGAAATAAAGCGTTTTTATGGAAGCAACCCACGCCAGAGCAAACACTATGGGAGAATGATATCCGACCACCACTTCAATAGAGTTAGTCGCCTAATATCCGGGTCCACAGTTGTAACCGGGGGCGACGCCGATCCGATTGAGCGGTACATTTCACCAACAATTCTGGACAATGTTAAGCTTGATGCCCCTGTCATGCGAGAGGAGATCTTCGGTCCCGTCCTGCCGACAATCACAGTGGAGACTATTGAGGAGTCTATTGAGATCGTCAACTCGATGCCGAAACCACTCTCGCTCTACCTGTTCACAGCCAGCAGCGGGGTGAAGAAAAAGGTATTAAACGACACTTCTTTTGGCGGAGGGTGCATTAACGATACTCTATTGCATGCCGGCAATGTGCATCTGCCTTTCGGCGGGGTCGGATCAAGCGGGATGGGAGCTTATCACGGGCAAGAAAGCTTCGGAAACTTTTTCCCACCGGAAAAGCGTAGTCGAGAAATCCCGTTTTCTTGACAACCCGCTACGTTATCCACCCTATTCCGAATACGGGCTCAAGATTCTGAAACTCTTCATGGGATAGCAAACTCCGCTATTCAGCGGTGGTGGAACGATCCATCAACCTTATTGTCCCCCAGGGAAGCTAGAATGCAAAGAGGAGGCGAGGAATGACCGACAGGAAACATTTTGGAGGAGTATATGCTGTGGTTCCCACTCCGCTCTACGACGATGAGAGTGTCGATTATGAGGGGCTTGAGCATCTCCTCAATTATTACATAGATTCCGGGTGTCATGGAGCCGTAGTGCTTGGCAGCGGAGGAGAGTTTCCTTATTTCAGTTTCGAGGAACGGATTCAAATTGTAAAGACCTCCGTAAAGGCTGTGCAGGGCAAGATTGCTCTTCTTGCAGGCGCCGGGTTCTCCAGTTTGGCAGAAACCAAGCTTTTTCTAAAAGAGGCCGGCACGCTGGGTCTCGATGGATTCCTCGTAATTTTACCCACATACTACCCCATAGCGTTCAACGACGTTCACGCTTTCTACAAGGGCATAAGTACGATTTCAAACAAACCCATCTTCTATTATCATTATCCCCAAATGACGGAACTCTGCTATACTCCCAACGAGCTGGCACGCATGTTCGACATCGACGGATTAGCAGGAATCAAAGAAAGTACGTTGAGTCTTCCGGAGATCCGAAAACATTTGGCCGCTGTGAAAAAAGAAAATTTTGCTATATTCTCTGGCAATAGTTTTTCTCTTTTGAGAGTGCTCGATATGGGTGGAGCAGGCGCCATCTGCCAGATACCGTCTTTCGCTCCTGGATTGATCGTGGATTGCCATGAAGCATGGAAGGCAGGCAAAAGACAAAAGGCGAAGGAATTGCAGGCCAGGATTCTAGATCTGCTACCGGTTCTAAATACTTTTGGTATCCCCGCTGGAATACAGGAATTAGGGTTTAAAATTTTGAGCCGTTTGCCATTTTCCATGAAAAATAGAAATCCTTCGCGTCATGCGGTTATCAAGGAAATTTTGCGTCAATTGGGCCATCCAATAAGCGCTAAGGTGCGCAGCCCACTACCTCAGATTACACAGCGCGATCAGGAGTCAGTTGCGTTATTATTGCCTCAGCTTAAAATGTCTTAGGCTAGGCAAACATCCAAACGGAGAATATCGCTCTTGGCCCGTTCAGAAGGCGCTTGGCTGATAATTAGGCGATGATGGTTGCTGAAGAGCTCTCGGAGCGCATAGACAAACTGGGATATCCATTCCTGGTAGGCGAAGTCAAACAAGAGTCTTGTGCGCCGCTCAAAGAAATGTACGACGGTTTCTCACGGACGGACCTGAACCAGGGTCTTCCGCCGCCGGACGAGAAGATCCGCAATCAATGGATCCAAACCTTATTGAAATCCGCGAACAATTTCGTGGCCTGGAATGGTGGAAAAGTGATCGGCCATTCGTCTCTCATTGCCGAAATGCAAAAGCGGGACGCTGAGTTTATCATCTTTGTCAGTGAGACTTATCGGAGCCGAGGAATAGGAACGGAACTCACTCTGCTGGCCGTGAATAAGGCGAAGGAGCTTGGGCTCAACAACATTTGGCTGACGGTCGAATCATTTAATTTCAGGGCGATAGGATTATATCAAAAGGTTGGTTTCAGATTGTCGGGTGAAGCCGAGCGCGAACGAATCATGGTCCTGAAATTATAGAAAGCGCAACGTTGGCTGGAGCTTGCCAAAAGACGCAATCTGTTAAATGCGTAAAGGACTTGAAATGGAGGTTGGCAATATGGGAAATCAACCGGATCTCACTGGGAAGGTGGCGCTTGTCACAGGCGGCGGCAAGGGAATTGGAAGATCCATAGCTCTGGGATTGGCCAAATGCGGAGCAAAAGTGGTGGTCGCGGCTAGGACTGCTGCGGAAATCGAGGCGGTCGCTGACGAAATCCGGTCTTCCGGGGGAGAAGCAATAGCTCAAGTAACCGACATAACCATGGGCGATCAGATAAATGCGCTGGTGGAGACCGCTGTGAATTCCTTCGGCGGCATACACATACTTGTGAACAATGCCGCCAGAAGCTTTTTCAGACCGCTCATGGACCTGCGGGAAGATGGCTTTGATAAGATCTTCGATACCAACGTGAAGGGAACCTTTCTACTGAGTCGTTCGGCCGCAAAAGTCATGATGGGCCAGGGGGGCGGTCGTATCGTCAATATCACGACGGTCGGCGCTGTGCGCGGTGGAGCCATGATGGGAGTGTACCACGCGAGTAAGGCGGCTGTGAAAATGCTCACCATGTGTATGGCTGTCGAGTGGGCTCCGTTTAATATATTAGTCAATGCCGTGGGGCCGGGGCTTACCAGGACCCATTTCAGTCAACCGATCTGGGCCAATCCCGAAGTTGAGCGTCAGCTTGTAACTCGCGTGCCTATGGCGAGACTCGCTGAACCCGAGGATATAGTCGGCGCCGTATTGTTCCTCTGTTCCGACGCGTCTCGATTTATTACCGGACAAAGCCTCTATATCGATGGAGGCACGCTTGCCAATACCTGATGGAGAGATTCTAACTACCGAATGGAAAAGACATGACAATACAAGATCCGTGGCAGCCATTTAGAGAAACTTTGGAAGCTCCGCTGAAGAAGGCCCGCGAATGGAAAAGTAAGACCGGGGGCAAGGTGGTGGGACATCTCGTTCCGGACGTTCCGGAAGAGATTATTCACGCCGCCGGAGCCTTGCCGGTCGCTCTGGAAGGAACCGGCGTTCAGATTACTCGCGCTCAGGCCCATATACCCGGATACACCTGCAACAACGCCATGGCGGCATTGGAGCTGGGGCTTCGAGGCGATCTTGACGTATTGGACGCTATGGTGATCCCGTATCTGTGTGATACCACGCGAAATCTCTTTCACATATGGGATCATTGTTTCCCCAAGATGAACAATGAATTTCTGCGATTGCCAAAGCGTATCGGCTATCCCGGCGCAGAGGCTTATCTGCAAGCGGAATTCACTCGATTCATGGAGTCCATGGGAAATCTGACGGGGGCCGAAGTGGCGGAAAATAAGCTGACAGAGAGCCTGACTCTTTATAATAAGAGCAGAACTCGGCTACGCGACGCGTATGCCCGCCACCAGCGACAGCCTTCGGTTTGGACCGCTGAACGGGTGCAGATGTTGATAGGCTCCTCTCTGCGGGCCCCGAGGGAGGACCACTTGGCCTGGATGGACGACCTACCGTGGGAAAACAATGCTTCTGAAGATTCAGAATCACGAATTTCGCTTTATGTGCGCGGGAAGATCTGGGACCCGCCGGAAATATTAGGAATTCTGGACAGCTTGGGTTTTCAGGTGGTCAAAGACGAAATTGTGACCGGTTTTCGAAACATCGCTCAGGACGCTGCTCTGAATGGAGATCCGATCAACGCTCTGGTGAAGCGCCATCTCGCTGCTACTCCATACCCGGGATATCATCTTAAGCCATCGGAATTGGTGGAAGGATTTGTTGAGCGAGTTCGTGAAAGCAATGCCCGATCCGTCCTCTTTCTTAATCCGAAATTCTGCGAAGCCGCTGCCTTCGATGCGCCTGATTTTCAAGAAGGCCTCAAGAAGGCGGGAATTCCTTCTCTCGTTTTGGAAACATCGGCAGGCGGCGCGCCCGTGGGGCAGATTCGAGTAAGACTTGAAGCCTTCCGAGAAATGATCGCGGGCGACTTGCCCTGAAAGGCATTCATTATGCAGCCAATCGAGTCATTAAAAAATCTGAAGCAAATAAATTTTGACTATTATTCCGGCGCTCATATGGCCCATCAGCAGGGCAAGTTCATTGCCTATGTGAATGCGTTCACGCCGGTTGAACTTGCGTACGCCATGAACATGATCCCTATCTATCCGGAGAATCATGCCGCAATAATCGGAGCAAGACGGCAGACTGTCGAAGTTGCGCAGGCCGCGGAGAACATGGGTTATTCCATGGACCTGTGCGCATACGCGCGCTGTGATATAGGCTCAATCAAAACCGGCGTTAGCCCCACGTGGGGCCTTCCCAAACCCGACCTGATCCTAATTTCCAATTGCCAGTGCGGCACGCTTGCCAAATGGTTTGAGGTTATTAGCCGCATCTATGACGCGCCGATGGTGTTGATCGATATTCCGCACTCCGGCCGCGGGGAACGGGACGAGGCTGCGGAAAAATATGTGCGGTCTCAATTGGAAGATCTGGTCGGCGTCATGGAGAACATAACGGGGCGCTCTCTCGATCAGGATGCCCTGCGGGAGACGATAAGGCTCTCGAAGGAAGCTTCCGATCTTTGGACACGAGTCCTGGAAACAGGAGCCGCCAGCCCTTCACCGATAACGGTCTTCGATCAATTTATAGCTATGGCTCCCATAGTTGCCCAACGGGGCACCCAAGTCGCGGTGGATTTCTACAACAAACTTCTGACTGAACTTGACCAACGCGTGGCTGAGGGAAAAGGCGCGATCGAAAATGAACGGTTCCGGCTGTTCTGGGATAATCTCCCTATTTGGCCGGAGTTGCGTCGTCTTTCCATGTTCCTGGAGGAACGGGGCGCCAGTCTCGTGACGTCTCTGTATACATGGGCTTGGGCCAATTTGGCAGTGGGAGACGAAGACCCGATAGGAGATTGGACAACACAGTACCTTTACACAGCCAATATGCATATTAGACGCAGAATTGACGATTACGTGGAGCTTGGTGAGAAATACCACCTCGACGGTTTTCTCTACCATTCAAACAGGAGCTGCAAATTTGTCTCTCAGGACATCCCCGAAGTCCGCCGGGCTGTGACCGAACGCACCGGAATTCCGGGGGTCATTCTCGAAGCCGATCACAACGATCCAAGGCTCTACGCGCCGGAAGCATTGGAAAACCACATAGACGGGTTCTTGGATCTTATTTCGAGTCAAAGAAAAGCAGGTTAGAATAGACTTGAGATTAAACGTTTTTCCGATCGTTGACTCGTCACCCGTTCCGGTTGAAATTGCTTTGCGGGCAGAACTCGGAAACCGGAAGGCCAATGCCTTCAGCCCCGCATTCCAGTCATTTTGCCTGCGCTCACACAATTTCGGAAGCTGTCCTCGACAAGAAGCCTACAGAGAGGCCTCGATTGAAATTTCGACCCAATTGATATATTATTCGGATTCGCAGAGGAACCGGGTCGCAATTATTTGGTCAAACTCAAGATAGGGTGAACGGACTCGGATAGGTTATCGGTCGGTTTAAAATTTCTACTACGTATAGAACACGAAGGAATTCCCGGTTCATGCTAAGAGAGCACAATAGTGGAATCATGATTCGATGGAGCCCGAAGGAGACGAGAGGAGGCGATTACGATCCCACTCTCTTCATCGAAACCCCTGAGCAGGCTCGAAAATTAATCCGGCATCTGAAAAACGAATTGCGCAGCGCGCAGCTCGAAAAGAATGAGGAACTGATACTGGAGTTGAGCGGCATACTATCCAGGGTGGAAAATCTATCAAGAAAATTCTTCCGTTGGGAAGAAGCAATAACTAGGTCTCTGCGTGCCGACGAGCTGCGGGAAATTAGAAAGCTTCCTCTTCAATTTTGATCTTCCGGATTTCCATATGGCTGGGCTTTATTGGGCGTTGCTCCTAATTTGTCAAAATGAATAAGAACAGTTACGAAGGGCGCTCTGTACACGGAGCTAGGCTGCGCCTAGGACCTTTAGAGGCATTACTCAACCGCTACAGGGCAGGGAGGAACCATGGATTTCGACAGCATGAGTCGTCAGGACCTGATAAAGCACATTAATGATATGAACGTTTACATGGATAATGTGATAGTTTTTTGGGGTGACAAAAGGGAACTCCAAGCGACCTTCCTAAAAGTGGCGGAAAATCCGGACGGGGAATTTACCGAAGAGGAATCCGCCAATGCGTCCACGATACTCAACTCTCAAGGGGCCTTTGAGGAATTCATCCAATTTCTGCGGGATTCTTTCGAGCGAGGAGGAATTAATTACGTAATATCAGAAAAAATGTCAGCGATAATGCAAGAGGTCGCGGACAAGCATAGGCAAAATTGAGAGTTTCTCAGTTTACACTGAATCATGATACGATGGTCATCAGTTGCGGTCATCATTAAAAGAATGAAATAATGTGACCGAGGTGGTTTTTTATGTACAAAGTAGGTTAATATATTTGTGATAATGCCCAATTTATTGTAGTGTTTTTTAAGAGACGGACACTTGAAAGGAGTTTGGCGCCGTGAAGAATGGGCCGACACATTGGACAACGTTCTTACCCGTGTTGCTTCTCATTCTGGTCTTACTTTCACTGATTTCGGTTGTGCCTTCGCAGAGTGAAAATCTCGACCCCGGCTGCGGCGCTGTACGCGACTACTGGGAACAAAGCATGAACCGTTTAAAGGATAAGGTTCAGGAAATTTCGAGTATTCAGCAAACGTCCGCGGCAAGACTCGCTGATAAACCGTCTGTCGAGTCGAATTCATCAAAGACTATGGCCAAGCAGGTCGGCGATGCCTTGCAAGTAAAGGAAAATGTTCTCAGCCTCAAAAGAAATGAATGCAAGGAACTCATAAATCAGGAGGAGCAGCTCTTTACTAAACTCCAGGAGTGTCTGAAGAACGGCAGAACTACAAAAGACAAGGATGTAAGAAATTTGGCGAAGAGTAGACAAGCTTTGATCGACAAGGCTGTCGTCGCTGCAGCGGAAGTACGTGAGGTCGAGGGGCGGGAAACATCTTTTCCGTATTCCGAGGCTCGGGATGATTATAGCCGGAGTGTTAATAATTATTGGCAAGGCTATCAACAGATGTACCGGAGATGGGGATACTAGGATTTTCCGTTGCAGCTGCTGAAGGAATGGAGATTTGAGTTGGCATTGAGAGCATATCGCTGTTACGTTGAGGCTCTTTTGGAACTTGACAGCAATGATGATTGCCATTAATATCAAGGATTAACTGTAACCACGGGCCCATAGCTCAGCGGTAGAGCCCCCGGCTCATAACCGGTCGGTCCCTGGTTCGAATCCAGGTGGGCCCACTCGTGGCCGAGAGACAGAAAATGATCTTCCGAACATTTTTCCCAATTGGCGCCTTCATCACGGGGAGCTCGACCAAGCTCCCCGTGATTTTTTTGCGCCATGAAAAGCTTGGAGGGTTTGCGTGACCTTTCAGGTAAGGCCCAGGAGGAGAAAAAGATAGGTGAGCACGCCGTGTTTGGCACGGATAGTGGAAATCGCTGACAAGCTTTTTCCGTTTGATGCGGCGGAGGCTTGGGACAATAGCGGTATCCAGATAGGAAATCCCGATCGTTCAATTACTGCTATCGCTTTCAGTCTGGATCCCACCCCGCAAACCTTGAGATTCGCACGGGATCACTCCTGCCAACTGCTCATAACTCATCACCCGGTTCTAATAGAGCCCATGCTTAACATCTTACCCGATCGTCTTCCTGGAAGGACCCTTCTCGCGGCTGCCGGCATGGGGATCGATATATTAAGCCTTCATACTAATCTCGATGCAGCCCCCGGCGGTCTAAACGATCGTCTTACAGCCATTTTGAACCTACAAGAGGTTTTTACCCCGGTCCCGGCTATGTGCGCCAGGGTGGGAAAGCTTCCCGCCCCCGTGGGGATCAAAGACCTGGCCGCAAAAATCTCTCAAGAGTTGGAAATCTCACACTTACGGATCGTTTCAGCCACGGAACGTGAAGTTCAGAGAGTCTTCTGCGCGTCCGGCAGCGGCATGGGGTATCTGGTGAACGCACTGAATTGTAAGGCTGACGTCATGGTCACGGGAGACGTCCGCTATCATGCCGCGCTCGAAGCCCTGGAGCTCGGGATGCCTATCATTGATGCAGGACATTACGGCCTGGAAAAAGTGGCCGTGGCTATACTACAGGAGTGTTTTCAAACAGAATTCGAAAGGGAGCGTCTGGATGTCAAGTGCATTGCCTGCAACATAGAGCAGGACCCTTTCGTAGAAATATGTAGCCAGCGAGGAGGGTTTTCAGTTGAAAGAACAAATTCAACTTCTGGAACAACTTCAGGAGATCGACGATCAAATTGACCGATATCAAGACGATCTTAACCGCCTACCCCTTGAAGTTCAGGAATTGGCCAAAAATCTTGTCATTACCCGAAGAGAAATGTCAGAAGCCCGTGAGAAATCGCCGGAAATAGAAAAGGAATTGCGGAAAAAAGAATCGGATCTGGCAATAGAACAGGAAAAAATCAAGCGTTCCGAGCGCCGCTTACTTACTATCAAAAATCAGAAGGAATATAACGCATTATCCAGAGAAGTGAAATTGGGCAAGAAGGTGGCGTCCGAAATAGAGGATGCTATTTTGAACTTCATGACTGAAATCGAGACAATCAAGAAAACGATCGACAAAAAGGAAAAGGATTATGAAAATTTCGAACAGGCGTTTTTGAAAAAGAAGAGCGAATCGGAATCAGCTGGAGTCCGGGCGAAAGACGCCTTGGTTTCATTAGGCCAGGAAAGAGATAGAATCATTAGCGCTCTGGAGCGGGACCTGCTCAAAAAGTATGAAACTGTCAGGCAGGCGCGAGGGAACGGCATAGCAGAAGTGAAAAACGGCTCATGCACCGGCTGTCACATGGCGATACCAGCGCAGCTCAGTATAAGGGTCCTAAAACAGGAAGAAATGATTACATGTCCTAACTGTCAGCGTATATTGTATGTGAAACCGGAAAATATCCCTGAATTTAATAAACTTGACTCATGAGCCGCACATTTTGGACAAGAAATTAGAATTTTAAGAGCGCGATTCCACACTGTTACGCAAGTAATTTTTGCGCACGAATCAGCGGCGCCGAGGAAATCACATGTATTCCCAAGAGCTACTCTCAGGGATAGCTCCCAGCGATATTCAACGTATACTCGCTGTGGAACATTCCGACCCACACGCTGTTCTCGGGGCTCATCCCGCCTATATTCGAGGAACGCATGGCATAGTTGTCCGTGCGTTTCATCCTGATGCGATCAAAGCTGAGCTAGTAATCGACGACGAGAGAATCCCCATGGAAGCTTATGAAGCAGTGGGACTTTTCTCCTATTTCCTGCCGGGGCGAGAATTCCCATTAAGTCACAGAATATGTTTTTATTTTCAAGACGGTACAAACTGGGAAGCCGACACACCCTACCGTTTCTCGCCCATTCTTGGCGAGCAGGACCTTCATTTTATAGGGCAGGGCAAGCATTATGAATTATATGACAAATTGGGCGCGCACCCGCATGTAGTAGAAGGAGTGAAGGGCGCCTCTTTTGCGGTTTGGGCGCCGAACGCCAAACGGGTCAGTGTGATCGGCAATTTCAACAGGTGGGACGGACGCTTATATCCGATGCGAAGCATGGGAGGCAGCGGAGTCTGGGAAATCTTTGTGCCGGGCGTCGGACCGGGTGAACTTTATAAATACGAAATCAAGACACAATCGGATGAATTACGTATTAAGACCGATCCATGCTGCATTTGCCATGGAATTAAGGCCGGGCACGGCGTCTGTAGTTTGGGACATCGATCAGTATACCTGGGGCGATGATCAATGGATGACCGAAAGGCGGACGAGAGACGTCTATTCCAGCCCAATGAACATCTATGAGGCGCATTTAGGGTCCTGGTTGCGTATAGCTGAAGAAGGGAATAGATGGGCCACGTATCGAGAAATTGCCCCTGTGTTGGCTGCTCACGTCAAAAAATACGGATTCACCCATGTCGAACTTATGCCCATTATGGAGCATCCATTCGACGCGTCATGGGGCTATCAGGTTACCGGATATTTTGCGCCTACCAGCCGGTTCGGAACTCCGGATGATTTCAAATTTTTCGTTGATACGTTGCACCGCAACGGCATAGGGATAATTCTGGACTGGGTGCCGGCTCATTTTCCCCGCGATGATTTCAGTCTCCGTTTATTCGACGGGACCCCTCTGTACGAGCATGAAGACCCTCGATTGGGTGAGCACAAGGATTGGGGCACTCTAATTTTCAATTACGGCAGACATGAAGTGCGGAATTTTCTCCTGAGTAACGCCCTGTTCTGGCTTGACAAGTATCACATAGACGGTCTGCGGGTGGATGCCGTGGCCTCGCTCCTGTATCTGGATTACAGCCGCGCGGAAGGTGAGTGGATACCCAATCGTTATGGTGGCAATGAAAATCTTGACGCCATTGAATTCATAAAAGAATTCAATTCGGTTGTCTATGCCCGGTTCCCTGGATGTTTCACGGTGGCTGAAGAATCCACCGCATGGACGGGCGTCACCACACCCGTGTACCTTGGAGGATTAGGATTCGGGTTCAAATGGGATATGGGATGGATGCACGACACTCTGGTGTATTTTTCCAAGGAACCCGTCCACCGCAGCTATCATCATAACGATCTTACGTTTTCCATGATGTACGCGTACAGCGAGAATTTCATTCTTCCGCTTTCTCACGACGAAGTCGTGTACGGAAAAGGGTCCTTGCTGCGGAAAATGTCAGGTGATGATTGGCAAAAGTTTGCCAATTTGCGTCTTCTTTTGGCCTATATGTATACTCATCCGGGCAAGAAACTCTTAATGGCAGGCTCTGAGCTGGGGACCTGGAACGAATGGCATCACGAATCCCGCTTGGAAACAAATCTTTTGCAGTACGAGGCCCATGACAATATCTCGCGGTTCGTAATGGATTTAGGCAAACTGTACCTTTCGGACAGCGCGCTTTGGAAATGGGACCACAGGTGGGAAGGTTTCGCCTGGATAGATTGCAATGACTATCTGGGCAGCGCGCTGTCATACATTCGGCGAGGCCCTGACGGATACTTGGTCTGCGTGTGTAACTTCACTCCGGTTGTAAGATCGGATTATCGCGTCGGAGTGCCGGAGCCCGGCCAATACAGGGAGATAATAAATTCTGACTCGGAATATTATGGCGGTTCCAATGTAGGTAACGGCGAGATTATTTCAACTGTGTCCGGCTCGCAACATGGTTACGATCAGTACTCTGAATCTCGTGCTTCCGCCATTGTCCTGTCTCATACTGCGAAAGCTCTGAAAATTCCTCTGGCGAAATTTCCCGCAAATGATCTGGGAATCCATATGAACCACGTTGAGTTACTTATCTGACGTCTTATACCTGTTCTTTACTTATTACAAACCTCGTTTATAGATTCTTTTCCGAACCACTTGTCATTTTGATTCATTTTAGATATAATTAGATCTCCAACTTAGATTTAAATTCGGGGTACAAATATGGAACTGGTTTTGCGTGGACGACCGCGCTTTAGCGGTTTGTCGGTCCTGGTTGTGGTTGCTTCTCTTGTGCTCGTATGCGCCAACGGCGCTTCCGCGGATTTTAATATCGCCGAAGACTCCTTTTGCATTTCAAATGCGCCCGGTTACTGTTTTGCCATGGCCGCTTTTTCCCGCTGGTACTATCTGAATAGGCCGGAAGACCTACCACTCAGGAAGGCGCTGGATAAAAAAGGCCAGACTCAGATTGCTCGCCAACTTCAGGAATTCTACGCAAGAAACCTGATCAAATTACAGGCGGATTATTGCAGCTCCAATCAGTCAGATCAATCTGAGTCATTCAAACGTTTTGCGACAGCGCTCACCATGGGAGAACCTCGCATAGTGCTGCTGATGAATAGAGGCAAATCAGGACCAGTCCTTCATGCTGTCCTCGGTTATGCCTGGGTTCCCGAATTGCGACTCCTAAAAATATACGACCCTAACTATAATGGCACGGCGCGTACCATAGACCTGGAACGCGGAGAATATACATCTCTTGATATCACATACCACGCCATCTGCTTTCCCGAGGTGTTTGGTAATCACGCGGGATTAGCGAGAAAGATGGAAGATCTCTACCATTCTTATCTGCAAAAGAGAATGGCCAGCGCCCCCGTCCCGTGGCGCAGGGCTGCTTCTACGGCCTCTGTTCAACGATCAAAAGCTGAACGATATTCCCGCGGACCAACCCGATAAACTGTAGAACCATTCATTGTTTAATTGCTGGAAGTCTTCTACGTAGTCTACGAGGCGATTGTATCCGGTGAGACTGAGCACTACATCCGGGTGAATGGTCCACTGCGCTTTCAATCTGGACAATGAAAGATATCCTCTGGTTATAAGGTGTATTCCCTCCAATTCCATATCTAGATCAAAGCCATAAGGCAACGCGTACCGAAGTTGAAGTCCAAGCACAGGATACGTGCCGTCGAGGGTCCTCGAATTTGAAGTGATCCCTCCTTCTTTGCTTTTGCCGTTCAGTGTTTGAGCGCAACGTACATAGTGGGCCCCAATACGCGGAAAAAGCTGCCAGGAAGCTACATCCAAGACTCTGTATCCATAGAGCAAACGTATCCAATTAAAATCAACCCGCGTCTCGAGATCGGCGCCTGCGCCATATGTCTGATTCTGAAATATAAAGCTTTTGGTCGCTTTCTTCACCGCCGTGGGGGAAAAGAAGAGATAGTCGGAATCCAAGCGGTGGTTTTCGAGAATGGTAGCCTGAAATGAAACGGACGTGCCTTCCCCTCGATCAACGCCGAGATCGTTTGGAACATCTACCGTGGATCCCGATCCTGGACGACCTCCCGCGGGGATGAGCGTCTCCCCGGAAAGCCAAATATAATGCGATTCCATCCCCACGAGAAAATTCACACCAGGAATTAGCTGGAACGATTCCTGGGCTGTGGCCGATGTTCTCGGTAATAATGACAGACATGCAGACAACGCGCAGATCAGAACTATTCGCAGAAGATCCATGCCAGTGACGCCCTTCGCAGACTGATTTCCCGGCCGAAGGCGTTATATAATGTTCCATATTCCGTAGCAACAGAGAAATAGGCAGGCGCCCACCATATACGCGCGAGAAAGCGGGCCGGAGTCCTGATCCGGCCACTTTGCACGCGTATGACGGGGCATCTATTTTTTCAGGCTTACCCGATTTGCGCCGATCGGCGAAGGTTCTCTTGGCAGGATGAATTGTATGCGCTGTTGTTACTGATCGGAATGGGCCTGTTTTGTTCCATCAAGCTCTGGCCGTATCCTCTTCAATGGGCCAGCGTCCCTGATTCAACCACCTTACCAGAGAAGCGTCTATGGCGTCCTCAAAAACGTCGCATCGATTAGCTATTTCCTTGAAAGACAGACCATCTTTGAGCAAACGGTCAACGTTTTCAGGAGTAAGTCTGACTCTGGAACCGTCCATTTTGAGCATAAAAGTCACTCCTTGTTATTTCACTATCTTGATTAAGTTCACTTTCCATGACAAAGGTTCCCTTTTTTATGAAGAGGCGCTCGCGTTTTTCCGCGCATAGTGGGATCTTTCTTCAGTGCAAGACAGTTTGCGCTAATGCTCATCACCCAACATAGAGAAATTATTGAACACCAATCATAAAAATACTCATTATAGCAAAACTGGGCAATATTCTCCTAGCAAAAATATGACTCATTGATAAGCTCTGTGAAATTCATCGGATACGTTCACGGCGTAAGGACCACTTTCAGTTCCTTCGTCCGTGACATCCCGGACACTGATTTATATTATGCGGATTCGCCAATAAATTTATAAAATTGCCTCGGCCCGGAAGAAACCCCGGATCGCAGTCCGAGGCAGGCTCTGGGGCCTGCCGTAGCCGGCAGTCCCGCGCAGAACGCTGGATGCAGGTGGAATTCGTTTCATAAAAGCGAATCAGGATTAAGACTTGTCCGTAGAATTTGACAGTGGGGGAGCTCAATTAGAATTTTATTTGGCTGGACTTTATGGGCTAATCGTTTTCGGATCAAAAAAGGCGGAATCCACGATTCTGGTAAAGGGGCCTTTAACCCATACCGGTAATCATAGGCGCGCCAGACATTGCGCGATCGTATGTGGTTCGGAGCTGTTTCTTTGGTATGCCGTGGAACACCGAGTCCCATGGAAAAATCTCGTCAGCAAGGCGTTCTCTATGCACGTAAAAATTTAGATCTATAGCCTCTTTTTTGACCACTCCCGACCAACTGCCCGCCTGTTCAGCCGCCTTCAAGATTGCTGGGGCTATTCTGCGATCTCCTCTCGATAGAAGGCCTTGAATTATAGCTTGCTTTGCTGACTCAACGCGCACAAAGAGGTTGGACTGCCTGGATAATCCTTCTCGAATGACCCGGAATCGGCGCTCCAACTCATGTATCGTCAGCATTGGCGCCCACTGAAATGGGGTCCAGGGCTTGGGCACAAAGGGGTTGATCTGAACTCCGATTTTTCCAATTTTCTTAAGCGGCCGAGAGGCTTCCACAAATATTTTTCGGCTCTCTGTGACGAAATCCACTATTGATTGCACATCTTCTTCGGTTTCGGTGGGCAAACCAATCATGAAATAAAAGCGCAAATTAGGAATCCCGGCGGCCACAAGTTGTTCCACGAGTTCGTAAAACCGTTCTGAAGCGATCTCTTTTCCGATCACCTCTTTCATGCGAGGCGCCGCCGTCTCGGGCGCTAAGGTAGCGGTCTTCTGTCCTGTTCGCGCCAGAAGTTCGATTATTTTGGGAGTTAGCCCCTCGGGCCTGATGGAAGACAGCGAAAACTTTCCACCTCTTTTGACAATATGAGAAAGCATTTCTTCCAATTCCGGGTGCCCGGCGAGATCTGATCCGATAAGACCAATCGTTCGGCCACCATCAATAGCCTCATCGATTTGTTTGCGAAAGCTTCTGAATCCGGCGTGACGGACCGGGAAATGCGCCCATCCTCCCGCACAGAAACGACACCCTCGCCCGCAGCCGCGGTTAGTCTCGATAAGAAAACTCTCGCCGAATTCAGCTTCAGGGCTGAACAGCACGGAAACGGGAACCGGAGCTTCTTCAGACCTGCGTTTTAAGGCACGGACCGCTCCAGGAAAGCCTTGCTTCGCGTTGATGGCGGCAATCGCCCCATTTTTCGAGTAATCGAATGAATAAGCCGAAGGAACATATGCTCCCGGCGCCTGACAAAAGGTTCTCCGGAACAGTTTACGATCCAAGCGTCGGGCCGAGAAGTCGGTCATCACTTCGATCAATAGTGACAAGAAGGTCGTGGCGTCAGGAGAAGCTTCAACTCCGATCTCTCCAATGAAAGCCAAATCAAGAAAGGGCGCGAGGGGTTCAGGATTCAACGAAACTGACACTCCGCCCGCAATGATAATGGGGTCCCAAGGTCCTCTATCGCTTTCCATGGGTGGGATTCCTGCGGCTAAAAGTATTCTCGGAATGTTCGGATAGTCATTTTCAAACGGGACACTGAACGCAATCAGTTGAAAGTCCTTCAGAGACCGGCCGGACTCTTCTGACACGGCCGGACGCGTAGAGCGGTATTTACCGGCAGGGGGATCAGGCAGAAAGAAACGTTCCACTGAGATGTCAGGGAAGGAGTTCAGGTGTTGATAAAGGAATTGATATCCCAGATTGCCCATCCCGACGCGATATACGTTGGGATAAACGAGAGCTATTGAAAGAGATGATTTCCGCGGTCTCTGTATCGCTCCTTTTTCGCCCGGTCTAGTCATGCGCGTTGCATCCGGTTTCTTTCTAAAATTCTTGGCCGCGGAATCGGCAGACAGGCCGGGCTGGGAACGATGTGGCCTTGAAAGTGATGGTCGGAGGTAGGGTGCGCGCCTGCGTGTGCGCCCAAATCCGGGCAGACACGCAGGTCTGCCCCTACCCTGAGAAGGCGGAGGTTTCTTCGCGACGCATTACGCTCCATCTATTTGCGCAGGAATGTGGGTATATCCAGATCCTCTTCGCTGTCGGCCGGAACATCCTCCACAAGACCTAGATGACGCCCATTCTTTTCGCGCTGGCTCCTGCGAATGAAAGCAGGAATGTCCATATTACTCGGTTGGGACGGTATCTACGGTCCTTGCCAAAGATTTTTCCACATCGTCTTCATCTTCGTTAACCGGGACAGAGCGAGGCGCAAGACGCATTTCTCGATTCGCGAACGAAGAGCTTTCCGCTCGGCCGAATCCGGTCGCTATAACGGTCACAGAAACCGAGTCCTCCATTTCTTCGTTTATTACCGCGCCGAATATGATATTTGCATCTTCATGCGCTTCGTCCCGAACAATTGACACCGCGTCGCTAATTTCGGCCAATCCAATATTTGAAGAACCAGTGATATTTATCAGGACTCCTCGTGCGCCTGCCATCGAGACTTCTTCGAGTAACGGACTATGAATTGCCAGTCTGGTGGCTTCATCAATACGAGCCTCTCCCGAAGCCGTCCCAGTGCCCATCAGGGCCACTCCCTTCTCCTTCATTATTGTTCTGACATCCGCAAAATCCAGATTTATTAGACCGTTAGTTGTTATGAGATCGGAAATACCTCTCACACCTTGCAGCAACACATCATCGGCTTTTCGGAACGCGTCTACAAAAGAAAGATCCTTTTTCAGAGAGAGTAATTTCTGATTCGGCAGAACGATGAGAGTGTCCACCTCGCTGCGAAGCAATTCGACGCCTTCTTCGGCCTGCCTCATCCGCTTGGCGCCCTCGAAAGAGAAAGGCTTGGTTACCACTGCTATGGTGAGCGCTCCTACTTCCTGTCGCGCTATCCGCGCTATGATTGGGGCCGCTCCGGTGCCAGTGCCACCCCCCAGCCCGGCTGTGATGAAGACCATGTCCGATCCGTCCAGAGCCTCGCGTATCGTGTCATAATCCTCATTGGCGGCGATCCGACCTATCTCGGGATCCGCCCCGGCCCCTAACCCTTTGGTCTGTTGACTCCCGATTTGTAGTTTGATGGGCGCAAGATTGTGCTGGAGAGACTGAGCGTCAGTGTTGCCGACTACAAATTGCACACCGTGCAGACCGGCTCGTATCATATTATTTACGGCGTTTCCACCGCCTCCGCCTACCCCGATTACCTTTATCAACGCGCTACTGTGGCGTTCCATTTCCAAATCCAGCATCGCCGATACCTCCTGAAATTCAATGTCTAACCCAGCGCCCGCCAAACCCCCTATACCAATGGGAAGCGCATCACAATTAAGTAATCACAAATTATAAAAATCGCATCCATCGAGAAACTATGGAATTACATGAGATATTTCGCTAAAATGCTTCAGCGAACCACTGTTTCATTCGTCCGACCACGCGATCCATCAAACCACCTGTCTGATAAGCAGTGCCCAGATCCGCTCCTCGGTTACGAGATCCCCAAAGCACCAGGCCGACACCCGTTGCATACAGTGGTGAATTTACTACATCTACTAGACCGCTTATCCCGATTGGCAAACCGACTCGAACAGGCATATCCAGTAGTTGTTCGCTCAGCTCACACATGCCCTCGACGGCCACGGAGCCTCCCGTCAAAACCGCGCCTGAAGTTATGGTACTGAGCAAATTGTATTTCTCGAGTTCCCGACGCACCAAGCCTATGATCTCTTCGATCCGTGGCTCGACAATATCCGCCAAAACGGATCTTGGGAGAATTCGGGGGCTGCGACCTCCAATCCCCGGAACTGTAATGGTTTCATCTCTGTTAACAAGTGTGCTCAAGGCGCAACCGTATTTCTTTTTTATTTTCTCCGCTTCTATCATGGGGGTCCGAAGCCCGACGGCTATATCATTGGTCAATTGATCCCCGCCGATCGGGATCACTGCCGTATGCTGTATGGCCCCATCTGCAAATACCGCAATATCGGTGGTTCCTCCTCCGATATCCACCAAGGCCACTCCCAGCTCTTTTTCGTCCGGGAGCAGCACCGCTTCAGCCGACGCCATTTGCTGAAGCACTAGCTCACTAATTCTCAAACCGCTTCTATGCGCGCAGCGCGTAATATTTTGCCCGGCGGAAACCGCGCCGGTAATGATATGCACCTTGGCTTCGAGTCGCACTCCCGCCATACCGACGGGCTCCTTGATTCCCTCTTGATCATCCACAATAAATTCCTGGGGCTGAATGTGGATCACTTCGCGATCCATGGGTATCGCGATGGCGCGGGCCGCATCTACGACTCTCGCAATATCGACGGAGGTAACCTCACGGTTCTTTATAGCTATAACACCATGAGAATTGATGCCTTTTATATGCCCGCCGGAAATGCCCGCCAATACGCTATCGACTCGTGCGCCGGCCATCAGTTCGGCTTCTTCGACGGCCTTCTTGATTCCGGAAACCGTGTGGTCGATGTTCACGACTATTCCACGGCGGAGCCCACGCGAAGGAGCGCTTCCCAAACCTATGATGTCCACCGTGCCTTCCGGGTTTATCTCGCCTATGATAGCGCATATCTTAGTCGTCCCCACATCAAGGCCGACGATGGTATCTTCGTTTTGTGACATGTTCCTTACCCCCGGAGGCGTGGCTTGTCCGACCGAACAAGAGCACGGTCCTCGAAATCGAGATTAATGATCCAGGCGTTTTGCCATTCGCCTCTGCCGCTCAAGAATTTTTTCAGTCGAACGTACCGGCGCATCTTATGTTCAAAGCCGCTCTTTCCGACAATAATGAGTCGGCCTGAATCGGTCTTGAGACTGAGTCCGTCTTCGAGATTCAGCCGGATTTCCGATATCGTGAACGCCTCTGCGTCGGACGCCGTGCGTTCCGAAATTTCCAGCAGACCAAGCCCCAACCTAAGCAGCTCTCTTACTTCCGATGCATTGGATTTCAACTCCTGGCTGGTTATCCCTGTGAACAGGGGATAGTTTACAGAGTCGCCGGCGCGCAGTCTTGCAAAGAACTCCGCCTGATCGTCGACGTAATAAAGTCTTTCAGCAGCCAATATTGCCCTAGGTGTCCGTTCTTCAATTTCGATTATGAACTGGCCGGGGAACCTTCTATGCACGCTTGCGGATCGAATCCAGGCATGTCTCTTCAGTCCGGCCACGACGGCATTCAGATCAATCGTGAGGAGATTGGCTCCCAATTCGATTTGGGAAGCTTCGAGAACCTCGTCTCGCGACAGTCGGCGGTTTCCTGTGATATCAATTTGCTGCAGGTTGAAGTAAGGCATGTGCAGAAAAAACAAATAGACAAAAATCAATCCCAGCGCCGCGTCAACAGTCAACCCCACTATAAGCAAAGACCTCAAAATCGCCGGGTTCGGCAGACGAAGTCGGCCCACGGGCGTTCCGTCTTTAATTCCACCGGCATTATTGAATATTCGGGGATGCCAGATACTAATCATTGGGCGTTTGTTCCCCTATAACCCGGATTTCCAGGTCCAGCTCAAGACCTTCTTTTTCCTTGACCCGCTCTTTGATCGTTTCCACCAATTCCAGCACATCCGCCGCTCGAGCCTTCCCACGATTGACAATAAAGTTCGCATGAACATCGGAGACCTGCGCGTCCCCCACAGACATTCCCTTGAATCCGAGCCGGTCGATGATTAGTCCCGCGGGTTGTTCCGGACTCGGATTTTTGAACACGCATCCGGCGCTCGCCACTCCGGATGGTTGTCTATTCTGTCTCCTCTCGCGGGCCGCAGCCATTCGAGCTTCGATGTCCTGAGACCGGCCTCGCATGAGCTGCAGGACGCCTTCCACTACCACAGATTGGGGAGGAATTTCCATCGAACGATATCCGGAGTGAAAATCTAGTTTGTTAAGGGTGATCTGCTCGCCCCGGTCACTCAAGAGTTTTATCGTGACAAGCTGATCCGACATCGAAACCTGGCCCGCCCCTGCATTGGTAACCACAGCCCCGCCAAAGGCGCCTGGGATGCCCCAAAGATCTTCCAGTCCTGTCCATCCGAATTCAGCGGCCCGGTTGACGAGCCGAGGGAGCGGGACCCCAGCGGCTACAATAACCGTAGCTACGCCCACGGTGTCCGATTGGAAATCCATTCGGTTCAAAGATTTTGTCCTCACCACCACGCCCCGAAATCCGGCGTCATGGAAAAGCACGTTGGTTCCCGCTCCCAGGATAATTCGAGGAATTTTCTCGTCATTCAGATACATTAGGAGGCGAGAGAGGTCGTACAGTCCCGCCGGTTCAACCATAACGTCCGCGGGGCCTCCGATCTTGAATGAGGTGAATCGACTCAGTGGGACTTCTCTGAGCACGCGGCCCGGAACGAGTTTGTCTATTTCCTTTATTTGCAGAGGAGTCAGAATCACTTTTCTTTCCCCTCCAATTTTCGGAGTTCTTCGAGGATTTCAGGGCCGAGATTTGTAACATCCCCCGCGCCGAGTGTGATCAGCATATCACCTGGCTTGAGATCACGAGCGACTTCCGTGGCGATCGACTCTCGGCGCCCAAGAAATCTAACTGTTTTATGACCTCGACTGTGAATTCCCCGGCAAAGAGCCTCTCCGGTAACTCCCTCGATGGGTTGTTCACTCGCGGGGTAAATATCGGTGATGTAGAGCAAATCCGCGTCATGGAAGCAGGTAAGGAATTCATCAAAAAGTCCCTTGGTTCTTGTGTATCTATGAGGCTGAAATACCACCGCTATCCTTCCCGAAGAGATCTGTCTGGCTGCCTGAAGCACCGCGCGAATTTCAGTCGGGTGGTGGCCATAGTCGTCAATCACTGTAACACCAGCGACCTTGCCGCGCTGTGTGAAGCGCCTCTGTACCCCTGGAAAAGAATCGAGCGCCGTTCCGGTTTCCTCAAAGGGGATGTCGAATAGGTCAGCCACTGCGACCGCGGCCAAAGAATCCACCACGTTGTGTAATCCGGGCATAGGTAGGCGGATCTGCCCAAGCGCTTGATCGTTTTTGCAGACGGTGAACTCGGAAAAGCCGCCCTCGAAACTTGGCTTCCATGCTCGAAAAATAGCCTGGGAGGAAAGGCCGTACGTTATAACTCGTTTTCTGATCCGGGGCAGGATGCTCTGGATCTCTGGATCATCCAGGCAAACAACCGCATACCCGTAGAAAGGAATCCGGTCCACGAACGTCAGAAACGCATCCTGAATTTCCGCTATATTCGAATAACAATCTACGTGTTCCATTTCGATATTGGTGATTACAGCAATTGTCGGAAACAATTTGAGGAAAGTCCGATCCGATTCGTCAGCTTCCGCAACCAAGAGGTCCCCTTGGCCCAGTCTCGCTCCTCCGCCTAAAATGTTGACCCTTCCACCAATGACGACCGTAGGATCGAGCCCGGCGGAGGACAAGACCGAGGCTATCATGGAGGTTGTAGTCGTTTTCCCGTGCATCCCCGCGACTGCAATCGACGTTTGCATTCGCATCAATTCGGCCAACATTTCAGCTCTTTGGATTACCGGAATTCCACGCTCTTTGGCGGAAATGATTTCCGGATTGTCATCGGTTACCGCTGAGGAGAATACAACAACGTCCGTTATGTCCAGATGGTCTCTACTGTGTCCTATCCACACACGAGCCCCGAGTTCTTGAAGCCTTCGGGTAACGGCTGAGTCTTTCAGATCCGAACCACTCACACCAAAGCCCAGTGCGAGCAGAATCTCGGCGATTCCGCTCATGCCCACTCCTCCGATTCCTACGAAGTGGACATCCTTTACCCTCTTGAACAAGGTTCCTATCAATTCCCGGTCCTCTTTAGATCAATCAAAGCTCTGGCTATTATACGAGCCGCTTCGGGGCGTCCCAGTTTACGAGAGCTCTCCGCCATCTCGTCCAGGAGGTCCGGTTTTTCGATAATGGAGCGGATCTCTTTTGTGAGTTTTCCATTTTTCAGATCCTGATCACGTAGGACGCGAGCCGCTCCGGCTGTTTCCAGCAGAACGGCGTTACGAGTCTGATGATCTCCTATAGCGTAAGGATAAGGGACTAAAATTGCAGGCTTTCCCAACGCGGTCAGTTCCGCGACCGAACTGGCCCCGCTTCGGCATACGACCAAGTCGGCCCAGGAGTACGCTTGCGCCATGTCGTTGATGAATTCCCGAACATCCGCTTCAATGCCCGCTTTATGGTAAGATTCTTTCACTTCTTCGGCCGCGCCGTATCCGGTCTGATGGAGCAGGCTTATCTTGCCGGCGACGGGAAGCAGCAAATCAAGATTCTGAGTAACGGCCAGATTGATGCTCCTCGCGCCACGAGAGCCGCCGAAGATTAGAATGTTGAGACGATCCCCATGTTTTGGTCGTAAAGGCGGATCGAGAAGGTCTCCTCTAATGGGGTTGCCTGCCAGAATAGTTTTCTTTGTGGGGGGAGCAGGATCGGTCTTTTCCCATGAAATGAACACGCGATCCGCGAACCTCATAAGCAATTTATTGGTAGTCCCCATGATTGAATTCTGTTCCTGGATCGCAGTGGGTATACGGGCCAAAACGGCCGCTGCGAGCGTAGGACCGGACGCATAACCCCCCACTCCTAATACAATAGTCGGCCGGAATTCTCGTATCACCCGGATCGACTGCATCACCCCAAAGGGAATTTCAACAATCGCGCGCAGAGTCGAGACCGCGCCGGTCCTTCTGATGCCTCGGGCGGTAATGAAATGAATCGGGAACTCTGTTTCAGGGATAATTCGAGCCTCAATCCCATGACGCGTCCCAACGAAAAGAATTGAGCTGTTCGGATCTTCGGCCTTGACCGCTCGAGCTATGGCAAGAGCCGGAAAAAGGTGCCCTCCGGTCCCTCCACCTGCAACAATAAGTCTCATGGGTTATCCTCCCCGTGATCGGCCTGGACTGACCTGATGATCGCCATCAATACTCCCAGGCCAGCCAAATTCATGATCAGAGAGGTGCCACCCGATGAAACCAGAGGCAAAGGAAGCCCCTTGGTGGGCAGCATTCCCATTGTCATCGCCATATTGACCATAGCTTGAAGGCCGATAAGAGAGGTTATTCCAAAAGCCAAATATCTCCGGAATTCGTCGTGACTCCTGATCGCCACGACCAAGCCCCGGCATATAAGAAGATAAAAAATCAAGATGAATGAAATTACCCCCACGAGCCCCAATTCTTCCCCGACTACGGCAAAAATGAAATCCGTGTGTGGTTGAGGGAGGTAATAGAGCTTTTGTATGCCTTTGCCTATGCCTACTCCCCATAACCCACCACAACCGAATGCCACCAGGCTTTGAATTATCTGGAAACCGGAATTCAAAGGATCAGTCCAGGGATCAAGAAAGATCTTGAGTCTCGAGAGACGATACTGGGAGCTGATAGCGAATTGGTACAAGAACGGCAGGCACAGAATAAAGCAACCTAGAAGATGCTGTAGCCGGACTCCTGCCACGAACAGCATCAAAAAACCAACAATGGTGATGATAACCGCAGAGCCAAAATCCGGCTGTATCAAGATCAGAAGAACTACCAATCCCATGACCAAAATGTGAGGCAAAAATCCAACGGCAAAATCCCTGATGCTGTCCCCTTTTTTAGCAAGAGACCAGGCAAAAAAATTGATTAAAGCAAATTTTATGAATTCCGAAGGCTGGAAATAAAATCCGAACGGCAAACGCAACCAACGATAGGCCCCTCCCATCTCCACGCCGATTCCGGGCACAAAGACCAGGCCGAGGAGCAAAATACCAATGCCCAGCAACGGATAAACCGCGAGCTTCCAGAATCCGGGATTGACCAAGGAGAACACGTACATGACACTCAAGCCCATGACCATAGCCATGCCCTGCTTCTTGGCATAGTAAAACCCGTCGCCGAATTTTCCGGCAGCTATGATGTAGCTAGCGGAAGTAGCCATCACAATCCCGAACGCGAGAATCAGGGCGATCCCGGTCAAAAGGAATGGATCCAATCCTCGGCTTTTCTTAATCGTCGTTGTTGTTTCGGGGTATGTCATAATGATTCAGTCTATTTTGTTTAAGCCACTTTCTTAATACCGGATACGGTCACGATCATGACGACCGACTTGCGCTCACAACATTCTGCTGTCTCACCTCAGCTTTAGAGTGCTGACCGCTATAAGAGCGAATACGACGGATATAATCCAAAATCGCACGATTACTTTGGGCTCGGGCCATCCTTTCAGCTCAAAATGATGATGAATAGGGGCCATGTTGAAAATTCGCTTGCCCGTTGCCTTGAAAGATGCGACCTGTAGAATTACCGAAACCGCTTCTATGACAAAAACGCCGCCGGCAATCGCCAACACGATTTCGTGTTTGGTGATAACGGCGATTACTCCCAACAGACCGCCAAGGGACAAGGACCCCACGTCTCCCATAAACACTTCCGCCGGGTAGGTGTTGTACCAAAGGAAACCCATTCCGGCGCCGAGCATGGCCCCGCAAATCACTGCCAGTTCTCCCGCCATAGGCACATAGGTGACCTGAAGATAATGCGCAAGCTTAAGATGCCCTGCCAGATAAGCAAACAGCAGATAAGTCGCGCTGCAAATCATTACCGGCCCAATCGCAAGGCCATCGAGACCGTCAGTAAGGTTTACCGCGTTGGAGGCGCCGGCAATGACCAGAGCTACGAATGCAATGTACCAAATGCCTAAGTCCGGGTTCACGTTTTTGAAAAAAGGCACCGCCAAAGTTGTCATGAATCCCGGATCCAACCACAGAAAAAGGCCGACTAAAGCTCCGATAATCAATTGAAGACCCAGCTTCTTTTTCCCGGCTAATCCGCGGTGGCTTCGGCGTGTGATCTTGAGATAATCGTCGAGGAACCCTATTGCTCCATAACTGAGAGTCACACCCATAGCCAACCAAAAGTAGACATTATCCAGCCTGGCCCACAGCAGACATGAAACTGTCATGGCAAAAAGAATCAGTAGCCCACCCATAGTGGGGGTGCCGCTCTTTTCCAGATGGCTTTGGGGGCCGTCATCCCTTATGGTTTGGCCAATCTGGAATGCACGAAGATAATCGACCAGCGGCCGTCCGAGCAGGTAACTGATTATCAAAGCCGTCAAAGTGGCCATAATGGTCCTGAATGAAATATACCGGAACACGTTGAACAGTATTAAGCTGGACCCCATGGGAGAGAAAAGATGGTACAACATCTGTTAATCTTCCTCCAAAATCCGGTCCGCCAGCGTTTCCATTTTCATCATACGGGAACCCTTAATCAAAATCGTGCTGAACGCCTTTAATTCAGGTCGAATCGCGTTCCATGCGGCTTCCTTGTCGGGAACGACGGTCATCTTTTGCGCCTCGCCACCCGCGGAAACGAACCCTCTCTCGAAAAAGCCTCCAAAGGCGCCTACGAAAACAAATCTGCTTATGCCCATCTTGGCGACCTGTCTTCCGAGATCTTCGTGCAACGCTTCAGCATCGGCGCCCAATTCGGCCATATTGCCTATTACAGCCAGGGTAGGGCCGTTCTGTTGTCCCGCAAGGACTTCCAGAGCGGCTTTCATCGACTGTGGATTGGCATTGTAACAGTCTCGAATCAGAGTTCGGTCCTTGCCTAAATTCAGCATCTCCATTCTCCAATTGAGAGGAGTGAACGCGCTCAGAGCCCACGCCACATCACTTAATGTCGCCCCTGCGGCCGTGGCCGCCGCCGCGGCCGCCAAGGCGTTGGATATATTGTGACGCCCCGGCAGCGGCAATCTTATTTCTTGCTCGCCGACCGGAGAGATTATCCGAAATCGATTTTCACTCCGGCCATCTATTTGGGAGGCCCTGAAGTCCCCGTGTTCAACTCCGAATGTGACAATGCGGCACGAGCAATCCTTTACCAAAGGCTCAAGATACGGATTTCCGTATGGCAGGACGGCTGTTCCGTCCGAAGACAACGCTTGCGCTAATTTGAACTTTTCAGCGGCCACATTCTCCACGGACCCAAGGCCTTCGAGATGTACCGGTCCCACCGTGGTTATAACCGATATATTGGGACGCGCCGCATGAGCCAGGCTCTCCATTTCACCGGTTCTGTTGATCCCGGCCTCGACCACCGCGGCGGTATGTTTGGGGCCTAGATTCAGAACGGTCATGGGAAGTCCGATCATGTTGTTGAAATTTCCTTGTGAAACCAAGAGATGATGCGTTCTCCCGAGGATGGCTGCAATCATCTCCTTGACTGTGGTTTTGCCCGAGGAGCCTGTAACCGCGACCAGGGTGACTGGATATAATCTACGGTGGGTTGATGCAAGGTCGGATAGAGCTTGGAGGGTATCCTGAACCTGGATCAGGACCTGATTGGAGAGAACTGTGAAGATTTCCCTGTTTGTGTCACGGTTAATCAGGCTGCCAAGGGCGCCGGCTTCCAGGGCCGGAACTATAAAATCGTGTCCATCGAAATTTGTTCCTTTTATCGGTATGAAGAGATCGTTCTTCCTGATATTTCGGGAATCGGTGCTGATACCCTCGAAGGCGGTTTCCGGGCTGCCGTGGAGCAGAACGCCCCTGCACGCTCGAACTATTTCTCCAACCAAATATTGTCCGCCTTCGGCTCTCATCTAACGTCTCTTCTCGGGTCTACATCTGTCCTTATCTTTCTTCTTCAACTCTTCACGGATTACTTCCCTGTCATCAAAGGGATGACGAACGCCATTTATTTCCTGATAAGTTTCATGTCCTTTTCCTGCCACCAGCAAAATGTCCCCGTTTTCGATCCATCGGAGCGCCCAGGCAATTGCTTCACGCCGGTCGGGAATTATCCGATAGCGCCGTTCCTTCAGCCTGCCAGAGGAAAGTGATTGCGGGATAAGGTGAAAATCCGAAATCGCGAACTCCTTGTTCGATCTGATGGATAATCTCCAATGGCTCCTCGGATCGAGGATTATCCGAGGTTACTATCACAAAATCACTGCCTGCAGCCGCTTCCATGCCCATGATCGGACGCTTCTGCTTGTCACGGTCGCCTCCGCAACCCATAACGGTAATAATGCGGCCCGAACGAATAATTTTGAGCGCGTCCAGAACATTCTTTAAAGCGCCCGGTGTGTGCGCATAGTCCACGAATATCGTCCCTTTCTTGGAAGGGACCCTCTCCAGCCTTCCGGGAATATTGGCGACCGACTCGATACCTCTGCGAATGGATATTTCCGGAATCCCGAGCCGTTCCGCCACAGCAACCGCGGCCAAGATATTCGACAGATTAAAAGACCCGGTCAGCGGAGAACGGATTTGCAACGGACCCTGTGAAGTCTGAATTGCGCCGGCTATGCCCTCAGTCGTGAATTTGACATCCAACGGGCGGACGTCGCATTCCACGTCCGTTCCGAACCGAACCACCGGGATGTCCCGTATCTCCGAGACAAGTCTTTTCCCATATGGATCATCGATATTGATAATCGCGGCGGGATTGGCCTTCGATGACGCCGGAAGTAGTCGCTCGAAGAGGATACGTTTGGCCAAGTAATACTGTTCCAGGTTCCCGTGATAGTCAAGATGGTCCTGGGTCAGATTCGTAAAAACCCCCAGGTCGAATTGACAACCGTCCAGTCTTCCCAGATCAAGGCCGTGTGAAGAGACTTCCATTACAGCGTGAGTCACTCCATGATCCGCCATTTCTCTGAACATAAACTGAAGATCGGAAGCTTCCGGAGTGGTATGAGCCGCGGATTGTTCCCGCCCTCCCCAACGGTAAGAGATTGTCCCGATAATTCCGGGAATGCCGGCGGCGTCTTTGATGATGGCTTCAAGGAGATACGTTAAAGTGGTTTTTCCATTAGTTCCGGTTATTCCAACCAGAACCACCCATTCCGTGGGCCGATGGTAAATGATCGAAGATATCGGCCCCAGGACTTTTCGAGTGTCCGAAACGGTTATCCAGGGGATGTCGCAAAATTCCTGTTCCGGGTTCGATCTGGGCCAGAACCGCTGCAGCTCCGGCGCTGAGAGCCGAACGCACGAATTCGTGACCGTCAGCTTTGGCGCCCGGAATTGCCACGAAAAGGTATCCCGGCTTTATTCTACGGCTATCGTGTGACACGCCGGTTAAACTCACAGACAGATCCCCGCAAGCTTTAGCATTATCCAACACTGAAAGAATGTCCTTGATCGTAACCGTCATAGAGATTGACCTTCGAGCGAAACCGTGACAGCCGCGCCTTCATTCAAAACTGTTCCGGGTCCGGGCTCCTGCCCTGTTACAAGACCTGTTCCTTTGAATGACAGCTCGCACTTCATTCTTCCGCAAACGTCCAGGACCTCACGCATCTCGAAGCCCTTCATATCAGGGACTATCCAGGAACCGGGCCGAGATCCCTTGCGCACCAGAACGCTTCTATGGGGAGTCTGCCCCGACGTCCCGTACCGGACAGGCAATGACGCCATAATGATGTCGGACTCCTTGGGCTTACCTCCACATAAAGCCAGGACCCCCTCACCGATCTTTCGGAAAACAGGCGCGGCGACTTTGCCGCCGGTTCTGTTCTTGTTTTCCGGCTCATCAATCATGACAAATATGACCAATCTCGGTTTGACATCCAGCACGGCTCCAATGAATGAAGCCACGGACTTATCCTGCGAGTATCCACCCGCTGGATCCACTTTCTGGGAAGTTCCCGTTTTGCCGACTACATCATGACCTTTTATGGCCGCGGCCTTGCCCGTTCCTTCGCTCACTACTCGCCGGAGTATATTTACGATGCTTTCTGACGTGGATGGCTTGATCACGGAGCGAACCCGGAACGGCGGATTCTCCCTAACACTTTCACCCAAAGCATTGACGATTCGCCGCATCAAATGAGGTTTGTAAAGGAAACCGCCGTTGACCGCGGCTGCAAAACCCGCTGCCAACTGGATGGAATTTATCGCGAGACCCTGGCCGAAAGCTATGTTGCCCTTGGTCAGAACTGACCACCGGCCCGGAGGCGGAACATAACCCGACCGCTCACCTGGCAAATCAACTCCTGTCAAGGCGCCAAATCCGAATGACTGGATAGTTTTGTAAAAGTCCGTCTTTTGGAGTTTTTCCGAAATTTTTACCGCGCCGATGTTGCTGGAATGAATTATAATTTCCTCAAAAGAGAGAATCTTATGTGGAACCAGATCATGAATTTCCGCTCCGTTATAACGGTATAGCCCATTGTGGCAGTTGAATTTTTCGTTAAAGTCAACCCCAAGTTCCAGAGCGGCGGCGGCCAGAAAGACTTTGAAAGTCGATCCGGGTTCGAAGACATCCGCTACCGCCTTGTTCCTCCGGATGTCCGCGGGGACTTTTTGAAAGGCATTAAGATTATACACCGGACTAACCGCCAGCGCCAAAAGTTCCCCGGAATCCGCGTCCATAACGACGGCTACTCCACCTTTTGCCCGCTCACTGTGAACTCCGTCTTCCAGCTCTCGCTCCGCTATGTACTGGACGTTTCGATCCAGGGTCAAATGTAGGTCCCGTCGTTTGGAATCATGAGCTGTGGAGGCAAACATAATCGGCCTTCCCAAAGCGTCTCTCTGGGCTGTCACCGGAATCGGATCTGCTTTCAAGTCCTTGTCGTAATACAATTCAAGGCCTTCCAGTCCCGTTGAGTCGATTCCGGCAAATCCTACCGTGTGCGCCGCCAGCGTCTTAAGAGGATAAAACCGCTGATATTCCTTTACAGTTGATATGCCCGGAAGATCATATTGAGCTAACTTCTCGGTCACTAGAGGCGACACGCGCCGCTGTAACCACACGAACGCCTTCTCCTCACGCAATTTGCCCAAGACAATGGATTCATCGAGCTCAAGAATATCGGATAGGACCTTGGCCGTCTGCTTCTTGTCCTTGATCTGCCGAGGTCTGGCGTACACCGAATTAACCTCAAGGCTGGCCGCCATCTGGTCCCCGGATCTATCCAGAATCATGCCTCGGCGCGCCTCCAGTTGCAGCACGAGGTTCCGCTGCTTGGCCGCTCGTTTTTTCAGGCTATCCGCTTCCATCACGCTCAGTCTGTAGGCCCTAACCATGAGCGATACAGTCCCCAACGCGAATAGCGCCGCCACCAGCGCAATTCGCACGGCGACCCAATTTATGTTTGCGGAATCACGGTACATGAACCACTTTCCCCACCGACGGAAATACCAAGCCGACTTTGGACGCCTTCTTTTCCAAATCACCCGGTGATTCCAGGAAAGCTACGTTAAGCGTCAATTCGGTTGTGCGCTTCTTCAAGTCACGGTTCTTCTTTTCGAGGCTCGACACCTCATAACCGATCTCAACCAGCGCCATTCTTGTCCGGACATAAAAAAGACCCACCACCATCACGGCTATAAAAATCAGCGCGGCCATGAACAAGCCCGCGCCTTGAACAGTTCCCGTATAGCTCGCCAGCTGAAAAAATCGGCGCGTAAAATTGTCGGTTCTAGTTGGCTTTGCTCCCAGGTTTCTCATCTTACGCTCCGATCCTGCGCCAAATCGATTCAGTCCTGAATTACTATACCGCCTCAAGAACCCTCATGCGAGCCGACCTCGCGCGAGGATTCAGTCTGATTTCCTCAGCGGTAGGGCGAATCGGCCTTGAAGTCACGACCAACCACCTGTCAGACTGCTTTTTCCTTTCTCTGAAGGAGAGCTTGACTGCCCTATCTTCCAAAGAATGATAGGAGACCACGCAAAATCTCCCTCCTGGTTTAAGGAGCAACGGTATTTCCTTCAAAGCTGTCGCCAAATTGTCCAATTCTTTATTCACTGCAATCCTCAGAGCCTGGAACGTGCGTGTCGCCGGATGAATCTTTCCTCTGCGACCGCCGATGATTCTGACGACCACCCCGGCAAGATCCTCGGTGGTTTCCAGTTTACCTCGGTCACGGGCCTCTAGAATTCCCCGAGCTAATTTCCTGTAATATCTCTCATCACCGTATGTTGAAAGTATTTTTTCAAGTTCTTGTGTGGAAATAGTTGATAAATAATCAACCAATGGCTGGCCCGAGGCGAGGTCGAATCTCATATCAAGAGGGCCGGCAGATCTAAAGCTAAAACCACGCTTCGGGTCTTCCAATTGTTCCGAGGAAAGGCCTAGGTCCAGCACAGCTCCGTCAACAGCTTCAATATCCAGATCTTCCATGATCTTCTTTGCCTCGTGAAATCCCGCGTGCGCTGCTCGAAACCTGGCGCTATATTCTGCAAGACGATGCCGGGTTCGGGCTATTGCTTGGAAGTCCAGATCCAATCCAATCACCATTCCGTCAGGTCCGGATGCCCTGAGTATCTGCTCCGTGTACCCGCCGTCCCCGAGTGTGCCGTCCAAATAGACTCCACTTGAGTGAGGCCTTAAAAACTGAATCATTTCCGTCAACATTACCGGGACGTGCACGGCTTACCTGTTCTTTCATCACCTGCTCAGATCTTGGTTGACCGGAAGTTCCGGACAACGATTTCAAGTCACGGCGTAAGTCATGCTGCGCTCTCTACGCGCATGAGGCCGGCCGGACCGGTCTTCCGATGAGAATATCTTGCCTTCTAAAAATAACTTATATCCGCGTAGTTCAGTTGTCAAGCTATTTTTATCTTTATATTATTTGAGTTATATGCTAAAATAATAGGATTTTATATTAACATAACCCAAATATCCATCGCTCTTCCTGATCGGTAACTCCACGTGCAAGGGTAGGCCTTCACATACGAACGGCTAAAAATTGTCATTGCGAGCTGAGCGAATCAATCTCCCGCTTTGGGATTGCCTGTGGGGACCGTCCCGCATTCCGCGGGATTGCCGGTCATCTAAAATCCCCCTGTATCCCCCTTTAAAAAAGGGGGATTTTAAGCCCCCTTTACAAGGGGGGTTGGGGGGATTTGGGACGCGTGGCGCCATTCACTCCTCGCAATGGCAAACCCTGGCCCGCGTCACTGAGTAATTGCGTCCCTGGAGGCTTTTGGGCTTGACCACGTCTGCCGGAATATGTAAATGTAATCATGGGCCGAAGTGGTGGAATTGGTAGACACACCATCTTGAGGGGGTGGCGGGCGAAAGCTCGTGCCGGTTCGAGTCCGGCCTTCGGCACCAACTCATGATTCTTGCTGCCCGGCTTGAAGGCCGGGTTTTTTGTTTGTCCTCAAAGGGGACCGCTTCTCGGAGGCTGCGCACGATGCCAAAAATCATAAAGATTATCAGTTGGAATGTGAACGGGGTCAGGGCGGCGTATAAAAAAGGGCTGATCGACTGGTTGACTTCGACGTCTCCGGATATTTTGTGCTTGCAGGAAACAAAAACGGCTGTTGACCAACTTCCCAAGGACCTAATCGAACCGAAAGGATATCATTCGGTACTGGAGCGCCTCGCAGCAAAAAGGCCGCAGCGGAGTGGCCGTATATACGAAGATGAAGCCCTCACAAGTGGACTTAAATCTAGGCAAAGCAAAATTCGACGAAAAAGGGCGCCTCGTTCGCCTTGATTTCAAAGATTTTATCCTTTTCAACGTCTATTTTCCGAATGGAAAGGCGAGCCCGGAACGACTCAAATTTAAATTGGAGTTCTATGACTTTTTCCTGGAATACATCGAACAATTGCGCAAGAAATTTAACAACTTGATTTTCCTGGGCGATGTCAACACGGCGCATCAAGAAATTGATATAGCGCGCCCCAAAGAAAATGAAAAACGATCCGGGTTCCTGCCTATAGAGCGGAAATGGATCGATCAGGCGATCTCCTGCGGCTACGTGGATACCTTTCGTCATTTTTACCCTGACAAGATTAAATATAGTTGGTGGGATTTAAAGACGAGGGCAAGAGAGCGAAACGTTGGTTGGAGAATTGACTATGTCTTTGTCACGCAGGAAATGATCAAATCAGTCAAGGACGCGTTTATACTATCCGACGTAATGGGTTCCGATCACTGCCCGGTGGGAATAGAGTTGGAAACAGCGGGAGCGACTTCACCGGGGAGACACTGCGGCAATTGTCATTGCGAGCGCGCAAGCAATCCCCGCACCCGAAGCTATGGAGATTGCTTTCCACGGTATGCGTGGAATTTCACTCCCCGCAATGACATTCTCGGCTTTCTCCGCGGTCTCTGCGGTGAATTCTTCCGGTCGATCTGAACTATTCCATCAACCGAACGTTCTCCCGCGCCGAATGCTAGGCTATCCCAGGCACTTTGGTCCCGGGCTCGGCCGGGCGGAGCATACTTATGGCGTGTTTGTAGACCAGACTTATAACGTCTGTCTCCTGCTCCACTATGATGCAAAAGTTGTCAAAACTACGCACATAACCTTTGAATGAATCACCCGAAAAAAGCAGAACCTCAACTTCAATTCTCGCTTTTCGGCATTGGTTAAGAAACTGATCCTGAATATTAAAATGTGTTTTCTGCATTTCAGCGCCCCCGTGCGTTAATCCTCTTGAACACAGCGCCGAGGCAATGCGATCTGGATTCAGGAGGAAAAAATCTCGAATTTAACATCAATTTCCGAGAAAATCATCAATCATAAATTGGATCCTTTTTATTTCATCAGGATCACACCATACAATATCGGGTTCGGAACGGAACCAAGTCAACTGTCTTTTTGCATAGCGCCGGGTATCTCTCTTCATCAGCCTCATTGCCTCGTCAACGTGCATTGCCCCTGCAAGCGCCATTCCCATATGACGATATCCGAGAGACCTCATCGACTTGAGATCGGCTGAATAGCCAAGTGTATGAAGCCGCGCCACTTCTTCCACCAAGCCACTCTTTATCATATTGTCCACTCGCTGATCAATCTGTTCGTACAAACGTGATCTGGCAGGCGCGAGGCCAAAAAAAATATAGTTGTAAGGCCGGTCCTGAAATGCATGTTCTTGTTGCAGGTCAGACATTTTCCGACCGGTTGACTCGAATACTTCCAGCGCCCGTACGATTCTATAAACATTGCCGACAGGAATGTTACGCGCTGTTTCCGGATCGACTTCGACGAGTCTTTCGAACAAAGCTTCACTTCCTTCTATTTCGGCTTCCTCCAACAACGCCTGTCGCAACTGTCTATCTGATTTGGATGAGTCGACCATGCCCCCTATCAAACATCTTATGTACAGCCCTGTTCCACCAACTATAATTGGGAGATCCCCGCGGCCTATGATTTCCTCTATACATTCGCGAGCCTCTCTGACGTAATCCCCTGCCGAAAAATCTTCATCCGGATCGCGTATGTCGATCATGTGATGAACTGCGCGGGCTTTCTCTGCGGCCGTGGGCTTTGCCGATCCTATGTCCATGCGCCGATAGATCTGGACGGAATCCGCGGACACGATTTCCCCGCGGGACCTTTCAGCTAGTCTTAGACCTATTTCGGTCTTACCTGAGGCTGTCGGACCAGCGACAATGACTATTTTTGGTTTATCTTCATTAATGGGGAGGTCTTGTTGTGGGGCAGGCTTTCCAGCCTGCCTTGATAAGGTTAATGATCATCAGACCGCAGAATTCAGGTAATCTAATGGCAGGCTGGAAAGCCAGCTGCCCACATGATCGTTTTCGAGCCACGATCAAATCGTAGCCGATTAATGATAATATAATGTTAGAGTTTTTTGGGAAGGGTCCGGGAAACCCTTTTTTACAGAAAAAAGGGTTCCCCGGAAAATCTTTCAATTACTAGCGCTTCCGATACAGTCAATTTTTCTGTGCGTCTGCCGTGAGCCCGAACCGCTTCTATCTCCATGCCGGCCATCTCTCGATAAAACGCCGATCTATCAATTTTCGCTTCAGGATGTTGTCCACGAACGGTTTCCTCGAACTTCTTGCATCCCCCGCTTTGCGCTTCAGAACCGTCCGGTCGAGTAAAAACATGTGGGATCCCGGCTAATCGGCAGATCATGGGCCGGTATTCATACAGTATGCACGCGCCGGCGAAATTCAGAGCGCAGACAGCGTTCCTGTAACGATCGCCGTAAGGCGCTTCGCGCTTGGCGTCAACAATCCACCTGGATTTCGTCAGAATCTCGGATTGCAGAGAAGGTTCCAGCATTTTGAAACCGCGCCTTAAATAAGAAATCTCTACGAAAGTGTGCAAGATGAGGTCCACAGAGCAGCAAATGACGCCATCACAGCCTTCACAGGTAAGACCTGTCTTTTGTGCGGCCGCGGTATAGGCGGAATCAATTTTGCGATAAAGCTCCCTGATACGCGGTATCAAATTTTCCCCACTGAACATTGGTTGCAGCTCCGCCGGAAAATAAAGGCGCTTCAAAAAGTAGAGGCGCTTCTCGAAGCGCCCCTACTACGTACGGTGTTTACATCGTTTCGGAACCAGGTTACTGCCAGCTTATGGCCTCCTCCGGGCACGTATCGATAGCCTCCTGGATTTGGTCCTCAGAGCAAGCGGTTTGGCTTATCACATGGGCCTTTTCCGTTTCCTCGTTCAGCTCGAAACAGTCTTCGGCTATGGCCGCGCATGTGCCGCAGCCGGTGCATTTTTCTTCGTCAACAGCTACTGTCTTTGCCATAGTCTCTCCTTTCGATCCGGTTGCGCGAATTTCCGCGCGCAGAATTCAGGGTGTTGATCATGTGACCATTACATCTTCCTGTTTTTTCAGTCAACCCCTATTGTTCCGGGGTCACTTGTCATTGCGACATGGCACGGGTTGTCATTGCGAGCGAAGCGAAGCAATCTCCTGCGCGAAATTCGCATGTCCCTTCCTCGATCCCGCCTGTCGGCTTCCCCGATCTATGGAGTTTGCTTCGTCGTTGCACTCCTCGCAATGACAGTCTTTAAAATTTTGGGATGCGCGTGCGCAGACTTTTTTGCTATGATGGCGCTTATCGAGGATTTGCTTGCTTTGTCGCTGAATGTTATATTTCTCTTTGTGTAACCGGGACCCGCGGGGAGGCTTATGTTCATTATAGGAAATTTTATTTCAGCAGTGGCCGACGTACTGTATGTTGTTCTCAACATTTATATGTGGATAGTCATTATAGCTGCTCTTATTTCATGGGTTAACCCCGACCCGTACAACCCGATAGTTCGCTTTCTTTATAGTGTGACAGAGCCGGTTTTCAATATGGTGAGGCGACGCCTTCCCTTCCCGCCCATGGGTATTGATTTTTCACCGTTGATAGTGCTTTTGGTCATATTGTTCCTACAGTCATTCCTCGTCAAAACACTGCATCAAATAGCCGCGAGTTTGCAATAGAATGCAGACCGTGCGCCACGATTGAGAATAAGACATCGAGGGGTGAGGCGTGGGACGGGTTTTGTCCAAGGGATTTGCAGTCCCCCTTTTCTAAAGGGGGATACAGGGGGATTTTATGCGTCTTCCCTACAACAAAGGACTTAAGCCGTTTGCCAGGGAACTCCGGAAGAATATGACCGACGCGGAACGGCGCGTGTGGGCAAGAATTCGAAGGAAGCAACTGAAAGGCTGTCAATTATACAGACAGAAAAACATCGGCGCCTACATAGTAGATTCCTACTGTCCTGCAGCAAAACTACTTATTGAAATCGATGGGGGCCAACATTATTCGGAAGACGGGCTTCGGAGGGATAGGGGTCAGAGATGCATATCTGACGAGTGTCGGGTTTAGAATCTTGAGGTTCACGGACAGAGAGGTTTTTGAAAGTATTGATGGGATTCTTGAGACGATTTGTGATTATTTGTGATCAAAAATCCCCCTGTATCCCCCTTTAGAAAAGGGGCACTTCTCAGCCCCTCCACGATTCTTCAAGGAACTTCCTGATATGTACATCGAAGACCGAGAAGACGGCGTAATCCTCAAGGTAAAGATAATTCCGGGCTCGTCGAGGAACGCGCTCACACACCCCATTGGCGACAAGCTGGTTATAAAGCTGACCTCTCCGCCTGTCGAGGGTAAGGCAAACAAACTACTGATGAAATTCCTGGGCAAGAAATTGGGAGTGGCGCCTTCGTCGATCAGCATCGTGCGCGGAGTCGCATCGCGGGAGAAGATTTTGTTCATAGCCGGCCCGGATGGAGCGACGGTGAGGAAGAAGCTGGAATCAGAGTGGAAATAGCTGATTAGAGGGAAGGGGCCTGTTTTGGCTTCTGCTATGATTCTTAAAGAGAAGCGATTAAAAAGGATTAGGAAATGGCTTGAAACAAGGCATGTGGGGCAGGCTTTCCAGCCTGCCGTCCATTGGTTCGACCTGAGACCTTTCACCAGAGAAGACCTTCAGGCCGTCACTTTGTACAAGAGACGGCTACCGCATTGGGAACTGCCCGGTTCCTGCTATTTTGTCACTTTCCGTGTCCGGAAGCCCCTCGGACGGGTTTTTGAGAATAACGCGCTCGCTGCTCTTGTCGAAGAGGTCTTGTGGTTTGGACATGCCCAAAGATACGCGCTTCATTGCTATGTGATCATGCCTGACCATGTTCATCTGCTCTTGAAACCTTTTCATGAATGGAGCCTTGCCAAAATTCTTCAGGGGATCAAGGGTTTCTCGTCGAGACAAATCAACAAGAATCTCAAGAGAAAAGGCGCCTTTTGGCAGGACGAGAATTTTGATCATTTAGTAAGAAATGAGCGAGACTGGTTAGACAAATTCAATTATATTCATAACAATCCCGTAACGGCAGGACTTGTGAAAAGGCCGGAAGAATACTTTTTCAGCAGTCTTGTGACAATCCACAGCAAAGGCAGGCTGGAAAGCCTGCCCCACAAGCCCAGCTCGGCCGCCGTCTAGCGAGAACGGATACTCGCTCCATTTTTGTTCTTCCCTCCGAAAATTTTTTCTAGTATCCTCTCACGAAGAAATCCATCTTAGTGGAAACGCAAAAGACGGCCTTGCATCAGATAAGGAAAAGGGATGAAGTTCCCGGCGCCCGGTATGGCGCCGGTGTCGGGTCTAAGGCAGTGTGTGAGTTCCGCAGTTTAGGCGGCGTTTTGAGGCGCAGATTTTTCTTGACACTGCCTGCCGGCTGATGTTACAAGGATGTAACCAAAGAAGTCTGTAAAAGACGAAAAGGCTGTGAGAGGCCGCACGGGAATGAGGCCGAAGCGCCCTTTGATTTCCAACGGATCCAGGAGATTGAGGGGGGCGGGGGCTTGCACGCGGCGGAAGGTATTGACACAAGTTTGAACTGCCTTCGGGCAATGTATTGATGATTCTATGTGGATTGGGAGGAACAGATGAAAAAACTCAGGATGGCTTTGTTGGCAGGGCTGCTGATCGCAGCGGTTTGCGTGCCCGCCCATGCATGGGAATTCGCCATGACGGGCAACTTTGAGTGGACCTACATGTACGATGCTCAGGGAGGACCGAACGGCTTTTTCGGCCCCGATAATGTGTCGACGGCCCAATTGCAAGCCGCTACGCCCTTTGTTGGTCTTGGGTCCACCGCCACTGTCAATTGGAATGCCATGAACTTCTGGGCAGGGGCCCGAAAGCTTAGCGGCACCCAATTCGGGCTGGTGACCGGTGAGGACGCGTCCATGCAGTACATGAAAATGGTCATGAACCCTGAAATCCGGGTAAATCCGGCAGTCAGGATCAGGGGCCAGTACTGGATTGGATCGTTCAACAACTGGGGCGGCATGACCGGGCCGGCTACTGCGTTTGACATGGCAAGTTTAACTTGGTCTGGCACTCTGGGGGCGAGGACCGACCTGTCGAGTGGTTATTATATGAATCAGCAGACGGGCAGCTCCATCACCCAGCCGATAGCGACAGGGCAATGGAACCTGCTCTGGGCCACCGCTCAGACCCCCTGGGGCATCCTGGTTTTCGGTAAAAGGCCTGCCCCGTTTGGCATGGGCTTGGGTTCCGACGGCGAGCGGACGGTCTGTTCCGAGAGTCTGACCATTGTCGCGCCGTACGGACCTCTACGAATCGGTTGGTACGCGTATCCCTGGCGACAAGGCGTGTTTCTGGATCATTACAGGAATATCAATTTTGGCAGTTCCGACATTTCGGTCCCCTCGCCAGCGGTCGGCCGGTTCGTCAACAACACCACCGGCACAAGGTACCCGAAGCTTTGGGACGCCAGCAACATACGACTGCAATTACCGCAGGTCGGCGCGTTTGCCACCTACTCCAACGGTCCTCTGGACGCGGGTATAATTTATCGAGTATTTTCAGCAGCATCAGGGGCCTGAACATACGCCCATGATAGTAACCCCCAATGTTGCCGCTGGTTCGACCCTTCGGTTCGCCAACGATGTTACTATCGATCAGTCGATTCGAGGACGGCATAGCTTATGTGAAGTACAACAATGGCCGCTTCTTCTTCAACGCTGAATTGGATTATGCGAAGTATGAAGCTCGCTTCCAGCGCCGGACATAGTCAACTTTGACCCTGGTCAGGTTGATGCGCGTTGGTACGTGGCGCAGGCAGTGTCTATCAGCCGGTCACTACTGAGGCTTGGCAGTGGGGGACCGAGTTCGGCTTTTTGTGCGGACCTTCCAAAATCAGTTTCCTCTACGCGTTCCAGCCGGGTCCTGACCGACGGGACGGCTTCTGGATCAGCAAGAGCCCGTGGTTGAACATCGCCTTTGGCGCTGTCAGCACGCAACGGCCCGTTGATGACACCGTACAGCTACCTGCTCGCGTACACGTACGCTTCCGGCCTGCCCCAATTTCTGGACGGCATGGGCGGTGGCGGTATGACGGCCGCGACCAGCATTGGATCAAGGCTTGACTATGCGGTAGCCGCAAACCTCGAACTGGTACGGGACATTTTTCTGGGCCTGGAGAGAAGGCGGATGGCCTGTGGGTCTGTTGACCATTAACCCTGGCTTGGTGTTTGTGCCGGGTGCTGCTCGGCGCAATGCCTCAAGTTTTAACTACATTGGGAAACAATTCTGTCGACATGTTCGGTCTTAGTATCACTGAGGCCTACCCTGGCGACGGCCTCACGTGGGGTCCCGAATATCCCGGATAACAACCTTGGCTGGGAAGTCACCACCGGTTTCGACTGGAAGCTGCTCGAAGGCCTGACCATGAACACTGAGATGGGCTTATTGGCAGCCTGGCGAATGGTTCAAGTTCGCTACCGTTGACAAGAGCAAGGCTACCACACTCACCGGCGCTGGTAGAATCAGCCCGCTTGGCGCCGTTAACCCGGTTATGTTTGCGGATGACGGAGCGGCCCTTGCTGTAAACCCGGCAAAGAGCTATCGATCCGATTTGGGCCTTCACTGGAAGCCTGAATGTAGATTTCTAATCAATAATCAGACATAGACCGCAAAGAACCCGGAGGGCTAAGGCCTTCCGGGTTTTTTCTTGTTCGGAAACGCACCGTGTCTGTGGGAGGATCAACGAATCGCCGTGTGGTGGGAGGGGCGGTTCGCGAACCGCCCCTACGGCGCGCCGGGGAAGGGTCAATGGAAGTCCCCAAAATGGGCCCGACAAATTTGCAGCATCACCGACGTTCGATCAGGCTGAAAGGCTATGATTATTCTCAGCCTGGGGCATATTTTATTACCGTTTGTGTGCGTGGCGGGGAGTTCCTGTTCGGAGACGTGGCGACTGGGCGGATGAGGCTGAATAACGCCGGAACTATCGTGCAAAAGTGCTGGGAGTGGCTGGAACGGCATTACGGACATGTTCGTTTGGATGAATATGTGGTCATGCCGAATCATCTCCACGGCATAATAATGCTCATTGATCCTATCGACGTCATCGGTGGCGCCGGTAGGGGCGGTTCGCGAACCGCCCCTACAGCAGCAATCCGGCAGATCACACGTAAGCCCCTTGGCCGACTGATTGGCGCGTTCAAGACGGTCACCACCAAGAAGCTTAATCATCTGCGAGACAGGCCGGGACAGACGGTTTGGCAGCGCGGGTATTTCGAGCATATAATCCGAAATGGCCACGCTTTGGAACGTATCAGGGAATATATTTCGAGCAACCCTGTTCAGTGGAACTTGGATGATGAAAATCCGGGGCAGACAGGAACGGACAATTTCGATGAATGGTTAATGAGTCGGGGCCGCGATGATGTTGCAGGGATAGATCCATGATCATGGCGCCGGACGCCATGAGGTGAATTAGCGCTACCGGGCGAGTTTGCGAGCAGCCCTGAATGGTTGGCGTGATTATGTAGGGGCGGTTCGCGAACCGCCCCTACACGAACCCCCATGCGCGCGTCTGCAAAGGGATGTTGCATTCTCTTAATACATTTAGAAATGCGGCAAATCGGTTTGGGGCAGTAAAGAACACGGCCGGAAACGCGTCAATGACGCGCCTCCGGCCGGGACGGAATGTGGGGCGCTACGGCTGGGGTCTAAAGGTCGTCGAAATCGAATTCAACCTCGCCGTCGCAAAAATCGTCTTCCAAGTCGAGGGAGGATAACAAATCGGCGGATCGGCCCTCCAGAGGGTCCTCAAAGTCAGCGAGCGCATCGGCCAGGGATTCGTCGTCCATTCGGCCGATGTAATAATTAATATTGTGTGAGTGAGGCATGCGAACTCCTCCCGGTTTGGGTTTGGCGCCATCGCTTGGCAACGGAAAATACTAAAACATAACAAAAGACTATTGTCAATACTTAAAGTAATACATGAATAAAATGGTGGGCGCAAACGCCGAGACGGACCGGAGAAGAGAGGCCATCCCGGCTGGAAAATCCCCCTAACTCCCCTTTATAAAAGGGGAAGTTCTCAAATCCCGCCTTTACTACCACTGGTTGCAAAATCGCAATATCGCGTTGTGATGCGGTAGGGGCGCTTCGAGAAGCGCCCTGACGTCGGGCGGTTCACGAACCGCCCCTAAAAAATGATCGCGACGTCATCTTGTCCTATCGAGGTCGTGCCACGAGTTGTAGAAGTAACTTATCGAAATCCCCCTAAATCCGCCATAAAGGAGACTTTTATATCCCGCCTTGCTAAAGGGGGTATGGGGGGATTTTGCGAGCCCTACTCTTGGAGGTTCCCTCTGGAGAGGATCGATCGGAAAAGCTTAGGGGCAATAGTACGGGAGTGTTGAGGATTGAAATTATCGTCCATCTCTCGGATTTCGTCGAGCCTGACAGGTCTTTTGAAAGCTCTGTACCAGTGAAATTTGATCACGAGCGCGTTTCCTGATTTCGGAGGAGGCCCTCCGGTAGGAGGGACGCCCGTATCGCCAATATCCTGATCGCTTACATGAGGAAAGTCATCTCCGAGCTTCTTGACATCCTCCATATACCAATCCCCAACCCGGGCATTACCGACGGCGCCGATTCTATTCACGTAGAACAACATTGACAAACCCTTACGGATACCGCCTAGGCCGGCTGGGTCGCCAACAGCTATGGCGCCTTGCGGCAGAAATGTCGGCCGAGTGATCGATGATATTCCAGCTCCGAAAAGGGTATCCTGGCGATCATCTGTCATTGGCAGCTCGACAAGTTCTATGGCCCTTTTCTTTTCAAAATGGAACAGGAGAGGTCTTTCATGTCGGGCGTAAATCTGTAGAGGATAAAAGAGATTCTCCAGCTCGTGCCATTCCAGGACCCTTGCGGGCGGATGAACGATTATATCCCGGCCCAACTTGGTGATCCTGTGCCAGAAACCGAAACTGAAGGGTGGTCTGCATTCCGCCCTGACTCTGTAGCTGAACCCTTCGGCTTCGTTCCTCAATTCATAGCCCAATCCAACGAGCACCTGCCGAAGGAAATCGATGATCTCAGAATGATGAATGGCCCGGTATAGAAAATGCTTACAGAACCTTAGATCGGGCTTGTGGTCGACGCCACAATCGGACGCAATCCCTTCAAACATGAAACCGCAAGCTCGGAAGCATTCCGCGAGTTCGGAAGCGACTGTCTCCGGTATGCACGTACTTGCTCTTTTAATGCCCATTTCCGCCCACTGCGTGATTTGGCGCCGCAAAAAACCTGTGGCAGTCATCTGATTGGACGGTTCAGGGTCTATTCCGAAGGCCAGTATCCGAACGTGATCCGAGGATTCTCGCTTCCACACGCTAACACATTTCACGACCTTTTCGACTTCCGCTATTTCGCAATACAGGCTTTGTGGCCTATCAGAGACGCAATTTTCCACTAGATCGAGTATACTGGCGTCATGATCCGCCCATGGCCGGAGGAGATCGGTAATATTTGCCAAATCGCTATTCAGAGCAGGCCGGAGAATCACTTTCATCATGATCCTTGCGGTAAAGAATGATGGATGTCATAAAAAGCTGGGAAGGCGGAAATCCCGCCGGGAAACTCAGAACAGGCCCTGCCTTATCGTTCTATTGAGAACAGGGATATTATCATCTTATGATATTGAAAAAGAAGGGAAAGTTCAACAGTTAAGATGGTAAACTTTCTGAAGCCATATCTTGTGGTTGGATACAAGGGAATGCTGGGCGCTCAGTTGTTCAAGCTGCTTGCAGAATCGCGCATTGAGAGCGCGGGAGTAGACATTGAGGAAGTCGACATCACCCGATTGCCCGCCGTGCTGAATGCGATTGAGGCAGTAAAGCCCCGCGTGGTAATCAATTGCGCGGCAATTACGGATGTGGATGGCTGTGAGTCGGCCCCAGGTCCGGCTTTTGCCGTGAACGCGCAAGGCCCTGAACACATCGCCAAAGCTTGCCTGAAGTTTGGTTGTTCGATGCTTCATATAAGCACGGATTACGTATTTGACGGTCTTAAGGGCGGTTCGTATCGAGAGGATGATCCGATCAACCCTCTGGGGATTTACGCCAAATCCAAAGCGGAGGGCGAGGCGCGCGTTAGGGAGCTTCTGCCGGAGACCCATTGCATAGTGAGAACTCAATGGCTTTATGGACTGCACGGGCGGAATTTCGTCGAAGCCATACTTAACCAGGCCCGCCAAAAGAATATCCTACATGTGGTAAATGATCAGCACGGTTCGCCCACATACGCTTACGATCTTGCGGCGGCCCTGATAAAACTCTGCGAAATGGAAGCCCGTGGGACTTTTCACGTAACCAACTCAGGACAGACAACCTGGCACGGTTTCGCATCCGCCATAACAAAAAGGGCAGGTTTGGGTAACGTGGAAGTCCTGCCAATGAGCACATTGGAATTGAACAGGCCCGCTCCGCGTCCCTTATTTTCCGCACTGGACAATAAACGATATATTGAGCTTACCGGCGTGCCGCTCAGACCATGGGAGGAGGCGTTGAACGAATACTTGAGGCTGAGATCGAGTGGGTAATGCTCTGATGTATCTGCTAGGCTACATGAGAGAGGCAATCGTCCATAATTTGTGCATTGCAAGGAAGTAATGATGCGCAGGCTTCCAAAATCCCCCCTGCTCCGCTTTACAAAGGGGCTTGAAATCCACCTTTTCTAAAGGGGGATACAGGGGGATTTAAATGACCGGCAATCGCCGGAGCTACGAGCAATCCACAAGCATGGGATCGCTTCGCTACGCTCGCAATGACACAATAAAATATCATGTAAAGGTGGCTCCTACAATGGGAATGACAATAACTGAAAAAATCCTGGCAGCGCACGCGGGCCTGGAGTCGGTCAAACCGGGAGAGCTTATAGAAGCGCGTATAGATCTGGCGCTGGCCAATGACATCACTCTTCCTCTTGCGTTGGGCCCGTTTCGGGAAGCAGAGGGCACGCGGGTTTTCGACCCTGAGAAAGTGGTGGTGGCGCTGGATCATTTTAATCCCGCCAAAGACATTCAATCGGCGGAAATGCTTGCTGAAGCCCGCCGATTCGCCCGGGAGGCCGGACTGGCGCATTTTTATGATGTTGGGGAAATGGGTATCGAACACGTGCTGCTTCCCGAAAAAGGGCTGGTTCTTCCCGGACAGCTCATAATAGGCGCGGACAGCCATACTTGCACTTATGGCGCGCTCGCTGCGTTTTCAACCGGAGTGGGCAGCACGGATTTTGCCGCGGCTATGCTAACCGGGGAATGTTGGTTCAAGGTCCCCGAAACCATGCGCTTTGAGTTGACCGGTAAACCCGGCGCTTGGGTCGGGGGAAAGGACCTGATTCTCCATATTATCGGAGAAATTGGCGTGGACGGCGCGTTGTACAAGGCCATGGAATTTTCAGGCGCAGGAGTCCGGACCCTGGGAATGGCTGATCGATTCACCGTCACAAATATGGCCGTGGAGGCCGGAGCAAAGAACGGGATTTTTCCTTTCGACGACGTTACGCGAGCCTTTGTGGCGGATCATAGTTCGAAGGAGTATGTGGTGTATGCGTCGGATGACGATGCGAATTATGTCGAAACGCGGCGAATAGATCTTGACCGAATAGAACCACTGGTAGCGCTGCCATTCTCACCGGACAATGTTCGTCCGGTTTCAGAAGTAAAAGGGATGCGACTCGACCAGGTGGTAATAGGATCTTGCACTAACGGACGAATCGAAGATCTTCGAATTGCGGCTTCAATACTAAGAGGCAGGAAAGTTGCGAAGGGGGTGAGATTAATAGTCATCCCGGCGACGCCGACTATTATGCTCCAAGCCGTATCTGAAGGGATAGCGCAAGACATACTTCACGCGGGTGGAGCAGTTTCTACGCCCACGTGTGGCCCCTGCCTGGGCGGTCATATGGGGATTCTGGCGCGTGGAGAGCGCGCCGTCTCTACCACGAACCGGAATTTTGTAGGTCGAATGGGTCATCCCGAAAGTGAGGTATTGCTGGCGTCGCCGGCTGTAGCGGCTGCCAGCGCGGTGGCTGGAGTTCTGATGGACCCCGGAGACTTATAAAAATAACTATTCACTTACGCGGGGCGGCTCTGTCATTGGGCGGAGTGAATGGCGCGACAGGGGTCCCCGCCGGCCTGTCATAGATGACCGGCCACCCCAAAGCGGAAGGGGAGTTGCTTCGCTCCGCTCGAAATGACAGGTAGAGCATGGACACTCTTCCCCGCGTAACTGAGGAGTTACATAAAAAAAATGTTGCAACGCATTTTTTTTCTGGTATGGTGAAACCTCGCAGTGACGCCAAAGTGAGGCAATCGCGGGAAAAAAATGACTTGACTTCCCCGAATTGTTCTGATAATCAAGATGTCAATCGAATTTATTTTGTCTATGATTCCAAATGCGGTTCCCCGGTTTTAGGCTGGAGGGGCCTAATAAAAGGAGGATTTGGGTATGGTTAAAAAGATGCTTGTTGTGCTAAGCGCGGTGGCCTTGGCCGTAACCATGGTCGGCGTGGGATGCGCGTTCAATCCCTGTATGGGGGGCATGGCAGTTTCCGGCGACATGATTATGATTCCTATGAAGGTGAAGAGCAGCTACACCAGAGTGTCCAGTGGCACGGCCGGTGGGGATAGCACTTTCTTCATGGATGGCTGCGAGCAGTACAATGGCGGCTTCCGTCCCTGGCTGGGATGGAAAGGGACCACCTGCGCTATGAAAATTCAGGTCATTCCGCCCAAGTGTGTTGCTCCTGCGTATGGCGGTCCTGTGGCTTGGGGCGCTCCGCCTAGCTTGGCCCCCGGTGGCAAACTGGTCAGCAACATCGAATCATGCAAAATCGTTTCCCCGGGCTGCGAACCTTGTGTAAGGCCTGGCCTACAGTATGAAATGATTAAGAAGCAGGTAGTGAAATAACACTGCGCTGCTAACCATACACCTGAAAAAGGATCGGGTCACCCCGGTCCTTTTTTGTTTTTTGACGGCTGTCGGAGCAAACAAACCCAAATGATTCGGGTCCAATCTTTCTGGTGGAACATGAATATGATCGGCTACGACAGAGTTCCGCCATATGCGGGAAAGTAGCGTGGCGCCCGCCACTGAGTAACTGGGGACCTGCTTCCAGCCGGCCTATCCCCGAATTAATGGAAAGGCGCCGGTCCCGTTCGCAATTCCTTTTCTTGAAGCGCGGCAGACTGCTTAGCTGCGGCGGCAATGACACTTTTGCTCCGGAGTAACGGAATCCCCACTAGCCTACGGAGGCTGACATTGGCAAATTTTCCGTACGTCTTAATTCTGGATTTTGGATCACAATACACGCAACTTATCGCCCGTCGAATTCGAGAAGCACGCGTCTATTGCGAAATTCATCCGTTTAATCGTGGAATGGAAGTAGTTCGAAGGAATAGGCCTGCAGCCATCGTTTTATCAGGCGGCCCGGCAAGCATCTATGATCCGGGGGCGCCACAACTGGACCCAGGAATACTTCAGCTCGGCGCGCCTGTGCTGGGCATATGCTACGGCTTGCAAGCAATAGCGCATACTCTGGGGGGCAAAGTTGAGCCGGCTAGGGAACGCGAATACGGGCGTGCCGCGCTGACTCAAATTAATCAGGAATCAGTGCTTCTACAGGGTATGTCCAGTGGGAACCAGGTCTGGATGAGTCATGGCGATAAAGTGGTCCACCTTCCCCCGAATTTCAAAACTTCCGCAGCCACGGCAGATACGTTCGCGGCCGCCATTGAAAGTGATGATCATCTTATCACCGGCGTGCAGTTCCATCCCGAGGTGGTCCACACACACAACGGAAGTAGAATAATTGCCAATTTTCTGTTTTCGATCGCAAAGCTTAAACCCGACTGGACAATGGCTTCTTTCATTGAAGCCTCCATTACTGAGCTGAGGGCTCGAATAGGAGATTCGCATGTGGTCGCGGCTCTGTCCGGAGGCGTTGACTCATCCGTCATGGCAGCGCTCCTTCACCGGGCAATAGGCGATAAATTGCACCCTATTTTCGTTGATAACGGGCTACTGCGAAAAGACGAAGCGACCGAAGTTGTCTCCACATTTCGCGAACAACTCGGCATCCAACTCCATCATGTAGATGCCGTTGATCGTTTTCTGGATAAACTGCGCTCGGTAACAGATCCGGAATTGAAAAGAAAGATTATCGGTGAACTATTCATAAGAGTTTTTGAACAAGAAGCCCTCCGATTTCCGAATGTCAGATTCTTGGCGCAAGGGACTTTGTATCCTGACGTCATCGAAAGTGTTTCTTTCAGAGGGGGGCCCTCGGTAACCATAAAGAGCCATCACAATGTCGGCGGCCTGCCGGAAAAAATGCGTCTGGAATTAATAGAACCGCTCAGGGAGCTGTTCAAAGATGAAGTGAGGACACTAGGGACTCAACTCGGCATCCCTGATTCTATTGTATGGAGGCACCCTTTCCCCGGACCCGGCCTGGCCGTTCGTATACTTGGGGAGGTGACCAGGGAGAGAGTAGCGCTTCTTCAAAAAGCGGACGCGATCGCAATGGAAGAGATTCGTAAGGCGGGTTTATACAGAGACATTTGGCAAGCGTTCCTCGTTTTGTTGCCGATCCAGACTGTCGGCGTGATGGGGGACGAACGGACCTATGAGCACGTCGCAGCGTTAAGAGCAGTCGAAGCGACTGACGGAATGACGGCCGACTGGTTTAGAATGCCGCCGGACGTACTGGCCATAATTTCCAATCGGATCATAAACGAAGTGCGCGGCATTAATCGGGTCGTCTATGATATATCTTCAAAACCCCCGAGCACTATAGAATGGGAATGACCTGTTTCGGTCCCCAAAAGATTTGCAAAGCCGGATAGGCTGCCGACTCTATATGTCACGGGATGCCACGGAAATAGGGCGCCATAACAGGAATCTCGTCCACCTCTGCGGTAAATGATCGTGGGTCTTAGGGCCTGCCACCCCACCTCTTTATAAACGTTTTCAGCTCTTCCATCTTTTCAGGCGGAAAGTCTTCCAGAATTTTCTTGAATTCATCGTATCGAGGATCATCCCTGAGCGGATGGCGCTTTGGCATTGTCTCAATTGGATACGGATCCGTGCTTCTCATTGAGATTCTCCTGTATCAAATGTTGATCCGGGACCGTCAAAATATTGAACCGCTAATAGTCCACTTGATGAATCTTGTCAATGGGAAAAAAGCCGATGAAAGCCATTAAATCCAGGTTTCCTGCTCGGGACTTCTTTGAGGAAATTTAGTAAGATCCTGTTATTTCCTAAAGCCGAGAAGAGAGATCGGCGTCGATCTGCCAGCATAGTCAGGTAATGCTACTAACATTGCCGTCTTTCGCGACATTCAAGCTGTCTTTTCCCGTAGATAGCAGGGGCTATGTATCACTACCTGAACCGGGTGCGGCCATATAATAATGTAAAGTATTAATTAATTGCCATAACATTTTTATTTTGACAGATAATACCATATCTGATAATCCGTAAATGAGAATTTGAGCCGGGGTTGTGGATGTTTTCTATCATGTCAGGACGATCCAGCGATTCAGTGAAACTGCCTAACCATACCGTGCTTTACGGTATCATTTTGACCGCCCTTGGAATCTTTGTCCTGGTGGGGTCTGCGACGCGACTCTACGAGCTGCGCGAATTTTTTCCGCTTAGGCTGCCCGAGCAGGTAAATGAGTTTATTTTGAATTACGTGCCGTTCATCCTGGGCACGTTTATTACTACGGTAGCCGCTCTGGCCGGATTCATCGTAGGCGTAAATTGGATTTTAAACGGTTTCAGGCAGATGTCCCGGCTGCGCGTTGTACTTCGATGGGCCGGGGATTACTACCAACCTGAAAGCGTCTCCCTGGGCCTGAAGGAAGGGAAGCTCCGTTCCTACGACAAGTCTCCTTCGATACTTTTCTCTTTGTTGGCCCGGCTCTGGGGTAACGCGAGGTTTATTTCTGAAATTCCCGGCGAAATTGTCCGATGGAACGTAAGATTTCTGTGGAAAGCGTTATTCATTGGGATCGCGATCCATCTTCTGTTCCGTCTATTGAGCTTGGCCCCGCCATATTTATGCGGACTCGGGCTGGGGACCGGTTACGTGGTACCCTCCCCTTACCCCCTCTACAATTTGCTTGCCGCCGTGTGCGTCCTTCGGATCCTGATCGCCTTGAGTCTCACTCCTTTAAGAAAGCCTGTAGTTGGACGAGAAATGGACTCGATGATAGTCGAGGGGAGAGGCCATCCTTCGGTCTTTTTTTCCATACTGGAGGAAGGGTCGCGAGTTTTCGCCCACAGGGGTTTCCCCAACAGAATTTACCGGTCTAGGCCAGTGGTCTGTAATGATGGCGAGACGCTTATCGGCACTCTCATCGAGAGCTTTCCGGAACATGTTAGGACCTCATGCCGTTTCGCGGCGCTTTTTAGTCTACTACTTGGCGCGATGATGATTCTGGTCGGGTTTCTCCAAATTATTTTCATGCAATACCCCACCTTTTCCGTAAGTTATGAGGAGTTTTTCAGACTCTATCTTCTCAGCTTGCTTGTTGATATTATTATGAACGTTGCCATCATTATCTTCGGCAAGAGCTTTTTGGAACAGGCCCGCTCTTTGATGTCCATCTATCGGTTCAAATCCAATCTCGTCTATGTTGAAGCCAAAGGCGACTTTGACAAGAAGCTGCCCGACCTGGGAAAAATCGTATCCAAAGACCGTCTTTTCGATCCCTTGTGCCAATGCGCGTTCAATGTGAGATACTTCTCTGCTGAAGCCATATCGGAAGCGGTAAATCCTGAAGGTGTACGGGAACTGGTGGGGCTCGAAACCTCAGGTCGCCTGGCCAAAGACATCGGACGCCTGAAATTTCTGCCGTTTCAAGTAAAGTTCGTGGATAGATATCCTTCATCGTGGATTCAGACAGAGGAAGGTCAGAACGGCTTGGAACAACAGGTTCCGGACGCCTCCGAGACGCCGATCCGAAATGACGGCGAGGCGATTTCACGAGATGTTACAGCTTCCTCGGAGAGTTACGGATGATTGTGCAGAGCATAGTTTGTTTTTCCTTGGCGAACATGATTGTCATGGGGGCTGACGCGTCTCAAATGAAGACCGCAGCTCTCGCGAACGGCGTCCGAACCGCGGCTATTTCTTCCCATGTGCGCTTGGAGCGTGAGAATCATCTCAAAGAGTTGGAACTCAGACGGCTAAGAAATGTAGTCTGTGCGCTGGGCGGCAAACCTCATCATGTGCCCATATTACTGAAGGCCGGCAAAAAGTTCGAGATTGATCCTATTTTTCTTGCGGCAGTCACTCATGTGGAATCCAGTTTTAGGCCTCGGGCACGTTCAGGTAAAGGGGCGTGCGGTATGATGCAGCTTCGTCCTATTGTGACAAAGGCCTACGGAGTCGCTGATCCGTGGGATCCGCGTCAAAACATTATGGGGGGAGCGGCATATTTGCGAACTTGTTTCTACAGATACCGCAAGCATTCCAACTCAACTTTTCTCGCTCTGGCCGCCTACAACATTGGGCCTGGGCCTGCTGAGAAGCTGAGCAGCTCGCCGGCTGCCAAACGTTTCGTGAAAAAAGTACTCCTTGTGTATAATCGATTCACAAGCGAGCCAATCAGGATAAGTCGCAGATTTTAGGACAAACTGTTATGATTGCGCCGTTTGCGCTATTCGAGTCGAATCCTCATAGAGCGCCTCGTCTTGCGAAAAATTGAGGTGAGCAGATGAGACCTTGGTTAACGAGAACTTTGCTGGTTGCCCTGATGGTAATGATCTCCGGAACACTGATTCTGAGTGTGGCGGAGGACTATCTGGTAATTAAGAAAAAGGGTGGTCCAACCCAAAAAGTACCCCTTAATTTTCCTCCCGAGCAAATCGAATCATTTCAAGTGGAATCCTCAGCGCCAAGCCACGGCGCGCCATCGGTGAAGGACCGAAGTCCGGCTCCGGGAGATGAACAAACTGTTCAGTCATCCAAAGAGCCGGAGATACCCGCGCCAACGAGGCGGCCTGAATCCCGACCCGCCCAGATAAGCCCGGGGGCCCCGTCGTCACAGCCGATGATTCTCCGGCAAAAGCCTGCGCCCGGCTCGACGTACACGGAACAAGAATTGACCACCCCGTCGGTGGAACAGCAAGGCCCGGCTCCGAAAAGGCCCGAAAGGGCGCAACCGCCGCGTGCAGAAACGCCGGCTGCCCCTGTTAAAAGAGCGATTACAGGTCCTGTGGCCGCAGCCGCTCCCGGAGGCAGGGGATCTTTTTTTGTAAATGTGTATAAGTTGCCGGCTTCTGTCAAAGCCTTGCCGGATTATAGCGCGCTTCGCCCGATCGAGACATTGACAGCGGATAGAGTCAATCTCGACCCAAGCAAAGGGCAAAGTGAACCTGCAGGACTTCCGGAAAACACCGAAGGACTGGGTCTGCGATTTATGGGCCTTTTTGAGGTAGCCGGCGAGGGCATCTTTAGATGGAGCGTGCAAGCCAAAGACGGTGTCCGACTAAATATTGACGATAAAACTCTTGTAGAGAATGATGGGATTCACGAGCCGGCCGTCAAGACAGGTTACATTCACTTGGGCCAAGGAACACATTCCATTGTCCTGGACAGCTTCAACTCTCAAGGCGCTCCTTTCTTGAGACTTCTTGTAACCCCTCCCGTTGGTCAAGAACAGATTTTCTCCATTAAAAACGGTCTGGCCGGATGGACAGAGCCTGCAAAGCCGTATGACGTGCTATGGGGCCAAGTGTATTTCGTGCCCAAAGGCGCCTACCCTCAAGGACCGGACTTCAGTGCGTTGAGTCCCATTGGCAGGATCATAGCTCCGGAGTTGAATGTTTCGGACGGGGAAGGATTTCCCGGACTGCCAGGCAGAAAGGATATGGTGGGAATCCGTTACGAGGGGTTTTTCAATGTCCGCGGCGCGGGGATTTTTGCATTTAGGCTGGTCGCGGACCATTTTGCTAAGCTTACCATTGGCGCACATGAAATTGCAGAAATAACCCGAACGTCAAGGGGGGGGCCTCAGGGGAAATTGGGATGGGCTTTTCTCCAACAAGGAAGTTATCCTATAAAAGTGGATTTCTTCCATCCGGAAGGACCACCGCGCTTGGGATTGTACGTCACAGAGCCTTCGAAACCGGAGGAGACCTTCTCGCCGACTCAGCCCTTAGAAGGATATACTGCAGAAGAGGGAAAGGTGAATCTAATACCTGCATTCGTCTATTTCCTCAGTCCCAATACTAAGAAGCTGCCGAACTATAACAAGCTCTCGCCGTCAGGAATGTTCTTCACGACAGCAATTGATTATCCGGTTGATCGAGGCACCAGGGAATTTCCCGGGATTCCCAAAAGGGAAGACTGGTTTGGAATACGATTTTACGTAAAATTCTCACTCGAACAGAAGGAGTCGGGACCGTACACTTTCCGTGTAATCTGTGATGATTCTGCACGGCTCATCGTTGACAAAAAAATGGTGATCAATGTGGAGAGCACCGGAAAGCAGTCGGAGCAAACGGGAACTGTAGGCATGGAGGCTGGAAGCCACGAGATGTTTTTGGACTACTTTCAGGCGACCGGCCCTGATGGAATCCAGCTTTATATAACCCCGCCGGGTGGAGAAGAGAAGATTTTCGCGTTTCAGTGATGCCTTTAATGCCGTTAAAATGGAAATTGGCCGCTTCCGGAAAGGAAGCGGCTCTTTATTTGCCGATATTTTTCACCCATCCATAAGGATCCGGCTTAAGACCTGTCTGCATCCCAGTGATCTCGTCAAAAAGCTTAGCAGACAGTTCCCCTGTCTTGCCATCCGCTACGGTATAGTCTTTTCCTTTATAGCGAAACAGACTCACAGGAGAGATCACCGCGGCGGTCCCTGAGCCGAAGATTTCTCGAAGACTTCCGTTTTCGGCCGCGGCCACAATCTCCTCAATGGAAATAGACCGTTCAGTTACTTTCATCCTCATGTCCGAAGCAAGGCGCAACACCGAATCCCTTGTAACTCCGGGCAAAATGGTGCCAATTAGGGCAGGCGTTATGACTTCATCTTTGATGCGAAAGAAAATATTCATCGTCCCGACTTCTTCTATTGCCATTTTATCGACGGCATTCAGCCATAAAACTTGTGTGAACCCTTCCGCCTGAGCCTTTTCCGCGGCAAGAAGCGAGGCGGCATAATTGGCAGCGGTCTTGACTTCTCCCATGCCTCCTCTGGAAGCCCGAACGTATTCATCGGTCACTTTGATCTTTACGGGCGCAAAACCCTCGGGATAGTACGCCCCTACGGGGGAAAGGATAATGAAAAACAGGTATTCTTTAGAGGGTCTAACACCTAAATGAATGTCTGTCGCGATTACTGTCGGTCGCACATACACTGAGGTGCCCGGAGAGCGCGGAATCCAGTCCCGATCCATCCTAATCAGTTTGCTCATCTCCTCCATAAAAAGATCCGGATCGATAGAAGGAATGCAGAGACGTTCGCAAGATCTGTTAAATCGTTTGATGTTCATGTCGGACCGGAATAGCAGGATATCGTCCTCATTAGGTCCGGCAAATGCTTTGAGCCCTTCGAAGACCTGCTGTCCGTAATGAAGCATCATTGTGCCGGGGTGCAGGACCAGATTTTCTAAAGGCTTTATTTGGGGCGTTTGCCAGCCGCCTTTATCAGCTGAATAAACGATTGTCAGCATGTGATCTGTGAAGATGTCTCCGAACCCGAGCTGATCCTCATCGTAAGTTTGGGCATCGGACCTGTTACGTGGTACCTTGGGCATGGGGCCTCCTGATGCAGGCTGTTTCGACAAATATTATTGAATACCAGAGGGATTTGTTCGAGTCAAGCGCAGGTTTTTTCTGAATTCCTGCGCCGCGCAGCCGCGACAAAGGCGCCGCAACCTATCGAAAGGCCGACGAAGAAAAGCGGCCAATGAAAAGGATTTGGCAAGCCTCCGTTCATAATGTTCTCATAGTCCCAACAAAAGGAAATGATTACAATGCAGCCGCCCACAATCATTAAGATCCAATCGGTCCATCGGGCCGTAACCGGTTTGCCTTTGGATTCTCTGCGCAACACTATGACTCCTGCTAAGATCATTGTCAAAGACACCATAATTGGGGCCAATACTGAGCCGACCCACGGAACGGGAATCAAAAAGAGTAAATCCCAGGTCATTAAACCCGGAGGCCAATTAAGAAATAATTTGAGCCATAGATAGAACGAAATGTCCCACACGCCGAATGCTACGACAAAATAGGCCCATGCTTCTCGACGATTCCGTCCAGCTACAATTCCGATGCTCATCAGCATGATCAGAGGTACATAATTCCCGACCGAGTTCAATGAGTAGGCGCACCCAGTGCTCATCCCCCAAAGCTGTCATTTGCTCCAATGTAAGGACGGGAAATTGGAAACCGCCCTTATTAAGTGGATAATAAATAGCGCGAAGGTATTCCACCACCGCAGCTTCCACAAAGCCGAAACTAATGGCATACAAGACGACGGCGGGGAGTTTCTTCAAGATTGTCTTTCAAGAAATTAAGGAGTTACCAGTAATCGTCGGATCCGCAGACTTGTTCGATAAATCTTGTTCGTGAATAGGCTGGGCATTCGTTGCAGGAAAAATCGGACCAGCGACTCTTGAGGGCCATGTCCAGGCATTCGCTGTAATGGTCACAATCTACTTTTCGATATGGCCGGTCCGTCTCTCGATTACCTTTTACCAACATAGGTTTGGGTTCCATCCTCCCGATTCAACCTCCCATTTTGGTTCCTGCTCCATCTCATCCGAGACGGCGCCGGCAATTGTGAGAAATTTATCCAATTCCGCATGTTTTACTAATAATTTCTTGATATCCGGAAAGACGCCTAATTTAAGCCCGAAAAGAGACCTACACCCATTCGACAGCGTCTACCTTCATTTGATTGACATCACCACCTTAGATTTTCACTCGAAATAACAAATTGTTATCGTATAGACGTTTTCATACCTCTCGAAACATGATTTACTAAACTAGTCTCGATCCATTGTCAAGGGGCCGCTCGGCAAATCCGCTAAAACGTAATCATTCATTTATGCGGGCTTGCCGAAACCACTGTTCCTGTTCTCAATAGACAACCAAGTCGCAACGTGTTAATTTAATATATTCCAGATCGGAAACCCGCTCGGATCCTCTTATATCAAAGCATGCCGGTGGAAATGAGCACGGAAATAGTTGTCCAACTATCTTATAACGGCACGCTGGTCGCCGAAGTGATCTACAGGGCCGGTCTTCACGTTGAAGTGCGGATAGAGGAGGCGTTTCAGCACGAAAGAATTCGTTTCAAGCTATCCCATTCCCAAAACGGGGAACTCGCAGGAACTTGGGAAGAAGCGCTCGACACATATTTCAATGAGGGCATTTTTGATACCAGGGACCATCTCTTTCGGGGGGAGATGCGAAGGGTGGGGAGCGCACAGGAACACAAATCCCTATTCCGGCAGGCGGCATATTCGCTGTTGAAGGACCTGGAAATACACGGATATGATGTCAAGGTCAGACACGAGTAAATCGGGTAGAAGAGATTCCGGTTTCCTCATCATTTGAAATGTGCAGAAATAATTCGGGGAAACTTGCTTATAAAGCAGTTTCCCCGTAGTTCGCTCCGGATAACTTGTTATCCGAGATTGGTAGCCATAAAGAGCACTGCACGATTGCGCTGCACCTTCAGACGAATCACCTTGTTCGTTTTGGCGTCCGCAACAGCGGCGTTGAAGGCTGACACGTCCGTGACGGGTTTGCCGTCCACTTCCAGGATTACGTCGCCTGCCCTGAGTCCCATTTTGGCTCCGGTCCCATCAGATTTCATGTCCTTTATCCGGACACCTTCGCCTTCCTTCAGTCCCAGTGACTCCGCGGCCCCGCTAGGCACACTTTCGATATCTATCCCGAGTTCACTCGATGTTTCCGCCGTAGGAGTCTGTTGAGGCGCTGCCGAGGCAATCGCCTTTTCTGTCCGCTCGGCTATTTTGACATTCAGGTCTATCGTCTTTTTGTCTCTGAAAACAGTCAACTTCCCCGAGGCGTCTGGTTTTTCTTTGCCCACAAGATTTTTGAGATGCGAGTGATCTTTTACCGGCTGGTCGTTAAATTTTATGATGATATCACCGGCTTTTACTCCAGCTTTTTCGGCCGGGCTTCCGGGAATGACTTGAGACACCAAGGCGCCGTCGGTGCTACTTCTTCCGAAGGATTTGGCCAGCGATTCGTCGACCGATTGAATGTTCACTCCCAATAGACCTCTGCGAACCTTTCCATCTTTTATCAAATCGTCCATGATCAATTTCGCAGAATTAGAGGGAATGGAAAAACCAATGCCTTGATATCCTCCACTCCGGGAGGCGATAGCAGTATTTATCCCGATCACCTCTCCGGAAATATTCACAAGCGGTCCACCGGAGTTTCCAGGGTTGATAGCCGCATCAGTCTGTATGAAATCTTCATAATCGAGAATGCCCATATTAGTGCGACCCTGAGCGCTCACGATCCCGGAGGTCACTGTATGACTTAGACCAAAGGGATTACCAACTGCAACTACGATTTCACCAACGCGTAATTTGGAAGAATCCCCCATTTTGGCAACCGGGAGGTCTTTGGCGTCAATTTTGATTACGGCTATGTCGCTTTCCGGATCAATCCCTTTCACCTTGGCGGCAAATGTCCGCTTGTCGGCTAACGTAACCTCTATTTCATCAGCATCCTTCACAACGTGGGAGTTGGTCAGGATGTATCCATCGTTGGAGACTATGACTCCTGATCCCACACCAAAGGGCCGGGAACGTCTGTCTTCACCTCCGTCTTTTTTGAATCGTTTGTATAACTCATCTCCGAAAAAATCACGAAACGGGAACGGGTGATTCTTGAAGAATTGCTCGATGTCTGCCCCCGAGGGACCTGACAGCCCTTTCTTGGAACTCTTAATATTAACTACTATCGGAGTTACTTTCTCCGCTACTTGCACAAAAGACTCGCCCAACTGTTTTAGAGCCAGGGGAGCATCGTTTTGGGCCGCGGCTATCGGCGCGCCGGCGGCGCCAACCATCGCCAATCCCACGATCATCGGAATCAATGTGAAAATCAAAAAACCTTTTTGCATCTAGAGTCTCCTTCTGACGATTCATTAATCGGATTTGACCCGTGTCCTGAAATTTGGTTCGCATCACAAGTATTAAAAGCGTGCGAGAAAAAGCCTGTCTAGCCGTACTAATATTGCCGGGCAAATGTCTTACGCATGACAGAAGCGGATTGTAGTGTCCTGAGGGCATGTCAATTTCGACCAGGAGTTTCTGTAACCAGAAAAGTTCCAGGTTCGGATTCAGCGTCAGGTTTGCTACGGTCAGGGTCTGTGTGAATCACGATCCAGCGCCAAATGCCCGCAACATCGGGGGTGAATTCAAAAGAATTCTTGCCTCGAGGCACTTTCAGAAGCACATAGGTGCCTGACGGCCTGATGAAGACGATATAGAAACCTATCTCGCTTTCAGGACCCGAGCAGTTCCAGCTAAATTCTCCGGATTTACCTAATTCAACAGACGGAAGAGGGACCAACGCCGGCCGGCATGTCGCGGTCTTATCGGCGCCGATACTTGGGGCCGCGACAACCGCCATGAGCGCGATAATAGATATGAGTATAATAATCGAGGACAACTGTTTTCCCGCCGGATTTGACAAAGCTGTCTTCTCCCGGACTGTCCGTTCTCCGATCTGGAAGGTGAACCACCCGCCGTGAACCAAGATTATTTTTCCGCGTGGTCCGCGGCAATTATGGGTGCGTCATGGGTGTGGAAGCTAACCCAAAGCTATAATCTTTGCAAGACCTATCAAGGCTGGCACGGTCTCACTCCCGGCCTTGGCCCCTCGGTTTTTCTAAAGTTAATTATATAAAATTATATCAACTAATGAATAAACTTGATTTTTATTTATACATATATTATAAGCGGTCTGGCACTGCTTCCACGAGGTGACACTATGGACGCCGCACAGACCTCTCATGAGAAACGAACCATCAATGTTAAAGATTTTCTTGAGGATTTCCACTCGGATCTCAGTGATCAGCATCTGCTGAAAAAATATAATCTTACCGAAAGCGGACTCGAGACGTTCTACCAAATGCTCGAGGAACGGGGCATTCTCGAGCCGGAGCAACTCCGAACTCGTCAATGCGGACAACAACAACGCTCTCAGGTTCCATTAGATCTCACGGACGAGAAGTCCTCGTATATTTGCCCACGCTGTTTGGCTTCACATGAAACAATGTTCGACATATGTCCAAGTTGCGGGGTTTCCTTCCAGGAGTTGATAAGTCAGGAAAAAGGAGTCACCGCTTCACCTAATGAAGATGAAAATCGGAAGATTCGCGATAAGACTTTTGTAGATGAAGAACCTAAAGAATACAGCGCGGTGGACACTGATTTACATTCACCTCTAATTTCAAAAAATCGCTCGACAGACTCGATGCAAGATTTTTTTGCTGATGATCGCATTCCTAAATTCCCATCATTTGAGGACTCCCTGGACGAAATAGTTTCAGGGGTCCCGTTGGAGCCTGCCTCAACTGAAGTTCATCCCTCGCAAGTGACTTGCGTCTCTTGTGAGTGTCAGACCGAGCCTGGGATTCGTTACATTTATGATCGGAAGAGAGCTTTGCAAGCGCTCATATTCGCAGGAATCTCTTTCGCCATCGGTTTTTTGGGAATAGTGGCTCTGAGTCTGTTTGAAGGGCAATCATTGGCCAGGCTTGCGGTGTTCTTCTCCACGGTCGCTGTGATGCTCGTCGGCGTAATACTAGCCACAACAGGGGCTTTTCTACTCCTGGCCAGAGAAAGAGTTTATATTTGTCCAGCATGTCATAGAGCATACCCGAGGATTTGATCCACAGTTTTCTGCATTCCCCGCCACATGCCCTCTTTATCGGCGAATCGTTAGATGTGCCCATCAAATACGGCCTCCGATGCGCTTTTAGACCATTTGTATTGTGGGCAGGCGCTTCTTTATGATAGGGATGCAGTCTTCGTATTATGACAAGGCATTGGAGAATTTGGCCATGAATTCGCCTCTTGAGCAGCAACCTCTTATCAAGACACAGGAATCCTCTGAGGCAGAGAAACAACTCGCAGATGAGACGCCCAGCTTGAATACATTGTTTCCCAAGGACGAGCGAGACCTCGATGCTCTCTTTCCCGAGCCCGAGGTGAAGCAATTATTCATTGACGTAGCTGCAAACTTGAAACGCGTAGGTCGCTTCGTCAGCCGTATGGAACAGGACCTCACCTTTAATTCAAGGCTCAAAAAAGATAAATCAATGCGAAGCTGAATTGCTTCGGCAGGGTTCTAGAGAATTAAGTATCTTGTGAGTTCATGCTTGCGCGAGGGCGCGAAGACGGGTCATGGATCTGGGGCGCGTATGGAGAGCCAACTAATAAGAACCATGTTTCGAAAACTGTTGGAGGCTTTGCGCTTCAACAAAGCTCCTGCTCAAAGAGAAATATCCGATCGCAGTGAAAGCAGACGAAAGGAAGCATTCATTGTGGACGTGGACGGGCTTAAGATTCGAGGTGATATTTTCTTCCCGGTGGCGCGTCCGTCTCGCCTTTATCCGGCCCTGATCATTTGCCATGGGATTCCTGGTAGTGGCGCCCCGCGGCCTGCGGACGATCCTGGATACGAAGGATTGGCTGATGACTTTGCCTCGTTAGGAATAATCGCGGTGATATTCAACTTCAGAGGCTGTGGGATTTCGGACGGGAACTTCGAGATAATGGGCTGGACACCGAGATCTGGAAGCTGTGCTGGACCGAATACTTAATACCCCGTACGTAGACCCAACCCGCATGATGCTGTTGGGGTTTAGCGGAGGAGGAGCCGCGGCCATCAAAGTAGCCGCCGATTCACCGGATGTTTACAGCTTGGCGGTCGTGGGAACACCATCGGATTTCGGGATCTTCGAAAAGGACCCGGATGAAATCATAGTCGATTTCAAAAAGAGAGGCATCATCCGAGATCCCAAGTTTCCGGCTGATGTCAGTCGCTGGATGGACGAATTCCGACAGATCGAACCCCGAAGATTAATAACTCATTTCAAAGGAAAGCATATTTTGATTGTCCATGGGGATGAAGACGAACTCATCCCGGTGGACCAGGCCCGGGAATTATTCAGCCTGGCCCCGGCAGGCATGGCCGAGTTATCTATAATTCCGGGAGGGGTTCACCGCTTGCGCCTTGATCCCCGCTGTGTGGACATTCTAAAGAATTGGTACTTGAAGACCCTCGGCTGGAGATCATAGGCATCCCAGCTTTCGTCCTAGATTTTCCTAATTCAGCGTTCGCTTAAACCTGGTAAAACTTCATCCTGGGGAGTTCTACGGCAGTGAGTTTGTTGCCATAGACAGCGCCGGTGTCAATACCGACTTTGCCTGGAGTAACGAAAGGTGTTTCCAGCGCCGTGTGCCCGAACACAATTCTCTTGTTCCAATCATATGTTGAATAGATGAATTCTTCTCGTATCCATAGAAGATCTTCCTCAGACTGCTGATCCAAGGGCACTCCGTCTCTAAGCCCTGCATGCACAAAGATGTAATCGTCTGTCTCATGGAAAAGGACCAGCGACAGAAGAAATTCCAGATGATCTTCAGGAATCACGAATGCCTTTCGCCCTATGCCGCCCTCAACATAGCTCGCAATGGTTTCGGCTCCGCCATTGGCAACATAAAGCATTTGATCCTTTTGCTGGATATAATAATCCAGAAGCATTTTTTCATGATTCCCCTTAAGGAAAATGATATCTCCGCCAGCCTTCTTAAGATTAACCATGAATTCAACGACTTCCCGTGACTGCGGGCCACGATCAATGTAATCCCCAATAAATAACAAAAGGTCACCATTATCCCGATTCCACGGCAAAACTTTCATTAACGCGCAAAGTTTATCATAGGAGCCATGGATGTCTCCGACGGCGAATATTTTTCTACTCATGGCTAAGTGATTAAGCCTCCTCCATATACATTGCTCTCAACGTTTTCGCATGTCAACGGACAATCTCGATGCCTGTCCTTCGAATAATTCGCACAAATATATCGCAGATTTTGAGGAAATTGTATGAGGATTGCAATCTTTTGTCCTATCTGTCAACATAAACATATGCCAATCCCAAGCCGATCAAGAATGGACGTGAGGTCCTTGGACCATAGGAGATAATGTGTATATTCGACTCGACGGACCCGAACACCTGTTGGTAAAGACGGTGCAGGGGACCGATGGCCTGCCGCGAGAGCTGATTCTGGCGAAGCTGGGGTCTGATCCCGAGCTTAATCTTTTCTTTTCGGCAGAACGGGGACGTCGTGAGCAGCCCGGTATATGGGAAGGAGTGACGGATTTTCATCTACTCCAAGCCCTGGAGAATTACAAACGTCGTTTAGGCAACCTCAAACCCGCATTGGTTGCGGTCACCGGCAAATATCCGGAAATAACCCAAGGGCATAGCCTGGAGCCCAGAGAATAATGCGTTGGAAACGAATCCTTCTAACTTCCGGATTACTAATCATTGTTCTGATGGCGGCTGTCCTGTTGTGCCTACGCTTCTTACCGGAAACGGAGCTCATAAGAAGAGGAGTTCAAGACAAGCTAACCGAATTGACCGGCCGACAGATCGTAGTAGGCTCCATTAGGTTTACCAGCTCTCTTTCCAACCTAATTACCTTAAATTTAGACGGAATAGTGGTGACGTCCCACGACGGAGGAAGAATCGCGTCAGTGGACCGCCTGATTCTGGCGCCGTCACTCAAGGGGTTATTATGGGGGGAATTATCTATCAAGTCGGCCACCGTCAAGGGATTACGGGCCAAATTCGAACGCACCGGCGAGGGCGCTGTCAAAGATCCATTGGAGAATGTGATTTTTCCAGGAGCTTCGCAAGTCGCAACCGAAGCGAAACAGCCCGCGGACATGAAGGCATCTGCGAGGTCGGACTCGGACACCAATGAATCATCCGGGCTTGCTCGCAAAGAGGGCTTGAAGTGGTCTGTGAGATCTCTGGATCTTGTGGACTGTCGTATTGACTGGCTAGACCGGCTGGCTGCGCCTGGAAAGACTACTTCTCTGATGGCCATTGCAGGTCACTTGACGCAACAGGAGCCGGGTGAGCCGGTTTCGGTTCGAATCACCTCAAAATTGGACCCTGACGTTAGCGGAGCAGCGCTAATCAGATTAGAAGGCCAGATTTTACCTGCGATCGATTTTTCCGGAGCGAAAGGCGCCATGCTGTCTTTGGCAGTAGAGAAGGCCCCCGCCGACATTTTACGCCCCTATTTTCCAACCTGGTGGACCGCAGGAAGCGACATCACTCAATTTACACTGCGAGGTCGAGTTGGATGGGAAAAGAAACAGCCCCCCAAATTTTCCTTGACCACGGAAATAGTCCCTCGGTCCGGTCCGTCCGCCAAAATTGACTGCCGGGGAGAATTGGTCGCCGCTGATGATTTTTCCGACATCCGACAGCTCCACATTTCAGGTGAAACCGACGCGTTGCCCGTGAAACTGATAGCGGCGCCGCGATCGATGAACTTTCCGTTCAATCCGGAACAAGCGCTGATAAAGGCCAAAATCAATGGTGAATGGAATAGGGAAGGCCCGTGGCAGGTCCGGGGAACTACCACTCTGGAAAATGTATTGGCGCAAGGCGCCTCCCTGAAATCGGCCATCCTGTTCGAGTCGAGGCTGAATTTAGAATGGATCCTGACAATCTTTTCCTCGACAAAGCCGAGTTCTGGGAATCCACACGTTTGGCTTCGGTTATTGGAAAGATCGAACAGCCTTTTTCACCTGAGCGAGTGTTGGATCTGTCGGGCGACGCAATAATCCAATCACAGTGGTTGCCAGGTTTTGGGGTCAAATTCCCGAGAGACGTTGATATAAGAGGCCCAGTCCCTGTTCAGGCCCGTGTCAGAGGTCGAACTGACGCAGCGTTCATTGATTTAAATGGAGACATGACCAATGCGGCTGTTCGATGGGCGCCACACCTGGAAAAACTGCCAGGGGCCGCCGCGAGCGTCTCACTAAAAGGGAAAATTAATGCGACGCCGGACAAGAAAAATTCACGGGCGGGATTTGATGGAGAAGCCCATTTTAGAATCGCCGGGGGGCGGGTTCGCTTGGCCGACCATGCGCCATGGCTGGAAAAATCGATAATCCACCTTGATTCCAAAGTGGTGGTTAAAGGCAAAACGGCAGATCTGAAGAATGCCTCGTTAACGCTGAAAAGCGGATCGGCTTCAAAGGAAGTCCTAAGCGCCACGGCAAATGTCCTGGGGCTTGGTTCGAGTCCCAAATTCGACGGCAGAGCGGCGGCTCCTTTAAATTCAGAGATGATAGCGCTCTTGGGTTTGCAGATGCCGACTAACATGGTTTTGAAGGGAGGCTCGCAAATAAAAGCAGGATTTTCAGGTGACATCAACCATGTGAGCTGGACTTTGGACGCGCCTTTGACCAAACTTGACATAGCTGCGGATCGTTCATTCCTAAAACCGGCTGGTGTAGCAGGGGAAGTTAAAGCGTCAGGCAAATGGTCCAAAGATTCTTTGGCCCTTATAAGCAGTCGATTAACGCTGCCCGGAGTGTCGGTTACGGCGGAAGGCGACCTGCGCGACAGGAGTGGAAAGCTAAAAGACCTAAAGATTGAACTCAAGAAATCTAACGCGAAGGACATTGCTCGGTTTGTTCCCGCCACGGAAGGATTTAAGCTTTCCGGTCCTGTGGAGGCCACGGTTCATGTTCGACCCGGTGATAAAGGGATGATGGCCGGCAGTGAGATTCGTCTTCTGTCGGTCGATTACCGGCCGGCCAAATCCACCTGGGGCTTGGAAAAACTTCAGGGAAAGATCGAAATCGAAGGGACGAATTTGGTGGCCGACGACATTACGGGAAGCGTCCACGGCGCAATGGAAGCGCCGTTGAAAATAAGCGCGGTATTGAACCACTTTTCATCGCCTGATAACATGCTCGGACGCGTATCTCTCCAAATCGGGCCGGGCCGATTTAAAGCCGAACAGTTGAGAAATAAGTTGAATCAGGCGCGAATACTTATTGGCTCTTTGCTTAACCCAGGGATTCAGAGCAAGGGAAGCGACTTGATGGAATTCGAGTCTCTAGGCGGAGATTTTGAAATAAAATCAGGGACCGCCCACACATTAAATCTTCGATTAAAAGGACAGGAGTATACTGCCGCAGCTATCGGCGATCTTCGACTGGACAACTTGGCCCTCGACGCGGTAGCCGGACTACATACTGTTACGGCCGCCGGCGCTGCGCTGGGAAGTATCCCCGGCGTCCAAAAATTTGTGAAAAAACATGAAGATCTGCTAAAGAGCACCGGATTGGACCAGGAGCTTAAGCGCTTTGGAATTCAAATCCCCACCGATCAAGAAATGAAGCCGGACACGCAAACGCCGGTGAAAACTCCCGTCACAGTTTTTATAAAGCTTAGAGGGCCTGCGTCATCGCCTGAAACGATTCCGGTTCTGGAAACAGCTATGAACAAAGAAATTCTCACACGCTTGAAATCGCTCTTACACTAACGAAAAGTCACTCGGGCTCTTTTTCATCCAACTGAAGAATGAAATGGGCAATAAACCCTGAAACCCAGGGGTTCAATCGGTGTTTTAGCTTGACACTAACAGTCGATTTGCATAGATAATTGATGCGTACAAGTCTTCCCTTAGTTCATCTTCAAGAAACAATCACACATTCTCAACGAGGAGGACCCCATGTCAAAGAAGTATTGGGACGAAAAGTTGGAACTCATGAGCGAAAGTAACATGAAGGCATTCCAATTGGAGAAACTGAAAGAAACTCTCCAATGGTCCTACGATAGAGTTCCGTACTACAAACAGGCCTTTGACGAAAAGGGGGTCAAACCGTCGGACTTTCAAAAGCTTGAAGATCTCGCAAAGTTCCCCTTTACGGTCAAGACGGCTCTTCGGGATAACTATCCTTTTGGTTTATGCGCGGTGCCCTTATCGGAGGTGGTTCGTGTTCATGCGTCGTCCGGCACAACCGGAAAACCCATTACAGGTCCGTACACTGCTCAAGATCTGGACCAGTGGACAGAGTGCATGGCTCGCGGTCTATGGGCTCAGGAACTCAGACCGGAGAGTATCGCTCAAAATGCCTATGGTATGGGATTGTTCACAGGGGGGTTAGGCTTTCACCAGGGCGCAATGCGGGTTGGGGCTGCCGTAGTTCCTGCAGGCGCAGGCATGACTGAGCGGCAGATATTATTGATTAAAGATTTCGGAACTACAGCGCTTTTTTGCACCCCATCTTATTGCCTGACCATCATAGAGCACGCGGAAAGAACAGGCGTGGATTTGAAGAAAACCAAACTGCGCACAGGGCATTTCGGCGCCGAGCCGTGGACGGTGGAAATGCGCAAAGAAATCGAGGCTAGAAGTGGGATACATGCGTATGAGCACTACGGACTCACCGAGTTGGGGGGACCAGGCGTGTCATTCACGTGTGAGCATTACAAGATTCATATCAACGAAGATCATATTTATCCTGAAATAGTAGATTTCCAAACATTAGAGCCGGTTGAATTAGGCAAAGAGGGAGAATTGGTTTTCACTTCTCTGCAGCGTCGGGCTATGCCCATGATCCGATATCGGACACGCGACATCTGCACCTTGCGCCGTGATAAATGCGAATGTGGCCGCACGCTCATTACAATGGATAAAATCTTGGGCCGAACGGACGACATGATGATTATCGGCGGAGTTAATGTATTTCCGTCGCAAGTGGAATCAGTCTTGATGGAATTCGATGAAGCGGAGCCGCTTTACCAAATTCGTCTGAGGAAAAAAGGTTATCTTGACGCCATGATGGTGGAAACCGAAGTGAAACCCGCGGTCTACGAGGCAGGCCAAGCTAAAATCGATGAACTTGCCAAAAAAATATCGGCCAGAATCCAGCAGGTCATCGGAATAAATGTGCCTGTGTCTATATTGCCGGTCAATACGATCACCCGCAGCGAAGGGAAAGCCAAACGCATCATTGACGAGCGGTAAGAACTTAAAGAGACGCTCCGGAATCTGATTCAAAATCTACAATGGCGGCGGGTTTGAAATCCGCCGCCTACCGCAACCTTTGCCCAACAAGCGATTCTTAACGGTGCGCGAATACTTTGGCTCGCCACTCGTCCTGCCTAGCCTTATCCGTATGCCCAAGTATTTCGTGGCATTGGCTACGCAAAAGATATACCTCTCCTTTATATGGATTAACCTTTGCGGCTCGATCAAGGTCAGCCACGGCGTGCTTGATATTGTTCAGTTCGAAGTACAACTTGGCGCGTTTTAGTCTAGCCTCAAAATGGTTGGGGTCGGCGCTCAGCGCCCGAGAATAAGCTTCGAGAGCTCGGTCAATCTGAGACTCAGCCATATGGATTTCTCCCATGGTCACATATGCCTGAGCAAATGACGGTTCGATTCTTAGGGCCAATTCAATTTTATCGAGAGCGCCCGCGGTATCTCCTTTCTTGAGCAGCGCTTCGGCCAAAACTTGGTACGCTGTTGGGTCGTTCGGCTCCAACCGGATAGCTTCATGCAAATCGTCTATAGCCCGATCTAGCTGTTTTTCATTGAAATAGAGACTACCCCTAAGCAACCGGGCCTCTTGGCTCGCAGGATTCAGCTGGATGGCCCTGTCCAGGTCCATAAGCGCGCGATCCCCCCGCATTAAATATTTAAAAACTTGGGCGCGCTCTGTAAGAAGCCAGGCGTCATCCGGCCGTCGTTCCAACGCCTTGTTCAAATCACCGAGGGCCGGCAGATAACTGCCGGTAATCATGTGCAGCATCGCCCGGTTTATGTACGGAAGGGGATTGTCGGGTTCCAGCACGATGGACCGGCCAAGTTTTTCAAGGGCCTCCGGATATCTGCCCATCGTCACAAGAACCGACGCATGGTTCATAAATAGTATTGAATCCTTGGGGTCAGTTTCCTCCGCCTTTTCATAATCTTTGAGGGCATTTTGAAAATCATTCAGCACCCGGAATGTATCTGCGCGATACCAATAAATTTGTTTCATATCCGGATCGATTTCAAGAGCTGTATTGAAGTCTTCAAGAGCCTTGGCTGGTTGCGAAACATTCAGGTAAGCGAACCCCCTGCGGAAAAGAGCTTCAGCATTCTTAGGTCGAATTTTGAGGAGTCGTTCCAGTTCGTGGATAGCGGAGTCATACTTCTTCTGTTCCACGTAAATGGCTGCCCGCCCAAAATACGCATCCTCTTCCTTCGGGTCCAGCTCAGTGCTTCTGTCAAAACACTTCATAGCTTCCGGATAATTTTCCTTGTAAAAGTGCATTAGTCCCATTTGGGAATATATAGGCGCAGGTTTCGACGCCACCTTTGCACCGCTCTGTAGAGCCTTGATCGCGTCCGTCCAAATCGCCCCTTCTCGCAAGCAGATTGCTCTTTCCTATCCAGGCTTCAAGCAAATTTGGATCAATTTCCAAAGCCGCTTCAAAGTCCTTCAGCGCTGCCTCGTATCCATGAATCCTTTCAGTGGCCTGACCGCGCAGCGCCAATGCCGTGGCGTTTCGGGCATCCTTGCGAACCACCTGATCAATTATTTCAATTGCTTTGGTGAATTGGCCTTCATCAATTAACCGTTTAGCGCGCTCCATTTTGGACGAGGGCAACCAACCACATCCCGAGAGCACGAGAAATATAGAGCATAGAATTATGCTGTGGATCACATAAATTCTTTTCGTTTTCACTTCGGACATCGTCATTGATCTACATATATGCGGGCAAAGTGATTAACAATCTCACAAGCTTTCGATCCCTGTCTTATTCAAGCCTAATTTGAGAAATCATTTTTGTCAAATTACAGCCTGTTGGACACTTCTATAGAAAAAAAGATTTTTAAATATAGACCAATGCAGTTTACTATTAAACTCAAACTTTATATAATCATCATATTGACTTGGTCGATTGGAGGTTTAAATGAACCAGGTTACGGAAGCCCTGCCTTATGTACAGAATTTCTTCCAAATGAACTTTCTTTTCAGTGGCCTCGAGGTTTCCTCCACCATGATTCTTACTGCACGCGTGTTTATGATGGTGGCTTTGGGAGGCGGCCTCTTGTGGGCGATCTTCAAAATAATAATCAAATTCCTGGAGTGCATCCAAACATTCTTGGCTAATTTAGGGCACATTCCCTGGGTATTCTACCTCTTGCCGTTACTGGTGATACCAGGCTCTGCGGACAGTTTGGCAGCGAAATGGATAGGGTATGTCCTTCTGGTCTCGGCTCTGCTGGGTTTTTCATTTCTTGGCGTACTCGCTCTGGTTTTGTGGAAGTACGGAGTGGATCAGGCTCTGCGGTTGATAAACAGACTGAGGCGCTATCCTTCAGATCTCTCCCCGACACAATCTCGTGAATCTTCTATGCCGTCGGACAACATTGTGAGCAGCTTTGCGGAATCTCCCCAATCAATTCGGGGCTAACTATCGAGCCGGATGACTCTCTCGTTTTGACCGCTCAAATATGCTATATGAACATCATAGATTCGATAAGAGAGGACATCTGTGTTCGGAATATCCATGTGGGAAATTGTGCTTATTTTGGTGGTTGCTTTGATCCTGCTTGGCCCAAAGCAACTGACAGAAACAGCCCGAGTCCTGGGAAAAGTGTACCGAGAAATTCAGAAGATGGCTTTTGATGTCCGCAATTCGATCGATTTTGATTTTGAGCCACCGGAGCAACCGCCAAGCGACTCCAAACCGGAAAGAAAGGCAGACCCTAAGGTCGTGGATGATAAGGCCCTTTTACCCCCGCCGGGAGAGAAGACTGGGCCTGATTTTTACGCTGAACTCCTGGAAAGTTCCAAGGAAGAAGAAAATAAATCGGAGACCGACGAATTAAGTTCTGAAATCCCCGCAAAAACCAAATCGCAGCCCGAAAAAGAGAAAGAACCTTCCGCAACCGACAAGTCATGAGAAATCTCTTAATTCTCCTAAGTCCCAGATATAAGAAGCTGCGCCATCGGATTGAGAAACCCGGGGCTGAGAGAAAGCGATTTGCCATCATCGGCTTGTTGGTGGTGGGTCTGTGGGCAGTTCTTTACGTAGTCTGCCTGAAGGCTTTGACCTATTTTACCGCCGAAGAGGTGTTTGGAATAATAGCAGCCACGAAGCTCCTTTCCATGATGCTGGTCACTCTTGCCTTTGTAGCCGTGATAAGCAATTTGATTACGAGTTTTTCGACGTTTTTCTTATCCGAAGACCTGGAATTGATCATGGCGTCGCCGGCGCCCGGTTGTTCGATTTACACGGTCAGATTCATTGAGACTCTTGTTGAATCATCCTGGATGGTTCTGCTGTTTGGATTCCCCGTTTTTCTCGCGTACGGCAGTGTTTTTTCCGCGCCCTGGAGCTTCTATGCGCTGAGTCTGGTCGGCTTCGTCTGCTTGATGATGATGATCACTGCCGCAGCCGTATTATTGGTCCAAAATCTTGTGAGATCTTTCCCCGTAAAGAGGCTTCGGGATCTATTTGTATTTATAGGCTTGATGATTTTTGTCGCGATTTACCTGCTCTTCAGAATGTTGCGTCCCGAGGATTTTCTAAATCCCGAGGGGTTCGCGTCGATGATGGATTACCTCTCCATTATGTCGGAATCTTCCTCGCCCTTGTTGCCGACTACGTGGCTCATGGCGACGCTTCGGCCTTATATTACGGGAAACGGTTTCGGAGATATCCCTATTTTCCTTGGTCTTCTCATCTCAGGAGCAGTGGTTGCGTTCAGGCTGGGCGGGCACAGTCATGAATGGATTCATTTTCAGGGTTATTCTCGGGCCATGGAATCTCGCGGCGCGCGTTTCAGCAAAAGCAGGTTGATCAACCTGTTCGGTCGAATGCTGGGACGGTTCATGGATAGACCAACCGTAAATCTTGTAATCAAGGAGACGCTGCTTATGGCCCGGGATTGGGGCCGCCTGAGTCAATTATTTCTGCTTCTCGCGCTCATACTGGTTTACCTGTATAACTTCAGTGTGCTTCCCACCCTTGATTCTCCCGATCTTGCCATGTTCCTGAAGAGCACCATCGCCTTTCTAAACATCGGTCTGGCTGGCTTCGTCCTTTCGTCGCTTGGTGTCCGATTCCTGTTTCCCGCGATTTCCGGAGAAGGCAGGGCCTTTTGGATTTTGAAGGGGGCGCCGATCGGCTTAAGAAAAATCTTGTGGGTCAAATTCTTTTTCTATTTGGCGCCTATGATTATCCTTGGACTCTTTCTTGTGATAATGACGAATCATCTACTCGGAATGGGGCTTTTCATTTCCATAGTCTCAACGATCACGATCGGATTTCTGACAGTAGGAATAACATCACTGGCCGTAAACATGGGGGTCATTTACGCAGATTTAAGACAATCGGATCCGAGTAGGGCGTTCAGCGGCATTGGTGGCTTGCTGACGATGATTTATTCCGCGCTTGCGGTAACCTCCGTGATTCTACTCGAAGTGTTCCCCGTTTATAGGATCGTAACTGTGGGATTTTATGGCCGAAGCTTCACCAGTTTGGATTACGCATTAATTGTGGTTTGTTTCGTGACGGCCCTTTGTGTGGCAATGTATCTCATCATTCAGCCGCTTCGATTGGGCATGAAACGCATCACTGAATTGGAAATATAGGGATTCGGTAACACAATGGAAAGAAGCGACGTATCAATACCCTGCGGAACACTGACTCTCGAAGGAGTGTTGGAAGCGCCCGAGATGGCTAAGGGACCGCTACCCGGAGCAGTCATCTGCCATCCGCATCCCTTGTACGGCGGAAATATGCATAACAGTGTGGTCAAGGCTGTGCGAAATGCCCTCATCGATGCAGGATTTACATGTCTAAGATTCAATTTCAGAGGTACCGGGGGCAGTTGGGGCAAGCACGGAAATGGAATCGACGAGTTGGAAGACGTGCTGGCCGCCGTGGATTTTCTTGAAGCAAGATCGGAAATCGACGGAAAAAAACTGGCGCTGGCGGGCTATTCCTTCGGCTGCTGGGTAGGACTGAAAGCCGCAGCGCGTGATCCTCGACTCGGACTACTTATAGGAATTTCGCCACCCGTAGATGAGTATGATTTCGATTTTCTCAAACAGGAAACGCGACCCAAGCTGCTCATCACCGGTGATCGTGATTTTGTCTGCTCAAAAGAAAAATTTCAGAAACTTCTCGATGAAATTCCGGAACCTAAGAAGGGCGTAATAATTCCAGGAGCGGATCACTTCCACGTCGGCAATGAGGACGTCATTGTGAATGAGACGAAAGCGTTCGTTGTCCAATACCCGTTTGACTAAAGAGGCGACTAAATGGGATTTGCAGCAAGCTCGGTTTCAATTATCAGGTACCGGGTCCGTGGCGAAATAGAGGGCTCTTTCTGGGACACAGTGGACGAAGGAGTTAAAAGAGGCGCTTTTCGCGAAATTGAAACCGCGTCTGACGAGATCGGTATGGGGTGGGCATCGATGGAGGATTTCACCGACACGACATTCCGCTCTTCGTTTGTCCGAGGCAATTATGTGGCGCTCTCTCTGCGTGTCGATAGTGTCCGAGTCCCGCCGCGTGTGCTCGAAATCCAGTTCAAAAAGGAAGCTCGAAAGATAATCGAACAAACAGGGGCGCATAGGTTATCGGCCGCTCAAAGCCGGGACCTCAAAGAGCATCTTAAAGAATCGCTCAAGAAACAGGTTTTCCCTTCCATTCAAGTTTACGATCTGATTTGGGATACGGCCAAAGCGGTAGTCTATTTCGGAAGTCACTCGCCAAAGGCGCGTGAGCGCATCGAACAACATTTCAAGAAATGTTTCGGCCTGACTTTGGTTCCGCTCATACCATTCATACGAGCTGAAGAAATCCTGACTGGAAGCGCGGAAAAGCAACGGCTGGAGTCTTTGAAGCCGTCTATCATGGCCCCGTGATCCGACAACCAGAACACATTTCACCGCAGAGAACGCGGAGACCTCAGAGAAGAGTTTAGATAATTGTTCTCCGCGATCTCTGCGCTCTCAGCCGTGAGATCACTGATTTCTAGCAAAAGGCATTGGTTATGGATTTTCTGGATATACTTCGAGAAAAGGCTTTCCTGGGGCGGGAATTCTTGACCTGGCTCTGGTTCAAGTCTGAGCAAACCGGGGGCAGAATCGAGCTTTCCGGACAGAAAGTGATTGAGGTGATTTTCCTGGACCGGATGACTCTGGACCTGTCCGACGCGGAGACTCCGCAGACAGTCGCGCTGAAAGGCGAGCATTCGGAGCTTCGAGAGGGTTTGGCCGCGCTCAAGGAAGGCAAGAAAATCGAGGAAGCTCGTATCTCCATAAGATCCGGAAGCGATGATTTCACAATGGTTGCCAAAGCCACCTGGTTTTCTTTCGGCTCATTCAGGACGCCTAGAGTTCTGCCTCCCGAAGAATCGGAGGAAGGTGTCGAGGGAGCATTCCTGGAAAAGGTCTCTCTTATTGAGGAAGGAATGGAAGCGCTTGACTCTCTTTTCGAATATTTCGTGAAGCTCCGAATTTCCGACGAATGGGAATTATCCGAACTCCCGGCCCTGCGGCATTGGGTAGGTTCGGGGGGCGTTTATGACCGGGAAGAACTGAGACATGAAATTGAGTGGGCAAACAAATTCCCCTTAAAGGAACTTCGCAAAAGAGGTTTCATTGATGCGGCAAGGATTGGCAACGAGGCCGAGGAACTCCTTAAATTCTTTGGAGTGGGCTCTGTCGAAGCCTGGAACGAAACCTACAGCAGAATCGTGGTGAATTACCGCCATTCTCCCTCTTTCAAGAGCGCCCCGGAATCGGTTGCGGCATGGCTTAGAATCGGGGAGTTGATGGCCGAGAACATCGAGACAATGCCATATAGCACGGATGAATTTGTTAAGGCGCTCACCCGGATCAGGAGCCTCACAACAGACACCGCCAAAGTCTTTGGCCCTATCATGAGAGATAATTGCCGCGAGGCAGGCGTGGCGCTGGTATTTGTGTCCGAATTGCCTAAGAATCATTTGAGCGGCGCAACCCGTTGGCTTAATAAAGACAAGGCGTTGATTATGCTGAGTTTGCGCTATAAAACTGATGACCATTTCTGGTTCAGCTTCTGCCACGAAGCTGCCCATGTTTCTGCGCCACGGGAAAAGAAGATTATTCCTGGATGAAAAAGGGATGCAGATGACCGATGACGAGAAGGACGCAGACAGCTGGGCCTCAGATTTTCTCATGCCACAGAGAGAATACCGCTTGTGGGCGCGCCAAAAATCTTTTTCAGGCAAGGCAGTCCGGCAGTTCGCACAAGATATCCAAATAGCGCCGGGCATAGTTGTGGGAAGACTGCAGCACGATCAACTGATACCTCATAGTTGGCTTAACGGGCTGAAACGAAAATTTACGCTGGTTGAAAGCCAAGATTGAACGCTGCCTGATAACGCGAGACAAGCGAGGAATGACTATCAAAAAAGAGCTGAAGATTCTTATGGCCATTCTGGCCCTTGCTCTCTTCGCATTCCTGGACTGAACTTGCACCGCGAAACCAGCCAGGCACAGGTCGAGTTCCTATGATTTCAGTCGAAAAGGGTGACTTGGCCCCACCCCGGAACCAGCGTCCGGATTTCTTTGGTAAACCATTAATTTGGGCTTGACTGCCGACCTTCGACAGCGGAGAATGAGGCTTCAGATTCTGAAGACGTCGTCAGAAAGATAAACGAATGAATCCTCCACTGCCGGCCCAGGACAACGGGGCGCTCGCAAGGCTTCCTCGTAGAGAGCGAGAAAATCTGCGGCAGCGCGGAGAGATACTCGATACCGCGCTAAAGCTTTTCTCGGAAAAAGGCTATCACAACGTCTCCATGCAGCAGATAGCAAAACAAGCAGAGTTCGGAGTTGGCACGTTATACAAATTCTTCGCTAATAAGCAGGACTTGTACAGGGTCCTTATCATGGAGACGGCGGAAAAATGGCAACGCTCTGTTTTTCAGGCGCTCGAACAGGAACGGGATCCTTTTCAAGCCCTAAAAGAATACATTGCCATGCAACGACAACTTTTCTTTGATAATCTGCCCGTCGTGCGCCTGTATTATTCCGAAACGAAGGGAGCGTGCTACAGCATGAGGCCCGGTTTTGACCAAGACCTTCTCAAGCTTCGTGATGAACGCATCAAGAAATTGGGCTCGGTTTTTGAGACAGGCATCAAAGAGAGAGTTTTCCGGGACCTCGATCCATATCATATGTCTGTGGCGCTCCACGGAATTATAGACGCCTTTCTTTTCCGAATGATGGAGGATCCTGCGCGATTCCGAAAGCGTGATGAGCTGTCGGACGCTGCGGAGATTTTTCTCGGAGGTGTCATCAACAAATGACAATGATTAATAACGACAAATTAGCTCGTCCGCAGCCCTTTAATCATAGATCTGTGCGAGGTCACTGATGGAACACTTTAAAACCGTCTGTGAAACTGTCAGATGGAGTTTGATTCTCATTGCTCTTCCAGGCAGCCTGCTGCTGACTGGCTGCGACCGCGGGAAGCAAACTGCATCGCCTCCTGTTCCGGAAGTGGCTACGGTGACAATCCAGCCGCAGGAACTCGTGCTGACCACCGAATTGCCGGGGCGCACTTCTCCGCACCTCGTCTCCGAGATCCGACCTCAGGTCAATGGCATCATTCAGAAGCGTTTGTTTACGGAAGGTTCCGATGTCAAGGCCGGTCACGTGTTGTATCAGATCGAACCCGCTATGTTTCAGGCAGCCTTCGACAGCTCAAAGGCTAACCTTGCTAAATCAGAGGCCAATCTGATGGTGTCTCGATTAAAGTTCGAACGATACAAGGGATTACTCGCCGAAAAGGCGGTCAGCCAACAGGACTATGACGATAAGGAGGCTGCCCTGAAACAGGCTGAGGCCGATGTTGAGTTTTGTAAGGCCGCGGTTGAGACATCTCGCATCAATTTGGATTACACCCGCGTAATTGGTCCTATCTCCGGGCGTATCGGCAAGTCCAACGTGACAGACGGCGCTCTCGTGACTGCGCATCAAGTTCTGCCTTTGGCAACCATTCAGCAACTAGACCCCATTTACGTGGATGTCCCCCAGTCCACGACTGAACTTCTCAGATTAAGACGCCGGCTGGTAGACGGTCGCCTGAATCAGAATGGGAAGCAGCAAAAGAAAGTCAAGCTCATCCTGGCGGACGGTTCAGCATATCCCCAGGAAGGGACGCTTCAGTTCCGTGATATCACGGTTGACCCGGCAACCGGGTCCGTGATCCTGCGGGTTGTGGTCCCAAACCCCGAGGGACTTCTCCTGCCGGGCATGTTCGTCCGAGCCATACTTGAGGAGGGTGTCGCCGACCAGGCCATCCTCGTTCCCCAACAAGGCGTGAGCCGTACTCCAAAGGGAGATCCTTTTGCGCTTGTCGTCAGTAACGGCGGAATAGTCGAGCAGCGGATGATTGCGCTCAGTCGAGCCATCGGTGACAACTGGCTCGTCTCTTCCGGCCTCTCAGCCGGAGACCGAGTGATTGTTGAAGGAAGCTTGAATGTGCGCCCCGGCTCAACCGTGAAGGCGGTTTCCCTGATTTCGAACAGCCCAAAGGCCTGCGTGGAAGTCACGAACGCGAAGCGCCCGCCTGTAGAATCGAATTGACGGAGGACCGCGGTGTTATCCAACTTCTTTCTGGACCGCCCGGTCTTCGCATGGGTCATAGCCATTATCATTATGCTGGCAGGCGGCCTTGCGATTTACAATTTACCCATTTCCCAGTATCCACCCATTGCCCCTCCTTCTATCGCAATTGACGCCTATTATCCCGGCGCATCCGCTCAGACTGTGGAGGATAGCGTAATCCAGATCATCGAGCAGAAGATGACTGGATTCGACAAACTGTTGTACATGTCAGGAAACAGTGATGCGTCCGGTAACGGGAGAATCGAGCTAACGTTTGCTCCGGGGATGGATCCTGACCTTGCCTGGGCCCAGGTGCAGAACAAGCTCCAACTTGCCATGGCGAGCCTACCCGATGTAGTCCAACGTCAGGGTGTGAAGGTCAGCAAATCAACCAGAAACTGGCTAATGGTTGTCGGTCTGACTTCCGACGACGATAGTGTGGATGAGTATGACCTCTCGGACTACGCTCAATCCAGTATACAGCAGGTGCTGGCGAGGGTGCCTGGTGTAGGAGAAGTGGAAACCTTTAGTTACCAGTATTCCATGCGGGTCTGGCTCGATCCGGAACGGCTGACCGACTACAGCCTGACCGTAGAAGATGTCACACGGGCGCTCCACTCTTATAACGTAGAAGTTTCCGCCGGCCAATTCGGCGGCGCTCCGGCGGCTAAAGGCCAACGGCTGAATGCCTCGATCATCGTCCAGACCTTGCTTAAGACGCCGGAGGAATTCGGCGCCATCCCGGTACGCACCAATCCGGACGGATCCGTCGTACGTGTGCGCGACGTAGGCCGGACCGAGCTGGGGACAGAAAAATATGGTCTGCGCACGCTTTATAACGGCCGTCCGGCGACGTCCTTACCCATCCGGCTGGCGCCTGGCGCCAATGCCCTGGCAACGGCCGATGCGGTAAAGGCGAAGATGGTGGAACTCTCCAGGGTACTTTCCAGCCGGCATGAGGGTAATATACCCGTTAGACACAACGCCCTTCGTGAGAGTAGCCATAGACGAGGTTGTCAAGACCCTATTTGAAGCCATTTTGTTGGTCTTTCTGGTCATGTATGTCTTCCTAGGAAACATACGGGCTACCCTGATCCCAACCATCGCTGTGCCGGTGGTGCTCCTCGGGACCTTCGCTATTCTGGGGTTTCTCGGGTTTTCCATCAACATGCTCACTATGTTCGCGATGGTCTTGGCTATCGGTCTCCTTGTGGATGACGCCATAGTGGTGGTGGAGAACGTTGAACGGGTCATGTCAGAGGAGGGACTAGGACCCAAAGAAGCAACTCGCAAATCCATGAGAGAAATTACAAGCGCATTGATCGGAATAGGCCTGGTTCTGTCCGCGGTTTTTGGTCCCATGGCATTCTTCGGCGGCTCGACTGGTGTTATTTATCGGCAGTTCTCCGTGACAGTAATCGCAGCAATGCTTCTCTCAGTGGTGGTTGCTCTCATCCTCAGCCCGGTTTTATGCGCGTCGCTTCTCAAACCAACGCCCAAGGGGCATGAGCCGGCTGAGACGGCATTCTTTCTATTCCGACCGTTTTTCCGGCGATTCGACAGAATATTTCGCAACACCAGGAATTCGTACCAGACCCTCGTCGGCCATGTCATTTCCAGGAAGCTTCGCTATATTTTCATCTATCTTCTGATCGCTGTCACTCTGGGACTCCTATTCTACCGAATGCCCACAGCCTATCTTCCCAATGAGGATCAGGGAGTCACGTTTATCCAGGTGACGCTGCCTTCCGGATCGACCCTGGAACAGACCGACGAGGTCATGACTGAAATCCGAAACCATTTTCTTGTGGATGAAAAAGAAGTGGTGAAATCATGCTTCACGATTGCCGGCAGGGGATTTTCCGGAAGCGGGCAGAACGTGGGGTTGGGGTTCGTACACCTCAAGGACTGGAGCCTGCGCCAAGCCGCGGAAATGAAAGTTGACGCTGTTGTAAAGCGCGCCATGGCAAAGTTTTCAAAGATCCGCAATGCAAGAGTATACGCGTTCCCACCTCCGGCAGTTATGGAACTCGGTCGTGCGGGCGGTTTTGATTTCCAATTGCAGGATCGTAGCGGGCTGGGGCACGAAACTTTAATGGCAGCCCGTAACCAACTCCTCGGTATGGCTGGCAGGGATTCGAGGCTGGTTCGTGTTCGCCCGGCCGGCCTGGAAGATGTGCCGCAATACCGAGTCGATGTCGATTGGGAAAAGGGAGGCGCCCTGGGGCTTTCCATTGACTCCATCCACACGACAATATCCGCGGCGTTCGGCGGCGCCTATGTGAACGATTTTATCCAGGGGGGACGAGTCAAGCGGGTTTATGTTCAGGCTGACGCCCCGTATCGCATGCTTCCTAATGATCTGGATCGGCTCTACGTTCGAAATAGCGCCGGAACGATGACACCATTCTCGTCCTTCGCCACAGGCCATTGGTTTTACGGGCCCCCGCTGCTGGAGCGTTACAACAGCTTTCCATCGTTCAACGTCTGGGGTGAGCCGACACCGGGGAATAGCTCAGGGGAGGCGATGCAGGCTATGGAAGAAATCGCCTTGAAGCTGCCTAAGGGGATCGGTTTTGACTGGACGGGAATCTCCTACCAGGAGCGTATGGCAAAATCGCAAGGGCCGATCCTCTACGCTTTTTCCATTATTGTTATCTTTCTCTGCCTCGCTGCCCTTTACGAGAGCTGGACCATTCCGATATCGGTCATGTTGATGTTACCGCTGGGCGTCATAGGGGGAGTGGTGGCTTCATCAATTCGGGGATTTCCCAATGATGTTTATTTTCAGATCGGACTCCTCACCGTATTGGGATTGACGACCAAGAACGCGATCTTGATCGTCCAGTTTGCCAAAACAAAAATGGAAGAGGGGGCAGAGTTGATCCCCGCCACCTTGGAAGGGGCGAAATTGAGATTTCGTCCGATCGTTATGACATCTCTTGCTTTCGGTTTCGGGGTCCTTCCTCTGACCTTGGCTAATGGGGCCGGGGCCGGAGCGCAAACGGCAATTGGGACCGGAGTCCTGGGAGGGATGCTTGCCGCCACTTTTTTGGCGACTCCCTTCATTCCGCTCTTTTACGTTTTGATTTGCCGGATATCAGAAAGAAAGAGACGCGGCCAGACCGAAGCGGCCGAGCCAGCTGGCGTGAGTCCTTAGAATCGTCGTAGGCGTCCGGATGACGCTAACAGGTCCTCTATATCGCCGAATATTATGGTTTATGATTCTGTCGCCAGCGAAATGCAATAATGGTTGCCGTGTGGCTCACTCCCCTAGCGGCGCTACACCCTCCGTTGGCCGTGCCTGCAACCTCGATCTTTCTGCTGTAACACACACTTGGCTGTGTTTGACAAAATCCTATTTGGTGCGTATTTAGAGAGTGAATGCGTCCTGGGTACCCGGATGCTGGAGGTGAAAGATGCCTTCCCTTCTGGAACGGATAAGCGTAGATCCGAATGTTTGTCATGGCCAGCCCTGCATAAAAGGAACGCGAATCATGGTGTGGCTTGTCCTAAATTATTTGGCAAATGGTGACAGCATCGAGGATATTTTGGCCGCATATCCGAGCCTGACACGGGATGACATTTTGGCCTGCTTGACCTACGCCGCTGAGACCGCTCGTGAGCGCGTCGTCTCCATTGACGTGGCCACCGATCATGCGCTTCAAACTTGACGAAAACGCCGATCCACGTTGGCGAATTCCACTGGAAGAAAAGGTGAGGCCGTGCCAACAAGAAATTCTTCCATCGATCCGATGATCGAAGAGATTGTCCAGGCTATAGTAGAAGCCTCGGCCCCAGAAAGAATTATACTTTTCGGGTCGGCCGCCCGCGGTGAAATCGGACCGGACTCTGATGTTGACCTCCTTGTCGTAGAAAAGGAATCTTCCTTTCATCAGGCCTCCCGATGGGCGGAATCCAGCCGAATGCGGAAGGCTTTGTGGAAATTCCCGGTTCCTATCGATGTGCTCATTTTCACCCCCGAGGAAGTCGACCGGTGGAAGGATTCGACCAATCACGTTATCGCTCGCTCCGCCAGGGAAGGCACAGTAGTCTATGACCGATCGTGAAGAAGCCAAGAGGATGCTTGCTGTAGCGGAGGTGGACCTGAAAGCTCTGCGCAATATGCTTGATCCCCAACTGTTTGAAGATTCCGTGTTCGGTTTTCACGCCCAGCAAGCAGTCGAGAAGTCTCTCAAGGCGTGGTTGAGCCTTCGAAGCATTGCTTATCCAAAAACTCATGATCTGCGCATCCTGATGTATCTTCTCCAGAGTCAGGCCAACGAAGACTGCGGATCGTTCGTGGAACTGGTGGATCTGACCGATTTCGCTGTTCAGTTCAGATACGACAGCCCAACGCCAATTGGAAGTCTCAACCGACCTGAGATCCTTGCGAAAGTTGCGGCCCTATCAAAGCAGGTGGAGGAACTTGTCCTGGACTCGGAGGTCGACGAATGAGGAGCAGCCGCGCCTCCATGGCCCGGAAGACGGATGCATTCGGAGCGTGCCTGAGTGGCCGCATTCAAGTCTTCATGATTGCCTGCGACGTGGTTTGTAGCCCGTGGACTGGAGTGGCGACGGTATGCCGAGCATTGAAATACCGAAATGACTCGACCGATGCCCCGGCGTTTCGGGGGGTTTACTGCAACCTACGCGTGTTCAAAGAGGTTACCCTTACCAAGATTGCACCGTCTGCAGAGCGTCTGAAGGTTCTCTATACTCGTTCGACCTCCCTCAGCCCAGGGAATAATGTGGTCTACATGCAACTCAACGTTGGAATCCTTGGCTGGCGATGCGCCACAGTGACGGCATGTGAAGCGATCACGTCTCATTACAAGGAAACGAGTGCGGAGTGATGGCTCTCTAGGTCCTTGCATGCGGTGCTCCGGTCTGGTCTCGAATCTTTCCTCTTCAGAAGAAGGCACATTCTCGACATAGGTGAGAAAAGCACGGACTGCAGCCAGCCATCCCCCGTATCTCCTAATGTAAGGATGACGTGTAAACCTTGACACAGGCGCGGTCATATCCCTTTTGCGTGGCTGGCGTCCCAGCTGTGTCCAGACCTCTTCGAGGTTCTGATGTAGCTCAGCCTCGGAAATGTCTCGAACACCTGCATGGCTAAGACCCGCTGCGATGACAGCGGCATTCCAACTACCGAAACGATCTTTGATCGCCGTTGTCGAGTAGCGTCCGTGCTGCTGATATTTTCGCACCGGGAGAGTTGAGCAGCCGAATTCAGCAGCGACGCGGCGAATATCGGTCAAGAGTTGCTCGTCTGTAATGACCGGCTTTGTATCCTCGAAGGAAAACATCGGTGCTGTCTTCATTTTGCTGGTGGGCTAACGTCGCAAACCAGCAGCGCGGGTCTTTGGCGTCGGCTGAATTCGCCTGGTTAGAGTGTATTTCAGATTTGATCCAATATCTTACACCACCATTCTCAGCATCTAATTCTCAATCATTCCCCGATATTTCTTATACCTTGCTCAAGCCCCAGCACTGCCCGCGCGAAATCGCCCGGAGTATTGCTCGCCAATGTCGTGAACATCAGGCGGGACGGGTCGATTCCGGCCTCTTCCAGGATCAGGCCTGCACGGGAGGTCCTTTCGCCCGCGAGGACAGTCCCGTAGATCGATGCGCAATTTCCGGTGTGGCAGCCTGCCACAAGGACACCATCCGCTCCTTGTTGGAAAGCTGTAAGGATGTGGGATGGATCTATGGTCCCCGCGCACGGAACCATTATGGGGATCAAATCTCTTGCCGATTTTGGGGCCTGCAGCGGCCATCGCTCGCGCGGCGGATCGAGAACATAAGAACGCGACTATCTTGCTGGTGTTAGCCGTCGCGCTAAGGCCCGTGACGATCTTGTCCCCGAATTCCGCCTGACCGGCCGGCGGCGCCAGTGTTATGGCCTCCATCGGGCATTCCACAGCGCAGATGCCGCACCGCACGCAGCTCGCGGGGTCGGCTTCCGCTCTTTTCCGGAACCCCATCGCGCCATGCGGGCACAGTCGGACGCAGGTCAAACAAATGGTGCACTTTGCCTCATCGACCACCGGCGGACCAGGGAGCCCTGCGGGATTCTCATTGACTGGAATTTTCAGCTCCAGCAGGGCGGCTTCGATATCAGTTGCGGCGCTCTCCGGGCTGAAGTTTCCACGAGCCGGTCCCAGCGCGAATATTCCCGCTTTAGGGGTTTTCACGCCGGAGAACCTGGTGGATTCAGGCTGCAAGAAAGGAGCGGTAACCACCGAGGAAGGAATTACTTTGAGCAGAGGCTCTAAGGATGAAGGCGGTCTATGGTCCTCATCTACCACCAGCAGGTCCGGGACCAGTTCCAGCTCTATCCCGAGGATCGGGTCAGCGAAGAGCATGGTCAGCCCGCCCGCGGCTTCTTCAAAGGTCGGTCCTTCGCCGTCGAATTTGAAAAACAGCGCCCCTTCGTCGCGGATCTGCCTGTAGCGTCTTTCCAGCCCGTCGGCAGCCACCTTCACTTGCCTGGTAAAGATGTACGGCTGAACCGGAAACGACGCGCGCAGCTTTTCTATGGCGTCAAAGACCCTCTCGAATGTATTCGGGTCTGACTCGCCTTCCAGCCCGCAAAGGAAAACCACGTGATACCAGTCCGCGGCGGACTTAAACAAAGGGCCCTGGTTTTCCAGTATGCCTTCAAGCTCGGATATGGAAATTACTTTCTCAGACCGCGATAGCCCGTAATCTGCATACTTGGGAATATTCTCCGCCGGAGGAGCGGCAATCACATAACCGACCCTTTCGACGGATTGGCCGTCATCTGAAGCCAGTATTGCGTCAAAGCCGCCAATGAACCCGCTCACTTCCTCCAACGCAGCGCCGGGAAGCGACTGAAAGGCCCTCGGAAGACTGAACGCCATTCTTCTGATCCAGGAGGAGCGCTTCGAAACCCTCGGCGACGAGTCGCGAGGCAAGTTCACGACCCGCGTCGGCGCCTCCGAGGACCAGCACGCGGCGCAGGTCTCTGGTCTCGGGCCTCGGGCTCCGGTTCAGGAAGACGGATTCAAGCGCCGGCGGTTTCACAGGCCCTCTCCTTTATTCGTTTTCTTCACGTATGAGGCCACCTCTCCCGCGGTCCTGATCGCGTGCGAAACCGTCTCTTCTATGGATTTGGGCCCTTGAACCGCGCCTGCAACGAAAACGCCTGTGGAATCAGTGTACACGCCATCTCCTTCCGGTCCCAGAAAAGCGTCTCCATTAGGTCCAACGCCGAGAAGTTCGGCCAGGGGGCCTAACGAAGGATCCGGAGCAATTCCAACGCTCAACACGACAAGATCGAATGACTCGAATACCTTGCCTTCGTCCGGCCCGCGATAAACCAATTCAGGCTTACCGTCAGGGCCCAAACGAATCTCCGATGGGATCGCCCTTATCAGGCGCACTTCCTTACGAGCCGCGTCCAGCCTTTTTTCGAAATCCCGATCAAACGACTGGATATCCATGTAAAACATCGAAGGCTGTATGTCGGGGAAACGCCGCCGCAAAAGTCTGGCCAGTCTCAACGCATACCCGCAGCAGACGCGGGAACAATAGTTGTGCCCTATTTTCGGATCTCGACTGCCGACACACTGGATGAACGCGACGGATTGTATTTTCTTCTCTTCCGCGCCTGCGTCGAAATTGTCATTCCGTAGGATGGAATCCAGTTCAAGACCGCGTGATTACCCCAGGGACCCGACCGTAACCGAATCGAGGCTTCTCCGTCGGGTCAAAGGCTTTGAAGCCCGACGCGAGAACCACCGCGGCGGCTTTCACTTGCATTTCTTCCGCTGCGGCTTGCAGATTGATCGCCCTGTCCGGGCAAGCGTCAACACAGGCTTGGCAGGAGGCGTCTTTGAAAAATAGGCACGCGTCCTCATTGATGTATAGCTGATTCGTTATCGGGGAACGGCTCAATGCGCCCGGCTGGGGGCAGGCTTCCAGGCATTTTTCGCATTCATTGCACTTTTCCGGAAAAATGCGCAACGGCCGGCTGGTCAAAGCGAGATCAAAGTGTCCATTTTCCCGTGCAATATTCGTGGCGGTCGTGCGAACGTATGTAGTGATCTTGTTGGACGAGTCAACGCTTTCCAATACATCTTCCAGAAGGCACGCGCCGCATCGCTGACATTGGTCGGTGGCCTTGCAGCAGTACTGCGCCACATGGCCTCCAGGATAAGGGGCTTTTTCCACAATAATCGAGTCGAGCCCCATACGGGCCAGTTCATTGGCGAGCCAAAGACCGGCCACGCCGGCGCCGATAATCGCTACATCTGTCTTCATACCATTGCTCAGAGAAGTCCTGCGATCTCCGATTCCCTTCCGGAAGCGCTGACGCATACGCCCGCAACGTCGCCCTGACTCCCTTAGTTCGGAGATCAGTTTTCGCACATGCCCGGCGGAAGAAGCCGCAAAAGCCTCTTCGCCTTCATCCCGCCAACGTTGCGCCAGATCTTCAGGGATGAACGTCCCCGGAATGGAGCCGTCGCGGTATTGGGCGATCTCCTGATAAGAGGGCAATAGAACTCCCGCAAGGACCTTTACAGGCAGATCTTTTGCGCCACTGATAAAAGGGGCCAACTGCTCAGTGGCGAAGATTGGTAAAGTTACAAAGAATTCAGCCCCCGCCAGGGCCTTTTTCCGTGCTTTCGCCATTTGGGGCGAGAGCGGATCGGCGGTCGCGCAGACCGCCGCGCCCAAGAAGAAATCGAGAGGCCCGGTCAGCGCATTGCCGCCAATGTCCTTCCCGTTTTCCATTTCGCGAAGCATGCCGATCAACTGGACGGAATCAAGGTCATAGACCGGCTTTGCCTCGGGATGATCGCCAAAATTAAAGTAGTCGCCGGAAACGCACAGGATAGAGCCTATGGACAGCGCAGCAGCCCCAAGTGCGGTTGATCCCAGGGCCATCCTGTTTCGGTCCCTACATGAGAGGGTCATTATCACATCGTGACCTTCTCTCTTCAGCGTTTGCGCCGGAACCAGAGGCGAGACTCCCATCACTCCTGAAGGGTTGTCAGCCACAAGAATACTGTCCACTTTCCCTTTCCATGAGGAAGCCAACGCGACGGACGCGGAAATGTCAGCGCTTTTGGGGGGAACAATTCGGGCGATGGTTTGGAATTTTCCGGATTGGAGTCTTTCTTGAAACGGGCTATCCAATGTGGAACCTCTTTTGGTAAGCAGTGTGAACCACTCTGCCCGGCTGCCGGGACAGGCTATGTCTCATCGCTGGCGTCGGCGACTCTTGCAGCGTCGTGCGTGACTGGCGTTCCAGCCGCTCGTAAATCAGGGTCCAAGCGCAGCTTCTCTCTGGATCGGCTTCGCACTTTCCGTGAACTGTGCCGGAGCATGGGCCGTTCAAAAGCCCTTTCGTGCACATCGTGACAGGGCAGACGCCGCCTGTGATCCCGAGATAGCACTGATTGCAGGCTCGGCAGCGCTCCGTCCATTCGCCGGCTTGTTCCGCCACTCCTATGAAGCTAGTGTCAACACCGGGCAAGACCGGGACGTCGGGATACATTTCCGACAGAAACTGAATGCCCGCTCCACATGCCAGCGAAATCGCCGCATCGGCCTGAGAGACCCGCTCTTTGAAAAGTTCCAGAAACTCGCGATCGCATTGTCTTTCTACGGTGGCCGCGGTGGCTACAAAATCTTTCTTGTCTTTGCCAGCGGCGAGCATGAGCTGTGACGCCAATATGCCCGCTTCTTTCTCGCCACCTGCGAGACACACGGCAACGCATGTTCCGCAGCCTGCTACAAGAACTCTTGAATAATCACCCAACATTTTTTTGATTTCGATGAAGGGCTTCCGTTGCGCAACGATCACTTAAACCTCCGGGGGAGAAAGCCCCTTGGCAGGGAAGAATACACAATAATACCATAACAAAGGCATCGCGGAGTGTCAAGGCAGGCGCCACGGTGGCATCCACTTACGCGAAGGAGAGTGTGGCCATGTCTTAAATGTCATCGCGAGCGGAGCGAAGCAATCTCCTTGCTTTGGGGATTGCTTCTTCGTTTCACCCCACCCAATGGCAGAGCCGCGCCACGCGTAATTGAATGGTTACTTTTTCGTATTTGTTATTGTTTGTTTGTTGTATTAAATTTGTGTAACATAGTAATGAATCTTGGCTCATCCGGATGTCAGCAGCCCCCATAAGAATCGGAAGGAGCAACAATATGAAAAAAGAAGCGCGGGCCCAGGCCGAAAAAATGTTTCTTAAAGCGGGCGGAAAAATCACCAATCGAGACATAGCTAAGACAGTGGAGGTGAACCCCTTGACCGTCGGGAGATGGAAACGTGAAGATGGATGGGAGGCTAAGCTCCAGCAGACCGAACCGGCGCCTGATAAAGGTAGAACGGCGCCTGGGACGATCATCCGAAAGAAAGCCGCCCGAGACAAGGCGCTGCAAATGTATCTGGAAGCCGATGGCAATATAACAAATAAAGAGTTGGCCAAACGAGTCGACGTGAGTCCCGCGACGATTAGCAAGTGGAAAGAGCAAGATGGTTGGGATGACCAGTTGATGTTAGCCGAAGGGGCTGAAATCCGAATAAACCCGTCCGAAGAACAGGAAATCGATATAGCTGAACTCGTATCTCCTGAACAGATTGTCGAGATCAATCGGAGAATCGAGGATCTTCTTGCTAGAGACTATCTCACAGCGAGCGAAATAGCCGACCTTGCTACAGCCAAGAGTGACTTGCTTGAGGCGGTGCTCACTTATATGGATATCGTGCGTGAAATCGGGGAAATCGAAACTCGCGGCTGACATTTTGAACTTGAATGATCGGGAATTACAGGGATTATCCGTATGATTTCTCCGGAAACCACATTATACATTTATGAGATTCAAGGAGACCCGGAAAGCTATTTTATAGCTCCTCCCCCTTCATTCGTCGGCATTTGGAACGAAGATGATTTCTGTTACGTGTTTTTCACCGATTCGCAGGACGAATACGTTGAGCGTATATTAGGTCCGGATACTTCGAGGCTTAGTTCCCGCCATGAAGTTCAATATAGCGATTGGCAGGATGGGCTCCCTGCAGAAGGACTTGAAATAGAGGACCTGCGCTTTGTTCCTGCAAATCATGCGTGCCCGCCGGTAGGCTCGATTCTATTGGATCCGTCCGTAGTGTTTGGAGACGGGAGTCATCCTACCACAGTCCGATCTCTAAGTTTTTTGGTCGAAATATTGAGGAAGCGCTCCGCGACGTCGCTCCTGGATCTTGGGACAGGGACGGGGATACTGGCGCTGGCAGGGGCCGGTCTTGGCATGAAACGCATAATGGCAATTGACAAGAATCGTTTGGCTGTAAGTGTCGCTAAATTTAATGTTCAAGCCAACAATTATAACTCGGTCGTCGAGGTCCGAGAGGGAGAAGCTCGTCTGTTTCTCGATCGCAAATATGATGTTGTTACAGCGAATCTTCCTTTTGAAGTTTTGCGGGATATTGTAACTATGGACGAAGCATCGCTGCACACGTTCTGGATCGTTTCCGGCATAAGTAAAGACCAGGGCAATATTTTGAAAGACCTTTTGCAGGAACAGGGGTATAAAATCGAGGCAGAACATCTCGATCATCCTTGGACAACATTTGTTGCAGTAAACCCCATTAATTGCTAGAATCGCTCTCCTAAAGTATATCCGCATTTTTCCCGGCGCCGAAAGATCAAAGCCATGACAAGGCAGGACAGGACAATCCAAATTCTGCTGGTGGAAGATAATCCTATGGACATTCTCATGATCAGAGAATGTCTGAAAAAGTGGAGGATTAAGAACTATTTACATGTGGTCCAGGACGGCGAACAGGCTCTTGATTTTCTGTTTGGCCGCGGCAGTTTTGCCGGGTCACCTCGACCCGATCTGATGCTCTTGGATCTCAATCTTCCGAAGACCAGCGGTGAAGAAGTACTGTCAGAAATCAAAAAAAATCCCGATCTTTCAAGCGTTACAGTTGTCGTGGTAACCACCTTTGACGCTGTGGCCGATCGCCAGGTATGGAATGACCTTGGGGCCGAACTCTGTATTACGAAACCGCTGGATTTTGATGAATATCATCGGGCCATAAGCTATGTTGAGGAGTTTTGGATTGCCTCTCATGATTCTCTTAGAGATTGCAGGTAAACGGAAATCTTCAATTTATTACATGGACAAAATTTGAATCGAAAAGCGAATTGAAAGTCTTGTGGTTTGTTATGCTCGAGCTTCCGCCAAGCCCGTAATGCGAAAATGAAATTCAAGTTACAGCAATTTGCCAAAGAATACCGTCTCTGCATCCAGGTTATATTTCCCGCCTCTCATTTTGCCTCGACTGCAGGCAGAGTTAAACGCCCTCCATGATGGGAAAGGAGGATGGCTTTGGAGCCAAGTTCAATGCGGTTTACCTTAGATTCACCCCCTGTGGACGGCGCGTGGATAACAATCACTAATAATCTTAACCTGGCAATACCTGATAATCCGATCATCGGTCTCATTATAGGGGACGGTGTCGGGCCTGATATCGCCGCCGCGTCTATTCCCGTGTTTAATGCCGCTGTTGAGAAGGCTTTCAGGGGCTCGCGGCGCATACACTGGTGGGAATTGCCGGCCGGCGAAGCTTCGTTCAGCGCATATGGAGAATACCTTCCCGAAGCGACCTTTCAGGCTATCGAACGAGCAGTCGTAACGCTCAAGGGACCGATCACCACGCCTGTCGGCGGTGGATTTCGCAGCCTAAATGTGACCTTGAGACAAAAACTGGATCTCTATGCCTGTATACGCCCGGTGAAGTATATTCCGGGCGCTCCTTCGCCCGTATTGAAACCCGAAGATGTGGACATGGTCATATTTCGCGAGAACACGGAAGATGTCTATGCGGGCATTGAATGGAAATCCGGGAGCGCGGAAGCTGAGAAGGTCATTACGTTCCTCAATGAATCCTTTGGAGTCCGTCTGGATAGCTCATCCGCCATCGGGCTGAAACCGATGAGTCCGGCCGCGTCCAAGAGACTGGTCCGGCGCGCAATTCGGTTTGCCCTGGATAACGGAAAAAAGCGAGTAACACTGGTTCATAAGGGAAATATCATGAAATTCACGGAGGGCGCTTTCCGAGAATGGGGCTACGAATTGGCCCGAGATGAATTCCGCGACAAAATAGTGTTGGAGAAAGAACTCGCCGAATACGGGAATTCGGTTCCTGAGGGGAAGGTCCTACTGAACGACCGTATCGCTGATTCCATGTTTCAGCAGGTATTGTTGCGGCCCGGCGAATACGAAGTGTTAGCCATGCCTAATCTCAATGGGGATTATCTTTCCGATGCGCTTGCCGCACAGGTAGGAGGCCTTGGAATGGCGCCGGGCGCCAACATTGGGGACCGTTGCGCCATTTTTGAAGCAACTCACGGCAGCGCTCCCAAGTATGCGGGATTGGACAAAGTTAATCCCGGGTCCCTTCTTTTATCAGGCGCCATGATGTTGGAGCATATGGGGTGGCAGGAGGCCGCGATCATGATAAGAAACGGGATTTCAAAAGCCATCCAAGCCGAGATTGTGACATACGATCTGGCCAGACTGATGCCCGGTTCTCGTGAAGTTTCCTGTTCAGAGTTCGGGAAAGCCGTAATTGATTTCTTGGATGCCGATTAAGTGACTGGCTGAGCCTGCCACGTAACCCGTTGTTGTTACGGCATAAACAGTGGATCCCGATTAAAAATTCTTGACTTGGCTGCGCTTTCGCGAATATGCTTAATGGTCATCGCATCCGGAATATTCATTTTTTTGTGTATTGGCAAGGAGGGTTGAGGGCCCCCGCCCCGGCTATTTTTCCGGTGCGTATTATGCCGGGGCGGGGGATATAAAATACGGCTGCATCAGGTGTAGTGCGGTTCACAATTCATACCATCGCTTTTCTTTCCTGGAAATGTCACTGCTAGAGTCGTATTTCGAAGGTGATTCATGATCATCACACGTACACCTTTGCGCGTAAGCTTTTGCGGCGGAGGCACGGATCTTCCGTCGTATTATCTGAAGCGACAGGGGGCTGTGCTAAGCACTGCGGTAGATAAATATATTTACATCACCGTCAATCGTCTCAGCCCGTATTTTGCGCACAGCATACTTCTCAAATATTCCCAGACCGAACTGGTTGATTCCGTTGACGACATCCGACACCCGATCATTCGGGAAGCCATGAAGTTGACGGGAATCGTGGATAGAGTAGAAATTACCTCCATGGCTGATATCCCAGCCGGGACCGGATTGGGTTCATCAAGCTCATATGCTGTAGCGCTTCTGCACGCCCTGCACACACTGAACGGCGAATATGTCTCCGCAGGTCAATTGGCCAAGGAAGCCTGTGAGATAGAGATTGAAAGACTCGGGGACCCTATCGGCAAACAGGATCAATATATCGCCGCTTACGGGGGAATATGCCACCTGCGCTTCAATCCGGATGAGTCGGTTTTCGTGGACCCGGTAATTTGTTCGTACGAAACCAAGAAAGCTTTGGAAGAAAACCTTCTCATTTTTTACACAGGAAGCACGAGACGCGCCGGTGATATACTTGAAGTTCAGAAAGCCACTACAGATCAAAAAATGGATGTTTTGTCCCGCATGAAGGACCTTTGCGCCGAAGCATTGGATGTGCTTCGTGCAGGAAGGTCTCTCCACCAATTCGGGGAAATACTGCACGAAGGTTGGAAATGCAAGCGCACCCTTGTGAACTCGATTAGCAATAACGCCATTGATGACTACTATGAGACGGCTCTTAGGGCCGGGGCTCTGGGAGGAAAGCTCTTGGGCGCCGGTGGGGGCGGGTTCCTGTTGTTTTACGCGGAGAAACAAAACCACGGACGCATAAGAGAAGCGCTAAGCGAACTAAAGGAATTGCCTTTTCACTTCGAGCCACAGGGAACGAAAGTCATCTACATATCGGACGATGCTTGAGACCGGGTTCCAACACTTTTAGAAACTCTAAGGGCCGGAAAACTTTAGGCCATGTCCACCCATTCCGGTACTTTTTCTCCCACCAGAAAGCATTCTACCTGTTCCGGAGATTCCAACAATGCTTCCATCGACTTGGCGACCTCCTTTCGCTTGGGATTGGATTGCCAGTCCTCCCAACGTTTCCGGCTGATCCAAGAGCTGATTACCACCACTTTGTTTGGGTCGTCCGCGCCGATTAGCGTCTCTCCCGACATGTAGCCCTGTTGCAATGTAGCCAATGATCGGAGTTCCATAATGGTTTTGTATGCCTGCTTCTGCTTACCTTCCGTGAATTGCCTCGTGATCAGCACTTTTACAGCCATCGTTTCTCCTTTTGTTATTCTACCTGAATTGTTATTTTAGCGGCGGTATTACTTGGCGTTACAGCATGCACGATATGCATCCCACGAGTTGGCTCCCACGAGAGTTCATAAGGTGGCGGGACCCGAGCTATTTCGAATCCATCAATCAACCAGACAACATATTCCACAACAGGTTCGGGAACAGCCCTGAATAGGACTCGATTGGAAGATCGAGATGAGAGAACGAAGTGATCCGCATCGTGGGGACTCACAATCTCGATATGCGATTTCCCCAAAAAGGCAGATGCGCCTCTCAATGAAGGCGCCGTCTCGACGTTTCTTTCTAATATCATAGGGCCGGGTTGCATCAGGCGAAAGCGTCCCCTGCCTTGCTCCTTTTCCCGCCTGTATATCCAATGGGCATACGGGCCGCCCAAAGGATGATGCGCACCGATCATCATGTGGAAGATCGCATTCAGCAATCGGTTCTTCATTGCCGACAAAAAGTTCTTTGGTCTTATAAGGACATCTTGATGACGCGGGTTTGCCGGACATATAGCAAATGAATCTCTCCTTCACGGCGGCCGGCCTAATGAATTCCCCAGGGCTTTGGTCCCGGTACAGGAGCTGAATCAAATCCTGGAGAATAGGGCCGCACGCCGCGGATCCCGATGCTCCGTTACTGGGGCTACCGTTGAAGTTGCCCGCCCAAATGCCTATTATATGCTTAGGAGTGTAGGCTACAGCCCAACAATCTCTGAAACCGCTGCTGGTGCCCGTCTTAATAGCCACGGGAAATCCGAAATCAAAATACGCGGGATTGCCGAATGTGAGCAAGCGCGCAGATGGATCGGCCAGTATATGACTAACCATGTAAGCCGTTTCCGCTTCAAAGACCCTCCGCTTTGAGGGTTTTTCATCTGCAAGAAAGGTCAAAGGTCGGTATTCGCCTTCTAGGGCCAGAGCGCTATAAGCTTGGACCAAATGATAAAGGCTCACTTCCAAATTTCCTACAGCAAGCCCCAATCCATAAAATCCGGCCGATCTAAATTTGTCGTTTGTCAAACCAAGGCTTTCAAGCAATTGATAGAAGTTCTCCGTCCCAATTCTGCCGGCCATCTTTACTGCGGAAATGTTCAATGAATTGCCCAAGGCCGAACGTATGCTTACCGGGCCGTAAAAATGCCGATCCGCATTCAAAGGAAGATAGTCTCCTTGAGGGGTCCGGTAGGCGCGGAACGTGTCAGCAATTTCAGTTGCCGCGTTGCTGCCTTTTTCCAGAGCCATAGCGTAAAGAAACGGCTTTAGAGTGGAGCCGGCGCTCCTGGAGCTTAAGACCGCGTTGTTAAAACCCTGATCTTTCTGTCCGTATCCCAAGGAACCTACCATGGCGAGCACTTCACCTCTTGTGGAGGCAACAAGACCACCCGATTGACGTACACCCATGCGCTGCAGTCGATTCTTATGGGAAGCGAAGGTTCCCTCGACCGATTTTTGAAGACCAAGGTCAAGAGTGGTCCTAATCCGCTCTCTTTTATCCGTTGGCCTAGATACGACAAAATCGACAAAATGGGGCGCTTCCAAGGGAAGACCGGAAATACGGAAATCAATCGACCATGACAGCGCGGATTTCACGGCGCCCTCAAGCAAATGGTTTTGCTTGGTCATCCCCTTTAGGACCCGGTCTCTTTCCTTCAGCAATAATTTCCGCCCTTCTTTGTTGCGCGGGTCGTACCTGGATGGCGAACGTGGCAGGGCAGCCAGAGTGGCGGCCTCACTGACGTTGATCTGATCAATATTCTTTCCGAAATAGATGCGAGCCGCCAGCTTTGAGCCCCTAATATTCCCACCCATGGGGGACAGGTTCAGATACAATTCGAGAATCTGATCTTTGGACAATTGACATTCCATTTTGACGCTTTCCAGCAGCTCTATGAACTTGGCGAGATATGTTCTGGATCTGGGGCGTATCAGTCTGACAACTTGCTGAGTTATTGTGGAGGCTCCTGAAACCGTTCTTAGATGGTTGATATTTGCGCAAAGGGCTCTAACTATGGCTATAGGATCAAAACCCGGATGATGGTAAAAGCGCTTGTCCTCTGCCGCAATCACTGCGAGTTTCAGACATTCCGGGAATTCGTTGATGGAGCCCCACAGAGTGAAACGGTCTCTAGAATCAGGAAAGATACGAAGAATTCGATTATGGCGATCGGCTACCACCGTTCCGGATTGAGACCGTTGCGTCTCTATCTCTTGCCCATAATCCGGGAGCCAATGGTAGGCAGCGACTGTAACCATTGCCACGCATGCTGACAAGACCAGGGCTTTGCCGATCCGTATAGAGCCGATTGCGCGGGCTTTGACCCCCTCATCCCCCTCACGAGAAGAACCATTGGGCGAATTTTTCGCGACAGGCACGCCGGTCTCAGAATTCATGCTCATGGGTCCCTAGCTGATCCAATCCGCTGCTCCGGGGAATCCGAACAATCAGGGGTACGAGAGAATTAATAGCAGGGCTGTATACTGAAAACCTTTCGGAAAAATCTCCCGCGCCTTTATTAGGAACTTTACATAATGTGCTATTTCCATAGAGTAAAGACTCAGCGATCTGTCATATTTTGCATCAATGCGGAAACCAGGTCAACAGGCGTCTATTCTTTGGTAATCATGATTGCAGCCGCGGATGTCCATTATTCCCAAAATTTGGCGGTAGCCGGCGCTGTTCTGTTCGAACATTGGAGTTCGGAGCAACCGGCAATTGCGGTCCGGCAGTCCCTGACCAAGGTTGAGCCCTACCAACCGGGGCATTTTTACAAGCGCGAGCTGCCTTGCCTGCTAAAAGTTCTCGAAAGAGTGAAAAATCAATTTGAAATCGTTATCATTGACGGCTATGTTTGGCTTAATGCCGAAAACCGTCCTGGTCTCGGCGCACATCTTCACCAAGCTCTTGGAGAGAAGATTCCCGTAATCGGCGTAGCAAAAAGCAAATTCAAAGATGCGCTTTATGCGAAATCGGCGCTACGAGGGCGCAGTAGCAGACCGTTGTATGTAACTGCAATAGGAATCGAAGTGGGTGTGGCGGCTAAGCATATTGAGAATATGCATGGGCGCTATCGTATTCCCACTCTTTTGAGAATAGTGGATATGCTTTGCCGTGATCCAAAGTATGTTGCGTCGTTATAGAAATCCGCGCAACGGCGACTCCCTGTAACTCTTATCTTGTGGTAGAAAGAATATAGACAGCGGTCAATTCGCAGCATTTCTTGACGGATCGAATATGGACGAAAAAGAGCTTCTGATATTTGATCACGATGAGCAGGACAACGCCTCTCCGACCTGTACTCCCGGGACAACATACGGAGACTATCGAATTATCCCCCCTGCTTTCGGAGAGCGCTGTGGTGACGGGGTCTTTCGATCTGAGCGAAACGCAAGCAAGTTCTCTTGGGAAATTGTTGCACGCATTACCGATACCCGCGCTGGTAATCGATCGCTCGTACAGAATTGGTTTTGCCAACAAGTCATGCCGAAAAATCAGCGCTGAGTATAAGAAAATCGTCGGTGAGAGTTTGTCTTCGATTTTCCCTGATCCTTCTGCGCCTCAAAAGGCGAAATCACTCATAGAAGAAATCTTTCTGACAAGAAAGCCACAAATGGCCCAGGCCATCGTGGGACTAGGTAAACATAAAATATTCGGGCGCTTACATTTTAGACATCTCAGGATAGGCGAAACACCTTCGGTGCTTCTCATTATTGAAGATCTGACTTTGGAGAAGAGACAGCTTCTCCTCAACCAGAAGCATCATCGGGAATTGGAACGAGCCCAAGATCAGCTTGAGCGTCGCGTGAAAGAGCGAACGGCGGAACTCAATACAATTAACAATCTACTTCAGCGCGAAATTGGCGAGAGAACACGAGCAGAGAAGGAACTCGAGACCGAATTGAACAAGTTCCAGGTGCTTTATGATGTGGCCGTGGCTATGACCGCGGAACGGAGTCTAGAGCAAAATCTTGCGCTGGTTGTCGAAAAAAGTAGAGAGCTTCTCGGATCGGACACCGCATATATTGCTCTGCCTGACAATGAGACCGGGTATGTGTACATGCACACCTTGTCAGGAATCAACACCGAAGAGTTCAAGAAGATGCGTATACCTCTTGGGGCCGGATTAGGCGGGAAGGTCGCGGCAACGGGGCGAGGATACGTAATTTCAGATTACTTTCAGGAAGTGGAGCCACTTCTGCACGAAATAGTTCGCGCCGAAGGCCTGATCTCAGGCATGGCGGTTCCGATACAAATGGGGCCCCTAAATCTCGGAGTCTTGTACGTTTTCAATCGCGCCAAGTCTTTCTACTCCGAGTCGGATTTGCGAACTTTGTCTTTGCTGGGAAACCTGGCGGCCATCGAGATATCCCGCAAGCGTGCGGAAAGCGACCTCCGACAATCTCGTGATGAGCTGGAAGAGCGAGTTATTCAACGCACTGCGGAATTGGAAGAAATCAATGAAGCTCTACAGAATGAAAACAGTGAACGACGGTCTGCGGAAGAGGCATTACGGCACAGTCAAGAAATGCTGAGCAACATTCTATCCGCCTCACCCATGGGAATCGCCTACTTTCAAAACGGCAAGCTCAGGTGGACCAACCAGGCTATGTCTGAAATGTTCGGCTATGAAGGAGACACGGAATATAGAGATCAAAAACCCAGGGAATTTTTCTGTTCTGATGAAGAATATGTCTCAGTTCGCGAGCTACTCTTCAGAAATCTCCAAGAAAAGAAGCCGGCGGAAACCGTAGCGCGGTTCAGACGCAAGGACGGTTCCACTTTCTATGGCCAGCTAAGGATGAGCGTCCTGGATCCTGACAATCCGCGTAGAGGGACTATTTCCACAATTAACGATATATCCGCCAGAAAGCTTGCGGAGGAGTCGCTTCAAGAGAGCCGGGAAAGATATCGAACGCTGGTCGAGGACAGCTTTGACGGCATATTTGTCCAAAGAAGCGCCAAGATCGTTTTTGCCAATTCTCGACTGTATGAAATGCTGGGCTATAACGAGGGTGAGCTGAAAGGGTTGGAGCACTGGCGGATTTATCATCCCGATTATCAGAAACTTGTCAGAGAAAGGGCTCAAGCGCGCATGCGGGGAGAGGATGTTCCGGCGCAATACGAGGTTAAGCTCCAGCGAAAGGATGGGACGTGCTTCGACGCAGAAATAAATGCTAGAGGCGTATCACTAGGCGCCGAACCCGGTGTCCAGGTTTGGGTGAGAGATATTACGGGGCGCAAGCAGGCGGAGGCCGCTCTGCGTGAATCCGAGGAAAAATATCGAACCATTATTGAGAATATTGAGGAGGCTTATTACGAGGTCGATCCCGCAGGCAATTTCACCTTTTTAAATGACGCAGCCATTGCGACACTCGGCTATACGAGAGAAGAACTCCTGGGCGGCAATTACGAACAAATCTTGAGCGCAGAGAATGGCGCTCAGATTTCTGAGGTTTTTGCAGAAGTGTCCAAAACTGAGAGGTCCGTGAAAGCGCATCCCTGGAAATTTGTGACAAAAGATGGGACCGAAAAAGATCTGGAGCTCTCAGTGTCTCTCATCAGGGACTCAGCGGGTAGGCCTTCAGGATTCAGGGGTATCTGCCGAGATGTGACGGAAAGGAAGCGGGCTGAGGAAGAGTTGCTGAAAATGGAGAAGCTGGAGTCCATAGGGATTCTTGCCGGAGGAATCGCTCATGACTTCAATAACATTTTGACGGCTGTTCAAGGCAATATATCGTTGGCCAAAATGTTCGCCAATGCGAACGATAAGATATACAAGCGGTTGGAGGAAGCCGAAAAGGCCGGCATGAGGGCTCGAGATTTGACTCAGCAATTGCTGACATTTTCCAGGGGCGGAGCCCCTGTGAAGAAGACAATTTCCATCGCTAATGTAGTTCGAGACTCATGCGATTTTGCTCTCCGAGGTTCAAACGTTAAATGCGATTTACGTCTACCGTCTGAGGTTTGGCCGGTCGAGGCGGATGAGGGACAGATCGGACAGGTCATCAGCAACTTGGTCATAAACGCGGACCAGGCCATGCCGCAAGGAGGACATATACTGGTGGATGCGGAAAACCTCATTGCGCCGGACGACAGCATGCTTCCGTTGGCTGACGGCAGATATGTAAAAATATCGGTTCGGGACACCGGCTTCGGAATACCTGAAGAATATCTGACAAAAATATTTGACCCATACTTCACTACCAAGCAAAAGGGCAGTGGTCTGGGGTTAGCGACATCGTATGCAATCGTAACAAATCATGACGGTCTGATGACTGTTGAATCGGAATTGGGTTCCGGAACAACTTTCCATGTGTATCTTCCCGCCTCCGAGAAAGAGCAAGAGTCCCAACTAAAATCCGGCCCGGAGCCTGTTAGAGGCAAAGGCAGAATCCTGCTCATGGATGACGATCAATTAATAAGGGAGCTGGCGAGCGAGGCATTGTCAGCGCTGGGTTACGAGGTTATCCTGGCAAATGATGGCGAAGAGGCCATAGATTTATATAAGAAAGCCAAGAGTTCATCAGAATCGTTTGATGTTATCATAATGGACTTGACCGTGCCCGGAGGCGTGGGAGGACAAGAGGCGATTGAAGCGCTGCTCCAATTCGATCCGGGGGTGAAAGCCATTGTGTCAAGCGGTTATTCGAACGATCCTATTATGGCCGAGTACAAGAAATTCGGTTTCAGCGGAGTCGTTTCTAAACCCTACACTGTGAACGAACTTAGCGAGACAATTCAGCAGGTGATAACGGGCGCCGACTAGAAGCCCTCTGCGAACCTCCTAATGTGCGGGCGCATGTCATCGCGCGCCGAACATAACTCTGCTCCCAAGGGAAGCGGGGATTCAGGGATTCATTATAGCGCGCACAAGCCTTTTCCGGGAGCAACCATGAAAGAGAGCGTCAAAAAAGAGTTGATAGCCATAGTAACCGCTGCTCGGGCCACCGATAAACCCGAGGATCTCGCAGTGTATTCAGTAGACCCTCACATAATAGAACATCGCCCGGACATTGTCCTTTTTCCCGAAACGACGGACGAGGTGTCAGCTATTTTGAAGCTGGCTTTCAGAGAAGAAATTCCTGTTACACCCAGGGGATCCGGCACTAATCTTGCCGGCGAAACCGTTCCGATGAAGGGTGGGATAGTTCTAGCGCTTAGCCGCATGGACAAGATCCTCGAGATAGATAGGGGAAATCGCGTCGCGAGGGTTGAACCGGGAGTAATCAATTATGATTTTCAGCAAGAGGTAGAAAGATACGGGCTGATGTATCCCCCCGATCCCAGTTCCTGGAAAGTCGCGACCATGGGGGGAACAGTCGGGACTAACGCCGGCGGCCCCAAAACGTTAAAATACGGGGTTACGCGTGATTATTTGCTCGGGTTGACCGTTGTCCTTGCCAGTGGCGCCATTTTAAAGACCGGCGGTCTCGCCATCAAAAACGTGACCGGATATGACCTGACCAGTCTGTTTTGTGGTTCAGAGGGAACGCTTGGAGTTGTGACGGAAATCACGGTGCGTCTTATTCCTAAACCTCTAGCCACACGTACGATCATGGCCGTTTTTCCGAAGCTCGATGATAGTTCTGACGCAGTCGCCGCAATTATAGGAGCTGGAATCATTCCTGCCGGTTTGGAATTGATGGACAAGGTTGTTATTTCGGCTGTTGAGGCCGACGCTAAGCTGGGCCTGCCCACCGATGTGGACGCTGTTTTGCTGATCGAGGTGGATGGCGATCCTGAAGCTATAGATTCTCAGGCCGCCAAAATAGAACAGATCCTGAAACAGAAGAATGCCTCCCAAGTGATTGCCGCAGCGAGCCAGGCCGAGGCCGACAGATTGTGGACCGGCCGCCGGGCCGCCTTTTCCGTTATGGCGCGCTTGAGGCCAAATTCCATTATTGAGGACGCGACCGTCCCTGTTACCAATCTCACGACAATGATCAGGAAGGTTCTGGACATTTCCCGCAAACATGATCTTCAAATCGGAGTATTGGCCCACGCGGGTGACGGTAATCTCCATCCTCTTGTTCTATTCGACCAGCGCAACAAAGACGAGCTGCGTCGGGTGGAAGAAGCTTCCGAAGAGATCTTCAAGGAAGCTATCGCATTGGGAGGAACTCTTTCCGGAGAGCACGGCATAGGTATGTCAAAGGCGGCCTTCTTGCCTTTGGCCCTGGACGAAGTGGCTCTATCGGTTACCAGAAGTATCAAGCAGAGTCTTGATCCCAAAGGAATACTCAATCCGGGCAAATTTGTCTGATTTTGTAAGGCGTTCTTGGGTGGAAGTTTTCCTTTCCGCCTCACGCCACTGGTTTGGCCTCTACGGAAATAACGGTGAGAACGGTCTCATTCAGATGTGATTAGGAAAAATTTATGTTCGCGGAAAACATCAAAGAAGATCTTTATAACTGTTTGAAGTGCGCCGTATGCCAGTCCGTGTGCCCGACCTATAAGGTTACACGCATGGAACGTCACGCTCCTCGAGGACGCGTTCAAATGGTGAAGAAGTACATTGAGGGCGACCTTTCGATCACCACGAGTCTTCAAGAGGCCCTCATGAGTTGTATCCTTTGCGAATCCTGCGCTCACGCTTGCCCTAGCGGGGTTAGGCTGGATCGTGTTTTTGAAAATATGCGCATGGAACTACACGAGACGCTTGGTCCCAAATTCGCCAAGAGGGCCATTATGGCTGCGCTTCAAAACCCTGTGCTGATGAGACTTGGGGCCAAAATAGCGCGTTTCGGACAACAAGCTTTTTTGGCACCGTTAAATATGAGCTGGAAGATGGGAAATATTCCCGTTAATCGCTTGCCTCGATTCAATAAAGAGTCCTTCCGCTCGCGAATAGGAGAATCCATACCCGCGCGTGGAAAAGAACCGGCAGGGTACTCTACTTTACGGGTTGCGCTACAGACCTGATTAACGAAGACGTGGGCATGGCTGTGGTTTCAGTTCTGACCAGCCTCGGGATCGAAGTCGTGATTCCTCAAGATCAAGTCTGTTGTTCGGTTCCCATATTTCTCAGCGGAGCGCGGCGAGAGGCGCTGCCTAATATAGAGAAGAATCTGCGGATCTTCGACCGCGAAGATGTGGACGCCATTGTGGTCGATTGCGCGACCTGTGGGGGGGGGCTGAAAAAGGGCATACCGCACCTCATGGAGGATCTTGGACTTGATGCCGAAAAGGCGGCTCGGGTGGCTTCAAAAGTTAAGGACGTGTCTGAAATAGTCGCCGAGCGCCTGGAAGATCTCGAATTGAGTGATCGGTCGGGCAATAGCCGGTTGGCCGTGACGTATCACGATCCTTGCCATATGGTGCGGACTATGGGAATTTCGCAAGACCCCCGAAAGATCCTTCAAGCCCTGAATGACATCCAATTATTGGAAATGGCGGGCTCGGACCAGTGTTGCGGAGGAGCGGGGTCGTTTCAGTTCGAGCACATCGAAATGTCCAAGGCGGTGACCGCTCGAAAGAAGGCAAATATTCGCTCCACAGGACGCTAGAGTAGTAGCGACCGGCTGCCCGGGCTGCCGGCTCACACTGGCGGGCAATCTATACGAGGAAGATGATCCGCTCGTGGCGCATACAATGCAACTCGTGGCCGATAGATTACGAAAAGGCCTAATTGCGAAATGAATTAATTCTCTTGAATCTGCTGTGAGGTCAATTATAATCCATTCTCTGGTTTGGGTTTTGTGAAGGTTTTTGTCCTGCTCATGATGACCATAGCGCACTCCGATGCGTGGAGAGGAACAAATGAGAATTGTTACGATATCGAGACTGTTAGGAGCATATGGGGATATTATAGCCCCTATTGTGGCTCGAAGAATGGGCCTGTCACTGATCGGCCGAGATCAACTGCATGAGCTTGCGCAAGGTTGTGATCCGGAATTCACCGACATCTGCTCAATATACGAAACCGAGCATGGTCCTCATTTTTTCGAGAGGATTTTCTTTGACAGGCCGTCATACACGAGCATTTTTGAAGCATTGACTTTTGAACAGGCGAGCCGAGGCAATGTCGTGATTGTGGGCCGCGGAGCGCAGATAATCTTGCGAAACGTTCCGGGAGTCGCAAGGGTTAGGATTGTCGCCCCGAAGGATATTAGAGTGAAACGGATTATGGAGAGGCTCAACTTCTCAGAGGAAGAAGCGGAAGATTACGCGCATAAGTATGATCATGAACGGGAAAACCTTGTTCGATCTATTTTTCAAAGTGATCCCCAGGACTGGTCATTGTACGATGTCATTGTCAATACCGAACGCTTTAGCGCGGGGGATGCTGCGGAACTTGTTATCGAGGCGGTCGAAAAAATAGCGAAAGTTCCGGATGAGGAATCTCTTAAAGAGGAACTCAGAAACAAAGCCCTTGCCAAACGGATTGAAGGACAGATACGAAAAGTTCTGACTTCTGCAGTGGCCAGATACGTTGTGGTCCAGGTCGAACACGACGGGTTGGTAAAGCTCTCGGGACGGATTCGGGAATCGCAAAATAAGCAAAAAGCGGAAGACCTTGCCGCGGGATTTCCGGGAGTGACAAAAGTAGATAACGATCTGAAGGTAATGGAACTCAGTTTCGGATATTAACTAAAGGCGCGCTGGATCGTGGCTTGCAGAGATTCTATGAACCTTTTTGGTCTTCGCCTTTCTGTTCTTTCATAGAGGGCTGCACCTGTTGGCCATCTTTGACACTCTGTCCAAGATCCAGGGCAATTTTCTCTCCTTCCTGGACGCCCGAACTGAGTCTGGCTGTTTTACCGTCACTTTCATAAATTTCTACAGGTCGCAGATTTACTTTGTTGTCAGGCGTTATGACGCCCACTAATGTCTTGTTATCACGAATTATCAAAGCCTGGGTGGGAACTTCAACCTGATGCGGCATGCGAAGGCGCAGAGTTACCTGTACGAAGCTCCCGGCTAAAATCAGGCCGTCTCGATTGCCGCACTCAATCTCGACCAAAAGTGTCCGAGTCTTCAAATCGAGTTCTCCGCTGGTTCGGGTTACTGTGGCGGTAAGTTTCACATCTGGCCTTGTCGTATCCCAAATCTCGGAGCGATCTCCCACCTTGATCAGGCTGGCGGTTTTTTGGTCCGGGTACACGTATACCCTCAGTCGATCAGTATCCGAAATCGTCACAACCGGCAGCGCAGTAGTTTGGCCACTGGTTGCGCCTTGCACCAAAGCGCCTGGATCGACAAATCTAGCCGTAATAGTGCCCGAAAAGGGTGCGCGCACCGTCAGGTAGTCCTTCTGGGCAAGAAGAGAGGCTGCATTTTTTTCAGCGATTTCAGCCGTGGTTTCGGAGCCGTGGTAACTTTGCGAGGAAACCGCTCCAGTATTAAAGAGCTGCAAGGCTCGTTCCAGCGTCAAGCCTTTTGTTTTTTGCGTCCGCCACTGCCGCGTCGTATTGGCGTGTAAGCTCGGGGGAGTCAATAATGGCAAGAATCTGATCCGCTTGGACCTTATCGCCTTTATCGACTCGAATTTCCTGAATGTACCCACTGACCTTGGAGTAGAGAGTGACGGTCGCGTAGGGACGCGCTTCTCCAGGCAGCGTGACGCTTCGTTCGTCAGGGGCACGAGTGGCCTTGACCACATTAACCGGCCGGCCGGCTTCATTACTCGATTCAAGACTCTTTTCTTCTTTGCTGAGAGATGCTCTCTGTTTACCAATAAGTGCCAACAGCGCCAGCGCAATAATAATTGCCAGTATAATTCCGCCGCTGTAAAAGCGACTGCTCGTGCGATTTGAATTCCAAAACACCATTTTCATTTCAGCTTCCCAGGTACAGCTTCGCCTCGTTCCTCGGCACTGAACTGTTCATCCAACAAATGCTTTGTGGGGATATCTCTCCGCAGAAGAGAATAGATTATAGGCACTATAAATAAGGTCATAATTGTTGCGACCAAGAGGCCGCCGATAACCGCCCGACCGAGAGGCGCATTTTGTTCGCCTCCTTCTCCCAAACCCAAAGCCATCGGGAGCATACCAAGAATCATTGCCAAGGCGGTCATCAGCACCGGCCGCAGGCGGGTCCTTGCGGATTCCAAAGCTGCTTCGCTCGGTGAACCCCCTTTTTCTACTCGTATATCATTAGCAAAACTGACCAATAGAATAGAATTGGATGTGGCAATCCCTATTGCCATGATTGATCCCATTAGTGACTCCACATTGATGGTGGTTCCCGTCACAGCGAGCATCCACAGAATGCCTGCCAGCGCGCCCGGAACAGCAGTCATGATGATGAAAGGATCGAGCCAGGACTGAAAAAGAATCACCATCAAAAAATAAACGAGTAATGTAGCCAATATCAGACCCAGGGCCAAGCTTCGAAATGATTCCTCCATCACTTGGTTTTGTCCGCGCAATGTAATTCGCGTTCCAGGTGGAAGCTCTCCCAATTCCGAAATCTTCTTCTTTGTCTGGCTTGCCACAAACCCAAGGTCCCGCCCTTCCACGGTCGCATCCACATTAAGCACACGCTGGACCGTGTAATGAGTAATGTTTTCAGGAATCACTCGATGGTAGATATGTGCGATATTGCCTAATAATTGTGCTGCAATACTTGGTCTTTCGTCTGGAGCCGGAAGCGCTGCGGCCTGCAAGAGCGCCACAGACGAAGGAGCTGTCAGGGGAATAGTGCGAAGACTCTCAATAGAATCGATTTTTCTTGTAGGAATTTGAACCGCCACTGTGTAATTGACATTGTTTGCGGGATTAAGAAAGAAAGATGGCGCAATCAGAGAGCTTGATGAAAGCGAGATAAGGACGGTATTGGTCACGTCACGCTCACTCAATCCGAGCTGAGCAGCCCGCGACCGGTCAACATCGACCTGCAATGTCGGATAATCCAGGACTTGTCTAATGTGAACATCGGCAGCCCCGGGGATCTTGAGCATTGCGTCCCTCATCTTGACTGCATATTCAAACGATTTGTTGAAATCCAAGCCCTCTATTTGAACATCGATCGGTGAGATCAGTCCGAAATTCAGTACTCGAGTAACTATGTCGGCTGCTTGAAAATAGAAACTTGAACCAGGGAAGTCCTTCTTGAGCTCGGAACGGAGTTTTTCTCGATATTGCGCTGTCGGAGCATGATCTTTTTTCAAAGCGATGAGTATATCCGCATCCATGGAACTGATATTTTCAGTTTGAACAAACGCAAGATTGTAAAAAATCGGGAGTCCAATCATCGAATTTATGGTTTCAAGCTCCTCGGCCGGTATTAATTGGCGAATTCGGTTTTCCACGTCAGCCACCATGCGTTCGGTCTCTTCAATACGGGTACCGATCGGAGCTCGAAAGTGAAGCTTCATCATGCCGGCATCTACAGAAGGGAAAAAGTCCATTCCTACGAAGAAGATCAAAATGAAGCTTAGAACTACGACAATGCCTGTCACCATCAGAGTGTAAGCTCGATGGTCCAACGCAGTTTTGAGCGAGCGGCTATACGCTTCACGAAATCTGTCAAATGATGCGTCCCTGCGCTTATTAAGCTTCCCAAAAACCTTCGCCCATTTTCCTCCGCGAACGTGCTCATTTGCGCCATTCATCGACTCCTTTGAATGTTCTCCAGCCATCAGCATTCTTGCCATCGTCGGTACGAGAGTTCGTGAAAGGATGTAAGACGCGAGCATCGCAATAACTACTGCCAACGCAAGTGGAGTAAAAAGAAATTTGGCGGGCCCGTAGAGCAGCACCACAGGAAAAAAGACCACACAAATAGATAAAGTCGCTACAATAGCGGGAAGAGCAACCTGCCGGGCTCCGTCCAGGATCGCAACCGTCAAAGGTTTCCCGAGAGCTCGGTTACGATGAATATTCTCAACCTCCACGGTAGCGTCGTCGACCAGCATTCCAATAGCCAATGCCAAGCCACCAAGCGTCATCAGGTTGATCGTATGCCCGGTCAAATTTAAACCAATTATTGAAGTAAAAATTGCAAGCGGTATAGAAATAATGACTATGATCATACTGCGCCAGCTGCCCAGAAAAACCAGAATCATGAAAGAAACCAATATGGACGCTAATATTGCTTCGTAGAGGACACCTCGGATGGCGGCCCTTACAAATATCGATTGGTCAAAATCGATTTTGAGTTCCATACCCTGAGGAGCCGTTTCCTTTATTATTGGCAATGCCTCCCTCGTCGCATCGACAACCGCCAACGTGGAAGCGTCTGCATGTTTCAATATCGCCAAATAGGTAGCGCGACGGCCATTTACTCGCACTATGTTTATTTGTTCAGCAAAGCTGTCAGATACGCGAGCCACATCCCCCAGATAGACCTGAGCATTGCCAACCACCTTTATTGGAATTTCCTTGAACTGGTCTACGATTTGCGGACTCGCATTCATGGTAACGTTGTATTCGGTTCGACCTATTTTTGCGGTTCCCGCAGGTATGATCACGTTTGAAGCTTGGAGAGCCGTTACCACGTCGCCGGGTGACAAGCCTCTGGCTGCCAACGCATTCGCGTCAATATCAACCATGATCTGGCGATTCTTGCCTCCAAACGGGGCCGGAGTAGCTAATCCCGGAATAGTGAATAGTCGAACTCGTATGAAGTTGAGGCCGTAGTCGAATAATTGCTCTTCAGGCAGATTTTTGCTGGAAACTGTAAGTTGCGCGACCGGAACATTAGATGCATTGAACTGTACGATTACCGGAGGTTGTATGCCTGGTGGCGCAATTCGGAGTAGGGTATTTGAAACGGAATTTATTTGGGCGATCGCCGCTCCTATTTCGGTGCCTGGATGAAAATATATTTTGATTAATCCTGTGCTGGGAATGGATTCGGATTCTATGCGCTCGATACCATTGACAGTGGTCGAATAAGCTCTCTCGGCGATGATTACTACCCGACGTTCCATATCTTCCGGGGAAAGACCCGGATAATTCCAGACAACAATCACCACAGGGATATCGATGGCCGGCAGAATATCCACAATCATTCTGGTCAATGAGAGTATTCCCATCACCAGAATCAGCAGCGACATGACCGCAACCGTGTACGGACGCCTAAGAGCAAGGCGTACTATCCACATCTGCAAGCACCTCCATCAGCCTCCGAAGATTTGATCATTTTAAGCTTACCCTGTCGCATACCAAGTTGCTGACTTGCCCTGCGCTCACTGTCTTTGTCTTCGGAGCAGCCAATCTTTTAGCGCCGGACACGGTATTTCCCCCCGCCCTTTGTGTTGCCTGTACAGTCTTCATCAGAAGCGTGACATGAAATCCGGCAAATATTTGGAGGGTATCATGAACTTATGACAGTTGGATTTGAACCTTTGTTTCCTGAAATATGGTGAGTCAGAGCAGACCTTTTTACCGGCCCCTTTTTTTTGAACCAGCGTTTTCAGGCTGTCAAGATCAGTCAGCTCTTCCGCGCCTTCTCCGCGAGACGCTCCGCGTCTTGCCTAATTCTTTCATCAATAATAGACTCCAGCCGATCAGTATCCCACCCTATGTGCACTGCTGTCCGATCCACGACGAAACCGGGAAGCTTTGAGAAACGGTGTCGAATCTGTTTCCAGATTCCTAGCGGGGACTGCGCGTCGATCAATCGGATTCTGATACGATGTTTGTAGAGTTTTGAAGCGTTTGCCATCCATTCGTGCAGCTTTTTGACGTCCTCTTTCCAGTCTTCGGGGTATTCATCTGCGTTTGAACGGCGTTGATTCTGAGGTAGTCCCGATTGGCTAAAGATTAACGAACAATTTTTACAGCCGAATTCGAGACTTGTAAGTAGTGGGAAAACAACTTCGACCTGAATTGGAGTCATTGTAGTGTCCTCCTGTCGTGCGAATGTCAAAAACGACAGAGATTTTATCATTGATGAGAGTTTACATTCACGTACTACGAATGGCAAGGAAGGCTCTCTGATCAACAGCCCTCAATCCGGTCAGCGTGTAAGCTATGCTTTCCGCAACGAACAGACCGAGTAACCTACAGGACGGCAACCGTACTCTTACAAATTCGCCGATCATCCGAAAATTGAGAAAAAAGACCGCGACATCGGAGTCTCTTTTTGGTACAAGCATCGCACAATGTCCTGGAAAACCCCACCGTACCGGGGATGAAAATGAGAGCGCCGGCCATGGAACTATCCGAAAGAGCGAGTGTTTCCGTTATTTCGACGGCTGTTCGATCAGATAATGCCCGAATGCGCGTTGTGAACAGTCAAAGTGACCTAGTCAGTAGATTGCAGTGCTTTTCTTTCCAGCGCGAGCAGGGTTGAAAGTATCGAAATCAGTGGCCGCGAGACTCCAAGGTATATAGGTGAATTTTGGACCTCCAAGCAACGACAGGCTGCCTCCATAAGTGAAATATCTTACCGGGCCTGTTTCAAGCCCCAGCTTCCCAGGTTCTTCATCGAATTGCTGACTAACAGAAATGACACTGTTTATGACCCTTTCAGCGGGAGAGGCACCACAGTAATCGAAGCCGGGCTGCTCGGCCGCATTATCATTGCCAATGACGCCAACCCGCTAAGCGCCATACTGGCTCGTCCACGGTTTTCACCGCCGGACTTGGCTCGACTCGAAACGAGGCTGGCTGCGCTGCCCTTTGACAAAGAGTTTGAAACTGAAATCGATTTATCCATGTTTTTTCACCCGCAGACTCTTATGGAAATTATTAGTATAAGGAGCTACTTGGAAGAAAAGAGAAAAACCGGACAAGAGGATGACATCGACCGATGGATTCGAATGGTGGCCAGTAACAGGCTTACCGGACACTCAACCGGTTTCTTCTCGGTTTATACTCTTCCGCCCAATCAAGCAGTGTCTCCTGAAAGTCAGATAAAAATAAACCGGCGGCTACAACAAGAACCGGAATACAGGGACACGAAAAGAATCATTCTCAAGAAGACACAGAGCCTGTTGAGAAACCTTACGGAGGCTCAAAGGCGCAATCTTTGGATCGCTGGCCGACTCCGGAACATTTCTGACCAAAGACGCCGCTGACACGAGAGAGATAGCTTCTGAAAGCGTTCAACTGACTGTCACTTCACCGCCCTTCCTGGATGTAGTGCAATACTCGAACGACAACTGGCTGAGGTGTTGGTTTAACAGTCTGGACGTGGAAACAATTTCAAAACAGATTACAGTCTCAAGAAATATCGAAGATTGGCGCAAGAAGATGAGCGGCGTTTTTAAAGAGCTGTTTCGCGTCACCAGGCCCGGCGGATGGGTAGCATTCGAGGTTGGGGAAGTTAGAAACGGCAAGATCAACCTTGATGAACATGTGGTCCCGCTAGGTCTGGAGGCCGGCTTCGGATGCGCGGGCATACTGATCAACCAACAGACGTTTACCAAAACCGCAAATATTTGGGGCATCAAGAACAACAAATCGGGAACTAATACAAACAGGATCGTCCTGTTTCGCAAAGGCTGGTACCCAATGGCTCCGGACGGCTCCTCTGCGATGCCCATACAAACGAAAACGTTGACAGACTCAGAAAACGGCCCTAAACTTGACAACCAATGATCTTTCGGGTAGTTCGAGCCCGAAGAAACCGTTATGATTGGAACTTGCTGTGAGAACCCGCGATCATAGCTCGGCTGATTCTTGTAACCTATGCCCTTGCGGCCTTCGGGAGCGTATTTGACGTGGGATGTTGTCATGACCAGCGCCGGACGCCTAGCAGAACATGATGCGGTCCACGAGCATGTTCACTCCAAGAATCAACTTGCATTGCATAGCTTCATTCATACCGCATTGTTGACGGACCGGCTTTTTCTGGCTTCGCCTTGTTGTTGCTGTGTTTACCCCGGCCATGAGGAAGCGGAACTCTCGGACCATGTGTTAACAAGCCATCGGAACTCGTCCGATTCTTCAATCAGACTGAGTCCCGCAGTTTTATCCGCAGTGAATGACCTTCAGCCCGGAAATAACGGAATGCGTGTTCCGCCTGAAGGTCTTCAAAGCCTGTCTACCCTCCTATCCATCCACACCATCGTTCTCCGCATTTAATCCGGCTTTTCGGCTTACTCAACCAGCAGCGTCCGCTTGAACCTCTAAGGGACCCAATCCTCCAGGGTTCAAGTCCATGTGTGACCGTACGGCCAATGAAATAATGCTTTTCAATCGCGCCGGTATTCATCAGGGGAGATCTTGTCATGAAACGCGGAATTATCCTTGTTGCGATGGTAATTTCTCTGTCCTGTCTACTTGGTTGGGGTGCCAAAGCAGGAGCTCATAGGTCTTGTTTGTGTCAAGAATGGCAAAAAGTTGAGGCCGGGCAAGAAATCCAGCAAAAGAGATGGAAGGCTATCGAACGGGAAGCCGATCGAATGCTCAAAGATAAAAACGGCTATGAGGGCGTCTCGCAAACCAAGCCACGGGGCAAACGTTATTGACATGCTTATCAGATCATAGGAAATGCCGGGAAAAAGGTGAGGAATGTTAAGAAAAGAAATCATCGCTATCTGCATAGTCGTCGTTGTGGGCCTGCTCGCAGTGGTATGGCTAGGCCTGACAGAGAAGAAGTCTACAGCTCGGCAGTCACGATGCCCATCATGGACATAGTCATGGCTCTCAGGAAGACGGCCACGACCATTCTGATAACCGTGGCCCTAATGGCGGCAAAATACTGGGCGAAGGGGAGTTCGAAATAGAGGTCGTCATATATGAAAAGTGCGCCTCTCCTCATTTTCGAGTGTATCCGTCCTACAAACACAAACCTCTTGACCCGAAAGAAGTGACGGTCTCTATCGAGCTTGAGCGCCTTGGAGGAAAAATCGACAGCTTTCAATTTAAACCGGCCGGCGAGTTTCTTTACAGCGAACAGGAGATTGAGGAACCGCACTCCTTCTTCTTCAAAGTTTTGGCTCAATGGAAAGGCGAAAAGTTTGATTGGGAATACTCCCAATATGAAGGCCGACTGACTGTTCCCCCTGATTTGGCCAGCAAAATGGGATTAGAGGCCGAACTTGCCGGACCTAGCCGGATACTGTCGGAGCTAAGCCTCCCGGGGGAGGTCGCTTTGAACGCGGATATGATTTCGCATGTGGTCCCGCGAGTTCCCGGTGTGGTTCTGGAAGCGCGAAAGAACCTGGGCGATACCGTCCATAAGGGAGAGACCATCGCGATTATCGACAGTCGTGAGTTGGGAGACGCAAGAAGCAGATACCTTGTGGCGCTGGAACGGGAAAAACTGGCCCGCTACAACTTCGAACGCGTTCAGCGACTCTGGGAAGCCCAGAGTGTCGCCGAAAAGGAATATTTGACCACCCAAAAGGCTTTCCTGGAAGAAAAAATCGAAATGACATCGGCCGAACGCAAGCTAAAGGCATTGGGCCTGAGTGAGAACGAGATCAATAGCCTGACCAAAGAAGACACTCGCAATCTGACACATTACATTATCCGTGCTCCATTTGATGGAGTGGTCGTCAGGAAACACATGTCGCTTGGTGAATGGGTGAAGGAAGATCAGGAAATTTATCTAGTTGCCGACCTCTCCGCAGTTTGGGTGGACATCATAGTTTACGCCAAAGATCTGAGTTCGATTCACATTGGCCAAGAGGCGACCGTAAAAACGGATTCGAACGGAGTTGAGGGTGTTGGGAAGGTCTCCTATGTCGGGCCTCTAGTAGGGGAAGACACCCGAACTGCTAAAGCGCGCGTAGTGCTGCCCAATCCGGACGGCGCCTGGCGCCCGGGGTTGTTCGCCAAGGTCGCTCTTGTGAAGCACAATGTGGCGCCTCCTGTAGTAGTGAGGGCCGAGGCCGTTCAAACTTGTGGGAACAAGCCGGTTGTATTTGTGCAATATGACGATCAGTACGAAGCTCGCCCGGTAGTTCTCGGCCGCACAGACGGTAAGTTCACGGAAGTCCTGAAAGGTCTCTCTGCCGGAGAGCGCTACGTAACGAAGAACAGCTATGTCTTGAAAGCGGAGCTGGGAAAAACCGGCATGTCCCACGAACACTAGGAAGAGATAATGATTGCCAAGATCCTGAAATTTTCAATCCAGCAGCGCTGGGTCATGTTGTCGCTAACCTTGTTAATGGGAGGCCTTGGAGTCTACAACCTGACGCGGCTGAATATCGACGCAGTGCCCGATATAACAAACATCCAGGTACAAGTTACTGCCCAGGCCGCGGGTTTATCGGCTTTGGAGATCGAGCAGCGCATCACGTTTCCTATTGAAACAGGGATGGCAGGGCTTCCACGTCTGGTAAAAACCCGATCGATTTCACAGTATGGCATTGCGCTGATTACCATGATTTTTGAGGACGGGACTGACATCTACTTCGCCCGAACACTTGTCAGTGAAAAAATTCAAGAGATCAAGGGAAAGTTGCCGACTGGAATCGAACCGGTTATGGGACCCATCTCGACCGGTCTGGGGGAGATTTTTATGTGGACGGTCGAGGCCTTGCCCGGAGCAAAGAAGCCGGACGGCAGCGAGTACTCTCTTACTGATCTTAGAACCGTCCAGGAGTGGATTATTAGGCCCCAGCTTAGAAACACCCCCGGAGTGACGGAGATCAACACCATTGGTGGCTACGAGAAACAATTTCACGTGAGCCCCGATCCTTACAAATTAATCGCGCAGGGACTGACGTTTGCAGACGTCATTTCGGCGCTGTCAGCTAACAATGCGAATGTAGGGGCCGGATATATCGAGCGCGCCAGCGGTCAATATCTCGTTCGGGTCCCAGGACAGGTGGCCGACCTGGAGGACATCCGGAAGATTATTGTGAAGAATGTTCGCGGAGTGCCAATCTTTATTGGGGATATAGCAACAGTGCATTTCGGGAAAGAACTCCGATTGGGCGCAGCCACGAAAAACGGGGAGGAAACCGTCCTTGGAACGGTCTTCATGCTAATGGGTGAGAACAGCCGCGTGGTCGCTCAAAGAGCTGCACAGAAGCTTGAAGAGATTAACCGGTCTCTCCCGGATGGTGTGATTGCTAAAGCCAGTTTACAATCGAACCACGCTCGTGGACAAGACCATAAGAACCGTTTCACGAAGCCTGACCGAAGGCGCAGCGCTTGTTATTCTGGTTCTCTTTTTGTTCCTTGGCAATGTTAGGGCCGCTTTCATTACTGGGCTTGTAATTCCCCTCTCGATGTTGTTCACAGCCACCGGCATGGTTACCAGCAAGCTCACTGCCAATCTGATGAGTCTAGGAGCTATAGATTTTGGCATAATCGTGGACGGCGCGGTCGTGATAGTTGAAAACTGCGCACGTAAATTGATTGAGGCGCAAAAAGAGCTGGACAGGTCCCTTACCGAAACCGAGCGTATAGAGGTGATCTGGGAAGCTTCACAAGAAGTGCGTAAACCCATGCTCTTTGGGGAGATCATCATTATGATTGTGTATCTCCCAATCCTGGCGCTCACTGGCGTTGAAGGCAAGATGTTCACACCCATGGCGCTGACCGTGCTTCTGGCTCTTGCCGGCGCATTGATCCTTTCGTTCACATTCGTTCCCGCTGCTATAGCCGTATTTCTGTCGAAAAGCGCATTACACAAAGAAAACCTCATAACCAGCAAGGCCAAAGAATTGTATCGTCCCGTGTTGCATATGGTCCTTGAACATAGGGCGCTAGTTGTGGTCATCGCCGCCGTAGTAGTAGTAGTAAGCGCCGTCGCGGCGACTCGAATGGGAAGGGAATTTATTCCCTCCCTTGATGAGGGAGACGTGGCGATTCACACGATGCGCCTCCCGGATACAAGCTTATCCCAGGCTTTGGAATTGCAGGGGATTCTTGAGAAGACCCTGAAAGAGCAATTCCCGCAGATCGAAACAATCGTCGGCCGGGTGGGAACATCGGAAATAGCTACGGAACCGCATCCACCGGCTGTCGGAGATAACACAATCGTCCTAAAACCCCGGGAGCGGTGGCCCGATCCCAATCTCTCGAAGGCCGATCTAGTCAAACGGCTCGAAGATGAGGCGGGCAAGCTGCTCGGCAGCAACTTTGAGTTCAGCCAACCTATTCGAATGCGGTTTAATCATCTCTTGGCGGGTGTCGTCAGCGATGTGGCGGTCAAAATTTTCGGCGACGATATGGATGTTCTTTTGCGACATGCGGAAATCGCGGCTGAACTGGTTCGAAAGATACCTGGGGCCTCCCATGTGAAGGTCGAACAAGTTACCGGATTGCCGATCCTGACTGTTCAGCTCAATCGTACCGAGATGGCCCGGTATGGACTCAATATCTCAGACGTTCAGGATACAGTGGAAATTGCTATGGGAGGCAAAGCCGCTGGTCAGGTCTTCGAAGGTGATCGGCGGTTTGACATCGTGGTTCGGCTTCCGGAGGACTTACGCACTGATTTAGAGACCTTTAAGCAGATACCCATTCCGCTTCCGCGTTACGAACCGGCCGTCGAGACAATTCGCGCATCGGTTAGTTCCGGTGAAGACAGGAGGCAGAGGTCATTCGTCACGCTGGGATCAGTCGCCGACCCGATTGTGGTGATGGGACCCAACCAAATCAGCCGCGAGGACGGGAAACGCCGAATAGTGGTGACCTGCAACGTGCGTGATCGGGACTTGGGATCATTTGTTGAAGAGGCCCAGAAGACCATCGGAGCAGGCATGAAACTTCCGGCAGGCTATTGGATTACCTGGGGCGGCGAATTTGAGCAGCTAATTTCCGCCGCGAAACGTCTGGAGCTGGTTGTGCCGTTGGCGCTGTTGCTGATCCTGGCCCTCCTGTTCTCCGCATTTGGATCATTGAAATACGCTTTACTCGTTTTCACCGGTGTCCCGCTCGCGTTGACCGGCGGCATTGTCGCCCTTTGGCTCAGAGACATGCCATTGTCAATATCAGCGGCGGTGGGATTCATTGCGCTTTCAGGAGTAGCGGTGCTGAACGGCCTAGTGATGATAACATTCATAAATAAACTGAGAGATGAGGGAAAACCGGTGGACGAGGCATTGGTTCAAGGAGCTACGCACGAGGCTCCGACCGGTTCTCATGACTGCATTGGTGGCTTCACTGGGCTTCGTTCCTATGGCTATTGCTACAGGGACCGGAGCGGAGGTGCAAAAGCCTCTGGCAACCGTTGTGATAGGCGGCCTCATATCGAGCACGCTGCTTACGCTCTGTGTGCTCCCCGCGCTTTACTCTCTCTGGGAAGGCCGAAGAGGATCGCATCAAGCTGTCCCCGGATCAGTTGATTCATAATAAAGGGAAGTCTTATCCCGGAAATGATTTCTGCATTGGGAGGTTTTGATGAAGAAAGTCATTATTTTTCTGGCAATAATCGCTCTGGCCGCGGTTCCACCTTTGGTTTTCGCGCATGAAAAGTCATCAAGTGAAGCAAAGCAGACTAAAGGCGAGCGGGTGTACTGCTGTTGGGGCAAGGGAAAATGCGACAAACAGCACACCAAAGACGAATGCAATAAAGAAGGTGGGAAGATCGTAAGTAATTGTAGGGAATGTAAGTAGTTGCGATTCCAAAACCAAAAGGTGCTAAAGGGCAGGGTTTGAAACCTGTCCGCTACAACGGCTTTGTGGCGCTTGCATTGCCTCATCAGGCGGCGCGCCCCAATTTCGGCAAGGCCAACCTCGGCAGTCGCTGCTCAAGTTTGGCACGGTCAGCCTCCAGCCACGGCGGCAAAACGAGGCGGGCGCCCAGTTTGTCGGGTTCTTCGTCAATAGCGAAGCCCGGCGGGTCGGTTGCCAACTCGAAAAGTACGCCACCCGGTTCCCGGAAATAAATGGATTTGAAGTAATGCCGATTTATGATCGGCGTTACATTCAATCCTATGTCCACGATTTCCTTTCTCCAGGCTCTTTGTCGCTCCTCGTCGGCTATGCGCCACGCGACATGGTGAACCGTCCCGACAGCCACAGCGCCCTGTGGCTCATCGGGCATATGAACCAAATCCACCTGCGTTCCCCTTCCCGTCGCGCCTGCAAGATACCTTGTTCTGTTTCCTTCTTGATCTACGCGCTGGAAGCCGAGAGTCCGTGTCAATAGAGAATCGGTCTCTTGGACTGCGGACTCCAGCAACGTAACACCGGAGATACCTGTTATCGCATGCTCAATAGGAATCGAGCCGTAGTTATTCTTCCTCGTCCCATTCACAGGAGCTTCCACCAGTTCGAGTTGCAAGCCATCAGGATCGCTGAATGGAAGCGCTCCTTCGTTGAATCGCGCAGTCAATTCGCCTACCAATACCTCGTGACGGCGCAGCCGATCCACCCAAAATGACATGGATCCGTTAGGTATCGCGAAAGTGACTGCCGTGGCTTGCCCGGATCCTCTGCGCCCGCGCGGAGCGTCCGGCCAAGGAAAAAAGGTCAATATAGTGCCCGGATGACCTATTTCATCTCCATAATAAAAATGATATGTCCCCGGATCGTCAAAATTTACGGTCAATTTCACCAGTTTCAGTCCGAGAATCTCCGTATAAAAGGCAATATTTCGATTCGGGTCGCTCGCAATAGCGGTTACATGGTGCACGCCAAAAATATCTTTGTTCATAATTCTTACCCTCCTCGTGCAGCGGGGTCTTTTCCATATTATAGGCATCGCCGGAAATTGCGGGCCACGCGATGCCGCTATGTCAATATCGGCAGCGACACATCCGCAACAGAATCAACATTGCATTTTGCAGCCGTGGAAATGTGACCGGCAAATGACGGTCCTACTGTCGTTTAGGAAACAAGTGATGTGGTCATAAAAAGACATGCCGGTTTGTCCGAACCGCTGTGGATTTTCTGCGAATGCCGGATCTGCTCTGCGGCATCCCGGAAGGCGCAAAAAAAGCAGGGCAACCAAAGTCGCCCTGCCAGCTTGTCAAAACGGGATCGCGAGAAATGTCGTTCTATTGTCGCAAGTGAAATTCGGCGAGAATCTTAAGTCACCGCTGTCTAAAGCTTGACCGCTTCAGGCCTCTCCAAGGCATCGACAAGACGGTTCAGCATCTGCGTGCCTTGTCACTTCCGTCTCGAACAACGGCACGATCGCACGGACTTTGTCTCCGAAAGTTTTCCAGATCTGCTCCATATGTTCGTCCTGCATCTTGACGCGATTCCGGACGAACTCAGCCGCGTCCTGGGCCACCTGCTCCTTGGGAATAACCCCATTAACAACCACGCCGCCCACCGGGATACCGAATTCGTAGAACCAATTTATGAACCGGGTGATAACCGCAATGGGCAAACTCTCGGGCAATGTGACAAAGAAAAACGCGGTGAGCGCATCGTCCGTCAAGAGTTCCTTGGCATGGCTCATCCTGTCCTTAAACCCGAGAAGATAGTCCAGCAGCGGGTCTTTTTCCTCTTTCCTTGAAAACGAAAGCAACTCCCGCAGCGATTTGGCCTCTTCCCGGCTCTTGAGCATCTTGTCTACCCACAGGCCGTACACTTTCGACATCCCGAGCAGCCGCCTGGCATTCGCTGTAGGGGCCGTGTCAAAGACGTAAAAATCATATTCGTCCTTGAACATAATATCCATCATGTTCTCAAACATGGCCGATTCTTCAAAAGCCGGGTTCATCGTGGCGGATTCAATGAATTCCTCCGCTGTGGTGGTAATGTCGGCAAACTTGAGGAACCAGTTGATTTTTTCTCGTATCTCTTGTTTGGAGCGTTCTATGGTTTCGCGTGTATCTATTTCCAATGCGTAGCAGTTCTGCTCATCGCAGACCGTCACCGCCTTACCCAAAACGTTCTGTCCAAACATATTTGAAAGGCTATGGACAGGGTTGGTCGAGGCGAGCAGGGTCTTTTTCCCCTGCTTGGCGGACAATAGCGCGGCTGCGCCGGCCATCACCGTTTTGCCTACTCCTCCCTTGCCTCCGAAAAAGATATATTTCATTTTCGGATGGTCCTTCATAAAACGTTCCATATTAATCGTAATTCCGTTCACTCCTTACCCCCGATCCTAAAAATCGCCGAACATGGCTTTGGCCATCTTCTCTATCATTGCCAAACCGGTCACGTCGCGTTCCATTTCCGGAACAGCGGCCAGAATCTGGCCTTTGAAGTCCGTCTCGATCTGTTTGAGATAATGATCTTGCATCAAGAAGCGGTTCTTTAAATATTCCGGAATATTCTGTTTCTTCAGTTCCTCCGGGAAGCACTCGATTGATGATATAGCCGCTTAAAGGCACATCGAATTTTGCAAACAGATCCGCCGCCTTTAATGTGTCTTTGATTATCATCTCCTCAGGCGTGAGCACGAAAAAGAAGGCCGTCTTCGCTTTGTCAGTCAATATGCTCGACGATTTGTTGATACGATCCTTTATGTACAGAAGCTCTTCGAGTATATGATCCTCTTCTAATTCATCCTCACGGCGGATTGTTGCGGCCACTTGATCGTATTCCCTCATCTGCTCCCGCAGCCCGGTAATTTTGCCGATCCAAGCGTCATAGACCGAAGCCATGCTCAAATAGTAAAGAGCATGACCCAGTGGGACCAGATCGTAAATATAGTAGTCGTAACCCCCCTGGACCACTATGTCCACTACCTGATCGAAGATGGCGCTCTCTTCCATCGCCGGTTCGGCCGCGGCGGCCGTTATGTAGCTTTCGATTTCTTCGGGAATCTCTGTCATGCCATACATATCGAGGATTTTTTGGCGGATCTCCTGCTGATATTCCCTGACCCGGCGGTCCGCGTCGATCTCCTGAGCATAAAGATTCGGCATGATTTCCGTAGGCCCTTTTCCGAAGATATCCTTCTCGAATATGTCCGTTAGCGAGGCCTGGGGATCGACGGAAAAGACCAAAACACGTTTTCCCATTTTGGCAAGATAATAAGCCGTGGCGGCCGAAAAGGTGGTTTTGCCGAGACCGCCCTTGCCCCCGAACATGATGTATCTACGATCGGGATACTGCTCGAATATTGTTGTTAAAGACATTCTGATTCGTCCCTTCTCGAATTAGACTCGTGCGAAGCAGTGATATATCTACGACCCCTGTCTGTCGAATCGCATGTATGACCTTGATCCGGGCCTCCACGACAAATTGATCTCAGGCCAGCGCATCCGTCAGGTCCTTTTCCCTCAACATTCTACGTTTCCACGTGGAGATCTGCGGGACTACGTACGGTAGAAGTCTGAGGGAATAGTAAGGAGGCAGAATCGGCACGCCAAGCATGTCCCCCATTGTTATCAGTATGAAGAGATGCTCCATACTGGCTCGTGTCTTTAACGCAAATCTGGCTGAGTCGTGCGCCGCCAGACCATAGACGAACTCCTTGACGCCCTGCAAGAATCCGCCTTTCTTCTTCTTTCTCCTTTTCTGCCATGGGTTAACTCCCTTTTATATCTATCTTAAGAGCGGGCGGAACAATATCCACGATCCGCCACACTACGGACAAGCCATCATAATCCGTATAAAAAATGTCAGCGACCTCTGCTTTAGGCAAGAGTGTCGCGCCGACCTGGAACTAATTCAAGCCTTCTCTCAAATGGAAATCGAAACACAAACAGGCCCGAGGGCGCTCGCGAGTCAAAATTGTTGTTACAGTCCCGGGTCG
>CAVVZX010000049.1:0-48227 GCA_963752855.1 uncultured delta proteobacterium | reverse complement strand
GTATTCCAACGCTACGGCTTGATGGATCACGGAATGGTCTGGGGTCACGGCTCTCAGAGAGGCCCGGAATTTTCCGCATTAAGTCTGCGCATAATAAGCGAAAATGTGCGAGGCTCTATTGCGCAAAAGGATTATGGAAAGCCCTACGCCGAACTCGATGACCTCCAAAAGGACCTAGTGGGCGTCAAGGCCATCCACGAGATAAGGGAAAATCGCTACGATCCCGCCAAGGACACGCTGACCCTCACCGACGCTCAGGTCGCTGGGCTCAAGGCGGTCGAACAGCACTGGGATGAGACATTCAAGAACGGGGAAAAGCGGTACGGATTTCTGCCCGACACCATCGCGCCGCCGGAGCAGAGGCTGGAAATAGCGCGATTTTTCTTCTGGACCGCATGGGTCGCATCAACCAAGCGACCAGGTCTTGACTACACGTACACCAATAACTGGCCGCCGGATCGGAGTGTGGGCAACGTTCCTACAACTGACACCTACCTTTGGACGCTTGGTGGACTCCTTGCCTTCCTCATCGTGGTCGGGATCTTTGTTTTCTGTGTGCACTACTACGGTTTGTGGTACGGGGCGGCGAAAGGCGTTCCTCTGGGCGAGCGTCTCGTGGAGATGCCCCTGACCTCGAGTCAGCGCAAGGCGGCAAAGTTCTTCCTCGTGGTCATGCTGCTATTCCTTGCCCAGACTTGCGTGGGCGGACTTCTGGCTCACTACACCGTTCATCCGGCGAGCTTTTATCTTCAGATCGTGGCAGACTGGATGCCCTACAGTTGGGCCAAGACGTGGCATCTCCAGTTGGCGGTATTCTGGATCTTAACCACTTGGATTGCCGCAGCAATCTACATTGCGCCCGTGATTGGCGGTACCGAGCCCAGACATCAGGGCGCCTTGGTCCAGCTCTTGTTCGTAGCAATCCTTATCGTCGCGGGAGGAAGCCTTCTCGGAGAAGTCGCAGGGATCAAAAATCTTCTAGGCGACTGGTGGTTCTGGTTCGGCCACCAGGGATGGGAATACCTGGAGCTTGGCCGGGCTTGGCAGATCATTCTCTACATCGGTCTCATCGTGTGGCTTTTCATCGTGTACCGCCCCATCAGGCATCACCTAAAGCTCGGTCATAAGGATGACTTCAATTCGCTCATCCTATTGTACGTGATCAGCGCTGTTCTCGTCGTGGCCTTTTTCGGATTCGGACTTCTGTATGGAAAAGGCTCGCATTTCACCCTAGCCGATTACTGGCGATGGTTCGTGGTCCACATTTGGGTCGAAAGCATTTTCGAGTTCTTCGGGATAGCCGTGATCTCGTTGCTACTGGTGACCATGGGGCTTGCCACCGCACGGGCCGCGCTGCTGGTGAGCTATTTCACCATTGCTTTGGTTTTTCTCAGTGGCATCCTCGGCACGGCTCACCACTTCTTCTGGTTCGGCCAACCCTCCTTCTGGCTGGCGATAGGGTCGGTGTTTTCCTCCCTGGAACCGATTCCGCTATTAGGATTGGTGGTTCGCGGCCTGATGGAATACAAGAGCGTCCGTCGAGAAGGCGAGGCGTTCCCGTACAAATGGCCGCTGTTCTTCCTGGCGGCCTCATCGTTCTGGAACTTTCTCGGAGCTGGCGTCTTTGGTTTCTTGAACAACCTTCCGCTTGCCAACTACTATGAGCACGGGACTTATTTGACGGTCAATCATGCCCACGGGGCCTTGTTCGGAGTCTATGGCATGCTGTCCATAGCGCTGCTGCTGTTTTCCTGGAGAGGCATGGTGGAAAAGGACCAGTGGAACAACCGGATGCTCAAGATCTCATTCTGGGGATTCAACGGAGGATTGCTCCTCATGATGGTGGGAACCCTGTTTCCTGTAGGAGCGCTCCAGGTCTGGACCAGTTTTTCTGAGTCATTGTGGTTGGCCAGGGACGCTTCCTTCTTCGAGAGACCCATCGTCATGACCCTGACGGCCTTCCGTGTTGTCCCCGACCTGATAGTCATCATTCTGGGAGTATTGCCGCTGCTCTATTTTCTGTTCACTACGTACCGACATCTCAAACCGGTTGGTATCAAAGAAGGCGAATCAGTGTGGGACCGCCTGGGCGTCCAATTATAGACGGAGCGTATTGTGGGAAGAGCTTCTGGGGAGGGACTTTTTGCAAAAAGTCCCGCCCCAGACCCCTCCCCAAAAACTCCTATATAGCTGGCTGAACCACCAACACAAGTGTAGGGATGCGCCCTCTGAAATGAATCCACCCCCTCTAACCCTCTGGTGGATGGGGGTACGTCTTGGTAGGACTGACATCTTGCCGGTCGATTGTCGCTGAGGGCGCCGGTGAGACGAGCAAGGATCATTGGCAATCAGAAAATTACAAACGTCTTTCAGGTAGCGCCTGTGCGCTGCGAAGAAATTTGCCCATTTCCTGATCCATGTCTCGTATATGCTCCCTAGTCCAGGTTCCGAGATCCTGGACCACGGACACGAGCATGTCAGTCTTTAGCGCCATCCCGTTCGTACACCTTCAGGAAGTCAACCACACCTGCCGTGAAGTCTTCGTGCCTCCTGATGTTATTCTTGTTTGATGATCCTCGCCTTCTGGAGAATGCTCGGCGGGAGCCGGATTCCGAAAAAGTCCATTTGCTGCTCGTTGAGAGTGATCCTGGGATCGGGGTCGGATTTGACTGGAACTTGAGAGACAGGTTTCCCTTTGACCACAACATCTACCATCGAGTCTGCCAGCATAGCGCCCAGCACATCTTCTCGGGCTGCCAACCCGGCAACCGCTCCCATTTTCAGAGGAGCGTCTCCGAAAGAGAATATGGGAACTTTCTTGGCGCGGCCAATTTGTGCGACTTTACCAGTGGACTTCTCAACAAAGGCGTGATTGGCGAATATGAAAAGGTTCACCTTGCCGGCCAGATCTTCCGCAGTGCGCAATAATTCAGCTTCATCAGACGTGACGCACTCATTGTACGCGAGTCCCAATTTTTCGCACTGCTCCTGAACCCCTTTCCGCTCTATAGGCACAGTGGTGTGCTCCTTATCCATAAAAAGGGCAACGCTCTTCACGTTGGGAAACAACTGCTTTATTGACTCGAAACGCCTTTCATACGGAATGAAATAGGTAGCGCCAGTGATCTTACCTTCAGGGGCTTCCGGATTATTGATAGCGCCCAGAAATTGGGGATTGGTGGTTACCCCCACGAAACACGGGATTTTCGGGTTTGCCGTCGCAAGAAACTCACAGCCGTTGCTCCGGAGAAAGGCAATCCCGTCCATGCTGGATTCCAATTCGCGAAAGACTTTTTCCCCGGCTTTCATGTCTTCCAGACCGATTTTCAGCGTTACCGTTACGTCTGGCGCCAGCTCCTTGAGCCGCGGTAGAAACCCTCGGAGAGTGTCTTGAACTGCTGGTGACGGGCCCACGGACATGATCGCCACTTTCTTTTCCGCTGCCGCACTTGGCGCCGGCCAGAGCGATCCGCAACACAGTACGATCGCTGCCACACATGACAGAAAAATCCTTATCATTGCACATCCTCCGTAGAACGATTGGCGCACAGGCTCGAAACAGCCGTGCATAGTCTCGGAACAAGCGTAATCCCTCAGTTACGAGCAGACCGTTGTCCCCCGTGTAAGTGGCCGGCCACGAACAGGCAAATTACAGCCTTGCTCATGGATCGGGCTTGACGCTAGACTTTGTAGCTCTCAACAAGAGACTTCAGCATCCCTCCCACTTCCTCAAGTTTTCTCGAAGCGTTTTCTAGTTGCCGCATGCCTTCCAAGTTTTGGCCCATGGCCTGCTCGATGTTGGACATGGCCACAGAAACCTGGTCCACACCAACGAATTGCTGCTCACTGGAGGAGCCGATAACGCTCGCGGCCTGAGACGCCGCTGCGACGCTTTGCGTAAGCAACTGTATCGACTCGCCAGCGACCGCCGACTGCGAGACTCCGGCATCGACCGCCTTGCCTCCCTGCTCGGTGGCCATCACCACAGCACTCACCCATTTGCGGTTTTCATCAAGGATTGTGCGAATTTTTTCTGTGGACTGCTTGGACTGGTCCGCAAGGGATTTTATTTCCGAAGCCACAACGGCAAAACCTTTGCCCTGGTCACCGGCCCGGGCCGCTTCGATGGAAGCGTTGACAGCCAGCAGATTGGACTGGTCGGCTATGTCTTGAACCGCGTCCACGATGTCGGCAATGGCCTGACTGTGCTCGCTTAGCCTCACGACCGTATCGCCTATGGATTCCATCTGTTCCTTGATCATGCTCATTCGGTGAATTGTGTCGTCTGTGGCCTTTCTGCCGGCTTCGGACACTTCCACCGCCTCCTGAGAGCTTTCCGCCACTTTTTTCGCCTTGTCACTGGAAACCCTGGCCGCTTGTCTGACCTGCTCCACCGTGACGGTGGTTTCAGAAACTGCTGCAGAAGCTTTGGAAGTAGCTGCCGCGACTTCTGTTACCGTGGCGGAGATCTGCGCGGCCGACGTGGCTAGGACATTGACCCCGTCGAGTACCTGTTTGATTTGTTTTCTGACATTGGATGCCATTTGACCGAACGCCGCCGCCAATACGCCAAGCTCGTCGTTCCTCTTCAATCGGGGCACATCGACAGTGAGATTGCCCTCGCTTATACGTGAAGCCTTATCCGCTATGTCGTTCATGGGCCGGGCGATGGTCCTTGCCAGAAGGAACGCAAGAAGCGCCACCAGGACTGCAATACCCGCGGCCATAAAGATGACCCTGCGTCCCAGGGCGCTTACGGCCTCAAACGCTTCGGACGAACCTATATTCGTGACCGTTGCCCAGTCAAAGTCAGCGCCAAGGTCCTGCAGACCTCGAATACCTACGGGACCCCAAGCATTGAGAACAAGCTCTCCGGTCGGGCCGGGCATTTCCCCGACACCAGTCTTGCCTTGGATACCTTCCTGAGTGGCCCTGGTATCCACTTTCGTCTCGAGGATGCCCGATCCCTGCTGCCGCGAACTGGTGCGCAACAGAAAATCCTCTCCGACGATAAACGCATCTCCAGTAGTTCCCTTCTTAGCATTGGCTGTTACGATCTCGTTGATTCTGTCGGGGCTGAACCTGATGGCAAGGACTCCGTAAAGCTCATTGTCAGGGCGAAAAACCGGCACGCCGATGAATGCGTTCACGGTTCCCGCGGGCCCATACTTGGCGAAATCAACCACCGCCGGCTTGCGGGTTTTGATGACCTTTTCCCACAGGCGGCCAAGATTGCTGTCCTTGAGCGCTCCCGATTTGAGATTGGCTCCCAGATCTGAGAGCTTTTTTGAGCTGTAGAGGACAAGGCCAAGGTCATTTCCCACAATCAGCAGTATGTCCTGATATCCTCTTTCAGATTCGAAGTTCTCAAGAAACCTCTTGAACATGGGATCAATATCGGAAATAGTCTTGATGAATTCTTCCGATTTCATGTCCACGGGAGCAGCAGGGTTCGATTTGGCGTAGTCAAGGTAAAGCGCGTAATCCAGATAGGTCGACAGGGTTTTGAACGCTGATTGAACCGCGGGGGTCTTTCCTTGATATACTATGTCTCCAAAGGTTTGCTTGAGATACTCGACTACGTGGTCTCTGCCCCTATCCCTTGCAGCGGACAGATCGTTCAACGTGGTCTGCTGCAAGGCTTCCTGAGCGCTCCGGAACGAAAAATACCCGACGATTGCGATGGGGAGTAAAGCAACGAGCAGGAAATATGCGACAAGCTTGACCAGTAGACTCTCTCTTGACAAAGCTTCTCATAATCCTACCGTCCTCCTATGCCCGCCTGCCAGATGATTTGTCTCTAAAGTCATCAAGTCCGGATTCAAACGGATCAGAAAAATAAGAAGTTCGAGTTCGTGCCAACCTAGCCGATTTCTTAATTACGGCGTCGTACAAGTAACATATGTTTAAAATTCATGAAAATAATTATTTTAATAATCACGAGAATAATGCAAAAGAATCCTTCCTTTAACCGCCACAATAACATTCTCATGTTTCCAGGCAGATCAATCTTGGATGCAGCATTATCCATGCCATCGCACTTCATCGGCGAGAAAATGTCCTGAATAAGGACTATAAAAATTCGTTGGACCGCAACCAAAATTTGCCGGATCGGGGCGTACTCGTGCGAGCGAGTCAAAATGACTCAAAAATAGATCCCGAAATTTCAAAAAATCTTGGCAATCCTGCAATATATTAGTCAGCTGTCCGCGAGATTAGTAGTTTCAACTCCACAAAACGACAAAAAAAGAACTGCAATAACATCCTCGCCAATCTGGCTCCTCAACTGTCTTATTGACCGGCTTCCTGGATCTAGCCCACGGAGAGAAACCTCATCTTGGAGATCTCCAGGGAAGTCGAAGTGCCCAGCCCCACACAGGGAGCCAGTCAGGCTCATTGAGACGTTTCGTGAGTCACTTTGACCCAGTCCGCTAGTACTTCCGGTCCAGGCAAAATTACTATCGCTATAATCACGTTAATATTGCTGGCCATTATCATTGATTCGCTAGTGACCGAGAATGGCACAGAGAATGCAAGGTTGTCTAGCAATCGTTTGTGCGTGTTGAACGTCGCTGACTGGGGCTTTGCATCTTGGCATCGATGAAGGGTTTTGAAACCCTGGGACTGGATCCGGAAGGGCCAGGAGGAACGTGACCCCAAGCGCAAGAAGTCGAATTGTGAACGAGCGATGCTGAGGGTTTCCACGCTTCAAAATTGTTTCGATTTGCGTGCTTCAAATCTGCGAGGCTCAGCACTAGAGAGTCCCTAAATTGATCACGGGCAAATCTGTTCATTGATGCGTTGGAGAAATTTTCCGGGTTAATTGCAGGATTCAAGAGAGTAATGATTATCTCGCCGAGGCCGATATTGCTTAATCAAGGGGGCGGGCAGATGAAAAGATTTGTTGTGCTGCTCATGCTGGTTGTTCTTGAGGCTATTCTAGCCGGTGCCGGAATCGCGGATCCATCGACCAAGTATATCGCGATTATCTGGGAGGGCACGTCAGAGATGACGAACCGGACCACTATGGGGTTTCTCGCGAAGGTTAGAACTCTGGCTCCCGAACTTGAAGTGAAGCAATACCGGCAACTAAAGGACATGCGGCTAGCTGAGCAGATATTCCGAGGAAGCGAAAAGACTAGGGATGGCGTTGTCTTTCTCCGGTCATCCGGCGCCCGGTTTCTTGCAACCATAGATCCTGAGGTGCCCTGCTTTGTAGGAGATTGCGACAACCCGGCGGAACTAGGCGTCATCAAGAACTTGAATGCACCTGAAGGAAAGATTACTGGTGTCACACGCTTCATACCTTATGAAAAACGTTTTGAAATAATCACGAGTCTTTTTCCGTCTCGTCAGGAGTGTGGCGATCTTGGTGGAACAGGGGCATCCCAGCGGTCTCACAGAGGCGCAAGGGACGCGTGACCAATGTAAGCGACTCGGCATTAATTACGAGGAGGTCGTGGCAACGAACCTGAATGCGTTGCTTGAAGGAGCAAGGCGGGTAGCTCCCAAAGTAGACCTCATTATCATAAGCAATACCCCTTTGGTTATGGATAACATTACCAATCTATTGCCGATCTTCAATCCAACAAAAACACCTATGTTTTCGTTTGCCGATGTGCCGGTGAGATCCGGCGCGGTCGCAGGAATTGCTGCCGATGAAATGAAACTGGGCGGCTTTCTGGCTGAATCGGTAGTAGATGTATTGATAAACGGGAAACCAATTTGGCAGGTCCCAGTCAAAATGGACCCGGATCCCAAGATCAGCATCAACGAGCCGATGATGAAACGCCTCGGCCTAAATTTTCCCGCCGCAGTTCTTAAGAAGGCCTATCTTATCGGTAGTTCAGGGACGGGACTTGTACGACATTAGAGAAAATCCGCTCGCTTTCAAAAACAAACTTGTCTTGCCCTGATAGATATCGTAGCAAGTGTGAAGTTGCCGCGCCCATTGATGCTCCCTCCAATTCTGCCCTCAAAACTTCAGAGTGACGCAGTGATCTCGACGGAATTACAGCCTAAGATACCCATCATGTTCCCGAATGCCGCCTGCGCCAGTGCGTTCTGCAAGACAGAAATAACGCCCTAGTCATTCGATGGAGTCCCGCGATGCCAAATGAAGTTGCGTTTCCCAAAACATTTCGGCAAGGGGTGTGAATCGTGACCCATAAATATCAATAGAATAGGTTGTACCGCGACTATTGCCTCGGGGCCATGCATGGGAGTAAAGAACCAGCAGGAAATATGCGACAAGCTTAACCAGTAGACTCTCTTTCACAAAATTTCCCATAAGCTACCGCCTCCTGTATCAATCTGCCAGATGACCTGTTACACGAATTCCTTTCTTGACGGCCATAGACCTTCCCGAAGGCGGCCACTTGAATTACCTGCTAGCGCTTCAGCTAGCCTGTCGTTTGGCCTGCAAGATACTTGCCCATTTCCTGATCCATGTCTCGTATATGCTCCCTGGTCCAGGTCCCGAGATCCTGGACCGCGGACACGAGCATGTCAGTCGTGGCGCCATTCCGTTCGTACACCTTCAGGAAGTCAACCACGCCTGCCGTGAAATCGTCGTGCAATTTCTTGTGGGCCGGATAATCGGGAAAATTGTACTTAACCATATATTTTTCTTCGGTGGAAAAATGCGTCACGGCATAGCCGGCGAGAAACCGCAACTTCTCTTCAATGATGTTCTTGCCTTTGCCGTCCCACATGGCGTCCAGCAGATCATTGAACATACGAAACAGCTCTCTGTGCTGTTCGTCGATTTCCGGAACATTCACCTCATATGCGGGCAACCAAGGAATCCACTGCCCCATAAATCCCTCCAAGTATACTTTTGGGTCCCAGCCTGCGTTTGATAATCAGACATGTGGCATGGGACGAGCTTGAGTGACGAGAGAGATCATTCCTTCTCCTTGAATAGAGACATTAGCTTCAGCAAGTCACCATCGGCGCCGTGAGCGCCCTCGGTTTTGTGGACCATCGGAGGCGCCATGAACTTCCCTTTGGACCATTCGATGTCCTGTGCAAAAGAGATGCTCGCCATATTGTTTTTTGCTTCTTTTCGGATTGCATCAATATCAGCGCGTTTATTGGCAAGAATGAGCATCGCGCCGGTAGCCGTGGGGCACTGTACGACCTTTAAATCATCAAACTCGATGATGACATTTTCGATCCACATCTGGCCCAGATCCCCTCCCAGAATCTGACATGTTTCGAGACAAACCGCCCCAATGGCGCCCAGATCATACGAATCAAATTTAAGATCACCTGCCGAGACCAAGGGGATTCCGTCTCTGTCCACAAAGATTATGGCCGTTATGTCGGGAACGTCCTTGACCATCTCCTGGACAATGTCCTCCAGGCCACTCATTAAATTCCTCCTCGAAACCCACTTTGCTCTTCGCCCGCTCAACATTCCGAGATAGACAATTAAGCCCTCGTTTGGCGCATCTGCGCCGCTTCCTTCACTAATTGCGCTTAAATAGGCGTAGTGCTTGCACCGTAGTGGCTGACCTCGATAGTAGCAAGGGGGGTTAGTATCGAGCATTAGGGGAACGAGATCTCAATTCCCGGTGAAGCACTACGCTCATGCCTCACCTCTATGCATAGCAGGCGCCAATTCGGACGAGCTGCGGCTAGTTTAGCTGAAATGCCAATTAATGCTGGGGGTTACATGACTGAGCAGGAATTTTGACAGGCGGAGAAAAAGATCGATGCATCGGTCGAAATGACTTAAAGGCTCCTCTATAATAGACACAGCATCAATAAGATCAGTATTATCAGATAATTATATTTGAGCCCAACAGGCCCATGAATATCGGTAACAGAGCCTCTATGGCTCAAAAAAACCCAACGTCTTCATCTGACGCTTCAAGCCATGACGCGTCATTCCCAACAAGCGCGCTGCCTCCTGTCTCTTTCCGTCGGCCCGAAGAAGCGCTTCCTCAATCAATGAACGCTTGAAGTCCGCTACAGCGTCGTTGTAGGGCTCTTGGCTCAGAGGCTTTGCTCCGACAGTGGGCTCGGTCGAATCGCGTTCCTCGACTTTCAGGAATGAAAGATCCGGACGCCTGCCTCCGGACAAAATCATTGCGCGTTCGAGCACGTTTCTGAGTTCCCGAATATTTCCCGGCCAGCCATATCGAGACATGATACTAAGGTTTTCTTGACCTAATTCCGGGGTCGTGGACATCTGAATCTCGGCGGCTATCTCATGTATTAGCTGTTTGACCAATGAAGGGAGATCTTCCAACCTGTCGCGTAGAGGCGGGACCTTTATTGATACAACATTGAGACGATAGAACAGATCGGCGCGGAACTTACCTTCTTGGACTTCTTTTTCTATCTCTCTGTTGGTTGCAGCTATTATCCTTGCCACCACTGTTACCGCCTTTTCTCCGCCCACTCTGGTAAACGATCGTGTGTCGAGAAATGTCAGCAGCTTAGCCTGTAAATGGAGAGGAAGATCTCCGATTTCGTTCAGAAGAAGGGTCCCACCTTCGGCTAATTCCAGGAGCCCTCGTTTGCGTCCCATTGCGCCCGTAAATGCGCCTGCTTCGTGACCGAAAAGCTCTGAATCCGCAAGCTCCGAAGGAACAGCCGCGCAATTAATGGCATAGTACGGGCCGGTCGCGCGACTTGAGTGATCGTGAATGTACTTGGCCAGATGATCTTTGCCACTTCCACTTTCGCCGGTGAGCAAAATCACACTGTCCGTTTGCGCCGCCAGATGGGCAGCGTCCATAGCCGATCGCATCGCTTTCGAGCTAAATTGATAATCGCGAGGCGGTGAAAAGGAAGCGAGATGTGTCCGTTCGGTGATATTCCGAGCAATTCCGCAGAGTCCCACAATGGCGCCATCCGCATCGTGTAAAGGAATCCTGGTTTCGAGGAAGGTTATTGAATCGCCTTTGATTTGAAGCGTATGCTCGTTTTCGATACGTTCGCCTTTCAACACGCGGTTCTCCACTTCCTTGACGCGGGCCCCCTCCGCTTTTCCAAAAAGCGCCGTGTCTGTCATGCCGGTGATTTTTGAAGCCGGAAGACCCACAAGACTTGCCATAGCAGGGTTCACAATTGTGTACTGTAAACTGCGATTCTTGATGAACATGCAATCCGTCGCGGTCTCGAAAATAGACCGAAACAGCTCCTCACTGCGCCGGAGTTCTTCCTCGACCCGGAGTCTCTCCGATACCTCACGACGCAATTCCTCATTTGAGGTTGCCAGTTCCGCTGTTCTTTCCGCTACCCGCCTTTCCAGTTGCTCATTGGCGCTCTTCAGCTCATCCTGGAGTGTCTTGAGTTCGGTAATGTCAACGGAAACGCCCCGAAGGCCCACAATTTGGCCGTCACGTTTCATCGGGGCGGCGTGCGTGAGCGTTGGAAATGTGGAACCGTCTTTTCGCAAGATTGTATAATGCGCTCCAACCATTTCCCCTTCCAAGACTCTTCTCATATCCAGTATCATACGGTCCCGATCCTCGGGAGCAATCAAGTCGGTTGCTTGGACACCTCCAGCCATATCGTCTGCGGTATAGCCTGCGGCCTCCAGGCCGCTGCGGTTGGCGAAGGTAAACTTCCCATTCAGATCGATTTCATAAATAATTTGAGGCAAAAATTCAGCTAATTCCCTGTGCTTTTCTTCGCTCTCTCGCAATTTCTTCGCCATCTCATGCTTGTAAAGGGCGATTTCCACGGCGGAATGTAATTCTCGTTTAGACAGAGGCTTGATTAAGTATCCATACGGCTCAGTTATTTTTGCCTTTGCCAATACATTGCGATCGGCATAAGCAGTTACAAATATGACCGGGATGTCGAATCGCGACGTAATAAGGCCCGCAGCCTCTATCCCGTCCATCTCGCCTTCCAGGCGTATATCCATCAGCACCAGATCGGGACGAGTCTCTTCGGCTTTTGTTAAGGCTTCTTCCCCTGACGCAACCGCTGAAACTACCTGGTAGCCTAGTCCTTCCAGATTTCGCGCCAAAGCGTTGGCTACCACTCTTTCATCTTCCACTATGAGGATGCGAGACGCCGGCATCGCTCACCTCCTTGGCTTCTCTACTTCCTTAAATCTGAATCTGTAACGTGTGCCCTGCGTACGGTCGAGTTCGTATGTCCGCGTGAAGCTGATCGGCCAGACTTTTTACTAGAGACAAACCGAGCGTCTCAGACCCCGCCTCACCGAGGTCCCGCGCCATTCCAACCCCGTTGTCGCTGACTGTCAGTTCAAACTCTTCCCCTGGAACCAAATTGAGCGATATCGTGACAGACCCTCTTCGTCCATCCGGAAAGCCGTGTTTGAGAGAATTGGAAACCAATTCCGAGACAATTAATCCCATCGGAACCGCAGTATCAAGGCCGCATGAGATATCTTTAATATCTACGATCAGACCTATCCCGCCTGTGCTTGGCCCGTAAGAATAAAAAAGGTGCTCCGCCAGGTCCTGGATATATTCATTGACATCGATTTTCATCAGGCTTTCAGATTGATAAAGCTTCTCATGAACAGCGGCTATGGCTCGGATGCGGCTTTCCAGGTCTTCAAGCACGCCCGCGGAGGATTTATCTTGCAGATGGAAGGATTGGAGCTGCAATAGGCTCGATATGATCTGGAGATTATTCTTCACCCTGTGATGAATTTCCTTCAACAGGACTTCCTTCTCCTGCAATGATCCTTTTAGCCGCTCTTCCATAAGTTTTCGTTCAGTTATGTCCGTAATTACCATAAAGCTGCCTCTGAAGGCGCCGTCAGCGGCAAATACAGGTTCAGACGATACTATGACGTGTTTCTCTTCCCCATGCTTGGTTGTGAGGACAGTCTCATACGAGCCCCCGAAGCCCTGTCTGCGAAGCTCCATTTGCTCTTGTATGACTTGGAGATCAGCTTGGCCGGAGAAGTCCCACACAGAGCGACCAATGATCTCATCCCTTGAATATCCGGAAATTTCGCAAAAACGATTGTTGACGAACTTCACCATCCCGTTTTCATCGATACTTACTACGGTTTCTCCCATTGTTTCGACCAACATTTTGTACTGCTGTTCGGACTTCCGCAGCGCTTCCTCCGCCCGCTTGCGATCTGTAATGTCACGCACCACTACTTGGTACGCGCGTTGCCCCTGATAAATCAGAGCCGCGGCGGCGACCTCAACATCCGCTATTGAGCCGTCAGACCTAATGAGCTTCAACTCCACAGGGGGCAATAGATCATCGACTTCCAGTAATTCCTTTATGCCTTTGCCTTGCCGCTTCGTGACAGTCCGGATGATAGAAATCCATGACCTCTTTGCCAATGAGGTCCTCCGAGCGCTCCACGCCCATAATGCCCGCCATCGCACGATTCGCGAAAACGCATTTCTCGATCGACTCGCACGTAAATCCCGGCGGGCGAAAGCTCGACGAGTTGGCGATAACGTTTTTCGCTTTCCTCGAGCGCTATCCGGGCTTTCTTGAGTTGCGTTATATCTCTGCAAATAGCTTGAAATCCTACAATTGTGCTCCCCCTCGAATAGCGATTGCACACGTTGCGCGAACCAGACGGTCTCTCCCTGCTTACTTACAGCGGCAAATTCGTAATAAGTTTCCGGTATCTTCTTGACGAATTGTAATCCGTAAAATCTCTCAGCCGGTTTCTTGTATTCGGGGTGGATCAGGTCAAGATAGTGTTTGCCAATAAGTTCTTCTTTAGAATAGCCAGTAATCCGAGTAGCGGCTGGATTGCAAACCGTGAAGAACCCATTTACGTCGATCTGATAGATAATATCCGCGGCCCTTTCCACAAGTTGGCGATAACGTTGTTCGCTGTCCTGCAGCGCTATCTGCGCTTTCTTCAGTTCGGTTATATCTCTGCAGATGGATTGAAATCCAACGACGTCCTCCCCTTCCATGAGCAATTGCACACGTTGGGTCAGCCACACCGTCTGTCCATCTTTGGTGAGGATAGCAAACTCATAATCGGTCTCACGGATCTTCTTCACGAATTGCAATCCATAAAATCTCTCAACGGCCTTCTTATAATCCGGATGAGCCAGTTCGAGGTAATGCTTGCCGAGCAATTCTTCTTCCGAGTATCCCGTGATCCGAGACGTAGCAGGGTTACAAAGTGTGAACAAACCGTTGGCGTCAGTTTGATAAAGAACGTCACTGGCCCGCTCCACAAGTTCCCGATAACGTTTTTCGCTTGCCATCAACGCGTACTCTATCTGTTTGCGTTGAGTTATATCACGGGCCACGTGGACCGAACCGCTCAGATGCGCCCGTCTTGTCCCGAAGCGGCGATACGGTTACTTCAATAATCGCGTTAAGGCGTTCCTCAAAGACTTCGTCCGAATGCGGTTTGCCGTCAGCCAGCAATTTTGAATGCGGACAAAACAAAGGGGGCTCGGTTAGCCCGTGCATAATTTCATAGCAATGCGCGCCCATGACATCAGACCAGTCTTAGACCCAATCTGTTGAGCACGACCGCATTGGCCCTGACTATTCGGTGCTGCGCATCCAGAATGAAAATAAGATCGGGAACCGCATCAAAAGTCCGCTCCCATTCACTTTTGGCTTGAAGAAGTCTTGCATTAGTCGCTTTCAGAGCAGCGGTGCGCTCATCTACCAAATGCTCCAATTGACTGTGCGATTTCCGGAGTTGCTCCTCGGCTTGTCGCCGGATTCCGACCTCTCTGTTCAGCAGTTCATTGGCGCGCTTAAGTTCGGCAGTCCTTTCCAGCACAGTTTTTTCCAAGTCATTGCGAGCTTTCAAAAGCTCTTGCTCGTGCTTCTTCGTCAGAAGCAGTTGCTGCCTTTCGAGAGTGAGGTCCTGGATCATTAAGAGCACAAATCTCGTTGTTCCAACTCTTACGGACCTCATGTGAGTCCTTGCCCATATGGGGCCCTTTCCAAGGTCCAGGGTGGCGTTGCTAACTGCCGGTTTTCTTTGAGAGAACACTGTTTCGACCAGGGTGTCAAATTTCATGGCCTCTTCGAGTTCGGTAAAGATGGACGACAGGGGAACGCCTTCAAGATCTCTGCTTTGATCCGCCGGATTGTCGGGCAAGTTGTTGGAGAAAATTATCGTTTGGGAAGTGTCTATCAATAAGGCGGGCATGGGGAGGGCTGTCAGCAATTTGGCTAAAGATGTCTCGCGGACCGAGCGCAGGTCGAAACTTCCTGATAAGGTCACCTGACTTGAGTACAAGCTATCCAGATCAATTGTTTCAGTGGCTGTGCCCTGCCCTCTTAAGTGTTTAATAGAACCGGAGGCTTCATCCGACGATTCAGGTGGTCGGCCTTTTTTTGGCGCCCATGACTGATCCCCTGCAAGAATGATTCCGACGCCGCTCCTTCGGATTTCACACGCTCTAGCTCCCGCGCACACGGGACTCCTGTGAACTGCCATGATGTAAGCGGCGCAACATACGATGAAAATAGCGTGCCTGGGGTAAAATATCCACTATTCCTGCGAAAGCAGGAATCCAGGCATGGTTCCGGCGTACGCCGGGAACCGGACTGGAACCGACTTTCGTCAGAGTAATGTCTTGACCCCGTCTTTCAACGAGGCGTCTTTGTTTATTTGGTCAGCTGATTGCTGTAATGCGAGATCGTCAGTCAAATTTAACGTTGTAGCTTATCAATAAAAAATCATCGAAGTAAAGCTTACGAACGAGTTCCTGTCGTCCACCTGCGCAAAATCCAGCGAAAGAAGGCGGCCTTCTGTCGCGTCCATACAATGTAGCATGGTGGTAATGGGGGGGAAACCACAGATGCGTCGCGAATCGTTTTCCAGCGCGACTGAGCGGATGAATGCCTTAACATCAAGCCTTTCCACGTGAGCGAGCGCTTCCGAGTCCTTTTTGAGCACATCCGATATTGTTCCCTGATGCGGAACAAAAGTATCTCCGTAACGTGGACCTATATGGGCCAGGTCTGCGCTCGCTACGAAGCAAATAGATTTGGAGCTCTTTCTACAGACTTCCCTGAGAGCGTGACAGAACTGATCGAAAATAGGTCGATTCGGCTGCGGAATGCCATCCTGATCAAAGATCTGGTGCGGGAGCGAGCACAGAATCGGCACAATGCTGAATGAATGCCTGCCTGACATGATATGTTGCAGGAAAATCAATTGAAACTCTATGACATGCTCAGTGGCATGCAAGATTTCTTCAGCAGCGGCGTCGCGGCCCAATTCTTCTGAGAGCGCATCTATAAAATCGCGGTCAGTATGAGCCAATCCCAAAGGTGTTTGAAAATCCAAAGTGGTTGCCGTAAACATACCTTCCACGCCTGCGTGGCCGGTCCCCAATATGACATATACGTCCGATGGTTGACCTGTAGCAAGAGCATGGTAAGCCTGAGCGAAACAGCGCCCACCTGCCCGCACATCAATATGAGGGGCCACTAACCCTTTCGGCCGTTCCGTTCCGGAAAAAAAGTCCGGGAGCCCCGGACCGCCATCGCCGGTAAACAACTCATCAAGCTCTCTTTTCAGGTCCTCCGCATTCGCGCTGTAACTGAGCCCCGCATGAGATGACGGCCTGAAAGGACGTTTCCTATAATCCTCGACCTTCACTTGGAAAGCCTGCCGAAACCGGGCGTCATCCAGTAGTAGGGCCTCATCCAGTTTATCGAGTATAGTTTGAATATTTTCCAGGAAAACTAATTGACCGCTTTGACGCGTTAGTCGCTCCTGAATATCACGGAGGGTGTGTTTGCCATCCAAGAGCGCAAGCACTGCAAGCGCTTCCCGTTGAACGCAGACCATGCCCTCGCCGAGCTGCAGTGGGTCCTTGAGCCCGATAGCCTGCCTACCCCGAACCATGACCGGGACCGGCTCCACACTTCTGAGCTTAGGGCAGAATTCAGGATCAAGTTCCATCAATTAGTCCCGTTTCATCCTTCTATGAAAGGCCTTAGTCGCTTGCTACGTGACGGATGGCGCAATTTCTTTAATGCCTTGGCTTCGATCTGTCTGATCCGCTCGCGCGTCACGTCGAAATCCTGTCCTACTTCCTCGAGCGTGTGATCAGCCCGCTCACCTATGCCGAACCTCATCCTTAGCACTTTTTCTTCGCGTGGCGTAAGCGTGGCGAGAACTTTTCTGGTTTGTTCAGTCAGGCTCATGCCCACCACAGCGTCAGACGGCGACAGGATCTTTTTGTCTTCAATGAAATCGCCCAGGTGAGAATCCTCTTCCTCACCGATGGGGGTCTCCAACGAGATCGGCTCTTTAGCTATTTTGAGAACCTTCCGGACCTTCTCAAGGGGAAATTCCATCTTTTCAGCTATTTCCTCCGGCGTGGGTTCTCGACCATATTCCTGCACGAGATATCTCGATGTCCGAATAAGCTTATTAATTGTCTCTATCATGTGCACGGGAATTCGTATAGTCCTGGCTTGATCCGCGATAGCCCTGGTAATCGCCTGGCGAATCCACCATGTCGCGTATGTGGAGAATTTATACCCGCGCTGGTATTCGAACTTATCGACCGCCTTCATGAGGCCGATGTTGCCTTCCTGAATAAGATCGAGGAACTGAAGCCCGCGATTTGTATATTTTTTCGCTATACTGACTACAAGGCGCAGGTTAGCTTGCACAAGTTCACTCTTGGCCTTGCGAGCCATGTACTCACCTTCCAGGCAAGAGGTCAGGGCTTGCTTGAGCTGAAATTCATCCATGCCTGCCTCAGATTTCAGCTTTTGAATCTTATTTATCCCATTGTCCAGTTTGCGCTCTACGTCGAGTATTTTCTGAGGCGTGAGGTTTGTATATTTCTTTAGCGGCTTTCCTTCATCAATGACTCCTCTGAGAAACCTGATCTGCTCCATGCCTTGTTCCAAAGGCATTTTGAGCTCATATTCGACGCCCCGGAGCTCATCTTTCGCGGCCTCGAGTTTTCGGACCAGGAACTTGAGCTTTCCGGCAATATGGTCGGTCATGTTGGTGTTAAGATTGATACTCCTGAGGCAATTAACAACGTGTTCCCGACTGAGAGTCATTTCCTGCTCAATCTCTTTGCCCTTCTGCCCATTGGTATCATCACGCAGCAAATTGAGCTTGTCTCTCAGCGAGCCAAATTTGGTGTCGTATTCCCTGATCTCATCGATTAGTTTGAGCACTTTTTCCACTTGGGACAGATCGTCCCCATCGGGCATCTCTTCGTCTTCAAAGCCGCGGACAACTTCCTTTAGCCGAATGGTCCCCTTTCGAAGCTTGTCACCAAGCGCGAGGACTTCCTTAATGGTAACAGGGCATCCGATAATGACGCTGAATACCTGTTGCTCACCCCGCTCTATCCGCTTTGCGATTTCCACCTCACCTTCGCGAGTGAGCAAAGATACGCAACCCATTTCATGCAGATACATCTTCACCGGATCATTGCCCCGGACGAGAGCCTCCGGGTCCGCGGTTATCTCATCCTCTTCCTCTTCGTCCGCCTTATCTTCATCAAGTCTTCGAACTTTCTTTTCTCCAATCGGGATCTTCTTTTCAGACGAGACAAGCTCGATATTGAATTCCGCCATCATCTTCATGAGCAATTCGTCTATCTGCGTCTCTCCAAACACGCCCTGAGGCAAATGCTCATTTACCTCGTCATAGGTCAGATATTTCTTGGTTTTGGCCAGATTGAAGAGATCCTTGAAATCTGATTTATTTTTTGTATCGGCCATTTAAAGCTTGTCTCCTTTGGTTGAATTTGGATGTTCCCTGACATTCTGACTTCGAGCGATGGAACATCGTCGCCACAGCGCCTCCGATAGAAAGGCTGATCACTGCGACTGGAGTGGGTATTTTCTGCTACGGTCTTCTCTCAAAAAATTTGCTCTCTCGGAAAGTTGCAAGCAGTGACTTTTTCTGCGGAAACGGCCGAATTGTCTCGGCTTCATTTGTGTAATCGCCGGCCAATCTCCAACAGTTCCTGAGCCAGCAGATTATAATCCTCGGCGCCCGGTAAACATTTCTTCATCTTCTGGATAATCTCGGACTTACGCCTTTCCACTCGTCGAAGTCTTAGCCGCTCCACCGATTCATCAATAACGCGGTCTCCGTCTACCTCAGGCCTAAGATCATCTTCTTCGGGTCTGGGTTCCAGCCAGGCGGCCACAATGGACGCAAGTTTGTGGTCTTCGAGAGAGTTGCAAAAGGACAACGGGTCAAAGTTACTCGTTTGTTTCCTGTGCGTCACTATTCTATCTGCCAATGACCGCAGAAAAGGATCTTCCAAATGTTTGATTAATCCACTCTCGATGACCGTATCGACAAACCCCTCGCGCAACAACATGCCCCGGACCACATTTTTTTCCGCGTCCGAAACACCCTGCATCCCTCTGTTCGGTTCCTGCCTGATTGCGCCGCTTTGCCGTCGCGCGAGCGGGGCTGCGCCTATCAATCGCAGGATACGATCTTCACGCACCCTCAGACGCGAGGCAAACCTCTCTATAAGATAATCCCGCTCTTTTGAATCGGCAATCTCTCGAAGAACGGGCAAGCACTCCTCCAACGCCAAATTTCTACCCTGAATTCCGTTAATATCGTAGCGCTCATTCAGATCATTTAGAAGAAAATCTACCATCGGGACGGCTTGAGACAACATTTTGCGGAATTCATCGATGCCATGTTTTTGCACCGCTTCGTCAGGGTCCTTGTCTTCCTTGAGGATAAGGCACCGGGGCTCAACGCCTTCAGCCAAAAAGAGAGGAATCGACCTCCTGACCGCCCTCAGCCCAGCCTCATCTCCGTCGAATACGGTAATCACATTCGCAGTATATCTTTTTATAAGTTTCACCTGCTCGACAGCCAAGGAAGTCCCCAAAGGCGCGACGACGTTCTCCAGACCTCTGTATGCGCAAAGAGATCTGATCGAAATAGCCCTCCACCAGAATTGCCGCGCCTTCGCTCCTTATGGCGTCACGAGCCGAATCCAAACCGTATAGGGCGCCGCGTTTACGGAAGAGAGCGGTTTCAGGGGAATTAAGGTATTTCGGTTCTCCATCGCCGTATGCCCGACCGCCGAACGCAATAACGCCCAGATTAAGGTCCCGGATGGGGATCATCACCCTGGACCTAAAATAATCGTAGTAGCCTCCTCCATCGCGCTGTCGAACTATCCCCAGGTTCGCAGCGTCTCTCAAGTTGACTCCGATTTTCCTGAGATATTTCTGCATTCCATCCCAGGTGTCGGGAGCGAAGCCGAAGCCTATTCGATCAAACCAATTGTGAGGAACTCCACGACTACTCAGGTACTCCGTTACATTTGAGTTTTCGTACAAGCTGTCATGAAAATAGACCTGAGCGGATTCCATAATTTTGAGCAGCTTGGATCTGGCGCCGCCGTCGGCGTCACGTGTAACCGACACCGGCAATGTTATTCCATAACGTTGCGCCAGGAGCTGGACCGACTCCACGAAGGAGAGATTCTCCATCCTCATGATGAAATTGAAAACGCTACCGCCTGCGGCGCAGCCGAAACAATGAAATATTCCTTTTTGCGGTGATACGTAAAAGGATGGGTCTTTTTCACCATGAAACGGGCACAGGCCGCGATAATCCTTGCCCGCTTTCTTGAGGTCGATATATCCGGAAATCACCTGGACAATATCGGCTGCTGAAGCCACTTCGGCAATTGTTGATTCAGGAATGCGCATCACACTTCCGTCCGCGGGTCAATCTGACACCAAATTTACTACAGTGACCCCTTCTCCACCCGTACGAATATCACCGACCTGCAGATCACGAACAAAGGCATGGCCTGAAAGGTGCTCCCAAATCGCCTTTTTCAGGCGTCCGGTCCCTTTCCCATGTATGATGTTCACCGAGGATAATCCCCCAAGGATAGCCTCATCGAGCGCCTTATCCACAACCGGCAGAGCGTCCTCCACCCGGAACCCGATGATATTGACCTCCCATCGAGGACTGGCAAGGGGGATATCTACCCCAATTTGTCTTTTTTTAGAAGAACTTTTTTGCTCGGACGTCGGGCCGACCAGCGCCAAATCTTCCGAATCCGCTCGGATTGTCACATTGCCAACGGTCACTTCTACGCGGCCCCTGTCGGGAATAGATTTGACAACGCCTTCCCGTCCCAGGGACTTCACTTTCACCCGAGATCCTACAGCGGGAACCGGAACACGCTTCTCCAGCGGAGTTCCAAGGTGGCGAACTATTTCGGTTTTGATCTGCTCCAAAGTCTTTCGCGCTTCAGCGCTCTTCTTCATCTTTCCACTTTTGATTGATTCCTGCAATTCGGCAATTTGCTTCTCTGCGGCCCTAATCAGGCTCCGAGCCTCTTGACGAAACTCCTCGACGACGGTGTCCTTCCGAACTCGCAATGCTTCCTGCTCCGCAAGGAGCGCCTCTTGGCGCGTTTGCAGCGTCTCACGGATTTGTTCGACTTCGGACATTTTTTGACGAAGACTTGTCAGCAATCTCGAACTACCGCCAGCGGATTTGTCCAAGTAATTCCGAGCGGCGTCGATCACTCTCTGCGCCAGACCTATACGTTCCGCGGTCACTATTGCATGTGATTCCCCCGGAAGATCGTAGAGCAATCGGAAGGTCGGCTTTAGGGTCTCGGGATGAAATTCTACACTGACATTTTTCACATCCTCGCGACCCAAGGCATATGCTTTCAGATGGGTGAGATGGGTGGTCACCACCGCCTTTGCCCCTTTTTTAATCAATTCGTCCAGGATCGCCATGGCAAGAGCTGACCCTTCTTCCGGGTCTGTGGCGCCACCTAGTTCATCCAGCAGGACCAAGTCTCCTTCCGCTGTGTTTTCAACTATTTCCTTGATTCGCATGATGTGACCTGAAAACGAAGAAATCCGGCCACGAATATCCTGCTCCTCACCTATGTCGGCCATTATGCGGGTAAAGAGCCGGATCTCAGAGCCCTCCAGAGCGGGGAGCATGATCCCGCATCGGGTCATTAGCGGAAACAATCCGGCAATTTTTAGGGCTACAGTCTTGCCTCCCATGTTAGCCCCGCTAATAACCGTTACGGATGTGCTAGGATCTTGCTGGACATCCATAGGCACTACGTTATCCGGGTCAGCCGCCAGGAGCAGCGGATGCCGTGCCCCAAAAATACGGAAGCCCTTTTCCACCAGCGACGGCGCTACGCACGAAAGGGCACGGGCGTACAAGGCGCGAGCCTGAAATGCGTCAATTTTGGCCAGCGCCTTGTAATTCCGAAAGATCGAATGAGAAACGGACCGGATCTCTCCTGTCAGTTCGATGAAGATACGGCGTATTTCTTCCCTCTCCTCATCAATAAGAGAAGCTACTTCATTGTTGGGTTCGACTACGTTGAAGGGCTCAACATAGACCGATGACCCGCTGCGGGAATGATCGTGGACTATTCCGTCCAGGAGGCCTTTGAACTCGGGTCTGAGGAGAATGACGTATCGATCATTCCTCAGTGTCACGTAATCTTCCTGTACAACCCTTCTCCAATTCGCGATCGTGAACAATAGATTCAAGGCGCTTTAAAATACGATCCCGCACGGCTCTCATTCGCTCGTGAATCTCCAGGAGTTGGCGGCTGGCGGTAGGTCGGACCGCTCCGTGTTCATCCAGAACGCTCCTGATATGGCGCTTAAGAGAATCGAGACTGTCGATTTGCTCTCCCTGGCTTGGAAGAAGCTCAAAAAAATCTTCCAGGTTTTCGAGATGATCTCGAACGGCGTCGGCCAGGTCAAGGAGATCCCCAATTGCGAGGATTTCTTCTGAATCAAGAATGGCGCCGGGATTTTCCAGCCTGGACAGGACACCTTCCATCGGCGTAAGTCCCGCGAGCCCCAGAGGCCCGTGGAGCCCGATCATCTCCTTCAATTCGGAAACCAATTTCAGATTTCCGCGGACAAGCTCGATGTCCTGTTCGGGCAGCGCGCTTAGGACCTCTTCCTTTCCCGGCAAGGAAAGGGCATGCGCAGCGACCTCTTCCAGGACTCCCGCTAATTCAAGGGCGTCCGGACTTTGAGCAATCACATCCAAAAATGGTTCGTCAGTATGTATGGCGCGATTGATCATCAGAGGCGGACCGGAATGCCTTCCGATTGGAGATATTTTTTGAGTTCACGAATGGGGATTTCTCTGTAGTGGAATATTGAAGCCGCCAACACGGCGTCAGCGTTAGCTTGGAGCACCGCGTCCCTCAAATGTTCCGCCGTGCCTGCTCCTCCGGACGCTATGACAGGAATTCCGACTATGTCCGTTACCGCCCGCGTCATGGGAATGTCGAATCCGTCCTTGGTCCCATCCGCGTCCATACTGGTCAGCAGGATTTCGCCGGCGCCCAAGTCTTCGACCTTTCGGGCCCACTCCAGCAGATCTATTCCAGTCATAATTCGGCCGCCGTGGATAGAAAGCTCAAATCCTGACGGCGTGGCGCCGGTCTTCTTTGCGTCGATGGCGACCACAATACACTGACTGCCGAACATGTAAGACGCTTCTCTGACTATCTCCGGGTTCTTCACTGCGGCAGTGTTCAGAGAAACCTTGTCCGCGCCGGCGTTCAGAAGATTTCTGATATCGATGGTGGTTCTGACACCGCCGCCGACAGTAAGAGGCATGAACACCTCTTCCGCGGTACGGGCCACAACATCCAGTATAATGTCTCGCTTCTCGTGAGACGCTGTGATGTCGAGGAAAACCAATTCATCAGCGCCTTCGTCATCATAAAAACGCGCATTTTTGACAGGATCGCCGGCGTCACGAAAGTTGACGAAATTTACGCCCTTGACGACTCGGCCGTCCATGACATCCAAACACGGTATGATTCTCTTAGCCAGCATTTTCGCTTCCTGCCAGGGTGATCGCCTCTCGAAGATCTATCGATCCTTCATAAAGGGCCCTTCCGATAATGATGCCCATCACTCCCGAATTTTCTAGAGAGAGCGCCCTTTCAACATCCGCAAGTGTAGTAACTCCTCCGGATAAGATTACCGGCGCAGGGGCGTGTCGAGCGAAGTCTTCGGTAGCCTCGATATTCGGTCCGCTCATCATACCATCTCGATCAATATCAGTATAGATGAACGAGACCGGTGGACAATCAGCAAATTGCGCCGCCAAATCCGTCGCTCTTAGCTCCGCTGACGCGGTCCACCCTTCTACTGCGACGATCCCCGAACGGGCGTCTATGCCAACGGCCACCTTGGCCGGGAATTCGGAAATGAGACCTTTTACCTTTTCCGGGTCCCTGGCGGCTATGGTGCCAAGGATAGCCGTGTTGACCCCGATGTCGAAATACATGCGGATGGTGTCGGCAGCCCGTATTCCGCCACCCAGTTGCACAGGGACCTTGATAGCGCTTGCTATTTCTTTCACCGTGCGGAGATTCACAGGTCTACCTCCGACTGAGCCGTCCAAGTCAACCACATGAATTCTCGACGCGCCCATATCTTCCCAGATCCGAGCTTGCGCGGCGGGATCCTCATTGAAAATAGTCGAAGAATCCATTTGCCCCTGTCTGAGGCGGACGCATTTACCGTCTTTGAGATCTATTGCAGGGATAATGATCATGGCGAACGCCTTTATGACTGAAATGAGTTTCTAGGGATTCTGCAAAATAATCGCGGAAAAAGAAAATGATTTGCAGGCGACGGGCATCTTGGGAAGCATCGGCATAGGCTCAATTTCCGGTAGCGACCAGCCGCTGCGCTGGTCCATTGTCATTGCTAGGAGCCAAAGGTGGGACAGGTTCCAGCCTATCTATTGGGGACGACCGGCAAGATGAAACTATCTCAGAATCGTGGATTTCGCGATGCCATATGTAGGGGCGGTTCGTGAACCGAAATCAGGGCGCTTCGCGAAGCCCCCCTACACCGAGAAATCCCGGGGGCCATAATTCTGAGACAGTCTCAGATGCCGGTCCCACCTGCAACCTCTTCCGCGTAAGAAATTGCTTCCCCCGTTTTTCAACTGGGTCCCAAAGCCACGCGCATCCGGCGCACACCGGAACCAGAAGGGCGACTCGCCGGCCGCCCCTACGCGCCTGCGCCGCCACTCCGCCTCACAGATTTGGCGCCATCGTGAACCTTGCAGTGAGGAGCGGTATCTTGCCGGTCTTCCACAGAGGGCGCAGCCGTACGCCGCTGCTGACAGGCTGGAAGGCTGTCCCACTAATGGCGCGAAACTTTTGAGAATTGCTGTGTTCCCGAGTTTTGCGGTAGCTCCAAGGGAGCGTACCCCCGCGACGCTCCTGCTAACAATAAAAAAGCCCCCTTTCGGGGGCTTTTTCTTTCTTTCTTCGGCGTCCCGTTATTCTACAGGCAGATAATACACAAATGGGGGCCAAGGAACGATGAACTTCCACATGGGAACCGCCACGGGAATGGGAGGCGGCGCTCCGCAGCCAGCCATCATGGGCCCGCAAAGGGGCGGCATGGGCGGCGCGGGATATTGCATCTTAACTTCGATGGAAGTTGTCAGCTTTTTCGGTTTCATTTTCACCTTGGGCATAACCGGCGGTGGACATCCCGCCGGACCACATACTGGAGCTGCGGCCGGCATTACCATTGGCTGAGGAGCCGGAATAGCGCCCGTATATGTCTCGGCCCATACCAGACCCGCCGCAGCGAAGACGGTTAGGATGAATCCGAGAATTACCAGTTTTTTGACCATACCCACATCCTCCTTTCGACAAACTCATTATATCTTACAAGCTCTACTTTACTGTTGCCTTTCTGCGGCAGCTACTTCTTCACCTTGCACGGCATGGGGGGAGGCGGTCCCATGGGGACTGGCCCACAAACCGGCCCACACGGCGGTTTCACATAGTTAGCCTTTACGTATACGCAGCGAGGAGTCTTGATGGGCCTGCAGCAAGGATCAACAAAATTGTCGAATTGCTCATTGGCGATTTCAGTCACAGGCACCAACCACTCATAGCGGCCAAGCGCGATCGGGTTGGGATAAGTTTGCGGATTCCCGAAGAAGGGAAGCGGAGTGCGCGGCCAAGCCACACCTGCCAGATAAGGAGCCACAACTCTCACCCTTCGTAACTGGGCGGGAACCGGAACGATCTGCTCCTTCACCTGAGAATAGGTAGTGGTGGCGGGCCCTGCAATCGGCGGAATACACGGCGGTGGCGGCATATAACCTGCGGCACCCGGAGGGCCACCAGCAAGGGTTATAACCGTGCTAGCGCCGCACAATGCGAGAACCATAAGGCTCAGCAGAAACAAGCGTTTAACCATACCCTAAATCCTCCTTTCAACAGTTCCTCCCGATGACTTTTTCGGGAGACCCCTAATTAAACATTCCCGGATAAGTATCCGACATTTTCAGGAATGTATCCTTCGTATCAAATCAACAACTCTATGTCAAGCTCTTTTTTGCTTGACTCCGGTTCTGTTCCGCCTCTTTGGAAACGTATCGGGCCAACTTGCCTTCAATCGCTCCACCGTCAGCCCTTTCCCAACGGGCCTCTGAGGCGTTTCAGATCTTTAAGTCCATTCAATACGTTACCAACGACGTTACTGATGTCTAGCAGAAGCCCACTACCAAGTCAACTTTTTTTTTGCCTCTCAGATCACTCCTCAGTTAAGCGGGCGAGACAGTCCGCGCTCTACATGTCATTGCGAGCGGAGCGAGGCAATCTCCTTGCTTTGGGGATTGTCCGTCGGACCGGCGTCCCGGATCGGGTCCGGGGCAGGCTTGCCGGTCACCCGCGCCAGAGAGGCGAGACGACTGCGCCTACATTCACTCCTCGCTATGCCGGAGCGGCGCCCAGCGTAAGTGAATGGTCACTCTCTCAGGCAAATCCCTCAGTTACGCGGTCAGCCGCGCATTCATGAAATCGGGTGAAGTCCCGTAATGAAATATATAGTACAGCTAATAAAGTTCAGCTCCCTTTTCGTGATGCCCTGCGAACCAAGCGGAGCTGACCGGACATTACGGAATCTCCGACACTTCCCCTAAATCATGCCATAGCCGCCGTCCACGGGGATGACTTGGCCGGTAATGTAATCCGACTCGTGAGAAGCCAGAAAAACAAAAGCCGGAGTGATGTCATCCGCGGACGCAAATTTCTTTAGCAGAATCCGATTCATATAGATTTCCGTGAGTTTTTCATCGGAACGAATCTTTTCGGTCATATCCGTCTCAACAATACCCAAAGAGATCACGTTCGCGCAGACATTGTATCGGGCAAGTTCTCGCGCCACGCTCTTGGTGAAACTCAATATGCCGCCCTTTGCCGCGGAATAGTTTACCTGACCGACTGTGCCCACCAGGCCCGCGACAGAACTGACATTGATTACTTTTCCATAATTCTGCTCCATAAAATATTTGGACGCGGCTTGTATGGCAAGAAAAGGACCTTTGAGATGCGCGTCCAATACCGCGTCCCAATCGGTTTCACTCAGTTTGTGGAGCATACCGGGACGAGTAAAACCCGCGTTGTTGACAAGGATGTCCAGGCGGCCGAAAGTCTCTTTGGCGGTATTTATCATGTTCTCCACTTCCGCCTTGTTTGCCACATCGGCGCGCACGGCCACGGACTTGCGACCCATGGCGCGTATCTCTTCTACTAACTTCATGGCCGCACCTTCACTCGCTGAATAGTTCACCAGCACGTCAGCGCCTTCTCTAGCCAACGCAGCGGCCACGTTTCGCCCCACACCTCTACTGCTGCCTGTAACTACGGCAGCTTCACCTGCTAGTCTCATGAAACCTCCTTACCTTTAAGGCTACCCTGATAAGGTAACTTTAGTGTCGCCGCGACTGCCTCAGTACCTATCGCGAAAACGGCGCCAGTCTAGCACGGGGCACATTCAAAAAAAAAGCCCCGAGTTTGGTTCTCGGGGCGTGAAAGGAGGTATGGATATGGGTTATCGTGTCTTGTTGCGCACCGCGTATCTCACCGCACGGGCTGCCATTATGCGGGATTACTTGGAGATAGCGGCTTCACGCGTCACATAACCCCTATTGATTACGGACAAAGCCATGCAAGAAAAGTTCCTAAATTTCTTTTAAGGCTATTTTTGTTCAAAATAAACCGATTTAATTGGACATTTATTTAAATTCTCTTGTCAAGAAGTGAGTTCCTGCTCCTATCCCTCGGGAAATCCTCAATACGCGCCAATACGTGGAGAAGTTTCAGAATTCTAGTTGAATGCTAAGTCATGCTCGAAATCGGATTAACTGGTAGCGCGCATGCAAGCGCCTGGGGAGGAAGATGATCCAATGGGCGCCGTCAGGAGCGACCAAATTGGATGATGATAACAAGATCGTCTGCTATTGGCGGCGCCCGGATGACGGTCTGATGAAATACAAGGCGCTAGCGACAGCTTCTGCAACAAAATGGGCCGGCAAGTCTCATCCTGCCGTGAACGCCAATAAGCAAAATTCAGGGGGTGTAGACTACCACGATCAGTTTGGAGTCCTTACTGCTCAAATTTCTTAAATTGTGGGTGACTCCTGAGTTGAAGTGTATGGTCTGCCCCTTTTTCAGTTCGTGCGCTTCTTCGCCGATGGTGACTTGGACCCTGCCTTCGAGCACATACATAAATTCCTCGCCTTCATGCTTGTAAGCCACCATTTCGTGCTGCTTTTTGGGTTCAAGCGCCACCAGATAGGCCCACAGGTGTTTGTCTTCCGAATCCGGAGTTAGCGATCTGTATGCGTAAGCCTTAGTGCGTTTGATATAGCTTTGCCGGCGCTTTTTCTTTTCTTCGGACAAAAGGGTTTTCGAGTCTATGGCCAAAGCTCTTGATATGTTGATCAGCGCTCCCACGGGCGGAGATAATTTTCCCTCTTCGATTTTCATCAGGTAGTCCTGCGAATATCCTGTCTTGTCCGCAAGCTTGTTTAATATCCAGGTGTTGCTGTTCTCTCATAAGTCGGATTCTATCTCCGAGACTCTGGGTTTTTTCAGGACGTTTCGGCATAATCGATCTCCTGCTTGATTTGAATTTCAATATGAATCCGGTCTCTTGCCACCTTTGTATTTGTTCAGCTCTCTGGCGATGACTACTCTTTGAATTTGGTTGGTCCCTTCAAAGATCTGAGCCACTTTCGCCATACGCATGTACATCTCAACCGGGTACGACCTCATATAACCGTATCCGCCGAGGATCTGAACAGCTTCCGTAGTGACGCGCATAGCCATATCGGTGGCGAACCTTTTGCCCATAGCCGCTTCAATCACGCCCGACTCGCCTTCGTCCATCAAGCTGGCGGCCCTGTATATCATCAATCTGGCGGCCTCAATCTCCGTGGCAAGATCGGCAATAAGAAATTGTAGTCCCTGAAATGAAACTATGGGGCGCCCGAACTGTTGGCGCTTGTGGCCATATGACAGCGCGTAGTCAAACGCCTGTTGCGCCAATCCCACCGAACAGGCCCCTATCCCCACGCGGCCGCCGTTGAGCGCGCTCAGGGCCATGTTGAATCCCTGGCCTTCCTGGCCCAGCCGGTTGCCCTCGGGAATAAAACAGTCATTGAAATATAATTCCGTGGTAGGAGACGCGTTGCACCCCATTTTCGGTTCATGAGGCCCGCAGGAAAAACCGGGGGTCCCGTTTTCAATCACCATGGCGGTGATCCCCTTCTGCTTCTGGGCTTCATCCGTCCGAACCATAACAGCGTAAATGTCCGCGACCCCGCCGCTGGTGACATAGAGCTTGGTCCCATTCAAAAGATAACCGCCATCCGTTTTGACCGCTTTGGCCGTCAACGCCGCGGCGTCCGATCCTGCCTCCGCCTCAGTTAAAGAATACGCCCCCAGAGCTTCTCCCCGAGCCAACGGCTCCACCCAGCGCCTGCGTTGTTCCTCGTTCCCATATGAATAAATGAGATTGACCACCATATTATGCACGCTTACATAGACTGCCGTCGCAAAACAGCCCTTGGCCAGCTCCTCGAAAATAACGGCCGCGGTCAATCTGCCTACGGCGGTGCCTCCGTACTCCTCCGGAACATACAGGCCGGTAAAGTCCAAGGCGCCCATTTTGTCAAAGGTTTCTCTCGAAAACGTGCCGCTTTCTTCCCATTGCCGGGCGTTAGGACCGAGTTCTTTGGAAGCGAAATCTCGTGCGGCCTTTCTTATCAGCCGCTGTTCATCAGTTAACCTAAAATTCATAGGTGATCTCCAATATTCAGAGTTGCAAATTCGAGCAACCGGAAAAGCCGTTGCGCATCCGGATTGTACAGTTGTCTGCGAGGGCGCCACGCCGGCGTGAACAGATGGTATTTCTTTTTGTTTAATTAACTGCTAACAGACGGGGCAGTCAACGAAAAACGAATTGGGAAGGTACGACATTCGACTGAGACGAGTGGAATGAGAACCTAGTGGCTACGAAATTGCAAGTGTGGGGCAGGCTTTCCAGCCTGCCATGATCGGTATTTCAGGACAGGCAGGCTGGAAAGCCTGCCCCACGAAAGACAGCCCCTGCCGCGAAAGACTGAATGGTTCCCTGGAAAGACAGATCATCGACAAATGCGCAACTGTTGGGAGATGACAACTTGTCTAATATTTACGAAGCATTGAAAACTTTTGGAGAGGCATTCGGCATTGAACATGAGTATACGGATAATTGGGGAAAGACTCACCGCACCGACCCCGAGACAGCAAGACGAATATTGGAAATCAAAGGCGTCAAAATCGCGCCCGAACGCATGAATCTCAATCCTCAGGTAATGGTGGTCTCAACGGACAACCTGCCGGACCGATGTTCCATCTTCATTGAGGGAACGACCGATCATGGCTCACAGGAAGGGACTGTAAGAATTTCCGAAGCGGATGCAAAAGAATTTGTCCGTGAATATCGTCTTCCGTCCGAGGAAGCGAGCCTCCATCGTGATGAAAAGTCCGATCTGAGATTTGTGTCAGTCCCGTTTCCGAAAGATTTGGGTATAGGCAAACATGAATTAAGAGTGGATGTGTCCATAGGCGACGAGCGCCGCGAGGCCACCTGCCTCTGGATCGTCTGCCCTGCCAGGGCTCATATTCCGTCTCCGTTGGAGGCGGGAGGCAGGATTGCCGGAGTCGGCATAGCCCTTTACGGCGTTCGCTCCCAAAAGAATTGGGGTGTGGGGGATTTTTCAGATCTAAGGGCTATTGTGGACTGGGCTCGCGAAGACCTGAAAGTCGATTTTATAGGTTTGAATCCGCTGCACGCCCTCTTCAACCGACGACCTTTCAACAGCAGCCCATATCTTCCGTCAAGCAGGCTCTATCGTAACCACATCTATCTCGATATTCCGGGAATCCCTGATTTTGAGGAATCGGAGAAAGCCCAAAATCTGGTCACTATATTCAACAATCGTGGTCACTTTCAAAAATTACGAGATGAGCCCCAGGTCAATTATGAGGAAGTTTCCGCTCTAAAGCTGCAAGTTCTTAGAGAGGTGTTCCGCTCTTTCCTAAAAAAACACGGAAGGCGGAATGCCGAAACCCCGCGTTGGGAAGCTTTTCAGCATTATATAGAATCAGAAGGGGTTTTCCTGGAGCGCTTTGCGATCTTTTGCGCGTTGGACGAACATTTTCGGTCCAAGATCTTTCGAAAAATCGAAAGCTGGCGCGAATGGCCCGCTACATTCCATGATCCCTCATCTGAGCACGTAAACCGGTTCCTGATCGAAAATAGACGAACAGACGCTCTTTTGGATGTATATCCAGTGGCAATTGCAGGAACAGATGAGCCAGGTCCAGCAATACGCCATCGACAAGGGTATGATCATAGGGCTTTACAACGATCAGGCCCTGGCCGTGGATCGAAACGGCGCGGATTTTTGGGCATGGCAGTCGTTTTTTGCAGAAGGATTTAGGGTGGGAGCGCCGCCGGACGCGTTTGCCCCGAGCGGCCAGGACTGGGGGTTCCCGCCTCACGACCGCGATGCGAGCCGACAGTCCGGTTATGAGCTGTTCTACAAGGTGATGGAGGCAAATTGTAAGAACGCCGGGGCGCTGCGGATCGATCATGCGATACAACTGCACCATCTGTTCTGGATACCGGATTGGGGTAAACCGAAGGATGGGGTCTTCGTGAAGGATTATGAAGCGGACCTGCTGAATGTGCTCGCCTTGGCCAGCCGGGAAAACCGCGCTCTCATAGTCGGTGAAGACCTGGGAACGGTGCCTATGAATTTGAGAGAAAGGCTTATGGCCAAGGGTATCCTCTCGTACAGGCTGCTCTATTTCGAGAGAGACTCACAAGGGAATCATTATGGCCATGCGGAATACCCCTCCTCCGCGCTGGTCTCCATCAGCACGCACGATCTGCCTACGTTGGCTGGTTTTTGGGCCGGTCGAGACATTGAAAAGCGGCGCGAAATCGGGCAACTCGACGACGAACAGGCCGAAGCCTTCAGGGCGGACCGACGGCAGAGCAAATTCAAGCTCGTCGAAAAATTCGTTCAGGAGGGTTTTATTTCCGAGCAGACCGGGGCTGAAGCGCTGAAAGCGGAACTTCCGACGGAAGAGCTGCACGAAGCTGTCCTAAAATTCCTGTTGCGAGCGCCTTCGCTACTGGTCATGATCAATCAGGAAGATATCCTCTTGGACGAGAGGCAGCAGAACATACCCGGGACCACGTGGGAAAACCCCAACTGGGTAACTAAAATGCGCTACACCGTGGAAGAACTCCGATCGGACCCCGAAGCTGCGCGCTTGTCGCAAAAATTCGGGCGCCTGGTTGAAGAAATGGGTAGATAGGGAGCGTAAGAGAAGTGAAAAGTGGGGAATAGGGAGATAAAGATCTTGGGGGAAACCTTTTTGCAAAAAGGTTTCCCCAAGACCCCCATAGGCGCTAACTTAACGGTCTGATCCCGCTCGTCCCAGTGGGACGAGATGATAGTAGCCCGGTGATTCATCGCCGGGAAAGCGGACCTAATAGAACTCTAGTCCCGGTAGGGACGACTGATCGATTAAAGCCGGCGATAACATTCTCAGCCGTCCCCACGGGACTCAAAGCCCTTTGTGGAGCGGCATTCTTTACCCGGCGATAAATCGCCGGGCTACTTTCAGAGGTTCCTACGGAACCATGACGGGACTAAAGTTAGCGCATATGCCCAAGACCCCCTTTCCAAAAACTCCTATATGGCTGGCGGCAAGGTCAGTGTGTCGGTACGGCGCGGACCCACGTGTCCGCCCAAAATGACTCAGGACCGCCGGGACCGCATCGCGAGATGTAGGGGCGACCGGCGGTCGCCCTTCAGCCCGTGGCCTGTGATGACCCCGCACTTGATGCGGCGGAACCGCATCGCTTCGCGTCGGCTGTGCAAACACTCTTGTGGGGCAGGCTTTCCAGCCTGCCATATGGTCGGTAATGATGAGGCACTGAAAAATGGCAGCCTGGAAAGACTGCCTCACAATGAAAGAGGGCAAGTGATGGACAATTACGAAAAGCTACGACAGAGGCTGCACACTAATCCCGCGGGCGCGCCTCAATCAGAGGCGTTCCAAGAGATCCTGAGGATACTGTTCACCCCCGAGGAGGTTCAGGTGGCTCTCGGCATGACATTTGTCCCCAAGAGCATCAGCAAGATCGCCGAAGCCTCAGGCATCGCCGCGGAACGAGTGGCCGAGCTTTGCGAATCCATGGCTAATAAGGGAATAGCTTTCAGCAGGCGGAAAGGCGGAGAAATGGGTTACTCTCTGCTGCCGACAATACCGGGCCTGTTCGAGTTTCCCTTCATGGCAGGGGGCGGCGCCCGGCAACACCGGCGTCTGGCGAAGCTCTGGGAGCAATACCATCACGAAGCGTTGGGTAACGAGTTCGCAGGGAGTCCCACTCCGCTGATCCGCGTTATCCCTGTCGAGCAAACGGTCCGAACGCGTAACGAGGTGCTACCATATGAAGTATTGTCATCTATGATGGAATCCACCGAGCTTTGCGCTTTGGCCCAGTGCGCGTGCCGGATCAGCTCGGCCAAATGCGATGCTCCCACCGATACCTGCCTGATTTTTGACAACGCGGCCCGGTTTCTCATTGATCGGAAGTTTCCGCGGGAGATCACGAAACAAGAGGCTCAGGATGTGCTGCTCCGAGCTGAAGAAGCTGCGCTGGTTCATACCTGCAACAATAGCCGGGACCGTCTCGCAGTGGTTTGTAATTGTTGTTCCTGTTGCTGCACGGTGCTCCGGGGGCTCACACAACTCAAGAACCCGAATGCCTTTGCCAAAGGACGCTGGCACGCGCAGGTGGATGAGGACCTCTGTTCCGGGTGCGCCACCTGCCAGGATGAACGCTGCCCGGTGGGGGCTATTGAAGTTCAGGATGACCATGCGCACGTTGATCTTGAACGATGCATCGGGTGCGGCCTTTGCTCAAGCGCCTGCGAAACGCAAGCATTGAGCATGGTCCAACGGAAGGACCCTATTGTCCCACCTGCGACAATTTCGGAAATGGGCATGCGTGTGCTGACGGAAAAAGGCAGGCTGCAAGACTATTTTGAACTGAACAAACTTTAACCCCTTGGATAATAGAAAAAGGTCCAATTGTTCGGCGAATCACCGTAATTTGTGTGGCAAAGTTTCTTGAATCGCTCTATAGTAGTTCTCAAGAATTTTGTTTCTTGTTCTTAATGGTTCGGTCTCAGATATAGATTGGTGGGAAAGGCTCCTGGTAGGGGCACCGCGTGCTCCTCATTGTACAAAACCGATCAAGTCAGCTCTCTCTCGGTAACGGTTCTCCGTCGAGCGAAGTTCCGCTTTCCAGCGTGGGATCAGCGCAGAGTGCGTAGTGATCGCAGAGAAACCCATTGTCTGTAGGGGCGCTGCTTGCTGCGCCCTCATTGGGCAGGGCAAGCCCTGCCCCTACAAATACGTCAAAGCGTTCTCCGCTGTGAACTGTTCCTTTCTCGGTCGTTACTTCTTGAGATCACTATATATTCTTGATTGTTTGGATGTCATAGCAACAAACATGGGAGGTGTATTATGGGTGAGGGAATGGGCCGAAGAGAATTCTTGAAGTATTCCATGGCAACGGGCGCGATCCTCGCAGCCGGGGGCGCAACAAAGGAGGGTGTAATGGCGCAAGATAAGGCAAACATTACCGAAGTGGATAAGCTAACCATCTGGGTGCTCACGGACAATTATTACGATGCCCTGAGACCGGACGCCAAATTCACGAAGCGGTATCGAGTGGTTCCCGGAAAGTCGATCCATGCGGAACACGGCCTCTCTTATTATGTGGAGACGGTCGTGGACGGGAAGACAAGCCGTTGTATGCTCGACTACGGGCTCGACCCGGTCGGAGTGATGAATAATATAGCCGTGCTGGGGCTTGACCTCGGAAACGCGAACGCTTTCAGCCTGAGCCACGGCCACTTCGATCACTGGATGGCCGCGGTCGAAATCCTGAAGAAGAATCAGTCAAAGATCAGCAAAGGGACACCATTTTACGTAGGAGAGGAAGCTTTTCTGCAAAGATACGCCCTCCGTCCCGGAACTAACGATGCTATGGACATCGGACAGTTGAAGCGAGAGGACATTGAAGCCCTTGGCCTGAAGGTTGTCGACGTGAAGGGTCCGGTCCAGATTATTCCCGGCGCATACTTCACAGGGAACATTCCGCGAGTAACGGAATTCGAGAAGATTAACCCGAATCTGCTTTGCAAGCGAGGGGAAAAGCCCGAGCCCGATGATTTCCAGGGTGAGAACGCGCTTTTCTTCAAGTTGAAAGGCAAGGGCCTTGTTGTGCTTTCCGGTTGCGCCCATCGCGGCATCGTGAACACGGTCAAGCAGGCCCAAAAGGTCTCGGGCGCTGGACAAGCTCCTCGTGGTTATGGGCGGTTTCCACCTCACAGGCGCCAAGCCCGAGGTCATTCAGGCGACCGTAGAGGGCATCAAGGCGCTGAAACCGGACCACATCGTGCCGACCCATTGCACCGGATTCGAAGCAATCACCGCGTTCGGTAAGGCAATGCCCGCGGAATTCGTGCTCAATACCGCAGGGACGCAGTATACCTTTGCGGCGTAAGCTTAAGAAGGAAAGAATTGCGGGAACCCGTTTTTTGCAAAAAGCCGGTTCCCCGCCCCTTCCGCCAAAAACTCCTATATTGGCTGGCGGACACGACAGCATGTCCTGGAACGCCAGGAATCCGCGTGTCCGCCCAGAATGATGGCCAGGACCGGTGGGATCACATCGGCAGTAGTGTAGGGGCGCACGGCTGTGCGCCCTCTTCAGTCCCCCTTTCCTAATGGGTGATATACGGGGATTCTCTTCATTCCTGGGAACACAGAAATTGGACCTCGGATCGAGTCGGGGGTGACGGGGTCTCCGCATCCTCCCCAAACAACTCCTCCTATGGCTGGCGGAATCCACGGAACGCGGGATAGGCGCGGACCCGCGTGTCCGCCCGGAATGCCGGCCTCATTATCTGTCATTGCGTGCGGTGAATTCTTTTCTCGAGACTGGCGCTGTTAAGCTCACGAAGCTTCTCTCCATTGCAATGAGAGTTTTCCTCCGGATGCGGCGCAATCTGAAGGAAGAGGGCAAAAGAGCGCGACATTTGGCGGTAAATATGCTTTACAGTGGATATGAGTACGATCCCAAAGATTCCCGAAGTTCCTGATGATGAGCGCACACTGTTGGTGACGGCTCTGCTGGAAATCATCCAAATATTGCTGGAGCAGAACCAGGCGCTCAAAGACGAGATAGCCATACTGAAAGGTCAGAAGCTCAGACCCAGGATCAAACCTTCTGCCCTGGGCAAGGATACGGGGAGCAAGGAAACGGGGGGAGCAGCGCAAAGCGTCCTGGCTCTGTGAAGCGTAACAAGACGGAAGAGCTAGAGATCCATGAGACATTGATTATCGAAGCCACTAACGTCCAGCCGGGGAGTACATTGAAGGGGTATGAGGATTTTACGGTTTAGGATCTCCTGTTGCAGCCATACAATACAGTCTACCGACGGCAGCGGTGGAAAACTGCCCAAGGGAATGACATAGTGGCGCAACTTCCGGAGGAGATCAGGATCCTCGTCAGCCACTTCGGTCCCTCGTTGCAGAGCTTCATTCTCTACCAGTACCTACCATTGTCATGTTACTCAGCCTTTGATTCTTGAGCAACTCTGGGAGGTGGGGATCGATATCTCGGCCGGCCAGGTAAATCGCATCATTGTGGAGCGTAACCAACAGTTCCACGAAGAAAAGGACGAGATCCTTCGGGTCGGTCTCAAGGTCTCAGGTCACGTAAATGTTGACGACACCGGTGCCCGTCACCAAGGCTATTACGGTTATTGTCTCTCATTTTGGCGATGAGAGGTTTGCCTGGTTTCAAAGTACAGACAGCAAGAGCAGAATCAACTTTCTGGAACTTCTTCTGGCGGGCAAGCATGATTATGTTCTAAACAGCCAAGCTCTTGATTACATGAAAGCACAAAAGCTTCCCAAAGTTCAGATTGAACGACTGGCCGCTTTGCGAAAGGGTGTCTTTGAAGACGAATTCAAATGGAAAGCGTGTCTTAACTCTTTGCGCTTTTCAAACAGGCTGCATATCCGCATTGCCACGGAGGGCGCATTGTTGGGGAGCGTCCTTCAACACGGGGCCATCCATTCTGATCTTGTAATCGTCAGCGACGATACCGGTCGTTTGATGTCTTGCTCCATGCCCTGTGTTGGATACACGCAGAGCGGTCTATAAACAAGCTCGTCGTATTCAACGATTCTTAGCGCGATGCGCTTGATGGAATACGAAGTCTGATATGTGAATTCTACGGCAAGCTGAGAACCTACAAACAGATCTCTGGCACGAACAAAAGCGCAGAGCTTGAAAAGCGTTTCGATGAGATATTCACAACACGTACTTGCTATTCTACTTTCAATCAGGCACTCAAGCGGATACAGAAGAACTAATCGGAAACTCTTGCTGGTGCTGGAACGACCAGACATACCCCTGCACAACTATACCAGCGAGACAGACATCCGGGAATATGTGAAAACGCGAGATCAGTGGTTGACCGCAGTGATCCCGGCGCCGCTGCCGGGACACCTTCGCAAGCCTGAAAAAGACATGCCGCAAGCTGAGGGTGAGTTTCTGAGCTTACCTCAATGACAGGTTGTCCGGCAAAAATTCAATCCCTCGTCTGACCGATCTCATCAGGTGGCGGGCGCTGGAATCGCTCGGACAACGACCGCCCGACTCGCACGCACCACTGGCTGAAGATCTGGCCTTCCAACTCTGCGCTTGAACAAACACTCCTCAATTGATCCGTCACCCCGAACGAAACGACTGTTCCAAAGCGCAAGGGTCAGGACTGAGCATACCGCTCACATGAGAATTGAAATCTCTTTTCCCTGACATTGGTCTGTGGTACGCTTATGCAGTTAGGTCACTTTTCGAGCAATATTAGGGTAGTTTTCGCCCGCTTCCGGCCCTTTCTGAAGGGACGCCAGCCGCCTTGTTGGCGCCGGGGGAGCATCCCGAACCCGGAACGGGGCAAACATCACCGAATTGACAAACACTGCATGATTACGGATCGAGTGTGGAGCGGGAAATATATCCCGCCCTCAGCCTCTCCGGACAAGGTCAGAATAGGCTTGTTTCGTGCATGGAGAACATAATGCATAGCATTGCCAAGAGTAAGTCGAATTGCCTGCGGCCGCCTCTGACCACATGCGTCGACACCGGCCGGCGCCACTGCCTGAATGCCGGCAGTCCCTTCGAGCAATGATTCCAAGCAGTCAGATATCAAATTCGAGATATTTCGAGAGAAAGGAGAACTCATTCATGCAGGTAAAAAGAATCGTTGTCGCTCTGTTTCTTTCTTCCTTTTTCGTTTCAGGAATAATCGGGAACGTAGCCTTTGGCCAAGGAGTGATTACTGTCGGAGCGGTTCAAACCACTAAGGGACCACTGGGCGCTTTTGGCCCAGAGATTAGCGCCGGCTTGAACGATGCGCTGATGATAGCCAACAGCGAAGGGGGAATTAACGGCAAGAAACTCAAGTATGTAATGGCTGACGGCAACTACAACGCCCAGGAAGACAAAGTGCTTTTCGAAAAAATCTACTTGGAAAATAACCCGCTGGCGATGTTTGGCAACAGCACCGAGCTGAGCAAGATTTTTGCCCAGGACATCGCGCAGCGTTTCAAGGTTCTTTACACCGGCGCTACATATTCCAGCGAATTCGCTTACGCTGCCATGCACCCGTCAATGTTTGTCCCCGGACCGACATATGGAGACCAAATGGGCATCCTGCTCAAATACATCGCCAAGCAGAAGCCTCATGCCCGAGTTGCGTTCTTTTATAGTGACAGTGAGTTTGGGCGAGATTCGATCAAATTTGGGAAACTGATGTGTCAAAGATTGAGACTTACCGTCGTCGGTGAAGAAACCGCAGACATCAAGGGGGCGGATGTCACAAAACAAATAGAGGCTCTCAATAAGGCCAATCCCGATTACGTCATTTTGCACGGCTTCTTCGTGGCGCCGGTGCCTGATGTGATCAAGAAGAGCAGAGAGATTGGCATGAAGTGCATATTCATGGGGACGTTTTGGGGGGCCACTGAAACGCTGCTCGAGAAGCTGGGACCGCTTGCAGATGATTATTTGGCCGTTAACCCATACTCCTACTGGTGGATGGAAGATGAACCCATGATAAAGAAGATCAGGGCCTACACGGCGAGTAATTACCCGGATGTGAAGAGCCGCCCTCTGTTTTATATGCAGGGTTTCTTCAGTGGGATAGTGTTCACGGAAACCCTCAGGAGGGCCGACAAGAGCGGTAAACTCAACTATGACGGTCTCGTTGAGGGCCCTGCAATCGATAAAAGATCTTGATACTGGCGGTCTGACCGCGCCCCTGACCATTAAGAATAATAGGTTCCCAATCGCGCGGATTTGGAGAGCCAACGCTCAAAACAAAAATATTTGAGCCTGAATCGGATTGGATAAGATTCTATCTGGAATAGTCGTTGTCCGCGGCTTTGTGGAGCGGAAGCGTGGAGTTGAGGAGCCTAAGGGGATTCTTGCGCCCATGCGTGACGCAGCAGACCATTAGTCGTAGAAACGTCCTCGGAAGATTGGCCAGCGGAAACACCAACGCCGCGGTAAGGGCTGGACCTGCGTGTCCACTCAGAATGACGGTGGCATCATCTGTCATTGCGAGGAGCAGAGCGACGAAGCAATCCCCGAAGGTTGGGAGATGACCACGCTTCGCTCGCAATAACGATCATCGGAGCGAGTGTACGGGGAGGCCGGCGAGTCGCCCTCTTCCGTCCCCTTTCTTAAAAGAGGATACATGGGGATTTTCTTCATTCCTGCGAAGACAGGAATCCGATCTGTATTGGTGGGACAGGCTTCCAGCCTGTCTATTTGGCGGGCAAGATGCCCGTCCACCAAATCCTCTTCCTTTTCGCGATTACTTTCGAGAATCCCTATAGAAAGATCACTTGGTAGCTCCCGTTCCATGAAGCTGGTCGCAGTGCGAGAAACATCCGCCAGCCGCAGCTGTCAGAACGTCCTAGAGAGGTAGAGCCATGAAAACGTACCGATTTGTTATTGCGTCACATCATGACGTTTTTGCTGATACTCTTGAGGAGGCTATGGAGGCCTTCAATGAGATTAAGCAGAAAGGACTGCCCCCCAAAGTCGACATGGTAAGCCGGATAGAGGTCCAGGACGAAAAGGGAGAATACATACCGGTAGACTATCCGATGCGGGCCGGAAATCCGGCAGCGAACATGGAAGCGCAGATACATCTGTCAGCCTAAATACTGCGTAGGCGGGTCAGACTAATCTATGATCAGTGGAGCGTGACACACCATATCTTGGCTCTGGTCATCATTGTGTTCGCGTATTGATTCATTCCCCGGGAATCTTCCGTGTTTGTCACTTCCGGAGCGCAACCCATCATCTCATCGATTTGTACGAAACGCTCTGCGGATTGATTCCGAAGGGTCCCATTTACAACTCAGTCTGAACGGAAGGTCAAAAATGCCGATTTATGAATACCAGTGCGAGATCTGCGGTAACGAATTTGAGAAATGTCAGAAATTCTCAGACCCGGTAGTTGACAAATGCTCGACATGCGGAGGAAAAGCGCGGAGATTGATCTCGCAGTCTACGTTCGTGCTCAAGGGAAGCGGGTGGTACGTTACGGATTACGGAAGAAAAGCCAGTAGTTCTTCCGGAACGACTCCGCCCAAGAAAGAATGTTCCTCGGAGACCAAGACCTCGAGTTCGGATGCCGGAGAGGGGTCAAGGACGAAAGGGGAGACTACATCTGAGTAGATCGCCTTCTGCGGGCCGGATATCTGCAAGCGAACAAGGAAGCGCAAATACGTCTGTCAGCGTAAATACTGCGTAGGCGAGGTCAGATGAGTCTATGATCAGTGCGGGTAGAATGCGACACAAGAGCCGCTTGATTTGAAGTGTGCGTCGATTGTGAATTAGTTCTTCGGAGGAGCAAGGCGCGGGTCGGGGAGTATCACCGTGCGAAACCTGTCGCTTACATCATACCCAGTCTAGGGTCTACAAGATATCTTTACGGCGTCTGACCTTTTCAAGTATCACGTCGTGCCTCCAAAGCTGAGCGATAAGGCATACTTTGCGACCATTTGAGCCGTGCTATATCGCTTGCGCTTGAGGCGTCATCATTTCACGAGCTGCGATGAGAATACCTTCACCGGTCAGTAGGCTACGTTCGTTTGCTCTCAGAGGTGAAGAGTTTGAAGTTCCGGGAATAGTAGTGAAGAGGACCCAACAACTTCGTAAGGGTGAGAAGAGCCAAGGATTGCCAGCTCAGGAAGACCTGTGCGTCGAACCTCTTGTTCAAGATGCCTTGTGCTGCATTGATAAGTAAAGTTAAATTTGTCATTTAGTGAGTTCCTTTCAACCTTCACTATAATGATGACATCTACCTTGAACCAAAGTTCCCACATTGTCTAAGGATTTCTCGGAGGTCACTGATTATGTTACTTGATTCTTCTTGGATCAGGTCTATCCCAACAATGGCATGACGTTGCCAAGTTGCGGCATTACGGTTCTTTACGATTTTATAATTCCGAGCGTCACGAAACTGGCTTCCAGTCTGCGCTTGTTGAACAATAGTCCGAAAAGCTGCGTCGGAAGCTTGACTTTGCAGAGGCACTGAAGTAGGTCTACACGACTGGTAAGGTTCCCGAGCGCCATCGAGGCGGGGACCATTTCATTCATAGGGATTCTAACCGGACCGCATTTCGACGGTACGCGGGGCGAATCAATCGAACCGGCCGTTTTCCGGATTGCAGAGGGCTGTCTTTGTGACTGGCCCACAAGAACCGGCGCCGTCCGCTTTCTGAATAAAGGGATTTGAAGACGGGAAAAAGAAGAAAACGCAGGCTGGTAGCTCTAGTTCACGCGGACGTGAAAGGTTACGCCGGCCTTATGGAACACGATGAGGCATCAACTATCGAGGTACTTATACTGTGCCATGACGGAATGAAAGGCTTGGCTCAGAAGCATGCCGGCAATGTCGTGGACACTGCGGGCGATGGGTTCCTGCTGGAGTTTATCAGTGCGGAAGATGCAGTGCGATTCGCTTTGGACTTCCAAAAGGCTGTGACAGACCAGAATTCGGACGTGCCTGAGCACCTACAGATGATGTTTCGGATGGGAATTAATCTCGGTAATGTGACTGAGGTCGGCGGCAAGATCTACGGCCATGCCGTAAACGTGGCTTCCCGTTTGGAAGGACTGGCCACGGCCGGGAGCATATGCGTTTCAGGGGACGTCTATGACCTCGTGAAGAAGAAACTGTCCTTGCACTATGAATGTTTGGAAGAGAGGATGCTCAAGAATATCGCTGAGCCGATGTTCGCATATCGGATCCACCCGAAATCATCATCTACGAAGGGCGCGGACTCGGCAACCGGACCAGTAGCCGATGGATGGAAGATCCCAGGGCCTGAAATACCGCTGCCACAGCTCAGAAAGGAATTCTCCGAAAAAGACCGAAACACTTTCTTGAAAGATTCTTTTGCAACTATTGTCGGCTATTTCCGGCAGGGACTGAAATCATTAGAGAAGCGTGATCCAACCATCGAGACACGATTCGAGGAAGTGACAAGGCAAAAATATACGTTTGAGATAGATGGGCCAGGAGGACCAAAGAACGCTTGTAAGATCTGGATCCGCAAACTTGGCTCTAAAAAGAATATTTCTTATCGATATGGAAACTTCGACGCAAATGATGGTTCTTCTACAAGCCAGTGGATTCACACTGAAGATGACGGATTCACAATGTACCTCGTGGGACTTGCGGGGGAGTTCGGCGCTAATTTATCCAGCAGCCATTTGACCACCCAAGACGCCGCAAGAATTCTGTGGGAAAGATTCACCTTTCGCCCCCTAGAGCTAGTCGGAAACCCCGTCTCGTGAGAATTTAGGTCTTTTCCTATTCTCCGTCGTCTGAAGATTTCCTTGATTTGTTGTCATACAGGCAGCATGGCAACTCCTTTCGATTTTTAGCGTTTTGTGGAAAACGCCCCGTTGAAATTAGTCTCCTGGTCGGCCGGGCGGTACCTACAAGCACCGGACATTCGACTAGCCGACCAACCCGCTCTAGGCCTGCTCTTCCGCGTCCACTCCAAGATCGTGCTAGGTGGTTCCGTCTCGATCCTGGCGCCGAACGCTATTCTGCAAAGTGCTGCCGAACTTTCGCGGCAATCTGACCATCCGTCATCTTGTCAACTGTTTCAACACCCCCGATGCGTCCGCCTAGGTTGTTTCTTTCAAGACGTTTCTTCAGTTCGCCCTTTGCCTCACCAGGACCAAATATCAGAATGGATTCCGCATTACCAATGGACGCAATTACTGCATCGTAGTAAATGTTGAGATGTTCCGTAAAGGCTCTCTGTCGGCTATCATCTGCCGGTACTTGCTGTGGTTTATGGGGACCCCTCAGGGGTGAATCACCAGAACGCCGGCCCTGTTTTTGAACCATCGATATTATTAGTCCTATTTCTTCCCCTTTGTCGGTCACAGTCACGACAATAGCCTTCTTATGGTCAATCCACAGACCCACTTTGGTTCTCATCGAGTTCTCCTCCAGAATTATGCGGCGGTCATGCCATTTCGAGGCTCTCCTACACGACCCGACCTTTTAGCATCTCAATATCATTTTCCCACAAACACAACCGTTTTCACGAGTTATCTTTGTCTTTCACCCGCTAACAGCGGCTGTGGTGCAACCTCTTTCTAAGGTCAGCGACATCTGCCGCCAGGTCTTTAATTTCCCGCGTTCGGGATGGGTAAAGGGGAAGAGGACGGAAAGTTCCACAGCTATTTTTTCATGAAAGACCGTGTAGTTTCCGGAGAAAAAAGTCGCTACGACACGTCCTTTTGCGAACCTCAAGCTGCCACGGTCAGGAGCCAGCCACAAACTACCTATTTGTAAAGCAATCTAAATCTATATAACTTGACACTTGGCCTATTCCAGCCAAAAATTGGCCTGGGGGTGGAGAATGAAAATCAACCGACTTTCCTTACTGGTCCTCATTGCCATGCTCTTAGTCTTCGTGTGATTGGGATGTCTGTCTCAATTATTCCCGCCGGAGCCCAGGACTTATTGAGAAGTAGCGATAAACCAACCTAAGAGGCGCCTTTGACAGCCAAACTCATTTTTTAGTAAGAAGGTCAAGCCCATCGACGCATGCTCGGCATGCAAAGACGTCCGCCTTTTCTCCCCCGGGCATCATAGCCCAGCCACCCTTTTCAATGAATTTAATTTTCTCCCCCATGTCTAATTTCCCAAATTCTTTGAGTTTCTCATCATGGTTCGGTTCCTTCATAAATTGGGCGACGCAGATCGCTGCTTGATTCGCCAACACCGCTTCTTTGCTCATCCTTTCGGTCGAGGCGGTGGTTTTCCAGCCGCCCCATGCAAAGCCGATGATTATTGCGATAACTGCCCCAAGAACCATACCCAAAATTCCATACTTTAGTTTCCCTCCAGCTTCTGGTTGCATTGATAGTACCTCCCTGAATTATGTTGTGATATTTTTCCCACGATGACCTTGCGACCAATGAGTTGGATGAGGTCATCGGCTCCGGCCAGTACCTGACTGTTTTTCCCATGTGAACCGTAATTATGCGGTGACTACCTGATCCTGAGGGTTTTTCGGCCCCTAAGTGCTCTGTACCGGGTCTTTGGGTCCTCCCAAGGCCACCGTAACACCTCAGACACTGTTCCAGGCACGGGAAGTGACAGCAATCTTGCTCCCTAAACGAGTTTCTGGCCTTGTTGGTGAGGGCACGGTGTGCCGCACCCCGACACTACCTTTCACCTCCCCCTTATCTAATCCGATCAAACTTCAGCAAAAAAGTAAGGCTTCAGACATTGAATGCGATCCACATATGTTTCGGGATCCAGGAACCAACATGCAGCGCTAAATGAACTCAGCAATGAGTTGCCGTCCTGCGGAGTAAAACAAAAGCCTATAACCTCATGGCCTTTGCGCACCATCAGGCAAGGTTCCACAATCACGGTCTGGTTTAAAATTCTTCCAAAATAGCCGTGGTCGCGTCCAAATGAAAATACCTCACAGGCCGATTGCTTCTTGGTGACACTGATGCGGTCGTCCGCTTTTAATCTTGCGAGCACTTCGTCTCTGGTGACGGCTCTTTTCAGTTTCAAAGTAAAATAAATGCAGTGCATGTACTGTGTATTCAGCTTCAGCGCAGAGGACCATAAATTCAATTCAAGGTCCATAGTCTTGAAGAGGTGATATGCGTCCCGAGCGTGGTGCGTGCCGAACACGGGATCGCCGTGTTTGCTCACGTCCGGAGACGGGACGAACCCCTTGGTCTGGCTGATGTCATTAGCCCTTCGCAAGCAGAGGAAGCGGGCTTCCTCCAAATTGTCGGTCCCATCCACCAGCGCGACAGAATTAACAAGCGCACAAAGATTATGAGTGTTACAGCTTACCACCTGCACGAATCTATCTTTATTAATCTCCAGTGCGCTATCATTAATTCCCCTGGCGTACATCTTTCCAAAGCCGAACTCGCTGCCTTGAGCGATGAATCCCTTGCACGTGGCCAGATAGTTTTCGTAAAATTCGTTCTTGTTTGATATTCCGACCCCGGAAGGGGTGCAATCAACCACAACGCTTGCCTTTTCCAGCGCCTCTTCATGTATCATGGTAGGTTTAAGGCCCAGCGCTTCAAAGTCATTCACCGTGTCCTCGTCCACGCAAAGTTTGGCTCCTCTGGCTATCAACGCCTTGAGCTTGGGCAAATCCTTGGGAAGGGGCGAGCGCTTGTGGAAGGTAACCTCGGAAAACCCCGCCTGATCCTTAAACGAACAGAGCAACCCGATGAGGGGCTCGCCTATGGTCCCGGTTCCCACCACATGAACCACACCTTTGTCCTTACCCATTGTTCTGTTCTCCCTTCCGATAGAGACGCTGACCCGGTCCGTTCAAGTTTAATGCCTAACTTCAGTCCCACGATTCATCCTGAATCATCTGGCTGCTACCACGTGCCGCGGGTCCAAGCGCTCCTGACCAGTCGTTCGATGGTACCTCACACCCGGGGAGCAAGCTCCGATTCGGATCGGATTCCGTCCCACGGGGGTGGGTGTAGTAGGAATCTTTCGCAGTAAACGGATTTGTCGCCTTTTCTTGAGCGTACTTCGCCATCGTTCCCTCGGTCAAGCACAATCTTCGGCGTTGTTCATCATTCGAAGACGGCCTGGTAGCATTGGGCCAAGGGGAAGGCTGAAGCCACACGAAGATGCCACGTCGGATCTCTCGTATTCGTCGGGACCGTCGGGAACACACCTGCAAAGATAAGGTTCGCAAAAAGGAGCGCCCAACTTCCCGATACTCTGTGACAAATCGTTTCCACTGTCGCAACGGCAGCAAAGGAATCAGTTTGATGTCAATGGGCTTCCAACTGCTCCCAAGGTTTTTCAGAGGTCTTAGGCAGGAAGGGCGCCTTCCAGAAGCGACGGAGAAAACTCACCTTTGAGCTTTTTCAGTGCGCGCTTTTCCAATTGGCGGACCCGCTCTCTACTTGTCCCGAAATGATCTCCGAGTTTCTGGAGGGTCCAGGGTGAGTCTTCCATGTACCTTTTGGTGACTATGAAGCGCTCACGCGTGTCAAGTTTTTTCAACGCGTTGTCTGTTGCCGCGGAGAGCGCCTGCCCGGTCTCCTTCTCGATGAGCTGAGATTCCTGGTCGGGAGAATCCGCGGGTAAGAGATCGAGGCCGGAGATATCTTTCTCGTCACCCACCATTTCATTGAGAGACCACTCTCTCGCCTTCATGCGGGCTTGTACTTCGATAACGTCGTCAGGTTTTACTTTCAGTTCCGTAGCGAGATCCTCGATGTGTTCCTGTCTGGTCTCTTCATCCGCATGCTCTCCCACGTCTCCGATCCGGAAAAAGAGCTTCCGTTGCGCTTGGGTCGTGCCGAGCTTGACTAAATTCCAGTTCTTCATAATGAAATTCCTGATGTAAGCCTTTATCCACCACACGGCAAATGAAACCAGCCTGAAACCTCGATACGGATCGAATCGCTTGACCGCCTTCATCAGGCCGATGGCGCCTTCCTGAATCAGGTCCTGCACCGGTATCATATAGTGGCGATACCCAAAGGCGACCTTGACCACAAAAGGCAGGTGAGAGACCACCATTTCCTGGGCAGCCTCGACATCACCGGTCTCGTGGTATTTTACAGCAAGCTCAAATTCTCTTTCCCTGCTTAGAGGTTTTATCGAGCGAACCAGCGAGAGAAACTGATCCCACTGGATGGATACGACAGGATAATTCATTTACCCTCCTGGTATGTTGAATTGTCGGGTTCAAGTTTGATCATGCCCGCACACGCCGTGCCGGCTATAAGGTTGGTAATCACACACCCGGTATATGTCAACCCCGTCACCAGTTCCTCAACCTTCTAATTCTATTACGACAGCCATACACAGTCAGTGTTCCCGCGCCCGACAAGTCACCAGCCGGAAACGAATTTCTCGGCGTGTTGCGGGCACAGACATCTCGGCTCAGTCAAAACTTTACCCGCCTGTAAAAGGCTCTTTTCAGCATTTCCGCGGCAATAATATAAATGAGCAAGATTACCGCAAGCATGAAGAGAAACAAAAGGGGCAGAGGCTGAAATTCAAGCAAACCTGCTAGTGGTGAAATCGGCAGAAGCAGCGTGAGGACTACAATTACCTCTTCAACAATTCCGCCCCAACGATATACATCAGCACGATAACCGCTAACATGACAAGAAATGACAGCGGAAGAGGCTGAAACTCAAGCAAACCGGCGAGGGGTGAAATCGGCAACAACAGGGTA
>CAVVZX010000048.1:0-96688 GCA_963752855.1 uncultured delta proteobacterium | reverse complement strand
ACCGGCATTGAGACTCGCTGAAAATGGTTTTCTGCGACGGATCGCTTTCATCGTCCCAGTCGCTGTCCTGCATCTTGTGAGCGCTGTCTCGCGAGACATTTATCCACCCTTGGCCGATAACGGACCACCAGCTCCCCCAGTATTGACTTTTGAGGCCCAGGAACCACTGGTCTATGGGAAATTCCAAACGGCTTAACGGATCTTGTTGAGGCGGAAAGGGATTAGGGAACTGATAGGAAGTGAAGCTGTTGAAGAATTTCTTTACGCCCAGTTCATGAGAATATCGGGGGGCTTCCCGCGGGACGTTAGCGGGAATGACCGGATAAGCGGCCATGGGGTAAGAAGTGAAGTCCTGGGCATTAACTGATTCGGCGCCCGGAAAGATTGAAATTATCGCAACGGACAACAGAACCCAACGTATTAAAGCCATACCCACCAGTCCTGGTAGACCGGTATTGCCCGGTCAAATTCACAAAATTAACCAAACAGAATACGATGCCGCATTATGGCGAACGCCCCAGAATTGCTTCTCAGCCGCGTCAACGGTTATGAGGGCCGCTCGAGCCACGTAACGGCAAAACTCGGTATTGACTGAAATTTAGTGATTGAAATTTGATAATATCATAAGTAAGATATTGAGTCAATATACAAATTTAAATTATATATTACTAATGTAAATAATTGTATTATTCGAATAATATGCCTTTTATATTGATGTTACTTTATTGAATGCAAAATATTTTTAAATCAAGTCTCGATCGGCCGGTTCCGGCCTGAAATAGGGACTATAATTTTTTGCCGTAAAAGGAGCGAGAAAAGCCAATAATTGCTTGACAAACAGAATTTTTTTCAGTAAATATTTAACAATCCGTAAAAAGGAATATTTTTAATACCGCTCGCCTGCACGAGTGCGAGAGGTCTTTTATGTGGTTTAGGAGGATGCGGGTATGAGAAAATTCGCAGGTTTATTGTTCGCTGCTATTTTGCTGGTGTCCCTTCCCACTTTGGTCCCGGCGGCGGGTCTATTCGGGATGGGAACATCGGGCTTTCAGTCCTTTTTTGGTGGGTCCTACGGGTCAAGCTGCTGTGATCCCGGGACGTTTCTGTTGTCCGGCAGTCTATTTCGGGTACAACGTCGAGCAGAAAAGAGACCGCCGACCGGCCACGTTTGGAGGCACCAACAGACGCCCTGAGTCGAAGATGACGGCCGACTGGGGCAATGGCATTCCTATTCAAGCCGCCCCCGGACAGAATCAATTCACGGTAAGCCTGACCGATCCCAGTGGCTTCTGGTTGGGTGTTTCGGAATATTGCCGACTTGGTGACAGACTGGGGATTATGGCTTCCGCCTGGTACCTCTTCCCGTCTACGGGGAATGCGGACGAGTCCTACGATCCGGTCGGCGACCCAATATTCGACCCACGGCTCTGGAGCAGCAAGAAATCCGAGGGATGGATAGACGGGGCAGTGGTTCTTGGTTCCCAATGCGGTATGAATCTAATCGGAGGTTTCCGCTGGGATTCGTACAGTGTTCAGCTAAAGAACCCGACAGCGCTTAATGGCATCACAGCGCCGCTGTCGCGGCACGGCCCTGGATGAAGGTAATTTGACAATAAATTGGTACATCCCGTTTCTTGGGACGCAATACTGCTGCGGTGGTCCCTGCTGCGGTCTGTTGGTGCGGGTAATAGGATTTCCTTGGGTGCCCGGCAATGTTAGATACGGCGAAACCGGTTTTGCTGGGCCAACCACCAGATTGGAAGGCAACTGGACCTTTGATCGATCTCGTTTTATTGAGGTGTTCGCCGAGGCTTCCAGAAAGTGCGGCGGCTTAGGTTGCATCGGAGTGTTTGGGCGCTTTAATTATCTAGATGGTAAAGGCGGCCGCGTCGCCAAATCTGCTCATCCTGGCACCACTGTTTTTTCGTTGCCTACTTACGACTTTACCATAAATAGATCATCGTGGACTATCGGCGGCAAGATATCTCTTGATTTCGCCCTACCCGGCCTGCCCAACTTCGGCCTATACTTCTAAAGCTTTCACGGAGGGACACGGGAGCATGAGCGCCCGTGCCCTCTTTCTATAACTGACGATTATTGTTTTTTGGACCTTGAAAAAGGTCCTTTCTTTTTTGGGCATTCAACCGCCGGTTGTCTTGTCGAAATTCCCCTCTCAACAAACTTGTGCGGAATTGGGGCTCAAGCGACTCTGAATTTTAACATGCCCAACGTGCGGGGGTTGGTTTTAGAGGATACCCTGAAAACGTATGATGTTCTAGCGTCTGTCCCGATTGTTCACAGGCCGGAGCAATTGCGGAGCCGGTTGTGATATGACCAAATAGCGACGAATTCAGTACCCGCATTCTGAGCCCTCAATGAGCTTTCTAAACATTAGGGGTATTTTTTTGCTCGGGAAAAGAGGTTTGGAATAACTGCCGAATTACGCTAGTGAATCGTTGATTTGTTACCATTGCGGGGATCAGTCAGCTTCATTTCTCCTAAAATTGCGAGAAAAAAGATGCCTTTAATCTATGTCCTCCGTTAACTGAGGAGTCGCATTATTGCTTGACAAACAGAATTTTTTTGCGTAGAAATTTAACAATCCGTAAAAAGGAATGTTTTTAAATACCGCTCGCCTGTAGGAGTGCGAGAGGTTTTTTGTGTCGTTTAGGAGGATATGGGTATGAGAAGAGTCGCAGGCTTGTTGTTCGCTGCTATTTTGCTGCTGTCCCTTCCCACATTGGCCCCGGCGATGGGTCTATTCGGGATGGGAACACCGGGCTTCCCGTCCATTTTTGGTGGGTCCTACGGATCAAGTCTGTGATCCCGGGCTCCCTTCTGTTGTCCCGCAGTTTTATGTGGGTTAAACATCGCGCAGGGTAAGAGACCGCAAGCCCACTGTATTTGGATTCCACTGCTACGGGAGTTTGCCATGCGACATCTGCCCGGATTCCTAACCAATTCACAATAGAATATTCACGGAGCCCAAGCGGGGTGTGGTTGGGTGTTTCCGAACTATTGTAAGGTTGGTCCGAGACTGGGTTTTTTTGCCTCTGCGGTGGTATCTTCTTCCCGACCACGGGAAATGCCGAAGAGACATTCACGATCACCAACGCTTCTTGCCGACGCCCAGGGTTTTGGACTGCCAGCAAATCAATGGGCTGGATAGACGGGGCCGTTATACTTGGTTCGCAGTGCGGTTTGAATCTGATTGCGGGATTCCGCTGGGATAAATATAACCTTCAGCTGAAGAATAACATAGCAGGCTCAACCTTAATTTCCCACCAGGCACTAGCCTTCCCGATGAAGCTGATTTGACAGTAAATCACTACATGCCATTTTTGGGAACTCAGGTACTGCTGCGGTGATCCCTGCTGCGGTTTGTTGGTCAGGGTAATAGGATTTCCTTGGGTGCCTGGCAACGGTCAGATACGGACGAAACCGGTCTTGACGACGCCCCTTTCAGATTCGAAGCGAACTTGGAACCCCAGATCGAGCATATTTTATTGAAGTATTTTCCGAATATTCCAGAGAATTGCGCCGGCTTTGGCTGCATCGGAGTTTTTGGGCGGTTTAACTATCTTAGCATGGTAAAGGCGACGTCACTCCAACTTTACTCTTGGATCTCCGCGTATACTTGCCTGATTACGATTTCACTCATAAATAGATCAGTCGTGGACTATCGGCGGCAAGGTATCTCTTAACTTCACCATACCCGGCCTGCCCAACTTCGGCCTATACTTCTAAAGCTTTCCGGAGAGGACACGGGCGCATGAAAGCGCCCCTGTCCTCCTTTTATTAACTGAGTTGACTTGATTCTTCTCGGACCCTCTATGAGGATCTCTTTCTTTGATTTCTGCGGCGTAGCAAGTTTGCTCGTTTGCTCATTGCGCTTGCCGTCTAATTAGCCAATAATTATCGGATGGCTGTTGACGAATATACGATGTGGCTCGAGAGGGCGCGGACCGGCCGGAATGCGGACGAGTTAGAGAGGTCGTATGAAGAGTTGATCCGGGCGATCAAAAGAATTGATCCTCTCACCTTGGCCGAGATGGCGGAAGCGCATTATGTGGCAGAGGGCATCCCGCGCATCGAGATCCCATTCCTCCATAGTTGGTTTTCTCTGGACCTGGTTCCTTACCGGCTGCGGGCGGGACATGAGGTCGTGGATACACTTCCCATGAAGGTCCTGGTCTTGCTGCATCTTATAACAGCCGCGGAGAATAAGGGCACAGCCGTGAGAGTAATGGGCGAATGGATCGACTGTCGGTCCTTGCAGCACGGCGCAATCCTGGGCGCGCATTTTTCGCGTGCGGTAGATACTATGTTGAGACGGTTCTTCTCACTTGATAATGAGGAAATGATTGGACGAGCGCTGAAATGGGGCGGAAGGCCGGCGCAAATGGGGGACGAGGGATTTGCTTTTAAGTTTTTTCCAAGACTTCCTATGGCGATTGATGCACTGGCGCGGAGATGAAGAGTTCGCCCCGTACAGCAAAATCCTCTATGACGTCTCTGCCAGCAACTACATGCCAACCCACGGGCTGGTAGCCCTCACCGAATTCTTGCTGGCCAGATTATCAGAAGGATAGGGCAGTGAATCTGGTAAGGATTCAGTTGCGTGCCGAGGTAGCGCTCCGATGTCATTGCGACTCGAAGCGAGCAATCCCGAGGCTTGGCGGATTGCTTCTAGTCGTTCACTCCTCGCAATGACGGGACAAGGCCGCCTGGCACTCGCCTGGGGCTGAGTGAGATCCAATCTTTTCGCGTAGCTGTTTAACCCACGGACGCACCATTACAGCGAAGCGGGAATCCCCGGCTTTTTGAAGAAAAGTCTCCCATGCCTTGAGCGCTCCTTCATAGTCTTTCAAATCGTCCCGCAGCACGATTCCGAGATTAAACAGCGCCATAGCATGATTCGGGTCAACCTCCAGAGCTTTGCGAAACGCATCAACAGCTTCCCTGCTTTTTCCCAGCTTACGGTAACTAACGCCCATATCCGTAATCACGTCGGCATTTCGAGGATCTATCTGTAACGATCGCTGATAGGTTTCGACAGCTTTTTCATAATTGCCCTCGTCGAAATAGTCGTTGCCAAGTTGAACCAAGGCTTCCACGTTGTTCGGATTAGCCGCCAGCATCTTTTCGAGACCTGCGATTCGAGACCGAACATCCGATGCGGTGTTTTGTTCGCGGATCACGGGGGCAGGGGAAGAAACGGGAGCGCCGTGTCTGTCAAGTTTCCAAGCGGAAAAAACTACGCCGCAAACAAATCCGGCGACAAATATGCCTAGCCATGAGAGCAACGATCTTCTCTTCACATCTGACACTCCGACCGGGTTTGCCTCCAGAGTATCACGGCTAAGAATGTGGTTGGAAGAGTACGTGACGCGGGCATGGGCGTGTCGGCGCTAACTTATGATAACCTCAGCTATCGATTTCGAATACTTGTTATCCTCCTCCATCTCCCTCCCGTCGGGGAGGGGATTTCAAAAACCTCTCCCCTGGCGGCAGAGACAAGGGGGAGGGAGGAATCTCAATCAAGATTTCACATCGAAAGTTGGCGTATATGGAGCGTGAAGCAGTACGGATTTGTTGATAACGGTTTACTCAGCAAATCGTAAATTCGTATAATGACGGACGCGCGAAGACCCCAAAGGAGGTATCTTTATGGAGGACATAAAGAAGAAGTACAGGACCGTGATGGATGACCATTTCCCGAAGACAATCAAGATCATCTTTGGTGATCAGACGCTGGAGTACACCAAGAAATCCTGGAAGATCCCCGATTCTTCGGGAAATCTTATAGAAAAGGGCCTTCGTTACGGAGAGAATCCAGGCCAAGAGGCGGCTCTGTATGAACTGACGGGAGGCGGGCTCACGCTCGGAGAGTGCAGATTTATAGCTCCGGGTATGGGTTTAGTGAGTTCGACCACTGAATCGCAAATGATTCAATCCGGAAAACATCCGGGGAAAATCAATTTCACGGATGTGGATAACGCCCTGCTGATCCTGAAATATTTGATGAAACGCCCTGCGTGCGCCATCATGAAACACAACAATCCGTGCGGGGTTGCGGTCCACGAGAGTCTTACCGAGGCTTATCGCCGGGCGAACATCGCTGACCGCATTGCGGCGTTTGGCGGGGCGGCCGTATTCAATCGTGAAGTGGACAAAGCCACGGCCGAAATGATTTCCGAGAATTACCTCGAAGTTGTGGCCGCGCCCGATTACGCTGAGGGAGCGGTGGAAATATTGAAACGCCGCAAGAACCTCCGCATTCTTGCTCTTCCGGGCATAGCGCGTCTGGAAGAATACCTTTGCATTACGCTTTGTGGATTTCAAATCGCTGACGGACGGCGGATTAATCGTCCAGCAGTCTCAGATCAATGCGATCAGGTCAGGCTCGGACCTCGTTCCCGCAAGAGTGACCTATCAAGGTAAGGAGTATGCTATAGAACGCGCGCCTACGCCGCAAGAGATTGAAGACATGATCTTCGGCTGGGCGGTCGAGCAAGGTGTTAGCTCCAATTCAGTCATCTATGTCAAGGATGGCTGCACGGTCGGCATAGGAACGGGCGAGCAAGACCGGGTCGGCGTGGCCGAGTTGGCGGTCGTCAAAGCCTATACCAAGTACCGGGATCGTATATGTTTCGAGCGGTACCATGTCCCCTTTAATGAGATGAAGGATGAGGCGAAGCGGGAGGAGTTGGATCAGGAAACCCGCGAGCGCAAGGCCGGATTGCCGGGATCCGTCATGATTTCTGACGCCTTTTTCCCGTTTCGTGATGGCGTTGAAGTCGGGATCAGTCAAGGAATATCGGCCATAGTCCACCCTGGCGGCTCCGACAGAGATTTCGAATCCATTCAGGCCTGTAATGAAGCGAACCCCAAAGTGACTATGATGTTCACAAATCAACGGGCGTTCAAACACTAAAATCGGGATCGCGCCCGTCCACACGTTGCGCAAAGACGGAAGACACCCGGAATGGTAAGCCGCCTGTTGATCTACATTACGGCAGCGATGATCTTTTGGCCGGTCAATTCCATGGGCTTGTCCATGGAAGATCTGGATAAGAGGATCCTTGATTGCGATCTTGTGCTGAAAAATGCTTTAGGAATGCCGGATCGCGGGATTCCCGCGGATCTACTCCAAAGATGCCGGGGATTGGCAATTTTTCCGGGTGTCATGAAATTAGGGATAATAGTGGGAATCGACTTCGGTTCAGGAGTCATATTGCGTCGAGATGAAAAAACCGCCGAATGGAGCAAACCCGGGTTTTTCACAATACGGACCGGGAGTCTGGGGCTTCAGGTCGGCGCCCAATCCACTGACCTTATTCTTTTGATAATGAATGAGCAGAGCTTCAGGAATTTGCTGGAGGACAAATTCGCTGTGGGAGCCAATGTCTCCGTGGCCGCAGGACCTGTGGGAAGGGACGCGTCAGCTGAAACGAACATGACATTCAGTTCCGGCATACTTTCCTATTCCAGGTCGCAAGGGATTTTTGTCGGCCTATCGCTCAAGGGAGCTGTGCTGGAAGCAGACTCCGAGGCCAACGCGATCTATCATGGCAAAGGTATTTCGGTTCAGGATGTCTATTATGAAGGGCAAGGTTCATTGTCTGATAATGGTCGGATTTTGCTGGAAACGTTGAATGCGGCCACTCAGGGGACCGCTCCTGTCGCTAATCCTGAGACAGGCCAATGACGTCCCTTGACATTATCTAACAATGACAGTATGTTAGTCGTCCTAATGACCCCTAACCTAAAATTGCTTCCAATTTCACGCGATGGCCATTCGGTCCGATATGAGACCACAGCAGGGGCAGACCCGTGTGTCTGCCCTTGTGCCCGGGTCCGGCATCGCCAGGGCGCACACACAGGCGCGCCCCTACCGGAAAGCGCGCATAAGATTCCAATGTCGAGATGCGTGTGGGCAGTAATCCTTTGCTTGACGAGCGCATCTGTATTTTTTGCATCGGGGGTTCAATCTCAAGACTTCCGGAGTGTTCAACACGCTGTTTCTCAAAATGGGCCAAGGATCGTAATCCTGAAGAGCGCGCAAACTCTGGAACTGCATCAAGACGACGGTACGGCCAGGACATTTAGAGTATGCCTGGGCATCAATCCTGTTGGCCCCAAGAAGATCACGGGCGATCAAAAAACGCCGGAAGGCGACTATTTTATCTGTTCAAAATCTACGGGAAGCCATTTTCATCGCTTTCTCGGCATCAGTTATCCTGGGATCGCGGATGCCCAGACTGCTTTTGAGCGTGGAGTGATTTCACTCGATGATAGGGACGCCATAATAAACAGTATCCAAAGCGGAAAGGCCCCTCCCTGGAACACGAAATTAGGGGGCTGGGTTGGCATTCACGGGTATCCTACGGACTGGTACAAGAGACTGTGGGTAATTCTTTACTATCCCAAACCTCACAATTGGACTGACGGCTGCATCGCGATGTGGAATTTTGAGATAGAAGAGCTTTTTAGCAGGGTCGGCATAGGTACCCCGGTTAAGATATTACCTTAAATTTTCATTTGTGGGAGAACCGCGGCAAGACAAAGTCAATGCAAAGGCCATTGTAGGGGCGGGTATCAAATCCGCCCCTACAATACCTCGATGCGGGATGTCTCGTCACATGCGCCCTTACCTAGATGGCGCGCCGGTCCCGAGTTGCGTCGCGTGCACGTTCACCACGTGCATCCACTCATTACCAAGGAATCTTCGTCTCAGGCGGGAACTTGATTTCATTCCAAAGTTCACCCCAAAGTTCTTTGAATTTGGGCCCCAGCCTTTCCTGAAGCTTCGGCCAATGAGTTCTATTGTTCCTGCACTTCGCCGAGTATCTCCGCGACTAACTCATTGAGTCTGGCTAGTTCATCCTTGGGCAAGAATGAAACTGCCCCTTTGTCTATGGATTTTTGGAAACTTTCCGGGGTCAAAGCGTGAGCTGTCAGCATCACCGCATGCGTTTTGTTTGCAGTGGCCAAGTCCAGCAACTCAAAACCGTTTACACCCATTATGTCCAGAATAACGAGATCGAAACGCTCCTTCTCCAGGTACTGCTTTGCCGTGTTAAAATCCAACGCAGTGGTCAGCCGCGCTGTTTCCAACTGTTCCTGAATTACTTCCAACACATCTTTTTCATCATCTACCGCCAGAATTCTTTTTCCATTAATTATTTCTAGCCCCGCCATAGTAACCTCCGTAATCATGGGACGCTGAGACGTCCCAGTGCTTGAGTCACAAAATTGGACCGCTTTAAGCGCCGACTTTCTTAGGCGCCGTTATCAACACCAGAAAATCCATTATCAAGCAAAATGTCATCACGCCGCATGCAATTGCAACCCCATAGGTGAAGGGGAAGAAAGGTATCCGCAGAGTTTCAGACATTTCGCCGCTAAGCCTCAAGGTATTGGCATAAGAGGCCACTTCCCACGTTGCCAAGAAGAAAAAGATTATTCCTAGTACCAGGCTTATCCCTGTAATTACCTTTCGGTGCCGGCCGAAAACTTGCTGGACAGGATATCCACCGCTATATGGCTTTTCTTCAGCTGCGTGTACCCCAGCGGCAATGAAACGACGAGCGCGCTAAGGAATGCGACTATCTCATGCGCGGATAATGGAGTGCCTAACAATCGCATGACCATGTTCACGGCGGCGACGACCATCGTCAGCACCAGGGCAAATTCCTGCGATTAGCGCAAAAACATGGTTTAAGATATTCGTTGAACTTTGTAAGACCTTGCATGGTGCCTTCTCCAACTTGGGAGAAATGATGCGATCCTCTGGCAGGAGCGCAGACATGAACACGCGTCAAATTAGCCTGCCACAAATAATGTAGTTCTTCGGGCGGCCTCACGCCAGAACCAGCCGTTATAAGCGCCGCTTGATCCAATGAAGGGAGCATCGTAGAAGATGCCCCCTTCGGCCCTTCAGAACCACGATTGTCGAAGCAATGTCGGTAACCTGACGCATCCTCACTGTTTTCCTTTGATCTTCATCACATCGTCCAAAATTTTCTTCCCGTCAAGACCGGCAGCCTTTGCCCGTCTCGAAGAATTGATTTTGCACGTTCTCGACCTTTGCCTTCCACTTGTCGAGTTCTTCTTTTTGCAAAGTTATGAATTCCACATTTTGGTCCTTCTTAGCCCACGCCACTGCGTCATCCGCGTGCTTATCGACGTATTCTCCCGTCCACTTGGCTTGTTCTCTGCTCAAATCATCGAAAACTTTCTTTACGTCGGCAGGCAAAGAATCCCACTTTTTCTTATTCATAACAACCACAAACGGCACCACCCATAGGTCAGCATATGTGACAAACTTGCAGGGTACTCCGCGAATTTCATGTCCTTGAGGACTTCCAGCGAGCTTACGAGTCCTTGAACCACGCCTTTTTGCAAGGCTTCAGGCACCTGAGACATCGGCATCCCTTCCGGGGCCGCTCCCAAAGCCTTCATTATGTCGACGCCTGTGCCGGCGGCCCTCAGTTTCAGATCCTCAAGATCCGCAAGATTTCGAACAGGCTTCTGAGACATTATGCTGGCGGTGGCGCAAGTGAATGCGGTCAGGACCTTTACTTCATCCAGAGTTTTCGGCTTTTCTTTATCGTACAAGTCCCACATTGCGAGGCTCGACTCAGCGCCACTCTTAAAAAGGAACGGAAGGTCCATGACCTCAAAGAACACGAACCTGCCCGGTTGATAAGCCGTCGCCAGGCACCCGATGTCGGCTACGCCTTTGAGCACCCCGTCATACATGTTCTTGGCGCCCAATAGTGTTCCGCCCGGGAAGGTCTTAACTTCCACTTTTCCTTTGGTCCGCTCCCGGACTTCTTTTGCCCACCGTTCCATCTGAACGCACGGAAACGTGGGGGCCGGAGGAAAGTTGGCATATGTAAGGGTAACCTCGCTTGCCCCGGCTGTCGCAACCAGGCACGATCCGCTCAAACCCATCGCGGCGATAAGGGTAACCAAAAGAGCAGGTAAAAATAGTCTTCCCTTCATCGTAAGCACCTCCTGATAATGTGAACATATGATTAGGCTGTTGTGCAAACCGATTGAAATTTCCGACCAACGGAGGGATCGCTGATTTCCCTTTAGACGATCTTTATTATCTACTTCCCGCTGCATGTTTAGGAACATGATATGGATATAACCAGTTACAGAGGCGTCCGAGATAATGCGCCAACCAGCCGCGAGCCGGAACATCCGATGACTCCTCGACAATGGTCAAAGGAAGAGATCAGGCCCGACACGCTTTACCTTCTCCAACAAGGCCGATCATGCGGCCAACCTTCTCCATAGGAGTGGCTTTGTAAGACTTCACCGTACCCTACTATCCTTTTTGCAGTCAATCGTTTTCTCCGTCACGTGTCGCGAAACATGAGCCTCCGATAATTCCGAACTCAGAATAGGGAAAGCACGGAGATAATAGTTGATCGCTATGGCCGTGGTAAGGTATGCTCACACATTACAGGAAAACCGTTTTTCAGAGCCTAGTTTTTGCCTCATCGTCCCCCGCAATCAGGAACCGCAAAACTCGCTGGGTTCCCGGTGGATTGAGCATATTTCCCCGAAAGGGTGTCAGGAGTCGCAGCGGCGCCAAAAGCAAGAGCCGCTCTTTGCTCTTTTTAATGATGCGACTCGAGTAAGAAAAGGGAAGACATTGTAACTCATCCGTAAGAGCTTTAACTGCAACATGTCCTCTCCAAAATGACAGGAGTTCCGGAGGAGGCGGCGCATGGTAGGTTTAGTCGGGATAGTAGTTCTTTTGGGTCTTATGTTCTTTGTGGAGCTGCCGGTGGGGCTCGCTATGGGATTGGTTGGCCTGGGTGGATTATGGTATCTCCTTGGCTCGGAAGCAGCTATGTCGGTGGTGGGAACCGAGCTATGGGGGACATTCTCTTCCTATGGACTAAGCGTGATCCCGCTGTTCGTCTGGATGGGGCAGATATGCTTCTATTCCGGAGTCAACGAGAATCTTTACAACACTGCATATACTTGGATGGGTCGCATAAGGGGCGGGCTGGCCATGTCAACGATCATGGCGTGCGCGGGTTTTGCGGCGATATGCGGATCCAATACCGCGACTGCGGCTACAATGACCGCTGTGGCCCTTCCGGAAATGAAAAAGCGTAATTACGAACCTGCCCTCATGGGCGGCACAATTGCCAGCGGATCTACTCTCGGCGTGGTTATACCGCCAAGTGTTGTGCTTATCGTCTACGGCATCTATACGGAGCAATCCATAGGGAAGCTGTTCTGGGCGAGCACCTTGCCGGGCATCGTTATGGCCGTTTTGATGTGCGTCGTGGTGTACATCATGTGCCTTATGGACCCGGAAAGAGGGCCCGCTGGACCAAAAACCACAATGATGGAAAAGATCAAAGCGATTCCCGGCGCGTTCGAGATGATCGTACTTTTCTCCTTAGTTATGTTGGGCCTTCTGACCGGAGCTTTCACCCCGACCGAGGCAGGGGCCGCCGGGTCTGTTTTTGCTCTGGCTCTCGCCCTGATCCGAAGAAAATTGAGCTGGAAGGGATTTGTGGCTTCCATAGTGGATACATTGAAGGTCACCTGCATGATCATACTGATCGTGGCAGGCGCGGTTATTTTGGGACGCTTTCTCACCATAAGCGGACTGCCGTTTCAGGTCACGGATTACGCTTCACAATTACCTGTTCAGCCCTGGGTCATAATGGCGGTAATACTTGTCGTTTACGGAATTGCCGGATGCGTCATGGATGCGCTCGGGTTTCTGCTGGTCTCGATACCGATTTTTTTCCCGCTGGCATTGAAATTGGGATACGATCCAATCTGGTTCGGAGTGATCATAAATGTCGTAACTACAATGGGGGCTGTTACCCCACCTGTAGGAATATGCGCCTACGTAGTGGCGGGAATGAGCGGTGACATTCCTCTGGCCTCGGTGTTCAGGGGCGTAATGTGGTTTCTTCCCGTATACGTAGTCACCATGATCCTGCTGATTATCTGGCCGCAGCTCGCTCTATGGCTGCCGTCCTACATAAGATGAGGCGCGTGTTTCCAACGGACTGATCGAGCTGACCATTCGGAATCCTGACAATGGCGCCAGCTTCAAGAATCACCGTTTTGTTGATTCACGCTCACTTTCGGATCATCGGGGGGGCGTTCCAAATGTTCCCCCCGCTCCGGACTTAGAACATGGCCGCTCGCTCTATCCATTCGTCATGTGATCCCATACTAGCGCTCGGTCCCGCGATAATCAGGCACCCTCCCAGGCGTCCTTTCCAGCCGTGATCTCGCCGCGAAGAAAATCCTCTCTGATGTGGGTCCCTGGTATGGTCTCGCTTCCATATCCATCAGCTTATATAAAGTATTAGTTTAATCAATTGATACATATTTCTGACATAATAGCAAAAATTTCTATTGCATTCACCGAAGTCTGTGATATTAATCCCCCACGCACGAGACGTTCGCGTCTCAAAACTCAGGAAACAGGAGTTGAGCTATGAAAAAGACTTTGATGCTGACGATAATTGGTTTGATGGTTGTCGTCGCTTCATGCCTGAACGTAAACGCGGACGACGTTTCGGCCCAGATACAGGCCCTGGAACAGAGAGCCGACAGGATGCAGAGCCAGATCAATATTGCCAAGCAGCAGAGCAACCAGAACCTCGATGCCCAAGTCAAGTCACTGAGGTCCGCGATTGATAGCTTGGTCGGTCAAAGGGTCCAACTCGACGCCCATATAGCAAGGCTGGAAAGCCAAGTCGACGAACTCAAGCAGAGTTCAACCACCGCTGTGAATAGACAGGTAAAAGATTACGAGTCGGAAATCGGCAATATTAAACAGCAAATAGGGAGCCTTATGTCCCGTAAGGGCGCTGAAGCCACAACAAAATTGGATCAGAGCCAAAAGCCCGCTGCCGGTCCGGATTCAAAATAGTTCGTCTCGTCCCCGTCGGTCCGAGTCTATGGGCTAACTTCAAAATGAAAGGCGCTTCCGGGCTCTTGCAGAAGCTGCGACGGCACACAGGCGGCCCCTCTGCGGCAATGAGCTCGGAAGGCCTGATGCTTGCTAAATTCTTTTCATATCGAGTCAAAATGATGTGAGTCCATTTAGGCTTTTGTCAGCCGCGCTCGAATCATCCGACGGTTAACGCTAATGCAACTGACTCATTTTTGTGAATGTTATATTAATAAGTTATCTGTAATAATTGACTCATAAGTTTAAATATGATAGTATGCTTTGTGATGCGCTAGATTTATATGCTGGTATAACGTATGGATATAAAATTAAAATGGCTGGCCGCTGCCCTTCTTCCGCTGGTCGCCTCATGTTCCTACACATCCGCAATATCAAAAAAAGATACGGAAGTAAAACCTACACCTAAACAAGAAACTAATGTGACCAGCAAGAGCATCCCCGCTGGCAACCCCCACCAGCAGGGGGCCTTTCACATTGTGGGCGCAAACGAAACTCTTCAGCATGTCTGCAATGTTTACGGGTTGGACCTTTCCGAGGTGGCCAAGGTTAATAGAATACTAGCGCCTTATTCGCTAAAGACCGGGGACACGATATTCCTGCCTGCGCATGCGCTTCTGGAGGTTAATGAAGAGCCTGCTTGCACCGCGAAAGAAAAGGGCAAGAGCAGCGCCATAGCGTGCGCTGAAACGAAGCAGAGCGCAAACGCGTTGGCAAAAGCTATCAGAGGCCATAGAGACCCTGCGGTGCCCGATCTGAAGTTCCCCGTCGCGGGAGGGATTTTGGCTTCGCCGTTTGGTCATCGATGGGGACGGTTTCATAGAGGTCTGGATATCGCCGCATGCGTGGGCACATCGGTGCTGGCGTGCGCAGACGGTCGAGTCGTGTTTACCGGCAGCAGAAAACGATTTCGAAGTTATGGAAACACTGTGCTGATTGATCACGGAAAGGGCGTGTACACCTACTACGCGCATCTCAGTAAAGTCACCGTAGCAAGAAACCAGAAGGTGCGCCGAGGCCAGCGGATCGCGTTGGTGGGGAATTCGGGGCGTTCCACCGGGCCTCATTTGCACCTGGAAGTCCGTGTAGCCAATAATATGTTCAATCCTCTGGCGTACTTCTCGCCTGTCGAGCTTGCCCGGACGCGTGTGGCCAAGCGGTTCGACGCCTCGCCCATGGGGCCGGTACGGGCGAAGTGGCAGATACCTGATTTGCTCACCGCGCGCCGTTAAGGCTCAATGTAACTGCTGTGATTCTCTTGCAAAATCGTTCGTGGTCAAAAAAATCCTTTATTCTTGACACTTGACACAATTTTGACTAATTTGAGTATTTTCAAGGAAGTGTTGGTCTCTCACTGCTTTGATAAATTCCATTTTTCCAAGAAGTGTGAGATTCGATTCGATGGGGACACCGCAGATGAGGACTGCTGCGGGTTCCGCAACCCAAAATGTACCTTTTCCCCCACGCCGAAAGGAAATCCGAGCTAAATAACGAAAGGAGAAAGGATATGGCCGAATTAGGACATGGAGGCAAGGAAATCGTCGAACGCATAATGGCTCCGGCTGAAGCGGCTCAGAAGATCAAGGGCCTCAAAGAAATTCCAATCCGGAGCCAGCTTGCAAACGAGGTGATCGACATTAGTTATGGTTGGTTCTCGCCTCTTCAGGGCTTTATGGGAAAGGCGGATGTGGACAATGTTTGCAAGAATATGAGACTGGCCGATGGTGTTATCTGGAGCATACCTATCGTCTTCGATCTTTCCGACAAAGAGGTCGCTGATTATGGCGCCAAACCCGGCGAAACGGTTCTGCTCACTTACGGCGGCAATCCCATGGCGATTATGGAGATTGAGGAAGTTTACGACTACGACAAGAACGCGATGGCCAAATCCGTGTATGCCACCGATGATCCGAAGCATCCGGGATGCGCACGCACTTTTCAGTACAAAGACAAGTTCGTAGGCGGCAAGATAACTCTGGTTAATCGTCCGAAAATCAACCCCCCGTACGATCCGTATTTCATTCCGCCGCTTGAGATGAGAAAGCGCTTCAAAGAGAAGGGGTGGGAGCGGATTGTGGCGCATCAGACCAGGAATGTGCCGCATACGGGACACGAATGGCTGATGAAGGGCGCATGGTTCCAGGCATATGCCGAACTGCCCATAGAAAAGCCGCTTGTGGGCGTACTAGTGAACGCTATCATTGGTGAAAAGCGTAAGGGTGATTACATTGATGAATCTATTATTCTCACCCAGGATGAGTTGAGGAAATCCGGTTATTTTGGCGATCACAATCACCTGACCTCGCTCACCTTCTGGGATATGAGATACGCAGGTCCCAAAGAGGCCGTTTTTCACGCCGCCTTGAGAGCGAACTTGGGATTGACTCATCACATGTACGGCCGAGATCACGCGGGTGTAGGGACGTACTACGGCGCTTATGACGCCCACCGCCTGCTGGAAAGCATAAAGAACGACCTGTCGATAGTCCCGGTCTATTCGATGAACTGGCTGTACTGCCCGCACTGCGGAGAAATTACGTCTGAAGGTCTGTGCGACCACAAGAAAGAATGGCAAAAGTTCAGCGGAACCGTTATCCGCAGCATCGTTCAGGACGGAGTGAAGCCGCCGCGGCTCATATACAGACCGGAGGTTTTTGATGTGATGATGGAATGCGGCGAGAAATATGGATTCGGATCTCCGTTTGTCGGCGATGAATATCTTCAGAAGAGAATACCGGTCTTCGAAATTCCACCCATGAAGTAGGAGGTGACATTATGGCTGAGGAGAAATTCCCCATTAATATTTGGATCAATGAAGACAGATTTGACAAACTGGCAAAAGCCGGGTTGGGAGACCTTCCCGAAGAAATGTTGGCTGGGTTAAAGGTGCTACGGGTTTACGCGAACGAGGCTGAAAGGGATAAGATCCTGAAGACATTCCCGACGGCAAAGTACGACAGCGCCACCACCAAGAGCATTGAACTGCTCCCCAGAGATGTGAAAGACAAGATTTTCGACAAGGTCGTGGAAAAGAAATCCGTGGACATAATGGCCGACTTCCTTAAAGCCTATTAGAAGCCGGTGATCGGTCCCATTGGAACCGGTCGCTTCCTAGAACAAAAAGAGGGTCTTTGGAGACCCTCTTTTTTGTGCGAGACCTCGCGTGACGCCTTGTCGCGTGGCACGTTCTCAAACCACCAGGAAGATTGTCACGCTTGATTCCTTGCCGAGCGTTTATTGTCGTGTAACGATGACCTGGAGAAAGAATTGACCCCCAGAGTTCCCAGAGAACGTAGAGAACATTGGTTGCTTTTTTCGGAAGATCCATGGAACTCGGAGACTAGCCCAGAAACAACGGATTCCGTTCTAGGCATGAAAGCAGGCATAAACTGGCAAGTCCGTCGGTTCTCCACTTGAATGCCTGCATTTTCATCTTATTGGAGGATTTTTTGAGTTTTGTCCACGAAAAGATGGGCCGGATCTCAACCCTGCTGTTGATGGGTGTCTGCGTTGTGTTCGCCATTTTGTATGGATACGGCGGTGTAGTTCGATTGGAAAAGGTCAACACAGATCTGTACAGCGAAGATCAGAGCGCTGTCATGTGGTACGCTAAAGAGCTTTATGACCGCAACTTAATTTATCCGGGAGACGGCTAATCGATCTCCGCTATATCCTTTCATTCAATCGTTGTTTCATGGCAAGCAAATGGATTGGGAGTCTTTCCTTGTCCAAGGAAAGTCCGTTCATCTTGTTCTGTCTTTCGCGATTCTTGCAGGAATTTTCTTTATTTTTCGATTATATCTGACTCTCGACCAGGCCGTGGCCTTGCTCGGGATTACGGCGTTCACCGTCTTCTTGTTCAGGGCAAGTTATGTTCATCCCGCCCAATCTGTACTATCTGATTAGCTTTGCCACGTTTGTCCTCATGTGCAAAATGTTTATCAGCCCCAATCTGATCGTCGGCGCTTTGTGCGGAATATGCGCAGGGCTGGCGTATTTGACTAAAGTGAGCATGTTGCCGGCGGTAGGTATTTTTGCCGTCGTGTTCAGCATCCAAGAGCTATACCTATATCTTGCGCCAAACCGCTCGGGCAATCGATGTGTCCATTATTTCGTGCACGCATGTACCGGCTCGCGAGTCTGGGGCTCGTGCTATTATTATTTATCGTTGTAATAGCGCCTCAAATTGTCGCGAACAAGAGGAAGTTCGGTAAGTATTTTTATAACGTAAACACCACCTTTTATATGTGGTATGACTCCTGGGAAGATGTAAAACTCGGCACACGAGCGCACGGTGATCGGGAAGGCTGGCCTAAAATGGCTCCGGACCAGATCCCCAGCGCAGGAAAGTACTGGCGTGAGCACACGGCCGAGGAGATTTCTTGGAGATGGATATTCGGAATTCTGAAGTATTTTATTTGTGCAGTGACTTCTTATGGTTGGTTCAAGTACGTTTTATTATTGGGCGCTTTGGCTGGCGCCGGAATTGCTATGAATCTCTCGGCCAGCTTGAAAAAAGCAAGGGAACACTTTTTCTTACTACTGTTTGTTATATGCTACTTTGCTGTCTATATGGCGGGCTTCATTTGGTTTGCCGCCATATGCGCCGCCACGCGGTATATATTGGAGCTTTTTCTTCCGTATGTATTCTCGTGCGCGATCATAATCAATGCCACGTTTGAATCGTATTCTTTCAAGGCATGGGGCAAAACCATACGATACTCGGAAATATGGGGATTTGCGCTTCTCGCTATACTCTGCTTGGAATTGTATCCGATCATGTCCACCAGAATAATGTTGTTCCCATAAAGCAATACATACGTCAACCTGCAGTGAACACAAGGGCCGCGTCACGCAGTGACTCCTGTAGACCTGCAGCTGCGTCGTGGCGGCCGTTAGTATCGATCTTTGCCGGGCGCCGGCGAAGCCAACCACCACGGATGCTTCTCTTCGCTCTGTACCGCGAGTTTCTCTCTATGGGTGAAGGATGGAGGTCCGGGAACTTGACGAGTCGACCGCGATGGGGCATAAATTTGGTGGCTGTTCGGTCGGCGAACGTACGATGATGTTGAATGTTCTGCGTAATCAATCGGTAACTAACCATAATGGCAGATTTATTTGATAAGTGTCTGTCCTTCAACCGTGACATTGAAGCAATGTCCATGGGCTTTTATCCCTTTTTCAAAGCCATATCGCGGATGGATGGACCTCACGTCACTGTTGACGGCCAAGACATGATAATGGTGGGCTCCAACAACTATCTGGGCCTGACCACACATCCAAAAGTGAGACAAGCCGCGTTGTGGGCGCTTAAGGAATATGGGACAAGCTGCTCCGGGTCGCGTTTTCTCAATGGGACTCTCGAACTCCACGAGCAGCTTGAGGCGTCGCTGGCCCGCTTTGTTGGAAAGGAAGCCGCGCAAGTATTTTCAACGGGTTTTCAGACCAATCAGGGAGTGATTGCGCCCCTGATTGGTCGTAGCGACACAATTGTCATGGACCGCCTGGTCCATGCCAGCATAGTTGACGGTACCCGATTAGGCTTTGGCCGAGTCAGACGCTTTCGACACAATGATATTGAATCATTACGCCGCAATCTCGAGGCGAGTACCGATTCTGCCGGTCTGTTGGTTATAGTGGATGGCGTGTACAGCATGGAAGGCGACATAGCGCCTCTACCGGAAATTGTGGCCGCGGCCAAAGAATTCGGCGCGCGCGTCATGGTTGATGACGCTCACGGTATCGGCGTCCTTGGGAAACATGGCAAAGGAACCACGGAACATTTCGGGTTGGGCGAGGAAGTGGACCTTGTGATGGGCACTTTCAGCAAATCTCTGGCATCATTGGGGGGTTTTGTCGCTGGGGACGCAAGAGTAGTTTCTTATATCAAACACCATTCCCGAGCGCTCATCTTTTCCGCCTCCATGCCGCCTTCGGCCATAGCCGCAGTCCAGGCTGCTCTCGATGTGATCGAGACAGAGCCTGAGATTCTGGATCGACTCTGGAGCAACACTAGATTTCTTACCAAAGGTATTTTGGAACTCGGTTACGATATAGGGCCTACGCAAACTCCCGTTGTGCCCATGATTATTGGCGATGACATCAAGACGGCTATTTTCTGGAAGCGTTTGTTTGATGAGGGATTGTACACCAATTGTGTAGTAGCTCCCGCTGTTCAACCGGGCCAGCAGCGGATACGCATGTGCGCAATGGCTACACACTCTGCGGAGGATTTGGAAAAGACGTTGGAAATCTGCGGACGGGTGGGCAAGGAGTTGGGATTAATCCAATGATGGAGGTCTGAAAATGACTCAAAGCGGACCCGAACTTAAAAAGAGGCGCTTTTTGCCTGTGGTTTCAGCCTTGGTGTGCTCGGTCTTATTGGCTGTTTTATGGCTCCTGATTTTCGCGTCCTGCAATCGCTCAGACGGTCCCGGCAGGTACGGCCGGATGTACCATCCGACGCCTGCGACGATTGCGCCGACTCCTGCAACCTGACGGGAAAAGTGGTCAGGCAATGACCACCGAGGAACGTATAAGGCGACTCGAAGAAATGCTTTTGGACATGAATCAACCGGCAAGAGCAACCGAAAGTCGTTCTATTTACATCAAAATGGCGACGTATGAGCTGATCGCGTACTTGAGATGGATCGTGGCCGCGCTATTAGCCATTGCGTTGGTCTTTCCTCTCACCATATGGCTCATGAGTAGAAGACGTATACTCGGACTTTCCGGCCTGTCCGATGAACTGGCCGGGACACTGTTGACGGTCGAGGAGCGCCAAGCCAAGCTGGCCAACATCCTGAAAGAGATTCAAAGCGAGGTTGATTACCTGCACACCATGTCGGTGCCTGACTTGAAAGGGCTGATCGCTCAGGCCGAAAAATATCTGGAACAAAACGAACGGGACCTGGAGAAGGCCGGGAGCCGAAAAGGTCGAGGGGGCGGCTCGGAATCAACGCCTCCGAGACAATAATCACTGTGTACAAGTGACGCATGTAGACCACCTGATAAAATTTCCGAATTTGTATCAGGCAAGCAATACAGTGGGAATTATGAGCCGTAGGATTATCAGAATCGACAGGACGCTTCTTTTCAAGATTTTGTCGTTTTCGTTGTCAGTGGTTTGTATTTTGGTGATATCGGACGTAATCGTCGGTCACTTGCCTCGAAAATTGATTCCTCATATACACGCCAGAAGAAGTATTGTTTATTCGCCTGAATTGGGGATCGTCACGAATAAGCCTTACTCTACGCAGGTCGTCAGTAGCCCGTGGGTTTACAACACGGTGACCTATAATAAATACGGTTTTCGAGGACCGGACTGGACATTTCCTAAAGATAACGGAGAAACGCGCATCGCTATTTTGGGAGATTCTTATATTGAAGGCCGGGAAGTGGCGTTTGACGACTTGATCACCAGCGTGCTCGAAAAGCGTAGCGGTTCCGGCGTGCGGATCCCTGAATCTATTCATGGAATGCTTAAGTCTTGTCGGTTGATCCCATGATCTTGTCATAATCTACGATTAGAGGGATAACGGCATAAGAGGCCGAAATGAGAATCCTTTTCCTTCAGTCTCTCACCTATCCGTTCATAGGAGTCATGTCGCTGTCCGCAGTTCTCAAGATGCGGGGTCACGAAACCGCTCTCCGCATTCTCAACATGGCTCGACCGTCTAAAAGTGAGCTGGACAGGATCAAGGCATTTAGGCCGGACGTGGTTGGTGTTCCCGTCTATACGGGATGGCAGACGAGTGTCTTGTCCTTCTGTCGAATGCTCAAGAAGAAAATGGATGTGGTCGTTGTTCTGGGAGGACCGCACCCGACACACCGTCCCGAGGTCCTTCGGGATGACGGAGTGGATTTCATCTGCGTCGGTGAGGGGGAAACGGCCTTTCCTGAGCTGATCAAGCGGATTGAGGATGGCGGACCAACGGACGACGGTGCCCGGGATATGGCTCAAAAAGGGCGATAAGATCATAGACAATGGTCCGTCCGACTTGCCGGAACTCCAGGGCTTGCCGCCGATGGACATCGACCTGTATTGCAACGCCAGCGAAGCAATTCGTCATCAGGATAATCGGGAATTCAGTCTCAATCGGGGATGTCCGTTTCAGTGCGCGTATTGCAACGGCCCTTCCTTGAAATCACTGTACGGAACTTCCGTTGTTCGCTCCAAATCGGTAGACCAAGCCCTGGAAGAGCTGCACTACGTAAACGAGAAGTACCCCTTTAAGTCGGCTGCGTTCACAAGCGATAACTTCTTTCTGAAGAAGGAGTTTGCTTCAGAGTTTCTACTACGGTACAGGCGAGAAATCGGTAAGCCGTTCTGGTGCCAAATGCGGGTCGAGCTGGTGGACGCAGACGTCGCGCACCTGCTCCGCGAGGCCGGGTGCCATATGGTCTCGGTCGGCATCGAAAGCGGATCTGAACGAGTAAGAAAAACGATTCTCAACCGGCGCATGAGCAATGATGCGATCATTCGCGCCTGCCGCACCCTTGCTGAAAACGGCATTGAAATAAATGCCTTCAACATGATAGGGATCCCCGGCGAGACCTTTGAAGAGGCGCTGGAGACCATTCGTCTCAACACGCTGATCGGTCCCGCTTCAAGCTGGTGCTCGTTTTTCCAACCCTACCCGGGAAGTAGCCTCACCACGAAGCTTCTTGAGGAAGGCGCCATCACCCCCGAAGTGTTCGAACGAATCCCTGCAAGTTACTTTGACAGAAGCATCGTGTTACGGAAAGACGCCCACATATGGCTGAATCTTCAACGGCTGTTTCAATGGTGGGTCCAACATCCTGAACTGGACGGATGGTTCCGGCGAATTTGCACGGTGAAGATTCCCCGTATTTACGACGCGTTGTTCGTATTGTCCTTCTACAGTTACGTGAGGAAGGCCTACAAATTGACACGGGCCAAAGCCCTCGCGAAAGTGATGACCAACGCGTGGGAAGCCCTTCGAGCGCGTGCGAGCTGACCCACTTCGTGGACTGCTCCAAGGGTTGAACGAGGAGCCTTTTGCGTTTTGTCGGATAACGCTCCAAGGCGCTGATGCGCGGTTGCGCCTTTGCCGGAACTCAGCGTTTCTTGCTCAACATTTTCATCAATTTCTTCACAGATATATACATGGTTATCCGATAATTTAACATGGTCATCTTATAACTGACTGTTTTTAATTAACTTTATAATATGTCATGAATTAAAGGTTGTTTAAATTAAACTCTTTATTTCTATTTACTTTTTGACCGCCTGATGCTAGATATCATGCGTGATTTCACCAACGGCGCTGGCCGGATTGCGTGAGACGCTCCAACTCGAATCGTGCAAACTTCAAGGAGCGGTTGTTCGGAGTGCCTATCGTTTGCAGTACCCCTCCATCATCATGCATGTCAAAACGCGGTGTGGCTGCGCGCTCCCGCCGAACTCCGCGCTTTGGAACCAGGGGCAAAAGCCGCGTGATTTTCCTCATATTGCTATTAAGTAGCATTTCGCCAGCCCTGTGTCCGGCGAGTCCTCCAATTCCAGGTGAAACCCAACCCGGCGTCATTTATATACTCACTCATCTTCATCCAGCCGCCTATTTTATTCTCTTTCTAATATTTCTGTTGTCGCTAGCCAATCTCGCAGCTCATGGATTTATACCCGCCAAGTTTCGTTGGCTTCGGAGAATCGTTGGATTCGTGGGAAGATTTGAAAAAACAATTCTCAGGACGGTCAAGCTCCAAGGATTCGGAAGTAAAAAGCGGGAGCCTGCGACTGCAGGCTCAGTTCCTGTCATGCGAGCTAGAGAACCTGAAAGCAGCGTGCTCGGCGTGCGCAAGCGCCCGAACAGGAGTCGGCATGGCACGGGACGGCCGGTCCTTACCCCTCTGGATGGTATCAATCATCCTATGCCGCGCTTTGCTTCTCGAGTTGCGGCGCCTGTCCCTCGCAAGACAGCCCCGGAACGGAGGCAGCATCACGACTTCTAACCAATTCAAGCCTTACCCGGCCGTGGATCTCATGTCCCGTGAGGAAAAGGAACGCCGGGAAGCCGAGCCGCTGGCAGTTTCTGGCTCAATTACGGACTCCGAGGGTAGGGGACTCGGGTCGGTCATCTTGTACTTGACTGATGAGGCGGGCAATCGCCAAGGCCAATCATGCCGAAGCCGTCCGGGCACGGGTGATTATTGGCTGTTCGCCAGTAGGCCGGGAAAATACACGCTGCACGCGTACAAACGAGGATATGTGGTTGAGAACCCTGAACCCCTGAAGCTGACAATTCAAAACAGCAAAATTGATGGATTTAACCTTCGTATGGTTGCAGAGGAATGCACAGTGCAAGGGCGAGTACTTGACGGCGTGTACGGTAATCCCGCTGCAGACATGGAGGTACGATGCGTTTGCAAGAGTAGTGGCCGCGCTTCATCGTGCCGAACGGATGAATCGGGGAAGTTTTTCATGACCGGAGTCCCCGTGAATTCCGAGTGTGAGCTGGAAGTATGGGAAGCGAACAACACGGTGGTGGCTCGTTCCGAGTTTTTCGAGACGGTTCCGAAAGGCCAAATTCAGCGGGATATCATTATTTCCGCAGAGGATCGGGAAAGTGGCGATGAGTCTGTAGAGTCCGCTATCACTTGGGAACAGCCCGGCGCCGTCGAGCCGAAAAAGGAAGATTTTCATGAAGCCGGCGGCAGAGAAGCTGATCTTGGGATCTCATTACAATTCATTATGAAAATGGGCTTGCCCCACTACAAAACTGCTAAGTTCAATTTCATTTATCAGCCTGCCCACCACTATTCGCTGTATCCTGTCCGTCTGCTCCCTGAGATTTGTAATTATAGCTTGGACAGCCGCTCTATCGACGAGCAGGTCCAATTTATTCAGAAACGGCGTTACTCTCGCATCCGCGCCGACCCCTTTCAGCGCGCCGCAATTGCTGCTGAGTAGTTTGGCAATCGAATCCGGCCTTATTATTTCGCCCTTGCGCAGCCCAGTCAGCGCGAGGAATCTCTCGATGCGAAATACCCAGTCTTCGGATGCAGGCTTCCCCACGCAATCGAGTCCGACTACGGGAATAACAAGGTTGGCGAAAGTCGGAATTACAGGTTCCCAGTCTTCCGGCGCTTTAATGGGCCTACCGGCGGCTCCATCGGCCTCCACTATTACTTTGTCGGCCAAGTCCAGGCATCTGCCGATCATTAGTTCCGGAATTCCGTCCAGTTTGCCATGCGGTGGGATAATGGCTCTGCCGACGGTGACATGTCTGAATCGCGCAAGCTGCTCAGGCAGTTCCCTGAGATCCGGATCGTCTTCAAGGAGCAGCAGCTTCGGTGATTGATCCGGGGTCGGGGGCGCAATTTTGGCGCTAGTGGTTGATATTACCGTCTCATTCCGGGCCAGAATTTCACGCGCCAAAGCGTACATCAAAGATGTCTTTCCCCCTGCGCCAACAAGCGCGATCACGCGAATGTCCGAATTTATGCCGAAATGGCCCAGCAAGGTTTCTTTTTTTGCCATGATTTGACGGCCGCCTCAAGATCGGCCATTTTTGATAGACGAATCCCTTCGTGCCAACCTGGGCGGACATTTGTGTCTGCCGCTTTGCGGATCAAATCCAGGGAGGGGCCAAGCTGTACCGGATGCGGAAAGAGTCCGCGTTGCCTGAAATTACCATCGGGCCTTTACAATGTTCGTACTTGTAGAATTTCAGCAAATAGACGCCCCGGTTTCCTATTTCATAGCATTTGGTTTGTTTGCCCCAGGTCACCCATACCTTGAAGTTATCCAGGAGTTCATATGGGGGGGTGCACCTGATGTCATATATCTGAACATAAACAGGTCCGATGTGCCCCTCCGGCCAATTGATGAGGTATCGTGTGCCGCGAGCCCAGGTGAGGACGGGGAGAGCCAGGATTAGGATAACAATGGCAACGCAGGGACAAAGTCCATTTTTTCATGTGAATTCCTCTCGAACGCCCGAGTGGTTTGCATATGCTGACGTAATATATCATAATTAACGGAATGTTGGAATACTTTTATGGTACAATACATTATATGTGTAATATTGATGTGGAACTCATCGCTCGCTGATGTTAGATAATGTCTGTGTCCAAATTTCAGGAAATTCCATCTTCGCTCGGGACTTCGGGGCCGGCTGATATGACTGATGATGTGAAAGCAGAGACTGCGCAGGCTAAGGTGGCTTGATGGTCATCGTCAGCCTGTGGATCAATTTTGCAGGAGCAACGTTAACCTTCATTTATTTCAATTTCATCGAGTCAGGACTGCGGACCATACCGCAAGCTCGTGTAGGCGCCGGAGGCCGAACAATTCTTTTCTTTATCTGTTGCGATCGCGCCTGTTGACTACACTTACGGTTGCGGCTCTGAGGTCCAGTCGTTCCAGGAGAGTCCTGTGGGATATCGATAAGGAATGAATCGGATCCGGAAAAGCTGGATTCGCTCCGGGTCTATCTGATGAACATGCCTTTCAGGACGGCAGTCCGTAGCGTGGAGGGATGGATGGCTGCCGGAATCATTTTCTGCAGCTTTGACATTATTTTAGTCAGGAAGCTTCCACGCGGTCCGTATATCTCGAGCATCCGTGTTTTCCTGGGAATCGTCCTTATCGGAGCGCCTTTTACAGTAGTATCAGCGTATTTCGCGTTGGAATGGTGGATAAGACGCAAAATACCGCGCGCTCTTTCCCGAACAGGCGCTCGTTAACCTTCCGAAAGCGACGCGGATAAACATATTACCGAAGATGCTGGTGGTCTCGTTCTTGATAGGCATCGTGCCGGTTTCGATGGTCAGCTATATAACACTTAGTCAAATCCACGAGATACAGGCCGGCCGCCTGGCCGTGGCCGATTTTCTGTCGGGGATGCCGCTGGTCATAGGCTTCCTTCTTATCCTTTCAGTCGTGGTGGCTGTTCGACTGTCAACCTTTGTCGCCCAAAGCGTCTCTGGACCTCTAAGACAGGTTAACTCGGCCATGGAGCGCATCGGCAAAGGTGATTTGGATCTTAGTGTCGCAGTTCTTTCCAATGATGAAATCGGTTCTTTAGCCGACGGATTCAACAAGATGGCGCGAGGCCTGCGAGAAAGAGATTTTATCCGAGACACTTTCGGTAGCTATGTTAGCCCGGAGGTCGCCGCAGAGATCCTGAAATCGCCGGATTCGTTGAACATCGGGGGGGAATCGCGTGAGGTGACCATTCTAATAGCCGATTTGAGAGAATTTACACCTTTGGCCGCGTCCGCGTCCGCTGAGGTTGTGGTAAGGTTGCTAAACCGATACTTCGAGCGAATGATCGACATTATTATGATGTACGGCGGCACTGTGGACGAGCTGATGGGCGATGGAATATTAGCCTTTTTTGGCGCTCCCAAACGAATCCCGGACGCTCCATTGCGCGCAGTCCAATGCGCGATGGAGATGCAAAGCGCAATGCCACCCCTAAACTCAGAACTTAAGCAGTCCATGCCGGAACTGTACTTTCAAGCCGAGGACTCGGAGCTGCTGAAGGGAGGAACCTCAGCGGGGCTTATTAATTCGCTTTCCATGGGGATAGCCATTAATAGCGGTTCACTCATAGTCGGCAATTTAGGTTCCGACAAACGCAAGAAATACGGCGCGGTGGGGAGCCCCATCAATGTGGCGTTCAGGATCGAGAAACATGCCAAAGCGGATGAAATACTGATGACCTCCGAGGTTTATTCAAGAGTCGCCAAAATCGTGGAAGCCGCTGCGATGCAGGATGTTGAACTCAAAGGCATAGACACCCCCGTAACGCTTTACAGGGTTATCGGATTGCGGCCGAAAACATGGGCCAATCTATGACAGGGCGGCAAATGCGCGGCTTGCTACCCTCACCGGATGAGAACGAATGTCAGAAAGGCAATGAAGCTCAAGAAGCTCCTAACGGCATGCAATCTGTTCCAGGTCGTAAGAAGACCATGAGCAAGGTCCGAATCTTTGTCCAGGTCAGGGCTAAGTAGTTTCTTATTGATCGGCATGATAACTATCAATGTGAACGGGATCACCGCGAAGAGGAAAACTCCGCCCACCAGCCACCAGGAACTCGAACCCATCCACCAAGCCGCCATCGCTGTTATGGAACCGACGGCGGCCAACGATGCCTGCATCACAGCGGCCCTATGATAACTGGGACCGAACTCCGTCACGGCCAACGTTGTTCCGCATTTCATTCTGGCCGGGTGCTCCACAAGATTTATGTAGATCGCGGCGCCCGTAAATATTCCGCACGCGAGCGTGGCTGCTATCTGAAAAATTTCTTCCAGTAGGATCATCTCAGTCCCCCCGCCCGGAATAGGCGCTGAATTCATGCTCCATTAAGGTTGTGTATCAGACTCGAGGCCAGGATTCAGGCTATTAAACAATGCTATCTGTTCCTGCAGAGACAGAGATCGGCGCTCGGGTTTATGGTTGGAGCGGCAGGCTTTGCACCTGCTCTCGGAACAGCCCTGGCACATTTTGCAGTCCGGGCAAGGATGCTTGCACGGCAATTGATTATCTGAAAGCGATTGCTTCATAATTGCAGCCATGATAGTTAAAAAAACTTTACCGCGCTTGCGATTTGAATTCAATGAACCTGTTGCGCCAAACTTGTCGGGAAAGGAAGGACAACGCATGAATACCGATGTAGTCAGAGAAACTGACCTCTCAGGTTTTTCCATTGTCGGCCGCGGTAAGGTCCGAGACGTGTATCAAATTGGAGAGAAATTATTGATCGTTTCGACCGATCGATTGTCCGCTTTTGACGTGATACTGCCGGACCCGATACCTTACAAAGGAAAAGTGCTCAACAATCTCAGCGCATTTTGGATGAACGAGACGCGCCATATAGCTCCGAATCATCTTGTGACCTCCGACGTGGCTCGGTTCCCGGAAGAATGCGCGCCGTTTGCTTCGGTTCTCGAAGGCCGCAGCATGCTGACGCATAAAGCGGCTGTCTTTCCCGTTGAATGTGTTGCTCGCGGTTACATAATCGGCAGTGGGTGGAAAGATTATCAGGCCGGCGGAAAAATATGCGGAATCCCCATTCCGCCCGGTTTGAAAATGGCGGACAAATTGCCGGAGCCGATCTTCACGCCGTCCAGCAAGGCTGAGTTAGGAGATCACGACGAAAACATCTCGTTCAGCCGGGTCGTCGATATATTGGGAGAAGAAACAGCCCGTTGGCTGCGGGACAAGACAATAGAACTTTATCTTTTTGGCGCTCGCAAAGCTGAAGAACGAGGAATCATCATAGCTGACACCAAATTCGAATTTGGTCTTGTGGATGGCGCGCCCACTTTGGTGGATGAAGCTCATGACACCGGATTCATCACGTTTTTGGCCGAGAGAACAGTACCGTCCGGGAATATCACCTCCGTCGCTGGACAAGCAATTCGTTCGCGACTATTTGGAGCAGCTCGATTGGGACAAGAAACCGCCTGCCCCTGCATTGCCGGAAGAGATTATCCGGAAGACATCAGAGAATTACTTGGAAATCTATCGCATTCTGACCGGCAGGGATCTGAAGGCATAATACCGATTCGCTCTCGGTACTGAAGTAGTGGATCTTTCTCCATCTCGCTCCTTTTGGCAACATGGTTTGGCTTCTCAATGTAAGTATACAGTATTTCGAGGGCGGGAGCTGTCTTTGTGGGGCAGGCTTTCCAGCCTACCTTTTTTGAAATGCAGATCATGGCAGGCTGGAAAGCCTGCCCCACACTTTACCGTCTCGTGGCCGCCACGTTTTCATCCCACGCGTAACTGAATGCCCACCCGTTTCCAAAAAACGCTGGCTTTTTCCAAAAGGTGTGATAGAGGGGACACGAAAATCACGGCCGGAGGTGGTTTTAAATGGTAAGAATCGTCCTAGTGTTTGTTTTGGTAATTCTTTGGCTGGCCACGGCCTGTTTCGCTCAAACGGGAAAAACTCAGAACAATCTAATTCCTGTGAAGCCCGGTTTTGATAATCCGACTTCCGTCCCTCCTCCGACAAATTCCGATGGTCCGGAGCTTCCTAAACCCTCGGACCAGCTCTACGTCTTTTGGTATCTTGGTCAAATAATCAGTTATCCTATCGACACGGCGGAAACTTACATCAGGTCATACGTAGCGAAATTGAGGCAGCCCCCTCAGCCGGTAGCAGTCCCGGCTTCGAGTACCCCGATGGTTAACCCGTTTGATTCAGTCAAATGGAACGCTATACCGCCTGCGCCGCCGGTTGCCGGCGGAGGCCGATAGCGGCCCCACATTCGGTCAATCACGAAGCCTTGGATTTGCATTTTGGGCATTGGAGAACGGCTTCTCCGCCCTTTTTCGTCACAATTCTTTCCATTATCGGCGAATCGCAATCCGGATTGGGGCAGTTCATCTGAACCGGTTTGTTCCACATGGAGTAATCGCAGTCCGGGTAACGGCTGCACGAATAAAAGATTTTTCCTCTTTTGGTTCTGCGTTGGATTAGATCGCCTTGGCTGCACTTGGGGCACTTGACGCCTATCGAAATTGGGCGGGTAGTCTTGCACTCGGGATAACGTGAGCAGGACAGGAACTGGCCGGTGCGACCTTTTCTGATAACCATCGGGGCCCCGCAATTCTGGCACTTTTCATCAGTCATTACCGGTTCGCTGTCGGGCGCAGTGTCCACTTCGATATTCCGGGTATAGTCGCATTCCGGATAGTCCGAACACCCCATGAATAGACCATATCTGCCTGACCTTATAAGCAGCGGCTCGTTGCACTTGGGACAGGTTTCTCTTGTAATTATCCCCTCTCGCTTTATGTTTTTCATATCCTTATCCGCTTGCTGCAAGTCGGATTGAAACGGTCCATAAAAGCGATCGAGTGTTTCGGTCCAGGAGGCGCTCCCCTCTTCTATAAGATCGAGCGAGGATTCCATTTCCGCGGTGAAACTGGTATTGACCAGGTCCGGGAAGCTTGCCACGAGCAATTTGGCGATGATTCGACCGAGAAGCGTTGGCTGAAATCTCTTTTCGTTAATTTCTACATATTTTCGTCTTTGTATTGTGCTGACTATTTCAGCATAGGTGGAAGGCCGACCGATACCGCGTTCCTCGAGTTCCTTTATAAGCGACGCCTCATTAAAAGCGGGCGGCGCCTGCGTAAAGTGCTGGCGAGGCAAGAGGGATTTTAAGCTAAGTCTTTGACCGGACTTGAGGGCCGGAAGCCGAATGTCCTGGTCATCCCTGTCTTCCCGGCCGGTTTCGGGTTCGTCTTCTCTTTCCTCGCTGTAGATTCTGAGGAAACCGTCGAATTTCAACACGGAGCCGGTGACCCGGAACAGCATCTTCCCGCATTGTATGTTTGCGGTTGTCATATCGAAAATCGCCGGCGCGGCCTGGCTGGCCAGGAACCGATTCCATATTAACGTGTAAAGGGACCTCTGGTCTTTATCCAGAAATTTGGATACCTTTTCGGGGGTTAGATCCATAGAAGTGGGACGAATCGCTTCATGGGCTTCCTGCGCGGCCTTTCCGCTCTTGTACACGTGAGGTTTTGCAGGCAAATATCGATCGCCGTATTTCTGCTCGATGTAATTTCTCGCCGCGGCTAACGCTTCAGGCGCGATGCGCGGCGAGTCCGTCCTCATATAGGTTATCAGGCCCACGGACCCTTCCGGGCCGAGTTCCACGCCTTCATATAGTTGCTGGGCAATTCTCATGGTCCGACTCCCGGTGAATCGGAGTTTCCTTGAGCCCTCCTGTTGGAGTGTGGAGGTGATAAATGGCGGAGCAGGTTTGCGCGCGCGTTCTTTGCGATTTACTTCGACAACTTCGAAAGGGCTATCTTTGGCCTGCTGCGCCATTGACGCGGCAGTTTGCGCGTCTGAAATTTGGATTTTTTTGCCGTCGTATTCTATCAGTTTCGCGCTGAAAGCCGGGGGCGCGTCCGCTTCCAGCAGCGCGGTAATACTCCAGTATTCTTGAGGCACGAAAGTGTCGATAAGGTTCTGCCGGTCAACGATAAGTCTCAGAGCCACCGATTGAACTCGTCCCGCGCTCAGCCCGTACTGGACTTTCTTCCAAAGCAATGGGCTTATGTAGTACCCCACCAGCCGGTCCAGTATTCTTCGGGTTTGCTGCGCGTTGTATTTCTGCTCGTCCAAACGGGTGGGATGGGCAATGGCTTCCTTGATGGTCTTTTCCGTAAGCTCGTTGAATAGAACTCTAAAAATGCTTCCTTTCGGCTTATTGAGGGACTCGCTCAGATGCCATGCAATGGCCTCGCCCTCACGATCCGGGTCAGTCGCCAGAAAGATCTTCGATGCTTTCTGCGCGGCCGCGCTCAGTTCCTTTACTATCTTTTCCTTCCCGTCGATAATCCGGTAATCCGGTTTGAATCCTTCATCTACGCGTACCCCGAGTTCTTTCGCCGGCAGATCTTTGATGTGACCCACTGACGCCTTCACCTCATACTTGGGGCCGAGGTATTTCTTGATAGTTTTCGCTTTGGCCGGTGATTCGACCACTACCAGGGTCTTCTCCATAAATCTGTTCCTTCCGAATAACTGACAAGTAATCGTTCACCGCGGAGATCGCGGAGAACGCAGAGAAAGTCTTTTTCTCTCAGCGTTGTCGGTGCTCTCTGCGGTGAGTCTTCCTCCCCATTCATAGCTTCGTCGAAACTATCTCAACAGCTATTAGGACCCCGACAAATCTTTTTGTTCTGTAAACGGCTCGTTGCACTTTATTGAAGATTTTGTCTCAACAGTCAAGCGCACGCCAAGAAACAATATTCATTCCGGGGACATCCACGTGACTTAATATCGCTAAGGTCTTCCCTCATTATTTAATTGATGCGCATTGAAAAAAGGACGGCAATGTGTTGCAGAAAAAGGTGTTGCCGGTTCAGTCTATTTTTGGTTTGCCTTCGCTTTGAGAATTTCAATGATCTGGTTATGCCTGATGCCGATAGCATAGTCCAACGGCGTTTCTGCCTCTTGCATCCTTTAAATTGACATCAGCGCCTCCGTCCAAAAGGACTTTTACCACATCAGTTTTGCCCCTCCAGGACAGCTCTTTTGAGAGGCGTCCAGCCATTGTTATCCTGTGTGTTGACATCTGCGCCATTTTTTATCAGGAATTTTACGACCTTGGGATGTCCTGCCCGGGCGGCTTCTGATAGAGCAGTGTGCCCGCTCTTGCCCCTCCCCTTCGCGTCAGCCCCTTTGGCTAAAAGCAGTTTCGCTGCATCGAGCTGTCCTCTGGACGCGGCCAGCCTGAGCGCCCTTTGAAGTTCGATATTCTTGACGTTTTCGTGACCCTGATTGGCCAAGAGTAGCTTGATGATATCACTGTGTCCCTCCCAAGCGGCGAGATCGAGGGCACTCGAGCCATCGTTGGTCTGTGAACTGACCTGAGCCCCATTTCTTAGCAGGACTTTAACAATGTTCAGGAAACCTTTATTGGAAGCTATTATCAGTGCTGTCCAGCCATCTTTGTCTTTGACATTGACATCAGCGCCTTTGGCCAGAAGGCCTTTGGCCAATTCCAGATTGCCGACCTTTGCGGCTTGTATGAGTTGCTGATCTAGCGTCGCTTTAGACTCCGCAATTCCCACGCACGGTAGCAGCATCAAAACAACAAGTATGGCCAGACATTGTCTTGTCATCTTGGGAACATCCCCTTGACTCTCGATGAAAATCTCCGGTTCATGTTAGTGGCTCTCCGCACAACCACAAAGAATCTTTCAACTCTAAGACTCGCGGAGACCGCAGAGAAATTGATTTTCCGATTCGACTTTCATTTCTTCTCCACGTCAGCGGTAAGAATTCTGGGTGTTTCCTGGCCTTCGGGGGCTAGGCGAACGTCTTCAATGTTAATCCGCTAACGAATTCTGGAAAACATCTTTCCGGGATGTTGCCGGATGAGCCCATTCAGCTCCAGTTCCAGCAGCAGACCGGCCAACTTGCCCGCGTCCATTTTCAGATTTTCACAGAGCAAGTCTATGGGAACCGGATCGGGGTCAAGGGCTTCCAAAACTGCCTGCAATGTTTCGGATAACTCTTCTTCTTGATCTGCGGCTTTGAACAAAGCCTCCTGGACCTTCAATCCCGTGGGAGGAAAGAGCGCATCGATAATATCATCTGCGGATTCAACGAGTCCCGCGCCTTGTTTGATAAGATGGTGGCACCCCTGGGAGCGCGGATTCATCAAATTTCCGGGGACCGCAAAGACATCACGGTTTTGGTCTACCGCATGATTTGCTGTTATGAGTGAGCCGCTGTTTCGGGCAGCCTCGACCACCAAAACCCCTTTGGCGAGTCCTGAGACAATTCGGTTGCGTCGGTAAAAATTAGTCGCGAGTGGGGGCTATCCCGGGTCGGAATTCGCTGATCACCGCGCCATATTGCGACATTTCTTGGATTAATTTCTTGTTCTCCTTGGGATAAGACACGTCAATACCGCATCCCAATACTCCTATAGTGCGGCCTTTTTCCTGGATTGCAGTCTGATGACAAGCAGTGTCGATCCCTCTTGCCAGGCCGCTGACCAAGGTAATCCCAGCCTGCGCAAGTCTTCTGCTGATCTGTTCCGTTATTTCAATTCCGTACCTGGTGGGGTTCCGGGCGCCTACCACGGCCACTGCCCGGCTGTCTTCAGGCTTGATTTCTCCGCGCACGAAGAGCAGGGCAGGCGGGTCATAAATTTCTTTGAGATTCGATGGATAATCCGAGTCCCAGCGCGTGACAACGCGGATCTCGAGTTTTGCCAAGGTTTCTATGTCTCTCAGAATTTCATCTCTGGGAACCACAAATTCCGAGATCGTGCGCGCCAATTGTTCACTCAACCCGGCCAGTCGTCGGATCCGGTTGGTGTCGGCTTCCAGCGCTGCGCGAGGATTGCCAAAAGCGTTGCGCAGCTTAGCCATTGTCAAAGGACCAACCCTGGGAATCCTCTCAAGGGCCAACCAATCGTACAAAGCAGAATCATCAGTCGAAACCGGCGCGGTCATTCTCTTCCTTAATTATGATGGGATATGTCCGCTGTGCGGGAACTTAGTAAAGACTATAGATTATATTGCCAGACAATTGTGAATTCAGGAATGATTTTGCTCGAAGGGATATAACGATTTTGAATCGAAATCTGTTTGAAAGATTCGCATTAATAGCGACAGCCGCTCCGTCGCTCTTTTTGCCGATCGAAAATTTCTTGGCGCTCTCCCGCGAATCTCTTAATCGCTAACGCTTTTTATTATGTCACCCGGTATGATTTCTTCGCGTTGTCTGGTCACTATAATAGTGGAATTTTTTTCAAACGGCTTCAATATCATCCCCTCGCCGACATATCTATCCGGAATTGATATCGGCCTCTTAAAATAGGGGTCCGGCACGGGAGTGCTGGGGCGGTAAATATTTACGAGTAGTCCCTCTCTCATTCCGTCGCATTCGCCCCGGTCGACAAAGAGGACATCGTTTTCCAAGTTGTGGTTTTCAGTATAAAAAGTTTCTGTTCTGCTGGCTGAATAAAGTACGGTGCCTGTCAACATGCGGTGGGTTTTAGTCGGCACCACCTCGCGTGGCCTGGGGACAAAGAGGCAAATCTTGTCTCCTCTGGAAATTTCAACATAGCTGTCCAGAACGATCGCAGTCGCCAGTTCATTACCGGTGCTCGTGATTTCGACTTCTCCTACCACCTCGGATACCCAGCCTATTGGTTTATCGCGGTTTATCGGATGGCTTACCGGACCTCTGTCGCGATAGATCCCGAAACGATCACCCACCAGGATAGCCTGTTTTTTTGACGGGCGGAAACGGATATAGACCAGATCTCTCTCCAGGAAATGCACCTTGTTTACTTCCGGCGAACTGACAATATACCCCCAAAGCTGAAGTGGGCGGTTGGATAACTTATATCTGAAAAACTTTTTGTCGTAAGGAATTCCCTGCATGGGGACCTTGGTGATCAAAAATCGCAGGTCCTCCGAAACGCCCGTTGGGGGTGCGTAAGGTTGGTTGACAACTGCAGGCGCGAACCTCTTGTGAAACAGATTCACTGTTGTGCCCGGAACCAGTGGCTGGTTCTCGGGAGCGCCGCTGCCACCTTTCATCCTAATCTGAGGATTTTGATTCCAAAGGAAAGGCCACAATGATGGATTGCTATAGTAATAGCCGGCAATTCCATAGAGAGTGTCCCCTCGCTTAACTGTGTATTGATCCAGAGGTCTCGGGAAAATCTCAAAAGCGCCGGCGTATTCTGAAAAGCAGGATAACAAGATTATTAGAAGCGCCGCAACGGCCAGGCGAAAATTTTGTGGGGGCATCTGCGGTCTCCGTGTCATTGCATAATGTTTAAGTTTATGTTTCAACATTAACATACTAGTTTTTTATATATTTTTTCCTATCAACTGTCAAGAGGTATTTCCGCCATCCGGCGTGGGAGGCTTTACGGGGGAATAGCATTGGAAGCGCTTGTGATGATAAGAAAGGGGCGCACGCCGTGCCCCCTAACAGGGCTAGGCCCCATACGTTATACGGATTTGCCGATAAATTTATAAAATTGCCCCGGCCCGGCGGGGACCCCGGATCGTAGTCCGGGCAGGCTCTGGGCCCTACCATTAGGTCCCGCGCAAAAGACGCGGGACGCCGGTCGAATTAGTATCATGAAAGCGAATCTGTATTGGAAAATGTTCGGACCAAATGACTCGATTTCCGGAAGGTCTGTGATTACTTTGTAAGCTTACGGCCAATCACAAGCTGCTCCAGCGGGGCCAGAACGGTGTCGCGAGGCGAAATGGGCTCAAGGACCTCTTCAATAGTCCTGGTATCGGAGATCTCTTCCAGGAGTTCTATTAAGTCATGATATCTATTACCTAAACCTCGCAAAATTCCCAACTTCTGTTGGACCGAGGCTTGAGGCGCAAAATTGAGATGGAACAGCAATATTCCGAGGGCTTCCGCCTTATCTTCACCAAATGTTGGAAGTATGACCAGGTTCTCCGCTCCGTTCTTGCCCGAAGTCCAAATCGTTTTCTCGAGCCGCAAGACAGTGCGTTTGCTTCCGCCGGCAGGTCGCGGCCGGTCATAGCGTGACTCTTTTCCGACGCACGATCCGAATCTCTCGGTCACCTGGATCCAATGAGTGTCGCCGGCCATGACCACTGGGACACCGTCCACCGTTTGGACTATTTGATAATAGAGACCGCCGGGCACACCGGAAATGAGCGGGGAAACGGCGCGCAAGATTCGCCGATCCTGTTCTTTGATTTGTTCCAGTGAAACGGAAAGTTTGCCCAACGCCACAAGCAAAACGGCCGGCAGGATCTCCTGCGGTCTGCTGATACCCACAGTGACAGTTTTGGCCTGATGGCGAATGGTATCAATGGGCCGAGTCATTTCTTCTATCGCCTTGTTGAGTATGGCGATACCTTTTTCCAATTCTTCTCTTTCTAGATCTCTGCCGTTCGAGCTCCCATCGAGTTGGGACATGTACAGCGATAGCGAGGCCACTGTGGAGGCAGGCAGACGCTGCATTCATTTCACCTTGAGCTATCAGGTTGAGCGCCGCCTGCAATCGGGAAATAAGCGCTGCCGAATTCAAAAGCGTCTGATCTTCCAAACCCTGCGCCAGAAGCGAGCGTATTTTTCGTAACTCATCGGCTCGCGAATCGATAGCTTTTGCCGCATAAAATCCCCAAAGGTGCCCCGCCACCGTGGCCAACACAAAGCCGAGGCCTCCGCCTATGGTAGGCAATTCGATAAACATCTCCGCGTAATCGTAAAAGCGCTTCTCTCCGCGTGCGCAGAACACAAGAGGTTTGCCGTTATGAGCTTTAAAGATGGCTACCTCTTTTGCGGTATCTTGTACCAATTGCTCCGCGAGATCATTGGCGACAACAATCGTCAGAGGCTCGGTAGAAAGATCGATATGCTTCTTATCTTCAGTGAAATCACACGGGATCGATTTATAGCACAGCTCACTTAGTTTAATACGGATTTCATCGGCTGCGACCTTATTGGGGCCATTCCCGACCACGGCCCAATTTCGGCTACCGGGTCCATATTTTTCAGCGCATTGTTTCAGAATTTCTTTCAGATTGAGCACAGACTCAATCTTATCAGCAAGTAATTCCAGTTCCTGGATCTCCTCAAATATCTCGTCCTGACGTCAGGGAATCGAATTCTCGAGACAAGAGCATGGCTGTCAATTTTGCCGCGGCTATTTGCGAATAAAATGCTTTAGTGGACGCTACGGCCATTTCGACATCGCGGCCGTCACTCGTGTAGAAAAAAGAATTGGATTTACTTACGAGCGGGGAGTTGCGTCGGTTCACAATAGCATGTATCCATGCCCCCTGGGATCCCGCCACATCTACTGTGCGATTGGTGTCGGTAGTCGTGCCGCTCTGAGAGATGGCGATAAGCAACATGTCATCCAGCGTTTCATCCGAAAGAAATCCGGACATTTCAGACGCTTTGGACCATTCAACTTTTATACGCGTTCGCGAAAGGGCCCGTTCGATCAGATAAGCCGCTCCCATCGCGGCAACCGATGCTGTTCCCTGGCCGATACACATTATTCGACGGATAGGAGGTAGGTTCGGATCTCTCAAGCGTTTCAAAAGACCATCAAAAGCTCCGGCGCCCTCGGCCGAAAACTCAATGGTCGGTCCTATTTTTCGATATTTACCCCGGATTGTCTTGCGCACACTCGACGGCGCTTCATGTATTTCCTTCTCAAAATAATAATCGTAAGAGCCTCGGAAGATGTCGCGGGAATGAATATAAATGGGCTCCGGCTTGAGCTCGAATGGTCCGCTGTCTTTGAGAAATCGGCCCGTCATCATTTCGGGGGTAGGGTTGGACATACGGATTGTTACCTGTGTTCCACCCCTTTCGGTCCCGACAAGCGCATAGGACTGCCGGGTCCTGGCGGCCAATCCATAGACTTCGGACGCCACGATAGCGCCATCGTGAATCTTGCCTATAAATAGGCTTTGGCCGCTCCCTTTTTGTCCAAGATACAAGGCCCGCGGGTAAAGAGGATGTTGCATCACAATTGCCAAAGAGCCTTCGCACTTATTCATCAAGTCGGCGAACCTGTCTTCAGGCGTGCTGGACGGGTCTGTTCCGAGGCGATAAAGTAATGGGAGGATCTTAGCGTCGGTAGTTACGGCAGGGTCGATGCTACATCCTTGTCCGTGCACAAACTCTTTCACGAGCCGGTTATAATTGTCTACATCGCCATTGAGAACAAATTGGGCTTCCCTATCATTCATGGTGGAGGCATGTTCTTCACCGTAAAGCGAGCCGTCGGCCGGATGGCTGTTAGCAAGGCTGATAATGCCATTGGAGGCCCAGCGCGTGTGAGCGATTATATTGATCTGATCTATTGCCCGAGCGACATGCCAGAGCTGGGCGTCCTGACGCACCGCCGCGCGCAGCCCTGCGGTGTTGTCCCCCAGTCGGCCGACGAGGTTGGCGGTTTTATAGACGAAGGCGAAAATTTGCGATCCGTCGGGGGACTCGGTTCGATGAATACGCTTTTCAACGACTTCCGGAGCGCCATCCTTAATGGGCTGCTCGTCCAATAAGGCAAGATTGGCGTCCTTCGACACCGAGCACAGGATCGATATACCTGCGGAATCTCGACCCCTGACCTCCAATCGGTCGATGTTTTCCAGGGCCTGCTCAATGGACCACGCTACAAAGTGCTCGGAACGGTTAAAATCGGAAGAGGATGTCGAATCCGGGAGAAGCTGTACGGTCCTGTCAACGTTGCGAAGCGCTTCTTCCTTTATTTGCCACGTACAATCTCTGATATTTTCGGCGAGAAACTCAAGAAAATCTGACCGACCGCTTTCAGCTATGAAATCAATCAGTCTGGCCGACACGGTGGTAAGAAGATCGGCCAAACGGTCCATTTTCGCCAGCGCTTCGGATCGCTTGACGAGTTCGATGTGCGTTCCGAAAGACATAAGATGGTCGAATTTGTCGACCAGGTCCTTCAGAGGCGGGCCAAAGTCTTCCCATCTATTAGACGCCGAGGCGGCTTCAAACTTCTGTAGAACGGTATCCAGCCACGATAGATCAGTGGTTTCTTTCCACTTATTGTTACTTATGAAACCAGCTATCCCGCACACGATAAGATTTCCTCTCCTGTGGTTTTAGAGACAAAACCGATACTTATCATCAAATAACGCAAGCTTTCAAGAACCGGGATGTGAATCGTTATCAGGCGCCTTCAGTAAATTGCGCATTTCGGCTCATCTAAAACCTTAAAGGGTTCCCCTGACAATTACCTAATCATGATTCACCATTTGGGACCCTATTTGTAGCATCCTCCTGTTGGGCCGGAGGTTGAATCTTCTGAGGGACTGGAATTGGCCTTGCCTGGGCAGGGGAAGCCACGCTGATAGGACGAAAGATGGCTGTTAAATCCGAGAAACTGGATGACGAAATTAATTCCTGGTCTCTCAGCTTTGACAGCCGTTCTCTTTTTGAAGCAGCGTCTGATTGCATAAAAGATGGATCTGCCGCAAGAAGTCTCCAGGCCGGTAGCCGTTCCAATTCCTTTCTTGTGAGATTACTGATTAGTCTTTTGCGCTCCAGTTCCCTCAGCTTGACCAAGCGATCGTAAGGCAAGCCGTTCATATAATCGGAATCCATGGCCAAGGCTTCGGCTGCCAAAAGCGCTTCGGTCGGCGTCTTAAAATGTAATCCAACCAGCCCCTGATCCTCGAGGTCTTTCAAAGCATCCAAGGCTTCTATCGGTGAAATCGTCTTATAGCTTTTGGCTCCGGTGACTATCGCTCCGGCATAAAGTCGGGCGTACGCCAATGACACCGCCCAGTCCACAAGTTTCTGTTGGGCAAGTTTGTGCAAGATCTCCAATTTTTCTTGAGGTGCAGATGTGACATATGGTGTCTTTTTGACAAGATATTCAGCGAGCAGAATTCGATTAAGAAATTCTCGAGGAATTTTTAACTGGCCTAGTTTTTCATCATGACTCAGCTGCGACCATCTCTTTAATCTATCAAGGGGATCGGATGGTTCCCGGACGTACTGATCGCCCCAATCCAAAACAGCAAATGCCATTTCGCGATCTTGAAGCTTTTTCTCTCGAACCAGTTCCGCTGCCTGGAGGAGTTTTTGGATCGGTTCCTTCCCCTTAAAATCAGGGGAGTCGACGAGGGCCGAAATTGCGTCCCGCACTTCAAATGCTGCGCTTGTGGAATTCAATAATACGCCGCTCAGCAGTATTATCAGAAAGAATCGGATCGGTCGGAGCTTTTCACGGAAAACCTCATTCATCAGAAAACCGCCTTATCAACCTGACGCCGGGGCAGGAACTTGCCGCGTTACGGCGCTGTTCTCTTTCGAATATTCGCCAAGCAAGTGAAACCATATAAAATGGCCATAAGACAAGACTAATCCCATAACTAACGCGGCAAACAAGAACCCCAGGGGAAGAAGGTCAACTATAAAAACCGCAGCCAAGACGGCCAACATACAAATCAATCCAATTGGGATCGATGCCGAAGCCAACCTCGTGTAAGACTTGCCGCTTAGCGCCATAGCAATTATTTTGGATGGGTTTAGAGCCTCTCCAAGGTGTTGCGATTGTCCCAAAATTATGAGGCCGGCTGATGCCAGTAACAAGGAAACGCCATAAATTACTAGCGTGAAGAGTAAGAAAACGTAACCGAGTATTTCCATGCCGTTCAAGAAAAAAGCTATCATAAATAGCAGCGATATCGACACAGGGACCAAAGAATAAGCCGCCAGCACAGAAAATACTTTCACTCCCGGCCCAATCATTTCTCGGATCCTCGAGAAATCTATCGGTGGCGGCGGATTTTCCGACGATTGCTCGCTGGTCTTCATGAGATCGGCCAGATACCCATAAAGTAGTATCCATCCAATTATTGACAATGGCAAACCAATCAGGAAATCAAAAGCAAGAACGGCCGAGAGAGCGAACGCAATCCCTGCAAAAATGGCCAAAGGCTGCCAATTCCCTCCGCCAATCGGATAAGGAATAGCCTGGAGCAATTGCTCCTTAACGCTCCCAGTAGCTTCTTTCGGATGTGCGCCTCTTTTCGATTTAGAGGAGGCCGAGCGATCTTGAGCAGATTCTCCTGGACTCGCTTGGCTTTCGGGAAAAAAATCCCTGAAGTCCGGCACTTGAGCCGCCTTGATCCAGGGGCGTTGTCCCATCCTCAGCGAAGTCTCGGAGTTGATGAAGCGGGTCTTTATCATGTCGGCAATTTCATCATTGTTGAACGGACCCTTAACCTCCTCATCCGACAGCACCAACCAGCGCCGATCCTCCGGAGTTACAGATTGTGACGCAGTGGGGGTCGCTTCCGCTGCCTTTGTTTGGTCCAAGTCCCCCTTGGCGGGCGCTTCATCAAAGTCCTGCCAATCAGGCAATTGAGTTGATTCCAGTTCAGGCATCAGCTGGGGGGCCGGTTCTGGGCCAGAGGGCTGGACCGGCGCGGTTTGAGCAGGCGGCTTGACGCGAAGAGACAACACTTTGCCGCACTTCTTGCACTGGAAACGTACCGGTTTGTCACTTACCGGAAACTTTAGCTTGTAATGCGTTCCGCAGCCGCTGCATTTTACGCGAGCCTCTTTTTTCTCCATAAGTTCACCGATTTCGGACTAACGGATTCTGCAACTGGGGCGGCTGCGCCCCGAGAGTAGCCTCGACCTGAATGAACAACAAAAATGCGCAACCTCGCAAGATCGTCAGGTTGGCCGATGGCATTGGACCGACCTGCCGCCGGTCCGGAATGAATTTAATCAGGCGGCTCCGATACCCATATTAGAATAAAACCTCAGATGAGGAAATAGATTTTTCTAAGAGGGTTCTTCCACTTTGCCATGAAATCGCATCAAGACTGTAGCGGGAACCCTCTTGGCGTTTAAGCCGGGAACGTGTATGTTGAGACTTGCGAGGTGAATCGTGATTGATTTTCACACCCACACCTTATTGAGTGACGGTGTCCTGGTGCCCAGCGAACTGGTGCGCAGGGCCGAAAACATCGGCTATCGCGCAATAGGGCTTGCGGATCATGCCGATAGCTCAAATTTGGAAATGGTGTTGAGGGCCATTCTAAAAGTCGCGGGCGCCCTGAACCGTTTTCAAAATACCTTTGTCATTCCCGGAATCGAGATCACTCACGCCCCGCCTCGGCAGATCCCGGAACTGGTGGAGGAGGCAAGAAAGCTAGGAGCGATCCTAGTCGTGGTTCACGGCGAGTCCCCGGTGGAACCGGTGGCTGCCGGAACGAATCTGGCGGCGATAGAATCGGGAGCTGACATACTTGCCCACCCCGGCTTCATAAACGATTCTGAAGCACGGCTCGCGGCCCAAAAAGGAGTGCGCCTGGAAATCACCGCCAGGCATGGTCATTCGTTAACGAATGGGCATGTTGCAAAAACAGCCCTGCAAACGGGCGCAAAGCTGGTGATCAATACGGATAGCCATACTCCCGACAACCTGATAACCCGCGCCAGGGCGTTACAGGTGCTCATAGGCGCCGGCCTCGCGGAGTCTCATGCTGAAATAGCGCTGCAAAACAATCAAGAGCTACTCGAAATCTGCAAGCGGCGCTTTTCCGGAAGTTAACAAGATTGATATTTTCGTCCGTCTCACGATCTACAACACGTTTTAGACCTGCCGTAACAGCCGTATCAGTGTTGATATGGCTCGTACTGCTGGGCCTGCTCGTCAAAGACCAATATTTTCCCGGCGCTCAGGCCATCAGCGAAAACCTGAATATCGCCGCGGTGGAATCGGATGATTGGTTTCTGATACGGATCGGTGGGGCTTATTCCGGTTTTGGACGTTCAAGGCAGTTTAAGAGCGGCGCTGATTGGAAACTACGCGATGAGCTGAACATTTCTTTAAACCTACAAGGTCAGGTGAAGCCGGTACGCGTTCTTAGCCACTCCACTGTTGATGAAAATTTCCGCTTGATCGATTTTCAGCTCAAGATCTCTTCCGGAGTCATGTCTTTTGAACAGAAAGGCAAGATGGAGGGCCGCGACCTGGTCCTGGAGATGCCCAAGTCCGGGGGTGGAGGGTCGAAGCGCATGAAGTTGTCGGAATCTCCCAGGATATCGAGATCGCTAGGACTGCCCGTACCGTTAACCGGACTTCAAATAGGAGACGAATTCAACATTCCGGTTTTCGATCCTTTGGACGGGAACAAATGGGATGCGGTGATCAAAGTTCTGGAAAAAGCGGAACTGGAAATAGCCGCCAAAAAAGTGGAGGCTTGGCGTGTGCGAGCAACCTTCCGCACTTTGGACCTGGTTATGTGGGTGGATGATCAGGGCCGTCTTTTAAAAGGGCGGATGCCTATGGACATTACGGTTGTCCGCTCGGACAAAAATGAGATCGCAAAGGAAATGAAAGCCTTTCGAGGTCTTCCCGATTTGTCTTCTCTTACATCGGTCCCACTGGAGGGTTCCATCCCCCACTCAAGGGATCTCCGCCTGTTGCGGCTTGCAATCCAGGGCGATCGACAGGCGGTCATTCCAAGCGACGGCTTCAGGCAGACCTTCAAGAATTCCGAACTTGTCTTGACGAAGGAGACCATTCCTACGGCCACGTACAGTCTTCCCTGTGACGACCCGAAGAGGCAGCCGCTCCTCATGTCGTCAAGATTTATTCGCTCAGATGATCCACTGGTCAAGCGGCAAGCGCAACAGATTGTCGGGAACGAGAAAGATCCGATCCGGGCGGCGCGGCTCATCAATAACTGGGTGCATGATAACCTGAAGAAGGTCCCAACGCCGGCCGTTCCCGATGCGGTCTCGGTTTTGGCGAACAAGCAAGGGGATTGCAACGAACACGCGGTCCTGGCGGTATCTTTGGCCCGGGCTGTGGGGCTTCCCGCGCAGATCGCTGTTGGGTTGGTTTATTCGGTTGACGGCTTCTATTATCATGCATGGGTGACTTACTGGGCGGGAGATCGCTGGTTCACCGGGGACCCGCTCATGGGAATGATGCCCATAGACCCCACGCACATTGCGCTCCTTTACGGAGATGTAGACAAGCATCTGAACCTGATATCTTTCATGGGCCAATTAAAACTGAAAGTTCTTGAGGTAAATTAAATAATTGGCGAGTCGAAGCGGAGCAAAAGTATGATTCGTGTGGAAAACCTGTCCAAAGAATTCGCTAAAACAGTGGCTGTGGACCATATTGATTTACACGTCCCTCCAGGGGAAATAATGGGTTTTCTCGGGCCTAACGGCGCGGGCAAGACTACTACCATTAGGATGTTGGCCGGACTGATGAAACCCGATACCGGCGTCATCGTTCTTGACGGCCACGATCTCGCCGCCGAGCCTGAACGCGCAAAGGCGGTAATCGGTTTCGTTCCGGACAGACCCTATTTGTACGAAAAACTCACCGGTTGGGAGTTTCTTGAATTCATTGCAGGTATCTATGGGGTCCCGTCAGAGGACCTGAGAAGACACGGGATGTATTTCTTGGACATTTTCGAACTGATGGACTGGAAAGACGAGCTGATTGAGGGGTATTCGCACGGCATGAAACAGCGTCTGATAATCAGCTCGGCCCTGCTTCATCAACCCAAGATATTCATCATAGACGAGCCGATGGTGGGCCTGGACCCGCGAGGCGTTCGGCTGGTCAAGGACCTGTTCACGGAGATGGCCAGGACCCGAGGTATGGCGGTATTTCTTTCGACGCACACGCTGGCGGTGGCGGAAGAAATATGTACGATGATAACAATTATTCACAAAGGAAAGAAAATAGCCTCGGATACTCCGATGAACATAAAGAATTCCATTTCCCGGACGGGGGGAAACCTTGAAAAGGCTTTCCTGAAACTGACCGGCGAGGGTGATGTGGACAATTTGCGAGGCAGTCTAGGCTTAAGGAACGTATCCTTGGGCTGATCCGCCTTGCCTTTGATCCCATCCGGGAGTAGTACGGCGGCCGAATCTTGCGGGTACGAGAAAATTCTGTTAAGGTTTCGGAATTCGCGGGGTATGTAAGACAATTAATTAATATCAAAGCATAATTACGACAGGGGGAAATGGCGATGAAAAAAACCAGGACCGGCAAGGCGATCCTGTTCATAGCCTTTCTGGTAGTGGCTTTCATAGTAATAGCGGTCACCGCGTCCATGATTTTGGAAACGGACAAAGAAACTTCTGCCTGGACAGATCTCTTGGGCTACGGAAACAATGTCGCAGTGGTGCCGATCGAGGGCACTATCACTAGTTCGGATGAAATCCTCAAGCAACTGAGGAAATTCAGAAAGAAATCGTCCGTAAAAGCTATTGTGCTCCGCATCAATTCCCCCGGAGGCACGGTGGCGCCCGCTCAAGAAATTTACAGAGAAATAGGGAAAGTGCGGAAGAAAAAACCGGTCGTAAGCTCTATGGAAACTGTAGGGGCATCCGCAGCCTATTACATCGCGAGCAATTCTGATAAAATTGTATGTTCGGCCGGGACTATAACCGGCAGCATAGGCGTGATCATGATGCTCCCGGAAATACACAAAGTTATTGAAAAAATAGGCGTAAACGTGAATGTGATAAAGGCGGGTAAATTCAAGGACATCGGCGCCGGTTTCAGGCCGCTGACGGGAGAGGAAAGAAATATTCTGGAAACGTTTGCGGAGAACATTCACGAGCAGTTCATCGGAGATGTGGCGGCGGGTCGTAAAGACAAAATCGATATCGAAAAACTTCGTTCCATTGCCGACGGTCAATTTTTTACCGGCGAAAAAGCTAAAGAAATGGGACTGGTAGACACTATCGGCAACTTTTACGATGCTGTCAAAATTGCGGCGGAGATGGGCGGCATCAAAACCGAACCGGAGTTGGTTTATCCCAAGAAAAAGTGGGGCGGACTTTTGGACGTATTCCTGGAATCAGCCATGGTTTCCGTGAGCAGGATCGCCGATCGGACCCGCCTTTTACAATTTGCGCCTGCGGTGCAATAAGAAATTTGGATTTGGACGAGCATTACTTTGAAATGGAGACGGTTGGATGGATTTGAAGGAATCTTTGACTTTTGATGACGTGCTCCTGGTCCCGTGCTACTCTGAAGTTCTCCCGGCCGAGGTTGACGTGAGCACCAAACTGACGAGAAACATTTCCTTGAACATGCCGTTGGTCAGCGCGGCTATGGATACCGTCACAACATCCGAAATGGCTATCAGTTTGGCAAGACAAGGCGGGATCGGAATCGTTCACCGCAATCTCGGTATCAGGGAACAGGCCAGAGAAGTAGATCGTGTGAAGCGCTCTGAATCCGGAATGATAGTGGATCCTATCACAATAGGGCCGGAAGAGAAAATCTCGGACGCCCTGGCGATCATGAGCCGGTACCATATTTCCGGTGTGCCGGTCACGGTAAATGGTTATTTGAAAGGTATATTGACGAATCGGGACCTACGATTCATCGAGAACATGGATATAAAAGTTGAAGAGGTGATGACGCGAGACAACCTTGTCACAGTGGATGAGAAGATCGGAATCGAAGAATCCAAAGCCCTGCTCCACAAACATCGGATAGAGAAACTTCTTGTGGTTGACCAGGATAACAAGCTTCGGGGTCTGATCACCATCAAGGACATACAAAAAGCTATAATGTTTCCGGATTCCACTAAAGACGACTTCGGACGCCTAAGGGTTGGGGCTGGTGTCGGGGTTGGACCGGATCGCGAGGAGAGGGTCGCCGCGCTTGTCAAGAAAGGCGTTGATGTCATAGTAGTCGATACATCCCACGGTCACTCCAAGAATGTCATAGAAACGGTTCGGGCTATCAAGGCTAAATTCCCGGAACTGCAAGTGATCGCCGGAAATGTGGCGACCGATGCTGGGGTTGAAGATCTGGTGAAAGCAGGAGCGGACGGTGTGAAGGTGGGTGTAGGCCCGGGGTCTATCTGCACCACTCGCGTGGTAGCGGGGGTCGGTGTGCCTCAGATAAGCGCGATCCTGGATTGCGCACGCGCTGCCGGGCGCCTCGGCGTTCCGATTATAGCCGATGGCGGAATCAAGTTTTCCGGGGATGTCACGAAAGCTCTTGCCGCAGGAGCGCACTGTGTGATGATCGGCAGTCTCTTGGCCGGCACAGATGAAAGTCCCGGCGAAGTAGTGCTGTACCAAGGCCGATCCTATAAGTCCTATCGTGGTATGGGATCTCTGGAGGCTATGAAGGAAGGTAGCAGGGACCGGTATGCGCAGCACGAAGGCGTAGCGGAAAACAAGCTGGTGCCCGAAGGCATAGTTGGCATGGTGCCTGCCAAAGGCCCGGTCGCGCATTCATTGAATCAACTTATCGGAGGCATCAAAGCCGGTATGGGTTACCTTGGAGCCAAGAATTTAGATGAGCTAAAGCAGAAGGCCCGCTTCATGCGAATCACCCAAGCCGGACTTAAGGAATCCCACGTACACGGAGTAGTAATAACCAAAGAGGCGCCAAATTATCGCCTGGACACATAATGGGACAACGCGCTCTTTGCAAATCGCGACTTTATGACTCGTCTGTGTAAAGGACTTGCCCCTCATACCCCCATAGGAAACATGAAATGATTCAAGCGCTGGTCTTCGGAGCCACAGGATATACCGGTATCGAGCTTGTACGAATACTCTCACAACATCCCGAGGTCCAAATTGTCGGCGGTAGTTCTCAAAGTTGGTCCGGAAAGATGGCCGGTGAGGTTTTTCCATTCATCTATGGAGATAATGATTTCCGATTATCCACTCTTGAACAAATCAAATCTAACATGAGGGCCGACGTGGCCTTTCTGGCGCTGCCGCATGGGGAATCGGCGGGAGTCGTGAGACCGTTGCTCGAGGCGGGGGTCAAAGTTGTGGATCTGTCCGCGGACTTGAGGCTCTACGACCCGAATGTTTACGCCAAATGGTACGGCAAACATAAAGACCCCGAGTTGTTGGAAAGGGTCGTCTACGGTATTCCCGAAATTCATAGGGAGGCGCTGCGGGGCGCGGACGTGGTTGCGAACCCGGGATGCTACCCTACCACCGTGATACTCGGTGTCGCGCCATTTCTGAAGAGTTCCCAGGTTGATACGTCCTGCCCCGTAGCGGATTCGAAATCCGGTGTTTCAGGCGCAGGGCGAGGGGCCAAGCTCAACACAAGTTTTTGCGAGACTGCTGAAGGTTTTAGGCCGTACGGAGTCATCGGACATCGGCACATACCCGAAATGGAACAAGAGCTGTCGAATCTCGCAGGTCAAACCATCAAAGTGCGATTTACTCCTCATCTTATACCTGCGAGTCGGGGTATGGTGAGCACTATTTATCTTCCGTTGCGGTCGCAAGTCTCGTCAAAGGATCTCAGAGATTTGTTTACGGAATTTTACCGAGGCGAGCCTTTCATTCGTATTCTTCCTGCGGGAGTATATCCCGATACCGCGAGGGTTCGTGGTTCCAACCAGCTCCATATCTCCGTGGATGTCGATGAGCGCACGCAATGGGTGGTAACGTGTGTCGCGATAGACAATCTGGTTAAAGGAGCGTCCGGACAAGCTGTTCAGAACATGAATCTGATGCTGGGACTCGAAGAAACCACGGGGCTCACCGCTCTGCCTATGTTTCCTTGAGGCGTTGGACCAGCAAGTTTCCCGTTTCGTGGCGCACAGCCAGGAGAGATCACATGTCACCAAAAAAGGAAAATGTGGGGGTAGATCTCGGGCTCAGCGAAGAAGAGAGAACCGAGCTTCATCAGATTGCTCGAACTGTTATTGAACATAGGTGCCGAGGCCAATCCATTCCGGAGATTTCGCCATCCAGCGAGAAGCTCAAGGAGGGCAGGGGGGCATTTGTCTGCCTGTACAAGAAAGGGATGCTTCGAGGCTGCATCGGGTCACTGGAAGGCGACACCCCTTTATATAAGACTGTTGAGGAAATGGCCCAAGCCGCGGCATTCCGTGATCCTCGTTTTCGCCCCTTGACTGAGGACGAGCTGCCTTACGTGACCCTGGAAATATCAGCGCTGACACCATTGCAGAAGATCGACAATCCGGAAGAGATCGAAGTCGGCCGACACGGAATCTTTATTCGGAAAGGCTACTCGTCGGGCCTGCTGCTTCCTCAAGTGGCCACTGAAAGGAATTGGGACCGCATTACGTTTCTCCGGGAAACTTGCCGAAAGGCCGGTCTGCATATGGATGCCTGGAAAGAGAAAGATGCCGAAATATTTGTCTTCTCAGCCGATGTATTCTAGACGGGTGTCGGCTCTGGCTTTGCTGTCCGGGGGACTGGACTCGGCGCTTGCGATACACCTGGTGAAACGTCAAGGTATCGACGTAACGGCTTTGCACTTTCCTTCGTTTTTTTCCTCTCTTGACCCGACCGGTAAAGACTCGCCGGTGCAGGTATTGGCGAAAAACCTGGATGTTCCTCTGATACTGATGCCGAAGGGGGATGACTTCGTCGACATAATAAGGAATCCCCGCTATGGCCTGGGGAAAAACCTGAATCCGTGTATAGACTGCCGAATTTATACATTTATTAAGGCAAAACAGCTGATGGAAGAGATGGGAGCCTCTTTCATTGTAACAGGCGAAGTGGCGGGTCAAAGGCCCATGTCCCAGCGGAAGCATACCATGCGGCTGATCGATAAACGCTCCAGGTGTGAAGGCATTATTCTGCGCCCCCTTTCCGCCAAGGTCCTCCCGGCCACGATTGCCGAAACTGAGGGACTGGTGGATCGGGAGCAGCTCCTGGCTGTCACGGGCCGTAGCAGAAAGACCCAATTGGCGTTGGCGACACGAATGGGGACTCACAGGCTATTCCGCGCCCGCGGGTGGCTGCTTACTGACGGATCCCGGATTTGCCGGACGGCTCCGGGACCTGCTGGACGACCGCGTGGATGTTTCAAAATCCGATCTCAAAGCTACTCCGGATGGGGAGGCACATCCGGCTTCGGCCTGGTTTAAAGATTGTGGTTGGCCGAAACGAAGACGAGAACAATCGAATTACTGATTTGGCCGGCGGCGCGACACTGTTTACCCCGAAACGATTTTCCGGGCCCTGTCATACTGGCTTTAGGAGAACCGGAACCACAGGAAGAACCCCTCATCGGAAGTATTCTTCGGCGATATGTCAAAGAATCCGCACGAGGTGAAGTCATAGGAATTCATTGTCCTGACGGTTCTGATCGTGTGGCGCAGGTCTCTGAAGTAGCCCGAGAGGATTGGATAGCGGACCACATGATCTGGCGCATGCGAAGAACCATTTGATTTTGTAATGTTGGTTTGTAATTTCGGTCCGGAAAGGAGGATGTGGTGACTTGCCCTCGATGTGGTAGAACTCTGGATCGTGAGGAAGGGCAGAAGTACTGCTCTTTTTGCGGTCATGACCTGGACAAGCCTTCTGAAGGCGCCTCAATGGAATTCCATTCGCCGGAAGATCCGCCGATCAGTCAAGATCGCTATTGCCCGTGGGAGGATCAGGACAATCTCGGTTTGATGGACGGTCTGTTGCAGACCCTTAAATCGAGCCTCTTTACACCACAAGAGTTCTTTTCCAAATTGCCTATTGAGGGGGGATTCGTCACTCCGCTACTTTATGCGTTGATAGTCGAAACGTTCGGCTCGCTGGTGAGTTACGCGTGGGCCTTTTCTCTGGATCATTCCTTGTTGGGCGCGACGAAGCTATCCGGCTTCTGGATTATAATCCTGGGCGTGCTCGTTCCGATGTTCGTATTCCTGCATGTAGTCGTTTCCGCGTTCGTGCTCCACATCTCACTTTTCTTGGTTGCGGCCGCGAAAAGAGATTTTGAGGCTACATTCAGAGTTGTTTGTTATTCGTCTGGCCCGGACCTCTTCAGCGCGGTCCCGGTGGTCGGGGGCGCTGTGGCCGCCGTGTGGCAAATATACCTGATAACCATCGGCCTCCGAGAGGTTCACGGTATCACGACTGCTCGGGCTTTGACTGCCGTGTTCCTTCCTCTCCTTGTCTGCTGCGGGTTGATTTTGACCGGAATTTCGATCCTGGGTATCGGATGGGGCCTGGGCGGGATACAATAATTTGTACAATGGTCACTCCGGGCAATTCACGCCAAAGCGGTGTCACTGCTGGCTGGTCCAGCGAGGTCTGTGTTCCGGCAATTCTGTGAGTTCGCACTGCATGAGGGCAAGTCTCGAAGCAGTGGCACCCAAGTTCATGATGGTTGGCCTCAGTACGCCAAATCGAAAAAGGCATGGCAAGTCACGACTGTACATGAGTCGCGCGGTCAAATTTGATCCCTATCCTCGGTCGACGCCATTTCCTCGTCGAAACGAATGATGTCCTTGTAACCCTCAGGAAAAACAATTTCGACTTCAATCCCGCCTTTTACTTCCTGGCGGGAGGCTTTAACCCTCGACCCCTGCCTTCCGGAAAACGGTAACAGCAGCCATATCAGGCAAGTGGGCAATGTCGCTCGAATAGTGTATACGCATCTGGCGGCGGGCTGGTCTGCCCCGCTGACCGAGACCCATCCACGCGGAGGATGCAGTGAGCCAGTGAATACCTCAACTTCCACAGAGGTTTCGCCCTGCAAAGGGATGAGTTCAAAGCAGGCGCCCCTTGCGTCCACATAACGCGAGGCCAGGGTTTTGATATCCGTTTCGACTCTCCCCGGAAAAAATTGCCAACACGCGCTTATCTCGTGTTCGCCCGATCCTGTCACTGCATCCTTAACAAGCCAGTATTCATCATTGATGAAAACGATCGTTCTCTCATGTGCGAATTCTTCGTCGGTCCCTTCCCATGCGCCTCGATAAACCCCACTTACCACTTTCAGCGAATCATTAGACCATGAAGCAAAATCCTGCCCGGCAGACGCGATTTTCTTGTCCCAGTCGATTCCAGCGCGGTCAGGGCCGTGCCCATCTATAAGCAACTGGTTATGGGCGCCGGCAGACCTGTAATAATCCGTCAAAACATCCGGCGCGTACTTCGTGATCCCTGGATCGACTAGTCTGGGTTCTCCCAACGCGACCACGTCCAGAGCCAATGAGTCTTCATGAACATGCGCGGCCCCGGGCGGACCGGCCCTGAATACCAGGAAATTTGCGTCTCTGCCCCAACTTGATCGCATTGCGGCAATTCCGGCATCAGGAAACATGTGAAACGTCCGGTCCGGCGGTTCCCCAGTTAACCCTTTTGTCCCGATCCATGCAAAATCATCACGGTCAAATACCTCTCCCGCCTTTCTCATCAGGGCTGAGTAATCGCAGATCAACAGGACCCGAATCATTGATCGAAGGCCAGGTGAAATTGGGTCGACAAAGCGCGAGCAGATACTCGGCGCATTTCTCCAGAGGCTCATCAAATTCTTCCGGCAAATCAATCTCCCGGGCCGCTGCCGCGTCTTTGACTTCTATCAGAGCGTGCAAACATATCGCGTGGTACATAGGCGAAATTTCAAAATGCACGCGGTCGCGGAAAAACTGCCTGTTGAACTCGGTTCGAAGTCTTTGGACGCCTGTCTCAAACCACGCCCCGGCTTCACGAAATTCCGGAAAGCAGATCCCGGCCAGAGCCAAAGCGGCTGACTCGACTATGATCCAGTTGTTGGGATGGCCTTTGTGGTCCATCAAACTCCGGGCATGCTCCCAGATGGACCGTAGCATCAAAACGCGGGTCTCCCGGCTGAATGAGCTGTAATTCCATGCTATGGCTCGAACCCAAAGCCATTCTCTCAATCTCCAGGCAACAGATAGGGTCTCCCAGGACGGACCGGCCCCCCCGTTGGATGCTAGAGGCGCGGGGTTATCACGGATCCAACCTGCTATGATGCGATCAAGCGCTTCAGCGTAGTATTCGTTTCCTGAACCGGAGAGCGCTGTCTAGAATCTCTTTCAGAAAATGGTGGCGATGCAAAAAGTGGGTCCATTCCAGTTCGCCCAACGGATTGACGTCCCATCGGATCGGATTTCCGACTTTTTGGCCCATGATCTTTCCGGCTAGGATTTCATCGGCAGTTTCGCGCGGATATTGGTGGGGCGCCGGAATTAGGAAGCCCGAATCGTCCCAATTATGCGACGGAAAAGGCTGAGCCAAGGCGGTATCAACATCCACGTTCAGCAACGACGCCAGGCCTTCTTGGGTTAATCTGGGGCCTGGCGGCACATGTCGAAATTCGCCGTGCAATGATCGTAAGGCTATTTCAATTTTTTTCGGTCCCGTATGGCCGCGCTCGTACGTAAAGATGAGTCGGATTTCGCGAATGTCGCTCCAACCGGCAGGGGCCCCATAAACGCCGAAGCATTCAATAGGGAACTTGAGATCCTGCCACACTCCCGGCGCAAGTTCTTCGCGACCTCCCGAAAATGAAACGTCACGGTCTTCCGGGTCTTCCGAGTCCGCTCCATGCATGAGTTTCATCCCGACGAGGACCGGATTGGACGAAAGGTTTAGAGCGGCGAGAGACAACTGGTTGAAATGTGAGAAATCTCGTCTTTGGAGGCTGATAGTCAGTTCCAGCCTTTTGAGCGCATAAAATTTTACTCGATCTTCTTCGCGGACCGCGGTCTTGAGTCCTGCCAATTCTTGAGGGCTTATTAAAAGCTCCCGAGAAATCATTCGGTCCCGAAGGAAATGTGTTAGACGGTAGGGTGGGGTCCTTCATGGACTCAGGATCAATCGCTTAACCCCAAATAAGCCAAAGCGATCAAATTGGTGCACGGCAAGAACAGCAAGACTCCCCAGACAGCCGATTTGCCGCGTGCACGGGCGATTCCGAGACTAATAAACAGCCAGGCTATTACTGGAATAATTACCAAAATCAGCGTCAAAACCATCACGAGAATCCCATCGGTAGGATCCATCGTGCCCACAATGGCAAGAAGCGGACTAGCAAGAGGGACCAGCAACAAGAGAAGCCACCAGAGAGGTTTCCCGGCTATATTTAACATTAAGACAATATTGGCAATGGGTATAAAGGCCAGCCACGGCAGGCTGGTATTCGTCTTCTTGGCGATGAGAAACAGCATGAAAGAAACAAATAAGTAAAGCGCTATCGGGATGATCGCGCCTAATATTCCTATGCCGGCCATTAAGCCGATCAGCATGTCCGGTGAAATCTGCGGCACACCAGGTATTCCAAGGTCTACTCCACTTGGCGCGTGCCGGCTTGGCAGGCGCAGGAGGTTTGACGGTTCCGGGAGGCGCGGGTCTTGGCGCGGCCTGTGGTTGAGCCGGTGTCGGTTCTCCTGGTTTCTGGGCTACAGGCGGCGATCCGGGTCGTGGCTGAGCAGCGGCCGCCTGCCGAAGAGTCTTGATCTTGGCTTCGATCTCGCTCTTGTCAGGCGCATCCGGTTTGTGCTTCAAGTAGTTTTCGTAACCGGTCGCCGCCGGAGTGAACCTCTTCTCAAGCTCATTTACCATTCCCAAATTGTAGTGAGCTTCAGCAAAATTTGGTTCGAGTTGCACCGCCCTCATGTAGTCGGTAATGGCTTCCCGGTTCATCTGTTTCTTGCGGTAGATTTCTCCGCGGTTGTTGTGGGCGTCGGCGTAATTGGGGCTTATTTCGATAGCTTTACTAAAGTCCTGAAGCGCTTTGTCCGTTTGGCCGAGATCATCATAAGCTATTCCACGCCAGTTATATGCTTCAGCAGATTTCGGATTCTTTTTGATTACTTCGGAATAGACCTCAATGGCGTCTGTCAGTTTTCCTGCTTTCTGCATTTTCAGGGCCAGCTCAAGATCGCCGGTCATCTGTGATGTCGCAGGAGACGTGGCCAAGAAAAGAGCGACAAATGCTAAAACCAATATGAACGTGCGCCGGCTTGAATCGGAGAATTTCGACAAGAAGACAGGACCGGTCTCCGGATGATGGGCAGCTACTTTAGCTGGTATTACTTCCGGGAGCGTTCGAGTAATAACGCCACAAAGCTCTTTGCCTTCGTTGTCTGCGTTAAGCTCGCTGACGGATAAAGCGCCGTCTAACGCCGAAGACAGGAGCGGTCGGAACTCAGGAGAAAAGCTTGTCATGAGGTCTCCATATTTATTGAGAAGGGCGCGCAAAATTTTGTAAAAATAATATTGCACTATTATCAAATATTTCAATAAGGGTCAATATTTATCATACCAAGATTGTTAGAAAATCACGGATTTCCTTGAAAATTATCCGAGACAAAGATCGGTGGGCTATTGCCGGTCTCGAAGATGAAGCAGAATTTTGTCCAAAAGACGTTCAGGGTCCGAATCCATTATCAGATGGGAACGCGGGGTTCTTGGCTCGAGAGATACAAGCGTCGGGATTTCATCAGTCACCCCTCCCGCGCCTGTCAGCACCCCTATCGCGGAAGCTGTACCCATATCGTTGAAAGCTATAGTGAATTCATTTAGGGTTCCCATTCCCCCTCTGAGAAAAATACACGCATCCGCGCTTCTTACCAGGATTACGTTACGACCCTTTCTTCCCATGCCTGTGAATAGAATTACAAAGCTGTCCAATGGGTATCTGTAAACCGACTCATGCTCTTTGCGATTCTTTGCCGGGGAGACCGCCACCGTGAGCCCCCCGGCTGAAGCGGCTCCATTTGCAGCCGCATGGGGCAAGCCTGTGCACCCCCCTGTTAGCAGTACGCATCCTTCCATGGCAATTAGTTGACCCACTCTGTAAGCCTGTCTTCCATCAAATGAATCGCTTGGTATGGAAGCAGAGCCCAGGACTGCTATTTTGAACGCTCTGTCCAACATCGCAATCTCCCCCATTGGGCGGATGAAATTTATGAGAAGGTCGTTCAGGCTATGTGAGCAGACTCCATGACGAATGTCAACAAGACTAATGGGGGCTTGACACCTTCTTAACAACTGGATAATGTGGCTACGCCTAATTCTGCGGAAAAATTAATTTGACCATGAGACCATATGCCGCATTAATATTAGCAGCGGGGATGGGGACGCGGATGAAATCCAAGCTGTGCAAGGTCCTGCATGGTATTGCAGGTCGGCCCATGATTTCATACGTTATTGACGCCGTTCGGCTGCTCGGATGTGAAAGAATCGTAGTAATTGTCGGTCATCAGGCGGATAAAGTTCAAGAATCAATCTCTTCCGAGGGTATTGAATTTTGCTTACAAGAGCCGCAGCTTGGCACCGGTCACGCTGTCGCGTCCGCAGCCGGGCGCCTTAGAAATTTTAATGGAGATATTCTGATCTTATGCGGCGACATTCCGCTGGTCCGTTCTGAAACTCTACAGAATTTCATGTCTTATCATGAGCAGCAGGAAAGTCGTGTCACAGTGATGACTGCCGGCCTGGATGATCCGAAAGGTTATGGCAGAATAATAAGAAATCAGAATCAGACCATAGACAGGATCGTAGAAGAAGCGGACGCAAATCCCGAGGAAAAAAGCGCGAAAGAAATAAATACGGGCATTTATTTAGTAAATGCGCATCTGCTCTATAGTTTGGTCGACAGAATACAGCCCGAAAACGCGGCAGGGGGAATATTATCTTACTGATATTGTGGCAGAAGCAGGAAAAGAGAGTATTCCTGTTCATGCTTGCCTCCTGCAAAATCCAGTCGAAGCGACAGGCATAAACACCAGATCGGAATTAGCATACGCCTCGCAAATCATTTGGAATCGTAAGCGACAGGATTTGATGGCCGCGGGCGTGACACTGTTGGATCCTGCCTCAGTATATGTTGACGACCTAGCGCAAATCGGCAGTGATACGGTGATTCATCCTTGCGTGAATATTATGGGGGCGACCGAGATAGGAGAGGAATGCGTTATCGAATCCGGTGTCTACATAATGAATTCGAAAATAGGAGATCGAGTGCACATTTTGCAAGGATCCAGGCTGAATCAGGCTGCGGTGCTGGATGAGACATCAGTCGGCCCGATGGCGCACCTGAGACCTGAAGCTATGATCGGGAGGAAATGCCGAGTCGGAAACTTTGTCGAAGTCAAAAAGACCAGCATGGGCGAAGGTTCAAAAGCGTCACATCTCACTTATTTGGGTGATAGCGAGATCGGAAGAAACGTAAATATAGGGTGCGGGACAATTACATGTAATTACGACGGAAAAAAGAAACATCGAACTATTATTCGTGATCGTTGTTTCGTAGGATCCGATGTTCAATTCGTAGCGCCCGTGGAAATCGGAGAAGAAAGCCTTATTGGGGCCGGGAGCACTATTACGAAGGACGTTCCCCCACGGAGTCTGGCGGTTTCCAGAAGTAAACAGAAAAGCTATCCTTTGAGGGAAGGCCAAGGGCCGTCAAAAGCAAAAGAATGAACCCTAGAAATCGTCGGCAATCTGTCCGGGCTCGATTTTTATTTTAGCTTTTTTATGCAGTTTGTCAGAGATGCCGATTGAGGAAACAGTCTTGGAATTGCGTGCTATTGAGCTGAAATGAAATTCATCGGCAATTTGGGTAGGGTACGGAGCGCATGAAATCGGACAAGCCCGATATCGGCTCGAAAAAACAGAAGCCGGAAGAGGCGCGACAAAAAGGCAAGGCCGGCGAAATTCTTAAATCGAATATCGGGGATTCGATCGATATTTTGGTGGAATACCTGGTGGACAATGATGTCACCGGAATCCATCCTCTTATAATGCAAGAAGTAGAAAAGAGGCTGATCATAAAAGTGCTGCAACGCAGCCGCGGAAACAAACTCAGGGCTGCTCGATTGCTCGGTATGGGGCGAAATACCTTCCACAGAAAAATGCAGCGGCTTTTCGAATCCTCGAAACCGGAGGATGACAGACAGGAAGTTTGATCCGATTCTCGGTGGACCCTAAGAACCTGAAAATCCGGGAGCCCAACGCGCCGCGTCCAATCCCCTTCAAGATACTTCTTGACACCTAGAGCTAACGAAATATAATTAAAGCGGATCTTAAAAATCGGCGTTGTGATTAGGTGGCGGCGGACAAGAAGTTTTATACGATGACCGCGCGGCCCACTCGCATTGTTAGTAATTTGGAGTTAGAATAGAGACATTAGTGGGCCGGGTTGCAGAAATCGAAGCGTGCTAACCGTTGGAGCTATCGTCTCATGGAGATCCGATTTAGATAGTCTCCAGGAAAGAACGGAGGAAGTTCACCTGAAAGAGCACGAATCCAGTAGAACTGTCGGGCTGAATATGACCGGGGATTCCACTGAAGCGGTAAAGATCACTCTGTTCGGTCGTGAATATGACATCAGAGGATACGGGAATTCCAAAGAGGTCCAAAAAATCGCGGCTTTCATAACCCAGCGGGCCGAAGGAATCAAGAAGGGCGTTTCAGAGGCGTCTACGTTAGATTTGGTGGTTCTGACGCTCTTCAACATAACCAATGAAATGTTTCAACATAAACACGCCGAGGAAGTAACCATAAAGAAACTGGAGGAAAAAACCGACAGGCTTTTGAAGGCCATTGATAGAATAGTGTGACCAGAGATCCCCTGCGCGGCGCGTGAAGGACGGCAATGTTTTGAGCCAACACTCGGAACAAGGGGTCCAAAACCGACTGTGGTGAGCACGCCTGTCATGTAGCAGGAAGCCTGAAGCAGTCGCCAAGATCCCACCTGGGAAACCAGGTTCAAAAATTCCGTCCACACGGCCGACTGCGGGGGATCTAATCAGATTTTTCAACCGCGTGTGACTACACCGAAAACCGGGACGCGGACGGAGGCCTCTGGATGGAGAGTCGGTGGGGATATATATAGTTGTACGGGTAATAAACTGAAGATCAATAAAGCTTACCCTTAACCTGTCTTCCCATATGTGACATCCTTTCCCAGGTTTCTCTGGATACGCATCCCGCCGAAATATTGGACGGAGGGGTTGTGGAATCAATTCAATTTCTGATTCCTGCCCTTGTCGGTGCTGCTATTGGCCTCGCGGCCGGATATGCCGTGACCAGAATGCTTGACAAGAGCCGGATACAATCAGCCAAATCCTACGCGGATTCTATCATACAGGCAGCGAATAAAGAGGCTGAAACAACAAAAAAGGAAGCGCTTCTGCAGGCCAAAGACAAGTTGTTTCAAGCCAGGGCAGAATTAGAGAATGAAATAAAAGAGCGCCGGACTGAGCTTTCAGCGCGAGAATCGCGTTTGCTCAAGAAAGAAGAAAACCTGGAACGGAAGAGCGGCCAAATTGAAAACAAAGAAACAGCGCTCAGCAAACGTGAAAGAGAAACAGAATCCGGTTACAAAAAACTCAAAGATAAAGAGAGAGACATAGAAGATCTTATCAACAAACAAAGCGCCAAACTGGAGGAGCTGGCCGGCATTTCGGCAAATGAAGCCAAAGAGATGCTCCTTCAAAAAGTCGAAGCTGAAACCAGGATCGAATGCGGCCGCATTATGAGACAGATCGAAGATGAAACACATTCGCAATCAGATAAGAAAGCTAAGGAAATAATCGCTTCGGCGATTGCTAGATATGCGGCGGATTTTGTAGCGGAGCGCACAGTATCCGTCGTCCCGCTCCCCGGTGAGGAGATGAAGGGGCGAATCATCGGTCGAGAAGGTCGAAATATCAGAGCCATTGAGGCGGCGACCGGTGTGGACCTGATCATTGACGACACGCCGGAAGCGGTTATTCTGTCCGGATACAATCCTCTCCGACGAGAAGTCGCTAGAATCTCTCTCGAACGCCTCATAAATGACGGTCGTATTCACCCCGCCCGTATTGAGGAAATTGTCAAGAAAGTCACTCAGGAGATGGAAGAAGCGATCGTAGAAGCCGGCCAGCAGGCTAGTTTTGATGTGGGTGTGCATGCGGTGCACCCGGAAATGATTAAGCTCCTGGGAAAACTTAAATATCGCACTTCTTTTGCGCAGAATGTTTATCAGCATTCCATTGAGGTGGCTTTCCTCTGCGGGATCATGGCAGCGGAACTCGGTCTTAATCAGAAGAAAGCCAAACGGGCCGGGCTGCTTCACGACATCGGCAAAGCCATTGATCACGAAGTGGAAGGGGCCCACGCAGCCATAGGAGCCGATATAGCACGACGTTACGGCGAGTCCCCCCTTATTGTGAATGCCATCGCGGCCCACCACGCGGATGAACCTCCTACCAGCACCATTGCTGTCCTGGTCCAGGCCGCGGACACACTATCCGCCGCGAGACCCGGGGCCCGCCGGGAGATGCTGGAGAGCTATGTGAGGCGTTTGGAGGACCTCGAGAGAATCGCAGATTCGTTCAAAGGAGTCAGTAAATCGTTCGCCATTCAGGCCGGACGAGAGATCAGAATTATTGTGGAGAATTCGAATATCGGCGATGAAGGGCTCACGTTGCTGGCGCACGATATTCGCAAGAAAATAGAAAAAGAGTTATCTTATCCCGGCCAGATTAAAATCGTCGTAATCCGTGAGGCTAGGGCCGTGGAATACGCCAGGTAAACAGGTAATTGAGTCAGGACTGACTACTCTTTCATGACAGCCCTCGGTTTCATCCGCTCTACTGCGTCGCGTTCCATTGGGTGTGATTCCGCGCGAAAGACTCAGAATCAAAGTGAACTGAATGCCGTTCCTCATGATAAGCCGCGAATTCCACTGTTTTCATCGTCCTGGGACGTCGTCGTCCACCCCTCACGTTCATCTGTATGAAATATAACAGTTCTCAAAAGTTCTGTACCCGCAACGGATAGGACGGAGGGCAATGCAGAATGGTAGGACAGGCTTCCAGCCTGTCTATTAAGGATGACGGGCAAGATGCGCGGGACGTCGCCACCAAATCCTCTTCCCTTTCGCGATTAAAAAAAATTGCCTCCGCTTTGTATTATCTGCAAGACTTTATATCAGGAGTGTGCTTATAAATTAATCAGCCGCTTTGTAGTTCTTTTAATATCGAAGCCAACGTGGCCAAGCGCCTGTCCTCATAAAAGGAGCATACGGATCAAAGTTTTCCGGGCCGTAGAATGGGACTGCGCTTGCGCCGGTAATCGTGGCGGACATTTTTGCGAATTCCGGTTTAGTTCAAAATGCTGAGCCTGTGGAGGGATGATGGAGATTAAAGTGTCATTGGCTGATGAGGATGTGCTCCAATTAACCACTTTCGAAGAACTTTTCGCAGGTTTTGCCCACGAAATCGCGCAGCCACTCAATGCGATAATGATTGCGTCGCAAGTTATCCAGCTCAAAATGGCGGCGACGTCGCTGACTGGCGCCGAGAAAGACTTTTTTGCTCAGAGATTGAACATTGTCGCATCCCAAATTCAAAAGGTCTCCCAGTTGCTCGAGAGCTTTCGCGCATTCAGCCGTCGGGGAAAATCGGACTCCGGGGGACCCACCGATCTCCATACGATCTTCAGTAGAGTCTATGGCTTAATGGCCCAGCAGTTTACCGCAAGAGGGATACAAGTGTCTGTCGAGGCGGCGAATGATTTACCGTTGATCCTGAAACAACTTGGTAAGATTGAGGGAGCGATCGTTCAAGGATTAGCATTTACACGGGACGCAATAAGCGCTATTGGGCAGTGGCATGGGAATGCGGGTATTGATTACGAGAGGTCTCTACAAATCAAATTGATCGAGATCCAAGGGGCTTCGAGCGTGCATTTTTTATGGAATAAAGGCCAAATACCGATGGAGGCCGCCGCTGTGAGCCCTGATCATCACGTCGGCCTTGTTGCCGCCGCTTCAGTCCTGCGGAGCATGGGTGGCGCCCTCGAAACAGATGATGCTTCGCTGCGGTTGGTTTTTTCTCAATAGAGCAGGTCGTCTATCAAGCCCAACGTGCAAACAATCTTTGTTCGGGAGACCGATAATCGGCGTTTAAGTTACTCGGAAATTCCTCCGGCTTGTAGTAATCGGCATGGCAAGAGCGTTTCAGGACTTTTCAAGTTGACACAATTGTCAATTGTGATATTATAAGCGAGGAATGCAGCTGTGTCATTTAATACTTTGGGTATGTCATAAGGAGGCATGGAGGTGATTCCCGATCTACGATTCGGGATCGCTGGTGAGTCGCGTCTTGTGACGCTATGCAGATCTGCAGGTCTGACCGCGGTCATGGTTCTGTTGGCAATGCTCGCGGGATGCAGTTCCACTGCAACTGTAGTCAAGGAAAATCTCGACTACCGGCCTGCGGTTGCCAATGCCCTCTCAAAGGCTATCCTCCTGCCACTCAGCCTCGAACGCAAAAAAAGTCCTGCGCCGACGACAACAGCCTATCCGCCTCTACCTTCGGATGAAAACGCGCCCAGAGTACGAAGGTTCATTCGCCAATACGCATACGATCAACGTGAAAACATGAAATGTTACCTGGCGAGCGCTGAGCCTTATTTAGCAATGGCAAAGCAAATAACGCGAGAGAATGGTCTGCCGGAAGACATAGCGTATCTGTTCATGCTCGAATCCGGGGCAAATCCGGAAGCCCGTTCCCACGCCAACGCTCTTGGTATGTGGCAATTCATGCCCGCCACGGCCCGCAGCTACGGTTTGAGGGTAGATAGTTGGGTGGATGAACGGTTGGATCCGAGGAAATCCACCAAAGCCGCTATGCTTTACTTGAAAGACCTTTATGGGATGTTTGGTTGCTGGCGACTTGCTTTGAGCGCTTACAATTCCGGGGAGAACAAACTTAATCAGGTCCTTTGTCAGGAAGACGCGGACGATTATGACGAGATTTGTTCGAGTCGCAAGCTGAAGAGAGAGACCAGGGAGTTCTTTCCTAGGTTTCAGGCAATAGCTCACATTGCCAAAAACCCCCAGAAGTTCGGCTTTGCTGAACTGAACTGCCCGGCAGAGGACTCGAGAAACGAATTTGTAACGCTTGAATCATGTTATTCGCTCCAGACTTTGGCGAAAGCAATCGGCGCCCCCTACACTGTTCTGGCTGAAATGAACCCGGCCCTTATTAGAGGCATGACTCCGCCTGAAGGGGAGCCATACATTCTACAGGTTCCCGTAGGAAAGAAGCAGCTACTGGCGGAGCAGCTGAAGGATCTACCCGAGGAACGAAAAGGAAGCCATGTCGTCTACATTGTCCATAAGGGTGACAGCGTAAAAAATATCGTCAAACGGTACAAAACGACCAAGCGAGAACTTGCAAGTTTGAACCCTGACGTAAACCTTCAAAAGAAGTTGCGTACAGGAGAAAAAATTGTTGTTCCACATAAAACGGAGACTGGAACTACCACCCGAAAAGCTCAACGCGTTTCTTCTCTGCCTACTGCCCGTAATCCATGATTTTGACGCCGATTCACGCAACTTGATCTCCTGGGCTTAGGACAAGTTGACCGGTTTGAGCCTTCGAGGCTCTTGCGGCGGCAAGGCACCCAACAGATTCGCGGACAATTCTTAATTCTACCAAATGTTACGATCTGTTGGACTGCTACGGGCAAGACGCCGGCCCTGCTTTGCGCACGGCGAATCTTCAAGACCTATAATCCGCGTTTATGGTCACATACTCCTCGGATAGATCGGTAGTCAACAAGCTTGCTTCGCCACTGCCGCATTTCAAGTCGAGAATCACGGAAAATTCTCCGGATTTCATGACACTGTGCGCAGCGGATTCCCAGTCTCCATGCACAAGTGTTCCGTCCTTTAGAATAGGGACTTGACCGATAGATAGGTCGATTCTCTTCGGGTCAAAAACAATCCCTGAGTACCCCGCGGCGCAAACGATCCTTCCCCAGTTCGGGTCCTCTCCGTGAAACGCTGTCTTGACTAGAGGAGATTCAGCAACCGCGCGAGCTACCTTGTTCGCGGCGGCGGTATCGGGGGCCCCGCACACATGAATCCTTACCAGCTTGGTAGCGCCCTCTCCGTCAAAGACGATCTGGCGGGCAAGATGTTCACACGCTTCGTTCAGCAATGAAGAAAAGGCTGCCCTGTCGGCAGGGTTGCCGGACAGCTCCAGTGCGTCGACCGAGCCTCCTGTCATCACCACCACCGTATCATTGGTGCTGGTGTCACCATCAATTGTTATGGCGTTGAAGCTCCCGGCCACAGCTTCACTTAGGCATTCCTTCAGAAATGAGTGCTCCACCCTCAAGTCAGTAAGTAAGACTGCCAACAATGTCGCCATATTAGGAGCAATCATCCCCGCTCCTTTCGCGATTCCCAGTATGGTGAACGGACCGTCCGTCGCCTTGCCGTGCAAGCGTACGGTTTTGGGGATGGTGTCAGTGGTCATTATCGCTGCTGCGACGTCCATGAAGGACCTACTGTCCAGTCTGGCGATCAATTCGGGAATCCGAGGGACCATCCGATCGACAGGCAGCGGGTTCCCAATGACTCCGGTAGACATGGGAATGACAAGCTCAGAATCAATCGCGAGACCTTGCGCAACACGGCTGGTAACATCCAGAGCATCCTTTAATCCCTTGTCTCCCGTGCAGGCGTTGGCGTTCCCGGAATTCATTAGAATGGCCTGGCAAAGCCCGCCCGCAATACGATTGCGAGTTATCTCCACCGGGGCGGCGCATACCAAATTTCTTGTAGTGACAGCGGCGGAGACGGCAGGTCTGTCGGAAGTTATCAATGCGAAATCGAGCCTTTCGGTCAACGGCTTTTTGATACCTGCGGCCACTGCGCTGAATCTGTAACCCTTGATTATATCGCTTTCATTCGGCAATGTTTCGGCTCCCTGTTCAGTTGCGTTTTATGCCTATAGTTGCAAGTTCGGCGACTAGCCGATCCTGTCCACGAAAGACTATTCCCTTCATTCCGGCGCGAATCGCGGCCTCTACGTTTTCCTGAATATCATCTATAAAAACCGCCCGAGCCGGATCTATCCCGAATTTCTCGATCAGCAGGGAGTAATATTCCTCAGACGGTTTCATAACTCTTAAATCGAACGAGAGTGCTGCGTCTCTATAAAAAAGCACGCGGGGGAATTTGTTGATTATCCACTGATAATGGGCTTCGCTGGTGTTTGAAACGAGCCATGTTCCGTAGTCCTCGGACAATTCTTCCCCCAAAGAGGCCATATCCTCATCCAATTCGAAAATATCGCACCAGATTCTACGGAATTCCGTCCTTTCAATGCTGATGGCAAGGCGATCGGACATGATTCGATGAAACTCGTCGAAATCGATCTCCCCGCTTTCAAGCGCGGTCCCAGCTTCATGGAAGAGCCTCTTAAATGCCTGTTTATCCCTTTTCAGTAAGCTTGCCATATCTGCGGAAAGGTACGGCGCCAACCGAGTCAAAGCAATATCCCAGTCGAAACGAACGAGCACATTTCCGAGATCGAAGAGTATGTCTCTAATTTGACGTGAACCGTTCATTATCCCGCTGAATTCAACACGTTGTCAGTAAATTCCCAAATCAATGCCCGCTGCCAACGTTTTCCCAAGCTCGCGGCATTGATCCAGCATCGAAGGCAAAATTGGCCCTCGCGCAACAACCGGATCTTGGATCTTCCTGAATCGGTACCCCGCGGCAATGCGCTCGATGCTGCTGAGAGCCCCGGTTCCGTCATTACCGGCCGAAATCACTATCGCATAAGGCTTTCCGGCCGTAAAGTCCCTGCTCTCTTCGTAAGTGCGGTCAAACAGGTCCTTGACCGCTCCTGACATGTAGCCGAAATACTCGGGAGAGCAGATTACCAGAACTCGACATTGTATGATGTCCCCGGTAGTCGCGCTGAACGCAGGCAATCTTTTTACTTGGACTCCTGAAATCTCACGCGCTCCGCGCTCCACCGCAGTGGCGAGCCGGTCAGTATTGCCGGTTTGGGAGTGATAAATGATGAGAAGCACAGGAGCGGGTGTCATGGTAAGGCGTCAATCTTCGGGGTCGTTGTGCAAGATGACACGTGACTCCCATTGAGATACGAAATCGGAAACCACTTCTCGAACTGACCTTCCTGATAGCTGGGCCTCCAATGAAATTGCCTCCCAGAATTGGTCCAAAAATAGACAGTCGTCGCCGGTTAGCGCAAGAGCCAGTGTGTTTCCGCAGGAGCAATGTCGATAGATCATCGTATAGGGCTTACCCATGGCCCCACGGTAATCTTCCATGCCATGGCCTTTGGCATGCGTGGAACGGATATACTCCACCAGGTTCGGATATTTCTTGCCGCATAGCGAGCACGTTTTCGGAAAGCGATTCCGCGCCGCGCCCGCGTCCACGAAAAATTGCCTGAATTTCCGGAGAGCGCCCCTGCTCTCAACTTGAACTTTGTCGCAACAGGGATCCGGGTCTTCCATACAATCTCCACTCCGGAATCGAAGTCGGCGTCTTCCGAATCGGCTATAAAAATGGCTTTGCGCTCAATTCAAGGGGGTTTTGCAGAATCTTTGTCTAAGCCAAACTTCCATTCTGTCACGAACAGTAAAAAACAACGCTACGCACACGAGCGCAATCGCTGCAAGAATTACAACAAGCAACCAGTTTTCACAATACACCGCAGCCCCCCCAAAGCTGAGCATCGCTGTCCCCGGTATTCGACCCAACGTGCAGACAACCGCAAACGTTATGAATCCCATGGGGCTTAGCCCCAGAATGTAGCAGAGAATGTCCTTGGGAAAACCGGGTATAGCGAAAAGGGCAAACGATAGTATTGTACCGCGGCGCTCCGTCAAGAAACAGAAGCGATCCAGAGTCTCATCGGTCACGGCCAGCTTGACGATTGGTAACCCGATCAATCTGGCGGCCAGAAAGTTGATGAAAGACCCTATGGTCAATCCGGCTGTTGAATAAAATATGCTGGGGACCGCTCCGAAAATAAAACCACCCACCGCGCCGGTTACTTCCCCCGGAATAGGAGCCACAACGACCTGGGCCGATTGGAGAAAAATGAAAGCAGCCGGGGCCCAACTGCCCCAGCTCTCCACATAGGCCCTCATTTCGTCTCTGCCCTGGAAAGCCTGCCACAGTTTCTCAATCGCCGGTCCGAGATGTCCCAGGTAAGCCAACACGGCTCCCAATAATGTGAGCCCGGCCAAAAGACCTATAGCCACAGCGAGGTTGCGCGTATGATCTGTACTAGAGACTGTCATCAACACGATCCCGGATAAGGCGCGGCATGTGAATCCTTCTCCGCGCCCATAGATTCTGATAGAGTCATTAGAATTTCCTCTTCCATTCGCCTGATCAGGGGAGGAAAACTCTTGGTGTCGATAGCTGATATGGCTATCCCATTGTACATATCACAAATATTCTCAGCTGTTTCAGGTGTGATGAGATCTTTCTTGTTGAAGACGCGTAATATAGGGGTTTGGCCCAAACCGAGTTCTTCCAGCAATTTTTCGACCGCTTCCATCTGAGCTTCGAATGCCGGATTAGCGCAGTCAATCACATGTACGAGCAAATCCGCGTCGGCAAGCTCATCCAACGTGGCCGCAAAGGCTGTCACGAGAGTTTCCGGCAGATCTTGGAGGAAGCCCACGGTGTCGGTAATTATTACTTCAGTCTCTCTCGGGAAGCGTAACCGGCGGCTGGTAGGATCCAGCGTGGCAAAGAGCTTATCTTCAACCAATATGTCCGATTTGGTGAGGTTATTCAAAAGCGTCGATTTCCCGGCATTTGTATAACCCACGATGGAAATTACCGGGACACCTCGTCTATTTCTAAGTTGTCTGCGCAGCGACCTCCGCCGCGCAAGCTGCTGGATCTGCTTTTCAAGAAAGACTATTCGGCTATGGATTCTGCGGCGGTCCACCTCGAGTCTCGTTTCACCAGGTCCTCGCCCTCCGATTCCTCCTGTCAGACGAGACAAGGCGTCATCTTTCTCAGCCAATCTAGGCAGCGCGTATTTCAATTGGGCAAGTTCAACCTGAATCTTGCCGTCCCGCGATTTGGCTCTTTGAGCGAAAATATCCAATATGAGCTGAGACCTGTCGATGACTTTCAACTCCGTAAAATCGCCGATGGCTTTGACCTGGGCCGGGTTCAATTCTGTGTCAAAAACCAGCATTCCTGCGCCTTTGTGCAACGCGTCTATGACGATTTCTTTGAGCTTTCCTTTACCTACAACAAAATGGGGATCAACGGCAGTCCGGCTCTGTTGAGCAACTCCGACCACTTCAACGCCACAGGAATCTGCGAGTTGGATCAGTTCTTTCAGTGACTCTTCGATCTCCCATGTTTTACCAGTGGCTTTCCCTACCAGGTAGACTCGCTCCTTGGGATCGCGCACGGCGCGGGCCCCTGCTGAACGGGTCATTTCCTCTTCCAACGATTTAATGAATTCCGTAAAATCGAGATCGAGAAGCGAAGGGGGCGTTGGATCAAGCATTTGCCAAATTTCGCCGGACGGATTTTCTGGTAACAAATGGGCAATGCGGACCGTGGTGGGAAGACCATCCGCATCCACACCGACGGACGCCACCAGATCCAGTCTTAACAACGCAAGGTCGGTGAGATCTTCCCGATTCAGGGGTTCATCTTTCAAATGAGTATGAACGAGCCTGAGCCCTCGAAGGCGACCTACGCCGACTCGCCATCCATCCAACTTCGGGATCAAGATGGAACGGTCATCGCCTATCAAGACTTTACGGATATTACCTTTCCTGTCCACCAGGATGCCAAGCTGGCGGCCGATCTCTCGTGAGAACTCCGTGAGGCGACGAGCTGTTTCTTGAGTTATCACCCGATTTGCCGGTATCCTCCTCAAGGCCAGTTTCTCGATCCGGGTCCTCTGAGAGGGCTTGAGACCGCGTAATGAACCAGAAACTGAACTCAATTCAGGCCCCCCATGCGGTCATCGGCCGTATGATCTTTGATTGCCAAATATATGTTTCGGTCAGTAGTCCCTCCTCATTTTTCCTTTTCATCAGGCAAAATTTTCACCAGCGCATAGTTCTTCGTGTCCAGGTACTTGTGCGCAGCCTTGAGCACGTCTTGCGCCGTAACCGCGGAAATCTTTTTCACGTATTCCTTATCATAATCATAGCCCAGACCATACAATGTATTCAAGGCGGTATTTTCCGCCCTGGACCAAGAACTCTGCAAGTTGATCAGGTATTCTCCGATGAGATTAGTTATCGACCTCTTAAGCTCTTTATCAGTGACCGGTTTGTCACGTATCAAATTGATCTGCTCCAACAGCCCTTGCAGAGCGCGATCAGCTTTCGGCGCGTCGCATGCGATGTAGAATGCGAATATTCCAGGGTCCATTCCCGGCCGCACAAACGAAGTCACCGTGTAAGCGAGAGATTCCTTATCCCTGAGCTGCATAAAAAGACGCCCGCCTTGGCCCGCAAGAATGTTATTGAGAACGTCCAAAGAATACCGATCCTGATCTGACAGCGTGCTGCCAATGAATCCCAAAGCCAGGTGCGCTTTAGCCCTCGGGATTCGAACAACTTTCTCCTGCACACCTTTTAACGGCTTTTCTTTTGCAATCACCGGCATGTCAAGTTTTCTGGCGGAAACTTTGCCGAAAGTTTCTTCAACTTGATTCATGGCCTTCTTGGCATCGATGTCCCCGACGATAGTAAGCACCATGTTGGACGGAGTTGCGAAGCGCGTATAAGTCTGTTTCAGGTCTTCAACCGTGAATCCTGCAACCGTGGCCAGGGTCCCCTCCTTGTCGAATCCATATGGATGCTGGGGGAAAACGATGGAGCTGAGAATGTTGATCGTGTAGGGCACCGGACGATCCGGTTCCGTCCTGATCCGATTCAAGATCAACGCCCGTTCCCGTTCAACCCTGTCTTCGGGAAAAGATGCGCCTGTGTATAGGTCCGCCAAAAGAGCGAGGCCTTGTTTAAAATTTCGACTGAAAAAGGTTGCCGAAAACCCGAAAGAATCGTACCCGGAGAATCCGCTTAATCGGCCGCCCATATCGTCAACTTTGGCCGCGATATCTACCTCGCTCATCTTCGCAGTGCCTTTGGTCAGCATTTGAGCGATGAAGTTCATAATTCCTTCATTTTCTTTGGTTTCATAACGTTTCCCGCCTAAGAAAGCCATTCTGACCGAGATATCCGGGTTGGAGTCGTCAGGCAGAAGCACCACCCTTATCCCGTTGGACAGCGTGCTAGTTATCGCCTTTTGAGAGCCGATCTCAGTCGAAGAGGCAGCGGAGCCCGGCCTGAAAGAGTCGATAATTTTGTTAAGTCGCTCAATCTTGAAGCCCGGAAGCTCTTGCTCCGGTAACAGGACTGACACGCTTACGTTCGGCGGCCTGAGATACCTTTCTACTACAGTCGAAATCTGATCCGGGGTGACGGCGGCATTAAGTTTCAGATACTTCTCTTCATAAGCTGGATCGCCGACATCAGCTTTGAAGTTGCCTATGCTGCGCGCCGTCCCCTGAACTGTTTCCCTGGCATAAATATGTTGCGATTCGATATGGACCTTTGCGCGTTCAAGCTCTTCTGCAGATGGATTCTGTTTTCCTAATTGGTTCAGTTCATCCATGATCGCTTGGGTAACCGTTTCCAGGTTCTTGGAATCGAGGGTAGCGGAAACGAGCATTAGACCTGGATCCTTAGGCGTGTAGGCGTAAGCCGCGATAGAATTGACAAGCCCTTTCTCCTTTTTCAGGACCCGGATCAGCCTGGAGTTGTCTCGGGAGCCGAGAAGATCACCTGTCAGATCGAGCGCGTTAACATCATTTCCCTTTACCGACGGGATGTGGAAAGCGATGTTTAGTCGCGTCTCGCGGGAGTTGCGATCCCGTTCCAGAGCGCTTCTAATCTCCTTCTGGACCGGTTCGACGGGTCGAGGAGTCCTGAAGAGACCGATGGGTTTCAGATCCGAGGTCATGCGCTCCAATTCCTTGCGCAGACTCTCAGCGTTTACGTCACCTACTATGAGCAAAAACATATTTTCCGGAACGTACCATTTCTTGCGGAAGGAGAGGATATTGTCCTGCGTAAATTTCTCTACGATGTCCTTGTAACCGATTACGGGATACTTGTATGGACTGTCGGAATAGGCCGTGCCAAAAATCAGCTTCGACGATTTGCGTTCGGGCCGCTCTTCCCCTTCGAGGATTTCCTCGATGACGACCTGTTTCTCCAATGCGAGTTCTTTCGGGTCGATGACGGGCCTGAAGACCGCGTCCGTCAAAATATCAAGACCCTGAACAGTGGCGCTCGACGGCACTGTCACGTGAAAAACGGTTTCATCCCAGGAAGTATAAGCATTTATTTCGCCGCCCAGGGCCTCAATCTCAGCCGCTATTTGCCCTACACCCCGGCGCTCGGTCCCTTTAAAAGCCATGTGCTCTATTAAATGACTTATGCCGCGTTCCGAAGCTTGTTCATCAGCGCTCCCCACCATAACCCAATATTGGATTGCCGCCACTTTGCGCGCATGGTCCTCTTTGACCAATACCTCGAGGCCGCTTGGAAGTGTAAATCGCTGCAATTTGTCCTCCATAGAATAGGAACTGATAGGAATTATACATACTAGCATAAGCCGCCAAGAACCACCTCGTCATGGAGGTGATATGCGAAGGTAAAGCCATTACAATCTCCTTTGTCTTACACTTTCTCGCAAACTTATTCACTATCGTCTCCGCCAAGCAATATTTCATGGCCGGGAAGCTCGATATAACGTCAGCGTCCGCCTGGCAAGCTAAAATCCAGGCGATTCGACAACATGCCACTTTCAAGTTCTATGACTTTGGAGAGTTTCGTACCGATCCTTATCACTATCAACGAATCTTTTCGCTATCAGAATCGTTGCAAAGCCATATCATTTTCTTCGACACAGGAACCGGCCGAACGTTCCTGGTCGCCCAGGCGGTTCGGGCTTTAACCCGGTCGATCTTGAAATTCTCAAAATCAATTGCCTGCGATACTTTGCCTAAGCTCACGCAAATCCTGTAATTTGGCGCGGGGCGGCGCCAATCCCTCAAATCGGTCTATGTAAGCTTGCGCCTGCTTTTCCAATATGGCGCTAAGTGTCCCTCGGTGTGCGCGGTCCACTCGGGCGCCAATGTCCCGTAACAGGCTTGCGACCCTGGCTTTGAGAACCAGCGTCGGAATGGAAGGCAATATGGCGGTATTTAATAAAGCATCGAGCAAAGTGAACCCTCCACCCACCACGATTTCCATTGCTATCACAAACGCGGCCCATATGCCGGACCAGCCATAGAGTTTCACCTTGTCCGAAACAGGCAGACCATCCTGAAAGCGCTTGAATTCCTGCTCAAGGAGCTTCTCAACGCCTGGAAAGGCGTCATGGTAAAGTTCGTCGATTCTCTTGGTGTCCCACCTGGGGACTTCAGATTGAGCCACTCGGCAGAGATCGTCCAGCGCCGAATCCGAACTCAGCATTTCGGCCACTCGCTGATTGAATTTGGCGATGGCTGTTTCTAACGGTCTGAGATTCGCTGCCCGTTGCACAGCGGCCAGGTCTTCTATGGGCGCAGACCTTGCCGTATCTCCTTCTGACGGCTCGTGACCCAGTAAATTGAACCATCCGGAAATATCATCGATAACGCGTTTGACAGCTTCCCTCAACTTTTTCCTGGGCACGAAAAGAAAGTCGTACTTTGCAGTCAATTCATGCAGTCGCTCGCGAATATGCGTCTCCAAATCCTGGGTCACTACGCGGTCCAGCTCTCCTTGCATTTCCCGCGTCACATCGGAGAGGATGCCTCGAATGTTGTTGTTGACGAGAGTCAACCTTTGAAGCTCGGTTCCAAGAGACCGCTCAAGAGTCTCCAAGGCGCACGCGGTCTCGGCGCGTAATCTTTCCAGCTCTGCCTCGCGAACATTTCTGTCGAGGCCCTTATCTGCAGATTCGGCCAACAACCCTGAAAACTCAGGTCTATTCATCAGTTCAGGAATGAACTCGGGCGAGGAGGGCAGTCTCTCGATGCGAATCGGCTCATCCGGGAATCCGCGATCCTTCAGCGCTCTGCGGAAGTCGTCATAAGCGATGTCGGACGAAACCTTGTTCATGATAAAGACTGTTTTCTTGCCCCAGCTACGAGCGCGCTCGGTCATTTCGTGACCTGCGAGGTCGCCGTACTTCTCCTGAGAGGTCACCAAAATTAATACGTCGCTTATAATAAAGAAATTCTCCGCATTCACTCGATTGGAAATCTCGACGCTGTCGATATCAGGAGTGTCTATCAGTATCGAATCGGATAATTGCGGCTGTTGATGCGTCACAACTTGCGTTTGGCTTTCGCCGCGACCCACTTCGGATTTCCAATTGAGCAAAGGGCACTCTGAAAGCTGCCGCTCCACCTCTAGAGGAGCCAAAATAATGGCGCGCAACGTGCTGGGCCTTCTGTGGCCGACTTTGCTTATTATTTGTCCGGCCAGCGAATTGAACAACGTGCTTTTTCCGGTCCCGGTGCCCCCCATTAGTGAGATTACCAGAGGGAACGACTCTCCCAGCGAGGATTTCCATTGCCAGGCTTTCAAGAGCCGGTCTGATTCCAGATAATAGGCTTCCAAAATGGATACGTTGGCCAAGCGTTTATCGAACGATAGCTCCAGCATCTGCGGGAAAGCCTCAGAAATTGAATTTACGAAGCCGAATGCGGCCTCGATGTCATAATCCTACTAAAGAATAATCGAGGCAAGGGTAATGGGTCATGGGCTGGATGTATTAAACTGTCTCAGAATTACGGGCTATCGAATTTCTGGTTTAGGGGCGCTTTGAGAAACGCTCTTACGTGGGGCGGTTCACGGAGGCTGTCTCAAAAGTTTTGGTTAAGACAGAATCATGTCACGATCTCCCCTCACCCTGTCCCTCTCCAAAAGGAGAGGGGACTTGCAAACCCGCTCCCCATGCTACTCTCCCTCCGGGAGAGGGCTGGGGTGAGGGCGAAACAAGCACGATCCTGGGCTGGTCGTGCTACGATTCCGGCTAGCTTAGATTTTTGAGACAGTTTCCACGAACCGCCCCTACGTATGGCATCACGAAATCGACCATTTTGAGTAGTTTCGTATGGCCGGATACTACAACGCATTTTCAAACGATCTGGTTTTCTATGATTCTTCTCACGCCCGGAGGTATGAAAATCCCCTCTAAATTGGCTTTCTTTAAAGCTTTTGCCAATACCAGAATTTTGCGATGTTTCGAATCCTTCCTGTTGACTAAAATAATCGGTTTACCGGCCACCGTGCAATAACCGCCTTCACATTTAACGCCGGGTGTTCCGAGATTCTCATATCTGAGCTCAATTCCAAGCCGGTGAGTCAAATCTTCGAGATGTTGTAAAAGAGCAGGGTCGTTCATTTTGGCTCCTCATATACTCTGTCGAGAACTCGACTATTCCAACCTGCTCAAATTGTCAATACCCTATAAGCCCGCTACTGATGCGTGTTTTGTGCCAGTGGCTATTATTATTTTCTCCTCTTTTGCTGATTTCTCTTGACAATTCACCCCAGTATGGATAACATTTTGCAATCGTTCGAGGTAGTTTCAAGCATTTGAAACTTTTTATCTTTTTGGGGAGGTAAGTCATGACAAAATCTGAACTGGTTAATCGAATGGCCGAGGAAGCGGGCATAACCAAAAAGGCCGCAGGTGGAGCCCTCAATGCTCTGGTCGACGCAATCCATGATTCTCTCAAGAAAAAAGACGGCAAGATTCGTATTGCTGAATTGGGGACTTTCAAGGTTATTAAGAAGAAAGCCCGCACGGGTGTCAATCCCCAGACCAAGCAGAAGATAAAGATTCCCGCCGCCAAAGTTCCGCGTTTCAGCGCTTCGCGGGCACTCAAAGAAGCCGTCAAGAAAGCCAAGTAAATACTTGGAGGTGGGAATCCCTTATGAACAAATCAGATCTCATAGTAGCCTTGGCCAAAGATGCGGATCTGCCACTGAGAAAATCTGAGGAGATTGTCAACCTGGTGTTCGACACAATGTCGAATGCTCTGATACAAGACGATCGAATCGAGATTCGAGGCTTCGGTTCGTTTATGGTAAAAGAATACAAAGGCTACACGGGCAGGAATCCCAAAACTGGGGATAAAATAGCGGTTAGCGAGAAGAAGCTTCCGTTTTTCAAGACTGGTAAAGAACTTAGAGAAAAGGTGGACGGAACGGGGTAGTAGGAAAAGTGATCAGGTAAGCGTTCACCTTAGTAGAACGGGCTCTTCGACCGCGAGAATTGAACGCTTACCCCTCTCCTCACGTCGTTATTGATTCTGCCGGCCATAACTATTATCATGGGGATAATGCGTATTTACCCCGCACGTTAAAGATTGCCCGGCCTCGCGCTGTATCGGCGTGCCGGCGCATGAAAGCGGCAGGCGGGAGTAGGCCGCGGTGTCTATTGATTCCGGAACGGTTTACCCATGGTAATGTCTGTGGACATCTATAACGATACCAACCTTATAGGCGAAATCCTTTATAAGGGCGGATTGCTGGACGAAACCGGCTTATTGAAGCTTCAAGAAGCGGAGCTCTATATACGGGATCGCTTAGCCCAGGAACGCGCCAAGCAATTAAAGGAATCGATTCCTCACGCCCACCAAACCACTGTTGTGGAAATAATCGTCGGAATGAAATTGGCCGGTCCGACAGGTCCGTTGGAAGAGAACCAAATAATGCAGGCCGTGGCCAAAGAAATGGGATATCCATTCCTGCGGCTTCAACCACTGGACCTGGACCCTGATTTTGTCACCAAGCATCTGCCGCAAAAATTCGCCGATCGTTTCCTCGTCATACCTGTAGCGGAGTCCAACGGAAAACTCAGAGTGGCCGTCTGCGACCCGTCTCAAAAAGAAGTCCTTGAAGATGTGTCTCGAGTCACCGGCAAAGAGCTGGACGTGGTGATATCCTCCAAATCGGATATCATGAAGATAATTCTCGAGTTTCATGGCTTCAGAGGCTCAATCAAAGCCGCGGCGGAGAAACACGTCAAATATTTCGGTGAATTATCAGACCTGGAACGGCTGGCGGAAGTTAAGAGCCTTGAAGACATCTCAAAAATCTCGCACACAGACAAGAATATCCGGACCGCTGTGGACGCGATGTTCCGGCGCGCTATCTCTCTCAGGGCCAGTGATATTCACGTCGAGCCCAAACGAGGCAAGAGCCTTTTGAGAATGCGGATAGACGGAACATTGCATGATATAGATTGGGTGCCTGGAGCGCTTCATGGGGCCTTCACTTCCCGTATAAAGGCCATGTCCCACATGGATATCGCCGAGAAGCGTCGGCCGCAGGACGGCAGGATAAAGCTCAGTATGGACAAGACCGAAATCGAGATCCGCGTATCGACGATTCCTACGGCATTTGGAGAAAAAACAGTCTGCCGAATCCAAGATCCGGACCTGTTGTTCATGGACCTCGAGGATTTGGGATTCAGCCCGTATGATCTCACCACCTTCCAGGGCTTCATCTATAAGCCGCACGGGATAGTGCTCGTCACCGGACCTACAGGCTCAGGCAAAACCACCACTCTCTATTCCGCTCTTAAAGTTCTCGCTACGGCTGACCGGAACATAACCAGCATAGAAGACCCTGTCGAAATGGTTTTTGATCGGTTCAACCAGATGTCTGTAAATGCCGCTGTCAGCATGCTCCATAATCCTGAGGAAAAGATGACATTCGGCCCTTTATTGAGGCATGTAATGCGGCAGGACCCGGACATCATAATGATAGGCGAGATCAGAGACGAAGAAACCGCTTCGCTGGCTGTTCAGGCTGCCCTGACCGGACATCTGGTTTTCAGCACCCTGCATACCAATGATGCTCTGACGGCTATCAACCGGATGCTGGATTTACAGGTCCGCAGCTTTCTGTTGGCGGGCACAGTGGTCGGCTTGATAGCGCAGAGGCTGATGCGCAAGGTCTGTCCATATTGCGCCGAGGAATATTCCGTGAGTCTAAAGGAGCTTAACCAAAGAGGATTCAATTTCGAGGGTCCCGAAAAGATCCTTCTCAAGCGAGGCACAGGCTGCCATCAGTGCAGAGACACCGGTTATTTCAAGCGAGAGAGCGTGTATGAGGTCGTCGGGATCGATGATGACATGGCTAAATTGATCACTGATCAACCGGACATGCTGGCCCTGAAAGAAATGGCAAAGAAAAAGAAATTCCGCACCTTGTGGGACAACGCTATCAGAAAGATGCTCAACGGAGTCACGACCGCCGAGGAAGTCCTTCGTGTGACCCAACCTGATCCCCATTTCAACGAACCTATGCATTTGCGCAAAACAGCGGGTTAGTCTGGCAGTGAGCTTTTCATATGAAGATTAAGACCAGGCGATGGCTAACCCACGGATCTTTGTTCGCGGCGACGTTTCTTACGACCACGATAGCGGGGGCCTTTTACGCGAACGACAGCTTAGACGCGCTCATGACATTGAGGCTCGACGCTCTGATACATTTTTTGTTGCGCGGTTGGCTATTCTCCGTGCCGCTGATGGCAATTCTGCTCACGCATGAGATGGGCCATTATTTGTTCGGAAGAAGACATTATCTGGACGTTACCCCCCCGTATTTTATACCCGCTCCCCCGCCGGTAGGGACTTTCGGCGCTTTTATCCGGATCCGCTCGCCCATCCCCGACCGGCAGACGCTGATTGAAGTGGGCGCCTGCGGTCCTATCGCCGGAGCGCTGGTGGCTATTCCGATGTTGATGCTGGGAATGACATTGTCGGAAGCCAAGCCCATAGTAGAACCGGCAAAAGGTTTTGCATTCGGGTCTTCAATTATACTCGAACTATGTTCCCTTATACGCTTCGGGCATTTCACCACCGATGCGCAGGTTATGCTGCATCCCACTGCTTTGGCAGCTTGGTTCGGGCTTTTCGTTACCGCTATGAACCTCTTGCCCATCGGACAGCTTGATGGGGGCCATGTAATTTATGCTTTATTCGGGCCGCGTTGGGCCGGCGCAATTTCCGTAATTGTCTTTGGGCTGCTTATCCCGTGCGGGATTCTGTTTTGGCCGGGTTGGTTTCGTTTTTGCGGTTTTAACCTTCTTCTTGGGATTAAGGCATCCGCCGCCTTTAAACGCATATTCTCCCTTGACCAAGACCGGATATATCCTCGGCTGGTCCGCCATCGTGCTGTTCGTTCTGGCGTTTATACCTGTGCCGATATCGATGGTTGAGTGAGTAATCTTTCCGAAATATGATAACCAGGAGGGAAACTCTTTTGCAAAAGAGTTTCCCTCCTGGAACCTCCTATCAGAAAACTCCCATTCGGTTGCGGTGGAGCTGAGGGCGGAAGAGACGTTTAGTTTCCACCCCCGAACGCGTTCGTCTTATGCGCTTTTATCAAAAATTCATAAAGCTATGGGCTCGGCAGGGACGCCGGGTCCTAACACTAATTGGTAGCGACCGGCCTCCGTGCCGGTCGAATTGTGTTCATGAAAGACAATTCGCCTTAGCGAAACAAGTGCGGCACATGATCGTCACCATGTTTTCAGCCCCTTTCCGGTTTGTGGCTTTGGAGACTCAAATATTGACAGCATGGGCTCTTTGTTCTATCGTTTTGCCGATCTAATTTTCTACCAAAGGCCGGGGTAGCTCAGAGGCCAGAGCAGCTGATTCGTAATCAGCAGGTCGTGGGTTCGACTCCCATCCCCGGCTCCAGATTTAAGTCGAATTTCCGCTAAGTTGCTTCTCCGGCGCGTAGCGGATTTTTTTCTTCAGGGTGACTAGTGCGGGACTTTTGCGGGACCCCTCCCCCGCAAACCTTATTGGCAGCTGCAATGAGATTTTCTGGCTCCGCTTGGGAGTAGTGGGTTGTAAATCCGGCCAGACTTATGCCCGAGAAGCTCTTGTCTATCTTCCAAAGAAACTCCGCGGCTTCCGAGAGATTGCCTGTTTGACGGCTTTCTCGAATTCTCTTGCCTGAGACCGTCTTTGCGATGCGCCGGACGGCACCGGGTTAATGAGTCCTGGCCGGCTTAAGTTTTGGACTCATAAAACTTCAGGGCCCCCAAAGGGCGCCTTTCTGAATTCGAACTTGCATTCTTCTCGAAAATTGTGGTCTCTCGACTTCCCGTTTCATCGCAAGAGCCAGGAAGAGCAGTCCCAAGAGACAAGCATCTCATCTTGCCGCCCAATAATCCGGACTTATAGGGGATTTTCACTGTTCAACGGCAGCCGGACGATAAAAGTGGTTCCTGATCCCACCTTGCTGGAAACCGTGATGTCGCCGTCATGGTTTTTCACTATCCCATAGGTCATTGCCAAGCCTAATCCCATTCCCATGCCTTCGGTGGAAGCCTTAGTGGTGAAAAAGGGATCGAAAATCTTGTCCACGATCTCTTCAGACATGCCGCACCCTGTGTCCATAAGTTCCACCTTGACCCAATCATACGCTTTACGTGTCCTCACTGTGAGGGCGCCATCTCCTTTCATGGCATCAAGAGCGTTGAGAATAATGTTCATGAATACCTGTTGCATCATGTTGGAGTCGACCACGACCTCCGGAACCGACTCATCGTATTCTTTATTTAAAGTTATCCCAAAGAAACTGTGCTGACGAATGACGATCTCGAGAGTTTGGTCCAAAACCTGGTCTATGCGGTGTGGTTCTTTTTGCATAGGCGTTTCTCTGGCGAAATCGGAGAACGCCCTTGACTATATTTCTTATTCGGCTTGTTTCCCTTACGATGACCTCTAGATCCTTTCGATTTTGTTCGTCATCCTGGAATTTTTTCTTGAGGAGGTGAGCAAATGTAAGCACCCCTGTGAGTGGTTGATTGATTTCATGAGCGATGCCCGCAGCGAGCTGTCCCAGTGACGCGAGCTTCTCTGAGCGCAAGAGCTGCCTTTCCAATGCCTTTTTCTCTCGTTGGTCAGTAATAATCCCCAATGAGCCGGCTTCCTCACCGTCTTCGATAAGGATGGCCCCATGGAGACGAATGGGGATCTCAACTCCGTTCTTGTCTATCCAAACCATATCCTTGTCGAGAATCCCCGGCCGTCCAAAGGCGTTGGACCTGAGGTTCTTCATGATTTGCTTGGCTTCGCCCGGCCTATAGAGATCTCTGACGTCCAGCTTTCCGATAACTTCCTCTTTCCTGTACCCTGTAAGTTTTTCCGCCGCCGCATTGAAAATGACGATCTCGCCACCCTTGCGAACATATATTGTAGCGCTGGGCGAGTTTTCGATGAGGTTCTCCAACAACTGAAGAGTACGAATAAGCCGCTTTTCGAGACCCCGTATCTCGCGAAGATCAGAAAAAATTCCGACCGAACCAGTCTCCTGGCCTCCTTTGTAAAGCAGGGACGCGGAAAGACACACGGGGATCTCCTTGCCATGCTTGTCCAAGATCACCATTTCTCTCTTCTGGATAATCCCTGGACCTCCGAAGTCATCGGATTTCAAGTCCCTCATTATTCTCCTGGCTTCGCCACGCGGATAGATATCCGTGATATTCATCTCTTCAATTACTTCTGCATTATCATACCCCAGGAGCCTCTCGGCAGCGGAATTGAAGATGATGATCGATCCGCCCTTTCGAATGCTGATAATGGCATCGGGTGAGTTCTCGATAAGGTTTTCCCTGAACTGGTATGCTTCTTCCAGTTCAAAGTGTGCTTCCCGCACCAGAGCTTCCAGATTGGTGGTATATTGCTTGACCTTTCTCTTCAGCGCCACTTTCTCAAGAGAACGTTTAAGAGAAATCGACAGGATCTCTTCGCTGAGGGGCTTGGTAAGAAAGTTTGACGCCTCCCGTCTGAGACACTCCGTGGCCATTTCCATGTCCCCATGTCCGGTGATGATTATCACTTCAGCGTCAGGATCGAGCGCCTTGGCGCGTGTCAGCACTTCTATTCCATCCATGCCGGGCAGCCGCACATCCAGGAGAACCACATCCGGGGACTCTTTCTCGAACATTCTCAAACCGGTCGGACCGTCTTCGGCCAATAAGACCTCGTAGCCGTCCAGTTCAAGGGTCATCCGCATCAAATTCCGGATGCTCTCCTCATCGTCTACCACTAGTACTTTCGTCATTGTCGGTCTCCGTTTTCAGAATAGAGCCGGTTGCCAAACCTGCATTTGCGACGATAACCCAATGAGATCACTGAGTAGAAAATGTGGATTGCGGGGTTTTGCTACCACCTAAGCAAAGCTACTCAGAACCTCGCGCCCCTGCCCGTTCAGTGTCAACCTGCATAAGCGATTCTTTAATAGCAATTCTCGAAAATAATTTCCGACTGGAGACGAGATTTGTCTAGCGTTTGATCAAGGGTCCGGTTGATGGTGTGTACGACCTGCCCCTGGTTTATGCGCCACTTGTTAAGCTAGAGGCAGGGCGCCTTGACCCTCCCGGACAGAGAAAGCATCTTCTGGCGCAGCATGGACGACCCACGTTTTGAGCATGGCATCAGGGGTAGGTGGGTGATAGTTCAATGAGCTGCGGAGATTCTTGGCTGCGTCAATTTTGTGTCTTTCCTCGGGGCACACAGCGTTCGCAGCCGCTATCAGATTGTCCAATTCCGGAGATGAGGTTCTGGTTCAAGTGGCTTCTGCGTTTCCCTCTTGCTCGACATTACCGCACTTGTTCGACTAACCAGTGCGATGGAAAAGATGCTTGACGGAGTCTTGGAGGGAGTAGTACGCTCCGGAACAGGAAAATAGGGGCCTTTTCATCAACGTGACGACGGTGTTGCCTGCGCCCGGTGGTGTCCGATTCCACACGGAGACCTTTTCGAGGTCAGCGGAGCTATCCCTCGACCCCTCAAGGGCGCCAAAACGGGTAGAATGGCAAGACCGCCGCATAATTCCGGATTATCCGGAACAAGGCAGGCGATCAATTGTGGTGAGGAAGGAGTGATGAGGAAGGAGTAATGAGGAATCCAGCAGAAAAAACTGTATTAGTGTCGGATCTCGACATAATTTATGTGGGAACATTTGTTCCCAGAGCCTGTGGAATTGCGACCTTTACCAATGATCTGGGTACGTCAGTGTCGCAAGAAGTGGGTGGCAGACCCTTTCGGGTTGTGGGCCTTACCGACCAACCAGGAGCGTACGATTACCCGCCTGAGGTTACTTTTGAGATTCGACAAAATGTGATTCGCGATTACGCTCGCGCGGCAGAATATCTCAATGGCTCATCCGCGCACATAATCAGCTTGCAGCACGAATTCGGAATCTTTGGGGGTGAAGCCGGAAAATATCTATCCGAACTGCTGCGCCGTCTGAAGAAACGTGTCGTAACGACGGCTCACACGATATTGGAAAACCCTTTGAAAGATTATCGGGAAGCTTTTGAGGACGTGATAAATGGCTCTGAGGGGCTTGTCACCATGAGTCAACGGGGAGCAGAGATGCTCCGGACGATATATAATGTTCCTGAAGACAAAATTTCAATCATACATCACGGTGTTCATGACGTTCCTTTTGTTGATTCCAAACTCCACAAGGAGCAGTTCAACCTAGAAGGCCGCACGGTTCTACTTACATTTGGTTTGCTCAGTCCAAACAAAGGCATAGAGACGGCTCTGGAGGCGCTACCCTATGTTATCGAGAAGTTCCCCGACACGGTCTACATCGTTCTCGGCGCCACTCATCCCGGAGTCAAGAAAGTTCATGGAGAGCAATATCGCTTATCCCTTGAGCGAAAAGTAAGGGACCTGAATATTGAGAAAAATGTTGTGTTCCACAACAGATATGTTGATCTACAAGAATTAACTGAATACATATCCTGTTGTGATGTTTATTTGACCCCATATTTGGCGAAAGAACAGATAGCCTCGGGCACGCTTGCTTACGCTGTGGGAATGGGGAAAGCAGTAGTATCTACACCTTATTGGTACGCGGAAGAGTTGCTTTCAGATTCCCGGGGGGTGCTGGTAAATTTTCGTGACGTGAAGGGCATGGCAAACGCCCTGATCGACTTGATCGGAGACCCTGTGCGCCGAAATAGGATCCGGAAGGCGGCCTACGAGTATGGGCGGAATATGGTTTGGCGGGAAGTCGGTCGCCGATATGTCGAGATGTTTTTGGGGATACTTAGTGAAGGTAAGGACTCCGAAAGTAAAATCAGTCTGGAAGCAAAGGATGCTGCTTCTGACTACACTTCCGGAGATCAAGTTGAATCACTTGATGTCCTTAACGGATGATGTTGGTCTCTTGCAGCACGCGTGCTTTGGTATACCGTATCGTGATCATGGATATAGCTCTGATGAGGTCGGCCGCGCATTGGCTGCAATAATGAGGCGTTACCATCAACTAAAAGACGCGCAGATTCTACCTTTGGCTGGCGCTTACATCGGCAGTAGGCTATCTGGTGGAAGCCTACGTGGCGGCTTCGGGGATAGCCAGCAGGTCCGGATAGAAATTCACGCATATATGAAGTTATTTCAGGTTGCTCATTAATTCCTGCATGTTGACAATGGCAAAACCGGAGGACGTATCGCTGATTCCGTATGGTATTACCAGCATATCACGATGAATAAGTCCGCCGCATGAATACACTACGTTGGGCACGTAGCCGCTCCGTTCTTCCTCAATAGGACTCATAAGAGGTTGCTTTAGTCGCGCCAACACTTTGGAAGGGTCCTTCAAATCCAGAAGGACAGCTCCTATGCAATATTTCCTCATCGGCCCAACGCCGTGAGTAAGCAGCAGCCATCCTTCTTCCGTCAACAGCGGGGAGCCGCAGTTGCCCATCTGCACGAATTCCCAGTCGTATTTTGGCTCAATTATCCGTTTTGCATTATCCCAGGAATGTATTGAATCGGATTTCAGGAGAAAGAGGTTCTCGTTGTCGATTCGTCCGATTAGCGCATACTGGCCGTCGATTCGCTTAGGGAAAAAAGCCATTCCTTTATTCCTGGCGAATTTCCCCCACATGATACGCACCATGGCATACTCTTCTGGCGCAACTTCCAGAAACCTGCGGCACAATCTCCCGGCCGTTGTACGCGGTGTATGTTCCGTAATACCTTACTGTCCCGTCTTCGTCTTCGAACCGGACCACCCTCATATCTTCCATCCCGTGCGATTCCGTGGCGCTTATTGGAAAAAGCACCATATTTTCCATGTCGAAAGGCCAGTTGACGGTGATTTCATACTCAGTTTCGGCCACCTTCGTGAGCAGCCTCGATATTCTGTCGTACTCTTTCAGGTTTTCGTATTTTGGAGCAAGGCGTTCGATTGTCCCTTCGAGCATGGCAAAAGAAAACGTATCGGGCAGTTCGGCCAATAACGCTTCCGTAAATTCATTCTTGACGGCCAAGTTGTTAAGCTCTTCCTGAGCGGCGGCTTTTTTGAATTTGCGGTCTTTTTCCCTTTTGAAAGGTCGGGCCTGCAGAGTGGCGGGATGAATTTCGATATTGCCTTCTTCGTCGATTGAGCCTCTCCGGAAAATAATAGAGGAAATGTGGCCTTCGCCGACCGCTCTCAAACTCATTATGAATGCAAGTGAACCGTCCGGTACAGTTGACTGATCATGAGCCGGAACCATGGATGGATTAAACAACGCAGCCGATTCAAAAGCATATTCCATTGAAAAATAGGCGCCAATCACCATTCGGACATCGCCGTCGTTTTCATCGAAAAGGCCGACGTGCTCGGCGGCCATTTCATAGTTTTCAATCAGAATCTCCTTGAGCAGCGGCTTGTTAGGCGAGAATTGCTGGAGGAGATCCTTTAGAAGCCCGGAGATTTTATCCGGTGATAATCGCTTGATCCGCTTGATTATTCTTTTTGCTCGTTCCTCGCCGGGCCAGAAAAATCGGGTTATCGTTCTTCGCGAGTCAGGCATAAGCCGGATGGGCAGCCGCTTCACATTGATAAATTCTTTCGTCATTTTGTACGCCTCATTATATGGAAAATGGATTAGGTCGAGAAAAGAGCCTGTCCATACAGGCGCCGAACCGTTTTTCAGAAATCAACGAACCTAAAGCGCTACAGATGCCGGAGCCGGACGGCTTTTTGTATATTTCCGAAAACTTCTTTCGCGTCGGTTGCAAGAGATGCAACAACAACCTTCCATTCGACTTCGCCCCCTTCATGGACTGCACGCAAGTAGTGTATAGCGGATAGCCCCAGTACAACAGTGAGGAAAAAAAGGACGTGGATTCCGAGCAGACCGGATCCGAGGAAAGTAAGTACAGGGCCCGTCTCTCTCAAATACGAGTGCAGTAAATCCGACAAGTGTTTTCCCGTCAACTGATCAGCAACGATTCCACCAATAATAGGAGCCGCGGCCGATGCTATGCCACGCACCATTGTGTTCACCGCCAAGAACGCCGTAGCATGTCCGTGCGGGGCCGCGATGAGGGCAATGTTGCCCGAGCAGAGATTGACCCCGGCGGAGGAAAATCCGGTGAGAACGTGAACTGCCACGAGTAACGGGATCAGCAAAAAATAGCTTTCAGAAAGCGCCATAGGCGGCCAAAGTAAAACGCTGACCAAGTATATGTAGCTGGACACAATAAGTACCGACTTGTTGCTGAGGCTATCTGCGGTCTTTCCCCATATGCGGAAAGACACTATGCTCGTGATCTGGCTGAGAACAGAAAGGCCGATCACTATCGGCATCGACAGCCCAAGTGTCTTGAGCATGAACACGACGTAGAACGGACCGGACAGGTTGATTGCAAATAACCAGCCACCGAGGTACATGAGGAGTGTACGGAAATTAATGTCACGGATCGGCTCCCACAAGGCGTCAAGCAGACCCTGCGGCTTATACGCTTCCACAATTGGCTCGGGAACCCGCACCAGGAAGTATACCCCCAGTAGACCGGCGATCCCGCCGAAGCCGAATATCACGCTGTAGGGAAAAATTTGGCCGGGCACGTACCACTTGGCCAATTGGAGGCCTGCCGCGGCCAACACGGCGGTTAGCATGCCCGCGGCAGTGGCGATGGCCATACGTTGGCCGAAGTACTTTCCCATGATGTTTTCCGGGACAAAGTCACGTATCCAAGGGCTGAACCCACACGCGGAAATCGTCGCCAGCCCGTAATACATGAAAAGTGATCCAATCAAGACCGGTCGGCGATACTCCTGCTCTACCATCCACGGGAGCACAGCTATAATCACCCAGAAAGCCCGGCTCAAAATCGAACAAAGCACGACGAGCGGCTTGCGCGAGGCCCTACGGTTGACAAGGTAAGTCGCCGGGATCTCGAGCACCAACTGCGTGATGGGACAGGCCGCAGCCAGCAGCCCCACCACGGTGTTCGAAGCTCCCAGCATGAGGGCAAAGGCAACTAGAAATGCCCCGCTAGTCAGGGTATCCATAACCTGCGAGCAAACTCCATCAAAGAGGAGCGCTTTCAGGCCAGCACGAACCTTTTCGTCGTCAACCTGATCCGCCGATCCTTTTAACAATAACCTTGCAATCAATTTTCTTATTCCTAATGACCCGGATTATTCGTTGATCTTGCCGAGTCTAGACCATTTTCGCCGTAATCCGGTCGCCTTGAGATCCACCCGAATTAGAAAAGGTTCCGGATGGCCCTTCAATAGGCAGGAAGACGGCAAAGCTAATGCATGCTGATGAAACTGCTGTATTTTCGCATTGTTAAGTATGCCTGACAGAAGGCGCCGTGTCAAGCAAAACGCGTATCAGTCAGTCCGTTCCCGGTTTCAGAATGTTCAAGTTCACAAACCCAAAACTGATTGAAAGATAGAGGGGGGATAATATGATTGCGTTAAAAAGATGGCTGCATTCATGCTACGCGAATTGCCTTAACCGGGGATTTGGCGCTTCCTCAAATGAGAAAGTCACTGAGAATGCATTTCACGAGTCGTGGCGGCATGTTAGCACGTGAGGCTGGTCTTAAGGCTCACAGGAAAATTGATAAAACTGCAAAAGTTAGAGAGATTATTTCTATACATTTGCACAATGCGCTATAATAAGAGGTTGTCAACGGACGCTGGAACCCAGACACTGAGATCTGGGTTGGCTGATCGATTTAGGAGAGCAATGGGTCAAGTCGCACTGCGAGAATGAATCCTGACAATGTGGAGCGCCTGAAGACTGGCCTATACGAGCTCATTAGTCGCTACCACGAGTCACGAGGGACATTCCTGAGCGCGACGTATAGGAATGCGGGAGTTGATTGGAAGGTTATTCCGGATAAGATCGGCAAATCGGGTCAACGATAACAATGTTCACGCTGGGCTGCGATCCCTACTCTGCGATGCTGTTTGCTCGCAGCTCATGGATAGCCTCACTGGAGGGGCATTTCTGGTTGCTTTTGCCCTCTTGCTGGGGGCTTCGAACACCGTGGTCGGACTGTTGGCAGCCGTGTCACCGTTGATGCAGTTGTTCCAGATCCCGGCGATCTATCTTGTTGAGCGGTCAGCGTCGCGCAAGGCGCTCGTAGTACGCAACTCCATCTTGAGCAGGATTTCATGGCTGATCATCGCGGTGATCCCTTGGCTTGTGGCCCCCGAGCAAAGGGTACACGTCCTGCTTATGTGTCTTTTTCTTTTTTTTCGGCCTGGGGACCGTTTCTGCCTGTGGGTACAATCCTTGGATACGTGACTTTGTCCCGCAAGATATCATGGGGCGGTTCTTCGGCAAGTCCTTGGCCATCGCCACTGCGGCAGGCGCGATGATGGCCGTGGTGGCCGGCGCCGGCATCGAGATGGGAAAGTCGGTACGTGTCCAGCCAATTTGTTCCTTACAGTGTATTGTTCCTGTTTGGGGGGATTGTTGGTCTGTCAGGAAGTGTACTTCCTGTCGCGGGTTCCCGAGCCCAGCGTGAGGACGCGTAGGCCCCAAGGCACGTTTGAGGCATTGGTCCAGCCGTTTCGTGACCCCAACTTCAGCCGACTTCTCCTGTTCCTCGGCATCCTGTTCTTTGCAATGAACTTGTCCGGTCCGTTCCACGTGGTGTACATGCTTAAACGGCTCGAGTTTTCGATGGCGTTGGTGATCGGTCTCGGGGTTTTTAGCCAGATTACGAGCGTGCTATGCTTCCGCATCTGGGGAAAGACCGCTGACAAGTTCAGCAATAAGTCGGTGCTCATCGTGTCCGGCTACATATATTTCATCACTGTTCTGCTTTGGCCGTGTGCGCTATTCTCTGAACGTTACTTGTTTATGGTCCCGTTACTCTTGGCAGTTCACGTGCTCACCGGCATCTCGGCTGCCGGGGTCAGTCTCTGCACTGGGAACATTGCCCTCGTGTTGGCTCCGCATGGCAAGGCTACAGGCTTCTTGGCGGTGAACACCGCAGTGCATGGTGTTGCCGCAGCCTCGGCTCCGATTCTTGGGGGAATCCTTGCCGACAGGTTGACCGGACAGAGGTTGTCTCTCGTAACGGACTGGTTGTCGGCGAACGTGGGCTCTTACCTTGGTGTCCCAATCTCCAGCTTGTTCGGGATCCACTCCCTTTTCTTCATCACGGCGATTGTCGGATTTTGCGCAATGCGCCGATTGCGAGCCGTGCATGAAGAGCATGAGGTCGAAGGGCGGGTAGTGGTCGCGCATCTCTTGGCCGAAGCTAGAAAGGCCGTTCGACATATATCCAACGTCGCCGGACGCCGAGATCTGTATAGCTTCCCCTTGGCCACTGCCGAGAATACGGTTCCGGATAGATCCCAAGCGCACATTAGGAGGCAATGATTGCTGAAGCCCATGTAGAAGCGGGTACCGGCGTCGCCTGCCGCTGGAAAGACCGAAGGTGTTTCCGGTTATACAGTCTTAACTACTAAACCTTGACTCATTTCTACTCCGCAAACATGTAGGAGTTTTCTGAAAGCTATACTCCTTGCGCCACCACCGAGAAAAAGGTCTCCCGGAATTGCCTTTTCACTTCTGGGCAGTCTTCCACTTCTCGTATCGGGCCATTGTCCCGAGTATCCGGACGCCGGCCTCCATGCTTGGGACTGGCAGGGCCCGGCCGTGTGTTTCCAACTGCTTAACAACTTCCTCGGGGTGAGATCCGTAGACCCACACCACAACGGGCTTATCAAACCGGATGGACAACTCCTGAATCACCTTTTCCGCTCCCAAGTGCTTCTGTTCGGCTTCGGCCATAGCCAAATTGATACAGATGACCCCATCCACATTCGGGTCCGATAAGGTATCTTTCAATGCAGTGCCGAAAGCTTTTCGCATTCCGTGCTTCATGACCGCGGGCCAGATGTCTATCGGGTTGCCAAGTCGCATCCAATCGGGAGACAGGCTCTGTATGCCGTTGAGAGCTTGTTGATGCAGTTTGGACGGCTCCAGGCCGTATTTTTCCATTGCATCCAGGAAGATTATCCCGCCCGCGCCACTAAGCGTGACCACTCCAACGCGAGGGCCTCTCATGGGGGGAAGTCGAGCAAAGCCTCGCACGAGGTCCACCTGATCTTGGGTCTCGTCCACGCGTATCACTCCCGCCTTCTTGAAGACCGCGTCCACTATCCTGTCTTCAGCCGCCATTGACCCCGTATGCGAAGCAGCCGCTCGCGCTCCTGCATCCGACCTCCCTGTCTTAAGAGCTACCACCGGGATTCGACGGGATACCTTTTCCGCAACTTCAATGAACCGCTTTCCCTCACGAATCTCCTCCGCGTGAAAGGCGATTACCCGGAGCCTGTTATCATCGCCGAGCCATTCCAGAGCGTCAGCTATGCCCACGTCGCAGGCATTGCCTATGTCCACTCCTATACCCATTCCTCCAATGAGTTGAGTCACCCCGACAAAGAAAACGCCGGACTGGCAGATGAGGCCGATTGGAACCTCCTCTCGGACTGAGGGCATGAAGGAGGTATCAAATCGATGGAATGCGTTGGTAATCCCGAGGGTGTTCGGGCCCAAAATACGAATCCCGAACTTGCTAGCCTCGTCAAGCATCCTGTCCTGGAGTTCCCTGCCTCGCGAATCGGCTTCGGCAAAACCCTGGATAGTAACAATAACGGCCCTGACGCCCTTTCGCCCGCATTCTCTAATTATTCCCGGGATGGTTTCTCTCGGCGTGGAAATGACGGCCAAGTCAACAGGGGCGTCCAATGCGGAAACCTTTGGAACGACCGGCAGGCCCGCTATTTCATGCACATGCGGATGGACAAGCTGAATTTGACCCTCATATCCCCATCTTCTCAGGTTGTCCACGGGATTTAAAGCGCCCGGGCCGCTCTTGCGAGGAACGCCGACGAATGCCACTGATTTGGGAGTGAGAAAAAGGGACCCATAATCTGCAAGTTCCACTCATACCTCCGACGAAAATTAGATCGAGGACTGGCACAGCCCCATTGGAGCTTACAATATTTATCATTTCATTGATCATCACCCAAGCGATATCGATCAAATGTTTCGGCTTATTGACCGCGTAATCTCTGTGCGCGAGACTATAGCGGAAGCTGCTCTGGGCCAAGTCTCGGCCCAGGCTCTCTCAGGCTTGCAATGACAGTCACTGCATTTCCAGAACAGAAGCGCTCCGAGTCCGCAAGGACCCCCTAATATAGAAATCATCATCAGGAGAGAATCATGGACGAATTTGTTCAGGCCCATCACAGGTTACATATCGAAGAGGCGGTAAAAGAGCTGCAAAAGCACGGGTTCGAGGCTCGATTCTTCGAGACGAGAGATGAAGCTATACGGTTCATTACCAACGAGGCCACGGACTGCCAAACAGTGGGAGTAGGAGGAAGCAAGACAGTCAGAGCGCTGGGCGTGCTGGAACTCCTGGAGGCCGCGGGCAAAACAGTCTATAACAACTGGAAGCTCAAGCCCGGCAGTCCTGAGGAACTCCAGTGTCGTAAAGATCAGATGACGGCTGACTTGTTTCTTTCTTCGGCTAACGCCGTGACCATGACGGGAGAGATAGTCAACAAGGAAGCTTCGGGCAATCGCACCAATTCCATGACGTTCGGGCCTCCGCACGTAATCATCATTGTCGGGCGAAATAAGATCGTTCCGGACCTGGAAGCGGCATTCGAGCGGATTGAGACAGTGGCAGGGCCGGTGCGCGCCATGAGCATGAAACTCAAGACCCCGTGCGTCCAAACAGGCGTTTGCATGGACTGCGACTCACCCGAGCGAATATGCCGCATCACAAGTATCCTCCACAGGAAACCCTTCTTCACCAGAATTTCCGTGGCCATACTGGGTGAGGACCTGGGATACTGATTAATCGCATTGACAGACGGGCGAAAACTGAGAGCTTCCGTCATTTCGGGGACGAACAAATCGGGGCCGTGATCGAGGCGACGTTTCAGGTGGAACAAGGGATTTGAGGGCTTGGTCGGGCCGGCTATCGAATAACGCGAGCCGTATGACGAACAACAAGGCGCCATAATGATATATTAATTAAATACATTAATAAATTTATATAACACTTGATTATAACGAAATATATATGGTATAAGATTACGCAGTAGTCTTCGCAGGTTGACTCCATTAAACGGATGTATCGGAGAGTATTACATGATAAGTCGCTCTTTCTTTTCGGCTATTCCGGCTCTGTCGTTTTGCGTGTTGATCAGTGTTATACCAGCCGGCTATGGAATGGCCCAATCGCCTACCCCCGTTGCGGCAAATAAGCCACAGAAAGGATTATTTATAGACAGACGCGTGCCGGCGCAGACAGCCCCGAAAGATGTTTCTGCGGCCGGCGCTCCTTCAAACCAGAATGTCGCGAATTCAAACAAACCCGCGGTCCAGCCGCCCACGCAAATTAAATTACCGCCAGTCCGTATAACACTTGGGGGTCAACAGAATAGAGGCGCCACTCCTCCGACAATTAAAGTTTCGCCTCAAGACATTGCCAAAGTTCAAAAAATAATGGAGCTAATGAATATTGGTCAGAAAAGCGGGCGTTGATTATTGGCGATGAAATCTTGACGTCAACAGAGGATTATTTCGGAGGCGACCCGGACGGAGTGGCGCCGGAACCTAAATTTTCCGTTGCCCGCGATCCGTACCGCAACGCGTACACCTTTGTAAGCTCAGCTCCAAAATAGAAAACGTAAGCGGAATAATAGACCCACACGAGCAAGAGAAACAACGAGCCGGCGGCTCCGTAGATCGACATCAAAATAGATGAGCCGATATACATAGCGAAGAGTTTTTTCCCCAGCGAAAACAAAAAAGACGCCACAATTGAACCTAACAAAACATCAGACCATGCGATATCGCAATCCGGAATTAATCTATAAGCTAAAATAAGCAGCACAGGTATCATTCCAAATTGAGTAAGCGCATGTAGGCCGGCCATAAACCCGGATGGCATCCAATGCATGTTCTCAAAAAAGGAACTCACTACAGACAATACAGCGTTTGAAACCACAGCCACTAAAATGAGTACCCCAATTCCAACCACACAAACAAAAGAAACGAGTCTGGAGCGTAGTACGGACATGAATCCGCTGCGTCGTCGGTGGGCCAATCCCCAAATCTCATTTAGCGATGACTGGAGTTCCACAAAGACTCCAGTGGCTGTTATGATGGCGCCCAAGATAGCTATTATGGAAAGATTTCGTCCCTGTAATTGAGAACTTAAGCTATTGAGCAAAGACAATACATATTCAGCGGATTCAGGATTCACCACATATTGGAACCGGTCCATAAGCTCGATTTCGGCCCTGGAATTACCGATTACAAAACCGGCGATATTTAGGGCCATAAGAAGCGCGGGCACTATAGAAAACATAGTGTAGAATGCCAGCGCGGCAGCCATTCGCACTGCGTTGTCATCCAAGAAGGATTGCACAGTTTGACGAAGAAAATCCCCCAATTCCGTGATCCAGCGCCAGATTACATTCCACAAGACTGAAAGTCTCCCTTCTTCATCACATTCAATTTTATCACGCGGGGCGTGGGTTCGTCCTGTGAGTGCATGAATCTATAGACTCCTATATTCTCCAGTCCCACAGTGCTTAATCTTAATCTGCTTTTGCCGGTGGGGAGGTCAATTTCTTGTAATACGTATTATGCAGATAGATCGGGGCCAGCGGATTGTGACCCGTCACCCGATCCTTAACCGCCAAGACGGTGGTATATGCGGAAGCATGTTTAAAGAAGAGCGAATCATGGCCTACGCAAAGGCCCAGCAAAACATTGAAATCGGTTTTCTCTTCGTTCAGCAGCTTTGCCTGAAACACCGGATTGCACATTGATTCGTCGGTTCCCTGGAAGATCTTGTCTTTGTCCTCGATCCCAATCAGATCTTTTGAAGTTTTTCCCGCTTTGCAACAGACGGACACGACATCAAACCCGTTCGTTTTCAATATCTGATTCACGATCGCCGCTTCGTTTGCCAGTCCCACACAGAAAACAAGTCCGAGCCGCTTATATGCCATGCGCGCGGCAAATTCGCATATTTCAACAATGCGGGGCTTGATGGGCTGCATGACATAGGGACGCTGGTGTCGATTCGCGTAGCAGGAAGCCTCTTGCATCGACGCCTGGCGAGCAAATGCGCGGGTCTCCGGTTTTGAGTATTCCTGATTGGCTTCAGCCAACAGTTTCTTGCGCGTGAGGGTAGGGCAGCCTCGATGGCCGGAGCCCTCGCTGTTCATACAGATTTTGTTGGGCGGCTCATTGGCGCAAGTGGCGCAGTCAGGAGTGATACTAGTTTTCTTCTGCTTCATGAGCGAACCTTTCACATCTATCTTAGAATAGGGTCCAGAGACAGTATAAAATATTGATTGTCACAATTAAATCGGTATACGTGGTTCGAGGTTGGCCTACTTTTAATACCTGCTCAGCGTCTACTTTCGCACCTCGGCAGAGTCGCGAGCGCCGCAAACACTACGCAGGCCACGGCGCTTGCCCAAACGGGCACGTGGTCATCGTTTGCAACGACTTCCACCTGAAGGACGAATCGGACGAGCTGCGCCAAGGATATGAGGAGCAACATAATTACTGTGACGGTAGCCACAGGCTTCATGATCATCCTTCCCCGGCATAGAGTGAGGGAACTATAGCAGATTTCATTTGGACTATTCTACAGCGACGAGTATCAAAAATAGCGCTTTGCCGCTTCAGGTTTATTCCCCCCTCTCCCTTCCCTCTCCTGCCAGGGGAGAGGGTTTGAAATCCCCCTCCCTCGACGGGAGGGGGTAGGGGGAGGGTGGCTTTTGAGCACACTTCAATCAGGCATGCCTTAGAATATCTTCGACATATCCCGGCCTCGTTCCATGAGCAGCCGCCGGCCCAGTTCGGTCATCGTTTCAGGGATGTTCTCCTGGCTTTCGGAGCGTCGCACCAGGCTCAGACTTTGAGTGGGACATTTGTGTGCGCAGACGCCGCAACCAATACACAAATTGCGATCATAAACGATTTCCTTGCCATTCTCGGGTTTATCAGCTGTTGGTCGTTTGGAGGATTCAGACTTGTCGATGAATTCGATGGCTTTCACCGGACAACGCTTGGCGCAGAGGCCGCACAACTGACATTTGTCAGTATCTCTGGATACCAAATAATTAGATCGCTGATGCCCTCTGGGGAGCGGCATTCTTAAAGGCTCCAGCATGAGACAGCAGCAAGAGCAGCAATTACAGATAGTGTCAATGCCTATCTTCGTATTAGAAATACCGTGAACCAGACCTGCATCCGCTGATCGCTTCAAGATTTCCAGCGTCTCTTCACGAACTATCTGTCTCCCCATTCCGTATTTCACCGTGTACTCCGCCAGCTTGCCGAAATGGAGGCAGGTTTCGGTTTCATGCCGACAATGTGAATGATCGGGATCGAGGTTATGCCGATGCCTGCAGGCGCACGCGGAAACCGCGTGATAGCTTTCTTTCTCCACATACTCCAGCACATCCTCATAAGGCAGGATCTGTCTTGTGTCCGCCACGGTCGCATTGACGGGTATCGCTCGAAGGCCCTTGGTCGGGCGTCCTCGAACATCTTCTCCAAGATGATGAGCGTAATACTTGTTCAGCATTGGAGCTATCTGCCTATTCCATGCGTCATCTGCCCCCTTCCAGCCCGGCATTCGGTACAAGAAAAAGATCGGGTCCGAGAGTGAGTATCGAGACCCGCTCTTGCCCTCGATTTCGCATATGGCGCCCTTTCGTATCATTGGCTCCATGATTTGCAGAAGCTTTTCCTGAGATTCTTTGAGCCGCTGGGCAAGTTGATCGAGAGTATGAGGCATGTAAGGAAAACCGGACAGGAATTCCGCTTCCTCAGGTGTAAAGCGAAGCTCCAGTATGGGCATGAGCAGCTCGGAGTCCGGCAGATCGAATATCCAGGTCCTTGTTCGGTCGATGAGTTCCTGATACGGGTTCTTTCCGTTCATGACTACCTCCTTGTTCAATGAGTTGAAACCGGCGCCCGTGCCCCAGTCGGCAGATATTTATCTTGTATACTAACTATTTGGTCAAAAAAATTATCCGTTCAAGTCTTTCAGCAGCCTCTTGAGAAGTATCTTCTCTTCGGCGCTCAAGCCGCTCATTATCTGATCGTTGGCCGCTTGTCTTTTCTCCGAAATGGGCACGTTGAGCGCCTTTGCCTCTTCTGCGAGATAGATCCTCAGAGACCTTCTATCAGACTCATCCGTTTCTTTGATAATCCAGCCTCGCTCCGCCAGTCTCTCCAGCACTCCTGAAAGCGTTGCGCTGTCCAGGAGGAGCTTTTTGCCTAGCTCGCCCGCGGAAATACCTCCATTGTCCCGCAATGCCTCCACCACAAGGCATTGGATGGGGGTCAGTCCATAATCTACCAAATTCCTTTTAAGACTAGCGTGGGCCTTCTGATAGGCCTTGGCTAACAGAAAGACGACACAATCTTCATAGTGTAGCATGTAAATCCTCTTGTATACAAACTATCTTGGAAGGAAGACGATGTCAATATAAAGATTCGGTTCTGTGTGCGTTTCCCGCGCTTAGTTGAATTTTTGCAAAAATCTCTTGACAAAGTTTCCTATTACTTGCGATAAGGTTTTTTAATGGGAAACAGAAGGGTAACTTATTTGAACCGTATCGAGAGTGCCTTATGAGGAGACAGAGGCTGAGCTGGTAGTTTCCTTGGTTTTCTATCAGGAAACCGAATCGGCGACCTGAATCCTCGAACTGGCGCTACAATCTGCACACA
>CAVVZX010000047.1:0-426997 GCA_963752855.1 uncultured delta proteobacterium | reverse complement strand
TCAGACGCTCTATCCATCTGAGCTAAGGGCGCTCAAAAAGATGTGAAGTGATAATATCTTTAGACACTTTGACCGATCTTGTCAACTTCCTGAAGAATAGGATTTCACCGCAGAGGGCGCAGAGAACGCAGAGAAAACCTCAGAATTTCGGCGTGGCGCCAGTGGAAGTTGTCCGGAAAACCTTTTTTGCAAAATGGATTATTTCTTTTGCTCCGCAATGCGTCCGGGGGCTGGATGGAAGAGGGAAAATTTCGGGAACCCGCTTTTTATGGTGCTCCGCGGACGGCGAGCATGCATAACGCAACATCGGAGCTTATCAACGGCTCTCAGCCTCACGATGCATGTTGGCGCCACGCCCAGTGGGCCCGAACCCTCCGGCAAAAACTCTAATATTTTCACGGTTAACTGGAAACGTACCGATTTGTCGTGTGCGGGCGCCCCAATGAGTCATTTCTCCTCCTTGCGCCGCAACAGAATGGGAGTTTTCGGAAAGAGGGTCCAGGTCCACTGGGCGTGGGGCCAACAATGCACCTCAATGTCCCTTGCCTTCGATTAACTTAATGCCTGCACAAATGCATTGCTCGCCGTGCGCGGAGCACCTTTTGCAAAAGGGTTTTTCCCCTGGCAGTCCTCTTTCTGAAAGTCATTTCTCATCCTACCGGACTGAGCTAACGTCACAATCCATTGCAAAAAGGGTTTTCCCGAACCCTTTCCGAAATCCCGCGAAACGTGGGACTAAATGGTTGCGAATCCGTGAGACAGTGACAAGCTTGTCACCCGCACACGACTGAAGATTCATATTTAGGAGTTTTTGCCGAAGAGGGTGCGGGGAATCCGGCTTTTTGCAAAAAGCGGGTTCCCCCGCATTTTTTCCTTCCCTTTCCCTTCCCCTTTCTGGCGGGTTCCCGCTTGCCTTAGTCGTCCAGCCTAAAACATGCCCGCCCGCTCCAGCCCGAATGCGTTTTGGATGAGTTCCACATGCGGCGGGGTGCCGACTTTCACGATTGCCACGTCGAATCTGGCAGGGACCGGCACACGCACATGCTTTGTCAAATAGACCTTCCGCTGCCCGTATGACTCTCTCCTGTTTGCGCCGGCTAATCGTGTCGATCGGATTCACAGTAGCAGCGGAATGCCAGGACCTGACTTCCACAAACACGAGGTCTTCCCCGTTTTGCGCGATAATATCGATCTCCCCTACCCTACAATTGAAATTGCGTGTGATAATGCGATAGCCATTCTTGGTGAGGTGGTCGCAGGCTATCTGTTCAGCCTCATTTCCCTTTTCTCGCTTGCCGGTTAGTTTGAACATCGGTAAAGACCAGGAAATTCACGAGATCGGAGAGAAAAACAATTTTCTTTCATGGCAGAGAACCAAGCTGGGTAGAACCGGCAAGATGTACTTCTCAATTTCTCGACTAACCCGAAATCGTTCCGCGATATCAATGCAGAGACGGAACCCATCTGAAGGTGCATGCCGTGAAACTGGCGGCCGGTAGCAAACAGCCACTGTAGGGGCGCCGCTTGGAGGCTGTCTCAAAAGTGTTATTTAGATAGCCCGAATTTTGGGGGGACAGGTCTGTTTTCACCGAGAATAAGAGGGTTGACAAACTGATCTCCCTTCGATTCGTCGGGTGGCTCGATTCTAATGCCTTATGTAGTGGCCCTGCCCCTACACTCCTTGCCCCTTTAACTTGGAACCAGCTGTAACCGGCCAGTCACCCAGTATTGGTACAATTTCTTTAGATTAATAGTCGTGCAGAGCAGCGACCACTGAGTCTTAACATTTTCCAGACCACGAACCGTCCATCTGCGGAACCCCAAGTTTTGCTTGATCCATCCAAATACCGGCTCTATGATTGCTTTTCGAGCCTTAAGCAGCTTCTTATTGGCTGGATCTTGTCTCTTTTCCCGTTGGCGCACTACTGCTTCATGATGCGGTGTGATCTCTATAGTTCGACCACGCTTGCTTGAAGAGCATTGGGCTCGATGAACACATTCCCGATAATCACGACAACGATAAATCCGCAACTCATGCGTGTCCCATCGGCTCGGTTTGGTCCTCTCAAAATGCAAAATATTGCCATGAGGACAGATACAACGGTCATTAGCTTTGTCATAAATGAATCGCGAAATATGGTAAGGTTTTTGCTCCGATTTCTCGCCAGATCCGGGACTGGTCAGTATCGAATATTTCTTTTCCTCCGCAGAATCAATCTGAGCAGCCGACGCATAACTCCCATCGGCAAGGGATTCTTTCGCAGTCTTTCCGAGATTATTCTTCACCTGATCAAGCATCGGGACGAGCTGAGCAGAGTCGTTTTCATCACTCACCACATCAGCTGCAACCACAATCCCAGTCTTCTGGTCGGCCACTGCCTGAGCATTGTACGACAACTCGGCGCATCGTCCGTTTTTCATGAGCCGGGCTTCCGGTTCCCCAGGATGCTTATGCTCCGCCTTTTCCTGATCGAGCTCTCGTATGGCTTCTCGGATAAAGCTCTTGCGCTGCTCATCGTCCTGAAGCGATTCCGGAAGCCGGAACTCCCCAAACTCCTTGCGGTGAGCACGCTCTACCTGGCGCATAACATCTGAAATAGACTCGTCCAGCTTCTCCAGCAGCTTCTGCAAATCTTTCTTGTGCCACATCGTGCGCCGGGACGAACAAGCCATAATCTTGGTACCATCAACAGCTTGAAGCATTAACTCGATCAAACCCATATTGAATGCTATCCGCACCGACTGCCTGTATACCTGACGAATAGCCTTCTTATTATCCAACCAAAAACGCCAGAGTGTATTATGATCCGGAGCCTGCCGACCGGTTAACCAAATCAGCCCCATGTGATCTCGACATCCTAGCTCAAGACCTCGAGTACTGAGATTCTTCGTCAAATAACCGTAAACCCATACCTTCAACAGCAGATCCGAACTATAATTTGGACGCCCCATCCGAGATTCTCGAATCCGGAACCCCAGCTTCTCCAAATCCAAAGAATCAACAAAATCCCGAACAAAACGCGCCGGATGATCCGATCCTATCCAATCATCAACTGCTGGGGGAAACATTAGGAGTTGATTATAGTCAGCACGAATCTCTCTTCTCATCGAAAACCTCGCTTGATCCTTTTCACCACCTTATAGTACATCTAAAGATCAATCGCGAGAAAAATCGACTTTTGAGACAGCCTCCTTGCTGCGCCCTTTCCAGGGCGGGGCAAGCCCTGCCCCTACAGCAGCACCGTGCTACGATTCCTAATGATTCAGCATTTTCTCGTGCAGGCGGCGAGCTTGCAGAGAAAACGCCTCCAGTCTCGCTTCGATTATTTGCGGGAAAGCATTCCCGTCCGTTTCAATGGCCAGGAAAGGCAATTTTCGATCTTTGGCCGAAAGCGCCGCGGAATGACTCATCGCGCTGTGGCCATTGCTTCGCTGGAGAAGCTCCAATTTCTCGGTAGTTGTGAACTTCTCGGACAGCACTGCTTCCGCAATCCTGCTGGGCATGCACCCGAACGGACCTATGGAAATTATTCCGCACGCGGGATGGAGGATCTCGTGAAGCGCTGCTCCCACAGTAAGGATAGCCTCTCCGGTTAGTTTAGGAGAAATGAACTTCTCGCCGGCCTGTATCAGATCCTCGACTTTGATCACCTCGTCGAAAAAGAGACCGGATGGAGCGAAGAGATTCCTGATCTTTTTGTCAAAATATCTCTTCACGTAATAGCGAATCCAGAACGGGATGTCGGTATTGTCTCCTTCGATACCGGACTTTATCAGCCAGTCCACGTACTTGATCCACTCGCTGGTCTGGGAGGTACGGACAATAAATCCGCGATCCGCCATCTTTTCGACCAATTGTTGCAAAGCAATAGGATCGTTACGAACGTAAATCTCGCCGATGAGAGATATCTTGGGGATCTCGTCATAAGGCATTTTCAAAGGGATGCGGGATAAGTCGCTGCGCAGCGGATTCTATTTGAGCCCGGATCCGTTTCCACGAGAGATGGATTACTGAAACCAATCCTTCCCATTCCCGGACAAATTGCTTGAACGGCTGATTCTCGATCCTCCAGCGGCAGCCAGAAGCGTTGACCAGATTTCATACATCACGTCGCTGATCACGATCGCACGCCAGGCAGGCAGCGTAAACCGATCGCCCAATCCCATATAACCGTTGGCCGCATTGAGAGTCAGCACAGCAGCATCCGGAATGCGATGGCGCTCGATCAAGCGCCGGGAAAACACATTGTATTGGCCAAAACGGCACGGGCCCCCCGCTCCTGGCATAAAATAAGCAGACACTTCTCCTTCCGGTCGATCTTTCCAGAAGTAATTCAGCATAGAGCCTACAGTGGTTTGGAGCGGCAGACATTCTTTGCACGTGGAATTCCCTCGACCGATCTTCAGGACCTCTTCGTCCGCCGGCGGCACAGCGTAGGCATTGATTCCGACTTTCTTGAATGTGTTCACAAGAATCTGATGTCCGAAACGGCCCATAGCCGGCACGATGATCCGCACATTCGGGTCAGTTAATGCGAGCTTACGACCATCTGCCGTCACCACAACGGGCTTTCCGTCAGCGATAGCGCATGTCGCTGCGTGGAAATCCTTAACAACGGCTTTAATGCTTTTTTTGCTCTCAAGCTCGCGGTAATGCTGCACTATATCCAGGAAAGCCTCGATGCGTGTCTCAAGGCCCGCGTCCGCAGTATGGCTATCCAGCTCCAGGGTAAGTGATGGTTTGCGCCCCATCTCATCCCGGAAATATCCCACGATAAAAGAATCCGGTCCGCACGAGAAGTTGCTTATATATGTGCCGAAAAGTTGCGGGTGATTCTTCACCAGGCGTGAGCCTTTAAGAATCATACGACCCATGGACCAGTACATAGTCGCTGCATCGTCCAGCGTCTGATTTTCGTACGGCAACATGTCAAAGGGGATTATGCGATGACCTCGAGACGCAAATTTTCCAGGGATACCCTTGTGCGCCTCTGCTACAAAAGAGTTATACGGCCTGCCGAAGAGCACCACAGCCATGGCTGAGGGATCTTGCTCAATTTCTTTCAGTACCTCAGCGCCCCTGGCTCGCAGCTCTTCCTTGAATGCCTTCTGCGCGGCCATACCGGCACTGAAGGCCCGCTTCCCCTCAGCACGACCAAGGCCGAGTTCCTCCGCTACTCGCACAAATTCTTCGATCTTTGGTTCAAATCCACGGCTCAGGTCCAGGTACGGAGTAATCGTCTTCTTGGCCTTTACGGCTTCGAAGGTGGTGGCCAGATAAAAGGCCTCGCCCTGTACAAAAACGCAGGTGCAAGTATTCGGGTTTTCCTCGTCCGTGGGGACACCCCTGATGTGCGGGAGGAATAAAATATCCGGGTTTTTTGTAACAAGATTTGAGATGAAGCCATGGGCTATCTCAGCAGGAAAACAAAATGCCGCAGCCTGCTGATCCTTCCCGGCGGAATCAACGCTGTCCGGCAGGACCACCCGATATCCCAGTTCCTTGAAAAACGCGTTGAAGAACGGGAAATACGTATTCACCAAGAAAGAGCGATTCATGCCCATTGTGGGTCGCTTGTCCTCGGGATCGTCCGGAGCGAGATCGCGGAATACAAGGCGTTGTCGATAATCCACCATATCCATGGCTCGTTTATCGAATTCCACGTGCCGAATCAAATTCACGTACCTGTTGCATGCCCCACCAAACGGATAGGTTTCGCCCTCTATTTCTATTCGGGCGATTTCACAGCGTCGGTCACATTTCTCTTTTCCGCCACCGCACACGAAGCTCTTTTTGTATGTGACTTCTCGGCCGGCAAGCCGATTGAGGTCGAAGCTCGCCTCTTTCATGAGCCCGCGTTCAATGCGACGCTCCACTTCCAACGCTACGCCGAACGCGCCCATGAGACCAGGTTCCGGAGGCACCACGATTTCCTTCCCGGTCAAAGCGGCCATAGCCGCGGGGATCGCCTCGTTGTAGCAGACGCCTCCCTGCATGAAGACCTTCTTCCCGACAGGTCGATTACCTTTCACCCGGTTCGAGTAGTTCATGCAAATGGAATAGACCAGACCGCCTACTATATCGGTTATCGGGATACCTTCCTGCGCGGCGTTCTTGATGTCGGATCCGATGAAAGCAGCGCACTGGTCATTAAAATTCGGAGGATTCGTCCCCATGTAAGCCGACTTGCCGATATCCGTGACCTTTATCCCCAGACTCTCTTTGGCGGATTCTTCCAGGAACGATCCTGTGCCCGCGCTGCACGCCTCATTCATGGCGTAATCACTGGGGACACCATTGGTTATGTACGTATATTTTGCGTCCTGCCCGCCTATCTCGAAGATCGTATCCACCTCGGGATCGAAATGAACGGCAGCGGCCGCGTGAGCTATGATTTCGTTGATGACTCCATCGGTCAGCGCGTGCAATCCCGCTATCTGCCTGCCGGAACCGGTCACACCCAATCCGATGATTTCGATGGGGACCGTGATCTGTTCGGCAAGACTTTGGTAGACATTCCGGGAAGCGCCCACGGGATCGCCGTCGGTGCGGAGATAATCCGCCGCCAAAATGGCCTTGTCCCGGAGCCTCATGATTACGCCCTTGGTGGTAGTGGACCCGACATCCAGCCCCAGAATAGTGCGATCGCCCGGCTCCGCGGCGCCCCTCGACCCTTCGTTGAAATGCACCATGTGACGGAAGTCTTCGAGCGGTTTGAGGAATTTGAACGCGGAGCTTTTCTTCTTAAACACATGTTCAGGTCCGGTATATCGGTCGGTCGGATTGTCCAAAGCCCACAGCGCCGCCCCCAATGCCTCAAAATACGGAGCCTCTTCCGGGATATAGAGGTCTTCGATCTCCTTCGAGAGGTAATGGATCATGGTTTTGTTGCGGGAGGATCCACCGACCAGCACGACGGACTTTTTGGGGAGCTTCTTCAATAACTCCACTACCTTGCTGGCCATCATCTTGGCCAAACCCGCCACAACGTGGCCTTTGGGGATACCTTTGTTCAAAGCATGCGTGCAGTCGCTCTTACAGAATACCGAACATCTTCCCGAAACCTTATGCGGCTCCTCAGAAATCCCCAGCCTGGCCACATCTTCCAGGGTCAAATTCATCCTGCCTATTTGCTGGAGAAAAAATTCGCCGGTCCCTGACGCGCATTTATTTCCGGTCTGAATTCCCTGAATCTGACCATCTTCGTCCATATGGTAGACAAGAAATGTCTCTCCGCCCGCGCTGACCACTACTCGATAGCGGTCGTTTTCCGGCAATATATGAATGAAAGCCCGTTCAATGGCTTCCGGCTCGGAGATAGTGGTCAGGTCTATAAAATTGATGAATTTGCGTCCGGTGACGGCCAAGGGGATAGTTCCGATATCTGTAATGCCTGCTAATGCTTCGAGAAGAGTCTTTCTAGGATTGCCTTCATGAGTTATGTTCGAGGTCTCCATTACCTCGATCCCATGCTCGTCTTTACGCAAACGGACCCAACTGAGCGTGGACGCTCCCAAACACATACCCAGCGATTCCATAAACAACTCTCCTTCTTAATTTTGGAGGGCAGCCAACATTTTGCTGAAATATAACTCTTAATTATCCGAGAGGGAAGACCTCATCTATGGTAATTGTGTAAGCTTTGTGTAAGCATTGATTTACCTGCCAGAGCCTACCGTCTCGTTCACGCCGCGCGACTGAATGGCAACTCAATTGCAGAGCCGAGATGGCAAGAGCAATTGAGCGCCCATAATCAATGATAGCGAAAATCACTCAGTTGACAAGGCCGTGGACATCAAGCTATGATTTGACAAGGATTTTCAGTCAGATATAAAGTCGTTTCCAAATTAAGGAAGATTCAGGTTAGGATGGCGCATATCTTGCTATCTTGATAGCTCAAGATGGCGGCTGCCTGAAAATCTCCGTAAAAGCCGAATAACCACAAACATCACGTATTTTTAGTAAGATACGGTTGTTTGGCCAAGGCGAAGCCTGTGTAGATTTAGGATTCACCGCAGAGGGCGCAGAAACGCAGGCCGAGTTCGTCGTGTTTGTCTTTTTCTCCGCGTGCTTCGCGCTCTCCGCGGTTAACGATTTACCATGAATAATACCAAAATCATATCCGCTGAGCCTCCCCCATACACTCTGTTTCTTAGTCCTCTGGATATGCTGCGGAACCTGTACCAGTTGAGATCTATTATCAGACAGTTCACCTGGCGCGAGGCGATGGGCCGGTACAAAGGGACCTATTTAGGGCTCATTTGGGCGCTAATTAATCCATTGATGACGTTAGTTGTTTACACGTTGGTTTTTGGGGCAATTCTCAAGGTCGGTTTCGGAGCTGGGCGGCAAGCTGTCAGTATTCGTACTCAACTTCTTCTGCGGCCTGATCGTATACAATGTTTTTGCCCAGTGTGTCGGAAGGGCCCCAACCCTGATCCGGGACAATCCCAACTATGTGAAAAAAGTGATTTTCCCGTTGGAAATTCTGCCCGTCGCGATTTTGGGATCAAGCCTTCTTCATGGCCTTCTTGGACTTGTCATACTGATTCCCGCTCTCCTCATTTTCGGCGCGAACATATCCGGCGACCATCTGGCTGTTCCCGTTGATTCTTTTGCCCCTATGCGCCCTGAGCCTTGGGTATAGGCTGGTTTCTGGCGTCGCTGGGAGTCTTTCTGCGAGATATAAGCGAAGTTGTGGTTGTGCTGCTTCAGTTACTGTTCTTCCTGTCGCCTGTTATTTATTCCGTGTCGGCTTTACCGCCTGCGCTGCAACTGATTTTACGACTCAATCCTCTGACAACCATATTGGAAGACGCGCGGCGCACGCTTATCTCGGGCCTCACTCCGGAATGGGCCTGGTGGCTTGGCGTGACCCTGGTTTCGCTGCTAATATTGCAACTCGGCTATATATGGTTCATGAAGAGTAAGAGGGTATTTGCCGATGTTATCTGAAACCCGTGCGGACAACGAAATATCCGGATCATCCGAAGTCCCGCGGAATCTTCAACGAAGATGAGATTGCTATCTCCGCGCGCAATTTGGGTAAATGCTACGCGATTTACAATACTCCCAAGGATAAGCTCAAAGAGGTCCTTTGCTTTGGCAGACGCAATTATCATCGAGATTTCTGGGCATTGCGAGACATCTCTTTCGATATCAAGAGGGGAGAAACAGTCGGCATCATAGGCCGGAACGGCTCCGGAAAGAGCACGTTATTGCAGATACTTTGCGGCACATTGGCGCCTACGGTCGGGACCGTAGAAATTCGCGGCCGAGTATCCGCGCTCTTGGAATTGGGTTCCGGCTTCAATCCCGAATTCACCGGAAAAGAAAACGTTTACATGAACGCTTCTATTCTCGGGCTTTCCAAGGAGGAAATTGACTCAAAATATCAATCCATAGTCGATTTCGCGGATATAGGGGATTTCATCGATCAGCCGGTGAAGAAATACTCCAGCGGCATGTATGTGAGGCTGGCGTTTTCTGTCGCAATTAACGTCGAGCCAGACATCCTGGTGGTGGATGAAGCGCTTGCAGTGGGGGACGTTTTTTTCCAGCGTAAATGCTACTCGCGGATGCACCACATTAAGGCAAATGGGGCGACCATACTCTTTGTTTCACATTCCGCATCGACCGTGATTGAACTGTGTGACAGAGCGGTCCTCCTGGATGCAGGGGAAGCCATTCTCAGAGGATCACCCAAACTGGTGGTGTCCAGATATCATCAGTTGAGCTACGCTCCGCCCGAAAAACATCATCAACTGAGAGAGCAGATTCGCGCCTTGGCCGCATCTCAAGCACGGATGAGATGGAAGAAGGCGCCCGAACCGAACGGGACGGATGCGATCAATTATCGCTCAGCCGAGGCATTTTATGACCCTGAGCTTCTGCCGCAAACGTCCATTTCGTACCCGTCCCAGAGGAGCGCAGATTTCTGACGCCAAAATAACAACTCTCGAAGGCAGGGTTGTCAATAATTTGGTCCGAAGAGAGGATTACATATTCACTTATGTAGTGGAATTCAGTGCGCCGGCTTTCAATGTAAGGGCCGGCATGCTGATCAAGACTTTGACAGGATTGGAATTGGGAGGAGCGGTTTCTTCGAGTCCTGCCAACTCCATACCCTTTGTCGATTCTGGGACGAGATTGCAGTTTGGATTTTCAAGTTTAAGTGTCTCCTCACACCAAGGCGTTTACTTTCTTAACGCCGGGGTCCAGGGAATTGTAGATGGGACTGTCACCTATCTTGATCGACATGTCGACGTCTTAATTAGTGTAATTTTGTAAGGCATTAGGGGGTCCAGTCCGGTGAAGATCAAGTGGCATAGCCTAGTGTAGGGTTTTTTTGATAGAAGTTATCACACATATGAATGGGATGGCCTCGCCCAGGAGAAGAAAATTAGACCCGAACACCAGTTAGCTTCACCTCTAGCTCAGAAATTGCATCATCCTGCTAGGGATGCACCGTAGCGGCACCTCAGCCCTGGCGAGGGTAATAAATCTGCTTGGAGCGGATCTCGGGAAAAACCTTGTGCCTGCGGATGAAGACAATCAAAAGGGCTATTGGGAGCATGAGGAGATCCTGCACATTCATGAGCGCTTGCTTAAAGAATTAGGTTACGTGTGGGATGACATAAGGCCGCTACCCGATAACTGGTGGTTGGGAGAAGCCGCGGCTAACGCTCATGCAGACCTTCTGGAAGCGCTAAATAGGGACTTTGGAACTCCTCTTTGTGGGCGGTAAAAAGAACCACGGATGTGCAGACTGGTCAAATTATGGCAGCCGATTTTTGCCGAACTGAAAGTTCGGCCCCATTTCATAATTATCTTCAGGAACCCTAGGGAAGTTGCTGCGTCCCTTGCCAAGAGAGACGGCTTCCTTACCACCAAGGCTTTCTTGCTGTGGCTAATGCATATATTGGAATCAGAGGCAGAACAAGAGACTACCCAAGGGTGTTCGTTTCAATGGAACAATTGATAAATGACTGCCAAGCCACGATTGAGGGCATATCTCAGACCCTGCGAATCGAATGGAACGTTGACTACGATCAGATTAAAACGGAAATCGCGGGTTTCTTGGACCGAGGCCTCAAACATCACAATGTTTCGCCCGATCTAATGGGAGATAACCCGGATATCCCTACTCCCGTTATGGACATATACCGTGCGCTGATGGATACGGTAATCCGTCAACGTCCATTGGACCTTGAGTCGTTTTCAACCGTGGCCGAGCATTTGTACGAAGAAATGGCCCATTTCTCGCCCGGGCGTTCATGGAGGACGTCGCCGGGCACGTAAGAATTAGAGCGAACCTGGAAAACCGGCTGGAGAAACCCTGACCGAACTCTGGGAAACTCAATCCGATCTTTGAGGGCTCAGCATAAGTTAGATTCAATGTTGAACTCCCGGTCGTGGAAGATAACCGCTCCCTTGAGAAAAGGATACGACCTGGTTCATTGCTTCCGATCAAAATAGCCTTCAAAAATACCGGAATATCAGTACCTGGGAAGCTCAAACAGCCGGTAACCTGTGAAGCCACTGCTGCCCAAAAGGAACCGTCGAGGCAGCGCCCACTTCGGGAAGGAGGAGTTTAAGTGATGCAATAAGTAGCTCCTATCCAAGGAGGAGAGACTTATTCAACAAGGAGCACCGAGTTGGACGTGGGCCGCAAGAGCGCTAACGGCAGCATCCTACGCAGAACAGATATTTAAACTGATTCGCCTATTGAATTAGCTCAGCAAGCGTGCTAAACCTAGCGCATGCATGTGAAGCTGAATAAACCGGAATATCGGAGCATGAGCCTTCTGAAGTTTCAAAGGCAGTTCGGTTCCGAGAATGATTGTCTGGAATGGCTTTTTCGGACGCGATGGCCCGAGGGCTTTTGTTGTCCCCGATGTGGTCATTCCGATTGCAGCGTCCTGGAACGGCGGCATTTGTATTCTGTGTGGAGCATGCCGCTACCAGGCTTCTTTGACTGCGGGCACGATTTTCCACAAGACGAGGACGCCATTGGTCAAGTGGTTCTGGTTGATCTATCGGATGGCTACCTCCAAGACCGGCGTCTCTATTGCGGAGATGCAGAGAGAAATGGAGGTCCCAGACTACAGAACCATGTGGGTCATGGCGCACAAGATCCGAAAGGCCATGGCGGACCGAGATTCCCACTATAGGCTGGCCGGTTTGGTTGAGGTAGACGAGTCTCTTTTCGGGCCGAGTTCGTCCGGGAAGCCTGGACGCGGGGCAGAGAGAAAGAGCGTGGTCATCGTAGCCGTCTCGACTTGGCTGAACTCCTCGGGCAAAGAGGAACCAGGATTTGCTCATGCTTTTGTGGCTGAAGACGCATCGGCAGACACCATCGAGGCGTTGCTGAACAGGCTGACTGTTCCAGTTAATGAGGTTAAGCCCTTGCTCACTTCACTGAGATCAGACGGGTGGAGAAGCTACCAGAAAGTCTCCAAGAAGTTGGGAGTGGTTCACTATCGAGCGATCTTGAGCGATCCGAAAGACTCTATGAAGCTTTTGCCCTGGACGCATCGGCTCATTGCCAACGCCAAAGCCGTCGTATCCGGTCCTCACCGAGGAGTCTCAGACAAACACTTGCAGCGGTATCTTTCCGAGGTCTGCTACCGGTTCAACCGTCGGTTCTGGCCGAAAACGAATCCTTTCATCGGCTACTAAATGCCTGCGCTACCACGACCACGGTAACGGGTGATCAACTCATGGCTCCTGTAAGATCTGCTGAGCTAATTTCAATAGGCGAATAAATTTAAAAAAAAAAAAAAAAAAAAAAAAAAAAAAAAAAAAAAAAAAAAAAAAAAAAAAAAAAAAAAAAAAAAAAAAAAAAAAAAAAAAAAAAAAAAAAAAAAAAAAAAAAAAAAAAAAAAAAAAAAAAAAAAAAAAAAAAAAAAAAAAAAAAAAAAAAAAAAAAAAAAAAAAAAAAAAAAAAAAAAAAAAAAAAAAAAAAAAAAAAAAAAAAAAAAAAAAAAAAAAAAAAAAAAAAAAAAAAAAAAAAAAAAAAAAAAAAAAAAAAAAAAAAAAAAAAAAAAAAAAAAAAAAAAAAAAAAAAAAAAAAAAAAAAAAAAAAAAAAAAAAAAAAAAAAAAAAAAAAAAAAAAAAAAAAAAAAAAAAAAAAAAAAAAAAAAAAAAAAAAAAAAAAAAAAAAAAAAAAAAAAAAAAAAAAAAAAAAAAAAAAAAAAAAAAAAAAAAAAAAAAAAAAAAAAAAAAAAAAAAAAAAAAAAAAAAAAAAAAAAAAAAAAAAAAAAAAAAAAAAAAAAAAAAAAAAAAAAAAAAAAAAAAAAAAAAAAAAAAAAAAAAAAAAAAAAAAAAAAAAAAAAAAAAAAAAAAAAAAAAAAAAAAAAAAAAAAAAAAAAAAAAAAAAAAAAAAAAAAAAAAAAAAAAAAAAAAAAAAAAAAAAAAAAAAAAAAAAAAAAAAAAAAAAAAAAAAAAAAAAAAAAAAAAAAAAAAAAAAAAAAAAAAAAAAAAAAAAAAAAAAAAAAAAAAAAAAAAAAAAAAAAAAAAAAAAAAAAAAAAAAAAAAAAAAAAAAAAAAAAAAAAAAAAAAAAAAAAAAAAAAAAAAAAAAAAAAAAAAAAAAAAAAAAAAAAAAAAAAAAAAAAAAAAAAAAAAAAAAAAAAAAAAAAAAAAAAAAAAAAAAAAAAAAAAAAAAAAAAAAAAAAAAAAAAAAAAAAAAAAAAAAAAAAAAAAAAAAAAAAAAAAAAAAAAAAAAAAAAAAAAAAAAAAAAAAAAAAAAAAAAAAAAAAAAAAAAAAAAAAAAAAAAAAAAAAAAAAAAAAAAAAAAAAAAAAAAAAAAAAAAAAAAAAAAAAAAAAAAAAAAAAAAAAAAAAAAAAAAAAAAAAAAAAAAAAAAAAAAAAAAAAAAAAAAAAAAAAAAAAAAAAAAAAAAAAAAAAAAAAAAAAAAAAAAAAAAAAAAAAAAAAAAAAAAAAAAAAAAAAAAAAAAAAAAAAAAAAAAAAAAAAAAAAAAAAAAAAAAAAAAAAAAAAAAAAAAAAAAAAAAAAAAAAAAAAAAAAAAAAAAAAAAAAAAAAAAAAAAAAAAAAAAAAAAAAAAAAAAAAAAAAAAAAAAAAAAAAAAAAAAAAAAAAAAAAAAAAAAAAAAAAAAAAAAAAAAAAAAAAAAAAAAAAAAAAAAAAAAAAAAAAAAAAAAAAAAAAAAAAAAAAAAAAAAAAAAAAAAAAAAAAAAAAAAAAAAAAAAAAAAAAAAAAAAAAAAAAAAAAAAAAAAAAAAAAAAAAAAAAAAAAAAAAAAAAAAAAAAAAAAAAAAAAAAAAAAAAAAAAAAAAAAAAAAAAAAAAAAAAAAAAAAAAAAAAAAAAAAAAAAAAAAAAAAAAAAAAAAAAAAAAAAAAAAAAAAAAAAAAAAAAAAAAAAAAAAAAAAAAAAAAAAAAAAAAAAAAAAAAAAAAAAAAAAAAAAAAAAAAAAAAAAAAAAAGATTGAGATTTTTCAACAAATGAATGTGGCATACATTTTTCCACCACCGTGGAATCCCGAGTATCCACCGGTCCGCAATGGCGCTTTTCGAGGGATCGACGAAATGTCACAATCATCAATTTTTTGGTTTCGATTTGAATGTGGATCTATATCATGCCGTCTCCGACGAAGATAAGGACCTATGGGGAAGGATCAATATGCGGTCCGTTGGAACACAAGAATGGGAGAGGATTGTTAAACAATATTCTTCCTTTCTTGATGTATACATAACCAGTATCCTCAAACGGCGCATAAATCTCTATGCTTTTTATACATCAGTCTACTCAAAGCACCTCGCATTTTTCATCGCGAAGAAGATAAAGGAAACCAATCACAAGTCTGCAATAATTTTCGGCGGCCCTCAAGGGTGTTTCCCGGCGTATGAAGCACCTAGCCATTATGGAAAATGAGTTCGTGGATGCCATTTGTACAGGGCGAAGGCGATTCAGTGTGGCCGGCGATTCTTGAAAGCGTTTCGAAAAACGGTAATTTAAGCATTGATGTTCCAGGCATCGCATATAAAGGAAGTGATGGAACTGTCATCGCGGACGGGGGTGTGCCGGAACTTATCGACGATCTGGATACAATTCCATTCGCCGATTACAGTTCTATCAAATTCGCGAAATATGGTAACGGATATCAGATCAGCACAATGACGAGCCGGGGTTGCATAAATACGTGCGCTTTTTGCAGTGAACGGGCCGAATTTCTACAGATATAGACGCCGAAGCCCGGAAAATATCGTTGCTGAAATTTCAAAGCATTTAGCCTTGTTGCCTTGAGCGAGTGAAGGCGAAGCCGAAATCCAGGAGGAACATGATATCGGTCTTTTATCCCGCACGAAACTTTTTGGCATTGGGAAGGAAATGCGCTCAATTCATGAGAAGTGGTCAAGGAGTGTCCTGGTTGGGACTTCTCAGGAGGGGGTATAATCGAATTGCCACACTGCCCAGCTAAGATTGTCGGAAAGGAATCCAAGAAAAAGATCGTTCCCTACATCAGTTTTAACGATTCCCTCATAAATGGCTCCCCAAGACAGCTTGAAAGATTCTGCGACATGATAATTGAGCAGGGCCCTAAAATAAGCATGTGGGGGGGGATGGCACTTCTTCGGAAGGAAATGACAAAAGGCTTGTTGATCAAAATGCAAAAAGCCGGAATGCACAATTTGGCATGGGGCCTAGAGTGGGGATCTCCAGAGGGTCTGACTCTGATGCATAAACGGTTTTTTACCATGGACTTGGCGAAGAAGATAATAAAAGACACTTACAGAGTTGGGATACGGCAAAGCGCAGCTCTAATCGTGGGATTTCCGGGTGAAACTGAGGAGATGTTCCGTGAAACGGTTGAATTTGTTGAGGAGTGCAAGAAAGGAATATTTTGACGTTATAGGTGTTCAGCCTATGATGATAGTTCGCAACTCGTCCGTGTCCAAGATAACTATGAGGATTTCGGACTAGATTTGGAAGATCCGCAAGAAGGAGTAGAAATGGGAGCACCACCGATGGCACGAACAGTTATGAGATGCGAATGAAAAGGCTCGAGATCTTGAATGCTGTTCTGAAGGACAAAATGTTGAGGATTGATAAATAACTCAACGGTCTTAACGCACAGGACTGCTAGTCCAGTTCGGACCCATCCTCTTGTCATCGCGCGATTCAGGCCTGTCAAGAGAAACGAGCCCGCAACTTGGAAAGGGCATGCCCTACAAGCCTTCGTAAAGTAAGAGCATGATGGGCAATGTCCCTCTCATCCAATTCTCTGGCATACTGTTTGACTGCTCGCGAAGACGCCTCAATTAGACTGAGTTGGTTTCTAAAATAGTCGCCCAACATTGACGGGTTGAAAACGTCCGCCCCAAGTTCCTATCAGGATCACCTATCAAACAGCGTAAAACTCACTTGCGTTTAGCGCCCTTTTGGTGCAATCAAGGTTCGGCGCCCGTATCTGACATCGGGTTCCAGGTATGCGCCTTCAGCCCACTCATTCCAGGCATTTATGAACACCAGACGTTCATTTTCCCCATGCCATTCTATAGTCTTAAGGCACGCCTCTGTGAGCCAGGATTCGTAGAGTCCGGAAGAAAACTTTTCGTAAATGATGCCTGCTTTGCCTTGTCTCGGGGTATTATCCCAGTGCAACATCACCCCTCTGAAAAGTTTGTAATCCGGTCGCCCGGACATCCATGGCGGCCGACAGCAGACGGCCTTATAATCCCAAGATGTTGAGAGTCCGCTCAGCCCCCCATCTCCTCAAAAGAACCGGCCGGCAACCAATGCCAGGGTGGACCGATGCGGCGGAAACTCGTACGAAGCGTCAAAACCAAGGTCTTCGGGCCGAGCCATTGCCAGTTGGTAACTGTGCTCGCACCTTACCAGGAAAAGGTCACCTATTGACCTCTTAAGGGTCTCCTCACGCCGGGTATCTGTGACCCTCTTGAGCGACGATCAGGAAGCATTTCCGGGCGATAAACCAATAATAGTGGTTTACCGTTTATCCGGATATACCTGTCGTCCTTCCAACAGTGGGATGACATCCTGAATAAATGCCAGTTCAGTCTCGCTGGAGGCTGTCTGACTGATAAGTATTTCGTTGTCCATGCCATCCCATCTTCGCGTCCAGTTTCTGATTAGCCCAACAAATGCAAAATGGGAAATCAGGCTCCTTTGATTGCAGGACCGCTCCCAGCGGCTCATGCGATCGCTTCTTGCCCCCGAACCAATAGTAATAGTAGCAAAAGCCATATAAACCGTATGCTTTTGCCAATTCCGCCTGAGCATTTCTCGTTTCAGGGACTCGCAGTCGTAGTAGCCGAGGTCTGTCGGTAATCTGGGCTGATAGTGCTTCTCGTAGAATGGCTTCGCACCACGTAACGCTGGTCCATTCAGTGAATCCCTTTCCCCACCATGCGTCATTCTCCGGAATAGGATGAAATTGCGGAAGATAAAAAGCGATAGCTTTCAAACTCATATGCATCCTCGTTAGGACAGGACCGGGACTCAGGAAATCCACATCGAAGGTTGTTTCCGGCACAATTTAAAAAAATATCTGTCAACTAAAACTGGACAAAGGATGTGCGGTAGGTCACGCAATACAATATGCCAACATCATTTGGGCCTGTGTTGCACAATAAAATTGTATCCCCACTGCAAAAGCCTCCTGAGCACTCTTGATCTTGGGTGGAATACCCTGTCTAAAGTCGCCTTGGTTATGACCAAAGACACTCGTTCACCCATTGCAGAGAAGAAGCCTCTCAGAAATGCAGCCTCATTCTCCTCGGCCTGAAAAAGCCACCACACCTGGTCGTCTTTCAACTGTGACCCCACTCCGACTACGGCGAGTCCGTGACCATGATTGAACTCAAACGTTGGATACGACTGCCCGAGTTCGTCAATTAGACGCCACACTCCAAAACCGTAATCTCTCACAGATGAATCGTGAAACAGCGCCACTCCACCGCGGGCTCAGTTTTGGCAGCCATGCCTCGAAATCGTCCTTGACGGATTCATAAAAATGGCAGCCGTCAATATGGAGCAAGTCTATCGTGCCATCATCGAAGTATTTCAAAGCTTCGTCAAAAGTCATCCGCATCAAACTGGAGAATCCCGAATAATATCGGTCGTGATGGGCATAGAATTCGCTGTAGATGTTTTCATCATAGGCCCCCGTATCCGCGTCGCCTTTCCATGTATCCACACCATAACATTTAGTGGGTAGATTTAATCCTGCAACGGCCTGGCAAAATGCGCAGTAGGAAAGACCGGTGTAGGTCCCGAGTTCCACCAAGAGCCGTGGCTTGTGCAATTCGACTAACGCAAAGGCAAACGGGACATGTACGCCCCACACGATTGCCACCAATCGATTGGGTAAGGTAAAGGCTGTCTTGTAATTCCAGGGATGAAGCATTGCAAATAACTTCCTTGAAAGAATGGCCCGACGAAGCCTATCTATCACTCGACCGAGTGAGAAGCTCCCTAAGATCCTTACGGAAAACCGGCTTCGGTCTCTTCCCGTGCATCCGGCATGAGCAACCTGCGGACGTGGACATGCACAGTTCAGGGTTGATATACTGCAATCTACATAGACCAAGCTGGGCTGTCAAGCGCCGCAGCGACTTCCAAGTCCCTGTATTCCTACTCCTAACCGACGGCATTTGACAGGCTCCGTGCCGGCCAAGATTCACCTGGACACTTGCGGGAAGAAAGCTTCTGTACAGGACTTTGGAGAACCGCCATGATAGTCGGATGGAATCAGCGATACGGAGATCGATTCGGATAATGGGCGAGACCTCGATGAATGAATATCAAGGTGATAGAAACGTTGCCGTGGCCATCTTGAATTTCAACGGGGCGACTTATCCTTCCTAATTGTATCGGGTCCCTCTTGAGGATTGCTCAACCTGAGTTTGATATTTATCTGATCGACAACCACTCGTCGGACAACTCCATCAAGATCGTTCACGACAATTTTCAATCGGTTAAAATCATACAAAATGAGATGAATCTCGGTTTCGGTCGCGCATACGACCGGGCTATTCGTGATCTTGACTACAAATATATCGTGCTGTTGAACAACGACACCGCTGTGGATGAGCGCTGGCTGGAATCTCTTGTAGCGGTCGCCGACAGCGATGACAGGATAGCCGCTTGCGGCTCCAAGATACTGATGATGAAGGATAATAGCGTCATCGACCATGCGGGAGGAATGCTTACCGTCATCGGATCAGGTTTGGACCTCGGCAAATTGACTAAGGATATTGCAGCCTGTGAGGCCCCTAGAGAGACCGGCTTTGCTTGCGGATGTTCTCTGTTGATACGCAGAGAGGCATACCTTGCAGTAGGCGGCTTTGACCCCTATTACTTCATGTATCATGAGGATGTCGATTTATGCTGGCGCCTCCGATTGCTCGGTTTTTCGGTGATGTATGTTCCGGATTCAATCGTCTATCATGCACTGGGAGAAGGCGCGCTCGCGCATGGGAGGACCCTCGGATCGTCCATTTGTGCCAGAAAAACAGGCTCGCGAACATGATCAGAAACCTTGGTCCCGTCGGACTCTGCTGGGGAACAGTAGTCTCATGCCTGTATGACTCAATTCGGATCGGGCGATTTCTGCTCCATCGACGCTGGGACCTATTACGCAGTTTGATTAGAGGCTACGTGGATACGGTCAGGAACATGGGAATGCTGTTCCGTAACAGATCCATCGTCCAAAGCCACAGGACACTTTCAGATAGAGAAATCCGCGGCTGCTTCATTCCGGTTGTGAAGGCTGCCGCGGTCTATAGCCAATTGGCGAGCGATACCCTCTCAGAAACCCAAAATTCCAATTGATCACGGTAATAACAAAAAGGAGTGTGAACTGCAGCGATTTCTCAATATTTCCGGTTTTCACGTAAAACCACACCGGAGCGAAGCAGCTTAAAGCCATGATTGCCAGCCCGACAGGCGGATTAGATATGAGCCCGGCTATGATCAGACGCGAGCCAGAATCCCAGGATCGCCGGCACAAAATGCAATCTCCGGAAGAAGCCGTATCTACTCACAAGATATCTCTGGGAAGCGCCGTAGCGCCGCATCATTGACGCAAAGTCACGATAATTGCCGGGCCTGTAGTGGCCCACAACCGCGGCAGGATTGTAAAGCAGCGCATAGCCGCGACGACGAATCTTCAGGTCCAATTCAACGTCTTCACTGGGGAAAAGCTCCTCGTCAAAACCTCCCACCTCTTCCAAGACGCTCTTTCTATACATCACGTTGCAGGATGGATTGTGTTCGGTCTCGCGCATGACTGAGGCTGTCTTGATGTAGTCGGTCATGAAGCCGATAAGCTTTAGGAATTCTTGTATTCTCCTCCCCGTTTTTGTCTCGTCTTGGGGACTTTTCTGATCCCCGCCTACCCCTCCGACTTCCGGGCGGTCGAACCCCTTTTCCAGTTCAGTCAGCCACCTTCGATCAACAATACAGTCGCCATCCGTGAATGCCACGAATTCTCCCTGAGCGTTCAGCGATACCCACATTTCGCGCGCGGGACGGCCCGCCTCGGTCGAGCTTGATGACTTTTATTCTAGGAAAAGCCTCGCAAATCTCAGCAGTTCCGTCAGTGGATCCATCGTCGACAATAATTACTTCAAAAGAGGGGTGCTCCAAAACAGAGAGCGAATTAAGACACTTGCGCGATGGTACCTCTGCAATTGAAAACAGGAATGACGACCGAAGCTTTCGGCGCCGCATATTTCATTTCTTGCGGCTTTCCGTCCAAAGATACGACATGAAATTTCCCGCGCCCCTTAATTTTCGGTACAGGTCCGACCTGCTTCTGGTCTGGGCTAGGAATTTGATCATGTAACTTGGCCGAAAGTAGAACCTCTTCAATCCATTATCTACAGCCCGGTTTACACAACCCATGCCGAGCCCTGGATATTCCACCACCGCTGCCTGCTCGCCGTTATCCAGCCACGCGTCCCATCGGTCCGTCTTTAGCAAGCCTTTTTCACGGCATTCATCGTAATACTTTGTTCCCGGAAATGGCACGGCGGCCGAAAACTGCACTGTATGAAGCCCCAATTCCAGAGCGAATTTGATAGTAGCTTCAATGGTCTCTTCAGTTTCGCCGGGCAGCCCAAAAACAAAGCATCCGTGAACATCCAATTTCGCGGCTCGGGCCAGTTCCATGAATCGCAAAGCGTCCTCCGGGCCTTGCTTCTTATTCACACCGTCCAAAATCCTTCGAGCGCCGGACTCAAATCCCACCAAAAGTTCGCGGCAGCCCTGCACGCTTCAGGAATCGAAAAAGCTCCGGGTCAGCGGTATCGACCCTTGCATTTACCGAGAAAGTGATCTTCAAGCCCCTGCTGAGGATCTCCTCACAAATGGCTATCGCATTCGATTTCACTGCTGTAAAAGTGTCATCCTCGAAGAAGAACTCGCCCCCGCGCGCGACTTGAGGGCACAATCCGATATCATATTCCATCTCATCAACGACTCTCTCCGGCGAGCGCAACCTGATTTTTCGGCCGTGCATAACTTGAGGCCATAAACAAAACGAACACCCATGTGGACAGCCGCGGCCTGAAAAAATGTCAACGTACGGGTATAACTTCGAGCCGTCGAAATACTTCATCAGATCCAAATGGCGCCAGGCCGGGAACGGCAGCGAATCCAGGTCGTCTATGAGCGGTCGGCCAGGATTCAGAACAGGCTTTCCGTCGTCCAGATAGCCGATGCCAGGCGTCTGACTCAGGTCATTGAAATTCTGAACCACATCAAGCACAGTGTAGTCATATTCCCCGATACAGGCGACATCCACTGCGCCTTGGGCCATTTGCAGGGTTTCGGTGGGGAGAGCGGAAACGTGTGGCCCGACCATAATAATCTTGGCCGAACTGTTTTTTTTGCAAATTGCAGCGCATTCTATGTCTGAGTAAATCGACGGAGTGGTTGAATCGAGAACGACGAAATCGGGAGATTCAGCCTTGACCAGGTTCTCCAAGTCGCGCTTGGTCCAGTCCATGGCAGGAAAATCGAATAGTTTTGCCTCGATGCCGTCTCTTTCCAATACTGCCGTAGCATAAGCGAGCCAATCCGGGGCCCGCAGGACTCGTCCTCTGGTGCGGGCAGCCCAACGCTGAGTTCGATTAAAGCCTCGCACATAAGGTTCGTTGATAAGGAGGACTTTCATAAGTGACGGGATCCCGGCTCCGCAACGTCGGTCCGCGGTCTTCACTCGGAAGATTCGTCGGCCCCTAAGCCTCTTGATCTCCCAAGCTTGAACATTCCAAGCAAGAAAGACGAGAAAACAACCTGGAATCCAACAGCTGTTACCGTGGTGGCCACGAAAACCGCGTGAGTCGATCCAAGAAATCCTTGGTTGCGTACCAACCATGTGGCAAAAATCGCCGTGTCCGCAAGCAGACCGAGCCAAATGAGAAAGACGCCCAGGATGATTCCGGCCTCCAGCGTAAACCAGCTCATCAGTCGGCTGAAAATCGGACCGCTCATCTCGAATGATTCGTTCATAGCAAACGATTTAGCGAAAGCCCCTAATGATAGGACCTGAAACCCGAGCAGTGAGCACATGCAGCCAAGCGCCAGCCAGTGGACCCCCATGTAAAAGCCCTTCAAGAGTATAGGACCCCGCAGAAGCATCGCCTGTAATATCACCCCGATTGTGAAGAGAGCGAACCCCGGTATAACGTATAGGTAGTCAGGCGCGTAGAGAAGCAACAGTCTTACCGTCCGCCAGCCGTCACGGAACGATCTTAGGTGCGGCGCTCGGGAGCGTCCCGCGGTATGCAGAGTTATAGGAACTTCGCTTATTTTCATTTTCCTGTTATTGGCCTTGACCACCATTTCTATCGCGAATTCCATCCCGGCCGCTTGCAAATTCATCTTTTCGTATGCTTCTCGGGAAAAACCGCGCATCCCACAATACGCGTCACTGACGCCCGTCCTAAAAAAGAAATTCATCAGGCCGGACAGGAACGGATTGCCGAAAAAACGGTGGAGCGGCCGCATCGCTCCGGGGAGTATGGTTCCCTTGAGCCTCGTGCCCATAACAAGGTCATTGCCTTGGCGCAGTTCCTCGATGAACGGGCCCATGCCGCTCCAATCATAGGAGTCATCGCAATCGGCCATTATGCAATATTTGCCGCGTGAAGCGTGGATAGCCGCCTGAAGCGCCGCGCCGTAACCTCGCACCGGCTGATGAACTACGCGGGCCCCCAGCGACAATGCTATGTCAACGGATCCGTCATTAGAACCGTTGTCGCCCACCACTATTTCCCCGCGTACACCCAGAGCCGCGAAGCAGTTGATGGCCTTTTCTATGCACGTGCCTATAGTTTCCGCCTCGTTGAGGCACGGCATGATGGCCGAGACTTCTATGTCAGCTTCAGCGGCAGACATTCATTAACTCCTGATTAGCGCCGGATATAAGAGTTCGGAGCGGAACAGGCGCATGTCCTGAGGAATCATTCGATGCTTTTCTCGCATTTGGCGAAATGTGCAAAGCTACCACTCGCCGAGGGAAACCCTCAGCTTTCTCATCCCTTATCGTATAGCTGCTAGTAGCGGTACTTGCAAGAGGCAGGTAGTGGGTGCTGTCAAGATTTGAATGAGCATTTGCTTAGGCAGAGAGAACAAGGCTATTCGGGTGTTTCAGAAGAGATGATTCTCTCAAGGGCCTGAATCAACGGCGGCAGAGCCACGGTTATTGTCTCCCACAGAATATCAAGGTTTATGTCATCGTATCCATGAATCAGACGGTGGCGAATGCCGACGATCCGCGGCCAAGGGATCTCACTGAAACGCTGTTGCGAGTTTCGTGAGATTTTTGAGGCAGCTTCTCCAATGACCTCCACCGCTCTGATCAGCGCGAAACATGAGCATCGGATTCTCATCCAGGTCGGAGCGTCTCTTTCCTTCCGCAAACGTTATTGCATTCCTGGCGGCGTCGAGCATGTGGCGGATACGGATGAACTCATCCTTCTGCATATTGCACCTCTGCCTGAGCCACAACCTCGTCGCGGAAATAGCGACTCAGATCCTGCGGGGTCCGCAAGTCCACTTTTCGTCCGCCGAGAATCTCGGACAGTTCGATCTCCATGCCGGCAACTCAAAAAGGCTTGGAATATGTCGCTGATCAAACTCCACGAGAAAGTCTATGTCGCTTTCAGGTCCGAAATCCTCGCGTAAATACGACCCGAAGACAGACAGCTTCTTAATGTGGTGCTTTCGGCAAAAGTCTTTGATGAAATTTTCAGGAATAATCGGACGCCCCTTGTTCATGGAATCTTTCCTCCCCTGTTAGGGCGATTATATCGTAGCAATATCCACCAAAATATCCTTTTCAGGAAGGTAAGGCAACCAACAAGGCTCGACCGACATCAGTCCCCAAGATGCGCTGCCAAAATCCCATCCGGGAACCGTTTAGGCTGGGATGAACGTTGCCGCTATCCAGCGGATGGATTTCGTCTTGACCGGAATATTGTTCACACACTATACTACATCCTCCATTCAGATCATTAGCGCAACTTCTTCTAACAGCTGCACCTGGGACTATGAGGGGACCGGGGCCAAGCCCGATACAGGCGGTGACGTTGTTCAGCGATCAAGAAGATAAACCGCAGATGTCTCGCACAAGAAGAGATGCCTTTGATAAACTTCATGAAATTTTATTTATCTGCGTAATCTGCGTCATCTGTGGATGATGGCTGTTTGGTCTTAGCCTCCTTTAATTGCTAAAATTCTGTTCAAACGACAAGTTGGGGTTTATGGGAATCGGGCAAGTCACCCGAGGAGGAGAAGATTTACCGCAGAGTGCGTAGAGAACGCAGAGAAGCAATGGCTTTAATAAACTACATGAAATTTGGTTTCTCGGAGCCTGCCCCGGACCGCGATACGGGTGTCTCTACCGTGAGCCATTTAGTATGAATCGGAGATTTTGGTGAAAGTTCTGCGGATCATAAAACTCTGGATCATCCTTGGAGTAATATTGTTCGGGCTCCTGGCTGTAGTGCCTAGAGGAAGCCATAATGCCCTAAACAGCCAACTCATCAAAGCCGCAAGCAGTGGAAACCATTACTTAATCACGGTTTCTTTTGGCGATTGGCGCCGACGTCAATACAAGGGCAATCGATGGGTCAACGCCATTGATCGTGGGGGCAACTGGCGGCCACCTAAAAGTCGTGAAGGTGCTTGTGGAAAAAGGAGCGGATGTCGGGGCCAAGTCAGAACATGCTGGACCCGCTCTGTCCGCAGCTGCGGCCGGAGGTATCAGAAATTGTGGGGCTGCTACTCGGTAAGAAAGCTTGCATTGATGCAAGGGATGCGAATGGGTCGACAGCGCTCATGAACGCTTCGGCAAACGGCCATTTGGAAACAGCTAAGCTCCTTCTGGAAAAGGGAGCCGATCTGAATGAACCAACCGAGTATGGTGTCACGGCCCTAAAGAAAGCAGTCGATTATGGACAGGCCGATGTCGTGAAGCTGCTCTTGGAAAAAGGAGCCGATGTTAACGCCAGGACCAATGATGGTGCAACGGCCCTCATGTGGGCTGCGGTCGAGGGAGATCGTGATGTACTAAGGTGCTTCTGGACCAGGGAGCTGAGGTTAACGCGAAGGACAGCAATGGCTCGACAGCCCTAATGTGGGCTCCGTAATGGAGCATGCCGAAGCGATCAAACTCCTGAAATCTCACGGAGCTGAAATTACATTATCGATTGCAGCCCTCACCGGAGACAGGGAAGCGGCACAACGATTTCTTAATACTAGTGTGGATATCAATGCCGTGGACCCTCAAGGCTGGACCCCATTGATGAATGCAGCACAAAAAGGGAATGTCGAGATACTCAAACTGCTCGTGGACACAGGAGCTGATCTGCATGCAAAGCGGAATGATGGATCCACAGCTATCATGGATGCTGTCGGCAGTGGTCGACTTGAGTCGGTGAATAAATTGTCGCAGGACGGGACCGACGTGACCGCCAGCAGGGGTCGGAGAAGTTTGAGCCCTTTGGATCACGCAATCCGTTGGGGTGAAATTGACGCTGTAAGGTTCTTTTTGGAGAAAGGAATAGATGTCAATGCACCGAACGCGAATCAGGTCTCGCCTCTTTTGATAGCGGCCGGGACAGGAAATTTGGAAATGGTAAGAATGCTTCTGGATAAGGGCGCTTATGTGGATATACGCACTCCGAATCACCGGATAACCCCGCTCATGGGTGTACCAAAAGGGGTCAAGTCTGCTCTTGACTCATAGTCACGCATGGTGCTAGAGTTCAGTCATGTCACGGCCCTTACGCATAGAGTATCCTGACGCATGGTACCATGTCATGAACAGGGGCAGACGCCGCGAGGAGATTTTCCGGGATAAGAAGGATTATCAGGGCCTCGTGGATCTGTTGCGGGAGGGTTCCATCATGTGGAACGTGCGGATCGCAGCCTTCTGCCTCATGCCGAACCACTACCACCTTCTGGTTCGGACCCCGGATGCCAATCTGTCGCGATTCATGAGGCATATTGACGGGGTATACACCCAGCGTTTCAATCGATCGCACAATTGCGACGGCCCTCTTTTCCGAGGACGTTACAAGGCGATTCTTGTGGACGCGGACACGTATCTGCTGGAGGTGCTCAGGTATATTCATCGCAATCCGCTCCGGGCCGGTCTGGTCACTAGATTGGACAGGTACGGTTGGAGTAGCCACCGTGGTTACCTTTCACGCTCACGGAATTGGAGCTGGCTGTGTACTGATTTTGTTTTCTCCATGCTTTCCGGCTCCAAAGAGAAGCAGATCCCAGCTTACCGGGATTTCATGGCCGAGCCGGAATCAGACGAACTTGTGAATTTGTATTCTCGAAAAAAAATTCACCCTGTCCTGGGATCACAGGGCTTTCTTGATTGGGTGAAGACGAGGTTTCAAAATCTGAGGGCTCGCCCGGAGATTTCGGGCTCGCGGTTGTTGGCTCCGGAATTGGAGACAATAAAATCAGCCGTGTGTGCGAACTATAAAATAAATGAGGCGGACCTACTGTCAAGTAGGAGGGGCACGACCAACGAGGCCAGAAACGCGGCTATCTATCTCGCCAGGCGTTATTCGGGAAAGACTCTGGCCACGATAGGGGAAGCTTTCGGTCTGGGCAGGTACAGCAGCGTGAGCAGTGTGGTTTCCCGCATGGAGGACTCGATCAAGAGGGATAGCAGGCTGAGGAGGCGTCTGGAAGACCTTGAGCGACAGCTCAAGATGAGTCAAGAGTAGACTTGACCCCATGCCAGACCATGCCACATACTATTGCGGCTCCAGGATATATAGCCGCGTAGCGGCTTGCTCATAATCTGTGGTAACCGGGAATATCTCTCATTTCAAAACCTGACCCCAATTCTTACCACTTGTTAATAATTCGTAGCTCTGATATCTCTCTCCGCTGCCACTCGGCTTGACCGTACACCTGATGATCGAAAATAATCGCTTGGGCCTTAGCGCCTAGAAATACAGCGCAAACGGACATGAGTGAACCTTTGAATTTAATTGACGTAGCCATTCCGGTCCCGGTGGAATCGCCTTTTACTTATTCGGTTCCGGACGAACTGATGGCCTCTGTTGAAATCGGGAAACGTGTCCTTGCGCCTTTCAGAAACAAAATCGTTTCAGGCTTCGTCGTGGGCTATCCTGAGAGCGATGAGGTACCGGAAAACCTGAGGGAAATTATTGATATACCTGATGAGCCGCCTTACCTCACGGCGAATTTGTGGCGTTTCATATGTTGGATTTCGGATTATTATTTGCTGCCGTCAGGTCTTGCGCTTAGGACCGCCCTACCCCCGGGCTCGAACAGACGGTCCAGACCGTGGGCGATCTTGACCTCCGACGGTAGAAAACGGCTTGGGGAACAAACTTCCGGATCGCCGGCCCTGCCCGGGAAAATTCTCCGAACAGGCTACATGCCGCTCTCCGAGTTGACGGAGACTTTGGACCAAAAACAACTGGACGAGGCGACTAATAGCGGGTGGCTACGTATAGAGGAACGTATAGCAAGACCCAGAATAAGTTTGAGAAGGCGACGGCTACCGGAGCTTCTCGATCCCGCAGGAGCGGCGACACTACCGCTCGAGAGTCCTCTTGAGCCCACTCCCGCTCAACGCGCCGCGATCGATACGATACGCGAGGTATCGTCCAAGGGCGGCTTTCATTCGTTCCTCCTATTCGGAGTAACCGGCTCAGGCAAGACCGAAGTTTATCTGCGCGTAATCGAGGATGCCCTACAGCGTGGCGAGCGCGCCCTCGTCCTGGTTCCTGAAATCGCTTTGACTCCGCAATTGGCGCGGCGCTTCTTGAGGCGTCTTGGGGCCGGTGTGGGGCTGTTTCATAGCGGGCTCACCCGCGCCCAGAGGCTGGACGAATGGCGGAGGATCCGCTCGGGCAAAATCAACGTGGTCATCGGGGCCCGCTCGGCTATCTTTGCGCCTCTTGAGAATTTGGGCCTGATAATTGTAGATGAGGAGCACGATCCTTCGTACAAGCAGGAGGACAGTTGTCCTTACAACGCCCGCGACATGGCCCTGGCCCGCGGGAGCCTGGAAGGCGCCAGAGTCATATTGGGCAGCGCAACGCCGTCATTTGAGACGTTCGTCAACGCGCAGCGGGGCAAAATCACTCGGCTGGATCTCCCTTCCCGACCTCACGGAGGAGGTTTGCCCGTTGTCGAGCTGGTCGATCTGAAGGTCGCGAAAAGCAAGAAATATGGAGGGGCCTTTCTGACTCCGGTCCTGGTCGAAGCCATCGGCCAAGCCCTTGCGGCCAAAGAACAGGTCGTGCTTTTCCTCAACCGCCGGGGTTTTGACACGTTTACCCAATGCCGCTCATGCGGCCACGTGTTCAAGTGCCCCAATTGCGATATTAGTGTGACTCACCACAAGAGAGATCGAGCGCTACGATGCCACCTGTGCGGTTTTTCACAGGCGGCTCCGCCGTTGTGTCCCAACTGTTCGAGCGAAAAGCTTTTGTTTGGAGGGGTGGGCACCGAAAAAGTTGTCGAAGAAGTTTCCGCGTTGTTTCCGGAAGCTCGTGTGGAGCGGCTGGACCGCGATTCCACGAGGCGGAGGAACGAACTGGAATCCATTCTGGAGCGTTTCAGGAAGAAGGAGATCGACGTCCTGGCAGGCACCCAAATGATAGTCAAAGGTCATGATTTCCCCGGGATTACTCTTGTGGGCGTGCTTTGCGGAGACCTGTCGTTGCACTTTCCGGATTTTCGAGCGGCCGAGCGAACATTTCAGATGCTTACTCAGGTGGCGGGACGCACAGGAAGAGAAACCGATTGCGGCCGAGTGATACTACAGACCTTTGACCCTAATCATCAGGTAGTCCAGTGCGCGGCCTCGCACGCATTCGAAGACTTTTTCCAAAATGATTCGATTTTTCGTAGAGAATTGCTCTACCCGCCCTTTGGCTATTTGATTCTCATAAGAATTGAAGGAAACAGCGAAAAACGTGTGGAAAATAAGGCTATTGAAATTGGCAGGGCCGCACGGATGCTCAAGAAGGAATATAAGGACGTGGCGATACTCGGACCCGCGCCGCGCCACGGAAAAAAATGGTGGGACGTTTCCGGTGGCAGGTATTATTTAAAGCGAGCGCCAGAGGCCCTGTGCGGAATTTGGTGAAAGACCTCATGAGCCAAGGAATCCTGAAAGCCCATAGCCTGAGAATTATTGTGGATGTGGATCCCGTTGAATTGATGTAGAATAGCGAATTAAACTATGAGGACAGCTTCGAACCGGCGCCGGCGCCCCTGACAATTACCGATCCTGAATTGAACGGCCTTGACAACATTCTAGGTCCGCTGATGTTCTCATTCTTCGGAAAGTGGACTAAACTTGCTATAGAGGAAGACGCCCGGAGGTGCTATGAAGAAAAGCGGACTGGTAATTATAACGACCTTGGCTCTGTTTCTATTGGGCGTAATTATCATTTGGTGGTCGATTTATCAAAAGGCGGCCCAAGAGCCTCAGATGGCCAATGTGAAAACCTTCACCGATGATAATTTTCAGGCGGAAGTTGTTGAGGCGTCGAAGCAAAAGCCCATTTTGGTGGATTTCTACGCTGAATGGTGCTTCCCATGCCGAATGCTGGATCCTGTCCTCGAAGAAATCGCCACTGATTTAAAAGGCATAGCGGTAATAGGCAAGGTAAACACCGACACTAATCTAATTTCGCGGCGCTTTGGGATCAACAGGATCCCAGCAATCTTCATTATACGGCATGAAGAAATTAAGAATACATTTTACGGGGTGGTCCCGAAGGAAACTATCGTGAAAGCGCTACAAGAAAATGGATCTTAACGGAGGGCGCCATCGGACCTGACCAATTACCACGGCTCAAAATCATCATACGAGGCGCAGGCGAAATGGCCACCGGAACGGCGGTCCGGCTGCATCGTTCCGGGTTCCGGAACATATTGATGACTGAAATCGAACGTCCTCTCGCTGTGAGGCGTCTCGTAAGTTTCTGTGAATCCGTCTATGACGGAACGAGTCAAGTGGAAGGCGTCATTGCCGCGAGAATAGATGAGCTGTCCGTTGCCTCGCGTATGTGGGAAAAGGGTGACATAGCTGTAGTCGTCGATCCGCAGAACCTTGCGAAGGATATTATTAAACCGGATATTCTCATTGACGCCACTCTCGCTAAAAGGAACTTGGGAACATCAATCCTTGACGCTTCGCTCGTCATCGCCCTGGGGCCCGGATTTGTCGCAGGCGAGGATGTTCATTGGGTGGTTGAAACGAATAGAGGCCACAACCTGGGCCGCCTTATACTCAAAGGCGCCGCTGACCCGGACACCGGAGTTCCGGGAGACATCGGTGGCGAGACGATTCGTAGGGTTATCAGGGCCCCGGCGGAAGGCGCATTTGAACCGAGCCTCGACATTGGCGCAATCGTGGAAGAAGGGCAGAGTGTGGGTCATGTCGGCGCTTCACAAGTCAAGGCAGGCTTGGCTGGGATCCTCCGAGGTCTCATACGGCCCAATACCTATGTCACTCGAGAACTTAAAATAGGCGATGTAGACCCGCGCAGGAATCTTACCTATTGCAACACTATTTCCGAAAAGTCCCGTGCGATAGCTGGAACGGTTCTTGAGGCAATTCTTATGAGATTCAACAAGTAACGCGACTTTAGGGTCCAAAGCTCAGTGTCATGAACCATCCTGTAAGACTGGCTCTGATCATTCTGGCGCTCCTTTCGCCTGATTTGGCGTGCGCGTGGGAGGGAAAAGTCGTCGCGGTCGAGCGCTCGGACATGATTCGGGTAATGGAAGATATCGGGAAAGTGGAGACGGTACGCCTTTATGGCATCCACAGCCCTGGCGCCCCTCAACCCTTTGGCGTAACTGCGACGCAATATATGCTCAAAAGGGTCTTGGGAAAGATCGTCCGAGTAGACCCACTAATTGTCGATCCGTTCAATCGAATCATCGCGTGGGTATACCTCGACGGCGAATGTCTCAATAAGGAGCTCCTCAGACAGGGGATGACATGGTGGTATCGCAAATATGTTCCATTTGAAACAGAACTTGGCGGCGTTGGAGGAAGAGGCGCGCAAAGCGAAAGTAGGATTATGGGCTAATCCATCTCCGATCCCGCCATGGGAATTCAATATGTCGGCTGCGCCTGCCGAAAAAGAGCAAAGAAGCCCACTTGGCAAACCGGGCATGATAAGGCAGCGGCTCAAAGATATGCTTTCAGGTGAGGAAGCGGGCTCGGAGGACCAAACGGGTCGCGATGAATAAATCCTGTAGCTTGCCGTCCAATTCCATTGGCGCCAGGTGATTATTGGGCCGTCCTTGTGTTACTCAGCTTCTGGGCGGGATCTGTTTTTTCCTCTACTCCGGATGATGAAGCCGCAAAATATTTTGAAATAGCTCTGCAGAAGGACCCAAACCTCGCTGAGGCCCACGTCGGTTTGGGAGAGATCATGGAGAGTTTGGGAAAGATAGCTCAGGCGGTCGCTCGACGCGCATGGACAAACAAATCGCATAGTAACCATCTGATCCAGATCTTCGATAATGCAGATAAGTCAGATATGAGACAAAATAGAATAGGCAGCCAAGGACTGTTTTTCGCCGGACCTCCCAAAGAATCGAAGCAACCAGCATCGGATGAACCGAAAATGAACCTGGTTATGGCGCATACTGCGGAACTCGCCCCCACCCCTCGCATCAGCGTTCGTACGCCTGAAAATCCCCGTTCGCGAACGATTGCCCGATATTTGGCGTGTATATGGCGAGAACAATAAGAACATTCAATGAAATCAAGATACTTGTTTCTTGGTTCTTCCGAGTCCCCATTACGGCCTGGTGTCAGGCTCGAGGAACCGGCGGTCAGTCGCCATAGGGTCGTCCCAGTTCAGGGAAAACTGATGAGACGTCAACTGGTCGGGGATGCTACAGGGGCCTTTGCCTAGCCCTGGCAGCCCCCCTATGTAATTCAGGTTGAAATTTGCTGTGTTTTGGAGTATAAGTAATCGAATTACAGAACGAATTTTATTGGGAGTCCTTTTTGTGATTTTACCTTGAGGGTGGTAGAGGTGCAAACAGGTATTAAATTGGCCGTAATCACGGCCCTGGTATACTTCTCTGCGTTGACGACATGGGATGCTAAAGCCCAGGATCGCACGAATTTCGGGGGCCACGCCCCCGATATCACTCGCTCGGCGCAAATTGATAAAGAACCGCAACAAATAGCTAAGGGACCAAAGGCGAACCCGCACATAACTCTGAATCCACCTCCAACCAAGCCGATCGATGTGAAAGAGCCGGCGGAGTCAAGTAAAGAGCAAACTGAAACCCCGACCGTGATGCTTCCCGACACGGGTGAGTTTCATTTGCTGGCGCGTGACCCCCTGGAACAACTCCGGCTTGATAACATAAAACCTCTTTATACTTCTCCTGGAATGCCGGGGGAAGGAGTGTGGGAGTCTTCGGGCTCTCCGCGAGATCCGCTGGGCAGGCCAATTGTGTATAAGACCTTCTATCGGCCCAGCGTGGATTTTCCTAATGCCATGGTGTTCATGATGGTGGTGGACATGTCCAAGGCCTTCATGCAGTACGATGTGGGGAAACACGAACCAGCGGCTTCTCAGGCTCTTTCCGAAGTTGAGCAGGAACTCCGACCTCGTATTCTTGCTATCACCAACGCCTTATGGATGCAGCGACATTCCAAGGGAGCAGGCGCTATTTTTCGAGGCAAGGCGGTTTATCCCATGGTCGATGGTATGGCCACCTTGATCGTCTATAAAGACGGGTCCGTCGATATAAGGGAATGGAGCCCCGAAATACCGCTTAAAGCTGTACGAGACGCCCGGCAACTACAACATCTGATTGTGAAGAATGGCATGGTGGTTCAATCGATTGTGAGAGGCGGGCGTAAGGAAGACGCGGAGATTGGCCTCGGTTTCTTGCTGGGCGGTGGAGGCAAGAATCAGGATGGACAGCATTTCTGGTTCGTTGCCCACCGAAGCGCCTTTGGTATACGGAAGGACGGGAATCTGGTCTTTGCCATCGGACACCACATCGGAAGCAAGGACATGGCGAAGGCTTTGGTGCTGGCCGGGTGCGAACGGGGTATGCACGCGGACGCGAATCCGGACAATATAGTGGGAAATCTTTATATCCGAGATTCTTTCGGGAACTTGGTGACGAAGCAGAAGCTTTCACCTGAACAATCCAAATACACTTTAAACCGGTACGAAGACGGATATACCAAGGATTTCTTTGCATTCTTTACGAAAGGGACACGTGCTACGAGCGCACAAGCCCTGAACCGTTCAGACACCACTACTCGGCGACATCCATAAAGATTATGACAAGATTACACATTGACATAGTTGTGCTGCTGGTTTTCTCTCTTTGCTCTCTTTCTGCCACTATAGGATGGGCCAAGGAGTCTCCTCAAACCACTGAAGCTCAGGCTCACGATTTGACAATGCAAGGGATAGCAAAGGCTAACAAGGGAGAGTTTGAACCCGCTTTGGCTCTATTTGAAAAGAGCCTAAGATTGTCAAACCAATATACTCCCGCTTTGTTTAATCGAGGTAAGGTTTACCTCTTGCAGGGCCGCCTGGATCGAGCGGCCCAGGACTTAGACAAGGTCATCAAGTTGGAGCCTGGATTGGCGGGCGCCTACCTGGCCAGGGCAATGGTTTATCGTCTTCACGGTGATTTCTCCAAAGCGCTGAAGGATATGAACCGGGCTATCGGTTTGGACTCGACCGACACTTCGGCTCTGATCAATCGGGCCGCGCTATTATTCGACATCGGGGAACAAGACCAGGCATTGCCGGATCTTGACCGCATTATTCAAATCAATCCGCGAATGATCCAGGCGCTTGGCAATCGGGCATATATTGCAGAGCAATTGGGCCGTTACGATGCTGCGATCAAGGATTTGACCGATATTCTGGCCCAGGATCCGGACAATTTGATGGCCATGAGGCATCTCGGCTTTATTCATAGACAAAAGGGAGAGCCCACCAAAGCTTTGCGGTGGTTCCGAGCGGCAGTGAAGCTGGAAACGAACGGCAACGCCCGGAAGCGCCTCAATGACGAAATCCTCGACCTGGAAAGTAGAATTAAGAGCGACTAGACCCAGGACCTGACCTCCTATTGCCCGGACGGAATGGCAGGGACACGCTGTAAGCGCGCATGGCGAGTCGTCGTCCTGGTTCCTTTAAGCGCCGGTGTCAAATATAATCGACCGGCATCCACCGTTCTGCGCGGGAACCGCTACCGGTCTTGCCGAAGGTTCCCCGGTTCACCAGCCTAACGATCTATTACGTGGCGCAGCGGAGCCCAAGACCGGGCCAGTGGAGCGCCTTTTTACAAGCGCCCCTCGGAAGCAGACGTTGGGGATTACGCGGCGGGCCGAATAGTGTTGTCAGAAAGCCGCGGCCGTGATCAACTCACCGCCGCGGTTTTCTTTTATTTTTTCTTGACTGATGAATCAACCACATCTAAACTGATAGCGCATTCTGAACTTAATGCGTGGCTTTACAGGCAGGCTTTCTTAGAACCCTGAGAAAAGCGCATCTCTCGAGTTTTTGAGTTTATTGTCGTGTTGACGGGGCTATCCGGGTCCCACTTCACAAAACGGCAATATCGCTCGGCGCCTCCCAGGGCCATATGGAGCGAAAGGAGGATCATAAGTGAAATCGCTCGTTTGTTTGAAACAAGTTCCGGACACGGAAACCCAGATCAAAGTGAATCCTGAAGGAACCGGAATCGTGACCGAGGGAATAAAGTACATCATCAACCCCTATGATGAGTTCAGTGTGGAAGAGGCTCTACGGCTGAAAGAAAAATTCAAAGAGGGCGAAGTGGTGATACTTGGCCTTGGTCCGGACCGCATTACTGAAGCTATCCGTACGGCGCTGGCTATGGGCGCGGATCGTGGAGTACAGGTGGCTGACGAATCCCTGATACAGGCGGACCCATGCGTCGTAGCCCAGGCTTTGGCGGCGGCGGCCAAGACCATCGAATATGACGTCATCTTCTGCGGACACCGGGCCATCGATGACGACTTCGCTGCAGCCGGAGCAATGCTTGCAGAGTTCCTGCAAATTCCGCAAGTAACCCTGGTTACCAAAGTGGAAGTGGCTGCGGACAAGAAAAGCGCGGTGGTGGAAAGAGACATAGAGGGCGGCAAAGAAACGCTGGAAGTTCCGCTCCCATGCGTGTTGACAGCCCAGAAAGGGTTAAATGAGCCCCGGTACGCCTCATTGCCGGGTATTATGAAGGCCAAAAAGAAGCCCATCGACAAGAAGTCCCCTGCGGATCTAGGGCCTCAACTTGGAACCCAAGCTCGAAGCCCGGTCGTACTCCATGCCGCAGGAACGCAAGGCGGGCAAGAAATTTGAAGGAATGGAACCGGATGAAGCGGCGAAAACGGTGGTCCAAGCCCTGCGAAACGAGGCGAAAGTGATCTGACTCCCGCACTTACCTGAATGCTGACAATCTTCACCTTCGGAGGTCGATAATATGTCAAAAGTTATGATATATGGCGAAATCAAAGCCGGTAAACTCAAAAAGACGGCTCTGGAGTTGGCGAGCGAGGGACGCAAATTGGCCGATAGCCTGGGCGGAGATGTTACGGCCGTGCTCATTGGACCGCAAGCCGAAACTTTTGCCCCGGATCTGGCTCGCTGCGGAGCGGACACGGTCTGCGTTGTAGAAGCTCCGGAACTGGAGAGCCTACAACTCCGAGTACTTTGCGCAGGCATTGGCCCACGTGATCGGAGAAAAGAAGCCTGAAATAGTCTTGATGAGTCACACCATGCAAGGTAAGGACCTCGCTCCGCGTACGGCGGCCAAGCTCGGCGTCGCGAACATCTCGGATTGCATATCGTTCCAATTGGACGGTTCGAAGCTCGTCGCCAGGCGGCCCATGTATGCCGGCAAGTGTTACACTGATTGGGTGGCTTTGGGATCCCCGCAAATGGCCACCGCCCGGCCCAACGTCCTTGAGGTCGTTGAAAATCCCAAGGAAGGAAAGCTCGAAAAGGTTGCATTCTCAGTAGATAAAGGCCGACCCACGTATGTGACAAAAGACCTTAACCTTGATACAAGCGGCAAGGTGGATCTGACTGAGGCGGAAATTATCGTTTCCGGCGGACGCGGCATGGGTGGCCCGGATTACGCGTTAATTGAGGAGACCGTCGAGTATTTTCGGCGCCAAGGCTGCGGTTGGCGCATCAAGAGCAGCCGTGGACGCCGGTTGGCGGCCGCATTCCGATCAGGTAGGCCAGACCGGCAAGACCGTCACCCCTAACCTCTACATAGCGTGTGGAATATCAGGATCGATACAGCACCTTGCAGGCATGGGCTCGTCCAAAGTAATTGTCGCGATTAACAAAGATACCGAAGCGCCGATCTTCACCAAGGCGGATTACGGTATTGTGGGTGACCTTTTTAAAGTGGTGCCCGAGTTGAATAAGGAACTGAAGGCATTGCTTGCAGAGTGAGTCGCCTGCGAGGATTGCGAGGAATCCCTGTCGAATCGGCCCTGAATCAAGATTGAGATTGCAACGTGAGTTCTAGAAAGTGAATCACCGACCGACTAGCTGGGCGCCACTGCCAGCTGGTCCGAGCAGCGCATAGAATAGAAAACACTGCTGGATAACCCGGCAAGTGGCGGCACCAACCATTGATCCCCGTCTGTTCGATTTCAACTGAAAAGCCGGACTTCGTTGACCAGCAAAAGAAACCGGGCCTTCTGTTAATACAGCAGGCCCGGGATCTTGCGCTCCTATCCGATCAGGATGAATTCCGCTGATTACTTGCACCTGCGTGGCTGTATGGGTCACGTCTTGATGCGTGAGGGCCGTTCCTCCGGTAGTCGGATCAAGCATGCTTGCGTTGTAGCAATCGGCGCTGCCGGCGTACGCCGTGAGATCGCCCGAAATTTGTCGGTTTGCTGGCAGTCATGCTTTCAAGACCCGGCAGGCCGCAGGCTCAGACAGGTTCCCACCTCCGCTTTTACGTCCCGGCCGCCCAGCAGGTTCACGATGTATGTATACCGATAATCCGGGTTAGCGGTGTCCGGAACACTCCCTTTCACCGCACAGGCTGCTGCAAGCGCGCGATTGCCGTCAGCCGTCGCCTGAGTCTGTCGGTCCACGACATTAGAACGTCACACTTGGCGCTGGTGCCGCCCCAGCCGTAGAAGTCGCCCTTAAAATACGACATGTTGAAACCGGTAAGGCTCAGAGTGGACTGGAAGTTCCCGTTCAGGTCCACCAATTCCTGCCCCAGCCTTTCTGCAGCGGCCGCGAGCCGAGCTATGTCCGCGTTCGCGTTTCTGTCGCACGCGGCCCTCTTGTACGAAACATAGTAAGGGATCGCGATCGCGAGAATGATTCCGATGATCGCAACCACGACCATCAACTCGATCAAGGTGAAGCCCTTCGCATTCCTCATCTTTCCTAACATTACGAACTCCTTTCTTTGTTTGGTTGTTCTATGTCTATGACTCAGATCTGATCGTCATCAAAATGCCTGATGAAATGTAAGCAAGAATTGTTCCAAAGCTATTGTGTCGCTAAATTCAGTAGTCATAGCGTTTAGACCGCCTTGGATATTTCGAAATCGGAAGAAAACATGGACGAAAAATGTCACATTCTCTCCCTAGTGTTTTAACTGGCCGATTTGATGGGATTAATATCTGACGAAATTTGGCATCCCCGGCGCTTCTCTGTACCTCGAATTGTGCTCGTAAAAAAAAAGTGACCTGCATTCTTTCTTGATCATTCTCAGCCTCGGCCCCGCTTGTAAGTGACAACGCGAGCGCCGAAAATGCCTGCTCACTTGAGGAGGCCCACGTGGAGGCTATCTCAAAGGTCTTCATGAGACATAATCGTGGCACGATTTTCCCTCACCCTTTCCCTCTCCCACAGGGAGAGGGAACTATCCACGGTTCCCCACCTCCTCCTAACTTATGAAAGGAGTTAGTGATATCAGGTAGTTCGCCACCTTCCCCCTTCCCCCTCCCGTCGAGGGAGGGGATTCCAACCTTCACCCGCGGGAGAGGGGGAATGGAAAATCAAGTTTCGAATCTAAATAGCGCATATACCCCACGCTCCCTCTCACTCCGGGAGAGGAGGGGGGTGAGGGCGAGGAATATCCGGCAGGCTTAAATCGTGATACTCTCCCGGCCTAATTCCGACTTTTTAGACAGGTTCCGGGGAGCGCCCCTACACAAGCAAGATCCGGATGCGATCTACACTTGGTTGCAGGGCCTCGAAATGCTAAGGCCGTGCGGTTCGGTCGCTTCACGCGCCATTCTGCGAGGAATCCCCGAAATGCCGCGGACGTGTTGGCTGCTTCGATTGCTCAATGATCGGCTTTGCGACCCCCGCCGGTGTCTTTCACTTGTTGTGACATCTTTTCGAGCGCTCTCTTAGTCTTTTGGCTCAAGGGATTGATCTGCAGGGCTGCCTGAAAGTACGAAACGGCTTTCTCTATGTCACCCGAAAGCGCGTAAACAATTCCGAGATTGTGGTACGGCATCCAGTAACTCTTTCGAAGCTCAATAGCCTTTTCGAGATAGCCTATAGCATCAACGGGACTTCCGAAGCGGATATGCGCATCGCCTAAATTGTTTAGCGCCTGCGAAGTGCTGAACCGTTCGAGATTCTTCTGCTGTAAATCGAATTGGGATACCGTATCTTCCCAAAATCTGATTGGGTCGCTCCACGATTCGGCCTTCCGATAAGTGACGGACCCGGCCAGCGCACTCATAATTATCAGGAAAATCACAATACCGGCTAATGCAAATCGTCGCACTCGCATCGCCTTTGGTGAGGCTCAAAATGGAAAGGAGCAGGTCCGCGGAAATAAGCCATAGACCGAACATCGGCAGGATCGGCCGATAGCCGAAGAACAGGTAGGTAGGCACCAACATTCCCTCAGGCAAGAGACCAACGATAAAAAACAAGACACCGAAAGCCCAAATGGGCCTTGTTGACAGTAACCGGATACACAAGCCGAGCAAGGCCAAAACCCCGAGAAGCGCCCAAAGGCTCACCGGCGGGTCCCATAAGCCTTCGGACACTGCTTGTGGACTGATGAGTTGAACATGAGACGGCAGTGGCAAGATAATAATGTAAAGGTAGTAGAACAGCATACGACATTGCGTAAGGACTATTGATTTCAAAGGCAGGCCGACTTCGTTGTGGTAAGACTTGACCGTTGCCCAAATACCCTGTCCCAGTTCGGATTCTCCGTGGGGATGCTGAAGAAAGGACAAGCCATACAGCAAGACCAGCGTTATAACAAAATAGACAAATGCCCGTACCGAACAATTCCTTCATTCCTGGCTTGAAAAAGGCTATTTCCGCCAGCACGAAGACCGCCGGCAATATGACGGTGTTCTCCTTACTCAGAAGCCCAAGTATGAAAAACATCAAGGCAGAGTCCATATCCGACGCCATTTCTCCGATAACCTGCCCGAGCGGACCACCAAGTACATTGCCAGCGACGCATACAAGAAAACACAGGCCATGAGAGCGCTTCGCTGCCAAATATATGCGGTGACGAACAATTGCAGAGGATGAACTAGAAAAAGCAAGCCGAGGAAAAAGGCGATCAGCGTTATTTCGGTCGAGCTTCCCGCTGCCGGCGCGCTAGCCCCAATATGAGCTGAATTAACAGCATGACCAAGGCCGATGCAGTGACGAGCAGCGCCACGTTAACAATTCTGAAATATTCCGGGCTCATGCCACCCGATTAAATAGTTGAAATAAAATGTTATCATCGGGATGGGCCGTTGGGGAAAGAGGTTCATGACCCCAAGCATTCCCTGATTAGCAAAAACCGACTGATTCGCGGCAATATTAACTGACAGAATCGTAATACATAGGGGCATCGAAGGCAGGGAGATAAAGAAGAAACGCAATGGCGAAAAAAAGGCAAAGCAGTACAGTCCAGACTAACAGGGGGGCTCGTTTCATCTCTAATTTGGTATACTCAATGTTCTATCGGAAACGCTGTTGTCTTGTTCCGGCTATACTGACATGTTGTGGAAATTCAGTCAAGCCGAGATATAGTCGAGTTTTTCAAAAGCTCGGTTTAATTGCGGTTTCTGAGGATAATGAAGCAATTCAAGGAGGGCCGGATGGCTCGAAAATTCTTTTTGCCCCTGCTGATCCTGGCGGCCGGCGCAGGGTTGTTTGCCGGAATCATTACTTTTGACAGCAGGTCGGTCTTCCTTTTTCCTCACGGAAAGGCCGGATGGATTCGGGCGCCTCGGCCAGTAGACCTTCGTGCTCGGAGCGCACAGAAACTGTCGTGACCTTTTTCGCGTCCAATTTGAACGTGGAGCGCTGTGCCCTCGGAAGCGATTCTAAACATCAGAGCGCTCGGCTCTCCGTCCTTATGGATTGATGATCGGTTGGTTCTTGAACCGGACCCCAGCTCTCACTGAAATCAAAAGCGCTCTAACTATTGATATCGGTTCGATGCTGGCGCCCGGCCCTCACGAACTCCGCTTTCAAATAGAACGAACCGATGGCTATCCATTGTTGCTGGCTTTCTGCGAGCCACTAAAGCTATTTACAAGCGAGAAGTGGGAAACGAGTCGCGACGGGAAAAATTGGACAGGGGCATGGAGCGCCACCAAAAGCCCGCCGGCCGAGATTTCCCTCATGTTTCAGCGGGCCGATCTAGCCTTGCTTTCGCTGTGGTGGATCTTCTTGCCCGCATTTCTGTTCATATTCGCTTGGGCAATGCTTGGTCTTCCACCGCGATAATGACCATTGGATTACGCGGTTCCGACCGACAGCAAGCCAGGTCCGTTGGTTTGTAATCATTTTGTGGGGAATTCTGGCGATAAACAACATTCGCGAGATTCCTCTTTATATCGGAATGGATGTACAAGGTCACTATGATTACATCTTTTACGTGGCAGAAAAAGGGCGCATTCCTTTGGCCACGGAAGGGTGGCAAATGTTTATGCCGCCCTTGTTTTATATGGTATGCGCCTTGATCCTGGAATTGCTCAGGAATTCTGTTAGCAGTCTCAACTCTTCTTATACTTCTCCGTGGGATTAACCTTTTTTGCGGCCTGCTTCAGGTCGAGCTTTGCTATCGCGCCTTGCGGTACGTGTTCCCTCAAAGAGAGGACCTTCAGGCAATTGGGACTGTCCTGGGGGGGTTACTCCCTATGAACATCTACATTTCCCAAGTGGTTGGAAATGAGCCGATGGCGGCAGCTTTTTCCGGGGTAGCTGTGGTTATGACTTTGGGTTTGATCTCCAAGCGGTCCGTGCCATCGAAATGGTCCTGTTTTTTTCTGGGAGTCGTGGTCGGATTGGGTGTCCTTACCAAGCCGACACCTTTTCTACTGATCCCCCCTATTCTCATTGGCATAGGCTATTTGGTCTTTGTCAACTGTGAACCAGGCTTAAAGTCGACGCTGATTCTGGCGCACCGTGCGGCTGTGCTGATCGGCGCCGTTGCCCTTGTAGCAGGATGGTACTACGTCAGGAACTACATTCTTATGGGAGCACTGGTTTCTGGGGGGATGGAACCACCCGTTGGCCGGCGCTGCATGGTGGCAATATCCGTCCTACAGGACCCTCCAACAGGTGACGGCCTTTGGTCAATGCTTCTTTTATCCTATCTATTCCGCTGTACATGGTTTCGGTGATTCTCTTTATTCCACATTTTGGGCGGACGGTGGCCTCAGTGGAAGAATAGCGGGCCTCCCGCCCTGGAATTATGATTTCATGCTTTCCGCAGTCTGGCTTTCGATAGCGCCGTCCGCAGCAATCATAGCGGGGATCTTTGCAGCTCTCACCGCGCCCGCAGCGTCAATGCGGAGAGGGACCTTGTTCCCCGCTCTTTGCGTAGTTGTTTATATCTTGGCCGTTTTTTGTCTCTTTCTGGTAGCCCCGATCTACTGCATCGTAAAGGCAACTTATACGTTGGGGCTGACTCCCTGTTATGCAGTCTTGGCCGCCGCGGGATTAGATGTGTTTATGCGTGGAAAGGTTTCAAAATCCCTAGCGCTCGGCCTCATTGGCTGCTGGGCCATTGCGGCCTACTCGGCTTTTCTTGTATTGTGACTCTACGCCGCAACACCTCCCAGTGCTGGACATTCTGCCCCAGCAGCGACCGTCGCCCGAAACAAAACCTGGTAAAATGCTACCAATCTCCGCGGCTTACTGAGTCCTCCGCATTTCCTTCACGATTCCCGGGTCGATTTCAACGGCCCTACGAACCATCTGCATCCCTTCAGCGCTTTCGCCGGATTCAGAAAGGATCTTGCCCAGGCGGTAGAGCGCTTTGGCGAAACGTGGTTTGATCTCGATGGCCCTGCGCAAGCTCTTGATCGCGTCAGTCTTCTGTCCAGCCTCAAGAAGCGTCACAGCGAGATTGAAATGGACGGCAGCGTCATTCGGTTGCAGTTTCAGCGCCCTCTCGTAGCACTCTATCGCCTCCGGTGTTCTACCAGTGACGGCCAGCGTATCCGCGAGGTTGAGCCAAGCCCGGTCCGAACCCGGCCAAATCTGCAGCGCACGTTCAAAGAGATCTATTGCCTCATTGAATCTCCCCAATTTTTTCATTTCTCGGCCCAGCGAGCCAAGAGCGATGAAATAATTCGGGCGTTCCACGTTCGGGCCCACAGGAGGGAGACCACGGACAGTATCTCTCCAGAAAAACAGTGGATTACTCCATATTTCGGCTCTCAAATGAGTTACCATCCCGAGCCAGGCAATCGGCAGAACCAATAAAACGGCCATCCTTACCGGGATCTTGACCGGATCGATGATTTTTTTTGCCCAGCCAATCAGAACAAGCAATCCGTCGGCGGCAACCAGGCATAATCCGACCATCGCGAGATTGGCCCGATGGCCCATGAAAAGAAATTGAGGCTCCAGCAGCGGCTCAGGCGAAATGTTGATCAAGAAGAAAAGAATGCCGAAAGCAGTCAAAGGCCTTTTTTTCAGGAACACCAATGACCCGATCGCCAGCAGAGCTATCCCGAGAACGGCAAACAGAGTTGACGGTGGATCCACAAGCGATCTGGAGATCACCACTGCATCCAGGACCTTGATGTTGGACGGCAGGGGAGCTACGATCATCAATAAATAATGAGAAAACACCACGCGGCTGAACGTAAACAGTATTTCCGCCAGCGACAGTTGGCTGAGGCTACGGAATTGCTCCATTGTTCCAAGAATATGCGTCGAGGCGCTCAGCCCCAAAAACAGCCACTCAAATAATGTTTTGAGTAGGAAGGAGACCCCCGCCAGACCCAATATCAGCGCCATTGTCGCTGTGAGGCTCCTCTTGTCCTGTTTGAAAAAACCGGCCTCGGCAAGAACAATGACCAGTGGCAGAGTTACGGCGTTTTCCTTGCTCAGGATCGCACACACGAATAGACAGAAGCATATCAAGTATCCGGTCTTGGTGTAACGAAACACACCGGTCCTTGTCGTGAGGTACGCAACAAACGCGGAGCAGTAAAACAGAGACGCCAGCAACGCTTGCCTTTGCCAAACGTACAGCACCACGCTGGTGTTGGCGGGATGCGCGAGGAACAGGCATCCTATTCCGATAGCGACCAACTTTCTTTCGGTAGGAGAAGATTGCCGGTGTGTTATCGCAATGAGCAGCGAGAGCATCGCGACAACCGCCACGGAAGTCGCAGAAAGCGCCAATATATTGAAAACACGAAAATAGTAGGGGTCTAGGCCACCAATAGCGTAGCTGAAATAAAAGCTGAGCATGGATACCAGCCTATTGGCGCCAAGGCCGATAAAGTCTTTCAGCTCGACCTGATGATCGATCTCTGTAAGTATTTGTAAGCGAATGGAATCAAAAACAAATGGAGCCTTTAGACCTGGATAGTAGATTGCCCAAGCCGCGAGTGCGAAAACAATGAGGAGAATTGCAGCCAGGCGTATGGGGACTCGATAATGACCGTTTGGGCAGTTTGCTGACGCGTTTTGTGGCGAAGAGACCATCGAGTCCTTACTTCTGACCGTCGCTTTTATTCTCAGCATCTTTCTTCGGCTTGTCTTCCACGCTAACCTTTCCGTCAGTACAGTTCGAAGGCTTTCTCTCCAGTCTTAGTATCGGTGAACTCAAAGAAGCTGTAATCCGGCTTCAATCCTTCGTACACCAACACATCCTGATTCTTTATCCTTGATCTCCCCGGGTTCTCAGAGGAAATGCCGAATCTCTCAAAAAGCGCTTTCTTGAGGTTGCGAACCTCCGACCAAGCTTCTTTCTTCACGTCGAAACGCACGAGATATAGACGATCCTTTTCCGTGAACAGGAACATCACTTTGTCATAATTTGAATTGTCGGGAAGGCTGCCAAATCACTTTTTTTCTCTTGTCCCAAGGACTCGGTTCCAAGGAATGCGTCCCGACGGATTTGATTTTGTCAATGACAGCAGACGAAGAAATGCCCATGCTCAGATTCTCTAATGCGGCGAGCACTGACTCGCCGCCACCGAAGACAACCCCTGACGACACGAAAAAAATGAAAGCCGCGCATAGAAGACTTTGACTAAACTTGAGCGTTCTCTTTGGAACGCAGAAACCATTATTGCAACAGTTCATTTCAACGGTCCCGCCTTAGCTTGAAATCGGACTTCTCCGGATAATTGGCTTTGATCAGTTCCTCAATGGCGTCCGCGAGATATGCGCCCTTGAAGTTTTCAGGGAATCTCTTGCCTTCAAAAAATATCTGTGGAGTCGAGCTGAGCCTAAGCTTCATGGCCAGTTCCACGTCTTCTTCCACCTTCTTGGCCGCGGGCGAATCAGGTTTCATCAACTCCGCGAATTTTGACATATCTAAACCGACCTTTTGGGCAAATTCCGTCAAACGCGCATCTTTCAAATGCTTCTGATTGCTGAATAGCAGGTCACTATATTGCCAGAAGGCGGCGCGATCCCCCCAGCAGAAACGCTGCGTAGGCCGCCCTGGCCGCAGGACATGCCATCGGATGGAAATTCGTCGCTTCCAAAATACTCCTATTGCAATCCTTGGATAACGGCAAATTCTTAAATACCAGCTTCAGTTCGTTAGGGTTCAGGGTCACAAGCTTGCGACAATATGCCTCGACCTTCGGGCATACAGGGCATTGAAAATCCGTGAACATGACAATCGGGTGTGGAGCCGTGGTCAGTCCGAATACAGGATCCGCCGGGCCGATCGGCACTTCGTAGTTGGGAGCTGCCTTGAGCACTGCCAGGATCACGGCGGGATCATTGGCCAGATCGTCGAATTTCGACCTCGCCTCCTCGAAGCTCAGTGACTTTTCCCACATACCGGCGACAAAGAAAACCAATAACGCCACGGCAATTCCGGCTGTGACAAAATAGATCCGCTCAGCCAAAGTGGATATTTCGGGGAGCAAAAACTTTTCTCTGTTCTTGATTGAGATCACGAGGACGGCGATCAGAGCAGAACAGATTCATTACATGGGACACAATGCACCAGGTGCAGATAATATCGACTTCAAACATCATTATGTACGCGTAATACCAACTGAACCCGATGGCTGCAAAAAAGTACAGAACAAGGAGGGTCCACGACACCTTTCTCATCCGGTGGTTAGCCAATGCATTTATTGTGAGCCAGAGAACAAACGCGAAACCCATCAGACCGAGAACCGCAGAAGGGAAATAATCGAAAAGCACTGCATATTCGGTCAACAAGATGGAGTCACAATCTATTCTGCCGCCTGCCCGGCACAAAAACGACTCTCCTACCTTGCCTACATGGCTCGCAAGCACAATGTGACGGTAGGTGAGAAAACCTGTGGCGAATGTCCCTATCAAAGCTGGGATCAAGAGAAGAAAAAATGGGAGCCGCCCCATGAAAAAAGGTCCCGCTTTACCTTCAGTCGGAGCATCGTTCATTTCGGTCTTAAACCTTTCCTCTTCAGTTTAGTTTCGGGCGATGACCCAGGCCTGGAACAAAATTCCTCATTAATCCGGCTGATTACAAATTACGTCGGCGTTCGATTTTACAAATAAGGAATTCCGCGGTCAAGAGCTGCGCGCAAAATGTCTTGCTCCTCGCTGTCAGCGCCTATTCATCAATTTAGCTGCATTTTCAATGTTGCGCCTTGACACAGCGGGATTGGTACCGGCAATAATACTCGAAACATTTGTGGGTCACGGGGCGAGTTGGCTCTCCGATAGCCGGAATGACTCTGCTTCTGAGAAAGATTTGAATTACATAACCGACCTCAACTAATATTTGCGGCTCGAAGTAATGCTATTTTATTGTAATGAGAACCGCCTCTCCATGACCTATTGATACTGGAAATGTTGTCCGAGGGCCTCATTGATCAACACTGACCGGTAATATATCAATAGTTGGTTTCGAGTTCACCACATGTCAAACGCAAAAGATAGGTATACTGAGGAGCGGCGGCTTCATTGGGATTCAGTCGGCCGCGAAATCGGAGTCGCTGCGACGTGGGGAAGATATTATCATCAGAGACTGGAAGAAGTTTACAGATCTCTCGTTTTTCCCGGGTTGCGCGTCATTGAAATCGGTTGCGGCCACGGCGATTTGCTGGGAGCGCTGGAACCTTCTTTTGGAGTGGGTGTTGACTTCTCCGGCCAGATGGTCCGCGCAGCGGGTTCGCGACATCCTAACCTCCATTTCATGCAGGCAGATGCTCACGAGCTGCCACTCAAGGGGCCGTTCGACATTATCATCCTTTCCGATCTGGTGAATGATTTATGGGATGTTCAAACTGTGCTTCTCAATTTGGCTTCGCTGGCAAATCGCAACACCCGTGTCATCATTAATTTGTACAGCCGTGTGTGGGAACTTCCTCTGGCCGCGACAGAAAGATTTGAGCTTGCCAGACCCACGCTGAATCAGAACTGGTTGCATGTGGAGGACCTCTCCGACCTGCTGGAGCTTGCAGATTTCCAGGTAATCCGGCACTGGACCGAAATTCTTTGCCCGCTCGACATACCCCTATTCGCCCCGTTGTGTAATCGCTTCCTGGTGAAATTGTGGCCATTCAGGCTGGCAGCTTTAACCAGTTTCATGGTAGCGCGATATGTTGGATCGGCCCGGCAAACTGAAAAGCCGATGGTCTCCGTCATAGTCCCCGCCCGAAACGAAGCCGGGAATATTCCTGAAATCATGCAGCGAGTCCCGGAGATGGGCAGCGGGACTGAGCTCGTTTTTGTGGAAGGCCATTCTAACGATAATACCTATGCGGCGATAGAGAGCGCCATATCCGAAAACCCTCATCGACGTTGCAAACTGTTCAGACAGACCGGCGAAGGCAAGGGTGACGCGGTGCGCTTGGGATTTGAAAAAGCTGAAGGCGAAATCCTGATGATTTTGGACGCGGACTTGACTGTTCCCCCGGAAGATCTGCCGCGGTTCTATGATGCCTTGGTTTCAGGAAAGGGAGAATTCATTAATGGCGTCAGGTTGGTCTACCCAATGGAAGACCAGGCGATGCGGTATCTCAATCTTGTGGGGAACAGGTTTTTCGGTCTCGGTTTTTCTTTCTTGCTGGGGCAGAATATCAAAGATACTCTTTGCGGAACAAAGGTCCTATGGAAAGAACAGTACGAGATTATAGCCGAAAATAGGTCTTTTTTCGGAAAACTGGACCCGTTCGGAGATTTCGATCTAATTCTAGGCGCAGCCCGCCTGAATTTAAGGATACTTGATCTCCCGATCCGATATCGAGAGCGAGTGTATGGCGACACCAATATCCGGCGCTGGAAGCATGGCCTCCTTCTGTTGAGGATGGCCGTTGTCGCAGCTTTGCGTTTGAAATTCGTTTGAAAGTCTTCCCTCGGCCGGCTCTGATTGCTAACTGCGAGACATAATGTACCATTGGCATTGATGATTTGGCGCTGAATGACGAAAACCCTTAAAGACTTGCTGACCCACCCTCTCGCCCGCGAATTGGACCCCGACAGCCCTGACGCCATAGCTGGATTTCGTCAAATAATAAGAAACAAGGGGTGCTTGCAAAGAATATATGATGAATGGTACCGACTGATAATCGCATATATGCCTCCAGGATCGGGCCGCGTCCTGGAGCTAGGTTCCGGCGCCGGCTTCTTGAGGGAATATATACCCGATCTTGTCACCTCAGATTTCCTGCGGATCTCCGACATATCATTGGCGCTTGATGCTCATGAAATGCCTTTCGCGGACGGCGGGCTTCGCTCCATCGTTATGACGGATGTTCTACATCACTTGTGTTCGCCTCGGCTTTTTTTCAACGAGGCCACTCGTTGCGTGAAGAGCGGCGGCAGGATAATTATGGTGGAGCCTTGGGTGACAGCATGGTCCACCTTTGTATATTCCAAACTGCACCATGAGCCTTTTGACGCAGAAACCCATGAATGGGGTTTTACACCCAAGGGGCCGTTATCGGGAGCCAACGAAGCGCTTCCCTGGATTCTTTTTTCCAGGGACTTTGCGCTTTTCAGGCGGGAGTTTCCTCAATGGCGGTTACTAACTCTTAAGCCGATGATGCCATTTATCTACCTTCTGGCCGGCGGCTTGTCTCTGCGTTCCTTCGCTCCCGGATCAGCATTTGCCCTGATCCGACGCGTCGAAAATTTCCTGGACCCGTGGGTGGACAAATTGGCAATGTTCGCATTCATTGCGCTGGAAAAAGACGATCCTCTCTAAGGACCCCCTTCTGACGGTCTCGTTATTGGTGTCCGACCGGAGAGATCTCATGTGGCTACGATGGGACAAATGCTCAATACAGCTCCCATAGTTCATTATGGGTGGCCATTACGAGACCAAGGAAATATTAGAACCCCTCAAATGCCGGATCACTAAGATTATCAAGACCGATCTGCCGCTCGCCTGATTCTATCTCCTTAATTACTGACACGACGTTCTCATTCAGCGGCGTGGGAACCCCCAAGCGGCGGCCTTGTTCGCAGACATATCCGTTCAGGAAGTCGATTTCGGTTATTCGGCCTCGCTCCAAAGACTGCAAACTTGAAGGCTTGATCCTTCGATACTTGAAACCAATCACGCGGATCAGCAGATGCCTCTTCAAATCGGCGATACGTCCATGGTCGGCGAGAAAGCGATAGTAGTCCATTTTGCCCCCTCCACCCGGCTCCACAGTTATGTCCATCGCTTCAGCCACCGCCATCATTTCGCGCATTAGTTCAATGAATATGTTCCTGACTTTTTTCACGGCCAGCATCTTTCCCAAGGTGAGACCTGTTATCGCGCCAAGCGAGTTGATGCAAGAATTGATAATCAATTTGGAATACAACTCGCCCATGACATTGTCTGAAATCCGAGTAGGCATCACCGTACGCAGCATCTCCTGCGCCAGCTGCAATCGATGATCCGGTTTACCGTCTATGGCGCCGATTACGAACTCGCCGTGGGATGTGACCTCCAGTTCTCCCGGCCCGTGCATTGTCGCGCCCCAGCCCACCACGCATCCCATGACGCGCTCTCGGCCCACAATTTCCGCCAAGGCTTGTTCGCAGATGCCATTTTGCAAGGACACCAGGACAGAGTCATCTCTTAGAAAAGGGAGAAGCTCCCGTGCCGCATCGACACACTCAGTGGCTTTGGTCGCGAGGAACGTCACGTCCTGTGGCTCATTGAGGTCTGTGATATTTTTCAGCGCCCTCAGCCGAACGTGGTCTTCGCCTTTCTTGCCAAACACGTGTATGCCAGGCTCAGCGCAACGATCAGCAATTTCCTGATGCTTGCACACTATTTTGACATTCCATCCGGCCTTCTTCAGGAAAGCCGCGGTCACACCGCCGATAGCGCCTGCTCCCACCACGGTTACACTGGTGCTTTTGGCGTTCTGCATGTTGGATCCTCCGGTGAGTGTCGCTCATCAATATCGCTCTCGCTCTTGGCTGAAGTCAACAACTAGTAGGACCGGCAGCTTGACGATCCGGTGAATTGCGCCGAGATATCCGGTGACCGGCAAGATGCCGGTCCTACTGACGGATCTTGGCATTTCGCCTTGGCGCCATTAATAAGCAATCGTCGGTTTTGTGCTAAAATCTTGATTCCCTCGTTGATCGAAATCGCGGCGCGGTTTTGGAGTAATGAACAAATGATCAGCGCCGAACAAATCGGCTTGGTTCGCAAATTCAGCATTGCTCGTACGATGTTCGGCAGAAACTTGTACTTCACTGCCGCCTATTTGGTCGACGGCCTCATGGTGGACACGGGCTGCGCCCATACTGCTCGGGAATTGACGCAGGCGCTTGTTGGGGCTCATGTCCGATTTGATCGCGAACACTCATAGCCATGAAGATCATGTAGGGGCGAATGCAGCCTTGCAAACCCTATTCCAGTCGAAGATCTTGGCGCACTCGGATGCGCTGCCTTTTCTGGCCGATCCCAGGCTGAGGCGGTTGCATCCTTACCAGCGTGTGGTATGGGGGTATCCGGCGCCGTCCACAGGACAGCCACTGGGAAACCAACTGGAAACGGAGCATTTCCGGTTTGAAGTAATTCATACACCGGGGCACAGCCCCGACCATGTCTGTTTTTACGAACCTGCGCAAGGCTGGCTGTTTACCGGGGATGCATATGTAGGGGGCCGCGACAAGGCATTGCGGGGTGACTATAATGTTTGGCAAATCATTAACTCTCTTAAGAAATTGGCTGGACTGGATGCACAGTTCATATTTCCCGGCAGTGGGACGGTGCGAGACAACCCCAAAGAAACACTGCGGACCAAGATTGATTATTTAGAGGAAACGGGTGAGCGTGTTCTGGAGCTACACGCCCGTAGGACTCAGCTATCGTAGTATAAGCCGACAGCTCTTCGGCCCGGAAATGCTTATTGCTTACTACACATTAGGACATTTCAGCGGACGAAATTTGGTCCGATCCTACATCGAAGACAGGGAAGTTCCACTTTAAACGTCTCCCATATGTCCAGCAGGAAGAGCTATGGAATGTCCAAAATTCTTTCCTGAGCGTAACTTAAAACTAACCGGTTTTTACAAAATTGTTCTATACAATCTTCCCAGGTTCTGAGACAATTGCATCTCTCAAATTTATTCGACTACTACTTGCGCCTGTCCGAGCTAGCCTACCTATCGTCTGTGTCCATCTCTACACGGGGGCGTCACAATGGATTGCGAGGCCAAGAACGGAGAACAGCTCGTCAATGAATTGACGGAACTGCGCTCCATAATTACCGAACTTGAAGCAAAGCTGCAGGCGTTGGATGAGGCGCACAAAGCCCTACAAGAACGTGAAAAACGTTATCGTCAACTAGTCGACAAAGCTAATCGACATTATTTACCTAACAGACGCCAAAGGCTTTTTCCTGATTTTTAATCAAGCGGGATTGCGAGTTACGGGTTATTCTCATGATGAAATCACCCGCATGCGCTATCTCGATCTGATTCACCCGGAATACAAGAAGGAAGTCGAGAGATTCTATGGTATTCAGTATGTCAAGAAGATTCCGGCAACATATTACGAGCTGCCGATTATAACCAAGCAAAGAGAAGACCGTCTGGATAGGACAGCATATTCAGCTAGTTATTAGCGAAAACGGCATCACGGGATTTCAGGCGATTTGTCGAGACATCACCGCTCGCCGAGAGGCGGAAGAAGCGCTTAAGGAAAGCGAGGAAAAATATCGGCTTTTAATAGAATCCCTGCCCCACGCGGTCGCAATTTTTCAGGATCGTAAACTCGTCTTTATCAATTCTACAGGTATCCGCATGTTTGGGTGGAATTCGCTGGAAGAAGCTTTGGGAACCGAAGATCTGGCTCTTGTTTCCCGAACAGGAGCGAGACCGCATTTCCCGATATGTGACAGAGCGTCTTGCCGGCAGCTCCGATGTTCCGGGACAATATTTGACTACGCTTCAGAGAATGGATGGAGAGGAATTCCCCGCGCAAATAGTTGTAACCCTGGTGGATTACAAAGGTCGCCGCGCCGAGCAAGTAGTAATTCTTGATATCACTGAACAGCAAGAAGACCGAACGGGCGCTCGTAGAGAGTGAGCTTAATTATCGCACTCTTTTCCAGGAATCCAGAGACGCGGTCGTGATTACGAGTCAGCGAAGGCAGGCTGATTGATGCGAATCACGCATTCATGGAATTGTTCGGTTTTACTGAAGAAGAAATCAGAGATATGGATGTTCTCAGGGTTTATCCTGATCCGGACATGCGCAAACAGTTCCAAAAGGACATAGAACAAGCAGGATCGTTGAAAGATTATGAGGTTAAACGCCGCAGGAAAGACGGAACGGAAATTGATTGCCTGCTTAGCTCAACTGTTCGGCGAGACGACCAAGGCGACATTATAGGGTATCAAGGAATAATAAGGGACATAACCGAGTCGGAAACGACTTGAGAAACAACTTCTTCAGGCCCAAAAGATGGAGGCGGTTGGGACATTGGCCGGCGGCATAGCGCATGATTTTAATAATCTGCTGCAAGTAACTATGGGTTTTTCAGAATTGCTCCTTTTGGAAAGAAAAGAAACCGATCCCGAATATGAAGACCTCCGGAAAATATTTGAAGCAGCTCGCACCGGCGCAGATCTCGTTCAGAGATTGCTTGCCTTCAGCCGCAAGACCGAAAGCAAACAACGGCCAATTAATCTTAACCATCAAATTGAGCAGGCGCGAAAAATCTTAACGCCGAACAATACCTAGAATGATCGAGATTGAATTGCGCCTCTCGGATTCATTGTCAGCCATAAATGCGGATCCTGCGCAGATGGAGCAGTTGATAATGAATCTGGCGCTAAACGCTCGTGACGCTATGCCGGAAGGAGGCAAGCTGACAATCAGTACCGGAAAACATCACTCTTGACGATGAATATTGCAGTATGCATCTCGGCGTCGAACCGGGGGCCCACGTGCTCTTGACCATATCCGATACCGGTTCGGGGATGGATAAAGAAACGCTGGAGAATATTTTCGATCCCTTTTTCACCACCAAAGAGGTGGGGAGAGGAACCGGTCTGGGGCTGGCCGTTGTCCACGGAATTGTGCAGCAACACTCGGGGCGACATCATCTGCGAGAGTGAACCTGGTAAAGGGACCACTTTTAAGATTTACTTCCCGTCGTTGGACCAAGAGAGTATATGCTTGGAAACGGCACGGAGCCGATCAAGTTTCCTCGAGGGACAGAAACCATCCTTCTCGTGGATGATGAAGATTTCGTCAGGGATTTCGGCGAACGAATTCTCGGCCGATACGGTTATAACGTGCTTCTGGCAACAAACGGGAAAGAAGCGCTGGAAATATACCGAAAAGAAAAAGACAATATCTCACTCGTAATACTGGATCTCGTAATGCCTGAGATGGGCGGCAAGCAATGTATGAAGGAACTTCTTGAGATCAACCCGGAGGCAAAGAGTTCTCGTGGCCAGCGGCTACGAATCCGGCGGCGGTCCGCTGGACGCTCGTCAAGCTGGGGCCGCGGGATTCGTACGCAAGCCCTTTAATGTTGCCAAGATCCTTCAGAATGTCCGGCAAATCATCGATTCATAATTCAATGGCTGTTCAGGTATTCGCTCATGGCTCTCGCAGCCCTGCGGCCGGCCCCCATAGCGGAAATCACTGTAGCGGCTCCTGACACCACGTCACCACCGGCCCAAATTTTATCCAATGTCGTCTTACCTGTCGCCTCATCAGCTACTATGGTTCCCTTTTTCGTTATCTGCAAGCCTGGCGTGCTGTCGGGTATCAATGGATTGGGGCTGTTGCCGATGGCCACTATGATGGCGTCGACCGGCATAATAAACTCGGAATTTTCTATCGGCACAGGGGTCCTGCGCCCGGAAGCGTCCGGCTCTCCCAATTCCATCTTGAGACATTCGATTTCTTTGACCCAACCCTTGCCATTACCAATACACCTTATAGGCAAGGTCAACAAATTGAATATCACGCCCTCTTCCTCTGCGTTTTCAACTTCCTCTTCCCGAGCAGGCAATTCGTGCCTCGACCGCCTGTATACTATCCTGGATTCGGCCCCCAATCTGAGAGCGGTCCTCGCACAGTCCATAGCCACATTGCCGCCGCCCACAACTATCACTTTATTGTGCTCTTTAATCGGCGTGCGGAAATCCTGGAAAGAGAAATCCCTTCATCAGGTTCATTCTGGTCAGATATTCATTGGCGGAATATATTCCATTCAGGTTTTCGCCCGGGATATTCATAAACCACGGCAAACCTGCGCCGGTTCCAACAAATACGGCGTCGAATTCATCCAGAATGCTTTCCATGGTTCGCGTCTTGCCGACGACGAAGTCGGTAATTATTTCTACGCCAAGACGCTTGAGATATTCCACTTCCCGGTTCACGACAGCCTTGGGGAGCCTGAATTCAGGAATACCGTATACAAGCACCCCACCCATTTTGTGCAAAGCCTCAAAAATGGTTACCTGGTGCCCCTGTGTCACGAGATCGCCGGCGACCGTGAGACCAGCCGGACCGCCGCCAATCACTGCAACCTTCTTGCCCGTCAATGGCGGAATTTCAGGCAGCTCCGCATTATCTTGAGCAGCCTCCCAGTCGGCAATGAATCGCTCCAGGCGTCCGATAGCGATCGGCGCTCCTCGCCCATTGAGGAGACAACCGCCTTCGCACTGCTCCTCTTGCGGGCAGACTCGGCCGGAAACAGCAGGCAGCAAGTTTTTTCTCTTAATTACCTTTATTGCGGCAGCGAAATCCCTTTCGGCGACGCATTTGATAAAAGTCGGGATCTCCACTTCAACCGGGCACTTTGAAACGCATTTTGGCTTCTTACAGTTTAGACAGCGTTTGGCTTCGCCAACAGCCAATTCGACATCATACCCTAACGCCACTTCGGTGAAATTGTTCCGACGCACCTCCGGGGCTTGACAAGGCATGTCACGTCTATTCAAATCCAGCTTCTTCTTTTCCTTTACCGGCTCGGACATAACTATTCCTGTATCGAGGCAGAATGTTCTTCACATCTGCTCGTCTTCAACGGGATGCCTTCTTCCCTCATGTATGTCTTGCGGCGTTGCAGCAACTCAGCCCAGTCGACCTGATGCCCGTCGAAATCCGGACCGTGCACACACGCAAAGCGAGTGGTAGAGCCGACGCTCACTCGACAGACGCCACACATACCGGTCCCATCAATCATAATCGGATTCAAATTGACGACGGTTGGTATGCCTAATGGACGGCTCACGTCTGATCCGCGTTTCAGAAGGAAAGTGCAGCCATTAATGAACATCCTATCGATGGGACCCAGGGATGAAAGAATCACGTTCAGTCTTCCCACGTGCCCACGATATCCTTTTGTTCCGTCTCTGGTGATATGGATAATCTGATCGGAAACTTCCTTGAGCTTATCTTCCCAGTAAAAAAGATAGGAACTCCTCGACTCTATTGCAGTGATGACTTTGTTTCCTTTTTGTTTCAAAGCTCGAGCAACTGGGTATATACTTCCGATCCCGTAACATCCGCCGACACACATCACTGTGCCGTAACTTTTCAATCTCTGTAGCCTTCCCAAGCGGTCCGACTATCGTGGGAATACTCATCCCGCTTTCCAGAGCGGCGAGACTTCCTGTAGTATCGCCCACTTCCATAAAAATGAGAGTCACTGTTCCGTCATCGGCGTTCCAATCGGATACTGACAACGGTATTCTCTCTCCCTCTTCGCTCGCTCTCACGATCACGAATTGCCCCGGTTGAACCGACTTTGCCACCGCAGGAGCCTCCAGGGTGAGGAGATGAATATTCGGAACGATCATCCGTTTATCGAGTATTTTAAACATCTTTTCTTCTTATCCTGACCGGGCATGGGGCCGGCCTGACAATTTCCCCTTCGTTTAGTCTAACATGCAAAATGCCCTGGGGCTGCTGCTTCATGACTCGAATCGCCCACGACTTTTCGAACTCAGCAGCGGTAACCACCAGTTCATCTCCATCGACCACTCCAAGTTTCTCGGCATCTTCAGGGTTTACAGCCAAACTGTTGTCAGGCAAAAGCTCCTTCAGTCCCTTAGCCCATAATGAAATCGGAAATCCGCGATAGCTATGCTCGTTAATGGAAATATCCAGGTAAAAAGGTCTATCCGAATCTGTATCGGAACCGGAAAAATCGTTTGAGGTTTTTTCCAGTTCACCTTCAATTTTGATCGGAAGAACCTTCCGGTCCGGACCGTCAGGAATTTCAAATCCCTCTACAACTCGGGAAATCTCACTATCAATCTCCTCGACACTAGTGAAATCAAATCCCGCTTTGCCCATTTTCTTAGCTATCAAACAGAGAAGCTCCCAATCCGGCATTGCTTCGCCGGGAGAGTTCACCGCTTTTCTGACGAGCTGAATCCGGCCTTCTCCATTGATAAAGGTTCCGTCCACTTCAGTAAAAGTGGCGGAAGGCAGGACAAGATCAGCCGTAAGGATTGAATCAGCAGGATAACTATTCTGATAAATCAGAAAATCGCACTTGGGGGTTTGTTCGTAAGGAATTGCCCCGATAAGATACAGCACTTTAAGATCCGATGCTTTTGCCAGGGTGTCGGCATTCCATGTGGATTTAGAATCTGGCATTTCCAGAGACCAGAGGCTTTTGAGATTATTAACTCTCTCCGGATTTGCGGACGATAATCCGCCGGGCAGCAGTTCAGGATATGCGCCCATCAAAACTGAACCGACCAGATTATTCTGGGCAGGCAGTGGAAGAATCCCCGCGCCTATATTCTTGGCCAATTTCCGAATTGCTTCAAAAATTTGAGCCAGCTTGCGAATTATTCACGAAATCCGAACCTACGAGAATCACCGGGGATGTGCCTTGTGTGAGCATTTCAGCTACGGTACCGAAGCTCCTCCGGATCCTGGCCATCTTTCTTTAATTCAACTTTCGCTTGGGTGGATGAAGTAAGGTCTACGAGTGAATTCAGGAGATCAGCTTCAGCGCCAAATTTCGGCTTCAACCATTTATCGGCAATTACATCCAGGTTGTGGTGGCGGGAGTTGATACTCACCAGTTTTGCGCCCTCTTTCAGCGCCCGTCTCACCTCGACCCCCACAGTGGATCTCCCGAATTGAGTATCGAGCCCTACACAAACCACCGCTGAGGCGTTTTGCACCTCGGTTAAGGGCACAGCCATTTCAAAAAGTTTTAAATATGCTTCAAAACCGGGACCATAAAATGTCCTTGACGAAGTATCGATAGCGTGCGAGCCCATAACCGTTCTGGTGAATTTCTGGGCTATGTATAGATCTTCGTTAGTAGCGTCGGCTGAAACGAGCATCGCGAAATTCTCAGGCGGACACTGGGAGAGTTTCTCGGCAGCAATGGCGACCGCTTCTTCTACGGGGATGAACAGTTTCCCTACATCTGCATTGCGGAAAGGTCGTCGGAGTCGCTCGTGATTCGTCACCAATTCCGGTATGCAGAATCTACCCTTTACACAAAGTTGGCGGCCACGCCCTTGATTGCTGTCAGCAGGCAAGCCGCCTATAACTTCGTCATTTTTTGCCAAGATATTTATCTGGCAACCTACTCCGCAAAGACCGCAGGTCGTCGGCTGTTCACGGTCAGGTTTCCCATCCCATTTCCTTATCTTTTCCGACAAAGCGCCACGTGGGACAGACGGAGACACAAGCTCCGCAAAATTCGCATCCTGCCTCCAGGTGAGTACGATCGAATGCGGGCCCGACCAATGTCGCCCGTCCACGCTGTTTAAAGGCGAGCAGATTGACTCCTCGAACTTCCTGGCACATTCTGACGCACCTGCCGCAGAGGACGCAAAGATTGTAATCTCGATCGTAAAAAGGATCTTCTTTCTCCACTCGCAGGTTGCGATAATGAATAGGAAAATTAATTTCCGTAACGCCCACTTTCTCCACAATATCCTGCAATTCGCATTGGCCATCGTTGGGGCAGTAGCGACATCCTGTTGTCACACCGGCTTTCCGGATGGTGCTCGAATAGTCTTTGCACTCATCTTTTTCATCGCAAACCAGACAGCTTGATGGATGCTCGCTGAGCAGCAACTGTAGTACCTCAACTCTTTGAGACCTAATTGCCGTAGTGCGAGTCCTTATAATCATCCCTTTTTCAGCAGGAGTTGTACAAGCTGTTGCAAAACCTCTCCTCCCCTCGATCTCGACGATGCACATGCGGCATCCGCCAAACGGGGAGAGATCTTTGTGGGCGCATAAAGTTCGGAATATAAACATTATTCTGCTGCGCAACCTGCAGGATGGTAAGCCCTTTTTCCACCAAAAGAGCCTTCCCGTCCATATTTATCGCAACAGTTTCAGGCGGTTCAGGCATTTGCGACCTTCCCTCTCGAATGAGCATGGACAGGCTCTCCGATTATTGCTCCGAAACGACAGCCTTCATAGCATGCTCGGCACTTCACACATTTGGTGACATCGAGGCTGTGGACCTCCTTCTTGGAGCCGGTGATGGCGCCAGTGGGACACCCTATTGCGCACCGTCCGCACCCGGTACACTTTTCCGGAAGAATTCGAAACTGGACGAGCGATCTACACACAGAGGCAGGACACATTTTTTGTGAAATGTGGGCCTCATATTCATGACGAAAATAACGCAGAGTCGTCACTACAGGATTCGGAGCGGTTTGCCCCAGCCCGCAAAGCGCTTCCGCCTTGACCGTCCTGGCCAATTGCTCCAAACGGTCAATATCACCGTCTCGGCCCTCACCTTCTGTGATACGGGTCAGGATCTCAACCATTTGCATAGTGCCGATGCGACAAGGGACACATTTTCCGCAGGATTCCTCTTGGACAAAATTCAAGAAATATCGGGCTAGCTCCACCATGCAGGTGTCTTCATCCATTACGATCATCCCGCCGGATCCCATAATTGAACCAGCCCTTGCCAAGCTTTCATAGTCGATGGGTAAATCCAGCATGGTTTCGGGAAGGCATCCTCCCGACGGGCCACCGGTCTGAACGGCTTTGAATTTCTTTCCCCCTTTGATCCCGCCGCCAATGTCAAAAATGATTCGCCTCAGGGTAGTTCCCATGGGAACTTCAACCAGTCCGGTGTTGTTGATCTTGCCTACAAGAGAGAATATCTTGGTACCCTTGCTTGTCTCAGTGCCGATACTTGAATACCATGTCAGCGCCCTTGGCAATGATCTGCGAAACATTGGCCCAGGTTTCCACGTTATTGATAGACGTGGGCTTACCCCATAAACCGGAATGCACGGGGAACGGCGGTCTTGCTTTGGGAAAAGCTCGTCTACCCTCGATGGATGCCATCAGGGACGTTTCCTCACCGCATACAAAAGCGCCTGCTCCTTGAAAGACGTGAATGACAAATCCGAAATCCGTACCAAGAATGGATTCACCAAGCAGCCCATGATCCTTTGCCTGCTGCAATGCGATCTTCACATTCTGCACAGCAATAGGATACTCGCTTCGGACATAAACATATCCTTCCGAAGCGCCGATCGCGTATGCTCCTATAAGCATCCCTTCTATAACGCTGTGAGGATTACCTTCCAGGACACTCCGATCCATATATGCGCCCGGGTCTCCTTCGTCAGCGTTGCACACGATATATTTCTTGTCGGCAGGAAAATTACGACATCCTTCCCATTTGACTCCCGTCGGGAACCCCGCGCCTCCCCTGCCCGCGCAGGCCCGAAGCTTTGATTTCCGCGATCACCTGCTCCGGCGTCATTTCTCGCAACGCTTTTGCAAGAGATTGGTAACCATCCGAGCGCAATATAGTCCCGGATGTCTGTTGGATCGAGCAGCCCGTTATTTGCAAAAATGATACGTTGCTGCTGCTGGTAAAACGGTATTTCTTGTTCACGGACAATTCCGTATTTCAACTTGGGAACGGTGAATAACAGCCGCTCAACAATTCGTTTGTTCAACTACGGTCTGAGTAACGATTTCTTCAACGTCCTTGGGTTGGAGTCGCTGATAAAAAATACCTTCCGGATGTATTACAGCGAGAGGTCCTCGTTCGCAGAACCCATGGCATCCGGTCGCTGCGAGATCAACGGATTCTTTCAGTCCCTGTTTTTTGAGTTCCTCTTGGAACGTCCGGGCGACCTCTTGACATCCCTGAGCATGGCAACCTGTCCCACCGCAGACTGATATACAGGGTTTATCTCCTAGACCTGGAGGCCAAGACCTCTGCTCTGATCTCATCCAGTTTATGGAAGCTTCTATTGCTGTTCATTTCCAGCGCAGCCTTCCTCTAAATGTTCCGACTTGACTTTTTCAATAAGTTGCTCTACCGCCTTAACCTTCAGTTGCCCATGATAATCTCCGTCCAACACGGCAATTGGGCCAAGTGCGCAAGCCCCAAGACAATTTACCGTTTCCAGAGTAAACAACTTATCCGGCGTTGTTTGTCCGGGTTCAATTCCCAACCTTCTCCTGAATTCATCCAGGATGTTACGTGAGCCTCGGACGTGGCAGGCAGTCCCCATACAGACTTTTGCAGAGCACTTTCCCGTTTCGACAAATTTGAAGTGCTTGTAAAAGGAGGCGACCCCGAAAATCTCGTTCTGCGAAATCCTGAGAAATTTCGAGATGTCCTCGACCGCTTTTTCCGAGATGTATCCGAGTTCATCTTGAACCTGTTGAAGAATCGGAAGTAAGTTTCGTTTGTTATTCCCAAATTGTGACAATATGACAGCGCAATCTCTTTTCGCCATGGCACTTCCTACCATTATTCCTCTTTAACGCTTGCGTGGCCTAAAGAAACAAAAGGCAGGGACCACCCATATAACATCTGTCCAGGGTTACCCTGCCCTGGCTGCTCCATTCACTTGGCAAGCAGCGCTTCGACTTTCTATACCACCGTTTAAATTTTGCCGTAGGGACCGCAACAAGTCAAGAAAAAAAGAATTCGTTCACAATGATAATTCTCTACATTTGACAAGACGCCGGCAGTCGCAGAGTTTCACTTATGTTTATAGTGAGTTACCATATTATTGGTCAAAGGACGAACATTTGATTTGTTCATGATCATGAACACTGGGGTCGCTCATTTTGGCATGCATATAAGAGCCACCGCTGTGATGTCGTCCGCAGCTCAGCCCCGGCTGTGAATGTGGCGCCCGCTCAGAACACTGACTCGTCCAGCGCTAGCTCTCTTTCCGGATGAGCAAGAAATGTCCCGTCTGAGAAATCAGGAAACAATTGGACCGAAAACATCTTCCAATGAATTGTGCACCGGGAACAGAGTGGTAAATCCCGAAACATCAAAGACTTTCTTGACAACCCCCTGCAAACCGCAACAGCAGAGCTGTCCGCCTGTTGCCGCGGCGCTCTTGCCCGCAACCAATATGCAACGTAATCCGGCGCTACTGATGTAATCGAGTCTACTGAGGTCCACCACAAGCCGCGTCTCGCCTTCAGCAATCCGTTCCTGAATCTTGCTCTCAAAATCCGGGGCCGATACGGTATCCATTCTTCCTTCCACAGTTACGATCGTCCAGTCGTCTTTTTCAGCAAAATCAATATCCATGAACTTCTCCAATTGTTGAACCGGTTGGATCTACAATGCCTGAGCCCGTTCCCAATCGCTGCTTGACCATCTCCAATATCTTATGGGAGCGACTCGGAATGCAACCGAATCCCGTCAAAATCCGGAGGACAAATCAGTTTTTGCATCAGGATACCATCGTGATCGAACCAGCGAGGCAACACCCCGCCGAGAAAATATCCTCTTCTTTCTGAGAATATCCACTGCCGATCCCACCCACGGCGCGCTCACATTCAGCCAAAATTGGATGACCACCGAGTTTTGATCCAGCGCCTTGCCTTCGATATCGTTGACATACTCTTCGAAATCGTTTCCGATCCGATCCACTGCGATGCGAGCGACTTGCGCAAAGTCAAAAACACTCATTTCCGCATGGGATGTCTGATGCTCGGGAATAGTTTCTTCGGCCAACGCAATTTCCCGAGCGTCGTCAAGCCCTCCATAGATGAACCTTAACTGCTGTTCGTAAACGGCAGGTATATAGACCTTATGCGGTTTAGAAGTATAGCGACGAAATATCAGGAGCGCCGCCACTCGGCCCGAGGAACTCTTTTCCTTGTCGTAAGCTTCAGCCGGCATGAGCGCTATTTCCAGAGCGGTTTCCACGTGGTGAGCATCCAAGACCGTTTTCTGCATGTAAGGATGATTGCAGACCGCCTCACCGAAGACTTCTTCGACATTTTCCTTAGTGGGGACCCAATCTTCGTAGAGAAAAGTCAGCATGGCTTTGTTGATACCGAGCTGCCGGCACTCCTTCAAAACCAGGCCGGCTCCGCATTCGTAAAGGTTCTCGCAGGGAGCTGAACGAAACAAGTGCTGGACTCCCACCACCTCTCCTGTAGACGTGCGGGCGACAATCGAGTAGTATTCCCCTGACGCGTTTGCCTGGGTCAAAGCTATCGGATCATAAAAGACTCTGATGGGATATCTATCTCCGTAAACCGCTTGGAAAAGACGAACTATCTCTTCAGCGTCCTCAGGCTTAAAGAAGTCCACCTCAAAAGCCTTGGGCGAGGATGCCGTTTCTTTTTCATTTTCGCCAGGCACTGCCGATCCTTCCATCATGTATCGAAGATATGCTAGCCCATACTGGGTCGCGGCTATCGCTAAGTCCGGAAACTCCTTCTGCTCGATAACGGCGCTCCCGCAAGCAGTCCAGCCAACAAGATTCCGCCACAGGCATAATACAGCGCAGAATAACCCCACGCAACCAGGATAGCGCCACCTGCTATCGGCCCCACAAAGAACCCCGCCTGAAACATCTCCATGGCAAGATTCGTATTAAGCGCTCGGAACTTGGGTTGAGACACATCGAATACCAGACCGCTCAAGACAGGCATGGCGACACCCCACCCGAGGCCCAGGAATACGCTCATGGCATAAAAAGTGACCAATCCGGGGGATGAGGCCAAGATCAGATTGCCCGCCCCGAGCCAAGCGAGCGCAACCAACAGCAGCAGCCATTTATTGGCTCTGTCGAAAAGGTGTCCGGCCACAATGCGAACCGAAATCTCCATCAGGGTGGAAATGGTAAAGAACCAACCGGCGTTTCCGATGCCTATCTCTTCCGCGTAGCCCTTTAGGAAATAGAACACAGGCGTAAAAGAGGTCCAAACCAGAAGTGACAACAACAGCAACACAATAACTCGGGGGTCGCTCAGATTCCTTCCAAGCTCGGCTAACGCTCAAATCCCATCGCGATCAATTCGCGGTCTCGGCAGGCTCGTCTTGAATAAACGAGAGCAGAGGAAAAGCCAAGAACATCACCAAAGCCGATAAATCCAGCACCCTGTCGAATGTGCCCGCCCAATGGATCAGCGGTCCCAAAAGAGGTGGAATCACAGCATATGGCAATAAAGTAATTACCGAAATTAATCCAAAAGCTTGGCTGCTTTTGTTGGCCGGTATCGCTTCTACCATTCGATTCAAAGCAGCCGTTGCCAGGACCACGTAAGCCGCGCCATGAGCGAGCCGCACCAAGGCCATGCTCCAGAAATCGTGGGCTGCATTGTACAGAAATAAGGAAATAATCACGCCGCGCGCAACTTATTAAGATCCATCGTTTGGCATTATCCCGATGGATCAACGGGCTGATAATCGGCCTGATCACCAATACCGATACGGAAAACAGCCCAATCAGTGTGCCGAAGTATTCGGCAGGAATTGGAAGCGTGCCTAGATATTGGTGGAATTGAAAAAAGACAGCGATATTGCAGAAAGCCAGAAATATTATCGCATTTAGAGCGATGAACTCTTTGGTTATAAGACGCTCCGGTTTGAGCATTATCTCCTATTCCTAGCGACGACGGTAAACAGGCGCCGACCATGATATGTCAGCGAGATTGAATCCGGTCTCTCCCCAGATCAGGCCGAAGCTCGTATTCGGCCAGGCGCTGGACCAGCGCCGCAGCGACCACTCGACGGTACTCCGCGCTTGCGCGTACGTCATCTATGGGAGAGACTGCCTTTTTCACCAAGTCAGACACACTTTTAAATATTTCCAACGATATTGGCTGTCCAACAAGCGCTTCTTCAACCTCACGTGAGGTTACTACCGTCGGCCCGACGCTGCCCCAGGCAAGACCGCGCTCGTTCGATGCTCCCGGTTTCTGACACCTGTAGCAATGCGGCCATGCTTGCGACAGCGCAGGCCTGGGCTTTTCGCCTGCCGACCTTTTCGTGGTGATGAATGTTCCATTTAGGCGATTTTTTCAGGAAAATCCTGGTAAGAATTTCGCCTCTTTTGAGATCGACCTTGCCCGGTCCTAGAATGAAATCGGCTCAGCGCCACGCGTCTCGACGAGTTGCTCGATTGGATTTCCACTTCCGCTGCCAGGACATAAAGCGGCGGCAAAGTGTCCCCAGCCGGTGATGCTGTTACTATATTGCCTCCGATGGTCCCCATGTGTCGTATCGGCGGCGAACCGAGCACACTGATCCCTTAGCCAGAACCGGGAAATTCCGCTTGATGATCGGGCTCTCCAGAACCTGATTATGAGTTGTGGCAGCAGCCTATAACTATTTCTTCGCCGGTATCATGAACTCCATTAAGCGCCTCGATTCGTTCCAGGCAGACCAAGTAACTCGGCTTTGCCAAGCCGGATCGCAATTTCACCAGCAGATCGGTCCCTCCGGCATAGACCGCTGCATCCAGGATATTTGTCCAGGATGTCCCAAAGCTCTTCAAGGCTCCGCGGGAGAAATACCTCGGTCATGACCCTGCCTTGCGTTGAAGCACGGCAGCGGCCATCTCGACGGAATCCACAATTTTCTGATATCCGGTGCACCTGCAAAGATTACCCGCCAAGGCGTCCCTGATCTCTTCTCGTGTAGGATCGGGATTTCGGTTGAGCAGATCGACAGACGCCAACACCATTCCGGGGGTGCAAAAACCGCACTGAACGGCGCCATGCTCGACAAAAGCGTTCTGAACCGGATGCAGCATACCGTCTCGCGAAAGACCTTCTATGGTTATAATGTCTCTGCCCTCGAGCTGAGCTGCGAGCATAAGGCACGACAAGGCGGGTCTCGCCATCAACCAGAATCGTGCAAGCCCCACAGTCACCTGTCCCGCATGATTCCTTTGTTCCAGTAAGGAGCAAGTCCTCTCTCAGGATATCCACGACACGGCGGTCCGCGGGCGCGTCAATTTCCATCATTTTTCCGTTCAAGCGGAAAGCAATTTTCAAGCTATTTCTCCTGCGGTTTGTGCTTTAAGAGCTTCAAGAATTCTTTCGGGGGTCAACGGAAACCGGAACACGCGAACGCCCAATGCGTCCGCCACCGCATTGGCAATGGCTGGGAGCGGCCCATTAGTCGCTATTTCGCCAACTCCTTTCAGGCCAAAAGGACCGGTGGGCTCATAGATCTCCACAGGAACGGAATCGATCTCAGGTAGATCAGATGCTGTGGGTATAACATATGTCATAAGATCCGGCGTCATTATCTTGCCGTCCACTACTTCAAAATCTTCGGAAAGGGCCAAGCCCAAACCGTGCGCAATGCCGCCGTGTATCTGCTGCTCATAAGTTTCAGGATTTATTACTTTTCCGCAGTCGCTGACAGCGAGATATCGTTTGATATCCACTTGTCCGGTCAGCTCGTCAATCTCTATCCAGGCCAAATGAGCCCCGTAGGAGAACAATGTGTGAGGCATACCGTGCAGTCGGAGTCCTTCGTCTGAAGTCACCTGATCCGTGGCTACCGGCGCCCTGAAACGATAAGTAGCTATCCGTTCCGATTCGTTGAGAAACTTGCGCCAAAAACTCCAGGGACAATTCCCGGCCGTCGGTAAGGCGCCGCACTCCTCCAGGGATAAGCGCCAGTTCCTCTGCGCCGCGGGCCATGAGCATGTCCGCGGAGCGTTGCAAAATGCGTTCTTTGAGAATCTCGGCCGCGCCTATCAGCGCGTTGGCAAAAGTATATGTGCAGCGGCTAGCGGAAGCGGAACCCGATGGAAGGGTCAGATCGGTATCCGGCAGAACCAGCTCCATAGTTGCCGGAATCCTGGCCTAGAATGCTGCCGGCTATCTGGAGATTCGTTCCGGCATTCCCCTGGCCCATGTCAACCACTCCGCAATAGACGCGGATTTTTCCTGCGGTCGTAAGCTCGATCTTGGCGTTGGCAACATCCGGAACAACAGGCCCATAGCCGGATGCCTGCATCACTGCCGCTATACCAACGCCTCGACGCTTGAATTGCCCAGCGGCGCTCTTCCAGGCTTCACGTTCCTTCCAAAGTTGATGTTTCGAGAGCTGTTTCCAGACATTCCACTGCGCCTGTTGATGAGACAAGCGTCTTTCCGACACAGTTCTTGTCACCGCGTTTAACCGCGTTCTTCAAACGAATTTCCAGAGGATCCATTTCAAGTTTTGCGGCCAGCATGTCGATCATTTGTTCCATCGCGGCCGTCACCTGCGGGACCCCAAACCCTCGAAAAGCCCCGCCAATAGGGTTGTTTGTGTACACGGCCCAGCCTTTAAGGACCGCATTGGGGATGCGATAAGGCCCTCCTGCGTGCTCCAGGGCCAAGGCCAACACGACTCCTCCCAGGTGATCGTACGGCCCGGTATCCAGATACAGGCGCACGTCCAGGAAATGTAATGAGCCGTCGGATTTGGCCCCCAAACGATAGTACATACGCGCTGCGTGCCGCTTTGTTCCGGCCAGAAATGATTCTTCTCTGTCCCACCACATCTTCACCGGTCTGCCATTGGAATTCATGGCAGCTAAAGCCAAAAGGCTCTGCACGGTCACCCCGTCTTTGCCTCCGAACGCTCCGCCCAAGTACGGAGCTATGATCCGAATTCTGCTCGGGTCCAGCCCCAGGGCTTCCGCCACCTCCATTCGATCTCGAAACGGCGTCTGTGTCGAGCAGACAATGCTCAATTTCCCATCTTCGTTGACGCAAGCCCAACCAACCTCGGTTTCCAAATACGCGTGCTCCTGCCGCGGGGTCTCGAAACACGCTTCCAGAATAACGTCGCACTCCTTTTCGGCTTCCTGTCCTTCACCTATTTTCAAATCGCCTTTCAGCAGGACGTTCCCTTCAGCATTGTCTTCGTGCACAAGAGGAGAATCCTTTTCAAGGGCCTGCTCGGCGTTTGTAACCGCCGGCAGAGGAGCCAGATCAAGGGTGATCAAATCTAGAGCATTCCTGAGCGACGTTTTCGTTTCCGCGATAACCAAGGCTACGGCGTCGCCGCAGTGCCGCACTTTATCATCCACCAGGACGGGCTGGTCCTTCCTGATTACGCCTTGACGGTTTGGGCCTGAAATGTCCTTATGTGTGAGGATCCGGACAATCCCCGGAACTTGCGCCGCCCGATCCGTTTCTATGCCTTGTAAGCGAGCATGTGGGACTCCCGCGCGTTTCACCCCCGCCCACAGCATGTCCCTGCTGTAATAATCGGCTGCGTACATGGTTTGGCCGGTCACTTTTTCATGCGCATCCGAGCGCACGACTGCTGCGCCAATAGACAATGGCCGGCTATGGTTGGGCGGAGAACTGCGTGCTCTCGTGTATTCTGCGAACCGATCTTGATCTTTCATCCGCGAATGCGGCCTCCCTAACAAACATGAAGCGATGCCGATCAATCACCCAAGAATATTAGCTAAAGCCTTAATAAAGGCATTCATGGCCTCCATGCTCGAGATTGTCACTCTGATATAATTCGGAAAACGGAAGCCGGTCATAGTACGAACCATCACTCCCTGGGCCATGAGCTTGCGATACGCAAGAGTGTCACTCATGGGAAGCTTTATCATGATAAAGTTGCCTTCTCCGGAAATAAAAGGGAGCTTCAGGTCCGTCAGTTCATTTCGGAGAAACTCCTTGCCTTCACGGACCATTTCTTTTGTGCGAACGATGTGATCGTCGTCCTCGACCGCGGCTACGGCCGCTTCCTGTGCGACAGTGTTCACGGAGTAAACTATGCAGGCGCTTCGGATAGCCTGAACCAGGGGTAAATCCGCGACCAAATATCCTATGCGTAGCCCCGCGAGACCATACATCTTCGAAAAAGTTCTGAATACAACAAGATTGGGGTATTCGTCGATCAGTGACATTCCGTCCGGGAAATCATCGGCTTCGACGAATTCGCAGTATGCCTCATCCGCCACGACTACGGCTCGCCCATCGACTGCATCCATAAATCTTCTGAACCGGTCGCTGCTCCAGTGGGTCCCTGTCGGATTATTAGGGTTGCAAATAAAAATGACCTTGGTGCGTCCATCGACCCTGTCGAGCATGCCTGAGTCATCAAAACCGTTATCTTTGAGAGGTATCAATCTGGCTTCCAGGCCGGAAAATTCCGCGACCCATTCGTACACTGCGAAAGTCTTATCGCCAGTGATTATGTTGTCACCTTGCTCGCAGAACGCTTTTATAACGAAGCTTATGACTTCATTCGCGCCGTTGCCGACCAGAAACTGATCCGGCTGCTTGCCGAACTTGAGCGCGAGCTTGTGACGCAAATAGTAGGCGTCGCCACTGGGGTAAACGGCTGCTTTAGGAGGTGGAAAACGCCTCAGAATTTCCTGCGCGGCCGGAGGCGGACCCAACGGGTTTTCGTTGTTATTCAGCCGATACAGACGCGAACAGCCGTACAGCTTCATTAGCTCAGTGTCGGGCTTGCTCGGAACGTACGGTTCGAACCGCTTGATGTAATCCGGCAGGAGTCTTTCGGGAGACCAGGCGCTCATTAAAGTGAGCCCCCAATCCTATGCTGAAATATTACCAAATCGCCCTTCCCTGCGTAGGGCAGCACTAGCCTTGGCTCGAATCCGGATTTTGAAAGCGCCGGCGTGAAATAGCATTGCCAGGACTTGCCCAAGTCCATTTCAAAGAGAATGCCGCCCAATTCTTCTTTCAAGAGCGTCTCCAACGTACGCAGCGAGGACGGATTCCGAATCCGCTCCCCACCAAATCGGTCGGAGAGTCACCTGTCCGGCCCCTCTGTCGAATTCCGCGGAGAGCACGGAAAAAGCTGAATGTGATTCCCCGCCGGATCTCACGGGCTTGATTTCCCTGGCAAATGCCAACCGATTATATGTATCGGCCAGAAACGGCTCAATGGAATCGTGGGACCACACCGAAAGCCCCAGGTCCTCCTCGAGATGACGGTAGCAAGATGTGAGTTCCACCAAGGCATTCTCTTCATTCCGAAAAATGAGCGAACCCAACGGCTCAAAATATTCCGCAGGCAATTCCGGAGTGGGGTAGCGACATATAACTCCCACTGCGCCAACTCGGGCCACATTACTCAAACAGGAGTCAATCAGGGCCTGACTCATTCCCGGATTCGGAGAGCCCAAAATATAGGGACCGTAGAACTCCACCAATCGTATCCCGTCCCAGCGCCAGACGATTCCGCCACCAATGTGCCCCGCCTGATCCGCCGCGATAGCGGATCGGTATTCCCCGCACGCGACCATATCAGCAACCTTGCCTGGAAAATTGAAGCTTTCCGGAGCAACGGGAGAGGCGTAACGCTTCTGAGCGAAACGGACGAAGAGCTTGAGCTCCTCGGCATCGGGAGATCTGACAGAAAATGATTCCAAGGTCTTATCGTCAGGAGCCGAAAGATCGCTTAAAGAGGGATACGATTTGTCCTTGGTGAGAATCAGGCGAAGCGTTTTTCCTTCTTCAAAAAACTGGAATCGATCCACCATGCGTGACGCAATCAACAGCCCTGTTTCGTCCATAGTTTCCTGATGATCCATCGACACGGAAGCGGTCAAATTGAAGGCTTTCATATTGAAGTCCCGCGCCTCGAACAGGAATTCCTGATCTACGTAATATCCACCGCCTCTGCACTTCATAAGGACTTCTTTCCCTGGAGCGGCTGCGCCACACAGGTAAGCGAAGATCTCTTCCGTGGCCAAAGTAAGCGACAAAGCCTCGGGCTCGGCCAGACCGAAAGCAGCGGCGGCCTTCTCCACGAAAGAAGTTGCGACAGGCAGGAAAATTAGATCGGCCTGGAGGTTCAGGGTCACTTCTGGTTTATGGATTGATTGCACTGGGAGGCTCCTGTGACAAGAATCGAAACGCCAGTGGGAATTTATGTAGCACTTCCAAGTACTAAAGACAAGGCCGAGCGCTGTCAAGGCGCAACCACTTAGTCACGTGGAGAAAGGGTGTCATTGCGAGTTCGACGAAGGGCAATCTCCATGCTTTGGGGATTGTCGGTGGGACCGGCATCTTGCCGGTCATCCGCAATAGACAGGCGGGACGCCTGCCCCACCATTCACTCCTCGCAATGACAGGCTAGAAACACTAGGGATTCCGCAAATTAGTGAAGACTACACGATAATTAGGGAAGTATCTTTACCGGGGCCCACATCCACGATATCGTACAGTTCTACCGCATCTACGGGAAACATGTGGATACATCCGTAGGACTTTCGCAGAGCTCCGTCTTTGATTTTCAGGTCCGAGTGAATATGGATGCACTCACCGGTGAAACCCCTCTTCCGGTCTTTAGGGTTTGGATAATTTAGGCTGATTATTGTGGCCTGACGGCCGCCGTACGAATCTGCCCACAGTTTTTCCAAAAGAGGGCCGCTGGGAGCGTAGACGAATTGGTTTCCTATACACCAACTCTTGTTGTCAATGACTCTGTGTCCCTTCTCCGAGTGTCGTGAGGCCATCCAGCTGATCTCGTAGTCCCCTATTGGGGTGCGATGATCTCCCGACTGTCGCTTGTGTATTCCCGTCTTTCCGACCTCTATGGGGTATTCCCTGATTAATTCCGCATGACGCCATAATTGCAGGACTTTCCGGGCGCAATGAATCGCTATGTGGTATTCGGATTGCTTAGGGGTTGCAATCATTGCTTCATCGGCATGAATGGGGCTGACGAAGCATGTGAATGTTGCGAAGAACCATGTGAGGGCCGTAACAAGCAGTGAGGGAAGGAATCCATTTCCGCATCTTTGTAGGGGCAGACCTGAGTGTCTACCCGGATTTGAGCGCACACACGCACGCCACCCTATCGAGGGCCACGGTCCTCGCAATGACTTTTCGGCCGAGTCATCGTCGCCCAGACAACTTGTCCGTTCAGGTCTGTCTTCCATTTTCACCGGATTGCTGCTAATTAAGTAATCCACTGCATGATCGTCAACCCATTTCTTATCATGAGTCCGGATGTCAGTCCATGATGAAGACTTCCCTTCCTACGTTCAGATTGAAACAGACATGCGCTTTCGTAATTTGCGCGCTGTTTATTGTGGTTCCGATTCCAGCCTCCGCCATCGAGGGACACCCCAAATCTCCTTTGAATGCAGTCGATAATCCCGCGGTAATTCAGGCATGTAAGGCGTTTGCCGAAGATCGGTTCCAAGATTCGGTTGCCCTGTTCTCGAGCGCCCTGAAGATTTGCCCGATAGATGGTTCCATCTACTGTGGAAGGGGCATGGCTCATGAAATGATTGATCAAGACAAGAAAGCTGGAAGCGATTACCATAAAGCGTTGGAAATCGATCCCGAGAATTATGAAGCGATGGAAAACCTCGCGGGTATCTATGAGCGTAGAGGAGATCGGATAACCGAAGCCATCGGTTTGTATAAGCGAGCCTTGATTCTGGACCCACGGCCGGCTTGGAAAGAGACGTTACCGGTTTGGATAGCCATGCTTCAAACTCGTGTCCTCCCGGAGACCGCGACCGCAGTCGGTTGTTGGAACGTGGCCAATCGCCAGATCGGCGACGGGAAAACTGAAGAAGGCGGAATCACTTTATTCACGAGCTATCAATTTAGATCCAAGTTTTTATCAGGCATATTTCAGTCGAGGACTAATTCGGCTGAAAACCCGCGATCTCAAAGGCGCTCTAGCCGACTTTGAACAAACCGGCAGTCTGGCCCCCTTTAGCAGAGGATGGCTCGCGCAGCGAGGAATCGTTCACAAGCTGATGGGTAATCCGGAAAAGGCTTTGGAAGATCTCCAGCAGGCGGTCACTCTTGACCCCACCGACCCGTTAGCTCTTTACGAGCTGGCGACAATGCTCGAAGAAAAGAAGGAATTTAGGGCCGCCTCAGAATTATATCAAAAAGCCTTGAAGCTGAGGCCTGACCCGAATCTTCGGAGGCTCATTCAGACAAATAAATTAAATAGAGAATCTGGGGATCACCGGGATAGTGCGGTTATAGACAAGATTTTGAGATTGCCTAAATGATGCGCTCGAGCACGCGGCCTATTGCGAAGTCACCCCGTTCCTAAAGCCGGTCCGTCTCTTTATTATCCGGGACGGGAAGCAAGGATTGATCTGTAAAGAGCCTAAATGGACGCCTTATAACCCAATTATCCACATCCGGCTCGAACCACCCTATTACCCGACCTCGCAGGGTAATCAGCCCGGTGGAGGTGGGGCGTGGTGCGGCCCCGGCTCCAACGCCGGCATGAATAGGTGTTTGACGGGAACTTCTCCGTAGTGCCATAGATGAATGAACTGTCTCAAAGAATTGCCCATAAAAACTGTTTCGACCTGAGACTAACGAACGGTATTGAGTGGCGCCTCATTGCTTGTGACGCATCTGTAGCTCCCTGGGTAAAGAAGCTGGCGTCTGTTCTGAATCTTCACGTCTCGCACACCAATGGTTTTCCCAGATATCATGTTTTTTCGCGAAAGAGAACTCAAGTGGCCCTCCATCCCTGCAGTCGTTAACGAGAATTATGGATGATGCGTCCGATCTCCCTATGCGAGGTTGGAAAGAACAACGCCTAGGAATAGTCCGCTTCCTGAACACCCTGAATCCCAGGACATTATTTGTGGAATTACTGGAGATCTCAGCCTGGGACATCCAAGTTATCCAAATGTGGACCGCGTTGAGTCCGGTGTTTGACGCAGCGCAGGATTCCGGGGGCTTGTTGTTCCACGCTGCCCTCGCGGAACTAAATGGTTCCGGAGTGCTCATTATCGGCCCGAGCGGCGCGGGCAAATCCACATGCTCTCGTCGACTTCCGGTCCCATGGCGTTCTCTGTGTGATGATGAGGTCCTCATTGTGCGAGACAGCCCGGGTCAATATCACGCGCACCCTTTCCCCACGTGGCAGGAGTTGATTCGTGGGGATCAGGAACCGCTCCTGGGAGGTCCGAGGAGCATGTTCGGCTCAAGGCCATATTCTTCTTGAAGCGGTCGGGCATGGACGAGGTCCATCCCATTAGTCACGCCCAAGCGGCTTTATGGATATATAAATCCATTCAGCAAACGCGCGAGCGCAATGATTTTTCTCTGACGAAGGCAGAAGAGAAAGCCCTTTCGCTAAAGCTTTTGGGAAATGCCTGCGCCCTCGCCAGATCAGTACCGTGTTTCACTCTGGGCGTCACATTATCCGGTCGCTTTTGGGAAGAAATACAAAATGTCCTGTAGTGGCTTCAGCTTCACCGATGGGCCATTGCAGTAACTGAAATCGGAAAAGATGCGCTACACAGGGCCAAACAATATCTCGCAGTTGTAAACAGGCACATCCCAGCCGCTTACCCAGTCGTCTTGGCATATGCCCGGGCTTGGCAAATTCTCGCCCTTGGAGGGTGTAGGGCCGGAGAGGGACTCAAGGGCTTGTACATCGCAAGCGGTCGGCTGCGCAGGAATTTCCATTACGCTGGCGCCGCCGATCGGATTACCGATCAATCGTGAGGGCGAAGAAGACCAGAAGGCAACAATGCCTGATAAAGCAATTAGCGAGACGATGGAAATTATATATACGATTCTGTTCATAATGCGCCTCCCGAACAAGTAGTAAGGATCTCCCACCTGAGTTGCGGGCACGAGCCTACACTCTTAATAATATTAGATGCAGGCTTTGTTCTAAGGATTCAAGGCCGCTCCCTGTTAGTAAGAAATGATGATGCAGGCACATTGTGACTGGAACTGGTTGCAAAACCTCGATAGCACAAGACGATGCGAATTTTTTTTAGGGGCGGTTCGCGAACCGCCCGAAATCGGCGCCCTTCTCGAAGCGGCCCCTACCGCATCACGAAGCGATATCGGGGTTTCGCAACCAGTTTGTACGACCCAGCCCGGAGTTTCATGTATACTTTCATTATTCCAATCGAAGAGCTTGTAGTATAATAAGCGACAAAACAATCAGAAAGCCCACGAGCGAGGCCAAATGGCGTCTTCTAAACCTAAAATACCAGCCAAGGAAATCATCGTCGATATTCGGCAGGGACTGACCTCCAGGCAACTGTGCGACAAGTATCGCCTTTCCAAGAAAGGTCTTTGGAGCGCTTTCAGTAAACTGGTGAGCGCAAAATTACTCAGTAACGAAGAGTTGCAAAGCCATTTTGTCTCTTCCGACGGATCCGTCGTACGGGATGGAGTGCGACAATGGCCCAGGGCCTTAACTCACGGTTCACTTCTTGTCCACGATTTGGATGATTTGGCTGATGTATATAGGATCCGGGACGTCTCTGTGACCGGCCTGCGCGTAGTTGGAATCAAAACCTATATTGGAGAGAGAAAGAATTTCCTGATCAGTTTGGCTGAGCCGGAAGGAGAGCCGTCTACATTCACATTTGAAGCAGAGTGTAAATGGACGGGAACCGAAGAAGAGGGAAACGCGCCGGTAGGGGGGTTTAAGATCACGTCCATAGCAGAAGAGGACTTTGAAGAGCTCCAGAAGTTGCTGCGATCTCTGGGTTGTGGACTATAGACGACTGATTTCACCGTTTTTCATGATTTTCAGGCCAACCAGCCTTTCCGTCCGCTTGTAATGCTTGCCTTTGATTTGCTACCTGCGGACACCAAAACATTTTTTGCTTATTTTAAACCTGGTGTGATAACTTCGATGGGCTCCTAGCCGGACAATGGCGCGGGAAGGCCGCGTAGGACCGCATCACAACAGGAGCAAACCAACTCTAATCACGAAATTCTTTTTGGAGCGGAAAATGAGAAACGTTGATGTCTTTCGATCTATCTTGCTGAGTATCGTGCTGGTGTTTTGCTTGAGCTTTTTTGCCTGGGCCGCGGATCCGATCAAGATTGGGATTATCGGCCCAATGAATTTCACGCAGGGCGAAGGCATGTGGAATGGCGCTACAATGGCTGCTGATGAAATAAACAAAGCCGGCGGGATAACGGTAAAAGGCGCCAAACGTCCTATCGAAATCGTAAAACTGGATTCCAATGAGTTCTTGAGTGTCCCGGATGCGACCAATGCCATGGAACTGGGCGTCAGCCGATACAAAGTCGATTTCCTGGTAGGGGGGTTTCGCACTGAGGCTATGCTACCCATGCTGGATATCGCCATGGACAACAAGAAGATTTTCTTAGGATGCGGTTGCTCTTTTCCAGGTCTGTGTGAGCGAGTCTCGAAAGACTACAACAGATACAAATATTGGTTCCGGGTCACGCCGTACAATTCCAATTTCCTGGTCAAAGTTGATTTTGTCTTACTTGATATGGTCCGCAAGCTTATGGCCAAAGAATTTGGAGTCGAGAAGCCTAAAGTCGCCATAGTAGCTGAAAAGGCGGCCTGGGCCGATCCGATGGTAAAAGTCGCTGAAGCTACTCTCCCGAAAATGGGAATGGAAGTCGCCGGAGTCTGGCGACCTTCTGCCACCGCAACGGAAGTCAGCTCGGAACTCTCCGCGATCCAACGTGCCGGCGCGCAAATTATTTTTGTAACATTCTCTTCTTCCGTAGGTATTCCTTTTGCGAAACAAGCCGGCGAACTCCGGATTCCGGCTCCAATTGTCGGAATCAATGTCGAGGCTCAAAAAGACGGATTCTGGTCAGCTACCGGAGAAAAAGGGAATTTCAATTTGAGCCTTAGCACTTACGCTCCGGTCAAAATGACTGACAAAACCATACCTTTTTTCAATCAGTACAAAGAGAAATTCAAAGAGGCCCCAAACTACACGGCCGGGAGCTATGACGCTCTTTATATTTTGAAAGAAGCAATTGAGAAAACCGGCACGTTGGATCCGGATAAGCTGGTGCCGGTGTTAGAAGAGACCGATTTCAATGGCACTGCGGGAAGAGTGGTATTTTCCAAGGATCATGACCTTGTTTTTGGACCGGGTTACAGCACCGGAAACGGGACCCAATGGCAGGACGGAAAAAACGTGTGTGTCTGGCCTGACGGTTGGGAAGGAATAAAATACGAAGGGACGGTTGAATACAAATTCCCGCCGTGGGTAGTGGATCATTACAAAAAGAAGTAGAAATACGGTCTAAAGCCACCTACGTCGAGAAAATTAATGTACAACTGCTTTCTTCCTGAGCTTTTCCTGGAGGAGTTTTTCAAATCCCTTCCAGGAAAAGCTCTTCAGTTTCGCCGACAGGCGCTGCCCAGTGCTGCTCTCTCGGCTCCCCGTCTGCTAAATCGGTCCCAGTGGCTGTGGCGCCGAGCAGGAACGCCTGCGGTTCATATTGCTCAATAGCCGACTCGACAGCGTTAACTTTTTCGCAACTACGGCTGCTACCACACACTGGAAACCCCTAGTCGTCCCGTTGTATAGTTTTGCCAAGCTACCATAAAAAGGAGGCGTCATGACCACGGCCCTACTGCTCGTCGATATACAGAATGATTATTTCCCCGGCGGAAAAATGGAATTGGAAGGGAGCATGCAAGCGGGACATAATGCCGGAAAAATACTCGCCTACTTTAGGCAAAAGAAACTGCCGCGCATCCATGTTCAGCACGTGTCAGCTTATCCTGACGCTCCCTTTTTTGTGGCCGGGACCCCTGGGGTTGAAATCCACGACAGCGTGAAGCCCGTAGAAGATGAAGTCGTTATTCAGAAACATTTTCCCAATTCGTTCCGAGACACGCCGCTATTGGACCACCTCAGGACAAACAACATCGACAGCCTCGTCATCGGCGGCATGATGACAAACATGTGTGTGGACGCCACAGTGAGGGCAGCCGTCGATTATGGATTCAAGTCTATTGTCTTGAGCGACGCTTGCGCAAACAGAAGTTTGTCTTATCAAGCCCTGGAAATCCCTGCGCAATACGTCCACGCTGCGTTCCTTGCCTCGCTGAGTTCAATATACGCAAAAATCCTTACGGTTGATGAGTATATTTCACAGGCGAACTGATTAAGGTCAGGGGTGAATCAAACCTCTTGAGACAGCATCTAAAGGGATAAGACATAGATGTCCAAAGATTGGTCGGAAGAGAGGTTTGAAATGAAAACAGCATTATATATCATGGTATTGTTAGCAGCATTGGTTATGGTCCCGATGTTGTCCAACGTTGTTACGGCACAGACGACCCCGGTCAGAGATCGAGAGCTGTGTTTACAAAACTGCTCATGGCTGAAACCGTGGGGTAATAATTATGGGCAGTATGCCAATTATTATAACTGCGTGGCAGGCTGTGAAAGCCAATTTTGGAGCGATTTTGACAGGAATACCAACAGACTGGAAAGGAAGCTTCACGAACCGGATTAGTCTGAACCACCGATGAAGGAGTGATAGACAGTAGCAGGTGTCCGAGAGTCCGGGAATGGAATCACGACCGCAATGTCTTTGGGTTCGGGCCGGCAGATGCAATTTCAACGACTGATCGCCGCAACCAAAAAGGGCGTCGAAAGTAATGGGCGCCTTTTTTCTTTTCCCGTCGACTAACCTCGAATCACACCGCCGTCTGCGCGTGGCGCCATTTCGTTGACTGCAAATTTGTACGCCATGTCTTGAATCATGCGTTGTTCTTCGCTCAGCTCAAAATCCATCTTACGCCTCCGCTGTTTTTATCTCCTCGGGAATAATGCGGCGGCCTCGAAATTCGGGACACTTGCTCTGCAACCCAATTTCTAGTTCAGGCAGGGTTGTCTCATGCTTCAATTTACTTCTCCTTCGGTTTTGCTAGAGTTCGTTTACATATCGGATAATTGTTTCCATGCATTCCCTGCCTTACCGCCGCTTAATCCCGCTTTCAGCTCAAAACAGTACGGAGACCTGCCTATCCATGCATCCTCATTCGGCTCAGCTCAAATGCAGACGTTTCAACAGGCGAAAGCAGCATGTTCCTTGGATGGCCAGCCTCCAGCTCGTATTTCAATTCTCCCCACACGGGTCTGAAGATACCCGCGGGCATGAGTTTCAAATCCGGAGAAATGATCGGTTTGAATTCCATGTTCGCCAATATGTCCTTTTCCAAATCCACGCCGGGCGCGATTTCAATTAACATCAGGCCACCCTGAGTAAGTTCGAAGACGGCCCGTTCCGTTACGTACATGGCCTTCTGATTGACACTCCAGGCATGCTTGCCGCTGAAAGCAATCTGCTCGACTTTCTTCAGAAATTTCTTGATCTTGCCTTCTTTGACGATAGTCAACGCGCCGTCGCCCGACTTGATTTCCAGGCCACCGGCAGTAAATGTCCCGCAGAAAACCACCTTCTTCGCATGCTGGGTCGTATTGATGAAGCCGCCTACGCCCATAGGTCTGGTCCCGAACTTCCCGGCATTGATGTTGCCCTCCTCATCCGTCTGGCCGAGGCCGGTAAAGGCCATGGCAAGACCGCCGGACTCGAACCAGTCGAACATATCATCCTGCCGGACCATCGCTTCGCCATTGCTATGGGCGCCGAAATCCCCAGCAACGCCCGGGATTCCACCAATATTGCCGCACTCGGAAACGAGGATCATGAGGTGGCTGCACTCTTCCTCTGCAACCACTTTCGCCACGCCCTGCGGGATGCCGATGCCCAGGTTAACGGGTCCCGCTACCAATTCCATCGCCGAGCGGCGGGCGATGATCTTCCGCTCGTCAAAAGGCATTGGGGCAATGGTCGCCTCAGGCACTTTTACATCCCCTGCAAGGGCCGCGTTGAACTGCGTGCTCATGGTTTGCATCTGCGGCCGTTCCGCTACCACAATGTAATCCACGCACGCACCCGGCACCCCGACGCGTTGCGGGTGCAAAGTTCCGGCCTTGGCCAGGTATTCCACCTGCGCTATGACAATGCCGCCGCTGGCCCTGGCCGCCATGGCGGCGGGCAGCGCTTCCAGTGCGATGGCTTCCTTCTCGAAGCTGACGTTGCCCTTTTCGTCCGCGGTAGTGCCCCTTATAAGCGTTACGTCGATCGGGAAACTCTTGTATAGCAGCCATTCCTCTCCTTCGAGGTTTACTACTTTTATAAGATCGTCTTTACTGATGCTGTTGACTCTGCCGCCTTCAATCCGGGGATCGATAAACGTGCCCAGCCCCGTCTTGCTGAGAAGGCCGGGTTTACGCCTTGCAATCTCGGTATACCACTGGCACATGACGCCCAATGGCCAGAAATAGCACTCGATTTTCTCCTCTTCCACCGCCTTGGCCATCTGGGGCTCTGAACCAACGTGAGATGTCACAACTTTCCTCACCAGCCCCTCCATACCTTCTTCCGCCCACACGCCTCCTCCCCGGCCTTTCCAGTCACCGACTCCGGCGGCATGCACGAATGTAATATCCCGGGGATGTCTCACCGCAAGGTAGCGATCGCGGACGGCAAGCGCTATGTCTTCCCCCCAACCTGCGAGACCGAACGTAACAGCGGCTACGGTGTCCCCGTCCTTTATCAATTCCGCAGCTTTCGTTGCGCTAATAACCTTCCCCATATTATCGCTCTCCTTAGTCTGAAATCTCGTTACGCTTCCCATTGTGACCTCCAATCGTGGCATGGGCGCCAAGGCCGAGGAAAAGTCCATTCCAATCCTTCATCGGCCTGCCTGCGCGCTTTGAGGAGCAATAGTCGTGCCGTGTATTCAATGAATTGTGAAGATCCGGGAATCTACGGATAGCGTTGATGAATATTTAACGATTATAGCTAGATATGAGCGAGCAGAAAGTGTGTGGAGGCCGGGTGAGGGCCAAAAAATACCATCGAGAGCATACCCGGTATGGTCTGTCTTTGGACCACCGTATTTGGTATGGTCGCGGGGAGGGCTCTGGGAAAGCCTATTAGGTGTGAGCGAGAGCCCGGTGCGTATACGCACCGGACATGGTGCGTTATTGGACCATAGTGATCCCTATGGGCTAATACCGTTATCGGGAATACACGGAGAACCCGGCCGAATCAATTAGCGGATTGGTTTTCCTGCTGGAAAGGCGGCGCATAAGTTTTCTGAGAAGCGCTCCTGCTCCGGTATCCACACATCTCGCCACAAAACCAAGTCCAAAAATAGCCAGCGTTTCACGCTTTAATAAATTATGACCCAACATAGTAACGCCGATCGCCTAGCCAAGGAACCGTCTGACTATATTCGCGATTTTGTTTTGAGACGCTACAGTCACGCGAGGCGGCACGCCGCTTTCCTTCATAAAGTTCCAACATAAGGTTACCCAGCATGATGGCGCCATCCGGGGTAGACCTTCTGGAGCAACAAGACCGGTTACCATGGTGACGACAATAGGAACGAGCAGCTTTGTTCGGGTTGAAACGGTGGGCTCCCTGGAATCGCCCTGGACACCAACCGCTCTTACTCACTGGTCAACGCATGCACGATTGACGACTGGATTATCCGGACCAGTAACATGTACCCATATGTCGCCAAGGACATCGTTTACCTCCTAATCAATCGATTAGAATAAAGGCCGGGAAAGGTTCCACCAGCCCCCTCCACGTTTATAACAAATTTCTAGCGCCTTTGTTCTGCTACCTTTATCAACCTTGGTATGATTGCCCCCGAGATTGACATGGCGACATACAGAACAATAAGTACAACGAAGACCCCAAAGAACCGAAGGATGAGTGTCCCGAAAATCCACGTCCAGTTGAACTTCAGAAAGATAATGTCGGTTCGGCCTTCGGGAGTTTTGGTGATGGTGATTGACTGCCACAGTCGGTTCGAGTGGTCCTCAATGCGTGTTTGCGTACCCCATTCACGAAACTTGATATCCTTCTCGCCTTTCAGCGCCTCCTGATAAAATTTCACAGCGGCATCGAATGGGACATCATAGGTCTTCTCCAAACGCTCGGGAGTTTGAGAAACTACCTTCCCGTCCGGCATGACAGGCGCGCCGAGAAAATCTTCAGCGAACGAAACACTGCAACATAGCGCAACAAATGCAATAACAACTGACAAGAAGAATGTTTTCATATAACGAACTCCATTTTAGATCGAGTGTCGATGATGCTGTTCCAATCAACGTATGCTCTTTCGCTTTCCCGACTGATATCGGATTCCGGAAAGTCCGAGATTCATATTAGCTCGTTATTATTATTGAAACATGGCAATAAACATACCTGCGGCTGCGGCCGCTCCTATGGCCCCGGCAAGGTTGGGGCCCATAGCATGCATCAACAGGTAATTGCCCTTGTCATATTGCTGCCCCATTTTTTGCGACACTCGCGCGGACATGGGCACTGCTGAAACTCCGGCAGAGCCGATGAGCGGATTGATCTTTTCCTTGAGAAAAAGATTCATCGCTTTCACCGTGAGAATGCCGCCGGCCGTGCAGACGGCGAAATCTATTAACCCCAAACTGAGAACGATAAGTGTCTTTGGATTGAAAAATTTGTCTGCGGACATGGTGGCCCCGATGGAAGTGGCTAGAAATATGATCATAACATCCATCAGTGGCCCTCCGGCCGTCTGGGCCAATCGGCCTACAACGCCACTTTCTCTCAGCAGGTTGCCCAGCATGAACATTCCCATCAGTGGAGTCACGCTGGGCACGAGGATGGCCACGATCGCAGCAGCGATGATTGGGAAAAGTATCTTTTCACGCTGAGAAACGGGTCTCAACTGTCTCATGCGGATTTTTCGTTCAGCGTCTGAAGTCATCCATCTCATGATCGGCGGCTGGATAATCGGTACCATGGCCATGTACGAATAAGCCGCGAGCGCGTTCGGGCCTAACAACTGAGGCGCCAGGAGCTGAGTAAGGTATATGGTCGTCGGGCCCTCCGCCCCTCCGATGATGCCGACTGAGGCAGCCTCCTTCAGCGTAAACCCGCACAGCACCGTTCCGGTGAAGGTTATAAAAACGCCCAATTGAGCTCCTGCGCCGACCAACATCATCTTCGGGTTGGCGATAAGAGGACCGAAATCGGTCAAGGCGCCTAAACCAAGGAAGATGATGCACGGCATAACCTTCCATTCCAGACCGAAGTGATAGAAAATCGCTATCAGGTCCCGGACGCCCTGCTCGTCCACCCCCATCAGCGGCACATTGGGAAAATTCACGATGAAGATCCCGAACCCGATGGGAACGAGAAGTAAGGGTTCGTAATCCTTGGCGATGCCGAGGTAAAGAAAGAATCCCCCAATACACCACATGAACACCAGTTGCCAGTGAAGATCGAAAATTCCGGTGGTTAAAACAAACCCCCACATCATCTCCAGCACGTCGTATGCCGTCATGTTCCATCTCCTAATGATTTCCGTGAAGCGCATTGCGCATTCAATTCGGGATGAATAACGTTTCCTTCCTGCCTCGCTTTCGTTGTCAGGAACCGATTTGGGGAATCGGCGTCTTTATTACGATTCCAGCAGAGCAAGTTCGGTGCCAGTGTAGGACGCTTGTAGCATAAGCGAGTATTATATTGAAACTACAGGAGTATTTTGGGTGGGTTTGATATCGGCATGTGCCTTCGAGACGAAACAGAGCAGTTTAGTGAGGAATTTATGGGTGATTATCACCCGCTAGTCATTGAGAAAGTGGCAACTGACCGCAATAACTTTAACTTATGCGTGGGTGATATTTACCCCAAACTCTCGATCTGAGGGTCATTATTCCTCTGAATGCCAAGCGATTTTATAAGGTATTTCATCTGATCCCGGGAAATACCCAAGTCAAGCGCGGCCATTTTTATGCTCCCGCCTGCTCGACGTAAGGCTTCGTTGGCGAGACTGCGTTCGGCCTCGCGTAAAGCATTGGGGAGGGAGCGCCATGCGGAGACAGATATGGAACATGACAAGTCCGGCCTGCGACCACTTTCATCTTCCTCCGTGCGGAGTCTCCCAATGTCGTTCAGTGTTATCTTCCTATTGTCGGACAGAATCAATGCCCTTTCCAATACGTTTCTCAATTCTCTCACATTTCCCGGCCAGTGATATTTGAGCCAAGCTGTCCATTGCTGCTCTGCGCGACTCCCGGCGGCTCTAAAAACCCCATCTTCTTGGCCAGCACGCTCAGCAGTTCAGTTACGAGGAGTGGCAAATCTTCCTTCCGTTGTCTCAACGGCGGCACACGAATGGCAAACACATTGAGACGATAAAAGAGATCTTCACGGAAATTGCCTTCGGCCACCTCCCGCTCCATATCTCTATTGGTGGCGGCGATCACTCTGGTGTTGACCTCGACGCTTTTCTCGCCACCAACACGCGTAAAAGACTGTGTGTCCAGGAAGGAAAGAAGCTTTGCCTGCAGGTGAATCGGCAGATCCCCAATCTCATTCAAGAGGAGGGTGCCTCCTTCAGCCAACTCGAGAAGTCCACGTTTGCGCGCTCGGGACCCTGTAAAGGCGCCCGCTTCATGGCCGAATAGCTCCGACTCCGCGAGTTCCCCTGGAAGCGCCGCGCAGTTTATCGCGAAAAATGGACCAGCAGATCGGTGTGACTTCTCATGAAGGTGCCGAGCCAAATAATCCTTACCGGTGCCACTTTCCCCGAGCAACAACACGATAGTATCGGTTGCGCTGGCCAGACCCATTTGGTCCAGAACCGCTTTCATCGACCTGGAGCCATAGGACCCAGGTCGATTCATCATCTCCGCCTCTTGCGCTTGGCGGTCTGTCAGGTCTCGGGCGATTCCGTATATGCCCATAATATTTCCAGCCGAGTCACGCAGAGGGGACCTGATACAGCTCAGGATGACCTGTCCGCCTTCCCCCGGGACACTCTGCTGAGTTTCTATAGTGCGCCCTTCGAGAACACGCCGCTCGATGTCTCGTAGACCACGCGAGGTGTCTGCATCGAATAGGGCTTCATCCGTGTTCCCGATAATTCTCTCCGGGAGGATCGCCAGTAGTCTGAGCATGGCAGGGTTCACATGAGTGTATCTCATGTCTTGGTCCTTCATGAATATGCAGTCCTGGGCGGACTCAAACACTGCCCTGAAACGTTCCTCACTGCGGCGAAGCTCGGCCTCTGCTCGTTGACGGTCGGTCATTTCCTGACGCAGCGTCTCATTGGCTGTCACAAGCTCTGCGGTTCGTTCATGCCACCCTTTGCTCAAGTTCGACGTGAAGTGTCCTCAGGGCCTGTTCCGCCTGCTTCCGCTTGGTGATGTCGCGAAGGATTGTCTGGTATCCAAGAATGTGACCCTCGTCGTCCCTTCTAAGTGTGGCGCTCAATTCACACACTATCTCAGTGCCGTCCTTCTTGCGCCGCCTAACCTGGAAATCCTTCACCGATCCCCGATTTTCGACCTTTTCCCGGAACCTCGACCGGTCATCGGCGTTGACGTACAGTTGCAATATATTGAAATTCTCCAGTCCATCCCTCGAGTATCCGAAAAGGTTGAAAAAAGCGTCGTTGGCTTCAAGGAGTTCCCCGTCTGGCGCAGTGATCGTTATTGAGTCTATAGAATTCTCGAAAAGGTGCCGGTATCTGTTCTCGCTGAAAGCCAGCGCAGAAAATGTCTTGTCGCGCTCGTGATTCTTGCGAGTCAAATAGATTCCGATCACCCCGAGGAGAATCATTTCAATACAGATAATCGGCCAATCAGACGGATCGGAAAAAGCAAGCACTCTCCTCGTGTACGAGTCGATGATCTCGGATACGAAAGGAACCGCCATGAGCACAGGGAGAAGCGCCCACTTTGCGTAGAGGGTGAATCGCGAGGATCTCAATTTAGACTCGTGAGACGTTATTGGATATGTGTCGTCACGGTAGAGCACTTCCAATTTCTCATTTTGTTGGTTGGGCATTTCGGCACTCCGGGACGGCTGAGATTCCGGAAACGGCCACCGATTGTTCCGTCCTTCTGTTCACCGGTTCGCAGAAGAACTTCAGCCATCGCTTCTATACGGGTCATTGGCCCCCTTCGTCCGCAGGTGAAAACTACGGCGCATGTTGCATGATTAATGCTTTTTGGGCTGTTGAGTCAAGCATTTCAGCGGTGAAGGGGGCCAAAGGTTATGCCAATGAGCCATCAAACCTGTGATGTTGTCAATGGGCGGCGGGAGGTCCTGCCCCCGAGTTATGGCGCCAAGTGGTGATTTAGAAGTGGATTACCTGTTTCTCCTTGGCCAGAGAAGTGACCTCTCCGGTTGTTGCTGAGGATCCATGTCGTCAGTGGGCGCCTATATACTAGGCGGCCTCTGACGACGTGACCGTCTTCTGAGCCTTTTCCCCAAACCAGCGCCTTCTTTCCGGATTTCTTGAACTGAGACCTAATCCTTTGACCTCCAGCCTGTGTCTCACGAAGTAGTCCCGGCTTGAAGATTGCCGTATAGGAGTATATTCTTGGCCCCAAAGGAGATGCTCTAATGCCCATCACGTTTGAAACGCTCTACGATACGATGACCCTGATCCGGGCTGGGAAAAAAGAAGAAATCCCCTTTGAGATCCGTACGGACCCTTTGACCGGCAGGACGGGACGCGTCTTCAACCTCCCATATCAGCCCCCCAAAACCCCCAATGCCGAAGAAACTTTCAAGCGATCGGAAGGAATATTCTGCCCCTTCTGCCCGGAAAATATCGAAAACTCCACCCCTCGATTCCCTGAGGAATTGGTTCCAGGCGGAAAGATTCAGATAGGAACAGCGACCCTGCTCCCCAACGTCCTTCCCCTGGATCGATACGCGGGTATAGCCGTTTTCTCTCCCCAACACTTCGTGCGGATGGAGGAGCTGACACCCGAAATGATGAGAGACGCATTTCTTGCCGTACAGGAGTTCATCCTGAGGGTTTCCGAGGTTGACCGCAGGGCGGATTGCTTCTCCATCAATTGGAACTACATGCCGCCGGCAGGTTCAAGTCTGGTCCACCCCCACCTTCAGGTCATCTGCGGGGAGCGCCCTACGAACCACATGCGGCTCCAGCTTGAAGGCGCAAACAGGTATTACCGTGAAAATGGCAGAGAATTCTGGGACGACTTCATCCGCGAGGAGAAAGAAAGGGCGTCCCGCTACATCGGAGAGATCGGCCCGACCTTTTGGACCGTGGGCTATGTTCCCATGAGTCATATACCGGATGTCTGGTGCATCTTTCCCGAGCGGAAATCCCTACTTGGACTGGGAGAGGAAGCTCTGAATTTCTTCCTGGAAGGACTTTCAGCAATACTGAACTATTATCGCACATTGAATCTCTTCAGCTTTAACATATCGATCTTTTCATTCAGGTCCGAAGAGCGCTTTCGAGTCAACGCTCGGATCCTTCCGCGTCTCGCGCTTAGGGATATAGGAAACAGCGATTACACCTTTCTTCAGACCCTACATAATGAGAGCACGTGCGTCTACGCGCCTGAGTCGGTCTGCCGGCAGATAAGAGAACGAGGCTTCGGGACGCCAATCCCACCATCCTGATCGATTCAGCCTGGACACAAAATGGCCACAATGACCATCCTCAAAAAGAAAACCGCCCCCGTTACAGGCGGTTAGCTTATCAGCATCATAACCTGTTTTGGTACGCCCGGCAGGACTCGAACCTGCGACCTACGGATTCGAAGTGCAGGAAATCGCTTTTCACCCACTATCATCCATAGATACCGAGACAGTCCTTTGTTAATCATTTCAAGGGGCTGTCTTGATTTTGTCTGTCACTGATTGATAATGAATGACACCGCTTTTAGACACCTATAAGGACACCTGTGGACACCTTCTCCACATCTGTGCTAAACGCAAGGAAGATCAGAAAAGGAGGCACTAACCATATGGGGGAATTAAGTTTTGAAGAACAACACGAGCATATTTTGGAATGGTATGGCAAAGTGATTTTGGGATATCTATGCAGTGATATTAAGAAACTTCTCCCAATACAGGTTAATGCTGATGGATTAGGTGGTTGTGCCGCACCGCTTGCAATGACGGTATTCTCAACAATGGATCGCCTTGGATATCTTACTATGGAAAATGACAAAGACCTGGACGAAACCGAAAAACACATCAAAGATTTTTGCGCTACGTGGATGGTAAAAGCGAAGGGAGGAGCAGTTTATAACAAAAGTAAAACGAGAGATTTGTTGGCCGAGATCTTTCGTCATGGGGTGGCACATCAGTTCATTTCCCCTTATGGTCATGCCCTTGTAAAAGCAAATGAGACGGGGCACGTTGTCGTGGAAATTGCTGAGAATGGATTCTACGTATTACAGTCTGATATTCTTGCAACAGATTTTTTGGAGACCATTTATGGCCATTTGACGCCATATCTGAGAAACCCGAACAAGAAAGATTCTATCACTCGATTTTATGAGAGATTACAAAGACGGCAGCAAATAGATGAGGACGAATTTTCAAAAATAAGAAGAAGATTAGAGAAAAAACAAGAGAAGGATTATGAGATTCCTGTCGTTAAATCTGGTGTTTTCAAAACTGAACCTTCAGGCACGTGGTCAAGGACTAATGCAACAAGCTATAGTTACACTGGCATGGAGTATCCCACGACTGTAACAACCGATCCCAGCGTATGGAAACGTTGATCCTGTGAAATCTCAGTGTAGCAGCAGCAAAATTCCCGGTCATCTAAGAAGAAACCCCACTACACAAGGAGGATCTCAAGACTTAAATCCCCATTTACTGCTCGGAAAGAAAAGGTATGTCAAGATTCCTCAAAAACCTTGCCGTGTGGGAAACTACCTCCCCTATGGCCTGAGCGGCTTCAAATTCCATGATCAGGCGAAAAACCCGGCGAGCCTTGCGCTGTCTCGTCTGTTCGGCATCGGAGCTATGACTTGTATCAGGATTAGGAATCCTCGGAATTGGTTTTTCACCCAAGAGGTTGTTAGCACTTAGCCGTCTGATGTATGTCCAGGGCGCTAAAAGTGGGGCATTAATTTTGTGTCCGAAATCCGCGCTCACGACATTGGCATCTCACAAAATAGTTTAGAAGTGATCTGAAGCGCTCCGAAAGCGAATCGCAGGAGTTTATCAGCCTCAAAAAAGGCGAAGTGGATGACTTTAATTGTTTGGGCTTAGGACACGCTGATTACCGAAAACCGGTTTGGTGTTCAAGAATAAGACACTTGGTCACGGAATTGATGCGGGATCTACTGGCACCGGCAAAAGTGAGCTATCTTTTTACTGTTGTGATTCTAGTCTGTTATCTCACCCAATGATGGGATTAGCGACAGTGGTATGGTAATTGCAAATCATGATCCACAGACTCTGAGTGGCCTTCACATCAGCTCCTATTGATTTTCACTCTCACTTGGAGTCGCTGAGTATTAATGGGGGGGAATAGCAATTATGGCCAAGATTATTAGTTCTGCATCCACGACTGTCCATGCCGACGATGACTTCGACATCGATTTTGGGGATGCTTCCACATCGATTTTTGGGACGACGATCAGCCCGACTCGGGATGGGAATGGGTAATACCGGTCACAGAAAGTGTAGATCCTACGAAAGTTACTGCTTCAGATAAGCTCTGCGAAGAGTCTCTCACGGCCACACGCAGCTTTGATTTTAGCCGATTCGGGTTGTCCTCGCTTGTTGATGTTTTGCAAGTAATACCGACACCCGCTTTGCTGGTAGACCGTTTCTGTTCCGTCGTGTTTGCGAACGAGTCCTGTGCTAAACCCGGAGCAGATCTTGGCCTAATTGAAGGCTGGTCTTTGCTGGGGCTTCTCATCAATGAGAGTGATAGCCTGAAGGTCTGCGAAGCGGTATCTGACGTTTTCGATAGCAGTAAGTCCCAGGTCATTGAGGCAGTTCTGAGGGCCACAGGCGAGATCATCTCGTGTCGGATGCGCTTCGGGCTAGTTGGGCTCAATGAGGAAAAGCTGGCGCTCGTGCTCATCGAGGAGGTCAGAGCAGAGAGGGAGCTGGAAGTCTTTTCCAGCGGGCAGGAAGATAGGCTGCGGAAGGCACGTGATACCTTGCACAAGGTGCGTGACCTTCTTAACCGGCGTGTCTCATCAAATCATGATGACATATCCAATTCGAGTGAAGCTAGTGTAAATCTGTGCTAATTAAATTGCTGTAAGCATTGGCGAGGAGGTGGTCTCCGCCTTGATCGACTCGTGCTCAATGCTATGCGATTCTCCATCAAGGCCCTATCATCCACTCTCGCCTTGATGTCTGCCAGGATTTCTTTTGCGCTGATCTGCCGGGTTTCTTTTGCCATTTCTCACCCCGTAATGAGCAAACGAATGTTGGAAATTCTTCCAACATTTAAAAATGATTTATTTTTTGATTGACACTTCGAAAACTTCCCTACAGGGGAATTGGCTTTGTTTCTGGAGAACTGTTTGAAAAGGCCCCCGCCTTAACCCTAACATTACATTTAGATATAGTTGATAAGTCAAGTCAAAAACCAAGAAGACCGACCGAAGGCAAAGAAGAGAATTCTTAGGCCGTTCCGACAAAAGACAGATTTTAACATTTTGTTAAACCTTCTCCTTCATGCCTTTCACATACTTGACAAATTGAACATTGCCACTATAATTAATAATATAATTCTTAACTTGTGTTACTCCTGTAGACCTCGCGTCAGGGAGCACGGGTGTTATGCAAAGATTAAGATCCTGGGACATAGGCACCCGTGCCGAGGACTTTACGACTTAATTCCAGCCGATCATCCCCGTTCACAAAGAGCCCTTGTTCATAACCGCAAACGCACTCTCGCAAAACGTGTGGAGTGCCTTCTCTTTAGGAGCTAGAAGATGAGTATCAAAATTTACGTGGGAAACCTGTCCTTCGATTCCACAGAAGGCGAACTACAAGCCTTGTTTGAAGCTTACGGGTTAGTAGATTCCGCCAAGGTCATCATTGATAAATTTACGAACAGGTCGCGGGGATTCGGATTCATTGAAATGACTAACCGAGAAGAAGGTCTTAAAGCTATCCAGGGACTCGATTCAAAGGATCTTGGAGGCCGGAGTCTGAAGGTGGCCGAGGCCCGTCCCAAGAACGATTCCGGAAGCGGGCGGCGAGACTGGATACAAGCGAACTGGTAATCCACTCTCCTTATAATCCTCTCATGAGGATCAGGTGAGAGGTTGCCAGTGTGAACTCTTGCCTGATTGTATTAGCGTTTGCGTCGTTTCCGCTGTGATGTTGATTTATCGGGAATTAACGGTGGAACGTGGAACGAGCAGACCTGAGACTCCTCTCCCATACGGGCAATCTTACGTTGAGACCTACCGTGATCGCAATCGAGAAGCCCCAATGTGTGACGCACTTTCATCACCGAGCAGACGGCTTCTCACTGAACACGGAGGTGCGCAGGGCGATGGACAATTTGTCCACCTTGCGAAAGGACGGATCATGCAAATCGGAGATGTCATACACCTGGACGGTCTGAAGGCGGAATACAATTTTTGCGGCCGTGACCGCTTTTCTGCTTGTACGTTGCCCGACGGCGACTATCAAATTGTCGCTTTGGAGGACAAACATATCAAACTTGCTTGGACCGATGCCAGCGGTTGCCCTTCGCGAAAGCATCGCTACCGGGTAGGCAAATCTGCTTTGATTTGTTCTACCGTTGTGTGACGGTTTGAGAGTGATTCTCCGCGAAATTTAGACTCGTTTGTTCTTCTCCTGATTTCTTTTCTGACCTCCAGGGCGTCGATCAGTGCGAGGACAAATAAATCCCAATACTGGAGCAGATGTCTGATCGCTGAGTGAATTCGGGTGAAAATCGGAAGGACAGACTTTCTTAAACCGTTTCCTTCATAGCCTTCACATAGAGCCTCAATGCCCTTTCCAGGTGAAAAGTCTTGCTTCCTTTCATCCGATTTATTTGATTAATCACTTCAACCGGCATACGGCCCGCAATAACTCTGGTTTTATAAGAGGAGAATATTTGCGGTTTCTGCCCCCCGTACTCTCTGCGATGGACCTCGATTTCATCCAGTATTTTTCTGACACCTTGCAAAATCATTTTTTCGGATAGTTCGCACTCATCATGACCGTTTTCGGAATGCCCTTTGAGGCTTTTGAGTTTCTTGCTCCCCCCCACCAATGACCGCTCAGCCATTTCTATCTTGATTATTTGATTCCTCTTCCCCGAAAGTTCCACCACTGAGCATTTCTACGGTAGCCTTCGCCATTGCGCTATTAACAATCTTAGACTTGCTGGGAATGACTACTTCAAAATTATGGCAATGAGCGACCTTAAGACCATGATCGTCTTCAAGAGGTACAACCTGGTTACGGAAGAGGAGTTGAGTAATGGGTCATGGCTCGACCGAGCCGAGTCTTCGGGACGATAGACACTATGGTAGACACCAAAAGAAAAATGGCCACTGCTATGTGACCATAACCCTTTGTTATCTTTGGTACGCCCGGCAGGACTCGAACCTGCGACCTACGGATTCGAAGTCCGGCGCTCTATCCAACTGAGCTACGGGCGCAGCAACTTGAAACCAGTGTAGTTTTGACTACTTGCCCTATCCTAGCACAAGAAGTGCGTTTTTTCAAGATTACCAGTGCAGCACTTTTTGAGGGACTCCCCGCCACAAACACCTCTTCGGCGCTCAATGCCCTGTCACTAACAACAGCGACTTGAGCAAGAGGCGCTCTACAACATAGATTGCAAACGAGGCCGCAAATTTTTCGGGAACATCTTGCAGATTCGGCAATCATACACGGTCATAATTAATAAACAGCCAATTAGCTGATCGACGGAACTGAAGACGTAATCGGACGGCTACACATGGCTCCTGGCTGTCAGACTCAGATCAAATTTTATACAGAAAGGAGACTCAGTTATGGGCGCCACGAAATTAATTGGAGAGCTGCAGGCAAAAACTCCCGATGTGTCTTTGAAGCAAGAATTTTTCGGCGGCTATGAGCAACGATTGATTCAATGGGGATGTTCCAAATGCGGGTCTTTTGAGAAAAGGACCTTCAAAACCGGGTTGGCTTTTGAAGAGCTGGATGCCTACTTCGTTTGCCGGTTTGCCGGAGAATTGGTCGATTTGCTCGGAGAAGGGGTTGTCTGCCCCAGGATGCTGTCTTACGGACACGCGGCTTGATGTTGCTAAGCGGACTAGGATGCGAGTAGAATAAAGATTGGCTCGCTTTGATGTCTGGGCCGACTGCGATCGCTATTTTCGGGAGCGTCGGAAGACGCCTCATCTGTGGAAGATTTGGGTTGATGACGCCGGGAAAGGACCTGGCGGAACGGTTTGGGGCTTGAAGAAATCCCCGATCCGGTGAGACCACAAGATATGAACTTGATCCGGTTATTTGCGATCTGTGTCGCTAGCGCATCGCTCCTGCTATTCTTTGTTTTTCTTTTCAATGGCGCATTGAACTTAGTTCAGATGGGGCTGAGCCGCCAGGCCGTTCTTCTCTGGGACGGCTTCATTTCAATTTTATTCTTTGTACAGCACAGTGTTATGATTCGCCGAAGCTTTTGCTCTTGGTTTGCCGGAGTCTGGCCACCCTTTTATCACCGCATCGTCTTCACTATCGTGTCCGGAATTGTCCTGGCTGGGATTATGATCGTGTGGCAGCCGTCAACGATTGTGCTGTATGAATTTCATGGTGTTTCTCGTTTGCTATTTCGGGCAGCGCTTTTTCTGGCGCTCGCTGGATGTCTCTGGAGCGCATACACACTCAGGTCCGCGACATCGTGTGACCCATTCGGCTTGGCAGCTTCCTCAGACCGGCAGCGGAGTGAACAGAATAGACCTCCGCAGCTTGTCGTCCGAGGACCCTACGCTTATGTTCGTCATCCTGTCTATTTGATGGTGATCTTGCTCATATGGTCTTGCCCCGACGTGACCGCAGATCGGCTGCTCTTCAATGTCCTCTGGACCTTGTGGATCTACATCGGAGCAACCCTTGAGGACGAGGACATGAAGGAGGACTTTGGCGACGCCTATCGGGAATATCGCAAGAGCGTGCCAATGCTGCTACCCTCGCTCGCGACAGGTACTGAACAGGCTTTTTCATCAACGCGACGATGGCTCGCCAAGATCACTCTGGGGGCTACTTCGGGCGTTCAGGCGGGATGAATAAAATCATGAATCTCGACGATGCTGTAGTCCTAAGGACCTATGCTAGCGAAGCAGTCGCAGGCATCGCCGAAACTCGCCTTGCATTCGAAGGCATAGAAACCCACATTCAAAAGGATGACTGTGGAGGGGCTTACCCGTCGCTTCAGATGTGCAGAGGCGTTCGACTCCTTGTCAAGCCAGAGGACCTGGAGGACGCAGAAAAGATCCTCAATGAAATGGGGGCCGAGGAGTCCGGAAAATTTGAGCGAGAGGCTGAAGAACGAGATCGCAAAACAACAGCGTCCAGTGGGAACGGTTTTGAGGTCTCAGTTATGAAAGATCTTCCGAGCCAACAGCTTGACGAACTGAAGACGGTCATCTTTATGTACGTCGTGATGGCTCCGCTCTTATCGGCTTTGTTCGCAGACAAGATCGACAACTTTTTTGTTGCTTGCCTGCTGTTCGTAGGACTTGTGGGGACGGCTTTCACTCATTTGAGGAACCGACTGCGAAAACTGGAAGAAACTCTCAAAGAGCAGGAGCGCAGACTCAGGGAACTGGAGGACGTCAAACAGGCGGACTGAAACCACGTGGACTTGACGTGGCTGTCACGTGGATTCAGGGTCGGAGCTGAAGACGAGCTAAAGCGGTTGCACGGATTTCGCCATTAGGAAAGAAGTTGGAAAGGACATTAGCGGGACAAATCGGATCAGCCCAAGTCGACGCAAGATTTCATCCTGATGCGACGTTCCGACATTCCATCAGGCAGCAGACTTGAATCCTGCATAGTTTTTGACTAATTGTCCACTGCAGCGCACAGGGTCGATGTTTTAATGGACCAGTGCGGTGTTTGCGGACTTGGTTCTCAAAGCGCTGCTCCGCGACGCTAGGGCGGACTGTGCTGGCGCGGCCGAATTCGTGCGGCAGCAGATCTTGGCCCTGGTAAGAGACAGACCAGCGCCTCGAGCTATGAGGCTCCCGCGACCGGCGACACGTGCGGTCAAAGGACGCCGGGCCCTGGAATCTAATCCATAAACATTACTTACTTGCGGGAGTTTCCGAATAAGCACGTGCCTGCGACCCGTTCGTTGACATCTTGGCGACTTCCAGCGGCTGACCCGAGTTGACGACTTCCTTGCCCTCGACCACAACCCTGTCACCCGGATTCAGTCCCTCCAATACCGCAGCGTAATGCCTGTCGGTTTCGCCTATTCTTATCCGTGTTATTTCAGCTTGTTCGCTCTTATTTACAAGCACGACAGCGTTCATCTCATTGTTGTGGACTTGTTCTAATAAGGCATCTATCGGTATCCTTACAATATCGGGAATGGTTTTGACGACCACCTCCGCACGGGCATACATGCCTTCGAAAAGCTGCATGTCTTGGTTATCGATATAAATGCGTGCTTCAAAAAGCCGATTCAGGTTTGTGACAGGCTGGATATATCCAATATTGCCTTTGAATGTTTTTTGAGGAAATGAGTCTACCTTGACCTCCGCTTCTACGCCACGTCCTTCCTGGATTACCTTTGTAATATTCAATTTCGCAACGTCCTTGTCGCTGAGAAAAGTCTGGACGTAGATTGTCTTATAATCACTGATCTGGAAAAGTTTCCCGCCCATCGATATCCAGTCGCCTTTTTCTACGAAACGGTTCGAAAGCACTCCCGTTATGGGCGCAGTCACAATCGTGTGCTTCAGATCTTCTTTTGCTTTCGCAAGGGCCCCCTTGTCCGCTTCCGCTTGACCGATAGAATTCTGATAAGCTGAAAATTTCTGATCGTAAGTGGATTGGCTTATTGCTCCACTCTTGAACAGAGGCTCATTCTTTTCCCACTCAGCCTTGTTGTAAACGAGTGTGGCTTCATCCTTCTGCAGATTCCCACTGGCTTGATCGGCCGCGGCCCGGATTATGGAATCGTCGAACGTCAAAAGAGTCTGCCCTTGGGTCACCGGTTGACCGTCACGCACATCCAAGGATTTCGACTTGGGCCGATACCTCCGATGAGACGGTCGTGTTTGCGATGAAACGCAGGTTTCCTGACATCTCGAGGGTTTGTTTCAGCTCTCCTTCATCAGCCGTGACAACTCCGACCTTTATGGGCGGCGGTGGCAAGGCCTCTCGCTTCGATCCGCAACCAACGAGTAGGAACAGCATGGAAAACAGGATTATTAACCGTCGCATGATCATGGAAGATTCCTCTATCTGGTAAAGCTGATTGGATCAAGACGATATTCTCTGCTTGGCGCCGCCGATTCCGGCCCATTAACGAGATTTTTCAGTCTGATCCAACTTTCTGTTGAAATCAAGTCGTTTTCTGCTCCACTTCATCTTCTATTTCATCAAACGTGATTGGCTGAACTTTCCAAAAACGTTCCTTTACGTCCTCCAGGATGGTGTAGACGACGGGGATGAACACCAATGTGAAGAGAGTTGCTACTGAAAGCCCCCCGACCACCGCCATCGCCAGACCGTTATAAATCTCAGCGCCTGCGCCATGTCTAAGGGCCAACGGAAGCATTCCCAGCACCATTGCGATTGCTGTCATGAAGATCGGGCGCATTCTGCGTTTGCTTGCAAGCACAAGCGCCTCGTCTCTGTCCATGCCCTGGTCTGTAAGCTGAACAGTATACGTAATCAATATGATGGCGTTTTTTACCACGAGCCCCACCATCATGATGTAGCCTAGCATTGTGAAGGAGTCGAAATGGACACCCGTGATGTTCACCAGAACATTCGCGCCTATGATGGAAAGCGGCACACTCAGAATTATAGCCAGAGGTCTAATGAATGACTGGAACTGCATAACCAGCAGGAGGTAAACCACTACAACTGCCAGCGGAAAGACAAAACCGATTGCCTGCACAAGGGTCTGCAGATTATTAACAGCTCCGAACGGCACTATGTCATATCCAATGGGCAAAGGAACGCTCGATTTAATGCGGGACATGACATCGCCGAACACGTCCGAGAGCGGCCGGTCCTGTATGGTAAACTGAATATCAGCCGCTCGTTTTGAATTGTAGTGATCGATCTGCAGCGGTCCGAACACGGTCTCAACTGAAGCGACGCTCGTCAATGGAACCTGTATGTTCGAATCAAGTGGTGAAGTCAGGACTATTCGCCCAACATCACTCATAGTTTTTATTTCACTTTCCCGGCCCATTACCATGACGTAAAAATATCGGCCGGCAACGTTGTATTGGTTTCTTGTCTGTTGGCCTCCTCCGGCTGCTTCCACTGCATCGGCGATGTCTTTACCCTGAAATCCGAAACTTGCCGCTCGTTCGGCATCCACCCTAACCTGAATCTCCGGTTTACGCAGAGCAAGGTCCGTATATCGAAAAGCAATTCCTTTGAGATCTTTTCCATTGTCCATGACCTGTTTGACTAGTGGTTCGATCACCTTGTAGCTGTCACCCATGACCCGGAGATCGACAATATTTGATCTGGTATCGATATTTCCGAACAGTGGAAACTGAATGGGCCTTACCGACTTGAAAGGCAGATCACGAGAAGTCTCGTATGCTTCACGAGCAATTTTTTCAATCGGAACACCGCTGTCTTCCTCCCGGTCGCAAACGATGAAAATGACGTTTCGAGAAACTTGCCGGTTGGGAATAGCGATAATGGTCTGCACTCCCGGGATTTTTTTCCAGCGATCCTCCAGGATCTGCATCAACCTGCTATTCTCGTCCAGACTGGTTCCGTCGGCGGCTTCTATCTGCACTTTGATGAGGTTAGTCCCTCCAGTGGGAAGATATCCCATACCGGGCAATGCCCAATACGACAAACCGAACAGGGCAAGCACAGTGATGACCAAGGCTGCTTTCCGCCGACCGTCACCAAGGAAATAACGCAGAGTTAATATCAACGAATCGGAGACTCTTCCGCCGATTTTGTCCAGAAAGTCCAGAGGAGACATCAGCCGTTTCAACAACCCCTTTGGTTCGCTTACCTGTTTCATCCAGCGGGACGCGAGCATTGGAACCACCGTGAACGCGTCAAATAGAGACAAGAAAATGGCAACAGAAATGATGAAGGCAACCGGACCGAAGAGAGTACCTACCTCACCGGTGAGCATCAGAACCGGCATGAAAACCGCGGCAGTAGTCAGAGTACTCATGAGCACCGCCATTCCTACTTCACGTGTGCCGTCAACGCATGCCCTGACGATGCTCTTACCTTCTTCGTATCGATGCCGGAAAATGTTTTCCAGAACGACAATGGCGTCATCCACGATCATCCCGATGGAGAGTGCAAGGCCGGCCAGAGAAAGCACGTTAATTGAATACCCCACGATATACATGCCGATGAAAGTTCCCACCACAGAGACGGGAATTGAGGTCGCAACGATGAAAATGCTCCTCCAGTTCTTTAGGAAAACGAACAAAACGAGTAGCACCAACACAATGGCCTCAATCAAGGACTCCTTTACGACGTTCACTGCATCGCGGATATAGTCGCTCGAGTCGTAGACTTTCTGAAACTTTGCCCCGCGTGACCCGTAGTCCTTCTGCATGAGCTGAAGTTCACGGTCAATGGAACCGATGGTATCAAGAATGTTCGAGCCCGCTTGGCTCAATACGCTGAACACTATGCCCCGTTGGCCGTTGATGCGGGCGTACGAATCCGGCCGGTCATACATGTCTTCAGCGTCAGCCACATCCGAAAGATGGATAGGCGGATCGCCCGGCTTGGAAATGACTACTTTGCGAAAGCTTTCGGCATTTAGAAGTTGGCCCACCGTACCGAATTGTCCATTCGCGGGTCCCTTGAACAAAATAGCCGCCACTCTGATTGAGATTCGTTCGGTCAATGAAGTTCTTAATGTCGGTGGCCGTCAAACGTCTTGACTTAACCCTCTGCGGGTCAAAGGTGATCCTCATCTCTCGGGTGAGATTCCCGTCGAATTGACAATCACCCACTCCCGGTATCCTCTTTATCCGAGGGGCTATATCTTTATCAGCCCACGTGGAGGCAGTGACCAGATCGATATTCCCAGTCAGGGCAAATTGATACACCGGAAGGCTTACTTGGTCACTGGCTTTAGTAATTTGAGGCTTCTGTACCGTGCTTGGCAGAGTCGTTACTCGATTGAGATTCCGCTGCAGTTCAGAGGCAGCAAGGTCAAGAATAGTGCCGGGCTTATAAAATACGGTCAGCTGAGACTGACCATATAACGAAAGGCTCGTCATGTACTGCATATTTGAAACGCCGCTGATAGCCTCTTCAAAACGAGTGGTCACCTCGCCTTCCACCTCTTCCGGGGCCGCGCCGGGAAATGTGGTGGTTACGACGAGTATGGGGTATTCGGTATCGGGCTTGAGTTCCACAGTGAGAAAAGTCAACGACACATAGCCAAAGACTAGAACCAGAAGAACCCTGACTATAACGGTTATTGGAAATCGGACTGATGATTCCGCAACGTTCATATATGCCTCAAAGTCAGCCACTCTTATTTTAAGACTGACTTATGCCATTAATGTTAAATTCCTGATTCCAGCCATCGTTCTGTTGGAGTGTGAACAATAGCTGGATCAGGTCGATTTGGGCGCTATGTCGCCGTTTATGTCGTCCAACGTGATAGGCCGAATTTTCCAAAATCTGGCCTTCACATCCTCCAAGATAGTGTAGATCACCGGGATGAATACCAGCGTGAAAAGTGTCGCAACAGAAAGCCCGCCTACCACCGCCATCGCCAAGCCCGTTGTAAATTTCTGCGCCTGCTCCGTGCTTGACAGCCAGAGGAAGCATGCCCAAAACCATTGCGATGGCAGTCATGAAAATCGGACGCATCCTCCGCTTGCTGGCCAATATGAGAGCCTCATCTCGATCCATTCCTTCATTTTCCAGCTGAACAGCATAAGTAATCAGGATTATCGCATTTTTTACCACAAGACCTACCATCATGATGTAGCCGAGCATGGTGAACGAATCAAAGTGCACACCGGTGACGTTCACAAGAATATTTGCTCCTATAATCGAAAGCGGCACGCTGAAGATAATGGCCAAGGGTCGAATGAAAGATTGGAATTGCATGACAAGCAGGAGGTAAACGACCACCACCGCCAACGGGAAAACGAAAGCTAATTGCCCCCATGAGAGTTATTGAGATAGTTGATCGCACCGAACGTAACCACACTGTAACCGAGCGGAAACGGGATCGGTCGATTTTATCCTGGAGACAAGTTCCTCATAGACTTCGGTCAAGGGCCTTCCCTGGATAGTGAGCTGCACACGAGCCGCTCGTCTTGAATTATAGTGATTGATCTGGAGCGGACCGAAAGTGGTCTCCACGGATGCCACGCTTGTCAGCGGGACTTGAATGTTCGGATTTTGAGGAGAAGTCAGGACAATCCGTTCAACGTCACCGACCGTCTGCACATTACTTTCCTGACCCATGACCTGAATATAGAAATATCGACCATTTACGTCATATTGCGATACAGTCCGCTGGCCTCCACCCGGCGGCTTCTACGGCATCGGCAATGTCTTTTGCCTGAAAGCCGAGATTAGCTGCTCGCTCCAGATCCACGCGAACTTGGACCTCAGGTTTTCGCAAGGATAGATCCGTGTAAGCGAAAGACAACTCCTTTGATTTCTTTCCCGACATCCATAATCTGATTGACCAGTCGTTCAATTACCGGATAGCCGTCCCCCACAATACGGACATCCAGCAATATTGGATCGGGTAAAAACATTTCCGAACAAAGGAAACTGGACGGGATTTAAGAACTTTAATGGGAAGGTCGCGCGCCATCGCGTTCGCCTGACGCGCTATTCTCCCGACCGGAACACCGCTATCCTCCTCTCTCTCACAGACAATGTAAATCGCATTCCGGTTGTCCTGTCGGTTCGGAACTGCGATGAGATTCTTGACCCCTTTGATTTTTCTCCAGCGGTCTTCAAGAATCTTCATTAATCGGCTGTTCTCTTCCAGACTGGTTCCCTCAGCAGTGGCCACCTGAACTTTTATGAGGTTCGTGCCACCAGTGGGGAGATAGCCCATGCCGGGTAAGGCCTTATACGACAAATAAAAGAGTATGAGGACAGATCCTAACCAGCGCGGCTTTCCGCCATCCGCTGCCGAGGAAAAATCTAAGAGACCATAGCAGGCCGTCAGAAACTCTCGCACCGACCTTGTCCAAAAGATTGAGAGGAAGCATAATCTGCTTCAAGTACCCTTTGGGTTCGGTCTCCCGTTTCATCCAACGCGACGCGAGCATAGGCACTACGGTGAAGGCGTCAAATAAAGACAAAAAGATGGCCACAGATATGATGAAAGCGACAGGACCGAATAGAGTTCCGACCTCACCCTTCAGCAACAAGATCGGCATGAAAACGGCTGCCGTGGTCAAGGTGCTCATCAGCACCGCTGTCCCGACTTCGTGAGTCCCGTCCACGCAGGCTCTTACAATGCTCTTCTTCTCCTCATAGCGATGCCGATATATGTTCTCCAAGACCACTATTGCGTCGTCCACGATCATGCCTAATGCACAAAGCCAGCCCGGCAAGCGAAAGCACGTTTATAGAGTACTTGAATAAATACATCCCGATGAAGGTCCCGATTATGGACACGGGAATTGAGGTGGCGACTATAAAGATGCTCCGCCAATTCTTTAGGAACACGAAGAGCACCAAGAGCACCAGCACAACGGCCTCAATCAACGATGTCTTAACCACCCGGACCGCATCCCGGATGTAGTTGCTCGAATCGTACATCCTCTCAAACTTGGCTCCCCGTGGGCCGTAATCTCTCTGAAGAAGCTGGACTTCACGATCGACAGCGCTGATAGTATCGAGTATGTTTGCGCCCGCCTGGCCCAGAACGCTGAAGATTATTCCACGCTGTCCATTGATCCGGGCGTAGGAATTAGGGCGGTCATAGGAGTCTTGAACATCGGCAACATCCGAAAGATAAACGACAGGATCCCCGGGTTTAGAAATGATTAATTTTCGGAATGCCTCCGCGCTGAGAAGTTCCCCAACTGTTCGAATTGTCCATTCACGGGTGCCTTGAACGAAATAGCCGCCACTCTGATTGAAATTCGCTCGGTCAACGAAATTCTTGACGTCATTAGCTGTTAAGCCCCTTGCTTTGAGGCGCTGTGGGTCGTAGGTGATTGTCATCTGCCGAGTAAGATTACCGTCATCTTGACAATCGCCAACACCCGGTAGTCTCAAAATTCGTGGTACGATGTCCTTATCAGCCCACGTGGATGCAGTGACCAGATCCATATCGCCGGTCAAGGCAAATTGGTAGATGGGCAGGGTTACTCGATCGCTGGCTTTCAAAATCTGGGGCTGCTGTATCGTGCTTGGCAGGTCTGCAACCCGGTCAATATTACGCTGGACTTCAGACGCGGCAAGGTCAAGATTCGTGCCTTGCTTGTAAAATACGAGCACAGCCGACATACCGTAAGTGGAAAAGCTCTGAGTCCACAGCATGTTTGACACACCGCTGATGGCCTCTTCAAAACGAGTGGTAATCTCCCCTTCAACTTCTTCAGGGGCCGCGCCCGGAAACGTAGTGCCAACAACCAATGTCGGTTGCTGGGTGTCGGGCTTCAATTCTACAGATAGAAAAGTCGAACAGACATAACCGAAAACAAGGACCAGCAAAACCCTTACTATGACTGTAATTGGAAATCGAACCGATGATTCTGCAATATTCATGCACCTGCCTCGCGCACTTATACCGGTCTGAGATATTAGACTGTTTTGAAGATATTACGTTAAAAGCCGGTTCAGAGACCACGATGTTCGATGATCTTCTCAAATCCCACGACCATGAGCTGAGCCAAATTTTGGATCGTTTTCGATTTGAAAACAACAGAATGGCGTGCATCCGCGTGGGCGCTTACTAACTCTGATGTTTGTGGCTTGTGGCAGTCTATCGTTTTGCTGCTTCAGCGCACTGCGGAGTTGAGCAAAGCTCCTATTCGTTCGAATTATTTCTTATTGAAATTCACATGTTATTTTGCTATAATATGACAAGTAATTAAAGTTATTACATTAGATTGATATAACAAATTAATATATTGATGCATATTTCCTACTGCAATATGCCTGATTTTCTACTCGTGCTTACGGCCAGTGCGCCGTCCAAGAACTCATGCCACTGGGTGATCAAATGGTATTTCTTGGGAATGGCCCATCGTGGCGAATTGCTTTCGCTATGCCCCAGAAGCGAGCCTGTTGCCATTTAGATCAAAATAGTTGGAAATGTGCGGGTCCGGAAGGTTATTGGAAAAGTGGTTTATTCGGGCTGAGCGTTGTGGATGGGGTTAACCGGAAAGGGGAATATCGCCAAACCGCGTTACCAAAATCTATGCGGAAAGGTTCAGTATGTTTCGCCATCGAGACATTCTGACACGAAAAGATGACTTATTTTGTCATCACGGGAGGGGCTGTTACTCTAACTCCTTAATATTCCAGACTACACCAGGTGTCCACCTTGTGGACAGGTATAGTCATTCTTATTGACACTTCTTGACAAGCTCTCTAGTTTTTGCGGCCGGCAGGTTCCTGAGCTGAAAAACCATAATTCCCCGCAGACGTCGGGAGGGATTCCTCAGGCGGAATAACCCTTGGCCACGAGATTTTACTGATCCCACATGTACGGTGTAGCCTACAGCCTCCTCATTGAAGCAGTCTCGCAGCATCTTGCCCGTTTCCGTCCGAAGATTCAGGCACAACTTCTCGGAGGAGCTGTAACAATTGCGGGATTTCAAAAGGCTTAGCAACTATTCTGTCTACGCCCGATTCGCGCATCTTGACGCTGTCCTTCACCTCATCCCCCCAGCCGGTCAGCAGCACAAACGGCGTTTTTGGCACGCCTTTGCTTCGGCATATTTGTTCGATTTGCCGGCCCACATCCCATCCGGTCATTCCGGGCATTCCCAAATCGCAGAGAACGACGTCAACCGATTGATCGTTGAACAACCGGAGTCCTTCGGCCCCGGATGGCGCTGTAAAAACCGAATGGTTTAAGGCTCTGAGGGTTTCAGCGACCAAATCCAGGATCGGTTCAACATCGTCTATGGCTAGAATTCGCAATGCCCGATCGTCTCGGATCGACAGCGAAGGGGTTGCTGTTGCCGGCTGGTCATCCGCTTTTGGCAGGGTCACAGTAAAGGTGCTGCCTTTTCCCTCGGCGCTCTGCACCAATATTTCTCCTCCGTGTCGCTTGATAATCGTCTGGCTGGTGGACAACCCTAAACCGGCGCCGGCCGCCATTTTGGTTGAACAAAACGGAATAAACAGTCGAGGCATCATATCTTCCGGAATGCCGATACCACTGTCGTGGACCTTCAATAGCACATCGGAATCCTTGCTGTAGCACTCAACGTGTATGACCCCACCATTTGGAAGCGCCTCAGCAGCGTTCTTGATGAGGTTAACCACCACTTCAAAAATCTCGTGCCGGTTTCCCGACACGACGCACCCAGGATTGAGGTTCAAATTCAAATTAACGTGGACACCCTGCTTCTCCGGGTTAGTCTTCCACCATGGTTTAGTCAGTTCCGCAGCCGGTCTCACAACATCACACAAATCAAACGCGGAATCCTTGCGAGAAACATCAGGCTTGCAAACCCTGGTAAAACTCTGTAGACGTCTGACTGTTTCACTCCCTGATTCGGAACTCTCCAGGATCTGTTGAAGGCTGGTCTTCACCTTCGCGATATCCCCGGCATCCAAATTTATGGTAGCCAATTGAGTCGCCCCGATTATTATCTGCAGCAGATTGTTGAAATTGTGGGCCGCTCCGCTGGCCAACTCCCCGACTGCCTTCAACCGTTCCGTGTGAAGTAGCATTTCTTCTGCTTTCTTACGATCGGCGATCTCGGTCTCAAGCCGCTCGTTCGCCGCTTTCAATTCGGCCGTGCGTTCCTGAACTCTTCTCTCCAGTTCTTCTCGATGCTTCCTGTTTTGTTCTTGAATTCGTTTTTCCAGAGTCAGGTCTTCGATGAGAACCAGTATCAGTCTTTCATCCAGGGCCCTGATAGATCGAAAGGTCATACGGGCCCATATTTTATTCTCACCAATCTCCAATTTCCCCTGGGCGACGCGCGGCATTCTTGTGGAAAAGACTTCTTCGAGAAGAGACTCAACCCTGGCTGCCACAGGTTTGTTCGAAAAGAAATCCGAAAAAGCGTAACCTCTCATCTCACCAGCGTTGCATTTCACCTTGCGCCATGCTTGGTTGGCCACAACGATTTGATAGGACTGGTCTAACAACAAAGTGGGGATTGGCAAAGCGTGTATCACCTTGCCAAAAGTCGTCTTCCAGATTTCCGTGCTGAAATCGAAGCTATCGGTGGCCGTCAGATCGCGTGAAAATATGTCTGTGAGGCACTATTGTTTGTGTCGTATCTTCGTCAAGAACTCCTTCAATAGGTAAAGCATTCCTCTTCAATTCTTGTCCCCCTCTTTCCGAGAATAGCATTGCAGATCAAATGGCGAAATCAGCTTGAAGGGCTCCCCAACATCGTACCCAATTAAGGCTCCCCAGTTTCGTTATCTCCAAATTCAGTTTCTCAAATTCACAATTGCCCTACGAATATTTCGTCCAGTCAATTCATATAAGGTTCCATCGTATCCATCTTTTTTGTCATGTTGGCCGCGAATACCACGGAATTAGGGTCTCGGTCCACTCAAATTGCGCCGGACCGGTTGTCGCGAATTGTCTTTCCAATTGTGAAGCTTCCAAGACGGCAAACAAAATCGAATTGTGACGGTCGGAGGTTCTAGAGGACTTTGATTGTCGTTGCGCGCAGGCGCAAATTTTCGCGTTGTAAACCTTCGGCTATTCCGAATTGTCAATACAGTGGAGAGATTCAGGAGCAGTTGATCGTCAGAAGGCCGAAATGTAGGAGAAAATGTTATCGTGCTCCGCTAAGGTAGTGCTAAAATGCAAAAAGTGCGAAGAGGCAAGCTTAAGTCATTATCAATGGTTCAAGATTCATGCGGCAAGACAAAGAAAGTCCGGATCATTTTCTTGTTGGCCGGTGCCTTGAAGGGTCAAAGGCCGCGTGGGACGAATTTTATGACCGATACCTGCCTCTCGTTAGAAAGGTCATTCACTCGCGCCTGCGTTGCAGTGAATCGGATATGCAGGACATGGTCCAGAATGTGTTTGTCGCTCTATTTACAGCGCTGAGCACTTACGATGATCGCTATCCTCTCTCGAAATTCGTGTGGGTCGTTGGTGAAAGGATCTGTATTGACGAATATCGGAGGGCTGTAGCGGGCAAACGTGATGGCGAGCATGTTTCCGTGAATCACCATGATCACGGCGACGAAGACACAACCATGGTGCGATCCGATCTTGATCCGCAAGACGACCAAGTTGCCAGAGCCGAGCTAGTCAGCCTCCTACGATTTGCCTTTAGACGACTTGGCGACAGATGCCGGGAACTACTAAGGCTGCGCTATATTGAGGAACTTTCTTTCAAGGAGATTGTTCCGCTTTTGGGAGGCAAAGAAAAGACGCTGGCGGTACAGGCAGGTCGCTGTCTGGACGAGCTTAAGGCCACTTACGATCAGGGGCAGCGAGAAGGATGGAGATCATGACAAATCAAGTTCCGGACCATCATGTGGATGACCTTCGGGCCCCGTACTTGGAAAACTTACTAAGCCCTGAGGAAAGATCGAACTTTGAAGAGCATCTCCGCCAATGCCCGGCCTGCGCATCAAAACTCGAGGAGATGAGCCGCTGGGTGTCAGTCTTCAAGGAAAACGCTCGTGAGATGTGCCCGGATGGCTGGGAGCTGTTCGACTATGTCCGCAGCGGCAAGGATACTCGCGGCATGATCTCTTCACATCTTGATACATGCCCGTCATGCCGCGCGGACGCGGAATCTTTCAGAGCCGATGTTTCCAAACGGGCTATGCCCGCGGACCTCTGGCGGAAAATGAAGAGCTTGTCCGGGAATCAACCGGCGAGGCGAGGCGCCGAGCGTTCATATCAATGGATTTCAGACGCAGTGGACAGGATAATGGACCTTTTTCGACCGGTAGCGCTGGTTCCATTGGCTGTCGCTGCTGCGGTCTTCCTCATAGTGCTCTTATATCCATTCGGCCCTGCTCCAATCAAGGTTGCGCTAAGCTCTGTCACCTGGGGTCCCGAGCCGTCTGCCTTGAACATTATGGGCGGCGATTCTTCGACGAGCTTGCCTGCTGAGGCGAAACAGGAACGATTGGGCGTGGTGATTTTATTTAGTAATGTCAAGCAGATTCCGGACCAGAGTCGTATAGATTCTTTTTACAGGGCGCTTGAACCTCCCAGGGATGTCCGAGATCGTTATTACATTGTGTCTCCGAAGGAACTTGGGCGGGTAGCCGGCGCCGACCTCTTGAAGGCCGCAGATGATAAATCTTTGATCGCTGTAATGCGCTCAAAATTAGGAATCTCTGAGGCTCTTGTAGTGGAAATCGCACCTAGAGACGATAAGTATGGAATTGTGGCCCGTCTCATTGATACCGGGGCCGGACGAGTGATCCGAACCTGGAATTCGGGGAAGTTGACTGAAGCTGATCTGATTTCTGCTCTGGAGGATTCGACTCAATCGCTGTTTCACCCTTGATGGCGGCCCCAGGTCATCACATTGTCCGGATATTTTCGCGCTCTCGCGTTTCGAAATCCCGTTGGCGGAACTCATCGGGCCGGCAAGCATGTCGCTCCGCATCGTGTAAGGATTAAGGAAGGGGATAATCATGTCTCTCCCCAGGGGCAGTCACGACAATCGCCTGAAGAGGATGACGCTCTACACGATCTGGCTGGTTGGCGTTTTGGGGCTTTTGACCTATCTGGGTTACCCGGATAGATTGGACGGATCCGAGCTACGCTCGAATAAGCCCAGCACAGACACCGGCCGACGGGTGGGCAGCTCCCCGAGCGTTGGTTCAGGTCGTGGCGCCGCGGGGCAACGAATCGACACAAGAAAGAGGACCCATATTTTGCAGAAGCGACCCGCGGTGCGGCGAACATTAATTCAGGAGCCGCAATTTCGGAAGAGGGCCGCTGAAGACGATCCCAAAGTCTATCGAAAGCGCACAACCAGCGCCAATCAAAGCCCCCTCCGACAACCATCAGGCAAGAGACTGGCAAAACCACGTGTCCCGTATTTAAGTGAGCTTGCGCTCGACATTGACACAGCTCTAATGGAACTGGCACGACGGCGACCCGCTGCCGCGACTGCGATCTATAAGAACTTTCTCGCGGCCGCCGAACGGGCGAAGGATCCCGCCAAAGAAAGAAATGCTTCGAATAATCTTGGGCATGTCTTTTACCTCACGGGCCGATTTCCGCAATCGATCAGTAATTACTCAAAAGCTCTGCAGATAAATAGAAGGATCGGAGACAACACCGAACAGGCGGTTTGTCTCCGCAATGTCGGCGCTGCTCTCACTGCCGCCGGCAATTTTCAGGAGGCGGAAAAATATAACCGGGAAGCATTGAGATTCTTCCAGGCCACTGGCGACAAAGAAGGCTGTCGGATGACATTAAACAATCTGGGAGTGCTTGAAAAGAATCGGGCGAGATACTCCCAGGCCCTGAACTGGTATGAAATGGCCCTGGGCGCCGGGCCGCAATCCGATAGCCTGAAGGCCCTTGCTGCACCGCAATCTGGGAAATTTCTTCCGGTTATGGGGCGAATACGAAAAAGCTGTTCAGAACTATGAAAGATCTGCGGCAGTGTACGAGAGTCTGGGAGATGGGAAGCAAGGCGGCGATGTGTTGCTGGACGCTGGTCAAGCTCACGCGCAGTGGGGTCGGGAGGAAAGCGCTCTTGAGACTACCAAGAAAGCGTTGCAAAATCTCGCCAACATCGGGGCCCCAACCGACTGGGCGCAGAAACTCATGGGCGATATTCTCATGGACGCGGGCCGTTTGGATGAGGCTGAGCCATACATAAAGGAAGCGGATTATGGGTCGTCCCTCGGCAGACTCTCTCTGCTGAGATCTCGACCTGAGGCAGCGAAAAAGCAGTTCGAGCAGCTCCTGCAAGCGGCCCGGGACGAGGGCGCCATTGACGAGCAATTCGTCGCCCACACTGGATTGGGCAGGGCTTCGGAAGCCATGAATAACTATCAGCTGGCGGAGAGTCATTATTCAAAAGGAGTGGAAATTGCCGAGGAGATTCGCTCCACACTGCTGGTCTCGGAGCGAAAGAATTTTTTTGCCGCTAAAATAAGTGGATTCCTTAGGTCGGAGCCTGCGAAAGGCTTGGTGAGAATAAATGTAAAACAGAAAAGTCCGGAACGCAGCATATATCCAAGTGAAGTTATTCGGGCCCGAGAGTTCGCAGACAATCTATCGCAGAAAGCGGAAGGACGGTTTTTCAATGTGCCGGGGGAACTAATCGAACAAGAGGCTGCGCTAACCAACAAACTCGCATCGCTTAAAACAGCTCTGCCTATAGTGCCTAAGGCTCTTGACAGCCAAAGGCACGCAGAGTTGACCAACCAGATCAGGAGCGCAGAGGCTGAGCGACAAAGATTCGTCAAAGTCCTTTGCCAACAGTATGGGGATTACTGCGCCGCAAAACATCCCACTCCGGTCCACCTGGAACAGGCCGGCATCGGGCAGGACGAGCACATTCTTCTGTTCAATTGCCTGGGAGATGGCGTTGCCATTCAACTTTTGAAAGGAAAGAAAATAGTTAAATCGTCATTCCTGGAGTGGAACTCACAGGAAATGGAGCGTGAAATCCGTAGATTCAGAGAGCCCTTTGAGCAGATTCAGTTGAGCAAGTTCCGACTCGACCTCGCAAGGTCGTTCAATGAGCGCTTGACCGCGGATGCGCTTCGATCGGTTCCGGCAGGCGCTCCCATAACGGTCATTCCGGATGGCGCCCTAGCCCTATTGCCCTTTGAAGCTTTGATAACAGGTGGCGTCGCCGGCTGGACGAGCGGGGCATACGGAGAGTTTCCCCAAGGGATCAATTACTTGGGAGACCGGAACCCAATCATTTACTCTCAATCTCTTACCGCTATGACGCTGGTTCGCAAGCTCGCGAAAGTGGAACAAACGGATGGAGCGGTTCTTGTTATGGCTGATCCCGTCTTTGAAATAACTGACGAAAGAGTTCGGAATTCAGGGAATTCGAAACCCGGCGCCGAAAACAAGGACCATCCCTCCCGTGTAAAATCTGCGATTGAGCAATCGAGCTTAGGGGCCCTCAAATTGCGACGGCTCCCCCAGACCAACGAACTCGGCGCCAGCCTGAAAGGACTCTACGGAGACTCCTGCGAAGTCTATACCGGTTTTCAGTGCACCAAGAAGGAATTTCTGGACAGGGTTTCTAAACGTCCTAACCGGTACGGTTCAATTGTTTTTGGAACTCACGGATTTGCGGCAAACGATCTGCCGGGAGTCATGGAACCCGTTTTGGCGTTGAGCATGGTTCCCAAAGGGACTGATGGATTCTTGACCACGACTGAAATTGCCGGGTTGAAGATGAATGCGGACATAGTAGCTCTCACCGCATGCAAGACCGGTCTCGGCGCCAGATTGGAGGGCGAAGGCATTATGAGCATGGGTAGAAGTTTCCAGTGTGCGGGGGCAAGGTCCGTTATAATGAGTCTGTGGTCGGTCGCGGAGCAACCGTCAATATTGCTTATGGACGAATTCTTCAAGGGGTTGCGTCAAGGGCTGACCAAGAATCAGGCTTGGATTCGCAGTAGGGCCGCGTTAAGAAAGCAAGGTTTCGAGCACCCATTCTTCTGGGCTTCATTTATTCTGGTGGGAGAAAAGGATTGAGCTTCAGACCGGTTGTTAGAGGCGACAGCGTTGCCGCTTGCCGTCGCTTTCGCTTCGATAATACTCCCTCCTTAAATCGTTTGTTTCATGTTAAATTGCCGGATCGGCCAGGAGTTGTTCTTCCAGTTCGCAAATCCTGATGACAAGTTGAAACATTTCAGCCAATTCTTTTTCCCCCATGGCCTCTAACTCTTGTCTTCTCTTTTTCGCCCACTCTTTCATTTTCAGCTGCCTCCTTTCATTTCTTGTCTCTAATCTATAGTTCGGAGAGCAGCGGAAAATACTACAAAGAAAGTCGAAAGCGTTCGCCTTCTACTCATGACTTATTACCGACTGCCGGGCGTGACACTGTGGACCACAAAACGATTCTTGAAAAACTCAAGGATGCCACGGTTGCCATATAGACTGACTCTATGCGTGGGGAGACCGGTTGGATATTCGGAGAGACGCAAGTGTTTCACGGATCATGGCGAGTGGAGAGCATACGCGGCGTTTGCCGGTCCTGAGCCTTAGAGGCTCGCGGCATCACCAGTGCGGGCCTCTTAGACCCGTCGATCCGTCGATAAGTCGTCATTATTTGTTTGGGTTTCGGTCCCCCCATATCTCTGTGAGTCTTTTTGGCTCCCTCTCGGTCTCTCGTCCGATTCCCTCAAGAGCTGCCCACACACTTAACTCATCGATACCCCTAGTCATTTCTATCAAGTCATGCGAACTCGGCGCTAGGTACAGATCATGCAAGACCTGGAACAAAGTCTCTTGGGTCTTTCATGCTTCGGCGGTCGTCTTACCGTGATTTGGAGCGGTGGAAATCCGGAAAAAGCTGAGGTCTGTCCTATGAGATCGGAAAACAAATTCTTCGGCAAATTACATCTTCGCCTTCGGACGAAGCTAGTCTCGTGGTTCCTTGTATCATCCATTCTACCTTTGCTGGTAGCAGGTTATCTTGCATATCTAGCCGTCAACCAGCAGGCGGAAGGGGCAGCTTTCCGAGAGGTTGTCACCATCGCGGATTTCGCGAGTCAAGCTGTTACAGAGTTCATGAATAGTCGCTGTACCGAGGTCCTAATCAGAGCGAGGCAGCAACTCATTGCAGAGAGCTTGCAAATATCGGAAGTGAGAGAAGCTACCTCCCTAAGCTTGCTCGAGGAGATTAAGCTCTCTGGCGCATACGAGTTTATGGTCCTCGTGGATGCCCAAACCGGCATGCCCGTAGCGGCTAGTTCACCAGCAGTGACCCACGTGAATTTTTCCAAGACCAGCGTGTTTGCAGAGGCAGTGAGCGGGAAGCTGGGGTTAGGCGCCCTGGAACAAAACAAGATCGTCCGGGAAATGAGCAAAGAGTCAGGCGGATGGACACTCCCCATTGCGGCTCCGGTAAAAATAGATGATAAAATAGCGGGTGTTCTGATTGCCTACTTGCGGTGGAAGCCTCTGGAGGATCTCCTGACCAGAAAGCGGGTTGGGAAATCCGGTTACGTGTTCGTCGTTGACAGACTTGGCCGGTTCATCCTCCATCCGGACAGAGGGCTCTATGAGCTTGCGCTTAAGGATCCGCAAGTGAAGTTGGAACAGCTTTGGGAAGCTGTCGGGCAGCGAAAGACTTCCAGTAAATATGAATTCACCAAGCCAGGAACCTCAATATCCGAGTCGAAGACGGTGGGAATCGCATATCCCGGATCGATGGGCAATTTGCCGAACTTGGAATGGAAGGTGCTCGCCACTGTGCCGTCGAGCGAGATCTTGCTCCTGCCAAACATCCTCGGTACTCTAGGAGTGATAGCCCTTGTCGTGGCGGGACTTGTCTTTGTACTGGCTATAATCCTGGCCACCAGAATATCCGGACCGATAGTTGCCATAGCCTCTGTAATACGAAAAGTCGCGGCCGGAGATTTGACAGTTACTACGCCTAACATTTCCAGAAGTGACGAGATAGGCGATCTGGTGTCGGCTTTTGAGGACCTGCGTGAAGGCTTCAGAAGCCAGATTAAACGAGTGATGCAAACGGTGAATACCCTCGCTTCATCGTCTGCTGAAGTGGTTGGCACAGCTACTCAGGTGGCCACCAGTTCGGCTCAGACTTCTTCCGCTTTGACGGAAGTAGCCACCACCCTTGAAGAAGTGAAACAGTCGGCCAAGATCGCCAGTGGCAAAGCGGAAAGCGTGGCGCAGGACTCTCAACAGTCGGTAAGAATAGCCGAATCCGGAAAAGAGTCTACCGAGAGAACGATTGAAAAGATTAATGCTGGCTATCCGTGCTTTGAGACTTCAGCGGGTGCTGCGATTGAGCAGATATCCAACCGCATGTATCTGGTTGCATCAACTGCGAAGAGCGATGGTTAGACTTGGACCCGATCGCTTGTCTGGTAGTGTAGAAGTCGATGAGAGCTACTTGGGTGGTGTAAAACTTCAAAAGCGAGGCCGTGATGCAATGGGCAAAGCTCTACTTGTCATAGCTGCTCAAGAACACGGCAATCGTCTTCGACGGATTCGTCTTCGTCGTGTAGACGATGCATCGGCCGCAAGCCTTATACCGTCCTGAGAGACTGTGTAGAACCTGGCAGCCTGATTCGCACCGATGCGTGGCAAGGTTATGCTCCTTTGGCAAGAGAAAGCTTCACGCATATTGTGGTTCGCAAGAATTACATCGTGGCGGAAAACCTGTTGCCGATGGTCAACCGGGTTGCCTCGCTCCTCAAACGCTGGCTTGGAGGCACTCATCAGGGAGCCGTGCGGCCTCTCATTGATAAAAGATCAGATGGAGTCCATAAGTGAGACGGTCGTAAGTCTGAGCGAACATAGCCAGCAAATAAGCGCCATAATTGCCACAGTTCAAGATATTGCCGACCAGTCCAATCTTCTTTCCGTCAATGCATCCATTGAGGCTGCAAGGGCTGGCGATTATGGAAAGGGTTTCGCAGTAGTTGCTCAAGAAATCAAGAGTCTCGCCGACCAATCCAAGCAGGCAACAGAACAAGTCAGAAATATCCTTGAAGATACCCAAAAAAGGGTGGGCGCTGTCGTAATGGCTGCTGAGCAAGGAGGGAAAGCGGTGGTATCCGGAGTAGCAACCTCCGTCCAGTCAGGGGAGGTCATCGGAAGACTGTCTGGCGCCGTCACGTCATCTTCTCAGGCAGTGAGTGTGATTCAAGCGTCAATTGAACAGCAGTCCGTCGGCGTAGATCAGATATCCACGGCTATGGTCAGTGTCGACCAAGCCATGCGCCAAATCAAAGACGGCGCCGGCCAATTAGAAACAGCTGCCAAAAGGCTGGATGATTTGGGAGGGGACCTGAAGAATTCGGTTGAGCATTATAAATTATAGACGGGTCTCAACAAAACCATAAGATATGATAGATTTTGCGGGCATTTAGTTTTCTTGGGACAAGCCTGTGTAAAGTTGGAAAGAACGATTTTCTCACGAGGTCGTCCGTCATAGTTATTCCCACAACTGTCGTAACCTCACCCCCGGTCAGCCGCCAATTGAGGACCCTGGGAATGTTGTCAAATTAGCGACTCGACAAGTCGGGTCTTCTTGCCACTTCCAGCAGTTCCGAGGCGTCAACCGGGATGGGGAAGGCGCAATACGGCGCAAGCAGGCCGAAGAATTCAGCCGAGTTGAAGACTGTTTCGGGGGCCGTCACGCCCTTGGACAAGACTTTCCCCTGAAGATGCAGCCGGGCTCCGAGCGCCAGCGGAATTCCCGTAGATCGCGCCATATCCGAAGGTATGGACCGGATGGTGGTTGCCACCGTAGCAGGCCGACCGTCTTTTGTTCCTGTGGCCAGAGCGAAAAATATCGGAAGCCGAGAGCGCTCAGAAAAGCGAGCGTCCATAAGAGAACTTGCAGCGGCATCCTCCACGAACTCTTGCCCGGCTTCTTCCAGGGTCATCGCTCCTCGGTCGATCTCTTCCGCGAACTTTCTAAATGCTTCTATCCATAAACTCGGCATGGCCATAATACAGAAGGAGCGCTGTAGATCCGGAAAAGAGTAATGAAACGACACCGGTTCCGGATTGTCCGACTGTATAGACTATTGTCGTGCCTCTGCCCGGATATTCAAGAGAAATCTCTGCGAGTGGGCTTTTTTCAGTCAGACGGCCGTTTTCGCATTCCAAGATTGTTGAGCTTCTTGAGTTCATTCCTCAGATTCTTTTGTCTTCACCGGCAAGAGAGAGGGCAAGCCCCATAGGGAGGGTTACCCCTACCCCCATCGGTAAGAGCTTTCATTTCAGGACCCAGCCTCGGAATCATATGCACGGGCATCGGATTTTAGACCTCTTCTCCTTTTCATTCTTTGGCAAGCGCCCAGTACACACCAAGATAGGGGCTGATGCCATGCCCAGCCTTGGCCCGTACTGAACTGGTCGTTACTATTCTTTCCGCTCTATGGTCGAGGCTCACTCAAGAGAGGTTAAAGCAGATGGATTCTGGTCCATTGCACCCCTTTCTTGGCCGCATCTTGCACTTCGAACCTGAATTCAGGGCCAAAAACCCTTTCGATGTTCTTTGCCAGAGATGGACATAATGAGAATGATTTCCTAGAATTGGGCACATTGCAGATAAACTCCAACGCATCGTCATGAATAGTTAGCATTGTTGTTTCGCCTTCTTCATAAAGAGCCAAAGGCCAAAGAAGGCATGCCTCTGGCTTAGCGTCCCGGATAGGAATTCGCAGTTTCTCGGCTGCGGTGTGCAAGGAGCACAAAATCTTATCGCCTTCATGGTAGGCGAAAACACAAGTTCCGTCGTCAGTCGTGTCGATGAAGTAAAGGCCAGGTGAAATCTGATCGAACACATTTTCGTAGCCATCATGCGATTTCAGATCAGAGCACAAGTGCGCCGCCAACGGCATGCATGCAACTATTTTCTGCAGTTCCTTGCTGGTAATAGTTACTTCGTAACAGGAGCAGCACCGTTTAGATTCTCTGGGACATCCTGCGCAATCGTGCGCAACTGAACAAATACCGGTGACATCAATTTCAATGGATTGTAATTTCTTGCGCATCTTGTGGATTTATGAGCGGTCTTTGGTCCATTTGTAGAGAGAGCTTTCCACCTTGTCCGTGTCGCGATCATACCAGATGCACCACCCGTTCATGGAGGCATCGCTTCCTGCTATCACAACCTGAAAGGTGCCCGTGCCAGACTGTGACTTCTGTCCTTTTCTACTGTAACTCCCGCGGAGCGTGTTTCGCAGAATGCTACCGGAAAATTTAAAGTCGCGAGTAGGGGTATCCGATACGGTACCATCACCCCAAACAAGTCGTCCAATTTGGTGGAGACTTATGGTTTCAGATCTCTCTTCGACCTCCCCGTTCTCGTTTGGCTCACAATAAGTGGCTGTCCATCGACCAAAAATGCGAGGTAAGTGTACGGAACCCATCAGCCCGCTGAGTGCCAACCACACGCGTTTCCCAAACACTGCCCCAAAAACTGCCACAAGCACTAAGACGGTTAGATGAGCAATAACTGATACGATATAATGCTGCCACAAGTTTTCCATGTGCGCCTACCTTATTGACATGCCCCCCACGGGAACTTTGACCGAGAACTTCGGTCTCGAGTGATTGCCCCATATTCGACTTGCGAGAAGTGCCTGAAACGCTTCGCAGATCAAGCGTTTTGCATTATATAACACCACTCAAAGGCTCGGTACGATAAAAAACCCCAAACGAGAATTGCACCAGCGTTTTTGAGGTAGTTTTGTGGTAGTTATCTGATGAATATCTGGGAGTTAAGTGGGGAGAGTGGTGGGGCTCGAACCCACGACCTCAGGGGCCACAACCCTGCACTCTGACCTGCTGAGCTACACCCTCCATTAGTCAACAATCTACACGGTTTTATATCTATTAGTCAATCAATCAGTTGTGTCGGCGGTAGGCGCTAGACCTACCTTACGTGCGGTTGATTCATCCACAGGTACTGCCCCACGTACTTGACCCCATGCCATAATCGCTTGAAATCATTGACATTGCCCATCGCCGACCTGACCTGGTGTAATAGAGTTGATGGACGCAGGTAAAATGACTTCCAGGCCTCGTGCGTAAAGACGTTGATTTCATCCCCTGCAGGTCCGGATAGTCAAACTTGGCGCTCAAGTGCCCGGATTCGGTAACCCCGACGTCTTCCCTTAGAAATCCCCCCTCCCTGAGATATGGTTGAAAGCAGTCCCTTCATATGTGGATGCTATAGTGAACTGAACCGTGTCGGGCCTAAATTCAAAGCATAATCCAGTGTCTCTTGCATGGTTTCCTTCGTCTCACCCGGCAAACCGAAAACAAAGCACCCGTGCACCCGCAAGCCGGCCTTGCGACAATCCTTCATGAAACGTATGGCCTGCGAAGTGTTCACCCCTTTCTTGATGCGCTTGAGTATTTCGTTATTTCCGGACTCGAACCCGACCACGAGATTCCGAGCCCCGGCCTTTTTCATTCTGTATAACACGTCGCCGGAAGATCGTGCCGAGCGCAACATGACCAGGTGATTCCCCTACCCTCGAAAGCGTCACATAATTTGAGCACGCGCTCCCGGTCACAGGTAAAAGTATCGTCCTCAATCTGGATTTCTCGGATTGCATGGGTAGTGTCTTGTGTATCCAGATCATTTCTTCCGCAACATCAGATATGTTTCTGGTCCTATAACGGTGGCCGGTTATGGTTTGGGGCCACAGACAATATGTGCAGTGATTCGGGCAGCCCCGTCCTGACAGAAGCGAGATATAAGGATAATTCAAATAAGGAATACGATAATTCAGTAGAGGCAAGATCGCGACGGATAATTTCGAGATACCCAGGAAAGTGAGTCCAAATCTTCCAGCTTCGGGCAGTCCGGATTGGTGACGATGACCATCACCATCCTTCCATGTTAAACCCTGAATTGATGAGAGCGGCTTATTGTCGCACAATTCTCGTAAAGGCTCTTCCAACTCGCCTCGAATTACCGCATCGACGGCAGGAGAAGTCAGAATTTTTTCAGGAACCACAGTAGCATAGGGACCGGCAAAGAGAATGAGTGATTTCCGGTGCTTCTCGCGAAGTTGCGCAGCAGTTTCCTGATCGTAGGCTATCGTTTCCTGATTTGCATAGAAAATATAGATCTGATAATCGGGAACACGTACGGACAAACTCTTCCCGAGAAATCCCCAGCACATTACAATCCATGGCTCTGGCCGTAGGGACGGCTCCCGCCGCATAACAGATCCAAAGTGGAATCCAATGGCTGGCCTCGCTGCCACCGGCATTGTACGTGGCTTGAAATCGTCCACCAGCAACAGAATCCATGCTCGGAATGTTGGGAGGGACTAGGACGAGCGCGCTTTTCATTATTTTGTTCATTTCAGTGTGCTACGGCTTGGCTCATCGCCTCGGTCTGGAAGTGAAGAGTGAGCGGTTCGATAAGCTCGTCGAGCTTCCCCTCCATGACGCTTTCGAGCTTATATAGTGTTAAATTAATGCGATGATCGGTTACTCGGTTCTGAGGAAAATTGTAGGTCCTGACCCGTTCGGAACGATCTCCCGATCCTCACCTGGCTTTTGCGATCCTGGCTGATTTTTGCCTGATGTTCCTCTTCCATGCGAGCCAGTAGCCGCGCCTTGAGGATCTTCATCGCTTTGGCTTTATTCTTATGCTGCGATTTCTCATCTTGGCAAGTGACGACAATATTGGTCGGCAAGTGAGTTATTCTGACAGCGGAATCCGTTGTGTTGACGCTCTGTCCTCCAGGACCGGAAGACCGATACACGTCTACTTTCAAGTCCTTCGGATCGACATCCACGTCTACGTCTTCCGCTTCGGGCAGCACCGCAACTGTTACTGCAGAGGTATGAATCTCTGCCCTGAGATTCAGTGGTTGGACTCTCTGGACTCTGTGAACCCCTTTTTCAAATTTTAATCGGGAATAGGCGCCATTTCCATGAATTAAAGCGATTACTTCCTTTATTCCTCCTGCCGATGCACTGGACGAAGACATAAGCTCGACTCGCCATGCCTTCGTTTCGGCGTATCGGCAGTACGCCCTGAAAAGGTCCGCCGCGAATAAAGCAGCTTCTTCTCCTCCGGTACCCGCCCTTATTTCCAGAAAGGTATTTTTGGAGTCATTGGGGTCTCGGGGCAAGAGGAGTAAGTGTCAATTCGTTTTCCAGGGCTGTTTTCTTGGTTCCTCAAGCGCTGGAAGATCTTCCCGAGCCATTTCCACTAATTCAGCATCACTACTATCCGCTATGATGTTTTCCATTTCCGAAATCTCATTCATCACGCGGTTAATACACGGTAAACTTTGATTATATCGCTCAGATCAGCCTGTTCCTTAGCAACTTTCTTGAGCTTATTCGGGTCCGAAATTATCTCAGGTTTGGATAGTTCGTCATCCAGCTCCTCGTACCGCCGGCTCAATTCTTCCAATTTCGATAATACTTGCATGATATTTCATGGGACCGAGACTTGGTCTCGGCTCCCAGGATTCCTCTTTTTCAAGGGTTCTTTTCAGCGCAATAAGCGCAACTTCAAGCTGATCGTCACTCGGTTCCCTGGTGGTCATCTTCTGCAGCCATAAGCCGGCAGCAGCAGAGTATTGAGGAACCGATTATTCAGCCTGTCCGCCAATCGTATCACCTCATATGAAAAACCCGCTATTGGGAACAAAAGCACGATTTTGAATAAAATATAAAAAATATTCGTGACTACCCTGTTGTCGAAAGATGTCTTTTGGTAACAGAGGAAAAACAACAGCGAACAGGAAAATGCTCGAAACCAGCACTAACAATAAAAAGGCTGTTCCGCACCTTGCGTGAAGTGTTGGGTATTTTCGCGCATTCTCAACAGTTAGCTCCTCTCCCTTTTCATAAGCATGGATCGATTTATGCTCGGCACCGTGATATTGGAAAACACGTCGGATTTCGCTCATCAAGGAGATGAGCGCTATATATCCCACAAACATGCCGACCTTGATAATTCCGTCCACCACATGAAACGAGAGGCTTCTTACGGTAAGATCGCTACCGATGAGCACTCCGAATCCCAAGTGTAGCCAAATGAGGAACTACAACAAATAGGAGTATAGCGCCTCCTAAAGCCAAGAGCTATCGTGCCGGCGAGGGCCCAGGGTCCGATCGGTTCCTCTTCTTCGCCCAGAGCTTCTTGCGCAGAATAGGTGAGGGCCTGGATCCCGTTAAAAAGGGCTTCGTATAAGAACTATGCAACCTCTCAAGAAAGGCTTCTTCAGCAACGGCCATTTTTCCATGGGTGAGTACCAACGATCCTCACGCACTGCAAGCTCGCCATCGGGTTTCCGCACAACCACGGTGAACGTTCGCGGGGCACGCATCATGACTCCCTCTATAACAGCCTGCCCGCCCACTTTGAGTTGTGCTGCTTCCGTTCGGCTATATGATTGACAATGATCATTATTACTCCAAAAAAGATTATTCGAGCTGAACACAGAATTGGAAGATCCAACCTCAGCTCGAACTTGTAAATATCGCTAAGATTCCTTTTTCTCGGAAGTCTTTTTTTCTGCTGTTTTGGTCTTTTTCACTTTTGGACGCGGGGCCGGCGCTTCGATTTTCTTCTTGGTTGTCTTTGCCGGTTTTTTGCCCGTGGCCACTTTTGTTTCGCCATATTTTTTCATGAAGCGCTCCACACGTCCCGCGCTGTCGACCAATTTCTGTTTACCCGTAAAAAAAGGATGGCAGTTGGAGCATATTTCGAGTTTATATTCCGGCTTTGAGGACCGGGTTTCAATCACTGCGCCACATGCGCATTTGAAGACAGTATCTTGATATTCAGGATGTATTCCCTTTTTCATCTGGATTCCTCCGCCAGTAATTTAAACATTATATTGTATCAGAAAAAGAGCGCAATCAAAGCAAAAAAGCTTTGGACGCCGGTTGCGCCGCATCCGTCAACGATCCTTACCCCTCCGTTAAATCGAGCTATTCTTAGCTGGAACATGCAGACTAAACCGATACTATACCGCTAATTTGTCGAAATTCACTTCTATTTATTCATAATATCCAGGAATTCTCTGTTGGATTCCGTCTGCATGATCTTGTCGAGCAGGAATTCCATTGCGTCCACCGAATTCATATCAGCCAACAATTTTCGCAGCAACCATATGCGCTGAAGATCCTGCGCGGTCACCAACAATTCTTCCTTGCGGGTTCCTGACCGGTTAATGTCGATGCACGGGAAGATCCGTCGTTCCAGCAATCTTCGATCAAGATGGATTTCCATATTACCGGTGCCCTTGAACTCCTCATAAATAACTTCATCCATCTTGCTGCCGGTATCTATCAGGGCCGTGGCTATAATCGTGAGGCTCCCTCCCTCTTCAATGTTCCGCGCCGCTCCGAAAAAGCGTTTCGGTCTATGAAGCGCATTGGAATCCACTCCACCGGAGAGTATCTTTCCGCTGGGAGGCACCACCGTATTATGAGCACGAGCAAGTCTCGTAATGCTGTCCAGCAGAATCACCACATCCCGTTTGTGTTCAACCAGTCTCTTAGCTTTTTCAATGACCATGTCGGCCACCTGAACATGCCTCTGGGCAGGTTCGTCAAAGGTGGAGGAAATGACCTCTCCCTTGACCGACCTCTGCATGTCGGTAACCTCCTCCGGCCGTTCATCGATAAGCAGAACTATCAAATAAACATTAGGATGATTTCTGGTGAGGCTATTCGCGATCTGCTGAAGGAGCACTGTTTTCCCCGCCTTTGGCGGTGATACGATCAGACCCCGTTGCCCCTTACCGATTGGTGTCAGCAGATCCATAATTCGCATGGAATAATTGGTTGCGCTGACCTCGAGTTTCAACTTCTCCTCAGGATAAAGCGGCGTAAGGTTGTCAAAGAGGATCTTATCGCGAACCGACTCCGGGTCTTCGCGATTGATCATCTCAACCTTGAGCAAGGCAAAATAACGTTCCGTATCCTTTGGGGGCCGAATATATCCGGAGACAGTGTCACCGGTCCTCAGATTGAAGCGCCTTATCTGGCTTGGCGAGACATATATGTCATCGGGTCCGGGTAGATAATTGTAATCGGGCGCCCTGAGGAACCCAAACCCGTCGGGGAGACATTCCAAAACCCCCTCCCCTCTTATAGGCATTTCCTTTTCAGCTTGTTGTTGGGCTTGGAGGATGGCGAAAATCAGCTCCTGCTTTCGCATGCTGCTCGCTCCCTCCACTGCTAGCGAATTTGCAATCGACAAAAGTTCACTAACCTTTTTTTCTTTCAATTCTGCGACATCCATGAAATCTCCTGGGTCTCTTCACCATCGCGATGGGATGATAATATGGGGTTTCTTAGAAGTTCTTGTTGAGGACCGATTAACTATGCCGTTTAACCATTCTCCCGTTGAATGGTTCAATCGTCTGGATAATTTTTTCCTCGGATGGAAGCGTTCTCCTGGAGGGTGCTCGTAATCGCGGCTAGTTCTTTTTTAAGCAACCGAGAGCTATCTGTCAAGTGTTTTGTCTTGCACTACTTTCTGTTATGCGGATTGAAGAATATCGCGAAAGCGTCATACAATCTTGAGTTATGAACCAGCTTGCACTTACCGTTTAACACTCCGCCCCGAATGACCTTCGACACCCTGGTGCTTCATGAAGGAATCGCAAGCAGCTGTCGCCATGGTTCGAAATGTTTATGGAAATCGCGACAGGCCCTTTCCATCCTCTTTTCCTGTATGGCCGCCGAAGGAACGGGAAAAACTCATATAATCACGGCCGTAGCTGCACTTTTGAACGATAGATCTTCCCGATCCATTCTGCACGTGGAAATGACGGCGCCGGAAATCTCTCCTCTAGGGATCGATCGACACTTAAAGATCTGGTGCTCATGATCGATGAAGAACTAAGCGAAATCTGCTGCGTAGCCTTCGACGATATTGATTTGATCCAAAATCGACGATCAAGCGGATCTTTGGAATCTTTTCAATAGATGGACAGAATTGGCGCGCCATTGCTGACTTGCCGCCCGCGCGTCAGGCCGAGGAAGTCTTCCCCGACAATGCTCATCTGCGCTCCCGCATCAATTCAGGATCTAGTCTTTCATCTTGGATCCTCCCCAAGACCAAGATCGATTGCTTGATATTGGACAAAATGGCAAAAGACAGAAGCATTCGGGTACCGCAGGAGATCAGCAATTACCTTGTCACTCGCAAAAGCACGAAATATTAAAGAATTGGCCGAGCCCTGGAGGTCCTTGATCAGACCTCTCTTGAGCTCAGGAGGCGCATCACTCTGCCTTTGGTAAAAATGCTGGAGGCTGACGGAAAGATCTGATGTGATAGATTGTAGAGGCAGGTTTGAAGAGGCTGTCTCAGAATAGCGACCTCTGGGATTTCAGGTGTAGGGCGCTTCGAGAAGCGCCCTGATTTCGAGCGGTTCATCGAACCGCGCCCTACATGGCGATATCCCGGCATCGAGGATTTTGGGACAGCCTCTTGAAACACGCCCCTGCAAAACCTGGCGCTAGCATTTAGGTGGTTTCCGTATTCAGACCACGCTCACGTGATGCTCTAGTTACCGATAGTTTGCCTGATCTCATATTCTTCCCCAACAAGCATCTTGAACTCTATTCCCAAAAGGTATAATGAGGTTGCGCTCGCGAGTTCCGCCTGTCCTTGAAACGAATGGAAATCAGGGCCGGCTCTACGCATGAAGCAGATTATTTTGAGCAAATTTCGACAAGAACTGGAGCCGAAAAAGCCGGACGGACGGCGTCCTTCTAGAGACATGGCATTCTTATCGGTGGAAACATTTCACTTCTTCGCGCATCACGCACTGTCGCGGTTCAAGGCTGAAATCCGCGAGGCGCATTCCGCGTTGGGACAAATATTAAGGAATCATAAGGTCTGCTGCTGTGCGGCCATCGGTCTGGTAGGACTCTTGCCGTTCTTTGCTACCCCGGAGGAGCCCCAGCAAGCCCTCAGCAGATTCGCCAACATGTTCTTGGCTCAGGATGCCGGAGCAGTCCTACAGATTATCCATTCTGACATCGTTGACGGAAAGGATATTCAGCTCAAGGATGTTGATAGCTTCTTAAAGCGATTTCCCGCCAGATCGCTAAGACTCAAAGAGGCCCGGATCGACGAGCGCTTCAAGTCGGAAGACGGCAAGACCGAACGCTTCAAGGCAACACTCGGTTTTTTCGGCCCAGTCGCTCGCTCCGCAATATCCGGGCCCCGCGGTCCTCCATATGACTCTGTTATGGGTAATGGAAGACGGTAAATGGTGGCTGGAACGTCCTCTGAACATTGGCTACACAATCAATACCGCTTCTGCTTACCCAACTCCTCAACAAGAAGAGATCGCACAACGCTTCTTGGCGACTCTGGCGGTCCTGGATAAGCTCGGGCTCCCCGGCAATGAAGACCTGCAGTTCCTGGATCCAGCGGACCAAGGCACGGCCGTGGAACAATACAAGGAATTGGAGAATCTCTACAAGGATGAAAAAGGGCGCGAGGGGGTCGACCCGGGAGGCCGCGGAGTTCAGGTGTTGCTGAAGGCGGCGACGAAGAGTCATGGCGGGCTATTGCAGATTTATCATGAGGACTTCAGGAAGGGACCGGAGGACAAACGCAAGCCTGTTCCGTGGGAAATGTTCAAAGACTACGTCGATGCAGCCATCAAGCATGCCAAATTCCTGGAGAAGCGGGAAAAAATCAAACAAGCTGAAACGATTTACCGGCGAGTCATTTCCATGGGCAGGCAGTTTCTTGACGAACCCGGGGGATTCCAGTTCATGAATTGGGGGCTCACTTTTCAAAAGCAAGGCGCTCAGGAACTGGCTCGGATTCTTCCCATAAACGGCAATCCATCGAGGCAGACAGCTAAAAACCTGGTCAATCTGATCTCTCGGCGCCTTGACCTTCTTCAGACCGCGTTCGGCTGCATGGATGACATGGCTGATTACAAATCGCTCAAAGCAGCTATTATTGCAGCGGAACGCCCTAACGATCAGATATTCAAGGCATGGGGCATAAATACATTGGCCATACTGGCGCTGAAAGGCGCTCCGGCAGATCCTGAGACCGTAAAGTCGGCCGGCGCGATGGCCCTTGTGATCGATCACGGAATGCAAAAAATCGCTTTGGCCGCGCTTGAAAAGTTGGGCTCCGAACCTACGGGGCAACTTAGGCGGTTCATAGAAAATCAGAAGGAATGGGTCAAGAGCCATCAGGTTTACGGGACGGCAAATACGTTTCAATAAATCGGGTAAAATCCCTTGAGGTTTGGCAGTGCCTGTTGTCAGGGCAATGATACTGAAGAAACAGGACCGCGGAGAAGCCGATGAATTGGTCATCTTTCTGAGCCGGGAGCTGGGATGGCTGAGAGGCGTGGCCAAAAACGCGAAGAAGAGCCGCGTGCGTTTTGGCGGGCATCTGGAACCATTCTCATTGGTGGATCTCACCATCAGGCCGCGACAAAAGGACACAATGGTGTGGATCGACGAGGCCCAGGCGCTGCAAGGTTTCTTGCCAATTCGATCCGATCTAAAAAAAGTGGCCCATGCCGCCTATTTCTTTGAATTAGCATACGGGCTACTGCCTGAAAATCAGCCGGACCAGGAACTCTTTGAATTTCTATATGTTTTTCTTTTTTTTCTTGAAGCCGAGCACTTCAAGCCCGCCCGTTATTTGCTGGAAGAAATAAGGCTCCTGGGACATTTAGGCTATGCTCCCAGATTTGATATTTGCCCCAACTGCGGCAAAGAAATATCCGCCGGCCAGAGCGCTTTCTTTTCTTTGACCCTGGGCGGGGCCTGCCATCGCGAATGTTTGGCAGGCACAGACCCAAAAGACCTGGTTCTTTCTCCGCATACTATGGCTCTTGTGCGGCGCGGACTGGAAATGCCAAGGCAAGCGACAGACCGACTTGCTCTGAATCGCATCGGTCGAGGGGAACTGAGAAGAGCGCTTTCGGCGTTCGTAAAGCATCTCCTCGGCAAGGAGCTGAATTCTCTGACATTTCTAGAAAATATGGACTTTTGAGCCTTCAGCGGAGAGCGGAAGGCAGCCCGGTGGGAAGGTCTGCTATGGGTTCCTCCAAAAGCCTGTCGATGATGGAAGGCTGATCTTCCTGCGCAGGCTGGGCTGCTCGAAGGCGAGACGAAAGATCGGAAATCTCAGCCCTCAATTTGCCGGTTTCTTGTTCCAGGCGATCCGACGCGAGCTTGCACTGTTCAGCTGCCTGACGATACTGTAACAACCTGTTGACGAGCTTCTTCCTCCTGGGCCTGCAATTGACCGATTGCCTGGCGGTCTTGTTCCCTCGCTGCTTCAGCCGACTCTAATTTCTTTGTCGCTTCAGCAAATTCCGACCGTACGCGAGTCCCCTCCGCCTCCGCCTGCGCCTTCAGTTTTGTCGCGTCCGCTATGGCATTCTTCAAGGTGGCCAACAATTGGTCTCTTTCATCCAGACTGACGCTTTAGTTCCCGTCTTTCTGCCGAACCTTGCTCCAGTTCCTTAGCCATTTTATCAAGTCTTGGAACGTCAGGTCCGTTGTTCTTTTCTGGTCGTCAGTCTGAAGTTGCTCAATTGTTCCCTTTAGTTCCTCTATTTCGTTTTCCCGCTGGTCGGAGGTCTGCCTGATGGCTCCCAATTCCTTTTCTTTGGCGTCAAGATTTTTTGTCAACTTGTCGAGTCGTCTATTCAATTGGTCCACTTGAAATTCGGCGATCGCTTTTGCGCCCAGCAATTCAATTTTCTTGTCGTCCCTGCTGCTCTCTTCTTTGCTGGATTCTTTCTTGCTAAGTTCTTTAGAAAGGGCCTCCAGCTTGTCCTCGAGTTCGGTATTCTCGCGGCGCAGAGCGGCGAGGTCTTGGTCGGCTTTTGTCAGCTTGGATTGAAGGTCGGCGATGGTCTCTTGGGCTTGGGCTTGCTCACGCGGTTGTACCTCGACCGGTTTTTCGCCGCATCCTTGAAGTATCAAGATGGCTCCGGCAATTAGTATGCTACGATGGAAAATAGACCTCATGACCCGCAACTCCTTTCTCAAGCGAGACGGACCGAATTATCAATCATCTTCCATCAAACGAGTCTCGGCACGGCTATCAAAGCCCGCTAAGGCCCCAAAATAGGCCAGTGCGCCATTATAAGTGGTGTTCGCCTTGTTTGTCAATAAAAACCAAATAAATACAGTTTGAACGATGCATGTCATTATGGTTTTTTGATTCAGCCCTTGAGGAACAATTGAGATTGGGAGCAGGAGGAAGGCGCATAACTGGCGTGACAGAATGGACACCGGAACGACCCCCGTTTCGGTCTCGGAGTGTGAGAACGAATTTGTGCTGAAAGGATATATGGACGGTCTGCGACCTAAGTGAATTTCGGTAGCTAAGCGGCAATTCACCGCGTGTAGGTAAACTTAGCCCACACTGCCAGCCTATCTACACGCGGCGAACACGAGAAATGCAGGAATCGGAAAAATATTATTTAATAATGACGCCGTCTTCCATTGCGAGCTTCTTTTCGAAATCACCCCAGAACTCTTCTTCGGATTTTCTCCAGTTTGAACCGAATTTCTTGTCAAACAACACGGCCACCTGATCGAAAGCCCTTTTCCAAACCGATTGATAATTGAGTTTCAATACATCCTCGAGAAAAGGCGCTAAGGAGCCAAGTTTGTCTTTGGGAAGATAAGCGCGCGCTCCCTTTTCTATCGACTCCTTCAAAGCTTCGGGACTCAAAGCGTGAGCGGTGAGCATTACAACGGGCATTTTCTGGTTGGCTGCAATCCGCAATAAATCGAACCCACGCACCCCCATGATGTCCAGAATGACCAGATCGTACGTGAACGATACGATGTATTCCCGGCCTTTTTCAAAGGTAGTGGCAGTGTGCAGTTTGACTCCGGGGTAGTCCGAGAGTTCCTCATTAATGGTCTCCAACACGTCCTCTTCGTCATCAACTGCAAGGATCAACTTGTCTTTCAGAATTTCCGACTCAGCCATGTGTTTTTCTCTTTTCTCGTAAGATACTGTCCGCTCTGCGGAACCCGTTTATTCATACTCAACAAAGCCAATGCCCCATTCTATTAAAAACTTATTGTTCGTGGCCAAGTCAAGAATAAAAGTATCCGGTCCCTGCCGAGGAGAATTCGCCCAGAGATCATTTCGAGCGGAAAGCAACTTCCGTCATTCTCGTTTTGACGAAGCCGAGGGTGACCTGCGTCCACAGGGGACGCTTTCCCGCGACACGGAGACTTACGCCAAAAGGGCGCCCACCGTGAGTGTTGGATCGCGAACGCCGTAACCCGCTTGACAACAAAGCCGTCGGTCTGCTACAAAAGTGCGTTTCGCGGGAATCTCGAGTCCTGCAAGTCAGCCTTATCCACGTTTGAAATCATTTTTTTCTGGTGGCCATTTTGTCTTCGGTTCCCATGCTCGAAGGCGCAACATTTGACGCGACCCGACCAGGCTGACGGCATTGCGGATCGTAATCTACATAGGGATCTCCCACAAACACGTCATCAATCAATGTGCGACTGTTCAATTTCGGCCGAAGGGGGTTGAGAATGAATTTTGATCTTCCCAAGGACGCTGAGCTGACCAGGAAGGTCGTCAGGGAATTCGCGGAGAAAGAAATTGCTCCCATAGCCCAAGAGCTTGACGACAAAGAGGAATTCTCGCTCGATCTGGTCAGGAAAATGGGCGAGCTGGATTTCTTCGGCTGTTTCGTCTCCGAGGAGTACGGCGGCAGCGATGTAGGGTACTTGAATTACATCATTATCACGGAAGAAATAGCACGAATAGACGGCTCCCAAGCCGCGACAATCGCAGCAGGCAATTCGCTGGGCATTGCGCCCATTTACTATTTCGGGACGGAAGAACAAAAACGAAAATGGTTGCCTGATCTATGTAAGGGAAAAATACTCGCTTCCTTCGGCCTGACCGAGCCGGAAGCAGGTTCCGACGCGGGGGCGTCCCAAACCAACGCGGTGCTCGACGGCGATGAATGGGTCATCAACGGCAGTAAGATTTTCATCACAAACTCATCTTCGGATATCAGTGGCGTCTGCGTAGTCCAGTGCGTCACCGATTTCTCTAATCCTGCGAAGCCCGAGGTAAGCTGCATCCTGGTTGAGAATGGGACACGCGGATTCACCGCGGAAACCATGCACAACAAAATGTGTTGGCGAGCCTCCAATACCGGGCAACTGACTTTCCAGGATTGCCGTGTTCCCAAGGAAAACCTCCTGGGTAAAAGAGGTGAAGGTTTCCATCAGATGCTCAAGACCCTTGACGGAGGCAGACTCTCCATCGCGGCCATGGGTCTGGGAGGCGCTCAAGGGCGCTTTCGAGATTGCCATGGATTACTCGAAGAAACGGAAGCAATTCGGTCGCCCCATCGGTTCTTTCCAGGTGAACGCGTTCAAGCTCGCGGACATGTTCACCGAGATCGAAATGGCCAGGATGCTCCTTTACAGAGCGTGCTGGCTCATGGATAATAAGAAAATGAACCCACGGGACGGGGCCATGGCGAAACTGGTCTGCTCCGAAACCTATTACCGATGCGCAAATCATGCGGTACAACTCCACGGCGGGTACGGTCTGATGAAAGACTACCCTGCTGAAAGGCATTACAGGAACCAGAAGCTCCTCGATATAGGCGAAGGCACGTCCGAAGTCCAAAGGATTGTTATTGCAAGAAACATCGGAGTGCCCGGCAGATCGATGTAGCCCTTCCGTCCGGTTAACGGCTCGAGCAGGAGGCGGACCCTCCGAAGCGCAGTCAGGCTCCGCCGTTCGTAGCGGAGGAGGATGGCGCCTCCTAGGACACCTGAAAGGATGAAATATGCCTGAAGATAAGAACGCGACTGTTTATGAAGCTTTTCGGGAAGTAGTGGACGAATATTCCGATCAGAAGGGAGACGATCTGCTCACGGACCCTGCGGCCGTAGCGGCCGCACAGGAACAAGCGGAGCAGCAGGAGGCCGTCACGCCGGCCCAAAACCTTAAAGCAGCGCGAGAGAAACAGGGCTTTTCCATTCAAGAGCTTGCCCAGAAAACAGGGATTCCTCAGACGCGAACTCGAACAGGTCGAAGCCGGACAAACTATGCTGCCTCTCGGCCAGGTAATCAAACTGAGCAAGGTCCTGTCTCTCAAGATGGCCGATATGATCTCGGTTGGTGACAAGTCCTTCACCATAGTGAGAGCTGGGCAGCGCTCTGAGGTTCAACGTTTCGGCAAGGCGAAGCAGGCCAGTCATGGATATGAGTATGTTTCTCTGGCGCCCGGGGAAGAAAGATCGGCTGATGGAGCCATTCCTAGTGACGCTTCATCCTGCGTCCTCGGATGAGCCTTCCTCTCATGACGGGCAGGAGTTCATTTATGTCCTGGAAGGCGAGATGGAAGTCATCGTGGACGATGCCCGAGATGTTTTGAAACCTGGCGACTCAATCTACTATGATTCTTCGACCACTCACTTGGTCAGGGCGCATGGAGACAAACCGGCGCGGATTCTTGCGGTCCTGATAAGTTGAGCCGAATTCAGGTTTTTTGCGGAGGCCATCGCAAAGATCCCTTACTGAGGTTTGACGATGATTATTAGTGAACCGGCCGATGTGGCGCTAGCCGGTATCCCGGCGCCGGCTGTAGCGTTCGTGCTGCTTATCGTAGCCCTGGCGCTGTTCGGCTTCATCATGTTCCGCCGGATACAACTCTTAAGACAGGGAATGCCCGATCCTCGGTTTTCGGATATAGGCAAACGCATCTGGTTCACTCTTTTGTACGGGTTCGGTCAGTTCAGGCAGCCCCGCTATCCTGTCGGAGGAATAATTCATATTCTCCTGTTCGCGGGTTTTATGATCCTCTCTTTGCGCTCGCTGACTTTGTTGGGCAGAGGATTTTCGTCCCAATTTCACCTTCCCTTCTTAACCGGTTCGGCTGGTTTCTCATACGAGGTCCTCAAAGACTATACAGTGCTGTGTAGTGCTGCTGGTCTGCATCGTGGCCATTGTTCGTCGAGCGGTTTTCAAACCGGCGCGATATGCGCACGCTCACGGTCAAGGGCATGAGGGCGAGGCATACATTATTCTCGGCCTGGTTTCCGCGCTGATGATTTCGGATATGATCTTCGACGGGAGCGCATTGAAGACCGCCGGAGGTCTTCATGGCGGATTCTTCCCCGCAGCCAGTTTGGCTGCCATGCTTATGCCTGCAGATCCGGGCCTGTTGAATCATCTGCACATCAGGCGGATATTGGGCTCATATACTGATATTTCTGGCTTTTCTGAATTACCTGCCGACTTCGAAGCACTTCCACGTGATAACAGCCATTCCCAACGTATTTTTCGCCAAATTGGATAAGGGCTCAATAAACCGGTCCAGTGTGGAGTTACGGACTGGATGGATTTGCCCGAGTGCGGCGTCACGCGCTTTAAGCAATTCACCTGGAAGCATATGCTGGATTTCTATTCCTGCGCGGACTGCGGCCGATGCACGGATAATTGCCCCGCCAACGCGGTCGGCCGGGAGCTTTCCCCTAGAATGATAAGCATAAAGGCGCGGGATTACGCGTACAAATACTTCCCTATATTCGGATCGGTCGAAGAACCGAAAGATATCGAGTTCGTGGGCGATATAATCACGGAAAATGAAATATGGGCCTGCACCACGTGCGGCGCTTGTGAACGAGAATGCCCTATTTTCATAGAATACATAGACAAGATAGTCGATATGAGACGAGGGCTCCTCGAGCAAGGCCTGATGCCTCAGTCCCTCCAGAAGCCTATGCAACAGATCAAGAAAAAGGGGAATGCTTACGGAGGGAACAAGGCCAAAAGAGCGGCATGGACCGCCGGACTCGAAGGCGTCGAAGTTAAAGAGCTGAAGCCCGAAGATTCCGCTGACCTGCTCTTTTTCGTGGATAGTTGCGGCTCATTCGACCCAAGAATTCAGGAGATATCAAGAGCTTTCTCCAGGATTATGAGCAAGACCGGTTGCGATTTCGGCATACTGGGCCAGGATGAAACCGATTCCGGCAACGAAATCCGAAGAATCGGCGAAGAAGGGCTATTTGAGCAGGTCTCCCAAAAGAATATCGAGGCATTCCAGGCCCGTCATTTCAAAGAAATCGTGACTTTCGATCCCCACGCGTTTAATACCATTAAGAACGATTATGCAGCTCATTTTCCCATCATTCACGCAAGTCAGTTGCTCGACTCGGCTCATTGAAGACGGGAAAATCAGGCTATCCAATGATTACATTCGGGATCGAGCTGTCACATACCACGATCCTTGTTATCTGGGCAGACATAACGGGCTTTACCACGAGCCGAGACAGAGTCCTCGGAAGCATCCCTGGAATTGATCTGAGGGAAATGAAGCGCTCGTATAGCCGCAGCTTCTGTTGCAGCGGTGGGGGCTTGTTGATCTGGTATGAAAATGAAGAAGAAAAGGAACGCATGGGTGAGCGCAGAGTCCGCATGGCCGAGGAAATAGGCGCTCAGGTTATCGTCACCGCGTGCCCCTTTTGCCTCATAAACCTGGAAGACGCAATAAAAACAACCGGAAATGAGGGCAAAATAGAGGTCATCGACTTGGTGGAACTGACGGACCGCTCCATGCTGACTTGAGTGTTATTGTGAGCGGAAAGAAGGTAACTCCAATTCGTTACCTCGCAACAGCGTCGGCTGTAGGGGCAGGCCCCTCGCGCCTGCCCGGTTTTGGGGCCCATGAGGGACGCCCCTACACGAAGAAAGGGCTAGGAGTAGGAAGATTGCTGATGGACCGGCATCCCCGGGATCGAGGTCCGGGCAGCCTTGCCGGCCACCAATAATAGACAGGCGAGACGCCTGTCCCACCATTCACGCCCGCGACGTTGGCAAGTGAAAGCTTGCGCCGCCAAACGTAACTGAATGGGTATTTGGAATCAATTCCGCGATCTATGTGGGAGGACCAATGGATATCATTGTGTGCATGAAGTGGACGCCGGACACTTCAGAGGCAGATCTGGTCATAGATAAGGATGGGAAAGATATCAAGAAGGATACCTTGGACTATGACATGAATGATTGGGACCGCTTCGCCATTGAAGAAGCCGTTCGAATCAAAGGAGAAAGTCGGGGGCACGGTAACGGCCATCGCTGTGGCCCCTGATGACGCTGAAGAAATGCTCCGAGAATGCCTCGCCAGAGGAGCAGACGAGGCTTTTCTGCTCTGGGATGACTCCTGTGAGGGCTCGGACAGTTTTGCGACTGCTCATATTCTGGCGCAGTTCATAAAAGGACGAGGCCATGATCTTATTCTGACCGGCACATTGGCCGATGATGATTGCGCCGGCGCACTGGGCGGGCTCCTCGCCGCGATGCTGGGCATTCCCTCTTCGACCCTGGTCTCCGGGATCGAGCCGACGGCGGCTAAAGTGAAATTCAGGAGAGAACTGGAAGGCGGTCTGTACGAGGCCATCGAGATGGACCTCCCTGCCCTGCTCGCTGTTGCGACAGGCCTGAACGAGCCTCGCTTTGTGTCCATTCGCGCGGTCCGAAAAGTCGCCGGAATCGAAATTCCTGTTACCGCACCCGCGGATTTTGGCGTAGATGCGTCCAAGATAGGCGCCGCCGGAGCCAGAATTCAGATCGAGAGCATGGTGATGCCGCCCGAAGGGGAAGGGGCTGAAATCATCTCGGGGAGCGCAGAAGAAGCGGCTGCGAAGCTTGCCGAGATACTCAAGGAGAAAGGGGGTATCCTCTGATGAAACAAATATTTGTCCTGGCCGAGCACAGAAAAGGCCAACTGAGAGATACCACCTGGGAAGCCATTGCAGCAGGACGCAAGCTGGCGGCCGATCTGGGCGTCGAGCTGAGCTGTTTGTTGCTCGGAAGCAATACGGACGCTATGGCCGAGGCATTGGCAAAAGAATGCCCCAAGGTGATCGCAGTCGATGATCCGAGCGTTCGAAACTTTAATTCAGGACCGCTGACCAAGGCTCTGGGAGCTATACTGCAAGACCGTAAGCCTTTCATGCTGATAATGTGCAATTCCAACTCGGTGCTCGAGCTTGCCCCCGGACTGAGCGTTGTTCTGGACGCGGCTCTTGCCACGGACTGCTTCGGATTCGAAGTTCGGGACGGCAAACCACTGGCCTGGCGCCAGATGTACAGCTATAAAGTAAACACTCTTATATCCTTCAAGAATGCGGAAAATATTGTAGTGACGCTCCGAGGCGGTTTCTTCCAATTCAGCTTCCGCAGGCCGGGAGCTGCCGGATCCGTTGAGAAGGTCCCCTCGCCTTTGGGCGGCGAGCCGCTCAAGAAGCGTTTCCTCAATTATCTCGAAGCTGAAAAGGGCGATGTGGATCGTCGCGTCCGCGGACATAATAATTTCGGTCGGTCGAGGCATTGGCGATGAGCCGGACATGGATGTGTTCCAATCGCTCGCGGACACTATGGGCGGGGTGCTCGCATGTTCCAGGCCCATTGTGGACAAGAGCCTGCTACCCAAATACCATCAGGTGGGCACTTCCGGGCATCGAAGTGAAACCCAAGGTCTATCTTGCCCTCGGGATCAGCGGCGCGTTCCAGCACGTAGGCGGGATCAAAGGCTCTCCACTGATCGTAGCTGTAAATAAAGACGCACGCGGCTCCGATCTTCAGAGTCGCCCAATACGGTATCGTGGCCGACCTGAACCAGGTAGTCCCGGCCCTGGAAGAAAAAATCAAAGAACTGAAGGGAGTAGGCCGAGAGCAGGAAGAGGAAGAGAAGAGAAGATTCCTGGGGGAAACCCTTTTGCAAAAGGGTTTCCTCCCAGAACCCCTTTCCGAAAACTCCTATTATATTCTCGTTCCAGGCTTCCTGGGCTAGCAAATGAGGACACGATGTCGCTGTCACCCGTCATTCCGCGAGCGATTAGTCTCGTTCCGATGCTGAGCAAGTGGTACTACAACAGGACCAGTAGGACCGGCATCTTGCCGGTCATGTGCCTATTGATAGCATGGCAAAGTCCAGAGTATTCATTCCCAGCGATGAACGAGGAACAACATCCCGGAAACGCAGGTGGAAAAATGATCGATAAAATTGTGCAACGAAGCGGCGAACTCTTTGAATCCGGCATGTATTGAGCGGAGAGCGTGCTCCTCGCCGTGGCGGAAAGCGAGGGAATACAGTCGGATTTCATACCCAAAATAGCGACCGGTTTTTGTGGGGGTGTTTCCAGGACATGCGGCATGTGCGGCGCGGTGAGTGGCGGCATCATGGCGATTGGTCTGTTCGCGGGCAGAAATGCGCCCACGGAGATCGGTGGCCGGATTCGTACAGTATGGTGAGGAAACTTGTGGAGGAATTCGGCTCAAAATTCGGATCGACCAACTGCAAGGAATTGACCGGCTGCGATCTCGGCACTGAGGAAGGCCAAAAATACTTCAAAGAGAACAATATAAGACAAAAGTGCAGGATCTTTACGGAAGAAGCCACCCGAATTTCTCTGTCTTTAATCGAGGATAAACTCCGAGTCGGCCAGGACATCCAGTCTCCCTAGGATGTGGTGACCTCGCACTCGATGCAGGGGGGAATCGCATCGGTCGTGTCCTTCGCTTTCCCGACAAGCGCTAGCCCGGGAACGAAGAGCTTCAGGGCTACCACGAAGACAAAGAAATGGCAGACAGTCTACAACCTATTCTCTCAATTTCGAGGGATCCCCGACCGGGAGTCCACGTTCACGGGCTCGCAGGACTCTTCGGAGCAGTTTGCCTGACAGCGTCTTGGGAAGCTCTTCCACGAACTCTATTTCGGTGAGTGGCACGAGATAATGGAGGTTTGTCTTGACGAATGCTTTGATCTCAAAGTTCAAGCGAGCCGACGCGGTAAATCCCTTGCTAATGATCACGAAGGCCTTCAGCGTCACTTTTCCCGGATCGGCCATTTTGGAAATAACCGCTGCCTCTGCGACAGCGGGATGTTGGTCCAGGACCTGCTCGGTCTCATAAGGGCCTATGAACTCCTGTCCGGCCTTTATGAGGTCATCGTTCCTCCCCTGGTGGTAGAAATAGCCATCCTCGTCCTTGATGACCATATCTCCCGTCAAAAACCATCCGTTGCGGAAGTACGCAGAATACCTTTCTTCATCGCGCCAGATTGACAGCATCATTGAGGGCCATCCGATCTTGAGGGCCAGTTCACCCAAACTTAGTATGGGCAGGGCCTCGCCTTCGGTGTCAACCACAGCGGCCTCGATACCCGGCACGGGCCTTCCCATCGACCCTGGTTTGATTTGTTCGGAAGGAAAGTTCGCAATACAAATCATACCGGTTTCGGTCATCCACCAGTTGTCATGCGGTGAATGCTTCAAATTCTGCTTTGCCCAATAGAAAAGATCGGGCGGAAGGTTTTCGCCAACGGTTGCGATGTGTCGAAGATGTGAGAAATCATACCTGCCGGGCAAGTCGTCCCCTGCCTCCATCAGTCTGCGCAGGGTCATGGGTGTCGTGTACCAGGTAGAGACACGATGCATTTCAAGGGTGCGATACCAGGTTGAGGCGGAGAACGGATCGCTCTGAATCACGGCAGTAGCGCCGCAGAGCCAAGGAGTGAATGCGCCGTAAACAGTTCCCGGGACCCAGGCGGCGTCGCCGTCGGTCCAGACCACCGACTCTTCCTTAAGGTCCAGGACGTATCTTCCGGTCATCAGATGGCCCACCATGTCTTGATGACCGTGCATCACTCCTTTGGGAGGGCCTGTGGAACCTGAGGTATAGAGGAGATATAGAGGTGTCTCCGGCGGAAACCGTCTACCGAACTCCCTGGGCATGGTCTCCAACACCGCTTCCACCACGACCTCTCTGCCATTGGGGCCAGGCGAGGTCGCCTCCACAAGAAACATATGCTTCACGCCCTCCTTTGTCTGTGGCGGAAGTCTCTCAATCAGGTCCGGATGTGTAACAATCCCGAGCGGTTCAGCGTTCCGGATTCTCCATTGAAGCTCTTCAAAATTTAGCGTTGTATAGAGGGTGGAAAAGATCACTCCCAGCCGGGCGCAAGCCACCATTATGAAGTAAATCTCAGGGCAAGAAGGCAGGAACAGCAGCAGTCGATCACCGGGATTAAAACCGTGAACCGAGAGCAGGCCGGCCCATCGGGCCGATTTTTCCTTCAGTTGCAGATAGCTGAAGGATTGAATCTTGCCCGCTTTCTCGAACACAAGGGCAAGAATATCCCGTTTGGCCGGGTCATCGGCCCAGCGGTCGACCGCTTCAGCCACGATATTTACCTTGCCGTCTTCCCCCCGCGAGAATTCCTTCCCGAATTCAGACCATGAGAAACTCGAGTAGGTTTCGAAGTACGATTTCAAATTGGCTTGAGGGTTCTCCGCTTTGATTCGGGCCTTTATCATTGATCCTCATAACAGGCATTATAGTCTATGATGTCCAGACCTTAAACTTAGCGTGAATTTGCCGGGCTTTCTCGATGACTGCCGCTCCTCTGGCCGTTCTGACAGTGGGAATCCGGCCTAATCGTCCTTCAAATGTGAGCACGCGTAAGACCTCTCGCACGGAAGCAGCCAGTGCCCAATTGTCGTATCCACCTTCAAGCGCAAACAGAATCGGAGCGCTTTTTGAAGCATCACTCAGTTGCAAAACTATCTGGGTCAGCCAGCCATAGGCTTTTTCGCTCAAGCGGGTCCGGCCTAAAGGGTCCCGTTCATGCGCGTCAAAGCCCGCTGCGACGAGGATCAGCTCGGGCTTGAACCGCCTTACTATCGGATTTAGTATATCACGATAGATATGGATAATATCGTCGTCTTCCAATTCTTTTGGAACAGGCAAATTCACATTGTACCCGGCCCCTTCGCCTTCACCTGTTTCTTCCCAATCACCCGTGTGCGGGTACCACCCCATATAATGAGACGAGAGATACAAGACCCTTTTGTCCGAGTAAAACAAATCCTGAAGCGCATTACCATGATGCACATCCCAATCGACTATCAGTATTCTTTGAAAACCACGTTCCTCGATTGCGTAACGCGCGGCGATACCCAAGTTGTTGAATACGCAAAAGCCGCCCGCGCGATCAGGCAAAGCATGATGGCCAGGGGGCCGCACCAGGGAAAAACACGCGCGGCAACTCCCGTTTAAAAGAGCCTTTAATCCATCGATGCAAGCGCCCACCGCCAGCCACGCCGCCAAATAAGTTTTGGAGCTGGCCTGAGTGTCCGGGGCCAGATTGGTGAAGTCTCGGTCCGCTGTGGCGAGAATCTGCCCGATGTAGGCCGGTGGGTGCACCAGTTCCAGGTGTTCGAGCAGGGCTAATTCCGGCTGTATGATTGTAAGGCCATTCGGAAAGTCCTTTTCCAGCATCCGGTATACCGCCCTGAGACGATTTGGGCTCTCGGGATGAATAAGACTCGGCTTATGTTCGAGGAATCTGGGGTCACGTACGACCCCCACCTTTATCGCCAAATATCACCTCACAGCCCGTGAATGGTAATTCTCTCTCGCTTCGCCTTGGTCACAAATTGGAAGCCCACTTGGAGTAGAGCCGAATAGCCCCGAAGTCTAAGAGCTTCCGCTGTAAGCCAAAGTCGTTTCCATTTTCCCGAGACTTTTAAACCGCCACTGTCGTTGACTAGGCGAGCAAACCTCCGTCCCGGTATGGCCGGTCACCGAGTATTATGTATTGGTCTGTTCTCTTGGTCAAGGATCAGAGCACACTGGCCCAATACCGCTTTTTCAATTGACTCTCAACCGACGGAATAGTATGTATTTGTTGGGAAAAGGCCCGACGTGACACGAACACCCCAGCGCTGCCCCCAATTTGCCCACAATGGAAATCATTACTTCACTGTGGAAGCACAGGAAAGAATGCTCCGGGAGTTTTCGGAATTTGACAGGAATATGATTCACCAAAAATATTGGGATTTGCTTGAGGAACTGGGGGAGATGACAGGTCTCTCGCGGAACGGGCAAGCTGACAAGCGCCTGCCCCGATTATCTGGCGTTATTGCCATTTCAGAGATCTTTGATAGCTGACGAAGGCCGCGTGCAACGGGTTGTGTCATATGGACGTAGAATCCGGCGCAGACCGACTAGGTTACGTTCAGCAACTGGTGGAACAGGCAGGTCTGCTTCTTCGTTTACTGCCTCCCAGTGTCCAGGCATAGGAAAATGCCGAGTAAACTCTATCCCGGGATGTCTCTACACATAGGAGTGGCGTAATCATGCGAATCTCCGGTTTGGTTCTAATGATCGTCGGGCTCGTCTTAGAGATTCTCTTGCTTCTGGCGCTGCTTGGCGGAGGCAAGGATTTAGTCCTGGGTTTCCTGGTAGCCGCAGGGGTGATCGCTATGGGCTGGAAATTAAGGACCTACGGCAAAGGCATCAGGCAGCAGGAACCAGCCTCCGCCACAGGTGAGATAGGCACTAAAGCAGCGCCACTCCCACACTCTCCGACTGTCGAATTGCCCGTCACACCAGAGACATCCGCCGCCTTCATCCGCCAGGTCGCGCGTTGGCGGCGCATAACAGCGATTATAATGGCTTGCGGCATGGCATTCTTCTTGATCCCTGCAGTAGTACTGTATTTGGCAATGTCGTCTCCTACTAGCCCAAAATTATTACCAATTATACTGGCTGCGACGGGCCTATTCTTCGGGCTCGTTGTAGGCGGGATTCATGTGTTCCAACGCGAACGTCCCGTGCGGAGAGATCTTCGCGATTCCACGTATCTTAAACCAGCGGTCCGGTGCAGGTGGTCTCTCTGTATGGAGGCTCGTTGCTGCGACTTGAGGACCGAGCCTTCCTTGCCGATCCCCCTCCAGCGAAGGTCCTTCGTAACCTCACATGGGCGACGGTCGACTACAGCAAGCATGCGCACGTAATCTTCGAGATACGGGATCAGTCCGGTCAGGTTGTCTACTCCGGCGACCGTGCGACTACATGAAAGTCGGAGCGGCCTGAGTCGTTCCCGCGCCTTTAGCGCTGATTTCATCCATCAGGGAGCGCCTGCCCGAATGCAGCTCACGCGGCTTTCTTCATCCTCACACATCTGCAGGCCCGGTTCTCCTCATCTTTGAAAGTTTCGTAATCAACTTGTAAACCGTTGAGGTAAGCGCTCCACCTTCAGTATTTGTCAGGTGTTCGCCACCTTGGCAGGGCAAGGATGTCGGAGCAGAGCCCCGACGATTCGGCATTCCCAGGCTGGGGCTGGGAACGAGATGGAACCCTCTCCGTGTTCTCTGCGTTCTCAGCGGTGAAGTCTTACGACTATTTGTATTCTTGCCTGATCACCTTCTTGTTGATCTTCCCCACGCTGGTCTTGGGGATTTCGTCTACGATCTTGAATCGGTCAGGAACTGCCCACTTCGAGACGATTCCCTGGCTGACAAATTGTTGCATGAAATCGTGGAAATCGTTTTCGGATACGGGCTTACTATAGCCGGCTTTCAGGACTATCAGGGCCGAAGGCCGTTCGCCCCATTTTTCATCCGGCACGCCGAACACGGCGACTTCGGAAATTGCCTCGTGTTGACTGAGCAGGCTTTCCAATTGCAGAGATGATATCCACTCCCCGCCGGTCTTGATGGCGTCTTTGAGTCGATCGCTGATCAGGACGTAACCTTCTTGGTTCATTACCGCAATGTCGCCGGAGTGCAGAGAACCGCCCCGCCAAAGCTCCTCCGAACGTTCCGGGTCCTTAAAATATCCCTGGGTGCAATAAGGCGTCCGGACAACGATTTCTCCGGGCGATTTATCGTCCATCGCTACAGGCTTGCCTGCTTCATCTAATATGCTCAGGTTCACCAGCGGTAATGGGAAGCCCGTTCTTGTAAGAATGTCCAATTGGCGTTCCGTGTCCCATGATGTCATGCCTGGTTTGAGAGTGGCCAATGTCAGGATGGGGCAAGTCTCGGACATCCCATATCCGTGGAAGACTTCTATCCCCATTTCAAGAGCTTGCCGAGCCAAACCTCTGGGCAGAGCCATACCGCCCGTGTTGATCTTCCAGCCGCGCAGATCGATTTCCTTTGCCAGAGGATGATTGATCAACATGTGAAGAATAGTCGCGACGCAATGCGAGAAGGTCACTTTCTCCTTCGCTATCAGCCCGAGAACTTTTTCCGGGTCGAACCTGCCCGGATAGACCTGTTTTGCTCCCAGGAGAGTCGCCACATACGGGAAGCCCCACGCGTGAACGTGAAACATAGGCGTGATCGGCATATAAACATCCGCGGAATGAAACCGACCAGGGCTTGTGTATCCTGCCGCAGCGAGGCTGACGGACAAAGTATGCAAGACCAACTGTCGATGGCTGAAATAGACACCTTTCGGATCCCCCGTGGTGCCGGTCGTGTAGAATGTAGTTGCCTGGGCATCCTCATCGAAATCAGGAAAGTCGAACTTGTCGTCCGCCCGAGCCAGCATTTCTTCGTATTCCCCTGCGATCGGAAGCGAAGTCTTTGGCCATTCAGGACCGTCCTTGAGCAGCACGTACGTTTGGACCGTGGGCAAACGGCCGGCCAGTTCTTCGATCATTGGGAGAAAATCTTCGTGGACCAAGACTGCTGTATCTTCGGCATGGTTCATGGTGTAAAGGATCTGTTCGGGTGACAGCCTTACGTTCACCGTATGCAATATGGCGCCCATCATCGGCACGGCAAAGAAAAGCTCCAGGTATCTGTGCGAATCCCAATCCAAAACAGCGACCGTATCCCCCGGACCGATATTCAAAGCAGTCAGAGCGGAAGCCAACCGATGGATTCGTCCGTAAAACTCTCGATATGAGAGCCTCGCCACATCCCGGTAAACTATTTCCTGTTCCGGCGCGTAGCGAAGCACGTTATGCAAAAGCTGCTTTATGAGCAAAGGATAATAATAGGCCGACGGGGTGCGATAGATCGTCCGCACGCCTTTTGTCATGGTTCAATCTCCTTATAAGTCGGTCCTGCCGGGAGCCGGTTTCCTTCTATGCCACGACAAGAATGGCACGAAGGCGAGCAGTTCTGTCAAGAGAAAAAGAGAAATCCATGGCATCCATGATTCTTGTGGGGCAGGCTTTCCAGCCTGCCGATTGCTCGACATCAATACATGGCAGGCTGGAAAGCCTGCCCCACAAAGCTAAAGGCTTGAGCAACCCAGAAGTCTGGGAAACGTTTCTTGACTTGAACCTGCGCCTATCCACGATACTCATCCAAACATAGAGGTAAAGCGCATTGATCAACAATATCTTCAAGGCGGTTCAAGAGGCTACTCAGTATTTGAGGGCCAGGCTGGATTTCGAACCCGATGCGGCCATCATTCTCGGAACCGGGTTGGGAGGCCTCGCCGAACGCATTGATGTGGCGCAAGTAATTCCGTACGAGGAGATCCCTAACTTTGCTGTGTCAACGGTCGAGGGGCACAAAGGCCGGCTGGTCTGTGGGACCCTCCGAGGCGTTAATGTAGTTGCCATGCAGGGGCGACTGCACTATTACGAGGGCTATTCATTATCTCAGGTTACCCTGCCCGTTCGTATCATGCGGGAACTCGGAGCGAGTGTTCTTGTAATCAACAGCGCGGCCGGAGGCCTGAACCCCGATTACGAAGCCGGCGACGTAATGGCCGTTACGGATCATATTAATCTGCCTGGACAAAGCCCGCTGAGAGGAATCAACGAACCCGGCCTGGGAGACAGGTTCCCTGACATGAGCCGGCCGTACGACCACGAATTGATAGAATTGGCCGAGACTGTCGCCGCCGATTTGAACATCCCGCTCAGGCAAGGCGTTTACGCGTGGGTTGAAGGGCCAAACCTGGAAACGCCCGCGGAAACAAGAATGCTGAGAATGCTCGGGGCCGACGCGGTGGGGATGAGCACGGTCCCGGAAGTCATTGTCGCTACGCAAGTGAAATTTAGGACCCTAGCGCTGGCCGCGATTACAAATGTGAACCTGCCGGATGCTATGGAACCTGTATCCGTCGAAAAGGTAATCGCCAATGCTCGAAAAGCTGAGCCCAAACTCGCTGCCCTGGTGGAAGAGACACTTCGACGCTATGAAGGGAATTTGAGGAATTTGTCCGATATCATCCTGGTAAACGGTCTTATTCTTGCCGATCCGGCCAACGGCCAGGCTGTCCCTCATGGCATGACAGTGATCTCCGACGATCGACTGGCTCAGGTGAATGTGACCAAAGAAGAACATTCAGGGAAACCATACAGTTATAGATTGTTCCGACTGTCTGATCATGCCGGGCTTGATCAACTGCCACACGCATGCCGCCATGAGCCTTTTCCGCGGCCTGGCGGACGACTTGCCGCTCGGAAGATGGCTGAACGATTACATTTTTCCTTCAGAGACCAGGCACGCGGGGCCGGAATTCGTGTACCTGGGGACCAAGCTTGTCTGCAGTGGAGATGGCGCTTGGGGGAATCACCACATTTGCCGATGGGTATTTCCACATGGAAGAAGCCGCCCGGGCGACGATTGATGTTGGGCTCCGAGCAGTGGTGGCGCAGGGCATTCTGGATGTCACTACGCGTGATTGCCTTGTTCCCGGCGCTTGGAAGTCCCGGGTAGAGCAGTTCCTCTCAGCATGTCCGAAAAATTCATTGATCAGCCCTGCCCTGTTCTGCCATTCCGCATACCTGTGCGGTCCCGGACACATTTTTGGCTGCAGCAGAAAATCTGTTCGGAACAAGGGCTTTTGCTTTTCACGCACGTTGCCGAAACCGAGTGGGAGGTTGATGAGATCTTCGAGAAAATACGGATCGCGGCCGATTGAACATCTAGCGAACATCGGAATTCTTAAGAAAGGCCTCGTAGCGGTCCACGCCATACATCTCACTGATGATGAAAAGCGCTTCTCGCGTTCAATCCGGCGCTGCTGCGGTCCATTGCCCTGAGGCCAACATGAAGCTTGCATCCGGAGCGGCTCGAGTGCAGGAACTGCTAAATCATGGGCGCTGTGGTTGGACTCGGAACCGACGGACCCGCCAGCAATAACAATCTGGATCTCTTTGAAGAGATGCGGTCCGCGTCGCTTATGGGCAAGCTGATTTCAGGAAATCCTGAAGTCCATGTCCGCGCGCACGGTTGTCCACATGGCAACCATCGGGGGAGCGAAAGCATTGGGAATGGAAGACAAAATTGGTTCGCTCCATCCCGGCAAAAACGCCGATGTGGCAATTATAGCTCTGAACAGACCTCACTTGACCCCGTTGTACGATCCAATATCTCATCTTGTATATTCTGCTAAGGCATCGGATGTTCGCGATGTAATTGTCAACGGAAAAATCATAGTGAGACAAGGTCGAGTCATCACCGTGGATGAAGCCGAGCTCAGGGCCCAAATCCAGGCCATGGCAGCGGACATTTCCAAAGATTTGAGTTTCAGAAATCAGGGAGCAGTTACCTGAAATGACTGAAAAGATCACCTATAAGGATGCCGGTGTTGATGTGGAGCTTGCGGATCAAATTATCGGCTCTTTGGCCGACCGAATGCGCTCCACGTTTCGGCCGGAGGTCTATGGGGCCGATGGGCGGATTTGCCGCCATGTTTCAAGCCCGAATGGAAAGATCTATGAAGATCCGGTGCTGGTTTCCGCGACGGACGGAGTCGGCACCAAGCTCAAAATCGCATTCCTCATGGGTGTGCATGATACAGTGTCGGCATCGACCTGGTGGCCATGAACGTGAACGACATCGTAGTGACCGGAGCTGAGCCCCTGTTCTTTTTCGACTATTTCGCCACAGGAGGTCTTGAGCCTGAAACGACACGTTCGGTGATCTCCGGGATAGCCAACGGATGCGAACAGGCCGGATGTTCGTTGATTGGCGGAGAAACGGCTGAGATGCCGGATTTCTACTCGCCCGGCGAATACGATCTGGCCGGATTTTGCGTGGGCATGGTAGACCGCTCCGAATATCATGGACGGATCCAAAATGAAACCTGGAGATGTTGTGCTGGGGCTGGCGTCGTCCGGTTTGCACAGCAACGGTTTCAGCCTTGTGCGAAAAGTCCTGATTGAACGTTGCGCGTACAAGATGGACGCTATCTGCCGGAACTGGGCAAGCCACTGGGTGAAGAGTTGCTTTCTCCCACCACCATTTATGTCAAGCCGATTCTGGAAGCGCTAAAGTCCGCTCCGATTTCCGCGATGGCTCATATCACGGGTGGTGGCTTCATTGGAAATATTCCCGAGAGTGGTGCCGGACTCATGCAGCGTAGTCATAAAGAAAGGCTCGTGGCAGACACCGCCCATTTTCGATCTGATCCGTCGAGAAGCGCGGCTGGATGACAATGATATGTTCCGAACATTCAACATGGGCATCGGTTTTATTATCACGGTGCCCCAGGATCATGCGGACACCGTCCTGGAAATACTGGACACACCACGGAATAGAAACCCGGATTATAGGCGAAGTCCGGTCTCGCCCGAAAACCGGGGAAGCAATAGTATTAGTGTAGTGAACCGCTGTATGCCATGCGCTGGTCAGAGTGATTGAAGTCGATCGGCTTGACCTGGAGAGCCGTCGCTTACGCAGGTTCGGATCTCAGCAGTGCCCAACGTCCCTGCCGAGCCAGATGGCACATTTGTCATGAATTCTTTCATCACGTATAAGATATGATGATCAAACCTCGCATTATAATCAGCGCTTGTTTGGCCGGTTTACACACTCGTTATGACGGTACGGCCAAACCTCACCCTCAGTTGAGAGAAATCGCGGAACCAGCAATGCTCGTGCCGGTATGTCCCGAGATTCTGGGTGGACTCGGGATACCTCGCCCTCCATGCCATTTCGTTGGAGGGGACGGGGCTGCGGTATTAGGAGGGACGGGCTCGATTAATTGATAAAACTGGTATCGACAGAACATCTTTTTTTCTGCGTGCCGCAGATGAAACGCATGCGAGTAGTGGAACTGGTATCACCGGCCTTGATCTTATTCAAAGAAGGCAGCCCATCATGCGGCATTCGCCGCGTGGACATTGAAGGGTCTTGGCAGAGCGGCTGCGGAGTAGTCACGGCCACCTTCGAGATCTAAATATTGCTATAATCTCCGAAGAGGATTCTTTGCCGGATCTGATCCAGCCTGTGATCCGGCTAAGGCCTTGACTCTGCAAAAACACGAACGACTCAAATGACATGACCTCCGAAGATTCTATCCCAACTATATCACAGGCTCAATGTCCCCGGCTGCTGGCCTTTCTTTCCGCATTGTCCACGACCGATTCGGATGATCTCCTGGGAGCATTGTGCGCTTCATGCAATCCTCGAAGCGCTGCCAATCGACTTGATGATCTGCTTTCCGGAGATAGGCGGCTCCAGTCGTCAAGGAAATTCTAAAGAGACCACAGCAATTTTCCCAATCTTCTTGGCTACGATCTACCGGCTCGAGATTTTTGTTTTCGATCCTCCTGCGCCGCCCATCCTTCGATGGAAGCGGTGTTTCTCCATAACGGATACATGGAGCGGAAGATTCGTTCAATGATGGAGCGAGAGCTTCGTTATCGGATCGATGGGCTTAATGATGTCAGCGAAGTTGACCGTGCTCTGCGGCTTTACAAAGAAGAAGAATTTCTCCGAATTGGATGCCGCGATCTCGCCGGGTTGGCGGATGTTCAGGAAGTTATGGGCGAACTCTCGGATTTGGCGGCTGCATCAGTCCAGACTGCCACAGTTTCCATTGGAATCGTCTTGCTGCCATTCACGGCAGGCCGCCAGTTGAAAGAAACAGAATGGGGCTTGTTGTGATCGGAATGGGAAAAATCTCCGGTCGATGAGCTGAATTTCTCTTCCGATCTGGATTTGATTTTTTTCCGGGAGCCTGAGGAAGGGCTCACCGACGGCCCAAAAAGCATCAATGTTGTCGCAATTTTACGAGTCGCTGACCACGGCCGTCACTCGTTCCCTTTCTGACATCACCGAAGATGGATTTGTATTCAGGATCGACCTGAGGCTCAGGCCGGAAGGTGAGAAGGGAGAGCTGGTGCCTTCCATGACCAACGCTCTAGACTATTACTTAGGCTGGGGCAGGACCTGGGAAAGAGCCGCTCTGATGAAGGCGATCCCGCTGGCTGGCGACTTCGAGCTTGGAGAGGATTTCCTCAAGGAACTCGAACCATTTATTTATAGGAGGTATTTGGATTATTCCACCCTCGAAGACATGCGGTTGATGAAATCCCGGATTGAAGCTCAAATCAGGAGCAAACCCGGAATCAACATTAAACTGGGACAAGGCGGCATTCGGGAAATCGAATTTTTCGTCCAGACTCTGCAACTCATCAACGGAGGCAACACCCCGCGTGTTCGTTCGCAAAGCACTCTGGAAGCGCTGGCGCTTCTGCACGAGATCCGGCTTGCTTGAAAAGAAGACGATGGTCGATTTGAGAGACGCATATCTATTTTTCCGTAAAACCGAACACCGGATTCAAATAAACCATCAGGTAAGGACCCACGAGCTTCCGCGCACTCCCGAGGAGCAAGAGGAATTGGCCCGGAACATGGGTTATGGAGAAGACGCACTGAAATCCTTTCTCTCGGATCTGGAGAAGCATCGGGGCATGGTTGAAGAACTTTTCTCCAGCTTGCTCTATCAGTCGGGCGAGGAGATAGTGGAACGGCTCTCCCGGGAAGTGCGAACCCTTGCCACAATTATCCATAACGAAGATGCAACATGCGCAATCTTACAGGAACTTGGATTTGAGGACCCGCATGTTTCCTATCCTCTTGTAAGGAAACTGTTTCAGCCTGCCGACAGAAAACTGCCTCGGAAAAAGGCAGACGGCTCCTGCAGAATCTGGCCCCTGTTTTCATCGAAGAACTAGCCAAGGTCCCGGAACCGAGCAAAGCCCTGGTGGCGCTTGACAGCTATATAGACGCGCTTCAATCGACTTCAGGCTATTTCTCCACCTTTTTGGAAAACCCAGCCTACAGTTCGTTTTCTCATCAAAATTCTGGGTGAAAGCCGCTTTTTTACCGACCTCTTGATCCGGCACCCTCAGGCGATTGATTCCCTCATCGCACGGGGGGCTTACGAGTGTCCGAGAGAAAAGCAATTGTTGGAGAACCATCTGGCGGAACGCCTGGCCTATGCGGAAGACCTGGAAACGGAACTCGATGTGCTGAGAATCCTTAAACATGAGGAGATGTTGACTATCGGCGTTCACCAGCTTTCCGGCGAGATTGATTCGCAGACTGCTCGCAGGGCGTTAACGGAACTGGCGGAAGTCTGTCTTCAGGGGGCAATGGAAATTGCGGTCAAGGAAATGAGCCGCAAGATGGGAGCGCTCGATTTCTTCGACCCGCTACCGCTGGCGATCGTCGGAATGGGCAAACTCGGCGGCATGGAAATGACCTATATGTCCGACTTGGACGTAGTATTTGTCTACGATCCGCCGGTGGAAGAAGTCGGCCGGTATTCCATCCACGAGATATTCACTCGACTGGCGCACAGAATTATATCCATCCTTACCACTCCGACGTCCGAAGGCACAGTCTATGCCATGGACACTCGCTTGAGACCATCGGGAAACCAGGGACCGCTCGTCTCTTCCATCTCCTCGTTCAGGGAATATCATCGGACCGCGTCACAGCTTTGGGAGAAACAGGCGTTGATTAAGGCGCGTCCTGTCGCGGGTTCGACGAGGTTTGGCAACGGAAATAGACAAGATCGTGCAGCGACAGTATTCTGCGGACAGAGTTATCCGAGGAAGACATCCAGGAGATAGCAAGACTCAGGAAACGCATGGAGACTGAGCTGGCCCTCGAGGATGAACTCCATGTAGACCTCAAGACCGGCCAGGGGGACTTGTGGACGTGGAATTCTTTGTACAAGCGAATATTCTCAAGCATTCCTGGCGAAAGCCTTCTATAATAAAGCACAATACGCTCGAGGCATTGTCGGCCTTGAGGGAGGAAATGCTCTGATTTCAGAAGATAAGTTTCTTGCATTGGATTCAGGATATCGTTTCCTCAGCGGTCTCGAGGATCGTCTCCGACTTATGAAGCATCGAAGCGTTGACCGTATACCGCTTGACGGGGAACAATTAAGAGGCCTCGCGTCGTCAGATTGGGATACGGCGAGGACAGGAGATGAATTGTTGATAAATGAATATCGCAGAGTCACTCGCTCCATACGTCAAATATATGACGCATTCTTCCAAGCGGGCATTTTGCGGTCTTTGGGGCAAGGTTTGTAGGAAAGGCTGATTTGAAGAATTCCATAAGACTCGCTTTCCGGCTAACAACAATTGCTGTATTTGTTCAGATTTTCGTCCCCGGCTTTTGGGTCTGAAATCGATCCGACTGGAGGGATTCTAGGACCGGGATCGCACGTCCCCGCGTCACTGGAGAGGATCTTGTCTGCAGGTTTTCCGGGGCGAATCGAACAGATTCGTGGCCGTCAAAAATATTCCCCCGCTATATGCCGAACCCAAAATGCCGAATGAGGGGGTCTGGATAAAGGAGGACTTGTCCGGCGGGCATGATGCCGTTCCCCTTGTTTATCGCACGTTTTACCGACCGAGCGACAATTTCCCCAACTCGATAGTTTATATGATGCTTCTCAATATGAAGCACATCTCGCCAAGACTATATCTCGGAGCTGCCGAGCAATACCGGAAAGATTCCGTCTCGTGCATCGAGCCGGCGATCATTGCAGACTGCTGGCCGTTACCAACGCGCTTTGGCAAACCAAGCATGCAGGCAAAGGCGGAATAATCCTGAACGGACAAGTCCTGAAGAAAATGGAGCCGGGTGTTGCGACAATAGTGGTCTACAAGAATGATTCGGTAGATGTCCTGGAATGGAGTGACGAGATTCCATTGGCCCAGGTTCGAGACGCACGCCAGTTACTGCATTTGATCGTGAAAGAAGGCAAGGTGGTAACCTCCGTCGTGAAGAATGGGAGGCTCGTTTCTGCTGAGATCGGATTTGGCGCTTTGCTGAATGAGGATCAGCCGGTGATAACCGTTCCCGGCGGTTATTGGGGAGAACAGACAACTCAACAACTTAATGTTACTTCCGGCGATTTGTGGTTCTTGGCCACTCGCAGCGCCTTTGGTATACGCCCTGACGGGAACCTGGTCTTTGCCGTCGGGCATCATATCAGCACGGTTGATCTCGCCAAAGCACTGGTGCTCGCCGGCTGTGTTCGTGGTATGCACGGTGACGCCAATCCGGGAAACGCCGTGGGAGTTCTCTATTATACCGACGAAGCAGGGAAAATAGTCAATAAGCTCGGATTATCGCCGCTTCAGGATAAGAGCACGCCGGATCGTTATTTGACCGGGACTTATCCGAAAGATTTTTTCGCCTTTTTTAGACGCTAATGCACAATGTTCCTTTCCGATTCCGGTTTCGGCTATTTGGATCTTAAGGAGCGATCTTTGCCAAATCGAAACTAACTCTCAACTCGTCATGAGGCGACGGCTTTAAGTCCGTCATCTCGAATCTGATCACGTTTTCTGTGATCATCTTTCGAGCAGAAGGAGGAAGCCTGTTCAAGCTGAAATTCTTTATCCCTCCTATCTCCGTGCCGTCTATTGTGAAAGCTGCCAATCCAATGACGTCCCTCCAATCCGCGCCGGTCCCATACTCGTACACCGCCGCCAGGTATTGACTATCTTTGGAGTTGTAATCTGCCTCATAGCTAACCCGAATTGTCCTTGCCGCGTGATGTGGAAATGTAATTCGGTGAACGAGCCATCGGTGGGGTTTTGGGAGCTTGGAGGTCCGATCGCGCTCCTCAGACATGTCGACCTTCTGGCCGTCCAGCCATGCATCGAATCTAACGAAATCCCCAACGTCCCCTCGTCTAGGAAAGCCGACCCATTCAGTGGTCCTGCTCCCTGTATTGAAGAAATGAAAAACAGCATCAACGACATAGGTCATTTTTCGTAATCGAATCGTCACCTCTTGTAAATCCATCCGAATGTACCTGATCAGGAGACTTCAGCGTGGCGCCTCCTCCCGACATCTGAAGCGGACCCATGTCGGTTCTTCCTGGACTCGGAATGATAACAATGCCCAATACAACCAAGATCACCAGGAACAGGCAAACACATCTCATATGATTTCCTCCCGAGTGGCCCTGCTTATCGGGACCTTCCGTTCTTTTATTGAGGCACAACTTGGCACGCTGTTCACGACCGCTGCCGGCGACAAAGGCCGGCTCCTTGCAGTTGTTAAGATCGAAGTCTCATTCCATTATTTCGCTCCATGCGCCTTTAGAATTTCCATTATTTCTTTGTTTCCTTTCATACGAGCGATCCCCAGCGCTGCGGTGCCCCGATATTTGACATCAGTTTTGACATCGGCGCCTGCCGCGAGGAGAAGCTTTACGACATCCGCTCGCTCAGTAAAGGCAGCCCACATCAGTGGTGTTACAAACTGATCGTCGGTTGCGTTGACGTCTGCCCTTTTTTCGAGAAGCAACTTCACCGTTTCGGTAGTTCCTGTCCTGACTGCTTCCATCGAGCGCGGTCCTGCCATTCTTGCGCTTTGCATTTACAACAGCGCCCTTGTCTAAAAGCAGTTTTACGACATTAGCTCCCCCAGTGCCGGCAGCATCCATCAGCGCTGTTCCGTCGGAGGCGGTTCGTCTGTTGACATCAGCCCCCTTTTCAAGGAGCAATTCGACCGTTTCCTTGTCGCCGACAGCGACAGCCCACATGAGAGGCGTGCGGCCATACTTGCCATTAATATCTGAGCCACCGTCGAGAAGACGGCGCACTTCTCTCTTGTCATCAAGCATAGCGGCAATGGGCAACGTCACTTCAGCTCCGTGAGCCGCAAGCAGCTTCACCATCTTGACGTCCGCCCTCAACGCGGCTGTATTTACTGGCGCCCAGCCCCCAATCTCCTTTGCGTTTACATCCGCTCCCTTATCGAGGAGGACTTCCGCGATATGCGCATGACCCATTTCAACAGCCCTTGTGAGGGCAGTTCTGCCAAATTTGTCCCTTGTGTTCACATCGGCGCCGCCCTCGAGGAGCAGGCTGACAACCTCAATCTTACCTGTCCACGCCGCCTCCATGAGGACCGTCCAACCATATTGGTTCATCACATTGACATTAGCGCCTTTGTCAATCAGCAGCTTGATCGTCTCCGGATTACTTTCCTCGACAGCAACCATGAGCACGGTCGAGCCATTCTCATCCTTTGAGTTGATATGCGCGCCCTTTTCCAGAAGGGTCCTTACCTGCTCTGCATTGCCTAGTTTTACCGCTATTATGAGATTCTCGTGGAGTGTATCGGTGGCGGCTGCGATCCCAATCCAGGGCAAAAGCGCCAATATCACAATGACTGCGAGCAATTGCTTTGTGATCTTGGGAATGTGTCGATTCTTCATGAAAATCTCCGGTTCGCAACCACTGTCCTCGAAAGCGCTTCGGATGTCACACCGGCTCACCATCCTCTGCCGAGTAGATATCCTCGCCGGCTTCCATCCAAAAATCAAATGACCCGCCCTGTTCCGCCATGCGCATGACGCCCACAGTCGGTACATCGTCTTCGTGCATTTGCACCTCGATTTCTTCATGCTGCCACGCCAGATTTACGAGCCGATCAAGATCTTTCTGCGGTAGCACGGCCTTATCGCCAATGCTTTGAACGTGGACGGTTGTCACACTTATACGTCTCCTGTGTGCAAATTTCTTGGGATTTACGATAGTGCCGAAGACGCGATAGTGTCAATTCTTAATAACCCAATGGAGGCATCCATTCAGTTACGCGGGGGATGTGACAATTCTGAGCCCCGAAGGGGCGTACCAATAGTAGCCACTGGTGCAAACCCGTGGACCGGGAACTCCCTCAACATGAATAACGGCCCCGAAGGGGTCGCCCAAAGACGTGCTTCTTCGCCTGCCTAGGGCGACCCCTCCAGGGCCGTGAGTGGGAGTTGTGCCCTATTTCCGTGGGTTTTCACCCACGGCTATTGTTGGGTTGCCCCTTCGGGGCACTGATGACCGTTCCGCCCGTAACTGAGGAGTTACCAATAGGGCGCTTTCAATGGGGGCCGTCAACATTTCGTGCAATGTGCTTCATTGTTTGGCGGCATATCCCGAGATAGATGTCAAAAGTCAGGAAGTAATCAGGATTCGCAGCCAGAAAGGTTGTCGCCACCTCGCGGGCTGCAACCTCGATGTCTCTCGTGCGACGATAGATCTTCTCGTAGATCGCGTACTCTTCTTCCGCGGCTTCAAGGGATCGTGCCATATAATCGCGTGCTTCATCGCCGTAAACGTATCCGAAATGGTCTGCGCACATGTATTCAACCTGTAACGCCTTCAGTTTTTTCAGACTTTCCTTATACAGGGTGTAATTTGAATTCGCGGCAGGAACTATCTTGTCTTTATACGGAATTCCCCCACCGTCGGATGGAAATAAGGCTCGGAGTTGCGGCACGTATGCTGAAATCGAACAGGACGAGTGCCCGGGTGTTTCAAAAATCTGCACTTTCATGTCGCCCACTTTGATCGTGTCACCTTCGCACACTTTTTCGCCTTTTAATCCGAGCGTCCAATCCAGTTCATAAGTTGCGTACACTTCATCCATTCCCATCCTGGCGGCCACACCGCGGGCGAAATCATTGATAGTGTCGATGGCGCGGGGATTCGATAAAATCTCGAAAGCCCGTTCGGAAGCATAGACCTTGATTCCAGGATTGGTTCGACGCAAATAAGGCACAATGCCGATATGATCAAAGTGAGCATGAAGTATCAGCGCTTTCTTGATGCGATCCTCTTTGAGACCGAATTCCTTCAATTGTTGCATCACCGTAGGAACTATGTAACTCATTCCTCCGCTGATGATCATATATTCGTCATGGCTCTCCAACAAATAGACTCCGGTTTCCGGAAAACCCAAATACCATAGTCCGTCAAATATTTTTCCCGGTTTCTGAGACTGCATTCGTTTTGCCTTCTTGGATTGACCTCGACTTTGGTTTTTGACAGGGCGTTTCTGCCTGGCCAACGGCTCTCTTTGGACGTTCCCTTGAAGACTGCCTTTACGTAGTTACCTAAGCTCCCTCGGCCGACTCTGTCGCAAACAACGATTTGTCCATGGCTTTCCAGTATGCTTCTTCCCGAGTAATGCGTCCGGCATCCACTAACTGCTGAAGCGACTGATCCATTGTCTGCATCCCGTCTCGGCGCTGCTGGTCTGCATCACAGACGTGATTTGATTCAGCTTGCTTTCCCTTATAAGATTCGTGATTCCCGGAGTACCAATCAAAATCTCCGCTGCAGCGCATCTGCCCTTCCCGTCAGCAGTCTTCAGAAGTTGCTGGGCAAGCACCGCCTTCAATGATTCGCTAAGCATGACTTCGTATCTGATTTTGCTGGCCGGCGGGAAAAACATTGATGATCCTGTCGATAGTCTTTATCGCGGAATTTGTATGGAGTGTGCCGTAAACCAGAATTCCCAACTCGGCGCATGCGAGGGCGAGAGCAATCGTCTCCAAATCACGCATCTCTCCTACCAGGATCAGGTTAGGATCTTCCCTGGAAGCCACTCGCAAAGCGTCGGCGAAACTCCTTGCGTGTGTGCCGATCTCCCTCTGTGTCGATCAGCGATTTCTTGTTTTCATGAACAAATTCCAGAGGATCTTCTATCGTAATGATGTGGCGTTCACTGTTGCGATTGATCTGATCGATCATGGCATGCCAGAGTAGAGGATTTCCCGCAGCCGGTCGGCCCGACCACAAGCACCAGCCCTCTTTGGAATTTGCAAAATATTTTGCACGCCGGCGGGCATCCCGAGTTCTTCAAGAGTCATAATTTTCGACGGGATCTGCCGGAAAACACCGGCCATACCTCGCATCGTATAGAAAAAATTGCAGCGAAATCGGGCCACGCCTTCTTAGCTCGTAAGCATAATCCAACTCCAAGTTTGTTTTCAGTCGATCTTGCTGCTCGGGCATGATTATTTCGAAGAACAATTGCTCGTTGAGTTTGTGCGAAAGTTGATTGTATTTGGTCGGGACCAAATCGCCCTTAACTCTCAACATGGGGGCGAAACCGGGCACCATGTGCAAGTCGGATGCGTCCGACCTTAACTGTTTCCGCCAATAATGCATCTATACGCGCCATGAAATTTATCCTTGCGCTCGCTTTTCGCCTGCTGGAAAGCCTTCTTGTTCTCTGCATATTGAACGGCGGTTTCGACGTTAATTAAACCCGATTGCAGGAGTTGGCCTATTGAATCGTCCATAGATTGCATCCCGTGCGCTCGGCTGATCTGCATTACCGAAGGGAGCTGGAAAGTTTTTTCCAGACGGATCATATTTGCCACAGGGAGAGTTCCGATAAGTACCTCAACGGCTAAGACCAGCCCTTTTTTGTCACTGCGCGGCAATAATTTTTGAGTAAGAACGGCTCTCAATCCGTCTGCGAGCATGGTTCGAATCTGGCTCTGCTCATCTGGCGGGAATGTGTCTATGAGACGATCAACGGTCTTAGGTCCGGATGAGGTGGCAAGTGTTCCCAGAACAAGATGGCCGGTTTCCGCTGCGGTAACGGCCATTCTGATAGATTCTATGTCCCGCAATTCGCCCACCATTATAACATCGGGATCTTCGCGTGTAGCCGACCTTAGCGCATTGAAAAAGATCGAGTATGCGACCCGAGCTGTCTCTGGTTTACGATCCCTTTCTTGACCGGGTGAACGAACTCGATGGGATCTTCGATCGTCAGGATGTGCACGGGCCGCGTGGAATTTATGTGGTCTATCATGGCGGCCAGAGTAGTCGATTTTCCCTGACCGGTCGCGCCCGTAACGAGGATCATCCCTTGATGATAATCGCTACAACCCCCTGACTATTTTGGGCAAACCCAATTCATCGAGGGTAGGAATTTGGATTGGTATTACCCGGAATGTGGCATCGAAACCTTTACGCTGAACGATCACATTCCCTCGGAATCGAGCAACGCCTTTTATCTCATAACCGAAGTCGAGCTGAAGATTCTTTTCCAGCTTCGAGCGCTGATTTGGAGTTCAAAATTTCATAAATGAGATCCTTTGCCTTCTTCGGCGGTCAATGCCGGTGAATTCATTTTCTTCAGGCTGACCAAATTGGCGAAAAACGACAGGATTGCCGGTGACGACGTGAACATCCGAAGCGCGTTGCTCCGCAGCCTGCCTGAAGGAAAGCATCTATTTGCGCCATGCGCTCACCTTTGAACCATGATAGTTCATGTTACTCGCCGTCGGTGAATAACTTAGACTAGGTCAACAGTTCCCCCTATTTGCTGCCAGACCTGATTATTTATGCAACGGGACCATTATCGAGGCGCTTCTTCGAAGTTCACTAATAATCGGCCTAGATCTGGAAGACCGGAACTCTTGGAAAAGTTATGAGCGGGCAGCTTATGAGCAGCGGTAAGAGTTGGCTCATGAATCCGGCGAAACTCACCCTCAATCTCCAGCAGGGCATCAACGATCTCGGGATCAAACTGTTTATCACGGCCGCTGACGATTGCATGGATTGCCTGTTCATGCGCGCACGCCTTCCTATAACGCCTTTGCGTAGTCAAAGCATCATACACATCCGCAAGCGCAACAATTCGAGCCGCGAGAGGTATTTCCTCGCCCTTTAATCCGAACGGATAGCCGTTTCCGTCCCAGTGTTCGTGATGATAATAAGCCACGTCTCTACCCATTGAAAGATAATTTTCCTCGCCGCCCACTTCGAGTGCCGCTTCTTCAAGCGCTTTGCCCCCATAAACCGTATGCTGCTTCATGATCTCATATTCATCCATCTCGAACTTGTCAGGACTGAATAGAATGTTATCAGGTATAGCCACCTTTCCGATGTCATGAAGCACTGAGGATCTGACTATGTTGTCAACAAAATCGTCCGCCATGAGGCGCCGATAAGCTTCGCGTTGCCGGAGCTGCAGACAAACGGCCTGGCAATAAGCCTGAAGCCTTCTCAAATGCAAACCGGTTTCATCGTCACGAGATTCGGCCAATTTTGCCAAAGCGAAAATCGAGGCCTCCTGAATTTTCTGATGGTCTTGTAAGATTCCATCAAGTCTTTGGTTCTGGCCTCAACCTGCTCTTCCAGAATATGCCTGTAATCCCTTTCAAAACGTCTCAATCCTACAGTGCTCAACGCCTGTAATCACCGTATTGAGAAGAATTTCGGGATTGATCGGTTTCAAGAGAAAATCGTACGCGCCCTCGGCGCAGCGCCCTCAGAGCATTGTCAAGATCTCCGTGCCCGGTCACGAGAATCACCGGCACGCATTCATCCATTTCCCTAATGCGCCGGAGCACTTGCAAGCCGTCCATTTGGGGCATACTTATGTCGGTTATCACCAGGTCCGGCCTGTTGTTCCGGAAGACCTCAATGCCCGCCCTGCCCTCCTGAGCGGTTAGGACCTGGAAACCCCTCAACTCAAGTAAATCCGTGAGGACGCCCAAGGACCACTTCGTCATCGTCGATGACCAGATATCGAGGATGCCTCGGGGCCACGCTCAGACATCAGGCTCGGGCTCATATAATCCGTTAGTGATATTGGTATCTTTGTCATTTCCAGCTTCCACGACTCCACTCCATTTCATGAAAAAACAATTGATTAAACTGAAATGGCTTTGTTATCGCGCCGTTTGATGCCCGGCATTCTCTACCTATTCTGAAAATGACATGTTTCAGCATTACAAATCGGAATCCCGGATCGTGTGACCCATTCTACACCATTCGTGGAGGCTGCTGCAATGCCTGTGAAACCTTGCAGCGAAATCCGGGCCGCCTGTGCGGCAAGAATGGCGCTGTGACAGTTGACATAGCAGGGCACGTGATTTACCTGATAGGTAAACATAGGGACGCGGCAGATACAGGGAGCCCTTAACGAGCGCGCCCTCGCAGGATCACTGCTCGGCCTCACTTCCGGCCTCCGGTCCGCTCCATGAATCTTTGAGAACACCATAAGTAGGAGTCCAAAATGCGTGCCGATAAGTTCACGCTGAAATCCCAGGAAGCTCTGGAACTTGCACAAACCACCGCAGCCAAGCGGGGTAACCCGCAGGTGGAAACCGAACACCTTTTACTTGCGCTGCTTTCGGACGAGGAAGGGATCTGCATTGAGATCCTGAAGAAATTGGGCGCTGACGCCGAAAAGATTCGCCATGAGACTCTTCAGGCCATTGAACGCCTTCCGCAACAAACCGGAGCGCTCGCGGACCGATATTTCTCGAATCAGCTCAGGACGGTGCTTGAAACCGCATTCAAGGAAATGGAGCAACTCAAAGACGAGTATGTCTCCGTCGAACATCTTTTCCTTGCAATAGCCCAGGCGACCGGCTCGCCTGCGGCAAAGATTCTTAACGGCCAAGGCGTCACCAAAGGAAAAGATATACACTGTCCTCACTGATATTCGAGGGACCCAGAGGGTGACTGACCAATCGCCCGAAGAAAAATACCAGGCCCTGAAAAAGTTTACCCGCGACCTCACCGAGCTTGCCCGCAAAGGAAAGCTCGATCCCGTGATCGGAAGGGATGACGAGATCCGACGAATTATTCAAGTGCTCTCACGCAGGACCAAGAACAACCCGGTGCTAATCGGAGATCCCGGTGTGGGCAAAACCGCCATCGTGGAGGGACTTGCGGGCCGGATAATCTCGGGCGATATTCCGGAGTCACTGAAAGGCAAGCGAGTGCTGGCTCTTGATTTGGGCCAGTTAATCGCAGGCACAAAATATCGAGGTGAATTTGAAGATCGCCTCAAAGCCGTGCTGAAAGAAATCGAGACCGCGGCGGCGAGACGTCGTCCTTTTTATTGACGAGCTACACACTCTAGTAGGAGCGGGAGGGGCTGAAGGCGCGGTGGACGCTTCCAATATGCTTAAGCCCGCATTGGCCAGAGGCGAGCTAAGGTGCGTCGGCGCCACCACTGTTAACGAATACCGCAAATACATCGAGAAAGACGCGGCACTGGAACGTCGATTCCAGCCTATCTATGTGGCTGAGCCGTCCGTAGAAGATTCCATAGCCATCTTGAGGGGCCTGAAAGAGCGGTACGAGAAGCATCACGGAGTGGAATACAGGATGCGGCAATAATTGCTGCAGTAACACTTTCCAATCGCTACATCACCGACAGGTTCCTGCCGGATAAAGCCATCGACCTCATAGATGAGGCATCTTCCAGGCTGAGAATAGAAATCGATTCCATGCCGACGGAAATTGATGAGATTCAGCGCCGGATAGTTCAGTTGCAGATCGAAGAACAGGCGCTGACGAAGGAATCTGACCCGGCCAGCAAAGAACGAATCGGCAAAGTTCGTGCATGAAATTGCGAAATTGACGTCCGAATCCGACGTGCTGAAAGAAAAATGGCAGCAAGGAAAAAAAGGTCATCTCCGCTATTAGAGAACTCAAAGAGAGATACGAACGAGCAAAAACTGAAGCCGCCAAGGCCGAGCGCGAAGGAAACCTCAGCCGGGCTGCCGAACTGAAATACGGCATGCTCCCCAAGCTCGAAAAGGACATTCGGGCAAAAAATGAGGAATTGGCCGAGATTCAGAAGGATGGCGGACTCCTGCAAGAAAAGGTAGGTCCGGAAGACATCGCTCAAGTAGTGTCAAAATGGACCGGAATCCCGGTTTCAAAAATGCTGGAAGGAGAAGTCGAGAAACTCCTCACAATGGAGGAGCGAATCGGTAAACGGGTGATCGGTCAGCGTGAGGCCATAGTAGCTGTATCCGACGCTGTCCGCAGGGCGCGCTCAGGTTTGCAAGACCCGAATCGGCCCATAGGCTCATTCATATTTCTCGGGCCTACAGGCGTCGGCAAAACTGAGACCGCCAGGGCCCTGGCCGAATTTCTCTTCGATGACGAGCAGGCTATGGTTCAGCATCGACATGTCCGAGTATCAGGAGAGACACTCGGTGGCCCGGCTCATCGGCGCCCCACCCGGATATGTCGGTTATGAAGAAGGAGGGCAACTGACCGAATCGGTCCGCAGACGCCCTTATTCAGTCATCCTTTTTGACGAGATAGAGAAGGCCCATCCGGAGGTATTCAATACTCTCCTTCAAATCTTGGACGATGGCCGGCTGACTGACGGAAAAGGCCGCACTGTTGATTTCAAGAACACGATCATCATTATGACTTCCAATATAGGCTCCTTGGAAATCAGCGAATACGCGGGCAAAGACGAAGAGAAGATGAAGATCCAAGGTCATGGAAGTGCTCAGACATCATTTTAAGCCTGAATTCCTTAACAGACTGGATGATATAATCATTTTCCACTCGCTTGATAGGGACCAGATCAAGCGGATAGTGGACATTCAGATGGACAGACTGAACAAGCGCCTGGCTGAAAGAAAGCTCATGCGTGGAGCTGGACGACAGCGCCAGACAGATGCTGGCAAATGAAGGATTTGATCCAGCCTTCGGCGCTCGGCCCTTGAAACGAGCCATTCAGACGGCTGGTGGAGAACCCGCTTGCCCTGGAAATCCTTGCAGGGAAGTTCCTGCCGGGCGATATCATTGAAGCGACAGCGGACGGAGATCGTCTGCGATTCGCAAAGAAATAAAGATTCACCGCAGAGAGCGCAGAAAACGCAAAGAAAGAAAAGGCCAATCGTAGTGCGCCTCATGGCAAATCCCCCCATACCCCCCTTTAACAAAGGGGAGATGCAGAGTCCCCCTTTTCTAAAGGGGGATTAATGGGGATTTTGACGGGCTCGGCCCGCCCTACCCGACGCCAAAATTCCTCCGGCGTTCTCAGCATGTAAGCGTTAATTATTCCCCAATGATCTTGATCAGCGCCCTCTTTTTTCGGCGGCCGTCGAATTCCCCATAAAAGATCTGTTCCCAGGGCCCGAGGTCCAGTTTGCCGGCCGTAATAGCTACTACTACTTCGCGGCCCATTATTTGTCTTTTGAGATGCGCGTCCGCGTTGTCCTCCCCTGTCCGGTTGTGAAGATATTTGCTTGTCGGCTCATGCGGCGCCAGGGCTTCCAGCCATTTTTCGTAGTCCTGATGAAGCCCCGATTCATCGTCATTAATGAACACCGAAGCAGTGATATGCATGGCGTTAACCAGGACAAGCCCTTCTCGGACCCCGCTTTCCGCAATCGCTTTACTTACCTCAGAGGTTATATTGACGAATCCGCGGCGACCGGGAATGTTAAACCATAGCTCCTTCCGATGGCTTTTCATGATATCCTCCAATTACAGCAAAACCTTGATGCCAGGCATTTCGTCATTATGATATGAACAATGAGACTGGACAAGATCAAATGGAAATTGATCCGTCTCCCACAAATGCCGTCTGGGGCACATCGAACCAATTGAGGAGGACAATATGACTAAAGTGGCTGATGTGATGACTCGTGACGTGATTACCGTGACACCGGAGACTTCTCTCCGTGATTTGGCCGAGATCCTCTCTCAGAAAAATATCAACGGAGTTCCAGTGGTTGATGATGAGGGAGATGTCATAGGTGTAGTCTCTGAATCGGATCTGCTCGAGCGTAATAAGCCGCTCCATATTCCGACTGTATTCGTCATATTAGATTCCATAATTCCGCTCGAAAATCCCTGGCGGATGCAGAAAGAATTCAAGCGCCTTACCTCTACAAAAGTCGGGGATATTTTTTCCGGCCCCGCGGTTTGCGTTGAACCGGATACTGATATCACCGAGGTCGCGCGTATTATGAGTGAAAAAGGCGTACACACCCTCCCTGTTGTCGATCGCGGAAAATTGGTGGGAGTAATCGGAAAGGGTGACGTGATTCGGAGCCTGATTTAGGCTGGCTCGCGTGGCAGTAAAACAAATATTCTAGAATTTACTTTAAATTCTCTTGACAACTATCTGATTTCATGATTTAAGACTCTCTCAACAGCGGGAGGCGTAGCCCGCTGCTCAACATACCTTTTACCCTTGCGAAGCCCCGGTTCGTTCCTCCTTTCCGGGGCTTTGGTTTATAAAAATCAAGGGAATGATGCTTGGCCTAGTTGAATAGCTCCTTTCCCCGTTGCTTTACCATCAATTTTTGTTTTATCCTGAACCGGGAACCGGAAGCCATCTCATAAGTCTTCATGAACCGAAACATTGTTGCGCGAGGGTGAGGAGTATCCAGCGAGCTGCAATTGTGCTACGATTCCCTGCCTAATTCCGGCCTTTTGAGCAGGCGCCGTCGGGCGCTCCGAAAAGGGGAAAAGATTTGGATCGACAAAGACTTTTAAAACTCCTTAGCGATATCAGAGACGGTCGGCTGTCTCCGGAGCAGGCAAGTCTGCTGTTTCAGGACCTTCAGACGGAGGATCTCGGATATGCGACGGTAGATCATCACCGCGCAGTGCGGCTCGGGTTCCCGGAAGTCATATATGGCGAGAGTAAGACTGTTGACCAGATCATTGGGATTTTTAGAAGCTTGCAAACGCGGCAGGACATTGTATTGATTACTCGTGTCCAGGCAGAGAAAGCTCAAGAAATACTTAGAGAAATCCCTGAGCTTCAGCACAACCCTCATGCCAGGACGCTTTTGTACACGGCTCGCGAGATTCAGATTCAGGGCCGCGGGACCGTGCTTGTGGTGTGCGCGGGCAGTTCTGACATCCCTGTCGCGGAAGAAGCCAAGGTGGCGGCCTATGCGTTGGGCAATCGGGTGGACAGCCTATGCGATGTGGGCATCGCGGGCATCCACAGGATACTGACCAATAGTCAAAAGCTTAGGGCTGCTTCGGTTATAATCGCCGTTGCCGGTATGGAGGGCGCCCTGCCGAGTGTTATAGCGGGACTGGTTGACCGGCCTGTCATCGGAGTGCCTACTTCTGTAGGCTACGGCGCGTCGTTCGGAGGGATCGCAGCTCTACTTGCGATGCTCAATTCTTGCGCTGCAGGGCTGGTAGTGGTCAATATCGACAACGGCTTCGGCGCGGCATATGCCGCGACATTGATAAACAGAACGGTTTCGGAAAACAGCTTGTAGGAGAGCGGGCCGCTTCTCCCTTTGAAATCCCCCTGAATCCCTCTTTAGAAAAGGGGGACTTTGAACAGCTACCTCATACTGAAGCATAGCATAGCTGACGAGTGGACCACTAAGTTCGACGACAATATTGGTGGAAACCGATAAACAGAAAGGATGTTCGGCATGTGGTACAAAACGACCCTCAATGTTGCTCTGCATCAGTTGATTTTCATTCTATTGCAAGTATTTGCCTCCTGGGCCGGATGGTACTATTTGCTGTTGGGCTGGGTCTTGGTCATCGGGGCGATTTTGCTCAATATTCAGAATCGAACCTGGCAGATACTCGCCGGCTCACTGCAGACCGCGTGCCTTCTGGTCTTATTGGGCATTCTAAACTGGGGCTGAGATCTATTTTCTGAGTGAGTACTTTGCAAAGAAGGCTTGGGACACCCGAACTCAAGTCGCGCCCAGGATCCGAGGAGGGAAGGACAGTGACAAAGCATGATTCCAAGATCTTGTTAACTCTTGCAATTGTTGCATCGGGCGTGCTGCTTGCAGCCACAGCCGCTCAAAGCTCCGACTTTCCCAACCGACCTATCACTCTCGTGATCCCGTGGGGAGCAGGAGGGTCCACGGACACCACTTTTCGCGCTTTGTGTGAGGCGGTCAAGGAATTCCTCGGCCAGCCTGTAATCGCTGAGAATCGGCCTGGGGAGGGAGGCGCTGTTGGGGTAGGTAGCATCGTCGGCGTCAAGCCCGATGGCTACACTCTGGTGCAAGCTACGAACAGCCTGCATCGCAATTCGTACCTCAATAAGTTGTCCTTCGACACTGTCAAAGATTTAACCCCGATCATCCTGGTAGGCGGGCATCAAATCGGAATTGCAGTCCGGTCGGATTCTCCTTTCAAGACCGTCAATGAAGTGATCGACTACGCCCGGGCCAATCCCGGAAAGCTGAAATACATGGCGTCGGGCGTCGGTTCGAGCGGCCATGTGGCTTGGGAAGAACTGGCTTACAATGCGGGTGGCGTTAAGCTCCAGCACCTGCCGTCCAAGGGGGACAAGGATTCTTCTACCGCGCTATTGGAAGGACGTGTCGACATGATCGTTACCCCTGCCGGCTGGATCCCGCTGGTTGAGGCAGGGAAGTTGAGGCTTCTGTGCACTTTTGGAGAAAAGAGATTGAAAACGTTTCCTGACGTTCCTACCGCGAAAGAACTCGGCTTCAAGGTTGTTCACGACAACCCGATGGGTATTTTCGGGCCGAAGGGGATGGATCCAAAAGTAGTCAAAATTCTTCACGACGCATTTCCGGAAGGCTCAAAATGACCCTCGTTTCGTCGCGGCAATGGGCAAATTTGAAATACCTATCGAGTACATGGGGACCGAGGATTACACCAAATACTGGGCTAATGCTTACGTAGAAGCCGGAAAGCACGTAAATAAGTTTATACTCAACAATTAGTGCAATTGACCGGTCGCTTTGAACCGGATTGCACGGACTGACCGCAAATTATTTTCTTGACCAAATTTGTTGGAAAGCCTACAAATAGCGTAAGGGTTAGTGTTTTTTCAGAACCTCTATCAGTCTTTTCAAGAAGATCATTGCGGCGAGAATAGAAGCGCCTTTCCTTGAGGCAGCTAGCGTAACATAGCAATATCACAACCAACAAAGAAGTTTCATCTATAACAATTCTGTATGCGTGCAATGCGAGAAATCTCCGAGTGAAGGAGCAGGCGTACCTGTCGGAAGGCGTCGATAAATAGACCGGGTAATCGAATCGCTCTCGTAATTGTCCACCGTGGAAACGCAACCCTCTGAAATCATGAGGTTCAGGCTGGCCGAGCCGAACAATCTTTCCCATGATTTCAGTCGACTATAGTTGCCCAACGGAACCGTCACTTATGGCCCAAACATTTAACAAGGAGGCAAGACAATGAGTTCGAAGGGAAGCACTCGAAGAAATTTCTTTGCAGACGTGGCCAAGTACTGCGGCGCTGGTGTTGCAGCGCTGGGATTGCTCGGCAGCCGCCGAGCCCACGCTGTCGACGATCTTGACATCCCGGCGCATGAAGGTATTTGGAGAATGCGGGATAGTCAACTCAAGCAATACGGTGAATTCACTAAAAATGCGCCGAATCCAGAAGGTCATTTTGAAAAAAACCCTGAAAATATGGTGGACGGCGGAAAACCTGTTAACTGGTCCCATCTCCATCAAAACTGGTATGGCGAAGGGAACAAAGCTGCAGTGAGCATGATCATGGCAACCCCTCTGGATAAAGATCTGAAGGGGGATATCCAAAAAGCAGTGAAACTCATCGGCGGATTTGACAAGGCCCTCAAGAAAACCGACAAGATCCTCATTAAGCCTAACATGAATACTGCAGATCCCTGGCCGCAAGGGGGCACCGATCCGGCGTTTCTTGAGGCATTGATCCTGGTTCTCAAAGACGCGGGCTATCAAAATATCACTGTGGCAGATACTTGCGGACCCTGGGGACCGACAGAGCGTGTGATCAAGAAAGTGGGTTATGATTCCGTATGCAATGTCACCAAGACTCCCCTTAATGATTGGGACAAGGGGAAGTGGATGAATATTAAGAATGAGAAGGCCGAATTTCTGGGAAAAGTAAGTGGTGGCGATGGAACCGTGGGCTATCCTGAGGATCTCAGAAATTACGACAAGATCATTTACACCCCTGTGATGAAGACTCATTTCCTCGGCGGAATTACCATGGCCTTGAAGCTTTCCGTAGGTCTTTTGCAACGGGCCGATCGTGGAGGAAGTCTCCATGCGTTCAATCACATCTTCGTCGCCCCGCAAGCAGCGGAGATTAATTTTCCCATCCGACCTGATTTGATTATCATGGACGGCCGAAGGTCTCTCATTAGCGGCGGGCCTTCTCATGGCGAGCAAGTGAAGCCTGGAGTGATCCTCGCTTCCGGAGACCAGGTGGCCAACGATGTAATGGGTATCAAGATCCTTCAGGAATGGTATCCTAATATGGCCGCGAACAAGATCGGGATGTATGCCTGGCATCAAAAGCAGATACTTCAGGCAGTGAAGCAAGGCATCGGATACGCCAAGAACGATGATGATATTAAGCTCGTCTTGGGTTGATCCTAAAGGTAATTCCATCAACTTGTGCTCCCCTCGTCCCTATTCTGCGGGACGGGGGGAGTTTTAAGTCCAGCAAAAGAACGGAGAGCTGTTTGTGACCAGATATTCCATGTTCTTTCTCGTCCTGTTTTTTCTCGTTGCCGTTCTTGGGCCTCAAGCAGCCATAGCCCAGAAGACGGACCCGTCCATAGTTGATTTCAAAGTCCAGGCGCTATACCGTGCAGCCAAACTGACCTGGAAGGCTAAGGATGGTTTGAAGGACCCGTTGTCGGTACAGATTGTGAGGTCTGAAACCTTTGAAGAAGGTCCTTACAAGGAACTGGCTGTGGTAAATCTTGTCCCCGGCCAGAGCGCTTACGATTATGTTGATAAGAGCATGGGGACTGAATCAAAGTACCATTACAAACTTATCGTTAAAGAGACCGGTGAGTCCTTTGGCCCCGTCTCTACCAGACCTTATTTCTCACCTCCTGCTACTCGCTTCGAGTCGCCGGAGCAGCAGGGCCGTCTTCCGGCCTTCCGAGAGGCGAAAAGGTAGATGGCTAAAGAGTTCGATCGCCGCGCTTTTCTGCGGGGCTGCGCGCTCGGGGCCTGCGGGCTCGGCAGCGTAATTGCTTTTGGCGATCTCCTCGATGTTCATGCCGTTTCAAACGGTCAACCGGTCCCATTGGCGAGAGCGATTATTCTCGTAGATAAGACACTCTGTTCCGGGTGCCGCACCTGTGAAATGGCTTGCGCCAACTTTAACGCCAATGGCCAAAATTCCTATTCTCACACAAGGGTTTTCCTCGAAAAGGAATACATAAAAGGGGACTACCTGCCGAAGGTTTGCAATCAGTGCGCCGATCCCCCCTGTTTAAAGGCTTGTCCGACGGGCGCTCTGCATGTAGATCGTTCAAGTGGAACATACGCCCGCGCAATAGATGAAGAAAAGTGCATCGGCTGTCAGGAATGCGGCAATGCTTGCGGCCAATTCTTCCGGCCTCCCAGGTCCAGGTTCGACCCTGAAAAAGAGAAGGCATTCAAGTGCAACCTCTGCTCTGGGGACCCGCAATGCGTGAAATTCTGCCCCCTCGGCGCCCTTAAGATGGCAAGATCGGAAAAGGGCTTCCTCGTTGGCTATCCCGTAATCAAAGAGGACTGAAATGACCACTTATGGCGGATGGGTTGGAAAAATCCTCAGAGTGGATTTGACCACTCGAAAAGTCTCCGAATCCTCAACCTTCGACTATGTCCCACAATTTTTGGGTGGACGCGGCCTTGGAGCAAAGATCTGTTGGGATGAGGTACCGCCGGAGGTGGGCGCATTCGATCCTGAGAATCGGCTGATCCTTGCTACAGGACCACTTCAGGGGACGTTGGCCCCCACATCGGGAAGGTTCGTGGTTGTCGGAAAATCTCCCCAATCCACCCCTGTGGAATCCTTTACCCGCTCAGGCGTAGGAGGCCATTTCGCTCCCGAACTCAAATGGGCGGGCTATGACGCCATTATCATTCAAGGAAAGGCTTCACAACCCGTGTACCTGTGGATCTCCGACGGGAAGGCCCAGGTCCTCGACGCCAAAGATTTGTGGGGATTGGATACTTATCAAACACAGCAGGCGCTCTGGAAAATTCATGGAAACAAGACTCGCGTTATGGTTATTGGGAAAGCCGGGGAAAATCAAAGCCGCATCGCGTGCATTCTTACCGATACCGGTGACGCGTCAGGCCAGGGAGGGTTCGGCGGTGTAATGGGTTCAAAGAACCTCAAGGCCATTGCTGTCCGTGGGACCGGTTCCGTGAATGGTTGCCAAGCCAAAAGAATTGATGGAGATGACCCATAATATTCAACGGCTCTTTTCCCGAAAATCTCGAGAGGGCAATCCCTACGAGCCTGAGGAGAACGGTTTCAAATACAACATCTGGGGTGGGGGTTACGGCAGGGGAAGCTTAACTCTTCTGCCGGGAGAGCTTCTCGACCTCTGCGACGATAAGTCTTCAGGCTATTCCCAGCATCCGGATGGTTGCTTTGCGTGTCCTGTGTCCTGTCGCTCCCGTGTGAAAGGGCCGGACATCACCAGTGGCGTCGCTCTGTGCGCCCAGTCCTATATGTATTTGGAATCGATGGTCCACGAACCGGAAAAGGGCTATAGCAAAGTAACATGGCAGGCGGCAAAACTGGCGGACCTCCTTGGAATCAATGCTTACGAGCTGATGGCTATCATTCCTTGGCTTTCCGACTGTTACCGGGCAAAGCTGATTACCGAGGAAGAGACGGGGCTCCCGCTCGAAGAGAACGGCTCCTGGAAATTCATCTCCACCCTTTTGCATAAGATGGCCAACCGCGAAGGATTTGGCGATCTTCTCGCGGAAGGCGGGCAGCGTGCGGCTACCAAACTTGGCGCCAAGGCGGAAGAACTTTCCCGCATGTATTACCCGCGTGCAGGAAAGTTTGGCGGCTTCCGCGAACATTGGGTTTACTTGGGAGGTTTCCCTACAGGCTATGCCATCCCTCCCCTGGCCTTGATGTGGGTCCTGGACAACCGCGATGCCTTGGTCTCGCACAGCTATATTTCCATGCTTTGGGGCGCAGCCGCCACGATCGGCCAGAACGCCCTCACCGCGGTCCCGGAAGAAATCTTTCCTCTTCTGAAACCTGTGATGAAAGCCGTGTACGGCTCAGAGGAGGCCGCGCAGGTTTTAGGGCCGGATGGAAAAAGCTTGAACTGGAAATGGGCTGCTCCGGTGGTCAAACGATATCACGAGCACTCTCTATTGAAGGATAGCTACATCGTTTGCGACATTCTCTTCCCTTACGTTTACAATGCCAATTCTTCGGATCATGTGGGGGACACCAGCCTTGAATCTCGTCTCTACTCTGCCGTCACAGGAGTAGATATGGGTGTAGAAGAATCCTTTAATAAAGGAGAGATGCTGTGTACCCTGGAAAGAGCGCTTGCGGTCCGAGACGGCCGCACCAGTCAAGATGACATCCTGCACGGTATCTACTTTGAGAAGGAGGACGCAGGAGGCAGGAAGTACGGGCGAGAAGAACTGGAACGCTCAAAGAGTGAATATTATGGACTAATGGGATGGGACGTCAAATCCGGCATTCCCACCCGTCCGACCTTGGAACGACTGGGGCTGAAAGACGTGGCGGACGGCTTGAGGCTTTGAAATTTACCTTGCCGCTGCGGTATGAGGCCGGATACTTTGCAGCTCATCTCGTTCGGACTGCTGGGCCTGATACAAATCCCACCGTAACTGTAAATTCATCCAGAAGTCGGGCGACATGCCGAAAAACTTTGCTAACCGCAAAGCGGTGCTGGGAGTGATGCCTCTACGACCGTTGATTATTTCATTTATCCGTTGATAAGGCACATGAATGGCATCGGCCAATTCACGTTGCGTGATGCCCATAGGCCTCAAGAATTCCTCTAAAAGCATTTCACCCGGATGAGTGGGTCGCCGATGCGTTGGAACGCGTATCATGACTCACCACCTATAATCGAATTAATGATAATCGACAATTTCCACTTCAGGCAAGGGGGAGTTCACGCGTCCTCAAAAGATTCCATTTTCGCGGCGATTTTTCGAACAGCTTTTATGGCGAGTTCCACATCATCCGGGGTGTTGCAATACCACACTTACATAACAGATCAATGGCTTCGCGGATCGAAGTCGGTTTGAGGTATTCGAAGGTTCTCACTACCATCTCCTGTGTTTGGTCTTTGCAAATAGGAGGGGGGTGGTCTCATGCTTCGTGGGCCATGAAATGTTTTCAAAATAATCCGCCGAACTGGCGATAAGTAGCTATTATTTTGAGGGTTTCCACTAGGTTGAAAAAGTTCGGTTACAGAAACTTTGGAATCGAATTAGGAGGGGTGATCAGAAATAAGATGAACCTTTTGCCGCGGTACAAGTTATCATTGTGTTAAAATTGTTAAAGTACTTTCTAGTTTGACAAGCGTGTTTCTGATGTGTATTGTGGCGCTTGTTCATTCATTATTGTGCATTTACCGGAGTTTATCCCGGTTTGAGTCCGGCTGAGGGTATAGGGGTTAGGGTCGGACTCTATCTGTTTGTACGACGACCTAACCGGCCGCTAACTACTTCATTATTCTATCCTTATTCATAAGTTCTTCCTGTACCAATCAATACTTTGCTCCAGACCGCTTCGCAAATCGTGGTCCGCGTGGAACCCCAGCGCTTTGCTGCGCCAGCGTGACGTCCGCTGACGAGTGCATTACGTCTCCCGGCCTAGGCGGCTCGAATCGGGGCTCAATTTTCGTGCCCAAAATCTCCTGAAGTGTTTCGAGCAATTCCAGTAACGAGTCTTGTCCCCTCGGCCCACGTTGTAAGATGAGCCGCAAGTGTCCGGCGGGCGCTTCCAGAGCCCTAAAATTGGCTGTCACTACATCTTTTACATATGTGAAGTCCCGGCTCTGTTGTCCTGTTCCGTACACCACCGGCGCACGACCTTCCAGAAGAGCGCTAATGAACCTGGGAATCACGGCGGCGTATTCAGATTGCGGGTCTTGTCTTGGACCGTAAACATTGAAGTATCGAAGACCTATGGTTTCCAATTCGTACAGTCGCAGAAAAGTCTTCCATACCGCTCGTTGATCTGCTTGGTAAGAGCGTAAGGAGAAAGGGGAATCCCTTCTTCCCCTTCCCGCTTGGGGAGCCGTTGACTGTCCCCATACACGGAAGAAGATGACGCATATACAACTCGCTGCGCATGAGAATCCCGGGCAGCGAGCAGGACGTTCAACGTCCCGTCCGCGTTGACCTGATGAGTCGTGACCGGATCTGCTACCGACCGCGGAACACTACCCAGCGCAGCCTGATGGAAAACGGCGTGCATCCCCGCTGTTGCTTTGCGCACAGCTTCAGGATCACGGATGTCTCCTTCAATCAACTCGAAATCTTTTCCGGGACTCCATTTACCGTTTCCAAGACCGATCAAATTTTGCCTCTTGCCCGTGCTGAAGTCATCGAGGACCCTAACCTCATATCCAAGTTGGAGAAGACCTTCGACCAGATGACTTCCTATGAATCCGGCGCCGCCGGTAACCAGGACTCTCTTTGAGCTTATTTTAGAAACCAAGGTTGCTCCATCCACTTGTCTTAGTCTGCGTCCTGCCAGGACAACTAAAGCAAGTTACCTGTTTTTCATCGAAAATTAAATGCTATTTTTGACTGAGCAGCCGATAGAGACCTTTCCTATCTTGATTCCCGCCCCCTGTGCGGCTATAATCCGCCTCCATATTTAAGAGGCTGTATTAATTGCTATTGCAGGAAGGGACGGATGGACGATTCAATATCTTCATTCTCTCTCTGGTTGTTCTCTGCGCTTCGACTATCCCGGCGCTCAGTTCACAGGAATTCAATTCGGCCGGTTGGAAGCGCTTCAGAGAAATCCATATTCCCGCAGACGTAAGGAAGGTCTCAGTCGGAGTTGCTCTTGAATCCGAGCTATTGGAGAAGTGCAGACCTGATCTTGCCGATATCCGCGTTGTCTCATCCCGGGCATCTCCGTGCCAATTCTGCTCACAGAAGAGCCGGACGGAGAAGACGGGCCACCATTTCCGGCCCAAGTTTTCAGAGTGACCAAGCGACCCGGCAAGTTCACTGAAATCTGGATAGATAAAAAAGCGAAAGTCTTGACTCGCTCCGTTATAATTCAGACGAGTTCCAAAGATTTTGCGCGAAAGGTCGAACTTCGAGGTTCGGATAATGCCCGTGATACCTACGTTATACGCGTGGATGGTCTTATAGCCGATTTAGGAAAGCCTGAACCGTTTCAGACCCTTGATATCGAGCACCCTTTGAACAATTTCCAATACTTGCAGCTCCGTATATTAGACGATGATCAACCGCCTCTCAAAATAGATAATGTCCTTTGTTGTCCGGCCAATAGCAGGCTTGAATTTAACCAAATCCTTGGAAGCGCGGATAACGGAGAAACGTCTCGAAGCGTCTAACAATTCTACCATTGTCGATGTCGATCTTGGGCAGAAACGTTTTCCGTTAGCCGGGATCTCCATCTCGACGGACTAAGGAGTTTATAAAAAGCATTCAGAATAGCGGAAAAGCATCGGAAAATGGAGATCATGGAAAGATTTTTATAATGGGACTCTATTTCGCATCCGCAAAGACGATACGGCAAAAGAGAAACTAAAAGCACACTTCAAGCCTCAGCCGTACCGCTACGTGAAATTGGAGCTTGCGGGTTCAGGTCCCCCAGTGAATGTGGATGAAATTAAGGCCCTTGGAGCAGTGCGCATGGCCGTTTTTGAACATCGAAAAGACATGACTTATCGTATCTACTACGACAATGCGCAAAGTCGGCTTGCAGGGCCTAATTCCACGCCTTCTGCCACTAATCTGGGACAGATCGCAGCCTGATCATCTGAAATCAAACTCGGTGCGGAACTAAACGTACCCGAAGCCCCCGTTGCGAACATGTAGCGCCTCGATCTGAAAAAGCCCCCACGCAGTCGATTCTGAGGCGAATTGCCGGTATGGCTCTGCTTTTGGCAGGTTTACTTATACTGTTTGCAGTTATGTTAAGAACACGGCGATGGCGAAGATCCGGTGGCCGTCGTGATCCTCGCATTCTTGGTAAGGGTGATGAATTTAAGATATCTCTTCGTGAACATTGAAAGTCATACGGGTGCTGCCAATTACTATTTCATCGCCATCCTGTAGTTGGACCTGTGTAGCAACCACCTGCCCATTGACTTCCGGTTTCTTAAGACCCTCAGCGTAGGCAAGAAAAAAACCATTGGGTCTTTTATTGATCAGTGCAGCGGTTTTCCCTACGAGTAGCCCGGAACATTTGACCTCGCATTCAGAGCCTTTCCCAAGTCTAATAAGTCGCTTGTTCATGTCTATGATTTGAGGAGTGCCGCCTGATATAACCGTAAGCGACCCCTGAAAATCCACTTTTTTCGGTCTCGCCGGCTGTGGGGTCTCGGGCTCGCCTTTCGCGCGGCCTGCTTTGCCAATAGTTCCTGTTGGGCCTTCGTGTCGAGGATGACAGTATCTCGGAACGAGCCCTTCGCTTTGAGTTCGGCCTCTTCTCTTGTGGGCCTTTCCGTTTCCGGCCGCAGATCGACGAAATTCAGGGTATGTTTTCCCACTATGAAAACATCACCGTCAAAAATTCTTTCGCGGCTGATTTTCGTTTCATTGAGAAATGTGCCATTTAATGATTCGAGATCCACAAGTACGTAAAAATTCGGATTTTCCTCTTCTATGGCCGCGTGATGCCCGGACACAGCCATGTTGTCAATCACGACATCATTGTCATAACGCCTGCCGATAGTAACGGGTGTTTTGTCAAACATGAACTCTTCCAGGACCGAGTCCTGAAATTTCAGGACCAGCTTGAACATGGACATCCTCCACAAGATCCTGCCGCTGGAATTTCCTTTGCGTAATTTCTTCCACTCTTCAGCAAGCGACAGATTCCCCGAAACCTTGCCTGTCTAAGTGGCGGGTCCACCATGAATCTTGATTAAAGCGACAGTCACATTGTCAGGCCCGCCACGCACATTCGCCTGCGCAATGAGTCGCTCGATAGTTTCGGGCCCGATCTCGTTTTCCATAACGCCTCTTAAGATCTCTTCGTCTTTCATTACTGCTGTTAGGCCATCCGAACAGAGCAGGAAAATATCGCCTGAAAGTATTGATAATTCATCCATATGCACTTGTATTTCAGATTCAACTCCCAGCACCGAGCACAACACATGTTTGAGTTCGGAATCCTCGGCCTCCTCGGGTGTCATGGCCCCGCGGCCCACTTGATCTTCCGCGAGGGTGTGATCCACGGAGATCTGTTCCATACTGTTATCCCGAATAAGGTAGATCCGGCTGTCACCCACATTGATCGCAGAGGCAGTAAAGTCACGAATCGCTATTCCGGCCACCGTGCTTCCCATGCCTGACAACTGCTGGTTCTCGAGCGATTTCTCGAGTACAACCAGGTTCGCCTCAATTACCGCACGTCGCAACAGATTTGATTGGTATGAAAAAGTTCGGTCATAATTGTCCGATACCGGCACTTCCTTGACGCGATTCGCTGCATACATGCCGTAAAAAGATGATATCGTCTCCATTGCCAAATGTGAAGCCACTTCACCGGCCACATGGCCACCCATCCCGTCCAGCACCAAAATCAAACCGGTTTCCATATCTACCAGATAACAGTCTTCGTTTAGGGTGCGATATCTTCCAATATCCGTGCCTGCCCACGCTTGAAAGATCACTTATCCTTCGCCCCCCTGAATGGACTATGGTTTGCCGTTCCATAATGCTCCTTAAATGCAACATCATTTTTGTCTTTCCGATAAACCACCTTAGACTCGAAATCTAACCGATTCCAGCATGTAAATCAATGATTATCGTGAGAATTCCTTGTAATTGCGGGAGTTGATTTCTCCCTCGAACCGATATAATGTGACCCTCCGAGAGGGACGCCGGAGAATGTGCAAATGCCCATAATCATGAAATAAAAACGGATTGTCCGCTTTCTTGTGCTGACAGGGCCTGCTAGGATTTCTTGTCTTTTTGCTCTCGGCTGCCAAGAAATGGAGACTCTAAAAAGGGAAGCCTTAAAAACCATTCAGACCAAAGTTCGTGAAAAAAGAATCCGTTTACTCCCAGAGACGGAATGACGATGCGGGCTTGCTCACTGTATCAAACGGCCAATCCCAATTCCGAGATTATTAAGAAGCTCCCGGCGGAGACACCGGTATATTTGCTCGATAAAATGGGTGAGTGGTATCGAGTTCGGACCAGAGACGGACGAGAAGGTTATATTGAACAAAAAATGATCGGTGGTGAAGAAATTATCGCGAGAACCCATGAATTCAGACGATCCATCGAAGGCGCGCCTGCCCAAGCTGAGGGGGAAACTAAAACAAAAGCCAATTTTCGACTGTATCCCGGGCGAAATCACGAAATTGTTGAGGTCGCTGCCTCCTGGGAAGAAATTTGAAGTTTATGATCGAGTAGTAACCAGTCAGAGGGGCCGCACGAGCCGGAGACGATAAAGGCACCACCAGAGGTAAAATCCGCGGCCCGCAGTTCGTCCCAGGAAAATGTGCCAACGCCGATGATCCCCTCGATTCCGGTGTAAAGAAAGATGTCTGGTACAAAGTAAGAATCGAAGATGGTAGGGTTGGCTACATTTATACTCATAATATTAAGCTTACGCCACCTGATGAAATAGCCAGAGAAGTGCCTTTCATGCGTATAGTGGCGTGGAGAACCGTTAATACCACTGATGACCCGGATCGTGGCGCCAAAAACAATTATATCGCCGCCTATGCGCCGATTGGGCAAAGATCCTGGTTGTGATTACACCAGACTGTATCTCATGAATTGGACCCCAAGACTCAAAAAGCGTGTGATAAGCTGGCAATCGCGAATTCACGGCATCTTACCCATCACGAATTACCATTCGGAAGGTAAACCGGGCTTCAGCGTGCGTTATCTTCATCCCTCGAAAAAGGATAAACTTATCTTGGCCAGTTTTGTGTTCAGCGGCGGAACAGTCCGCAAAGTCGGCGAAGAAGAAATAGCCAATCCGTCTGAAGTCCATTAAAAACAATGGAAGAATGAATCCACAGTCGGCAGAGGGCCTTATACGCTTCGAAGTCTGCGGCTATTGAATACAGTCACCAGTCCGGCCGATTGCAGTATAAATTTTAAGAGGAACGAACCCGAAAGCCGCTACGAGAAGGTTCTGAGGAAAAACCCCCAGGAGCCGATTATAGGAACTAGCTGCGCTATTGTATTGGGCCCTCTGTCGGGAGATGCGGAGACTGATCTTCTCGACCTTCTTCCACTGGGCCGTGAATGGTGGGTACTGAGCAAGCCTCGGCTTTGACTGACCGAGTTTCCTTACTTCCTCCAATATCCTATCGATTTCATCAGTAGCTGCAACGATGCGGTCGGGATCGGTAGGACCGCATTGAGATGGATCGCGCCTGCAGGAGTCTTTCCGCCATTTTGGTGTGTCCCGGCTTCGAAACCCTTGAATGATTCTATAAGACCAGGGATCAAGTTGTTTCTTTCCGGAATTGCCCTGGCAAATGCAGACCATTCGGCCCTGGCTTCCATCCTGACCTCTTTCAAAGCGGGGCGTAGCATCAAGAAAGAAACCACCATCACAGTGAGAAACGCCAGCAGGAAAGTAATAAGAATTTGGATGATCTTGAAAAGTCTCGTTGAAGTCAGCGCGGCCTTTCGGAAGTCGGGACAAGCAATCGCTCGCCCCGAAGATGCCCCTAGATGAGGCGAGCTAGCGAGTTTCGGGAACTCGGGCGGACTGACAAATGCCCCAAATACGACAATTTCGTTTATATTTAGTCAATGTTACACTACTAAATGAATAAAGAGCTTTATATTCCTTGTCCTTAGCTCATATATGGAAAACAATTTGGTGTCAACTGATTTCTATGAGTAAGAACCGTGCCATCGGGTGTGTTGACTTTTTTTGCTCCAGTGGCTTTACTTGAATTTGCATGTTTTTAAGTCAACAAGGAGGAGAACCTGATGTCATTTTCATCAGATCGCCGCGAATTTCTGAAAAAGAGGATTGGCCGTAACGGCAACAGTCCTTTCCGGAGGGATCTCTCTGCTGAATCCGCGGGAAAGCCGTGCGCACAGGCGTTCCGGACCTTGGTTGTGGTTAACGGCAGCGATCCTGCTGCAGATCACACGTGCAGCAGTAGATGCTTTGGGAGGAATGGGAAGGTTCGTAAAACCAGGGAATAAAGTTGTCATTAAACCAAACATGAGCTTTTCCAGCGGTCCCGCTGCGGCTTCAAATACCCATCCCGCGGTGGTAGGAGAAGTTGCCAGGATGTGCATACAATCCGGCGCGTCAAAAGTCGCTGTTTTCGACAATGTGTTGCATACGCCGGAAGAATGCCTTGCCCTTTCACAAATCCCTGCCACTTGCGCGGCCATTCCGAAAACGACTGTGAATGTTGTTAAATCAAAGAGATTATATCGTGAGGTTAATGTCCCGTCGGGGCGTCAATTCAAATCTATGGAGGCCGTGGCGGAGGTGTTGGATGCGGATGTTCTTATCGCGGTCCCCGTGGGCAAGACCCATTCCGCATCGGGAGTTAGTCTGTCCATGAAGGGCATGATGGGATTAATATATGACCGAACCTCCTTCCATGGTCGGTACGATCTGCACGAGGCCATAGTAGATATGGTGACGGTCCTGAAGCCGCATCTCGTGGTTATTGACGGCACCCGAATTCTTAGCACAGGCGGGCCCGGCGGACCGGGCAAAGTCATCCCACTGAATCTCGTCATCGCTTCGCCGGACATGGTCGCAGCTGACGCCCAGATGGTTGCTTTGGGAACATGGTTTAACAGACCATTTGAACCCGGCCAGGTGAAACATATTCGGCTTAGCCGCCGAGCGCGGGCTGGGCCGCATGGACCTACAGAAATTAAATGTGAGGAATATTAAAATCTGATGAAATTACATAAAGTGACCCAGACCGTCACTCTGACGGTTTTCCTGGGTCTTTTGCTGCTCGCGACATATCCATTTCCTGACGGATTGACCGCAGATTTCTTCCTCCGACTCGATCCCCTAATTTGTATCGGGACGCTCATAGCCTCGCGAGACCTCTTGCTCTATCTGCTGCCGGGCTTACTGATACTCTTGGCGGCGTTACTGATCGGAAGATTTTTTTGCGGGCACATTTGTCCTATGGGAACTACACTCGATATTTTGCAGAGGCGCCGTAGTTTCCGGAAAAAAGACTTCGGTCAAAAACAACTCCTATGAGTCTACGCAGCGCTATCGCAGATGGAAATACCTCGGCCTGATTGCGATCCTCGCCTCCGCATCTACCGGTGTTTCCCTGGTTTATTGGGGATCTCCATTATCGTTGATAACTCGTTTTTATGGGCTCGTTGTTTATCCTGTGCTGCTGTTGACAGCTGATTGGATTCTTCAAGTGACCGGGCCCTGGTTGGCCGGAACCCCTTTCTCATCTTTGAACTATCTGCAAATCCCGGAACGGGTCTTTTCTACCGGCGCCTTCGTGTTTCTGCTCTTTTTCGGCATAACTATACTGGGCTATGCTCAACCGCGGTTCTGGTGCAGAAATCTATGTCCTGCCGGAGCATTGATGGGGCTATTTTCGAGATCCCCGCTTGTCAGACGCAGAGTCAATGAAGATTGCACAAGATGCGGACTGTGCATTCGAAATTGCCCCACTGGCGGCCATATCTGAAGAATCCGGCGAAAACAGCACATTCAGAGTGCATCGCTGTCTGTAGATGTATGGAAGTATGCCCTGAATCCGCTATATCGTTTTCCGCACGGCCTCTTTCACAAACCGGTCGAGAAGGTTAACCCGGACCTGACCAGACGAAATATAGTCCTCGCCCTTGGATCAGGTCTTGTCACGGCGGGGGTTTTGCGCTACCGGGATTCATCAACCAATGCCGCGCAGCAGAGAGCGGGCTCTGGTCAACGCAGAACTCATCCGCCCCCCCGGAGCATTGCCGGAGTCGGAATTCTTGGCCAGATGCATACGCTGCGGAGAATGTATGAAAGCATGCCCCACCAACACCCTGCAACCTGTGTGGTTCAAGGCCGGGCTGGAAGGGATTTTCACTCCTGTCATGCTCCCAAGGTTGGCAGCGTGTTCCATGAACTGTAATACTTGCGGAAAAGTTTGCCCCACGGGAGCCATTCGCGATCTGCCGCTTATTGAAAAGAATCATGCAAAAGCGGGGACCGCCTGGATTAATAGGCAAAATTGCCTGGTTTGGGAGCGGGACAAGAAATGCTTGGTATGTGACGAAGTCTGTCCGTACGACGCTGTCTCATTTCAGCCGGTACCCGATAGAATAAATGCTGCGCCTTTTGTACCAGAGAACAAATGCACCGGCTGCGGATGGTGTGAAAGCAAATGCCCTGTCGAAGGCGCCTCCGCTATTCGTGTTAATATAATCGGTGAAATAAGGCTTGCATCCGGATCTTACGTTGACAAGGCCCGTGAATACGGTTCGCTTTTCAAGGAACGGGAACTCGATCCGGAACGTCTTGCCCCCGGGACTTTCGATTCCTCGACCTCCCCCTCGGTGGGTGGGACCACGCCGACATCGCCCAAGTCGTCAGAAGAACAGCTACCTCCCGGTTTCACAATCAAATAGGGCCTGACATTGCTGAGACAGTCTGCTATCATAATTGAAAGTTTTTACTTGTCTTTTTTGCCGCGGGCCGAAAATTGACCAAAATTACTGATCGGTTATTAACCGAAACTTACGGCTGAGAATGAACGGTCCTGAAAACTCACAAGAAGAGCGTAGAGCGTTTATGGCAGGAAGCCGAAGTCTATGAGAGCCACGGGTTGCACGATCAAGCTGTGACTGGTCTACCAACATATCCTTAGCAAAGAACCCGATAACCGCAAAGCCCAAGCCAAGGTAGTTCAGATCCAATTCACCCAGCGTATGGAACAAACTCCCAGTGGGCGCCGAATTGCCTCGGATGAGCCTTCTGCGCAGCTTTCAGTGGATCTCGGGCTCGCCTACATGGGAATGAATCTGTATGAGGATGCTCTGGATGCTTTCACGGAAGCGCTCGAGATTTCGTCCGGGCAGATGCCTGAATTGTGGCGGCATGTAGCCACGGCGCTGGTCGGACTCTACAATTCTCATTCGGACGTAAAGGTCTTTGAAGAAGTTATTTCCAGCCCCTTGTTGACGATGAAAGCGAAAAGTGAAGTGGTTTCCCAGGCAATCGAAATGTGCCTTGAACAGCAGGGTCCTCATTCCGCTTCGAGATTGCTCGCGTCATTACCAAAGGAAATTAGGAAACTTGTCAAAAATTATAAAGTTATACTCGAGCAAGTGGACAGCTCGGGCCTCGATCATGGGGATGAATCACGGACCATGAGCGGTCCCGGGGCTGATGACAGATGGATTTGCCACGGCGGAAACTACCAATCCTGTGACCGGATCGATCGCGTGCGGCTCAGGATATGGAAACTTCCATTCCTCTTAATGTCCGCATCAGATACTCGTTCGATAACAAACACTGGCTGAATGGGATGGCTTCGCGACTTTCCGCCGGCTGGGCGCTGATCCATTTGGCGGAAGCGCCGGTCACAGGAGATTTGTTGGTCATTCAGCTTCATCTTCCGACGCAAAAAAATAATGAGCCGGTATGGGCGCTTGCGAGAATTGCAAATATATCTTCTGAAAACCAACCCACCTTGACGGACTTCCCTATAACGACCAAGGCTGATTTCACAACTTTTCTCCCGGGTGGAGAAGCTATGTTGAAATCGTTTATAGATGAAGTTGTCAATGATCCTGACATCCTGACGGAAACCGGCAAGAACGAAGTAGAGGGCTTTACTGAGCGAGCAGCGGCTATGTTCGACACCTTGCATGAGGAAGCTTCCAAAGCTCTCGGAGACGCTTTTATCCCTGAATCTGCTGGAAATCTTGACTTGCAGGCCCACAATGACATCTTTCTCCCCGAATCCGTGGCGCTTGAAGATAATCGCGCCGAGCCAAGTCAGAATGACCCGAAAAAGGTCCGTTTTGCATGCAGCTGCGGACAGATTCATGTCATAGGCGTTCAGAATGTAGGCAGGAAGGGCAAATGCAAGAATTGCGGCCACCCTTTGAAGGTCCCTCTGATAGATTTCAGGCCGGATAGGATTTCCGAGCAGTTGACCGGAAAAATCATTGGAGGCTGCCGGCTTCTCTATAAGATAGGTGGAGGCGGCATGGGTGGCGTCTTCAAAGCTCATCATGTCGGCCTGGATATTCCTGTGGCGGTAAAGATTCTCTACTCTCATCTCGCTGCTGAAGATCCCATTTTCATTCGTCGTTTCATTCGAGAAGCCAGGTCTGCAGCGAAGTTGCAGCATCCCAATATTGTGGGTGTTATGAATGTCGGATACGAGAATGGCCTCCATTATTTGATTATGCCATTCGTGGAAGGAGGCAGCGCAGCGGTCCTGCTGGCCAGATCGGGATCGACTGCCGATTGACAGAGTTTTCGAGACCGGAATTGACATCGCAACGCGCATTAAGTGTGGCTGAAGAACACAATTTACTTCATCGTGATGTCAAGCCTGCCAATATTCTATTTAGCTCTCGGGGCGAGGCCATGCTCGCCGACCTTGGTTTGGCAAAAACCTCTCGGGATTCCACAGACTTGGCCATAACTCAGAGCGGAATAGCTTGCGGCACGCCGCTTTACTTTTCCCCCGAACAGGCTAAGGGTGTTCGCAAGCTGGACATACGATCAGACATCTACTCCCTGGGGATTACGCTGTATCACTTAATAAATGGCGCCCCACCTTTCATAGGAGATTCTCCGTTTGTGGTGTTTCAGAAGCATGTCAATGAGCCTTTGCCCCCTTTCAAGCAAATGGATCCGCCCGTGCCCGATTCCGTGTTCGAGCTTATCAAGAAGATGACCGCCAAAAACCCTGATGAGAGGTTTGCCAACTCGCAGGAACTTCTACGCGGTCTCGAAGATCTTAAAAAACGCCTGTCCGCAAAGAAAAAGCCGGCGTCAGTCCCCAAAAAGAAAACTCTGTTGGGTAAACTGGGATTCAAGTCCGATTAATGGCCTGGGGTCCGCACGCCTCTACTGTGACGATTCCCCTATTGATATGCGTGCATTAAATCATTAATTACTGATAATTAGGCATGTTATTTGATACAATAATTGACTTATTGCTACAACTACTATAAAATTACAACTGTTCAGCCTTTTAATGATCGTCTTTAGGAGCACCAATCATGTCACTTTTTCGCAATCGTCTTCTGAAAATCGTCCTGATTATGGCATTCTTTGGATGGATTACATATCCCGGCTGGTTCAATGAATGGTATTCCACCTGGCCCGAACAGTACGCCTATCCGGCAAGTATGTCCACTGATCACGATCCGAGGTGGGGATTCTGGTTCTGGTGATACGACTGGGGGAATTTCACTTCCCCTTCAAAAGTCCCTTTTCGTAGAAGTAATTGAATACGATCAAAGGATCCAGGCCGGTAAGTTCGCAAACTTTGAACACGGTCACCGGTTTTCTGTCCATTTTCAGTTCATTAATAACACGGGCAATTCTGCCATAAACTTCATTGCTTTCGTTGATATTCATTTCTCTAAGTGGCCTCCAGCTCCGGTGACGGATTATAATTAGTAATTTTGTCGGAGATGCAACAATTTGAATTCGCTGTTATGATCCCGAATCGACCGGCATCCCGCGTTCTGCGCGGGACTACCAGCTAATGGTAGGGCCCGGCGTCTCTGCCGGGCCGACGCAGTTTCACAAACCTCCAGGCGAATGCGTAAATGTCAGTTTCAGGATAGGAACTCGTCCACCGATCGCAGGGCCTTATCCAGATCAGCGTGTTCGGGGCCCCCGGCCTGAGCCATATCAGCCCTGCCGCCTCCGGATCCGCCCACGCGTTCCGCCGCCTGTTTTACTATATTTCCCGCATGGTACCTGTCAGTGAGGTCCTTAGTCACGATAGCGAGAAGCAATGCCTTGCCGTCGGTCCTGGCGCCGAGAAGCGCTATGCCGGACCCAAGCTTATCCTTGACACGATCCGCGTAGTCTCTTAAATCTTTAGGGCTGGAAACGTGCTCCACAATGCGGGTCAATACTCTCACGCCCTTGACCTCCCGCAATCCTTCCAGAATGTCCGATGCTTGACCCGTCGCCAGCCTGGCTTTGAGGCTTTCGATCTCCTTTTCCTTTAATTTCTTTTCTTCAATCAGTTTATCCAGTTTTCTGACCAGTTCCCCTCGGCTGCCTCGGAGTCTTTCACCAATTGCCCGGATTTCGCTCTCTATCGATCTCACGTAGTCCAGTGCCCCTTCTCGGGTCACAGCCTCTATTCTACGCACGCCTGCCGCAATACCGCCTTCACTGGTGATCTTGAATAGCCCTATATCGCCGGTGCGATTAGTATGGGTGCCTCCGCAAAGCTCTTTGCTGATATCGCCTATGGAAATCATTCGGACCGTAGCCCCGTATTTCTCGCCAAAAAGGGCCATAGCGCCTGAAGACATGGCTTCTTCGATCGGCATTATCCTGGCGGTGACAGGAAGATTCTCCTGGATTCTTTCATTAACCAGGTCCTCCACGCGATCCAATTCTTCCCTCGTTATCGGAGAAAAATGCGTGAAGTCGAATCGAAGTCGTTGAGGTTCGACAAGAGACCCGCTCTGCTTTACATGATCGCCGAGCACCGTCCTCAACGCCCACTGCAAGAAGATGCGTGGCCGAATGATTAGCCATTATCGAGCGCCGGCGCATACTGTCGAACCTTGAGTTCCACCCTGTCACCGACATGGAACGCGCCTGTTTTGACCACGCCCTTATGAACAATGATGAACGGGAAGGGCTTGAGCGCATCCTCGACTTCTATCTCATTTCCATTGGAGCTTATGATTCCCTGATCTCCTACCTGCCCGCCGGATTCTCCGTAGAATGGGGTCCTGTCGGTTACGATCTCCACCCGGTCCCCTGATTTGGCCTCCTGCACGGATTTACCGTCCTTTATGATGGTCCGGACAATGCCCGAGTCATCCATAGTTTCGTAACCGGTGAACTCCGTGCTCACATCGGTTTCGAGTATCCCGCGGAGCGCCTCCGCATCCTCGCCTGCCATGCCTTCCCACGCCTGCCGCGCCATTTTGCGCTGCCGCGCCATTTCCTCTTCAAATCCGGCGTGATCAATCGTCAGACCGGCTTCCCCCGCCAGATCGGACGTCAAGTCAGGCGGAAAGCCGTAGGTATCATACAACCGAAATGCCACAGCTCCCGGCAGGATCGTTTGCCCTTGTCGCCGCACTCGCTCGGCTTCTTCCTCAAAAAGAACCAGGCCGCGGGCCAGCGTATCGAGGAACCGCTCCTCTTCGTTTTGGACGACTTTTTCCACAAGACTTGAATGAGTCTGTAGCTCAGGATAGGCGTCCGACATGTTTTCCACTACAACCAGCGCGGTTTGGTAAAGGAAAGGTTTATCAAGCCCGATGTACTTGCCGTATCTGAGCGCCCGCCGGAGGATCCGCCTCAACACGTAGCCTCTTCCTTCGTTTGACGGAAGGACGCCGTCCGCGATCAAAAACGCGGCCGCCCGGCTATGGTCCGCAATCACACGAATCGCGACGGAATCCCTGTCTTCGCCACTGCCGAGGCATCGGCGCCCGGAGAGTTCCTCCACATGACGGATTATGGGCAGAAAGAGGTCCGATTCCCAATTGCTGCCCAACTCCTTGCACAACAGCGGCCAGGCGCTCCAGTCCGAGGCCGGTATCGATGGACGGCCGGGGCAAAGGGGTCATCTTGCCCGAGGCGTCACGATCGAACTGCATGAAGACAAGGTTCCAGAGTTCCAGGAACCGGTCGCAATCACATCCCGGAGCGCAATCCGGTTTGCCGCAACCGACCTCCGGGCCGTGGTCGTAGTGTATTTCCGAGCATGGACCGCACGGGCCGGTATCGCCCATGCTCCAGAAGTTGTCCTTTTCGCCCAGGCGAATGATCGGATTGCCCCCGCGGCTCAAGATCTTCTTCCATATATGGAAGGCTTCTTCATCATCCTTGTAAATGGTGACGTGCAGTTTCTCCTTGGGAAGTCCGATTGTGCGAGTCAGGAATTCCCACGCGTATGGGATCGCATCCTCTTTGAAGTAGTCGCCAAATGAGAAATTGCCGAGCATTTCGAAAAAGGTGTGGTGTCTTGGGGTATGCCCCACGTTTTCGAGATCGTTATGCTTTCCGCTGACTCGAAGGCACTTTTGAGCTGTAGTCGCACGGGTGAATGGGAGCTTTTCTTTACCGGTGAATACGTTCTTGAATTGAACCATTCCAGCGTTGGTGAAAAGCAGCGTAGGATCGCCTTCAGGCACGAGCGAAGAACTCGCTACCCTGGTGTGGATGTGGTCCTCAAAAAATCTGAGGAATTTTTCTCGTAACTCGGCGCCCGTCATGCGTCCTCCTAAAGGGATTTAGACTACCACAGGAATTGTTAGGTTCGCAAGAAACGCGACTATGGAAGCTACGGAAATCGCCGGGATAATTGGGGGAAGAAGGTGATGTGAATTATCCGGCGCCTGTAGGTTCCAACCCGGTATTGCGTTGCGCCTCTGTTAAGGTCGTGGAATCCCCCTTTACTGAAAGGGGGACTTCAATTCGTCACCAGCGGGGCTTTCACTTGACCCGTAACACAGCGATGGGGTACCTGGGACCCTGTAGAAATTAGCCTCTTTTCGATCACGTCTCATAGGATGGATATTGACATCACAGGAGAGGACAACATTGAAATCCAAATGCGAGAGTTGCAAATTGCGGGCCTATTCTGAAAGAAAGCCCAATTCGCTTCTTGCCCGGATTTGGCGATGGCACACCGGCTGGTGCCCAGGATGGAAAGCCTACCAAAAGAATTGGCTGAGCAGGCTAACGCCAAGACATCCTAGACGGTCGATCCGCTTTGTTTCAAGCCGGATATTGTTCCAAAACGTGGATGATGGTCAAAAGCGTTTGGTTAACCGGCGTGGGAATGCCGAGCTTCCGGCCCAGCTCCACCACCTTTCCGGCAAAGACCTCGACCTCGGTTTTGCGGCCTGCCTCAATATCCTGCAACATGGAAGTCTTGCCCTTGGGGGATAGGGTCTTGAGGACCGCACTCCAGTTATCGACGTCCCCCTCCACCAGGTTCACCCCAATACGTTCCGCGATAACGATCACCTCACGCATCAGTGTGTCCACCAGCGCCCGAGCCTCCGGCGATGATTGGAAGACCCCGTAGGGCGCGCGCATCACTGCCGACGCCTGGTTGATCCCCACGTTGATCATGAGCTTCCACCACAGCATGCGTATCATGTCCGGAGGGGTCTCATACTTTAATCCTGCCCGATCAAACGCGGCCTGCACGCGGCGGACTTTTTCACTCACATGGGAATTATCCGCCTCGCCAAAAAAGATCTTCCCGGAAGTGGTATAGATGACTGAGTTTCCCTCACGAAGAGCGTCTATTCCGACAGCGATCGCATGGAGCACCTTGTCCATGCCATACACGGCGCCAAGCTGTTCTTCGCTGTCCAGACCGTTCATTACCGAGAGAATAATCGTTTCGTCGCCCACCAGGTTTTTCAGGTCATGGACCGCGTCCGGGAGGTTGTGACACTTGAGCGCCACCATGATTAGGTCCGCGGGAGGAACAGTTTCGTCAGGATGAACGACCGGAATTGAATACCTTTTGCGGTTGACCACCAAACCTTCTGTTTTCAGCCGATCATAGCGTGGTTCCCGAGCGACCAATACAGTTGAAAACTCAGGCGAGTCGAAAAACATGGACGCGTAAGAAGCGCCCATCGCTCCTGCGCCAAGGATAGCTATATTCTTGATTTCCTTCACCGACCCCTCCGATGCGATTGGCCTTTCCGTGACCGACCGGTTATTTTTGCGTTCTATTGAACATATCCAGTCGTTGGGCCGTAGTCAATCATGACTGGCTCACTTGAAGGACGCCCTGTCGCCCATGTAGGGGCGGGTTTCAAACCCGCCCCTACAATAGCATTTCGTCAATGCCTAACTCAATGTTTTCCATATAAATCCAATTATTAATTAGCACTATGATATTTTACATCATATAATTTATATTAGTACCGAATTTTTAATAATTTTTCTTGACTAGATTTCTTCGCGATGCTATCCCCTCCCCCACGGTCCCCTGTCGATCCGACCTAAACTCATGGGGGGACCCGCTCTGAGTATTGAAGAAATCCACAGCCACAAAATCTTTCGGCACAGGCAAGAGAGAAGCGCACGATTCGAGCGCGTTCTATAAGAGGCGCCTGTTCGTAGCGCCACCCGAAAGAAGCGCTTCCGGCTGCGTCAACCAGGTCCCGCCTCCGCTGCTGGACACCGTGTTTCCTCGTTCATCCGAGGACATGCGGGAACTGCCGGATAATTGCGTGTCATTGATGGTCACTTCACCGCCGTACAACGTGGGAAAGGACTATGATACGGACCTGACTTTGGACGAGTATCTGAGCTTCTTGAAACGAGTCCTTGCCGAAACGCATCGGGTCCTGATGCCGGGCGGTAGAGTCGCCTTCAACGTGGCCAACATCGGACGAAAGCCCTACATACCTCTCAGCGGGCATATTGCCTCGTTAGCCTCGGAAATCGGGTTCCTCATGCGAGGTGAAATAATCTGGATCAAAGCGAAAGGCGCCAGCGGCTCGTGCGCCTGGGGTTCCTGGATGTCAGCTTCAAACCCGACTTTGAGGGACCTTCATGAGTACGTGCTGATATTTAGCAAACAGCGCTTTGATCGGTCGGCTAACGGCAAATCCACCATAAGCAGGGATGAATTCATGGCCGCGACCACAAGCGTTTGGAACATCCCACCCGAGTCAGCGCGCCGCGTGGGGCACCCTGCTCCCTTTCCTGTTGCGCTCGTGGAACGCCTCATCCATCTGTATACCTTCGAAGGTGAAACTGTGCTTGATCCGTTCATGGGGAGCGGCTCCACCGCCGTCGCTGCGCTTAATTGCAGCCGGCATTTTGTTGGATATGAAATAGATCCTGCGTACATAGATTTGTGCAAACGACGCGTCGCGGGATTTGGCGCCCACCGGGAAATTTCTTCGCAGTAATCCTTACTTCCTCGCTCATCATAATGAAAAAGCCCCTTTCGGAACGAAAGAGGCTCTAACAACTGGATTGATCAATATTATTTTGAAATTAAGCTGGGGTTCGCTCTACCTGCTGTTGCAGTCTTCGCGCCATCTCGGAGATGGTCGCGTAAGTAAGGCCGGTTCTTGCGTGAATTTTATCCAGACTTCGAACCATTATGCGACCCTCTCGATCCATTTCCTGCAACAGCATCATCTCTATCTGTTTGAGCTGTCCGGGATTGTAAGTGAAAGGCATAACATCTCCTTTATATCCACCTGTATCGACGAATAAATTATGCAACTCTGATACCATGATGCAGACTCCATAGTAATAATAATACTCAGAGCTTCTTTGCGCCACACGGTTTACTCGGCAATTCGAAAATAAGTGGGAATTTTTTTCACATGGGCGCTTTGCATCATGGCTAATTCGGGCAGAACAGAGCGAGGACCTCGACTATACAATGGGAGTTCGCTTTTTCGGGCTTACAGCCGTGGTCGAAAATTCTCTCTGAATGAGGCTGTACATCCGGTTCATCGACCGTCATTGACGCAATCGGACAAAAGTCTTGCCAATTGCTATGACCGACCGGCACGGAGGCCGGTCGCTACTGTCTTGGTAGGGTCCGGTGTCCTTGCCGGACCAATGGAAGCACATCGATTGCTTGACCAATGAGCACGAAGGTCTCTTGCGAATTCAGGCCATTTCTATTGTATCGCCGGCCTTGACTTCACCGCCTTGTACCACGGTAGCAAATACTCCTCTTTCCGGCATGATGCACTCCCCGATCTTGTTGTATATCGCGCATCGCGTGTGGCATTCTTTGCCGATCTGGGTGACTTCCAGGATCACGGCCTGCCCCACTTTTAGGCGATCGCCAACTTTGACGGAATGCAAATCGAAATCCTGGGTCGTCAGGTTCTCCGCAAAACTGCCTGGCCCCACGTCCAGACCTTTGGCCTCCATGGTTTTTATGTCTTCGATGGAAATCAACGACACTTGACGATGCCAGTCGCCGGCGTGCGCATCTCCTCTCAATCCCAGTCCCACCTCGAAGTAACCCGCGCGGACATCGGTCTTTGGAGTGCCTTTATGTTTACTTGTGCATACGGCAATAATAGCGCCGGACATTATGGTTCCTCTTGTAGAGAGGAAGAGATTGCGGGGACCCCTTTTTTGTGCAAAAAAGTGTTCCCAGCGCCTCTCCCCAAAAACTCTAACATTGTAATTGACCAACAAGGTGGCCGTTCGTGGCTGGTTCCGTGTCCGGCGCCTTGCTCACCTTCATTCCGACCAAAGCCAAAAGCATGATCGGCTTCTAATCTTCCTCTTCAGTCCGTTTACCCGACGCCTCAATTATCTTCTCCGAGATGTTCGCCGGGACCTCTTCATAATGAGAGAATTCCATAGAGAAAATCCCTCTGCCGGAGGTCATGGAAGTTAGATCCGAAGCATATTTCAGGACCTCCGCCATAGGCGCCTGGGCTTTGATAACCTGGCTGCCGCCTTTTGAATCCATGCCGCTTATGCGGCCACGACGCGAATTAAGGTCGCCCATCACGTCACCCATGAATTCTTCCGGCACTATTATCTCCATATTCATTATCGGTTCCAGCAGCACGGGGTTCGATTCGAGAACTCCTTTCTTGAAGCCTTTGGAAGCCGCTATCTTGAACGCTTGTTCTGACGAGTCTACTTCATGATATTTTCCATCAACGACCGTGACTCTCACGTCGATTACAGGATATCCGGCTAACGCGCCCCCGTTCATCGACTCGCTGACCCCCTTCTCCACAGCCGGGATGTATTGCCGCGGGATCACGCCGCCTACAATCTTATCCACGAATTGAAATCCTTCTCCCCTCGGCAGCGGCTCCAGTTCAAGCCAAGCGACAGCGAATTGACCACGGCCGCCGGTCTGTTTCTTAAGCTTGCCTTCTACTCTGGCTTTCCCTTTTATGGTCTCTTTGTAAGGCACCTTTGGAGTCTTGAGATTGACGTCCACGCCGAACTTTCTTTTCAGCTTATCGACGGTGACTTCGATGTGGACCTGTCCCATGCCGGATATCAAAAACTCATTCGTCTGAGGATCTCTGCTAACAGAGAGCGTCGGGTCTTCCTCAGCCAGCTTAGCCAAACTCTGGGTAATCTTTTCTTCATCGCCTTTGGCTTTAGGTTCAATCGCAAAGGAAATGACAGCGTGGGGCCAATCCGGCGGCTGCAGTATCATGGGCGTTTTTTCATCAGACAGCGTGTCTCCGGTAAGGGTTTCTTTCAATTTTGCCACCGCCACGATGTCCCCCGCCTGAGCCGATTCCAACTGTTTCTGATGCTTGCCCTGGATCGCCAGTAGCTGACCGAACCGCTCTTTGACGTCTCGGCTGGCATTGAGGAAATTCGAATCCGGCGAAAGCTTGCCGGAGAAGATGCGGAACAACGTAAGGCGCCCCGCGTACGGGTCCGCCAGGGTCTTAAATACATATGCGCAGAAAGGCTCATCCGGAGATGGTTTTCTGGACATTTCCTCGCCAGTCTTTTTCCGGCCGACAACAGGAGGCATCTCGGCGGGTGATGGACATGCATCGGTTATCAGGTCCAGAATCGGTTGAATTCCCTTATTCAACATCCCCGAGCATATCGTCGCGGGAATGAACACTCGGTTAAGAATTCCCTGCCGCAGCGCTCCGGACAATTCATCCGCTCCCAATTCTTCGCCTTCCAGGTAACGCTCCATCAGCGCGTCATCTACTTCCGCAAGGTCCTCGATAAGGACTTCGCGCCTGGCCTGAGCCTCTTCTTTTAACTCCGCCGGTATATCCGTTTTGGAGACATTCTTCCCATCGCCGTCAAACATGACCGCTTTCATCGAAAGTAAATCGACTACGCCTTTGAATCCCACTTCCTTACCAATAGGGAGTTGTAGCACCAGAGCCTTGACCTTAAAGGTTTCTCTTATATCGTTTATTACTCTGTCAAAATCTGCCCTTTCACGATCCATTTTGGTGATTGCAAGCAACCGGGGACACCCTTTGGCCTCAATAGAAGCCCAGACTTTTTCAGTAAGGGGCTTCAGGGAATCCACCGCGTCCACGGCCAATATGGCAATGTCTGCAGCTTGGAGAGCGGCGACCACTTCAGCGGAAAAGTTCGGATCACCGGGTGTATCCAAGATATTGATCTTCTTTTTCTTCCATTCCAACGTGAACAGAGAGCTGCTAATGCTGATCCCTCGCTTGACTTCTTCAGGTTCAAAATCCAGATTTGAGGTGCCGTCAGTCACCTTTCCCAAACGGTCAACCGCTCCGGCCTGAAAAAGCATTGCTTCGCAAAAAGTGGTCTTGCCGGAACCGGCATGAGAAACCACGGCGACATTTCTAACGTCTTCGGTTTTAAATTGTCTCATTGGCGCCTCTCGGAAATAGGATCCTAGGTAGTTCGGATTCCACGCGGCGGTAAGTGATAAGTGGCGCAGCCGGTGTCTCCGTGGAGGTTGTCAACCTCCAGGCCGCATTTTCTCCTGAGGTAGGCCGGCAGTCCCAAGCGTTTCGCTGAACAGTGTTCCGGTTCAGTGGTCCGTTGCGACCGCAAAGAATCATTGGCGCCCCAGGCCCATCGGACATCCAACCACTTCTGACACCAAATGAAAGCCGCGGAATAAACGAACTGAACATAAACGTCAAACCGTTAATTAAACATAATTCGCGAGCTTCCGTCAAGGACAACGCAAAAACCCCGCGGGTCGGTTTGAATTTTGATGGAGCGGTTTGAAATTTCTCGAGCAGCGCCAGACTTGCGCCGACACCCAGGCGTGGGGGCAGGCCCTAGTGAAGTAGGCGCGCCGCACCACTTCCGATCAATCGAGACCGGTCTGTATCGGCTTAGGCTGTAAACTTACAGACGGTCCTGGATCAGTAGCGCTTGTAGGCGTTGTGACGCGCTCCCCCTGGAGTTCAGAGCATTGTCGAATCAAGAATTTCAGATTAGTGCACTACTCCAGGGGGTTGCGATTAGAGGATTAAACACACCCGGTAGGCTTCGGCAATCCAGCAACCTTGCACGCGCCCTTAGCCGGACCGGACGGAAACAATTCATAGATCTTTTTCAACTTGAAGCCGGTGTCCTTGCAGACTTTGCGGATCATCGGGGCAATATTGAATTCGAGATAGTAATTTCTGAGGTAATGGACCACTTTCCAGTGCTCATCGGTCATTTGAGCAATTCCCTCAGTAGTGGCAAACAATCTCGCAACTTCCTCGTCCCAAATGCCGGGGTCCTGGAGGAACCCGTCTTCATCAACGTCAAAGCCTCGACCTTCGATTTCGAATGTGGGCATGTGTAAGACCTCCGCTAATGATAAACTTGCCCACTCGAAAATTGGGCAAGTTCTAATCCTTTATTATTATCACCCCCGTAACCCAAAAACAACCCTGCAATTCGGTCTTATCAAAAATATTCGATTTGAGCGTGCCACGGGCCGCCCATGCTATCCCAGGCGCCAACGGTCGCGGCTCTTTCCTTGCGAGGAGTGGTAGGTGCGTCCCTTCTGAGCGCCCAAAAGAACCGGGCAGGCATCCCGCGTCGCCGCGGGACCCCCACCTCCATCGACCCACGATTTTGGAAAGTCCGGCCATTCTGAGACAATCTCGGATAGCGGCCCCGCCACGACTCCTCAAAGAATGGAGATTACTTGGGGCCCGTCGCGATGGCATGTGAAGAATGGACGCGCTCCTCTACGTAACTGAATGCTTAATATGTTGGTTTAATAACAATTGACAATTATCCAATAAAATTGATATACTTTGCTTACAACCACTCAGTAACCGGAGGCCGCCATATGAAAACAACCGCAGTGGGAATATTTATCCTGCTGGTTTTGATCTTTACTTTCCCGTTTCAAGCCCTGTCAGACACTGAAGAGCGGTTCGGCCCCTGGCTCTATTATACGCCTTATTATTTTCCCCCCGATCGGTGCTGTTTGGGTCATTGCTTGTCGCCGGACGACTTCCGTCCTACTTATGAGTCGCCGAACCCGCCTCAGCCGAAAAACGATGCGCCTCCGCAATGCGCCCCGCCGCCCCCGCCGCAAAATGCAGCCCCTCGTGGGAATACGGGACCTCAAGTGGCCCGGCAAATGCCGCAGATAAACCGGCGTTGAGTGACCGGCCAGGGTCGTCAGCCAAGCGGCCGTTCCCTGCGAGCGCTACCAGGCCTCAGACTGTGACGCCGCCTCCCGGACAGCCTCGTGCCCCTCTCAGCCCTCGGCAAGGCAGTCAACCCCGTATGATAACTCCACCTGCTCCGGGCCCTCAAGTTCGTTAAGAACAGCGAAAGGCAAGGCGACCGCGCCTGTGTGGTAAATGAACCTTACAAGCGCAGCTTCAGCGACCTCAATGACCGCCCGAAACATTAAAGATCAGGTGTATTCCCGCCAAAGAGAGGGCGTAAATGAATATTTCCTTGAGAGTCTGATCCGGTATCCGTCCAGCCAGGCGGGGACCAAGCTGGCCTCCCAGAATGACCCCGGGAATCGCCCAGAGCGCCACATTTGTAGCAAATTTCTCACCTATCATTAGATGAAGTACCGCAGCAAGAGCGGCATTCATTGCCATGACTATCAGGCAAGCGGCCATTGCTGATTCCATGTCCATTCGCAATCTATTGCGGAGGATAGGAACCAAGAAATCGCCCACCCCCATGGACAAAAGGCCTGTCAGGATAGCAAAAAGCGTGGACAACCATAGATACGGAACGGTCTGGCGCAGAGAAACTCTTTTTATGCCCGAATTATCAACGTCTTCCTGGGTATAAACGAATACTAGTGCAATGGCCAGACTGAAAACTCCCAACATGAAAACGATGGAATCCGCTGAAACCACTCTTGAGAGCCAGACTCCGATGGGAACACCCAAGAACGCGCACACCGACAGATACGAAGCCAATCGCAAGTCGGCCTTTTTCGCCCTTATCACAGCCACACTACCCGATCCCATGCCGGCCACTTGGATAACCAGCGAAGTCACCACGGCTTGCGTGGGGTCCAACCGTGCGACCAGGAGGAGGTATGGCATCCAGAGCACTCCCCCTCCGAATCCAGACAAAGTTGCCAATGTCGCAATCACAAATCCCGCGGGCAATGCCGCCCATTCTCCGATCATTTGCTCTTTTCCGATTCAGCCGCTGCTAAAGGCGCAGGAAGGAGCGTGAAATCATTGAGGATGTCCCGGTATCCGTAGAGTCTGTTTCGGATTTCATTCAGGCGCTGACGACAAACAGGACCGCCCGCGTGGCAGGTTTGAAGCTCGTCAATCAAAGCGTGCACGTCAGATTCCGTGGAAAGCCCTAATGCCACAATTTCCTGTATATTGCTGGTCAATCCGTTGATGGTCTCCCCTAAAAGGCCTATTTCGTCCTTTCTCTCAATCCGGATGATCCGGCTGAGATCCCCCTCAGATATCGCGCCGGTCTCTTCTACCATTCGCTGAAGCGGCCCAGTGATCCTCTTCATGAACATGATCAAAACGATAAGGGTTACCACCGCTTGCACAGCGAACATAAGGATAGCTTTCTTCTGAAGCGACTCCAGACCGAGCGTGATCGTCCTCAACGATTCCAAGCACAATGAAGCTGATTGGCCGATCAGCTCGGGCTGTGGCGTCGCCACGCTTATGGCCCAGAGGAACTCTATGGTAATCAAGAGTGAGGCCGCAGCTATCAATCCGAAATAGGAGAGCATTTTTCTTTCAAGAGAGGAACGCTTCTTCATTGGCAGGATCTTTCCTAATGTTTTGTACCGGCGGTCGCACAGGCGCTGAGGCGACAGGGGGTCACACTATTGGTTACGGTAGGCGCCCATTTGTGTGTCATTGCGAGCGGAGCGAAGCAATCTCCTGAGCGAAGGGGATTGCCACGGGCTGCGCCCTCGCAATGACAATCGACCGGCACGGAGGTCGCTCGCTACCGTACCTCAGCAGGGGCCGACGTCCAGGCCGGCCATGAACTTAGCAAACCAGCGTAAGCTTGATTAATCTCCATCCAACCAAGCGAACAGTCTCGTCAAAGACCTCTGAAGCAGTGATCCCTTCGAGACATTTACGATCGTCACACCGCCGTTTCCGACAGGCCAGACAATCGAGGTCGGTTTTTTGGATGACCTTGTGGCCTGGTCCGTACGGCCCAACCTTGGCCGGATCAGTCGGCCCGAACAGAGCCACGACCGGGATACCCGCGAAAGCAGCTATATGCATCGGACCCGAATCCACCCCGACATAAACCGAACATAATTCCATCAAGGCGACTGCATCGGCCAGATTCAGTCGCCCTGCCGCTACGAGAGCATTCTGCTTCATCAGGGCCGTAATCTCTTTAATATGTGACAAATCACCTGGGCCACCGGCAAAGATGACTGAAGCTCCGGCCCGCTCCGTGAACAAATCCGCCAATTCGGACCATGCTTTCACGTCCCAGCGCTTTGACTCCCATCTTGCCGCGGGATTGGCGTACACCAGCCGATCACCATAACTCTTGCCGGCTTCCGCCAGGAATGCGCGCGCTCGGCGCCTTGCCCTCCGGACTGCTGATTATCCTGAAATCAGCCCCATCAGGAGCGCATTGCAGATATTGCGCAAACGCCATGTTTTTGTCCACAGCGTGGACTGCTCCAGGACCAGGAGCAATTCTCTTGTGCTGAAAAAGGGTGTTCAATTCTTTCGCGTCGGCAAATCCGATCCTGACCCCATTGGGATTGGCAGCTCCCAGCAGACCGCTTCTGAAAGACGCATGCAGGTCAAGCACGACGTCATACGGCCGATCTCTGAACCTGGTTCGCAAGCCACGCAGGGTCTTCACTGTAGCGGTAGCCGCTCGGACAACGGACCACGCGCCTGCTCCCGGCTCACTGGTAGACGGTATGGAAATCGGGATGATCTCGTCCACAGAAGGATCACTTTCCAGGATCGCTCTGAATGGCTCTTGAATGATCCATCCAATGTGGCAGGATGGGAAGCAACGCTTGATCGCATGAACCAGCGGCAATGTGTGGACTACGTCCCCGAGAGAACTCGGCTTCACAATAAGTATTCTCTTGCCTGACAAATCCAGTTGCAATCCCGGTTTTCCTCTGCCCACGATTAATCCGATGCTACTGCCCATGATTTTCTGTAAAACAGCCCGGAAAGCCCTCTCCTCTTCCATCACAACGTCTATGCGCAGCGCCATAACCTTATCTGTCTTCTTGAACCATTCCGGGAGCTTCACCCAATCCTTTTCCGTCGTCACAATCGATACTCCGGACCATCGGCTCAAGATTCTCGTCAATTCCGCATCGGAGAACACATGATGATCCGGATAGACCAGATGATCCAACACCCACCATTGGAGCCCTTCCGCAGTCTGCCTGAAGCGCTCGGGATTGGCTATGCCCGACACCAAGACCACTTCCTCTCCAGCTAACTCAGAGACTTCGAGACTGCCTCCGCGTCCCAAATCCTTCCTCAAATCGGTTGGGACCGAGCGACATCGGAAAACAGGCGCATCATGCGCATAACGAGCCGCGGAATCAGGCATCGAAGCGGAACCCACCAAAACGACCATATCAGCCCTGGCGAGCGCGGACATCGGTTCCCTCAGCCGCCCCAAAGGAAACATGTGATCTTCAGTCCCGTTTAAAAGCACGATATCCAGATCCCGCTCCAATTGCAGATGCTGGAAACCGTCATCCAGGACCACCACGTTGCAGCCGAAAAGTTTCTCCGCTGCCTCCACGGCATGAATCCTTGTGCGGCCGACAAGCACCGGAATTTTGGGAAGACGTTTTGCCATGAGGAACGGCTCGTCCCCGGACACGGATGGACCTACCAAAGGCTCGCCGGAACGCCCGTCGCCGACCACCAGAAACTTATCTCTATTGCTCCCGCGATATCCACGACTTACGATTGCGGGCCGGAAACCGAGCTTGAGGAGCAGCGCAGCCACGTAGATTGTGAACGGCGTTTTTCCGCTGCCCCCCATTAGGAGATTGCCCACGGATACAACCGGGATCGCAGCCTTTCTGCTGCGCAAAATGCGCCAGCGATAAGCTTCAGCCCTGATTTTCTGGACCGCGTTGATAGCAGGCCGCCGGCGCCACAGCCAGAGCTACGTGACATGAAATGGGAGGAGTTCATATCAAACTGGAGCGGAGGACTCGCGGGAGGAGATTTCCGAGGTTGGCTCCTGGGGGCGCCAACTGCATGTGATAGAGCCGAGCGAACTCACCATCCAGCGCCAGAAGCTTGTCATGGCTACCCTCTTCCGCGACCCGGCCTTCCTTAAGCACATATATACGATCCGCATTCCTGATGGTTGAAAGTCGATGAGCCACAACCAGGGTCGTGCGTCCCTTCATCAATACCTCGATAGCCTTCTGAACAGCCCTTTCCGAGTCCGCGTCCAGATTGGATGTCGCCTCATCAAGAATCAGAATGGGCGGATTCTTGAGCAAAGCACGGGCTATAGCTATTCGCTGACGCTCGCCTCCGGAGAGCTTGATGCCGTTTTCGCCTATGAGAGTGTCATATCCGTTGGGCAAAGCGGCTATGAAATCGTGCGCGTGAGCGGCTTGCTGCGGCTTGTATCACCATCTCCAGCGGTAGATCGGGACGACCATAGGCGATATTGTTTCGGATAGTGTCATCAAACAGTATTGTCTGCTGAGTCACTATGCCGATTTTTTCCCTGAGAGACCTTTGGGTGAAATCACGCACGTCAACGCCGTCGATGAGGACCCGGCCTCCCGTTACATCGTAGAATCGGGGCAAGAGGTCCAGAAGCGTGCTTTTGCCTACTCCGCTTTCCCCGACTATGGCGACGGCTTCGTCCACTTTCACTTCGAGGCTTATACCCTTGATCACCGGTTCGTTTCCGTAGGAAAAGCTCACATCATCAAAAATCACTGCTTGCTTCACCGCGTCGAGGGTCCTTGCGCCGGGCCGGTCCTGCACATCCGGCTCTTCGTCCAGAAGTGAGAATATCCTTTCGCCCGCGGCCACTCCCTCCTGAACCAGGAGATTTACCTCATTTATTCTTTTTATGGGCTCGTACAACATGACCAGATCCGCCCAAAAAAGAAAAGAAAGTGCCCGGTGAAGAATCGCCGTTTAATACCTGGTAACCACCGTAAAAGAGTATTGCCGAAGCGCCGAACCCGCCCAAGGTTTCCATCACAGGATTGGATAGCGCTCGCACCTTGAATCTGCGCATAAACGCATTGAAAAGCGTTTCATTCACCGCCTGAAACCTAGTTCGTTCATAATCTTCCATGGCGAACGCCTTGACTATTCTGATTCCGGTAATGGTCTCATTGAGTCGTTCAGTGATATCCTCCATTGATACGAGCATGCGCCTGGAATATCTTTTGAGCCGCTTGCCAAAAGAGAGCAACGGATATATCGCCAAGGGAAACACCACCATAGCAATCATCGCAAGAACGAAATCCCGGTAAAAACAGACAAAAACGAGAAAGACCACAGTGAGAGAATCTTTCACTATTCCGGTAACCGCGTTCGTCACCGCCCCTTGGACCATAGCCACATCGTTGTTCATCCGCGACAGCAGTTCGCCTGTAGTATGCCTGACAAAAAATCCGACGGACATCTCTTCGAGTTTCACAAACATGCGTTCGCGCAAGTCTCGAATCACACTCTGTCCGACGAATGCCATAAGATAGTACTGACCATAGTCACAGAAACCTTTGGCCAAAAAGACTAAAGCCACAGCGACGGGAAGAAGAAAGAGCATTTGGAAATTCTTTTCAAAGAACATATAGTCCACAGCCGGCTTTATCAGGAACGCCAGAGCGGCTGTGAGCGCAGCGACGCCGACCATGCATATCCCGGCACCGATGAGTCGCCATCTGTATGGTCGGAAAAACGTCAATAGTCGCTTATAAACATGCACTTCCGCTATCCTCGGAGCTATATGGGACGATGCGTATCTTCCTTCATGTCACCGGACCAGTCGGGGGAATACCTACCACGGAGATTCTGGCTTTGTTCGCCTTACTTATCATCTCTTCGTAATTAGTTATCATGGTCTTGCCGGATTCTACCGCCAGCACAGCGGCCTTGGCGTCTATCATCGAATCGATGGTGGAAGGCCCGACGCCGGGCACATCAAACCTCATGTCCTGATTGGGCTTTGCCATTTTCACGACCACGGTTCCGGATATCCCCAGTTCCCCTGCGCGGCGTATGGCTTTGTCAGTTCCTTCTATAGCTTCCACAGCGATTACCGCCCCATTCTTCACTACCACGGTCTGGCCGATGTCCAAACCGCCTATACCTTGAGCCATAGCGCGACCAAATTCAATATCTTTCCACTGGCTGTCATTCGGCGCCTTCCTGGTCATTACTCCTGACCGGGCCATAAGCTTGCCGGCCCAGAAAGTGATCTCGTCAACCACTATGTCTTCCTTCAAAAGCTCATCAGCGACTGTAGCCAATATTGTGTCATCCCGCCAATCGCGCATTTGCCTGAGCAAACGAATCGCTCTTCTGTCCGGCCGCAAATTCCAAAATCGCATCAGGTTGGATTTTTCAATCTTGCCGGCCATAATTACCCGCCGGACCCCGTGCGATTTTAGAATAGAGACAACCTTTTCAACTTGACCTAGTCGCAACCAGAAGACGTCTTCGATTCGGCTCTCCATGGCAGGATCGGTGAAGCCCGAAAAGGCGATCGCCACCACCTGATAACCACGATGCAGGGCCTCGTCCGCCATATGCAGCGGCAGGTAACCGGCTCCTGCTATGATCCCAACTTTTTCCACGCTGAATTTGTCCTAAAGGAATGACGGCTCAAGGAGACCCGGGCCATCCCGCGCCTTGAAGTCACCAAGAAATCGGCAAACTTGATCGCTTCGGGCGTGTCGGCCATTTCGGTCCGGATCTTTTCCGCGGCCTCTTGGATTCTCAATGAAGACCGAAAAGCGATTTTGAAAGCTCTTTTCAGGCGCAAAATCGTTTGTGTGGGAAAGCCGTTTCTGCGCAGGCCCACATCATTCAACCCATAAACATATATTCGAGGGCCGGAAGCCAATGTGTAAGGCGGGACATCCTTCGCCACCCCCGACAGGCCTCCTACGATCGCACAATCGCCAATTCGTACAAACTGATGCACTGCCACCACACCACCCAGGATTGCTCTCTCGCCGATGTCTATGTGGCCCCCCAGGTGGGCGGAATTGGCCATGATCACTCCGGACCCCAGGATACAATCGTGCGCGACATGACAATAAGCCATGAGATATGAATTAGGTCCGATTATCGTCGCCCCGCGGCCTCGGACGGTTCCTCGATGGATGGTAACATATTCCCGGATAATTGCCCCTGCCCCTATTTCAACTCTGGTCTCTTCTCCCTTGTATGAAAAATCCTGGGGAGCGGCTCCAATCGATGCGAACTGGAACACTCTGGTCCCAGGGCCAATGGTGGTATTGCCTTCAATGGTGACGTGCGGACCGATTTCGCAGCCGTCGCCCAATACAACCTTTTCACCGATTATCGAGTACGGGCCTACAGATACATTGTCGCCAAGCTCAGCGCCCGGATGGATCACCGCGGTCGGATGAATCATTGATCTTCCTTATCTTTAAGCTGGAAAAGCCGTTCCAGTTTTCGGATTCGCTCGAGCATCTCCGGGAGTCTTTTGAAAAGGCTTTGAGTGCGTAAAAACACATTGTAAGGCATTGCGGGCACTGAGCCTGCCATTACTGAGCCATCCGGGACATTTCGGTAAATACCTACCCTGGTGGCCAGGGTCACACCGTTTCCCACCGCCACATGGTCTTTTATGCCCACTTGGCCGGCTACCACGCAGTAGGCGCCGACGGATGAGCTACCCGCTATGCCGGCCTGCCCCGCTATCACGGTACCGGGGCCGATTTCCACGTTGTGGGCGATCTGGACAAGATTGTCCAGTTTGACTCCCTTGCCCAGCCGCGTTGACCCACTCAAGGCCCTATCTATAGCGCATAGCGCTCCAATTTCGACGTCGTCCTCTATTTCCACGGTTCCGCTATGATATTTCTTCACGCTGACCGGCGCTCCATTCTCGTCCATGTCTCTGGCAAAACCAAAACCATCCGAACCGATCACAGTCCCGGAATGGATGATGACCCGCTTGCCGATTGTCACCTGCGGGTAAATGACAACACTGGGGAAAATCCTTGTGTCCGCGCCTATTCGGACATCGGCGCCGATGGCGACATGCGAACCGACCGTAACCCGATCGCCGAGCACGGTCCCTTTGCCTACGGTTGTAAAAGGCCCTACCGAGACTTCGCTCCCCAGAATCGCTTCAGGATGAATTTCGGCTGTTGCGGAGACCCCTACCGGTTCCTTTGGATATGCATAGAACAATGCCGTCAGGCGAGCAAAATCAGCCTCGGCGTTTCTCGACCGGACATGCGGAAAACCCGACGGGTCGAGATCGGGGCCGATAATTACAGCGCCGGCGCCGCTCTTAACCAGTTGCTCCAGAAATCGCGGCCCGGCGACATATGTAATATCACTCGCCCCCGCATACTCGATGGGACGAACCCCTGAAATATGCGGCCCGGGTCTCTCCGAAGGTTCCCCGCCCAGAAATTGAGCAAGTTCTTCCAGCGTGAAAATCATCGAGTAGCGCTGTTAACCCTTTCTCACTTAGGTTTCGGCTTAGCAGCCGGGCCATGGGCGGCGGGGGCCGTAGGCCCAGCGGGCTTTGTCGCAGCGGGCTTTGGCGCAGGAGCTTTAGCGCCTTCGGCGTCGTATAGCCGCACCAAATCGTCCGTTATATCCAGTGCGTCATCCGCTGAAAGCAGAGCGTCGGCATTGAAAACCAACGTCAACTTTTTCTGGCCGCGAAGGATCGCCAATTATTTTCGATACATCCTTTCTGAGGACTTCCTGAGCTTCACGTTGTTCGTTCTGGAGCTTGGCCTGGGCGTCCTTCTCCCCCATTTCCAGCTCCATTTTCTTGATATTAAACTCTTTGACTTTTTGGTTTCGTGTTTCTTCCTTGAGCATAGGACCCTGTTTCTGGAGTTGATCCTGCAAATCCACCAGTTCTTTCTTCTTGTTCTCCAGAGTGGTTCTTTCCTTTTCAACTATTTTCATGAATCTCTGCTGTTGTTCCTGGGCCTTCTTGGATTGTTGGCCGAATTTCATAAGGTCGACAAAACCGACTTTGATTTCCTGGGCCTGGCAGATTCCCAAAGAGAAAAACAGCGCAGTCGTTACTGCAAGTCCCGCTATTAGCGCACGCTTCTTCATCATTTCACTCCTTCTTTATTACTCATTATTAGTCCTGAAGATTTTCCTTCCTGCCAGGTCCCGCATTATCAGAACAACTGACCCATTGCAAAAGCAAAAGCTCCGGATTCTTCGCCTTTCAAGGGATTTATCTTCCAACCATATTCAATCCGCAGCGGCCCCATTGGTGATATCCAACGGACGCCGATGCCGTAGCCGGCCTTGACATCTTGAAGCCAGGGGCTCTCCGAGACATTCCATGCATTGCCCACGTCGAAAAATGCAACCCCATTCAATTTGAATTGTTCTACCAGAGGAAAAAAATATTCGATATTGGTGAACAGCGATCTATCGCCCCCTATTACATTTCCGTACCGATCCCTGGGTCCGATCTCTCCGTACCGATATCCGCGAATACTCCCGATCCCGCCGAGCAAAATTCTACGATCAAAGGGTATCGGGTTGTCGCCTGATGGCATGCAGCATAGAACCGCTGGCCCGAACCTTGAAGACCGTGCGCCAAAACAAAGGCTGGTAGTAAATTGCCTCACTAAAATAATTCGATAATGCGACATCCCCTCCGAAGCCGGAAATACGAGTGCCGAAATTTATCTTGCTTCCCGCAGAGGGCAAAACCGCATTATTTCGAGTGTCACGGGTCATCGACATAGAAAGGGCATTCTCAGAAGTATTCAAGAACTTTTCGGGATTAACCCCTCGGCGAGAGTAGTAAGATACCACCGACTGGGCGAAGAGTTGGTCAAATGATCCCAATCTGCTGGAATCCCGAGAGAATCCTGTGCTCATCGTCCACTCGCGAAGTAAAGGTATGGGCAAAGGATAAGCTACATTGGCCCCAAAGCCTTCACTGTCCCTAACATAGTTCAGTTCCTTAGTTACAGCCTTGTAGCCTTTGATCGACCCGCTCAATGGGTAGGTCGAACAACCACGGATAACTTAAGGAACCTTCATAGCTGTTTCGGCGACCTGAGATATTTGCTTTGGCGTCCGCGACAATCCCAAGCCCGAACAGATTGCGCTCCTTAAGATTTACATTCCCTGTCGCTCCGTCCTGAGATGAATATCCGAGTCCCGCTGCCAGTGAACCTGTCTTCTTTTCCATGACTTCAACTGTCACATCCATCAAATCAGGTCGTGAGCCCGGAGATGTTTTCAGTCGAACGGCTTCAAAATAATCCAGTTGTTCGAGGCGACTCTTAGTGGCGTCAAACGCATCTGCATTGTACAAATCGCCCTCTCCCACAGCCAAGCTTCTTCGGATCACCTTGTCGCGAGTGCGCTCATTGCCCGCGATATCTACTTTCTCGATTGTTACACGTTGGCCCTTGGTTATGTGGTAGGCCAAGTCGATAAAATCGTGTTGCTCGTTCACTTTCTGGCGGGGTTCTATATCGACATAGGCATACCCCATGTTGTTGTATAATTTTGTCAGACTCTTAAGATCTTCCCCTAACAGGGAACGTTTAAACCATGTACGAGGTTTTACGCTCAGTTCGGCAAGCAATTTCTCTTTGGGAATGAGCAGATCCCCTTCAACCTCCACCTTTCTCACCTGAAAACGATTGCCTTCGCGTATGGGGTAAGTGACCGTCACTTTTCCATCACGTATATCGACTTTTGGGGCGCCAACCTGAACATTGATGAAACCGTTCTCCAGATACGCGGCCATGATCCGCATTCGGTTCTCTTCGAGCTTCTCAGTGGTAAAAGTCCCGGTTTCATCAAGAAACCAAAACCAACCTTTTTCTTTTAGGGTCATGAGCTTTGCTATTTCTTTTTCCGGCAATTTTTCACGCCCTTCCAACACTATTTTCGTCAAGAAGCTTTTCTGGCCTTCCTCTATCTTGAAGACCAATTTAGCCTCAGCAGGGGTGAGCTCTTTAATTTCGTAGTCTATTTTTGGCTGATAATACCCTTCCTTCTCATACATCTTCTTGATTTTGGCGATGTCGTCCCGGATTTTCTCAGTGCTAGCCACGGTGAGCGATTTGGTCGTCAAAGCATCCAACAACTCATCCTTGGCAAACACTTTGTTCCCTTCAATTTCGATGCTCTTTATCGAAGGCCGCTCCTTCAGAGTGATGTGGAGATCAACCTGTCCGGTTGGGGTTTCCTCGGCCCGGATTTGAACGTCGTCGAAGTAGCCCATTTTGTAGAGGTCTCGAATTTCGTCGCTCAGAGCGCTTCGTCGAAAAACTTCACCCGGCTTCATATCCAATTTATTGAGAATCGTCTCTTTCTGGACTCTCTTGTTGCCTTCAATGTCTATTGAGCCTATCTTGGGTCTTTCCAGTACCGCCGCGCCTATCTCTCCGGCCAAGTCTTTCATGCGAGCCATCAACTCTTCCATGTCTTTGCCGGTACCGGAAAATTCGCGGGGTTTTTTTCGCTCATCCTTGCCCATGACCGAAATCTCAACAGAGTAGCCTTCGTCCAATCTCGAAATAGTACCCCAAATAGCCGCTGCGCTGTCTGCTCGGTTCGCTATTCGCGCGATCCTCGCGGGATCCACATTCTTGCCTCGGATCAATTCGCGAAATGGAACGCCGCTTACTATTTCCAGATCGCCTTCTCGTTCCAATTGTGAGCCCAAAATAGCTGCAAGCTCGTTACTGAAACCATCGGGCGAGCCTTTCTCATGGGTCTTGAATGGAAAAATCATAATTTTCTTTCGCGGCGGCTCTTGCGCCAACAGTATTGCCGGAATAAGCAATAATATAGCGGTTAAGCCCAGCAGCCTCCTCATTGGAGCTCCTCTATTCTTCCGCCCACGAGTCCCACTCGTCTAGTCATGGTTTTGGCAAGAGATTCTTTGTGAGTAACCACGATCAGAGTAGTTTTTCGCAATTCGTTGAGATTCCTTAGAAGACACCTCTATCTCTTGACCGGTTTCAGGATCGAGATTTCCTGTTGGTTCATCGGCCAACAGCACGTCGGGATTCATGATCAGCGCCCGCGCTACAGCCACCCGCTGCTGCTCTCCTCCGGACAGTTCACCCGGCCTGTGAGTAGTCCTTTCGGCAAGACCCACCTCTTCCAGAATTGCGGTGGCCTTTGGTATGAGGTCCTTTTCTCGTTGGCCGCAGATTAGACCTGGCATTATAACATTTTCAAGCGCCGAGAACTCAGGAAGAAGCTGGAAAAACTGGAATACAAAACCGACGCGTCTATTCCGAACGCGAGCCCTTTCACTATCACCAAGCTGCAAAACATCCACGCCGTCCAGCAGGAACGTTCCCACTCACTGGACGGTCCAAAAGTCCGAGGATGTGCATCAATGTGCTCTTGCCCACACCCGAGGGGCCCGTAATAGCAATGCTCTCGCCCTGATACACGGTCAAATCTATACCTCTGAGGACTTCCACCTTTCGGATCCCATTAGAATAGCTCTTCCAAAGGCCCTTCACCTGGTAAAGCGGATATTCACTCATATCTGAGCGCCTCCACTGGTTCCAGTTGGGCTGCCCGCAGCGACGGATAAATTGTCGCCAAAAAACAAATGACTAACGCAACTGCACATATAATCAGGATATCCGTGGCTTCTATCGAAATGGGTAGCGTTGGAATGGTATAAATCTCCTCGGGAAGCTCGATAATTGGATATCTTGCAAGAATTGCGGCTCCGGCTACTCCGGCGGCGGCGCCCAATAGAGTCCCCACGACTCCGACCAACATGCCCTGCACCACAAAAATCCGCATTACCTTGTCCGGGGTGGCGCCTAGCGCTTTTAAGATTGCGATATCTCGACTCTTTTCCATGACCAGCATGATGAGCGCGATAATAATGTTAAATGCAGCCACCAACACGATAAACGTGAGGATAATGAACATCGCCATTTTTTCCAACTTAAGGGCGCTGAAGAGATTCCTGTACATTTCCTGCCAAGTCCTGGTCCAGAACGGCGCCCCTAAAATTGACTCAATTCGAGAACCGAGCTTCGGCGCGGTATAGATATCGGCCAAATGCACCTCAATCCCCGTAACTCCGTCACCCATCTCAAAGAATTTCTGCGCCTGTCCCAAGTCCATGTATACGAGGTTCGAGTCGAACTCATACATTCCTGATTTGAAAATCCCTGCAATCCTAAAATTTTGGACGCGTGGGATAGCGCCTATCGGAGTTCTCTTTCCCTGGGGCGATATCAATTGAACCACATCTCCGACACGAAGTGAGTTTAAGACGGCCAGCTCTTTTCCGATAATGATCCCGGTAGCATCATCAGATCGTTCGGACACGTCGTTTATGTTTCCTTGAATCAAATATCTGGGCAGTGAAATGACCTTGCTGGCGGTCCCCGGATCTATGCCCCGGACAATAACTCCTCTGACCCTTCCGCGAGTGGAGAGCATCGCTTGCGCGTATATGTAAGGGGTTGTGGCCTCAACTCCGTCAAAATCTTGTATCCGTTCCATCAAGTCCGCCCAGCCTGTTACCGAACGGCTGGAATGGCTCATCACCACTAAATGGGAAACAGTTCCAAGGATTTTTTCCTTCAGGTCCTTTTCAAATCCGTTCATCACTCCCAAAACAATGATGAGAGTCATCACGCCTAGCATCACGCCAAGAACGCTGAATGCGCCAATAACCGAGATGAAGGCCTGTTTTCGCTTCGCCTTGATATAGCGCAGGCCGACTACAATTTCGAAAGGTAAATTCATCCCAGCCCTTTTTCCGGCCGCATGTGAGGAAACAATATGACTTCGCGAATAGACGGTGAATCGGTCAGGAGCATCACCAGGCGGTCTATGCCAATGCCTTCTCCAGCCGCGGGAGGCATGCCGTATTCCAGCGCCCGGAGAAAATCCTCGTCCAGGAAATGTGCTTCTTCGTCACCGGATTCTCTTGCCAAAACCTGCTCTTCGAAGCGACTCCTCTGGTCGAGAGGATCGGTCAGCTCAGTAAAGGCGTTGGCCATTTCTCGCCCGCAGATGTAAAGCTCAAATCGATCCGTGACAGTAGGATCTTCATCATTTCGTCGAGCCAGGGGGGAAACCTCCACAGGGTACTTGTAGACAAATATCGGTCCCCAAAGTTTCTCCTCTACGAACTCATCGAAAAGCGCCATCCACAGTTTGCCTAACGAATCTTCCTTCCCGACGTCCAGTCCGCTCTCGACAGCTTTAATGAAGACAGCATTGCGATCATCAAGTTGGGCCGCCGTAAGACCGATGTGTTGAAGGAGCGCTTCTCTTACGGTGATACGCGACCAAGGAGGCGTTAGATCCAGTTCCCGCTCACCGTAAGTAACTTGATGACTTCCGGCTATGTATTTTACCAACGCTGCCAGCATATCTTCCGTCATCGACATCAGGTCTTCGTATGTACTGAATGCCTGATAAAACTCCAGCATTGTGAATTCCGGATTGTGCTGCGTAGAAACTCCTTCATTTCTGAAATTCCGATTAATTTCAAAAACGCGATCAAAGCCGCCTACCAGCAGGCGTTTGAGATACAATTCCGGCGCAATTCTGAGGTAAAGTTTGCGATCCAACGCATGGTGAAAGGTTTCAAAAGGCTTGGCAGTGGCCCCGCCCGGGATGGTCTGCATCATCGGAGTCTCGACTTCCAGAAATCGACGATTCACCAGATATTCTCGAAGAAAACCGATTACCCGACTCCTTGTCCGGACAATGTCCCTAGCTGCGGGATTAACGATAAGGTCCAGATAACGTTGGCGGTATCGAGTCTCCACGTCCGACAAGCCATGCCATTTCTCGGGCAAAGGTCTTAGCGACTTGGTCAGAAGAGTTAGTTCCTGCGCCAGGAGGCTCAGCTCGCCGGTTCTCGTTCGAAAGGGCCTTCCCAAAACACCGACAATATCTCCGATATCAAGCTTTTTTATTAATTTGTACGCTTCCGAACCTACGGTGTCTCGACCGAAATAAGCCTGGAAATCGCCGGTGGCGTCCCGTAGTCTTATGAAGGAGGCTTTACCGAGTATTCTCAGGGCTATAATCCGCCCTGCCATTCGGAATGCCTCTTCCGTTTCGTCGAACTCTTTCTTCCCGGCGTATTTCTTTTCGAATTCATCCACAGTCAGATCAGGCCTAAAACCTGTCGCAAAGGCGGACACACCTAATTGTTCGAGTTCCTGGGCCTTTCGCAATCGTACTTCGATCAGCGACGAAGCCGCCGGAGTTTTCGTCTTTGATAAAGATTCCGACAAGGCTCAGATTCTCCTTTTTTCTGCCCTAGATCAGATGGGGTTTTTATCCTGTCCCCTCAAAAAAGTCAAGAGCACTGCCGCCTCGCGGGCCAAAGGGCGTTAGCCGATGAGGGAGTTGATCCAGGCTCGCGGAAAGTGCGGCATTTTCAGACAAAAATCCGGTATCGAACTCCACTCCCGACACAAAAGCTCGTCATCTTCAGAGAAACCACGCAGAGGGGACCCGGGCTCCAGCAATGCGCCGCACTGAAATCGGTCGCTTGCGGCCGAATGAGCGCGACAGCGAGGTCGGCCACAGATTGATGTTACATCCACAAAGAAAAAGAGGCTTTAAGCGCCTCCTCACATATTTCATCTAAGGAGAAGATAACGGCAAGAATATAGTCAACTCCTTGTTATTTACCGCCAATTGCGCCGGCCATTCCGAACACGGGCAGGTACATGGCTATGACCATCCCACCGCAGACACCGCCCAAGACAACAATCATGATCGGCTCCATCAACTGAGTCAGAGCTTCTACCGCGGCGTCCACCTCTTCGTCATAAAACTCCGAAATCTTGGCCAACATGGCATCCAGCGCTCCCGTGGCTTCACCGACTGCTATCATCCTGACCACCATGCCCGGAAAGACACCGGTTTCCATAAGAGGCTCTGCAATAGTGCGGCCTTCAGCGATGGCTGTCCGCGTATTCATTATCGCTTTTTCGATAACTACGTTTCCGGCGGTCTTGGCGGTTATCTCAAGAGCATCCAGTATTGGGACGCCGCTGGAGATCATGGTTCCAAGAGTAGAACAAAACCGCGCCACGGCCACCTTTCGCAATAGAACACCTATTGCAGGCGATTTCAGCGCCACGCGGTCCAATATCAGCCGGCCCTTTTTGGTTTGGCTGAATTTCCTAAATGCGAAAACTATAACTGCAACCATCACAGCCATATGAATGAAGTATTTCTGCACAAACTCACTCATGGCCAAAACGAAAAGAGTCGGCGCGGGCAACCTCTCGCCGGCCCCTTCAAACATCTCCTTGAAAACCGGTATGACGAAAACAAGCAAGATCACCACGACACCCATGGCTATGCAGATGACGACACCAGGATATACCATTGCCCCTTTGACTTTGCGCTTCAGGGCCTCTGCCTTTTCCAGAAACACTGCAAGTCGCCTGAGAATAGTGTCAAGTATACCGCCTGCCTCTCCGGCGTGGATCAAATTGACGAACAGGTCATCGAAGATTTTCGGATGCTGCTTTAGCGCATCGGCGAATGTTGAACCTCCTTCGACCGTCGCCTTGACCGAGGTGAGCACCTTCTTAAAAGTTTTATTTTCCTGCTGACCTGCCAGGATCTCAAGACATTGCACTAGCGGCAAGCCGGCGTCAATCATCGTGGCGAACTGACGAGTAAATATGACGATGTCCTTGGTCTTCACCTTTGGCTGAAAAAATTCAATATTCTCAAACAGGTCCTTCGGTTTCTTCTTCACTTTGATGTCGGTGTAGTTCATCTTGCGCAACTTGGTCATGACCACCGACTCGTTGACCTCGTTCATCTCCCCGCTCAAAATATTGTCGGCCGGGGTACGGGCTTTCCAAACGTATTCCGGCATTTAAAATTGCCCTCCGTCCTAATTGATCCTCAGGTAATTTCCCAACCAGCGGTCTTTATCCCGCCTATCGCGCCCGGTCCCAACAACGCAACCAGACCGGACAGAAGTTTTTTGACGGCCCGCCTCGGTGAAGCCACCCTTGCATTCGGCCAATGGGTCGGGCCCGTAGCTATTGCAAGAGTCGGATTCGTCAGGCGGCCTCCACATCAGGGCGCCCTCACCCCATGGTCGAGGCCCGCTGAGGGCCCTTGGGGAGGCCGGCCATCATTTGTCGTAATTCATCAGGGTCCCCGGACCTGGCCATGGCTTCATCAAAAGAGATGACCCTTCTCTGATAAAGCATTAAAAGCGACTGATTCATGGTCTGCATGCCCGATTTTGCCTGTCCGACTTGAATTTGGGAATAAATCTGGTGAATCTTGTCCTCCCTGATCAGGTTCCGTATCGCGGCGTTGGGAACCATGATTTCCAGCGCCAGGGCCCTACCCTTGCCGTCTAGCGTAGGAATGAGAGTCTGACTCATAACCCCTTCGAGAACAAAACTCAACTGAGCCCTAACCTGCGGCTGCTGATGTGACGGGAAGACGTCTATGATTCTGTGAATACTCTGGACGCATGAATTTGTATGCAGCGTTCCAAAAGTGAGATGCCCCGTTTCTGACACTGTCAAGGCAGCCTCAATGGTTTCCAGATCTCTCATTTCGCCGATGAGCACGACGTCCGGGTCTTGCCGGAGGACGCTGCGCAGCGCCGCATGGAAACCTTTAGTGTCCTGATGAAGCTCCCGCTGGTTAACTATGCATGACCTGTGCTGATGCGTAAATTCAATGGGATCTTCTATTGTGACTATATGTTGTCGCCGGGTGGTATTTATCTTGTCGATCATGGCGGCAAGCGTGGTGGATTTTCCGCACCCGGTCGGCCCGGTGACAAGTATCAGCCCGCGTGGCTTGGAACAAAGCTCATTGGCTATCGGCGGGAGTCCCAATTCTTCAAAGCTGCGTATCTGGTAAGGTATCAATCGGAAAGCGCCGGCCAGAGCGCCTCGCTGGCTGAAAATATTGGCCCTGAACCGACTCAAACCCTTCACTCCGAAAGAGAGATCCAGTTCGTGATCCTCTTCGAAACGATGCTTCTGCGCGTCTGTTAGGACGCTATAGCAGAGCTGTCTTGTCTCCTGGGGTTTCAAAGGAGGATACTCCAATGGAATTAGCTCGCCATGAACCCGAATCATAGGTGGAACACCTACGGTAACGTGAAGATCTGACGCTCCGCGCTCGACCATCTCTTTCAGAAAATCATGGAGGGTAGCCAAAATTTATCCCTTTCGTCGATGAAGCTTCTCCGGTTAAACCACCGGTTCGCATTGCCTGCGTTTTGCCTGAGATAGGAATCTGTTTGCCGGCCTTGTATTAGGCCCGGCAATATATATTGAAATCTTGTTCCACCGGAGATTATCAATCTGCCATAGTGGTCCTTGCTACCTCGTTGACAGTGGTAATGCCATCCTTCAGTTTGTTGATTCCTGCCATGCGAAGGGTGTCCATCCCGAGGCGGACCGCTTCCCTTTTAATTTCCATCGCTGATGCTCCCGCTAATACCAGCTCTCGGATCTCATCCATCATCGGCATCACTTCGTAGAGGGCCAGCCTCCCCTTGAATCCGGTATTGGCGCAGAGACCACAGCCTTTGCCTTCGTATACTGAAAACGAACCTATGTCTTCCATTTTCACGCCTAAGTCCCGAAGCGCCTCTACCGGAGGGTCAATCTCCGTCTTGCATTGCGGGCATACCTTTCTCGCAAGTCTTTGGGCGAGAATCAAATTGACGGAACTTGCGACAAGAAACGGCTCCACTCCCATGTTCAAAAGACGGTTAACAGTCTGGGGAGCATCATTGGTATGCAGAGTGGACAGGACCAAGTGTCCGGTCAGTGCAGCTTTGACAGCGATTTCTGCGGTTTCAAAGTCTCGAATTTCACCGACCATGATAATATCGGGGTCCTGCCTGAGAAATGATCGGAGTGAAGAAGCAAAAGTTAGTCCGATCTCTTCATGCATCTGCACCTGATTTATTCCCGGAAGGTTGAATTCGACCGGGTCCTCGCAGGTAGAAATATTGACATCCAAAGTGTTCAGCTCAGACAAGGCGCTGTAGAGCGTTGTCGTCTTACCGGATCCAGTGGGGCCGGTGACGAGAACCATTCCGAAAGGCCTGTGGATGGCCTCCTTAAAGTTCCTTAGGGGAGCCTCTTCAAAACCGAGTTTAGTCATGTCCAGCTGGAGCGAGGATTTATCCAGTAGCCTCATGACCACTTTTTCTCCGAAAAGAGTAGGTAACACGGAAACACGCAGATCAATATCTCGGCCTTTTCCTAGTTTGAGTTTGATTCGCCCGTCCTGGGGCAACCGGCGTTCAGCGATATCCAGCCGCGACATGATTTTCAGACGACTCACCACTGGAGCCTTCAGCCTTATAGGCGGTTTGTAGAACTCATAAAGCGAACCGTCAATGCGGAACCTGATCCGGAAGACCTTTTCGTACGGCTCAACGTGAATATCACTGACGCCTTTTTGTATCGCTTCTCGAAATAACCAGTTGACGAGTTTTACCACGGGCGCTTCTTCAGCCATTTTGGCAACATCCGAAACGTCCAGCTCGGACATCTCCGCGCCAATGGCCTCGAGATCATCCTCCCCGAATTCATCCAGCATGTCTTCCACATGCTCGCCAGTGTCATAATAGGTATCAAGCGCTTTCCGAATTTCTGATTCGGTGGCGATGCTTATCTCTACGGCCAGACCTGTCATGAAGTGGATATCATCGACCGCGTTCAGGTCGGTAGGATCAGCCATGGCCACCTGAAGCGTCGAATTCAGTCGTCCATACGGTATGGCCAGATATTTCTGCGCAATTCCGACCGGGATCAATTTCAACGCATCAAGATCCATGTCGATTTCTTCAAGGTAGATATTGGGGAGACCAAGTTTCTTTACCAGGAATTCGACGAGATCGTCTTCGCTCACGTAATCGAGCTTAACAAGTGCGCCATAAACAGTTCCGCCGTTACTCTTCTGATACTCTCGCGCTTGTTCAAGCTGGTCCGGATCAATTGCGTTCTCCCGCAGCAACATTTCTCCAAGACGATCTTTCATTGTCAATTACATCCCTGCGCAATGACGAAGCAAGATTTCAAATAATATAGCATTCCTCAGACTTTACTACCGAAGTTTATCTTACCGCACGTAAAGCATTTTTTCAAATTTCTTCTTGTCATTTCTGCGACCCTAAAGGATAATTTTGCTTTCGTAACTTGAATCAGGAAAGAACTCGGTTGGGTTAGTGGACTAGATTTTCCAAATGGGCCGGCTATCGATTCCGCTTGTGTCAGGCTAGCTCATTCCGAAGCGGCGGAAGTGATTTTCTCGCCGGTCTTGGCTTTCGAATCGGATCTTAGATACAAAATTTGAAGGAGTAGCAATGGCCTCTGCAGATGTTTACGTGACGGACTTGCATGCTGACTGGAAGCAGAGTGTAATCAAGAAAGTGGGTCTGTTATTCGATCTGCTCAAACCCGCGGAAAGATTCAAGCGAAAGGATTTGATTGCAGTCAAGCTCCATTTTGGTGAAGCAGGAAATACAGCGCACATTCGGCCTCAATTTGTTCGGCGGATAGTGGAACGTCTCAAGGCTATTCAAACAGTCCCCTTCCTTACCGACACTAACACGCTGTATGTCGGGTCTCGTACCGAGGCGTGCTCACATTTAGTAACGGCCTTTGACAACGGATTTACGAGAGAGATCACTTCCGCGCCTGTCATCATTGCAGACGGTCTGAGAGGAAACAGCCGGACAAAATTTTCATTGAAGGGCCGCCACATAAAAGAGGCTCATATTGCCTCGGATATATATAACGCGGATGGTATGGTGGTTTTGACTCATTTCAAAGGACACGAGTTGACCGCGTTCGGAGGCGCTTTGAAAAATCTGGGAATGGGCTGCGCCTCCAGAGAAGGAAAACTGGCGCAACACTCCAACATCTCGCCGAAAGTCAGCAGGAAAAGATGTATTGGATGCGGAGATTGTATCGTCTGGTGCAAGGGCCGGGCCATATCGCTCGAAGGTGAAGGCGAAGAGCGGAAGGCACGGATAACGCCCGAAAACTGCGTCGGATGCGCCGAATGTATTCTTGCCTGCGCCCAGAAGGCGATTCAGGTGCAATGGAACGAGTCTATCCCCGCATTCATGGAAAAAATTGTGGAATACGCCGAGGCAGTTTGTCAGCAGAAAAAAGGCAAGACGATGTTTATGACCTTTGTGACTGATGTGTCTCCATTGTGTGATTGTACGCCTTTTTCGGATCGTCAGATTGTTCCCAACCTCGGGATATTGGCTTCATTGGACCCTGTGGCCATAGACCAGGCTGCGGTTGACATGGTGAACGGAGCGCCGGGTAATGCGTTGTCAACGCTGGACAAGGCTTTCCTGCCCGGTGAGGATAAATTCCGAGCCCTGTACCCGAATATTGATTGGCGGCATCAATTAGAATACGCGGAACAAATCGGGCTGGGGACGAGACAGTACAATTTACTAAGCTTGAAAGATTTTTCTTAAGCTAATATTATGGAAGAGTTGAAATCTTGCGTGCGGCAAGGCGGGTCATGCGGATTCGGGACCGCTGAAAAATGAGTTTGTAATCAGATTCCAGTACTTGTATCTAAACCATAAAGCAATTTATTGACATTTGGCGATAACGACTGTAAAATAGGCAATCAAGGCTTTCTATAGTTCTCGACCACCGGAGCGGAGTCTTCGATCCGCAAGGAGGATAATATGTTACGGACCGGCCTCGTGGTGATTGGGCTTATATTCGCTTTACAATGCCAGGCATCCGCGCAGGGCTTTTTGGATTCAATCTTTGGACCCAGCGGACTTGGCCTCTGGGGCGATAATTTTACGAGTCAATTCAATTCTCCCGACCCATCCGCCGCTGGAAACCAGACGCCCGGGCAAATGCCGTACCAAGGCTATCCACAGGCGCCAGGGTATCAACAGCAATACTATCCCTCTCAGCAGGGTTCTCCGCAGCAGGGATATGCTCCGCAGGGTCAAGGCTATTATCAGCAACCCGGCGCAGCCGCGGCCCCACAGCAGTACTGATCCTCAACAGTATGCTGATCCTCAACAATATGGCGCTCCTCAACAGTATGCTGCTCCTCAACAATATGGCGCTCCTCAGCAGTACGGCGCGCAGCAATACGCGCCTCAGCAACAGGCCCCTGCTCAGCAGTTCGCTCCCCAACAGCAGGCCGCCCCAACAAACGATCAAAGGGCAAGCAGGGCACAGAGAGCGCCGGCTGCAGCAGGTCTCAGGCCCGGACAGTATTCAACGACACCACAGCCGGGGGCGGCGGGTCAATTGCCCATCGCCGCGGACGATCTACCGCCTGGGGCAGTAAGCATTAGTACCGACGACTCCTGAGGGAACGAGAGTCGAATATTATCCGCCTGCAGGCGAGCAAGGACCGCCGCCTGGTGTGAGCCAACAGCGGCCTCGGCAGAAGAGACAGAGCACGTCGTCTCCGGCCCAGCCTAGGCGCATTCAACAACGAGAGCAGACATCCGGAGTCCGACCCGAGGCTTCCGACAGCGCCTATTGCGATGCCAAAACCAGTGGAAATACCAGGCGGTCAGGATCCTCGCTCCGGTTGGGGCGCAGCCGTAAACCGAGGCCCCGTGGCTCCAGGCTCCAGGTAAGGCCGGAAAACAGGATAGAATTTCCGATGTGGCTTGAAGAGGCGCCGGCGCCTTAACTGAATGGCTAGCCGGAAGAGCGACTACGCAATCAGAGATTGCGGAATTGTGGTGGTCGATTATCTTAAATGGCCAATATCGAAGTTGTGCGGACGATTTGTGTAGGAGTCTCCTGACATCGAGCTTTCCCATCGCGTCTCATGCCTTGACGACTTCAACAACTTAAGCTAATTTGGCGACAATTCAGACGGAAAGTGTTGTCTCACAGGAGAGGCCGCTATGTTCGATTCTCCTTCAAAGAAAGAGTTCTGCGGGATCTTCGCCGTATATGGGGCTGAAGATCCCGCTCAGCTAATATATTTGGGTCTTTACGCGCTTCAGCACCGTGGCCAGGAATCAGCCGGCATCGTGGTAAGCGACGGCACAGACGTTAAAGCCCACAAGGGTATGGGCTTGGTTTCCGATGTTTTTAAAGAAGGTGTCATCGAAAAGCTTAAAGGAAGCAGAGGGATAGGCCATGTGCGTTACTCTACTACCGGAAGCTCCATGCTCAGAAATGCTCAACCTTTCCTGGTAGAGCAGATCGACCGGATTTTTGCGTTAGCTCATAACGGAAATCTGGTTAATGTCGCAAAGCTTAGAAGAAAACTGGAGTCAAAAGGCGCCATATTTCAAACGACGACGGATTCGGAACTTATCGCTCATTTGATTTTGCACAAGAAAGGATCGTTTGAAGAGCGGCTCCTTAAAGTTTTTGAGGAGATGAAAGGGGCCTGGTCGTTGGTCTTTCTTACGCCCGACGGTATCGTGGCGACTCGTGACCCTCACGGGGTTAGGCCGCTGTGTATAGGCAAGAAGGGGGATGCGATCATATTCGCATCAGAGACCTGCGCTCTGGACATTATTGACGCGGAATATGTCAGAGACGTCCAACCAGGCGAGATAGTCATTGCGGACCATAACGGACTGAGATCTATTCAAGGCCCCAGAAAGCCGCGTCCTGCTATGTGCATCTTCGAGTACATCTATTTTGCGCGGCCGGATTCCACAATCTTTTCTCATGGCGTTTACAAGGTCCGAAAGCAGCTCGGATTGCATGCGGCGCTGGAGAGCCCGGTGGAGGGCGCAGACCTCGTAGTTCCGATGCCTGCGTCCGGAAATTACGCGGCCCTGGGTTATGCTCAAGGCAGTGGTCTCCCGCTGGAATACGGCGTGATCCGCAATCATTATGTGGGGCGTACTTTTATTCAGCCCTCCCCATCGATCAGAGATCTTGGCGTTCGATTGAAGCTTAACCCGGTTCGCGAGGTGCTTGAAGGAAAGAAGATAGTAGTGGTGGATGATTCCATCGTGCGAGGCACCACGAGCAGGCTCCGGACTCGCACCTTACGAGACGCGGGCGCGCAGGAAATCCACATGCGCATAAGCTGCCCTCCGATACGATACCCATGTTTCTACGGGATTGATTTTTCCAGCAAAGGGGAACTCATAGCTTGTTCAAAGACGGTAAAAGAAGTTGGTGAGTTCATAGGCGCGGATTCATTGGCATACCTGAGCCTGGAAGGTATGCTGCGAGCAATGCCTCTTCCTGGAGACCACTTCTGTACCGCGTGCTTCACAGGAAATTATCCGGTCAGGATCACAAACGAGCAAGATAAGATGAGCCTGGAGTGTAGGCCGCCTGAGTCGCTCTCATGGCCGTAGGTCCCTGGCCGGCCCCCAACAGAAAGACAGATAAAACACATGTCCTAGCCTCGACATTCTTGCTTCGAGCAGAATTCCAGCCAAAACCATGTCCGCGGGCGTGGTAATCTTAATATTTTCGTCGGAATCATCGACAGCTACCACCGGGTGGCCCAAGCGTTCCACTAATACCGTATCGTCCGTGCCGATGAACCCGTCCTCGACCGCTTTGCGGTGAGCTTCTACTATCAAAGCAGTTCGAAACGCTTGAGGCGTGTGAGCCAGTAATAGATCTTTTCGGGGAATTGTCTCCAGGTAAGGGCCGATTCTTTTTTTTACCGTTTCCCTGACCGGCGAGCACGCAACCGCGGCTCCGTAAGCTTTGGCCGCTTCGATGCTCTTGGTAATTGTGTCGGCCGACACCAGCGGTCGAACACCATCATGGATGACGACCAGCTCGGTCTCTGCCAGCCTCTCCAGCCCCTGACGGACCGAAGCCTGGCGGTCGCTTCCTCCCGGGACAATGTTCCTTATTTTTTCCAAATTGAACGGTCTCACCACGGTTTGCAGGCAAAAGTCCTCGGCGCCGGGTGGAACGGTTACCACGATGAAGATCTATCAACGGGTGGGATTCAAACGCTAAAAGCGTCCAGGCCAGCACAGGCCGGCCTTTCAAATCGAGATACTGCTTTGGAGCGGAACTCCCCATTCTCTTTCCGAGGCCAGCCGCTGTGACAAGCGCTGCACAAGTCATTGATCCGTTTCCCGTGAGCTTCCTTCGCATGGCGCATCCGGACACCGGTATGCCACAATTCGGTCCGCAGCCGAACCTACCTTAGACATATCATATTTTGCAGCATCTCAGTTAAATGGCTCGCGGCTTGCTAAAGGATTTCGTTACGTGGTAATGTTGACGGTCATATTCTGGTCGCCGGAGGACGATTTGGACCTGCTCGACTCGATCCAGTCCGTGATGCTGGAATTAGAAAACGAACTGATTGAACAACTCAAGAGCCGAGTTCCCGTCGCGTTCGAAATTGGCGCTCACATAATGAACAGTGGCGGGAAACGAATTCGCCCTCAACTGACGATCATAGCGGCGCGTATGGGCGGGTACACCGGCTGGGACGCGGTCAAACTGTCCGGCGCAATCGAATGCATCCACACAGCGACCTTGCTCCACGACGATGTTGTGGATCATGCGGATACCAGAAGAGGGAGACCTGCCGCCAACACAGTCTGGTCCAATGAGATGTGTGTGTTGGGTGGCGATTTTATATTAGCCAAAGCTTTCAGCGCTCTTACATCATTGAAAAATCTGCGCATACTGGAGATTGTCTCACGAACAACTGAGAGGTTGAGTGAAGGCGAACTGTTCCAAATGATGCGCATCGGAAACATCGATGTTACGGAAGAAGACTATATCCGTATCATTACTGACAAAACAGCGGTCCTCATGGAGGCCGCGTGCCGAGGCGGAGCGATTCTTGGTGGTTTAGATCGGGAACGGGAAAACGCTTTAGCCCAGTTCGGTTTCAATCTCGGCATTGCATTTCAAATGACGGATGATGTAATCGACTACGAATCCGATCGACGAACAATGGGCAAGAATCCGGGACAGGACCTTCAAGAAGGCAAATTGACTTTGCCGTTGATATCGGCTCTAAGAAAGGCTGAGCCAGCGGAAAAGGCACGGATAGAGACGATCCTCAAAAGTAAATGTCTTGATGAAGCGGATTTCGAATGGGTGCGCGATTTCCTCCATGAGAAGGGCGGAATTCAGTATACTTTGGAAAGGAGTCGCTCTTTCCTGGACGAGGCGCAACAGAAGATGTCCTTGTTTCCCGATTCTGAAGAAAAAAGCGCTTTGCTGAAACTGGCCCAGAGTATACTCCGAAGGACCTACTAGCTGTTGAAAGGTTCTTGGAGATCCTTGATTTCAGTGCTTAAATGGAGTAAACAGCCGTTAGTGGCGAGCGGGCTTCTTCCGAAGCGTGTTTGATTTAACTCGCCGCGCCTGAAATGGAAGCTCTCGTGCCATTCCGGTGAAAACCGGTGAGTGACGCCAAACTCGTTCCGGACTATTGTCGGGACGAAGTCCGAACACCGGCTTTCTCCGGCGTTATGATCGACCGGTGCGGATAGAGGATTTGCGATGAACCGAACGGAATTCCACATAATAGCTGTGGCGCTGACCGTGCTTATGCTTGCCGGTTGTCCGGCCTTGTGGACTTCCGAGACCGTTGTCAAGGATTCGACGCCGGAGCAGCTCTACCGTGAAGGGGAGAGGCTTTTCGGGCAGAAGGACTATTCAGCGGCAATAAGCGCTTTCGACAAACTCAAGTCGGCCCATCCTCAATTCGAGAAAACACCTGACGCGTATTTGAAAACAGCAGACGCTATGTTCGAAAACGGGGCTTATGAAAAGGCCATCGGGAGATATCAAACATTCGTGGACCTTTACCCGTTGCATAAAGAAGTCCCGAGGGCGAAATATCAGGCCGGTCTATCCTATTTCAACCAGATCAAAAATACTGATCGAGATAACTCCGTGATTCAAGCGGCTCTGCAAGCATTCAAAGCTCTTTCCGAAGATGCGAATGCAGGTGAGTGGGCCAAAAAGGCCGAAGAAAAACTCAGGGAATGCCGAAAGAAACTGGCCGAAAAGGAAATTTACAAAGCTCAAACTTACTTGCAGATGGGCAGGTATAAGTCCGCCCAAGTATGTGCCAAACGAGTCCTCGACGAGTACTCCAAACTCGGATATGACGCCGAAGCCAAGGACTTGCTTAACAAAGTCAAAGACAAATAGGACCCGCCATCCGCCGGCGAGGCTTGCGCTATCGTGACAAGGGGAGAAGTCCGATCTAATGGTGGCAAATCACCAAATCTCTTTGGCCTGGTATTATTGCGCACACGCTCTGGGATGCGGCCATATTGTCATGTTTCCCATGCAGCAAGCTTGGCGCTAAGCTCACACCATGTTTTCGGGGGTCGATTTCATGAAAGCCTTCTTCTTAAACCAGCGGATCGTGTTGTCAAGATTCTAAAATTCAAATCAGCGCCTTATATAATCATCCAAATATGGAAATTTAAGGGGGAAGAAAATGCGTGTAAACGGAGGTTACGCTGGCCCTCTGCCGTGCTTACATTTATTGTTAAGATCTGATAAGCGCGCAGTGGCCGGTTAACCGTGGACAGGGGGGCAAGAGCGCAATCATGGACTTTTCGATTTCACAAATCCATATTTTTCCAGCCTATTTGATGGGAATCGGTTTTATCATAGGAATCCTGGGCGGTTTCTTTGGTGTCGGAGGAAGTTTTTTGACCGGTCCTGCATTGTTCGCTTTTGGTATGCCAATGAATTTCGTTGTCGGCACTGATTTGGCGCACATTGTCGGCAAATCTATTGTTGCTTCAATGAAGCACCGGACCTTGGGCAATATCGATATTAAACTGGGTATGATTATGGTTATGGGGACGATTGCCGGTGTGGAAGCCGGAGCGCAGGGCATTCAATACCTGAAACGCCAACAAAATATAGATATTGTAGTAGGGGTCGCTTTTATTCTCGTGCTCATTTCGATATCGGCATTTATTGGCTGGGAAAGTTGGCGCTCTCTCAAGTTAACCAAGAAAAGGAATAGTGAAGTAAAGGAAGATGTGACCGCCATTGCGCACGTATCGAAGTGGGTTCATCGATTTCGTTTGCCACCGATGATTAATCTACCGGTTGCCGGGATAAAGGAGATTTCTCTGTGGGTCATTCTAGCCGTGTCTTTTGCAGGCGGGGTATTCAGTGGATTTCTCGGCGGGGGAGCGGGTTATATCAGGATGCCTCTCATGGTGTTTCTACTGGGCGTGCCCACGCATGTCGCGGTCGGGACAGACCTATTTGAAATCATCATTTCAGCAGGTTATGGGACACTTACCCATGCTGCCAAAGGTAATGTGGATATTTTGGTAGCTCTTGTCATGCATACAGGATCAGCCCTTGGGGCCCAGATCGGCGCAACCATGACTGAAGGCTTCCACGGGCCACGCATCAGGCTGGCGTTTGTCCCACTGCCGATCATCGGAGCTGCATTGGTGATTTACAGTCTGGTTACAGGGCATCACTTGAAATGACGGATTGCGAGCAACTTAAAATACTATTCTGCTGCGACGGTTCCAGACAGGCGGAAAAAGCGGTACGATTTGGTGTGCAAATCGCCGCAGCTTGTCAGGCCAAATCCTCAGTTTTGGGTATTGCCGAAAAATCCGCGGATGAAGATGCGCTTATCAAGGCGCTGCAACGCGTGGACGAGATTTTCAAAGAACGGAATCTAGAAACCGAACTGATCACAAAAGTGGGTAGACCGGTACCGCAAATCGTCAAGCATACCAACGAGGTTCATTATGATCTGGTGGTGATCGGAGCATCGAGAAAAAATGCTTTATGGCGATTGTTTGATCCCGTCTGGATGTCCGTGAAGGTCTATAATATCATCGAATCTATCGAACCACCTGTGCTGGTAGTCATGGGTAATCGTCCGGGCTTCAACCGTATTTTGATTTGTTCGGGCGGGACTGAAAATGCAGACAGGGCGATAAAATTCGCCGGAACGATCGCCCACGCGGTCGAGGCAGTCGTGGACTTAGTTCACGTCATGCCGGAAGTTCCTGCAATGTATGCCGACCTTGTTCAGTTTGAAGAGAATACTGATCGAGTTCTGGAGTCGAATTCGGAACTTGGCCAAACTTTGCGCCGCCAAAAAAAGCTACTGGAACAACTCGGTGTTTTTGGCGAGGTACTGGTGCGACGCGGAGATGTAGTGACCGGAGCTTATGAAAGAACTGAAACGAACTGAATACGATCTGGTGGTGTCCGGCTCCATGCCGGCGAAAGAAAGATTCCGGAAGTATGTGATAGGAGATGTAGCTCGCGAGATCGTCAATCGCGCTGGGATTCCCGTGCTCGTCGTTCGCACCGCTCACAAAATGAAGATTGGGGAGATCCTGACAGGATTGTTCAATCACATTTTCCGAAATCCCGCGAAGCCTTCGGACAGTCAAGCAGCCGATTCGATCACCCCGAATCAGGAGATGACGACATAATCGATTCCATAGCTCAGAGGACAAAAGCAATTTCGGTGACAACGCGAAATAAAACTTCTTGATTGCGGCTGGGAAAGGATTGGAAAAACCGGCATTATGGATTTTTCGAAAAATCTTCGATTATTTTTCGTAGAGCTAGTGGTGTATGCTGGTTTTATAGCCGTGTATTTCTTTCTGGTACTAGATACATTGGGCGGCTGGGTTAAACACGTTTTCGACAGCAACATCCATCTTTACGCCATTCTTGCGCTGGCTCTAATAACCGTCCAGGGCGTTTTGCTGGAGAGGGTTACCACCTGGTTACTACGCTTAATTGACCGCATGCAGGGTATTGCTCTGGTGCTGCGACGACTGACACGTCCGCATGAGACAGTCCTAAGTCCCAAAGAGGTCCCCGGCTTGTTAGTTTATCGATTTGCCGGTCCGTTGCTTTTCTTTAATGCCTCACATTTTGCAGATCGCGTTCAGGAGCTAATTGATAAAGCCAAACCTCCGGTCACTGTCTTTCTGATCGATGCGGAGGCCATTATAGATATGGATGAGTACGCGGTCCAAACCCTGGCAGACCTTCATGACAGTCTTAGCCGCCAGGGCGTAGCCTTTGGCATTTGCGGCGCCAAAGGGCATTTTCTGGAAGTTCTACAGAGCGCCCGTAGCGACGAGGGATTGAAAGTGATGGTTTATCAGTCGGTTGATGTCGCCATGAAACAGATGACAAAAAAAATGGGATAGGTCTGTCACGAACGAAGAATCGGCGATCCCGAGGAACATGGATGCGGGTCTTCAGGCCCCCGTGTTGCAATTCCGGGTTCCTATTCCGAATCTAACTGGGTTGACACGGTTCAACTCCAGCAGACAGGATTGTTTCGTAGCTCTTGACTATAACTTGTCCGGGCAAAGCCCCTCGTGGTCGCTCAAGTTGGCCGGCGTCCGCGATTATTACCTCTACCTTGCCCTTTCCTCTGGCCTTGGAATAATAGACGGCCAACCCCGCGGCAAATTCCTTATCCTGCTGAGACGCAGGGCGTCCCGACCGTGCGGGGAGCAACACGTGGGCGCCCGGGAAAGTCTTTTACATGGAACCACAGGTCACCCTTTCGGGCTTTGTTGCGAACAAGAAAATCATTACCGCGAGCGCTTCTCCCAACCAGCGCATCTTGGCCTCCGGGTGTTTGGAATTGATGGAAGAGGGCTGACTCCGGCTTTGCAGCGCGACTTCTGCGGCCGGGAGGGCTCGATCCTGGCGGCTTTCGGTTTCGGGACTTCAGCGGCGATCAACTCTAACGTGTTTATGTCCGGGGCGTCCTGCACGAAATAGAGAAGATCTTCGAGCGCCCTCTTCTCCTCAGCAGTTCGTAGCAAGCGTTCCTGAACCTTCTTCTCACCTCTGCGGCCTTTGGCCGCCTTCTTGAAAATCCTATCCATATTGGCCACGGGCCCGAGGGAAGGTTCGAGGGCTATGGTTCTGGTCCCGCTGGTCTCCCAATCTGTTACTTCTATTGAAGTCATTCCTTTCTTAATCCTGTGCAGATTTGCCTTTAGAAGCTCACCTTCCTCCTGGCGGTCGGTGAACTGCTTGAGGCGACGGGCATCCGCTTCGATTTTGGCAATTCGCCGGTCAAGCGAGCGTATTCGCGTCCTCACAGGCGCAGACAATTCATTTCTGAACGCTTCGGTTAGAGCTGATTCCAACAACGGCTTAAAGAACGCGTCCGCGGCCAAATTCATTGATGGAAATATCTCATCTGCATCGGGAGCTGCGTGTAGGGTAAGGCGCTTCTTGCCGGTCGGACCGGTGGCAATTCCGGGACTGACAGCGCCGATCCAAGCCTGTTCTACTTCGGAGCCTGCCCTTCCCTCTCGCTTAGGAGGCAGCGAGTATTCCATATTTGGCAGCACAGCCCGGAGTCCGGCTTCTTTCTCGGGCAACCGATGCAAACATTCCATGATCCGGTTGGTTGCGCGATCTACAAGAATGATGTTCGAATCGCGTCCCAACAACTCCAGAATCAGCTCTCTCTCCACTCGCTCGGTTTCCGGTCCCTTTTGGGCCACAATCCGGACCACTCGATCATCCGGCAGCGGATTCAACTCGGATGATCCGCGACCCTTGGAAGTGCGCCCTCAGGAAAGCGCAGAGCCGCGGAGGAGAGGCAGGGTTCGGTATTTTAAGGTCGGTAATATGAATGCGCCCGAGAGCAGTGTCCGCGCTGATCATCAGTTTTATTTCGGGACCACTGCGTGCTCTTGTCCGAAGAACGATATCGCGGGGAAGAGGCTGGTGAATCCGAGTAATGAACCGCCCCGGCAGCAGTTCGTCAAGTTCCTGCGCGATCCTTTGCAGAATGGCTAGATCCATATCGAAAATACCGATTAAATTTCATCGGGCTATTTTTGACAGGAACCGTCCGAAACGAGGCAATACAATTTGAACCGCTTGATTCGAGCACAGCTCGTGGCAACAAAAACATGAAATACATTTCTTTCGGTCAATTACCATGCGGCCATTCTGTTCGCTGATCGCCTGCGGAGGACAGTGCTGTCCGCAGATCCCACAGGCCTCGCAAGCAGAGTGGTCAATTTCGGGCCTGGTGATAAGATGGTTCTCCAGAAATCTCCGTATCGGGTTCCTGTATGACAGATTCCAGGCCATAGTAGCGGATTTCGGCGGCACGAAATCCGTTAGAGGAAACCCGGGCAGCCGATCGCCTCTTACCTCGATCTCATCCTCCCTCGATGTTCCGATACCGAGACGGTCCCCGATAACGCAAGTAAGAAGGGAATCAGCCGGGAAACCTACAAGCCTACATATCGTCGAATCCAGGGCGATGGCGTCCTGAGAAGCGGCGATGATCCCCAGATGCCGTGGCTGACCGCTGTTTGGGCCGTTTCGTTCCATCCCGAGGATCCCGTCCAGGATCGAAACAACAGGCCGGACCTTATCGTAAATCTGCACCAGCACAGTGGCAAACGTGTCAAATTCTCGGCCCGCCCTGAGATGCCATGCGGCCTTGTCAGTCCCGATCACCGCTCCAAAAAGATTCTTGACCGCGAGAGTCAGCAACATCTGGGTGTGGGTCTTCAATTTAGGCAAGCTGATTACAGCATCGAATTCAAAGATCTCTTTTGCCAAGTCTAACCGGCGGAACAGCCGGTTCTCCGGAAATTCTACCGCCGTCTTCTCCATGAAAGGCACGGCTTCGACGTTCATTTTCTTCATGAAGGGATCATAACCGGATTTGGAGAGGACTCGATTCAAATTTCCCAAGAGGCGGGCTGTCGCCAATGAACGGCTTTGCTCCGCAATCAAGTGCTATCGAAGCCACCGCCTCGACTACGGCCGGATGCGTCACTATGGCTTTCTCGGGGGCCGCAGACATCAGCAGATTGGGTTTTAGAAGGACACGATCCCCACTCTTAATCATCGAATCCAAGCCGCCGAGGTCATCGAAAATCCGCCTAATGACCTCAGCAAGCTTTGAAGGGGAATAATCGTCGCACGCTCTTACTGTGACTGTAGATTGCATTGCTCTTGTTTAGCATCTCTTGGTGATCGGGTAAAGCCCCCGGAGCGCGCGTTGGGGAGGGTCCAGTAAAGGAGATGGGATTGAACTTGATCAGAGACTGAGTATCTTTCTCGCTTCTGCCGGTGTTGCGACCTCTCGTCCCATGACCTCGGACATGTGAGCTATTTTTGCTACCATCTGCGCATTGCTTTCTGCGAGGACCCCTTTGGAAATCCAAATACAATCTTCGAGTCCTGTTCTCACATGTCCGCCGGCAGCTATAGCGACGGGAGCGAAGGTATTGATGTTTAGTCCGCCGGGCGCGCATAAACTCCAGGTCGAACCCTGAGGTATGGAGTTTTTCAGAAACACAAGATTATCAACCGTCGCTTGCATTCCTCCAAGGACCCCAAGAACGAAGCAAAAATGGAGCGGCGGCCTCACGGCATCGAGCGACTGGAGCGTGAGAGCGTTATTGATCATGCCCGCGTCGTAAATCTCCAATTCGGGCTTCACGCCGCATTCTTTCATTGTGTCGGCATAGTGTAACAGCATGGTCCATGGATTCATCTGGACGTCATTAAGAATAAACTTCCTCTTTTTCCGGTCGAGAATACCGAAATTTAGCGAGCCGCAGTTCAGTGAAGCCATGTCCGGTTTCACTTGAGGATTTGCGGCAAGGGCCGGTATTACGGCTATTCTTTCCTCCAGGGGCCAGTCAGGACCGACTCCCGTTGTAACATTGATTATTAGATCGCATTCGTTCCTGATGATTTGGATGGCCTCTTCAAAAAGTTCGGCCTTGTGGGCACGCTCACCGGTCAAAGGGTCTCTCACGTGCAGATGAACTATAGAAGCCCCAGCCTTATGAGCTGTCGATCGCAGCCCTAGCGATTTCCTGGGGTGTATGCGGCAGATTAGGATTGTTTTGCCTGGTGGTTAGACCACCGGTAACCGCAACCGTTATGATGAGTTTTTCCATCTGTTCGTCGTCTCCATATGGACCGGCGCCGAGTCCGGTCCCTACCGAAAATCGTCTCAATCCTTGGTATATGGTGACCGGCGCCTCCACGCCGGTCACTACCTTAATTCAGGTAAGGCGCCGGGGGTCTGGCCGGAGGCCACCGCCGTCGCTGCCGGTAAAATATTCATTCCACAAAACCGTAACTTACCTGATTAGTCCCAAGAACCATAATCGCGACCCGTGTCACTTGCACCTGGGATTGCCAGTTTCCGCAGGAGGAACTGCAAACTTTTCAGTCGGAATAGTGATAGGATCGCCGAGGAACGGGAAATCAAGCACATTCTTGAAAGCATGATCCTTCTGCATTATGCCTATAAAACCCGGTGTTTGTACCTGGTGATCACAGGGTCTCATGGTTATCTCGCCTGCCAGCCCTTCGAACTTCATGCCTTCCCATGCAGGGATGATCTTATCCGCATCGACCGAATTAGCCTTCTTTATAGCCTCACCAACGAAAAGCAGCGCATCCACGCTAAGGGCCACCGAGCTTGGCGCCAGATAGAAGGTCGGCCTGTCCGGATAGTGTTTCTTGAACCAGGCCTGCCACGCCTTGACGAATTCCTCATTTTTCTTGGTCTTCAGAGTTGCCAGGTAAAGCTCGGCTGTCACGCTTCCCAACCCGGCTTCACGCGCCTGGTTCATGTAGGTGGGATTATCAAGATAGTAGCGAACCGAATATCGCCTTCAGACCCAGGTCTCTCGCCTGTTTCATAAGATTCGGAAGGTCAGGGCCGAAATTTCCGGTAATGATTACATCAGGTTTTGCGGCAATAGCCTTGGTCACATAAGGACCGAAATCTTTTGTGGCCATCGGATGATAATCTTCCCCTACAATCTCCTGGTCGGCCTTCTTCACTTTCTGAAAAGTCTTTTTAAATGACTCTGCTACAGCGTGTCCGAAGGCATAGTCCTGATTCAGGATATAGAACCTCTTGTACGGGGTTGAGGCAAAATAATTCGCGAGAATCCCCGAATGCATGGAGGTGCTAAGGCACGCTCTGAAGGAATTGACTTGGAATTCCGATCCCATAATTTCATCAGCTTCATTGTGAAGGATGACATGGATGACATTCAATTCCTTTGCGAGCTTGGCAAGGGCAAGGCCGACAGCGCTGTTGGTGTGACTCATAATGACCTTGGCGCCGTCTTCGAGCACGGCTTTTCTGCCCATTCGTACCGCAACGTCCGGTTTCATTTGGTTGTCATACTGAATCAGCTTGACCGGTCGCCCCAATAGCCCGCCTGCCGCATTGAGTTGCTCGACCCCGTATTCAACGTATGCCGCGACTTCTGTCCCCACATCCTTAAATGGACCTGATAATGGTTCAATAAGAGCAAACACAATGGGTTGCTTTTGGTCCTGCGCCAGACCTGGAGCAGAGCACAAGACAAGGGCCAGCAGAAGTACCACAGCCATCGTGACGCCTGACATGCTCTTGCGAATCTTCATGGAATACCTCCCAGTTTCTATTTGATAGAATACAAATGAAAATGAAGGATCGGTTGCTTCTTAATATCCGGGTTTTTCGATAACGCTTTGTGCAAGGTGTTGGTTATACTTCCAGGTACATTTCGATGATCTCGGGGCTTGCTTGCAACTCATCAGGTGTTCCCTTGTACACGATTTCGCCCTTGTTCATGATCAGCACGGAATCCGCCAGGTCCATCACCACATCCATCGACTGTTCAACGAGCAGCACCGAAACCCCGGAACGGTGAATCTCTTCAATGACATTCATGACGGTTTCCACGACTTGCGGAGCAAGCCCTTCAGTGGGCTCATCAATAAGCACAAGCGAGGGGTCTCCCATCAAGGTCCGTCCGATGGTAAGCATCTGCTGCTCACCTCCCGACAGATTGCCTCCCCTGAAGGAATCCCTTTGCTTCAATTCAGGGAAGAAATCATAGACCTTTTCAATGGTCCAGCCGGCCTCGGTGTTCTGCTTCTGTCCTGATTTCATGCCTAATAAAAGGTTTTGCCTCACCGTAAGAGTCGGGAATATCCTCCTGTCTTCCGGAACATAGCCGACGCCGAGCTTTGCCATCTGGTACGGCTGAAGGCCGACCGCCTCTTTGTTGTTGAACTTAATCGAGCCCGCCTTGGGCCGAACAATACCCATTATGCTTTTTAGAGTGGTAGACTTACCTACCCCGTTTCTTCCCAAAAGCCCGACAATCTCCGCCTTACGCACATCAAGCGACACGTCGTGGAGAACGTGGCTTTTGTCATAAAACGAGTTGATTCGATTAACCTCGAGCATGTCTTTTCTTTCCCAGATATGCCTTTTTGACTGCTTCGTCCCCGCGAATCTCATCAGGTCGACCGGAGGCAAGCACCACACCATATGAAAGCACGGTAATTCTATCCGCCATGCTGAAGACCACATCCATGTCGTGCTCTACCACCATGAGAGTCTTTCCCTTTGTTATATTCTTGATCAGAGAAACTGCTTCCCTGCTCTGTTCTCTTGTCATCCCGGCTGTCGGTTCGTCGAGGAGGATGAGTTTAGGGTCTGTTGCCAGGGCGATACCGACCTCAAGCGCTCGTTGCTGGCCGTATGAAAGCTCGCTGGCAGGAACATCCTTGATCGCGTCCAACCCCAAGACATTGATGAGTTCAATAGACTCCTGATGTACAGCATCGATATTCTTTAGTCTTGTCAACATGCTGAGCCGAATCCCTCTCCTTGAGAGAATGGCATTTCTGATATTTCCGTACACCGTCATCCCGGGAAAAACGTTCGTAATCTGAAAGGATCGGGCAAGCCCCTTCCTTGATATCTTGTACGGCGCAAGACCGGTAATGTCCTCGCCATTGAAACGAACTGTTCCCTGCGTAGGTTTGTATTTCCCGGATATTACGTTAAAAAGCGTGCTCTTACCGGCCCCGTTAGGGCCTATGATCGCGTGACACTCACCTTGTTCGATTGCAAGGTTTACATCGTTTAATACCTTTAGCCCTTTGAAATCTTTATGTACACCCTGCAGCTCAAGAATTGTCATTTGCTTATGACCCTGGAAAGACGGAACATGTTAGTGATCTTCTCGCTCGTTATAAGGCCGACAAGACCGGTTCGGAAATACATAACAAGCAGGATGAAAAGCACACCAAGAATGAACTCCCACCGGTCGGTGACACGGCTCACCCAATCGGTAAAATAGAGATACACGCCGGTACCGATAATCGGGCCGAAAAAAGAGCCCGCGCCTCCGATGAATGTCATGAACACAACCTGCATCGACATTGTGGTGTCGATGGAACTCGTGGATACAATCCCCTGGAAAAGGGTGAAGAGACTGCCTGCGATACCCGCGAAGAATGAGCAGATCGTGTAAAGCGTGAGCCTGACCGAAAAGATGTCGTATCCGATAAAATCAGCTCGCTCATCATTCTCTTTGATCGCCAGAGCGCTATTTCCAAAGGGCGTTGTTGTGAGATACCACTGAACAAGAATGCAGAGGAGAACAATGGCCATAACCAGGTAGTAGATATTAATGGCGTTATTCATAGGGATGGTGCCCAGGCCGGGCAGATAAAGATCGGGTCGTTTGATGCTCAGCCCGTCATCTCCTCCTGTAAGTGACCGCCATTTCAGCGCAATAGCAAAGAAGAACTGATTAAAGGCCATCGTGAGAAGCGCAAAATAAGCGCCCTTGAGCCTTACACAAAAAAATCCTGCCAGGAGACCGCCCAAGGCACCCGCTATTCCGCCCATGAGGAGCACCAGAATAAGTGGAAGCCCCGGTAAAATACTTTAACAAAAGCGCCACGGTATATGCGCCGAGGCCAAAATAGGCCGAGTGACCGAAAGAAAGCATGCCGCCATAACCGAAAAGCATATTGAAGCTCATGGCATAGAGAGAGAAGAAAGCGATCTCGATGACCATGTTTACCTGAGTTATTGGGATCAGATAAGGCAAAATGCCTATGCCCGCCAGGCAAAGACAGATTACCACTGCTCTCAAACTGGTCGCCTTCATTCCTTATCTCCAAAAAGACCGGTCGGCCGGATGATCAGGACAAGGGCCATCAAGACAAACTGGAAGACGAGGGCAAATTTGGGAAGGATAAGGATTCCGAATGATTGGAGCACGCCGATCATGAGCGAGGCTACGAGTGCTCCTAGGATACTTCCGAACCCGCCGATGACAATGACGACAAAGGAGTCCATCAAGATGTCAAAACCCATAGCGGGATTAGTGCCAAGGAAAGGTCCCGCTATCGCGCCTGCGAGCCCGGCGAAGGCCGATCCTATTGCGAATACCCCCAGAAAAACAAGCGTTACATTTGTGCCAAGAGCGCCTACCATCTCTGCATCGGATACGGCGGCACGCACTATGATGCCGATACGAGTCTTCATGATGATGGTCGCCATAACCAGGAGCACTATAATGCCGCAACAGAGTATGAAGAGACGGTAATAAGGATATGTGGCGCCGAGAATAGTCGTGGAGCCGGTGAGAGCCAAGGGTACAGCCACGGGAACAGGGGAATTCCCCCAAAACCATTTCACCACTTCGCCAATCACAAGGAAAACACCGAAAGTAAGGAGGAGTTCATACGCGTGACCATAAGCATGGACCTTGCGAAGCAGGAAACGTTCTACGAGGACACCTCCAACCGCTGCACCCAAAGGCGCGACGAGAAGCGAAATCCAAAAGTTTCCCGACCATGCCGCCACAGAATAGGCAAAATAGGCGCCCAGCATGTAGAAGCCTGCATGAGCGAGGTTAAGGACACCCATCATGCCGAATACAAGTGTTAAACCCGCGGTGACAAGAAAAAGGAGCATGCCATAGACAACGCCGTGGATCGCTTGAATAACGTAGATATCGAACGAAAATGACATTAGATGCCCGTCATTGTTTAAATGTCGTTATAAAATCCTTAACCATGTCGTCCAAAGAATATGACACGCGCCATCCCCATTCTTTCCGGGCCTCATCGCACCTTATTTCTCGCGGAGTGCTCTTATTAACCTCAGTAGTGAGGGGATCGGGATTAAAACTGATTTTTGCCTCCGGATAGCGCTTCCTGTACTGCGTTTACGAGATCCAGTGTCCTCGGCGGGGGCATTATTTGACCGACATTGTAGATCCGTGTCACCAGACCATCTTCAGGCGCCTTATTGAGCATGATGAGGCTCCTCAAGGCGTCTTTCACATAAAGCAGTGGAACAACAGTGTCCTCCGGAACGGTCACCTCGAATGGCTTTCCTAGAATAGCTGCTTCAACCAGTCGGCTATTGTACTGGCCGAAGCCGGGGGAGTTTACATTGGGGCCTATCAGCACCGGAAGCCTTATACCACGCACGTCAATACCGAACTTCTTGTGATAATACAGGCCCAGCAGCTCCGAGAAGACTTTAGTAACTCCATAGATAAGGACGGAGCGTTGGGGTGTCTCTTCAGTGACTACTTCCACGTTGTGCATGGGATTTACATAAACGGCCAAGCTGCTTGTGAGGATTACTCTTTTTGAATCGAAGAGCCTCGCTGCCTCTAAAATGTGGTAGGTCCCCATTCCGTTGACGGAAATGGAGGCCCATGGATTGTTTTCGGAAGGCGCAGAAAGAATAGCCGCCAAGTGAATGATAACTTCCGGTTTGAAATCGCGCACTGCGTTGAGAACTTGAGAGAAATTGGTTATATCGGCGTTGACGTACCTTACCGCATCACTGCCATGAAGCAGGGTTTCGGGCGGCTTAAGGTCAAAGACTACTATCCTGTGACCTTCCGCCATAAGGCTATTTGCCAGTTCAACTCCTATAAATCCCGAGCCGCCGGTAATGAGAACGGTTTCAGACATCAAGTCTCCCGCTTTGGATAGAGAATCGTGAGAAGTTGCATTATCTTGTCGTCTCGGGCCTTCTCGTCTTTGCTCGTGAGACCGGCTGATTCATACTCGAAAAATCCTTTTCCCGATTTCCGGCCCACATCTCCCATCATTACCTTTTCACGTATTATTTCTTGTGGTTCTAATGAATTATCAAGATATGAATACATATTTTTCATGCCGAACCAGAAAAGATCAATGCCGGCCAGATCGATGCTCTTCAAAGGACCTATGGTGGCAAGCCTCAGCCCAAGGCTACCGGACACAGCTTTATCAATCTCCTCCGGCGTTGCCACTCCTTCCTGAAGGAGGCCCAGGGTCTCTCTGAAGAGAGCAAATTGTATCCGGTTTAACAAATGACCGGGGATTTCCTTCAATATTCTCACCGGAATCTTCCCTATTTTTTCAAGCAGGTGAATCGTCCTTTCCACCGTATCCTGCGACGTGGACGCTCCCTGAACTACCTCCACCACCGGAATAAGGTATGGCGGATTGAACCAGTGCGTAATCACCAACCTTTCTTTCGCCTTAACATCTTTCCCAATGTCCGATATTGTGAGCATGGACGTATTGCTAGCCAATATGGCTTCTTTAGGCGCTAGGGAATCGATCGCGTTGAAGATCTCTCTTTTAATGGGCAGATCTTCCGTGACCGATTCCACGACAAAGTCCGCATCGCGCACCGCTTCGGCCAGGTCTCGCGGTCGATGATATCCTGGAGACGATCTCGTCGATACGCCCCTCCGCCTCAAGACCCTTGTCCGCCAATGCCTTGAGGTTTAATCGTATTCTTTCTCTTGCCTGCTTCAGAATGGTTTGGTCCGTATCATGTAGTGTGACATTAGACCCGCCTTGGGCAAAAGCTTGCGCTATCCCATGTCCCATAAGCCCTGCGCCTATCACGGCTACAGTTTCCGGGCTTCCTACCCTCTTAGTTCCGCTTGGGCTCATCGGGCGCTCTCTTCAGTTTGACGCAAAGTTGCGCGTGCCAGCGCATGCCCTTGCCTTCCTGGAATCAGGGCAGCATGGACGACCTTTTCCGGCGCATAGGTCACTTGTGGGTTCAGGGCACATTGCCAAGGCATCACCTGTACCGGACTGGTGGGGGGTCCCTTTAACTTCTAATGCTGTGGCCGAGTATTCTTGTTCATACAGGCAATTTTTGTTAATAGACAATATCACGAAGTGAGAGTATATTGTCAACAATTATGTTCATGATTGTCAACAATTATATTGCTCGGTATGTTGTCCGTGACGTGAGCTGAGATGAAGACTGCGACTACAGAAAATGGCCTCAAGGGATCCAACGAGGTCGCGAAAGAAATCATGACAGCCATAGCGACGGGAGCGCTGAAGCCCGGCCAGAGGCTTGTCGAAGTCTCGTTGTGCGAACTTTTCGGTGTAAAGAGAAACAAAATCCGAGAGGCGTTGCGAAAACTTGAACACGACGGGTTTGTGAACATCACTCCTAATGTGGGCGCTGTGGTATCTGAGGTCTCTCGAATCGATATCGAGCAAATGTACGATCTCCTTGCCGTTCTTGATGGAATGTCAGCAAGGTTGGTCACACCTTGCATAGTCCCCGAACAGGTTGCAACCCTGGAGGCCATTCTGGATAAAATGGAGGCCACCGAGGATCCGGCTTTATACGCTGATCACAACAACGAGTTCCACTCACTGCTCTGCTCATATAGTGAAAATAGCCGTCTCATGAAGGTAGCTGAAAACATGAGGCTCAGTATAATGGCTTTCGGATTTCGCAGTTTTTTTGCGCCGGGCCAGATTGCCGCTTCGAATCGAGATCACAGAAACGTTCTTCAGGCCATCAAAGAAAATAAGCCGGACAAAGCCGAGAAGGTAATGCGAAAGCACGTCCTTGACGCAAAGAACCGTCTCATCAAATGGCTGTACAAGTCTTTGTAGTAGAGAATCGCCAAAGGATGCATTCACAGCGGAGATCGCGGAGAGATCTTACCGTTTACATTTCTTTCTTCTGAATTTTGGGGTCAGGTCTTGAAACGACAGGGCTTGGTTACTCTTAGACTACAAGCAATCTGAAGCGACTGACAATTCAGAGGTAGGTCGGACCGCGCCCGACATGGTATTCATGATCTTCAGCCACTGCTTTGCGGAATGGCGGAGGCCACGGGCCGACCACATAGCTGCTGTCACTAATTAACTATGAAGTCCCCGTAATTGTCACAGCTCCAAATGATCGACCCGACCCCACCGGGTCATTGCTATACAAGCTTTCTGTCGAATGGCGAAACCAATCATCGACCTGACGGTCTGATCTAGAACAACGGCCCCGGCAAATGCATGGTAAGTTCACAGGATTTGCGTAATAATTGAGGCAAATGTTTTTTAACCCGAGAATTGATTCGTGCTGCTTGGCTGGGGACAGTGAACTAAGCCGCGCGAGGAAAAATTGTTTGTGGACTCGACTTGAATTCAAAATGACAGGTGACATTGTCTGAAAGGAGATTAGCCCATGGAGTTCAAAATTCCGCAATCATTGACATCGGAGCATCAAGAGCTTCACTCCGAGCTTGAAAAAGCCACAAAAATAGGTGGATACGTGGGAGATGCCGCAAAAGTAGTCGCGAAAATACTTCATCCGCATTTCGTCAGAGAGGAAGAATGCGCTTTGCCACCGCTCGGGTTGTTACCGCTTTTGGCAAAAGGAGAGATTAGTCCGGATATGGAAGAAGCGCTTTCGATGACAGATAGATTGAAAGCGGAGCTTCCGCAGATGCTCGAGGAGCACAAGAGCATAGTTTCTGCGCTAAAAGGCTTGTCTTTCGCGGCAACGAAAGCAAACAAGAAGGAGATTGCCAAATTTGCCGAAAAGCTGACGCTGCATGCGCAGATGGAAGAAGAGTTGCTATATCCTACGACAATACTGATCGGGGAATATCTCAAGATCAAGCTCAAGAAATGAGCTTATTGGCGCTTTTGGGACCATTTCGTGCAGTTCAATTTGGTATAGGAAGAAATTGCGCAGATTGAGCATGGTTCACAACGGAATTTCTGAATTTTCAGATAGGCCAAAAGAGGCGCGGTTGCGAGCGCATTTTCCATAACCCGACAACAAGGAGGAACCGGCGATGTCGAAAGAATTAATGGAGTATTTCAACAAGCAGCCTCGGCTTGGGATCTTGAGCACCGCAAACAAGAATGGCAAGGTCGATTCCGGATATTTCGGGTCACCTCGGATGATCGACGAAAAGACGATATTCATGGGGCTGGGCAAGAATCGAACTTTTGCCAATCTTCAGGAAAACCCTCATGCTTGTTTTATGATCATGGAGCCCGGCAAGAGTCTTCCTGAATGGAAGGGGGTTCGGGTATACATGAAGATGATTGAGTGCCAGACTTCGGGCCCCAAACTGGACACGATGAAAGCCCGTCTCGCAGAGGCAGCCGGCGAGAACGCCGCCAAAATGATTCACGCGGCCGTAACTTTTGAGATCGAAGAAATCAGGCCTCTGGCCGACTTCGGCCAAGGCTGGGAAAAGTCCATCTGAGACCTGAGTTTAAGGTCGGATCTTGAAAATCTCTTCAAATTACAAAGGGGGGCGCCATGCACTTCATTGGATTCTTAATAATTGGACTTATAGCCGGTTACATAGCCGAGAGAATCATGAGAGGCCGGGGGGCCGGTCTTATTATTAATTTGATTGTCGGAATCATAGGGGCTTACATCGGAGGCTGGCTAGTCGGTAGTTTGGGACTTCACCTGGGAGGGACCATCGGGTCTTTGATCACTGCTATCATCGGCGCAGTCGTCCTTTTGTTTATAGTGGGACTATTTAAGAAGTCCTAGTTCAGTAAGCTGTAACATATCTATCTAGCGGTTTAATTGCGTCAATAGAATATTTCGGGGTCAGGCCCTGAAACGACGCGGCCTCGGTTACTATTCGATTGTGAGCAATCGTGAGCCGCCTGAAAATTGACTTCATTACGTCGGCAAAACGATTTCGGGAACGGCCAAATCGTGGAACTGGTTTTTCAAGATCTGACCCTGCACGTATACGTGATAATCACCTAGGCTCTCCATGGGCGCAGGTCGAATTCTCGCATTTGTAACCTGTTGTTTTCTCATGGTGTCTCCCCTACATCTATGCTGCCCCAAGTGTTTTTCACATGTTCCGACATATCGAGCACCCGGTATTAGGCTTTTTAACTCCCCCCCCCCTCATACAAAAACGTCATCATTCTAATATATTATCACCATACGGTTTCCCAGGAGTCTCCTTGGCATACATGATGCAACACGGCCTTGGCAATCGTGCGAATCCCGGGTCATGTGACCAGGAGATCAAAAACTTAGCTTGTGTCCGATGAATTCAGTCGTTGTTAGGTAGTCAAAATCTCGGATCGACGGATCAAAAAGAATGGAGGAGGAGAGTCAAATGAAAAGCATATCGAGAGATGGTTCGGCGGTAGCGCTGACCTTGATATCAATGGCGCTTCTCATGATCTTTTCACCTCTTGCTGATGCTCAGATAGGCCGAGCATCCCCCATCAGGGTTACTCCTAGTATTTCCGGAATCACCGTGAGTGGTGCTGGAATAGGCAGCAGATCCTTTGACGGACTAGGGATCAAGACCCTGCCTTCAGGAAATCTGCAGGTCGGCGGCTTTACATCAGCAGGAGGCGTGATCAAACGATATGAAAGTTCCGAAATTGAGTTCCAGGGCGGGGTCTGTCGGTGGCGCCTCCACCACCTCCCAAGCACAAGCTCCACCTGCCCCACGCTCACCCTCACGAAGAGGATGAATGGGAGCAATATTGCTGGATCGACTCGACGCAAGGGCTGCGGTGCGCCTATTATCGGAAGAGATGACCTTGCGCTTTCTGTGGCGGTAAAACCTCAAGATGGGGAGGCGGAAGCCCTTCAATTCTAGTCGAACTAGTAAAATTTTGGGGTCAGGCGCTTAAAATGACAGGGCCCTTGTTACTCTTCGACAATGAGCAATCGGGGGCGCCTGAAAATTCATAACAGTACATCGGTAAAGTGATTTCGGGAACAGACAATGGCCCCAATTGGTCTTTCAAGACGTGATCCCATACACACATGGCGAACAGACTGGAAATTTAGGCAATTATTACGAACGACCGGCAAGATGCCGGTCCTACTAACGCCGATCACAAGGCGTCACCTATCGCAATCTCAGCTGTCCTCGTGTTCCGCGGTGAAAATATTTTTAGTTCGGATTTTCTCTTGATACTCGGTTTTTTTTGTCTATAATGAGTACCAGTCTGGAGTCTCAATGAGAGACCCGGAACTTTGGCACGGTCTTAACACATACCGCCTGGATCAATTAGACCGGGACGGAAGGGCAAGAATAAGCGAACGCTACGGAGCCTTCCTCACCGGGAGGCTTTTTTATTTGGATACAAGTCGATGGAAACTATCCAGTCTGTAACATCAATGAAGGCTTGGAGCAGGAAACACGTCGCGGCAGGCAAAACCATAGGCTTTGTTCCCACTATGGGGTTCCTCCACGAAGGACATATTAACTTGATGCGCCGCGCTCGTGCGGAAAACGATCTTCTTGTCGTCAGCATCTTCGTTAATCCCACGCAGTTCGGTCGCAACGAAGATTTCGGCGCTTACCCCCGTGATCCGGAATCCGATTCAGCAAAATGCGCGGAAGTTGGCACGGACGCGCTCTTCATGCCGGGACCCGACGACATTTATGGACCTGATTATCAGACCTATGTTGACGTTGAAAAAGTCTCCGGCCCTCTGTGTGGAGCTTCGAGGCCGGGACACTTTCGAGGAGTCGCCACTGTGGTGCTGAAGCTTTTCAATATTGTGCAGCCCACCGCGGCGTATTTCGGGCAAAAGGACTATCAGCAGCTTCAAGTGATCAAGACCATGGTCAGAGACCTGGATCTAGATGTCCGGATAGTCCCGTGCGCTACCGTGAGAGAACAGGACGGGCTCGCCATGAGTTCCCGCAATTCCTATCTGTCCCAAGACGAGCGCAGGCAGGCTGTGTGCCTGAATCAGGCGCTTCTCGAAGCGCAACGGTTATTCGCGGAACGCGAGCCAAAAGCCGTGAAGTACATCGACACTATGACTCAGAGGATAAAGCGCGAACCCGACGCCAAGATAGACTATATAAGCCTGGTCCATCCGGAAACGCTCCAAGACCTGAATGAGGTCAATCACAGCGCGCTGGCGGTAATGGCCGTCAAGATCGGAAAAACCCGGCTTATAGACAACATGGTTTTGAACGGACAGAGACCGGGACCCGTTGAGCCCGATTGGGCGAACAAGCCCCCGTTTTATCGACAAGACCCACAGAACCAGCTGACCTGTTGGAGGCTACAAATGCTGCGGACAATGATGAAATCCAAGATACACCGAGCCAGAGTAACTGAAGCGTGCCTAGAGTACGAAGGTTCCATCACCATTGATTCCACCTTGCTGGAAGCCGCTGATATCATCGAATACGAGCAGGTACACATTTACGACATCTCTAATGGCGAAAGATTCATAACATACGTCATCAGAGGAGAGGCCGATTCGGGCGTGATGTGCCTGAACGGCGCGGCGGCAAGAAAAGTGTCTGTCGGTGACCGGATAATCGTCTGTACTTACATTTCAGTGGATGATTCAGAGGCCCGAGGAATCAAAGGCCGCAATGTCCTCGTGGATGAAAGCAACAAAATAGTAAAGATCACCTGAGACGTCTATGAGCCGGTAAACTTCCCTGGCGCCAGGATTTTTGGCAGGTCAATAGCGGACCGGTAAGATCGGCGCGTAAGGTTCCCCGCCTCCTGTAGAGAGCCGGTAGTCATTTCCTTGTTTCAACCATATCCTACCGATACTCTTGCCATCCCGCGTAATGTCCAAAGGGGTTTCCGTTTCTGTCAATTTCGACGTATCTATGCCCGCAGACCGGCTGCCCTCCCATTTCAGGCTCCTCCCGGCCATCTTAACAAATAGAGGCGCGCCGGTAGGATTATTAGTCTTTACATCCATAATTCTAATCACCGCTCCGGGCGGTAATTCGAGCTTGTCTCCGGAATAGGCCGCGAAGCTCAGACCACCGGAACCCCTCAGAACAACGTACTCCATCTTCGGTTCTGCCACGGCGATATAGGCTTCCGCGAAAACTTTACTATTCAGCTTCGCTTGCAGTGGGAAAATCGCGATGGGTCCCCGAAGGGTGGCATACTGGGTCTGAAGATCTGAGATAGTGTTTATTTGATGCCCCCTGTCTTCACCGCTGTACGGACCCTCCGCCTGAAACCCGCGCAGATCGATCTTCATAGCCTTTTCCCGGTCGTGGCTCAGATTGGTGCGTGGGTCAAGAATGCATAGCGTATCACCCTTTGTTACGGTCAGCTCCTCGCCAGGCTCGACGATGAATGTCTTGCTGTTCACCTTGACGCAGAAATATTGAACTCGCGGTTTCACGCTAATTTCGGCTGTGGAATGAGACCTTCGCATTCCGGTTTTTACGGCAATAGTGGCTATCAGGTGTCGGTCCTTTTTGACTTCAATGGAAGTGTCTTCATTAATTGTAATGTCTCTGCCTATGTCATTCAGCCCGTAAGCGGCGCCTTTAATACGAGCGGTCAGTCCGCGGGAGTAGTTGGATTCGATTTGAACTATCCTGATGCTATCCCCTTGGCGGACTTCCAGCACATCATTACCGTTGACCACGACCGGCGTGGAACCGTTGATGGAAACTATGAGGAACTTCAGTTTCGGATCTTCCAGGTAAAGCTTCGGGTTTTCCACGACGATCCCTAATTCTTCCAAAAAAGCATTGATCACCATTGTTTGGTAACGGACTCGCGTGCGGTGATCCGGGATATTTTTTGACGTCTCGATGCCGAAAGCAGGTATGCCGACGCGGGTCAAAGCGTGAAACGTCGCGGACAGTCGCTGTTCCTTGTGAAGGGTGCCTTTTTCCAGGGTCCTGTGGTTGTTGAACCGGAATCGATACTCCGGGACCGGAATTTGGGCATTGACCTTCTTGAGCACCTGTTCAACCATGCTCGCCATGTTGAGCACAGAGCCATCAGACGCGGGTATGTTCCTCCGCGTCAGCAATAATCGACTGACCGAAACGCATCGGGTTGCGGAGTGTGGATTCCCATACAGGGGAAAAGAATCCGGACCCATCGTGAAGGTTGAGAAAGAAGTCACTCTCATTCATAAGTTCTTTGATTACGCCCACCACAGCGGCATCGCGATCGGAAGCCATTATGCGACCGGCGAATTTGCGATTCATGTCCCCCGCGACGCCTCTGCTATTTCCCACAATGGAAGGAAAATTTGCTCGCGGGACTACAATTATGTTCCCTTTCTTCAGGGAGATATCCGCGTATAAGTCCGCTGCCAGATATCCACCCGGCTCGTCTCCCTGGATTCCTCCGAGCAACAGAAGTGTGGAACCGGAAACTTCTCCGTTAATGAAATGTACTTCCAACTCCGCGTCGGTACCTTTGAAATAAACCCGGCTAGTGTTCTTTGCTTCGAGCTGAATGGAAAAGAGAAAGATCAGACACAAGGAAAGAAATAAAGACGCACGATATTTTCCGTGTTCGCGTCTACACATGCTGACACGATACCGCCTGGACCGCTCCTCGCTGGTTGGCGAGGCCGGCTGGGCCCTTGGGGCGACTTTCGTACTAATTAATCGACAGCGACAAACCATAAGAAACCAAATAAAATGCTTTTGAAAACTCTTTGAACCAGGCAAGGTCGCGGCGTCAAAAATGCGGCTACCCGCACTGAACGCCAAGAATCTAACCCCTCGCATCAGCCCTGTAAGATAGATCGCGGCAGCTACTGGTATCGGGCTGGCACTTGAAAAGAATTCGGTGCGACTGCCGGTTGGCTCCGCAGGAAACGAGAGCCCCTTGTATGCTAGTAATTGGCCTTAAAGCGCCCTTCTCTTCTCCGCTGCCTGTCGTGACCGGTCCTGCTGATGCTGGCCCACAGCGCGTTTGGACGAAGCGATTTTGACTTCATTCCGGTCAAAACCGCGCTGGTAAACTATCTTCCCATTTTCCGAATACAAGAGTATGGAGATCTTGGCAAGTGACGCTCCGGATCTTGTATCCCCATAGGGAAGTTCCACGCGCTGGTTGTATTTAAACGACAGAGTCTCTCCATCGCGGTAATCGGCCGGTAAGTCCCCTTCGCCCAGCCGCGTTTGTTGAGGATAGGCCCAAATTGCATTCTCGCCGCGCTGGTCAGCCATTTCAACGAATACAAACAGGTAACCTGAAAACCGAATATCCGGGGAATCCTTCACCAGGCGGAAACTTAGGGTCCCAGTGTTGGACGCCTGAGGGATCGCGCTGACATCTTGCGCGTCAAAACTGATGACCGGTTGCTTAGCGCCCGCAGGCTGCTCTTGTAAGGACGGCCGCTCCGCCGGTTCCGTACGCGCTGATCGGGTCGGCGCCTGCGATCGGGCAGCCCCGTGGCCGCGCGCAATGTTCCCGTCGTCATTATCCTCGAGAGTCCGGCCGCCTCTTTCAGGTTTTGAAGAGTCCTGCAAAGACATCAGAGGACCTTCACTCTCAGAGGACTGTTCCGTTTTAGGCTCGGCCCGATTCGTCTCCACCGGGGGCCTTTGTCCTATAGCGGCCAGAGTAGGAACTTCACGCATCTCTTTCAGTCGTTTTTCTTGAACACTGAGCGCCAGGTCCTTTTGCCTCAATTCCTCCTTGAGCGCTTCAACTTTTTCGGACAATTCCGAATCAGTCGGCGCCGAGCTGTCGGTCCCACGGAATAACGGTCGAATCGAATAAACGGAAAGAACCATAAGAACGATCAGAGCGACTAGCGCCAGCAAACCCATGCGAAGTTTGAAGGGGGTCAGATCTATCTGCCGCGTATTTCCGGACGCGCTGATGATGACTAAGGAGTGACCAGCCTTGTTGCGAGCCTTAGGAACCGGGGTTGGAGGAAGTCCTTTGTAGAGGAGACCATCTTTCCTCGATGATCCGGAACCCTTGCCCATTGCCGCCAGCCAGGACCAGATTTTTCCAGCCTTTATCACGATATTCGTCTCCCTGGAATGACTGCAAGAACTTTACCAGCCAGGTTCCATTTGCCTTCCTGATTTCGATGCGGTCCATTCCAACCTGGATGGTTCGGTACTTGCGGAAGAAGTTTCTCTTTGACTTTAGGAACATCTTGTAATCTGCACTTCCATCCTTAAAATCTGGATGATACATTTTGATGAACCTGTCAAGATCCTTTTGCATCCAGGCCCGCTTCCACCCATTAAGAAAATCCAAAATTTCTTTACGCTCTCCCGTCATGAATAGCAGATTTGTTCTTTTCCGTATCCAATTTGTCTCTAACCGCTTGCGGATTCGTTTTCACCGATTCCGTCAATCGATCGGGCATAGATGGTTCCAGAGCCGCCACGACTGCGGTCCCCATTCCCGGAGCCGGGCTGATCTCCTGAGTGGACGCATTTTGGGCCCCGGCGGCATCTGCCCAATCCGTTGCGGACCGTGCGCTCTTGTCCCCTGCCTTTCGCAATTCCAGAGAAGGACTCGGACCATGCGTCGGCATCAGCCGAGCGACAATTAATCTTTCCTGCGGCTTATCTCCCTCGAATTTCTCATTAGTATCCAGATTCGGACCTTCCGGCGCTTTAGCAGGAAGCTCGGGCAGTTTTTCGATCACAACTGCTCTTGACGGAGCAGTAGGTCGCGGGCTTTCCGGTTCTCCGTATGGGGACTGTTCAGGTTCGTCGGTAGAGACAAGGCGAATCCGGAAGTTATTCTGTTCATCGTGGGCGGGTCTGGGATCACCGTTTGCTCGGACAAGAAGAGTTCGGACCGGAAAGGCGTCATCGACCGGCTGGTGGTAATCCTCGGCATAGACGCTGTGCTTCCCACCCGAGTCGGCGATGTACAAAACTTTGACGCCGGCGCTCCGGAAACTATCGGAGCTGTATAGCTGAGTAAAGATGGCGGTAACTAACCCGTTCTGCCGATAAAGATACACATTTCCTAGCTTGACTCGAATGTTCTTGTACCGCTGATTAAGTTTTCGTTTCTTTTCTTTCCACGCGGCGAAATCGAACCAACCGCTCTGGAAATTGTTAGAATAATGCGCCATGTACGCATCGAGGTCCCGAGATCCCCATGCGGAGCGCCAGGACTCAATAAAATCGCGGACCTGCCGTTCGTTCTCCATGACTACGGAACGCGGCGCCATTATCACCTTATCCACCACAATCAGTGGCGTGCTCTGTAGTCTGATAAACCGAGAAATCTTTATAAGATCCTGATTTTCCAACGCTATACATCCGTTGGAATCCGGCTTGCCGTTCAGGGGTTTATCGCGGCCATGAAGCCATATACCGTCTCCGCTTTTACCGTGACGTCTGTCCACGAAATTCGGGTAATCCGTCGTAAACGCCCATAATCCGTATTTTGCGGGCAGAGAGCGGCCATCTATCACGGAACAGAAGAAATACACTCCTTCCGGAGTTTTCATGTCCCCGCGGACCCATTTGTCTCCGTCATTTTCGCCTGTTGAACATTTGTAAGATTCGGCGACGGTCGGCTCACCATCCTTAATCTCCCAGACAGTCAGACGCTGCTGAGATTTATCCACTATCAACGCGTGGAAAGTCCCTTCCACCATCCAGTTCATCAACGCTAGCGGATACAACGGCTCTTCCGCGAAAGCATCGGACACCGGGACGGCAAGGAGCACGCAGGTTGCTATCAAGTGTAAACCGAGGCCAAGGCAATATTGCCGAACGGGGGATTTATTAGGTTTAAGAGCCAACATACGCTTCTCTTTACAATTACTTGGGCCAAAAGTCAAGATAATTTACATTAACTTTTGCATATATCATCTTGAAACTCTTACCCAAATATACGCTTAAATGATTCGTCCACCCACCTGAGCGCGTGATCCAGATTGAAAACCGACTCGATCTCATTGGAATCCAAATGTCCCATGATCTCAGGGTCATGAATAAGGGCGGCTTTGAATTCCGTGCCTTCTTCCCACGCTTTCATTGCGGCCCGCTGGACCATCGCGTAAGCCTGCTCTCTTGTAAGACCCCGATCCACCAACCGGATAAGGATTGCTTCCGAAAAGATCAATCCTCCGGTGAATAACAAGTTGTCCATCATCCGATCTTCATAGATTTTCATGTTCCTTATGACGTCGGTTAAACGACTCAACATGAAATCAGCCAGGATGGTGGAGTCAGGGGCTATTATTCGTTCGACTGAAGAATGTGAGATATCCCTTTCATGCCAGAGGGCGACATTTTCCATGGAGGACATAGCGTATCCGCGCAGCACTCGCGCGAGCCCCGTAAGGTTCTCCGTCAGGACCGGGTTGCGTTTATGAGGCATCGCTGATGAGCCCTTCTGCCCCGCATGGAAGAATTCTTCCAGCTCGCCCACTTCCGTGCGCTGCAAGTGTCTTATTTCGATAGCTATCTTTTCAACACTTGAGGCGATCAAGGCCAAGTCAGTAAAGTAAACCGCGTGGCGGTCCCGCTGGATGACCTGATTGGAAACGGGCGCGGGTTTGAGGCCCAACCTTGCCAAAACAACTTCTTCCATTGCCGGATCGAGATGCGCGTAGGTGCCCACGGCCCCGGATACCTTGCCCACGGAAATGGTTTCCAGCGCCGCGTCCCACCGAACCAGGTGGCGCGACATCTCAGAATAGAAAATCGCCAGTTTTAGACCAAAAGTGATAGGTTCGGCATGTATACCGTGGGACCGCCCGACCATAGGGGTCCGTCGATGTTCCAGCGCTCGCTGTTTAAGCGCATCCAAAAGATCGACCAGATCTTGCCTAATGATCAGACCGGCTTCTTTGAGGAGCAAAGAAAGGGCTGTGTCTACGACGTCGTACGAGGTGAGACCTCTGTGTATGTAGCGAGAATCCTCTCCAACGTACTCGGCTACACATGTTGTAAACGCAATCACATCATGCCGAGTGATGTTTTCAATCTCGTCAATTCGCTTCGCGTCAAAAGCAGCCCTGGAACGTATCCTTTCCAGGCTCGTCCTGGGGAATAACTCCCTTTTCGGCCCAGGCTTCGCATACGGCGATTTCGATATCGAGCCACTTGCGATATCGGTTCTCCGGTTCCCAAATTTTCGCCATTGCTTCACGAGTGTAGCGCGGTATCAATTCAGTATCCCTCCCGCGGCGCATTCAAGCTGTCGGCGCCACCGTGACCGCCGGCCTTCTGCAGCCCCCAATTCCGGGACTCAAAGCAGGGCATCATAAACCGATCCCTGCCTCCCTTGCCAACAGCAGGGACCAGCCGCTGACCGAATCGCCAATGATATGTTCGACCAAATTGCAGCCCGTGATACTTTGAGAGGGCCAGGTTAGCACAAGCCGGCGCAACGTTGCAATCCTAAACTTACAATATTTTAATGTAATTCTCTGACATGAACCGCAGAGCGCTCCCCGAAAAATGTCGGGTCAGCCGCGCTTTTTATGAAACTCGTTGCATCCTGAGACATCTAACTAAATGAAAGAATATGATCTCCCGGCGCCACTTGCTGATCCGGAAATGGAGGGCTAAGGAATGGCAACGTACAACAAGGCTGAAAGAATAGTCAGAGATATGGAACGCGACACCCCATATATGTATGAAGGTCTGTACGGGAATTTCTTGAGAAACTATATGGAATTCGACAAATCAAAGTGGACTTCGGACCTTTCAAGGTATTTGATTCAGGCAAACCAGGATTGGGAAGATGTGGGATATGAGATAGCTCTGGCGCTATGGGAACGGTTTGAAAAACGAATCTCCTGCTGAAAGGGACGAGCCTCGCCTCAACGTGGATAAGATGCGCAATACTAAAAGCCGGGCACGGAGTTTCCGTGCCCGGCTTATTTCACTGATTCATTACGTCTATCAGAGGACCACTAATGAGACAGCCCTTTCTCCATCTCAAGCCTTCGCCTCAGCCGAGGCGCCCTCTTCCGCCGCGCCGGGGGCCGGAGCGTAGTTGGGCTCCACCGGTAAGGTCAAATTCCTACCCGCCGATTTAGCCCATGCTATCGCGATAGTCCTATAGCCTAAGTGCGCAAATTTCGAAAATGGAAGATAGAGAAAAAGCGACAACACGAACATCAGGTGGATAGTATACAGAATGTAGGCTCCACCGATGGAGCCGGACCAGCGCGTCAGCTCCGTGAGAAGACCGGTTGCGCCGGCTCCGAAAATGGTGAACAAGAAAAACCAGTCGAAGTAAGAGCTGCTTCCGGTCTGATCGGGCGCGGTTAATCTTCGCACGAGCATGATCGCAAGTCCCAATACGAAAGCCACAGCGCTGACGTTGCCCAGGATCTTTATTGGGACCGTTCCGGGACCGCCACGAGACGGCGGGGCAATATGAAGGATGTCTATGTTAAAAGCCACTATGGCAGTCGTCACAAACAGGCCGATCATGCCCCAAAATGTGAGAAGATGGGCAGCGTAGCGGATGTTATTCGCTTCGCATTCCTTGAACGTCGTGTGAGGCAAAATCTCCGAGAGGCCTTCAATGAGACTCGGGATAAACGGTTTCCGGCTGGATCCCACCTCGATCACGCTGCTGGATTGCAGCCTTTCCCAATACTTCCTGAGGCTCAACACCAGGGAGACGACCGCAAAAAGCAGAGCTACGGTAAAAACCACCTGGATATAGACGTAGTCGATAAACTGTCCGTAATTGATCGGCCTTGGAAAGCTGAACCCTTGATTCAGGTACACCAGGGCCAGTACCGACAAGGACCGGAATTGCCAGAGCGACCACCATCAGCGACGAGGTCCCCACAAGCTTGCCCAAGAATGAAGGCCATGAATACTGCTGTATTAGCATCTTGCGGACAGCCTTCATCACATCCCCGGGATACGCTCCACGCGGGCACTGTGTCGAGCAGTCATTGCAGTGATGGCACAGCCACACATCCGGATCGTTCAAGAGCCGATCTTTCATGCCCCACTGGGCCCAGATCATCTCTTTACGCGGATAAGGATTATTGTCCGGGGCAATTCGGCACGCGACCGAACATGTCGCGGATTGATAACATTTCTTAAGGTCACCAGCGCCCGCTTCTATCAGATCTCTGGCAAACCGAAGGTCAGGTTCCGCAACGAACTCGTTCGCCATGGGTAAGCCTCCTTAGAAACCTTTGTAGGGGTTCGGTTCGAATTCACCCAGCTTCTCCATGAATTCGTCCACGATCTTTGGAATTCTTGCATATTCATCTATAGCCAGTTGCTCCACACGGATGCGCTCCGGTTCCAGCACCAGTCGCTGCAATGTCTCGGAGATCTTTCCCATACGGTATTCAGCCAGCTCGCTTCCTTTCACAAAGTGGCATTGATAATCGTCGCCATACTTGCACCCAATTAGCAGAATACCGTCTATGCCTTTCGACAGAGCATCCGCTATCCACACCATGTTGATGTTTCCAAGGCACCTAAGCGGGATGAATCTGACAAATGAGCTGTACTGATATCTGTTGATTCCGGCCATGTCCACAGCGGGATAGGCGTCATTCTCGCAAATAAAAACGATTACCCGCGGTTTCTCGTCATATGCGTCGGGAACATTGATGGATTTCACCATGGAACCGATCATTTCCACAGAATGATCCTTGAATGAGATAATTCGCTCAGGACATGAACCCATACAGATAGCGCATCTCCTGCAACGCGTTGGCTTGGGCAGCGGAGTTCCGTCCGGTTTTTCATCATAAGCCCCAAACGGACATTCTTCCGTGCATCGCTTACACTGGGTGCACCTTTGAACAAATATCTCGGGGAAGGATTGATCACCCGCTCTGGGATGGACCGCTTTGCCCTGAGCGACCAGTTCCACACACTGAATAGCCTTTAGCGCCGCTCCTGTGGCATCCGTCTCGCAGCTCATGAAATCCATGGGCTGCCTGACGCATCCTGCGGTGTAAATCCCTGTCCTCTGGGTTTCATACGGGAAGCATATGAAGTGCGAATCATTGAACCCGTAGGGATTCTGCGGCAAGAACGGCCCTTGCCGATATTTCAAATTCAGAATTGCCGCATCCTTCGTAGCGGGAACCATCCCGGTCGACAACACCACCAGGTCCGCATTGATCCTTAATTTTTCACCCAGGAGCGTATCCTTCAACTCGATACTAAGACCTGACGAGCCGTTAGTCACGCTCAGCGGAGTTCCCTTTGAGAGAAAAACACCGGGGTCGTCTTGCATGGCCTGATAAAATATTTCGTACTGACCGGGTGTCCTCATGTTCTCGTAGAAAATGTACGCCTTCCCCTCCGGGTTAGACTTTCGCACGTACTGCGCCTGCTTCAACGCAACCAAGGACGTGACGGAAGAACAGTAAAGCAACGGATGCTCGGCGTCCGGGCTTGTTGCGTCGATAAACGCGACGGAGCTGACTTCTTTACCATCCGACGGCCTTTTGATTTTGCCCTGAGCAGCCAGCTCTTCCATCCGGACGTTGGTAATAACGTCGGGATATTTCCCGTACCCCAGATGTTCACAGCCTGTTGGCTCCTCGGGTCGCCACCCGGCGGCGAGAACTACCGCTCCCACGCGAAATGCTTCATGAGGAAAGTCTTTAGGCTCTTCAGCCTCAACCTTTTCCGCCTCGGCCGGCTTTTCAGCGGCGGCTGCCGCAGGTTTTGTTTCTTCTTCGCCCCCGGCCTCCCTGGCCAACTTGGCCGCGAGCCATTCGTTCTGTTCCTTTACTAGTTTTTCGTTCCAAGGCCCGTCAGGCCGGACGATCACGTCAAACATCCCGGGGGCGCCGGAAATGCTGTAGACCCGATGACCGGTGAAAACTTTTATTTTCTCATTTTTGTTTACTGCGGAAATTTTTTCCTGCGCCGGTGAATCCACAATTTCCGTATATGGCGGCTGCCCATTGAATACCTTGTGAAATTTATTGGCCCAACCTCCCAGTTGAGGTTCCTTTTCAACAAGATAAACTTGATAACCGGCTTTGGCCGCTTCGAGGGCCGCTGTTATTCCCGTCATACCTCCGCCGATGACGAGGACACTCTTATCGACCGGCTCCATGAACGGTGGTCGGTCTTCGTACTTCGTCGTCTTTGTTATGCCCATTCTCATATAGTCTTCGGCGAGCATCTGAGTATCTTCGTCATTCGCCGGGTGGCTCCAGATTACGTGCTCTCGAAGATTGATCCTCTCAGTTATGACGCCGTCGAACTTAAACTCCTGCTGAAACACTCTCATAGAAGGACCTGCTATGATTACGGCGGTCAATCCTTCATTCGCTATGTCATTTCTGATTTCGGCCAGTCTGTCCGGAGTATTCCAGTAGGGCTCCGCCTTGCAGACAGCAACCTTGAATTCATCCTTGGCCACAGCGGAAAGGGCGTCCACGTCAAGAGATTCCCCGATGCCGTATCCTGTATCAATATAAACTCCGATTTTTTGATCCATTGCTTACCTCCCCACTGCATCCTGAAGGGCTTTCAATGCGGCTCCTGTGGCATCTTGCAAGCATGTGCCAACATCCATAGGCCTTTTCGACACCCCTGCGGCATGTATGCCTTCATCTGACACTATGAACCCGAATTCGTCGTAAGACACCCCTGTCGCGGGAACTTTTTCGATACTGGTATTGGGTTGCATGCCCGTGGCCAAAACGGCCATGTCAAAGGCGCGGCGTATTTTCTTGCCGGAAAGTATGTCCTCGCCTTCCAAAATCACGTCTTTGGTGGCCGGATCCTCCGTGATATTCACTATCTTACCTTTCGTAAGAATGATATTCTCGTCTTTGGTCACCCTGTCATAGAAGTACTCGAATCTACCGTATGCCCTCAAGTCTATATAGAAAATCTGGGCCCGAGAGTCCGGATTGTAGTCTCTCAAATAGGTGGCTTGCTTCAAGGACGCCAGGCAACATATCGATGAACAGTACGGAAGATGATTCCTGTCCCGTGAGCCGGCGCATTGCACGAATGCCAGATTGTTCACTTTTTTGCCATCGGAAGGCCTAACTATTTCCCCTTTGGTAGGGCCACCGACTGCGGCCAACCGTTCCATCATCACATTAGTGATGACATTTGCGCAGCGGCCGTAGCCGAGTTTGTCGAGTTTGACCGCGTCGTAAGGCTTCCAACCCGTCGCCCATACGATCGAATTTACGCTTACATCAATGCGTTTGGGCTTCAGCGTTAAGGTCAATGTTTATTCCTTTGGATTTACATGAATCTACGAACGCATTGAATTCGCCTGAACCTTCAATTCGTTTCAGGGCCTCTCTATCCGCCACCAAATTCATTGGATACGCCATTTCATAAGGCAGATAGACGGCTTTAATACTGTCCATTCCGTAATTGAAGTCGTTAGGAATCTCTACAGGGCAGTCTTCGACGCATTTATTTGTCGCCGACTGATCCGATATATATCTGGGCGACACCTTTATGGCCGCTGAATAATCCCCCTTTGTCCCGGAAATACTCTCCACTTCAGCGCACGTATATATTTTGATATCCGCATTTCCGCGCATTCGTTTAAAATTGATTTCCAGTCCGCATGTGGGAGGACAAAGCTTGGGAAAGTACTTATTCAGCCTGGCAACGCGGCCTCCCAAATAAGGAAGTTTTTCCACCAGGATGACTTTGCACCCGGCCTCCGCAGCTTCCAACGCGGCGGTTATCCCGCTAATGCCGCCTCCGACAACGGGTACGGTCTTTTCTCCAGCCATGCTTGCCTCCCTGAAATGGCAATGAGAGGGCACGATGCCCCCTCAATCGCCTGGCTTGCTCTTTAATGGAACTCCGGGTACAGAAGCATGTGCCCGGAGTTTATAGGACCAAGTGATCGGTTAGTTAACTATTGAAATGATAGGAACCTTTTTGAATTCCCACTTGCCGTCCTTATAGGAGCAGTTGACGAAGACTTTCCAGTTCGCTTCATCCAGAGTGGGTTTGTCACTCCGGAAATAGTATCCCGGCCAACGGGTCTCTTCACGGAACAGGATGGTTCTCGCGTGAGTTTCCGCCTGCCACATTCTCTGGAGGTTTTCATGGCAGCGCAGCAGATCGTGCAGATCCGCGGCAGCCAGCTTCTCGGAGTCTTCCTTCAAATATCCCAGAAGTTCCAGCGCCCTTTCAAGCTTCTTATCGTTCGTTTTGAAACCTGAGGTCACGCCGCCGACATACTCATCCATGATTTTCTGCAAGCGGAACATGAACATCTTGGGCCGGCAGAATTCGGGATTGATCTCAGGATCGCTCGATTTAGCCGCATGCTCTGCGAAGATGTCAAGAGGCTTCAAAATCTTAGCCTTAAGCTCATTGACTTTCCCCGCGTCCACGTTGGGCTGGGTATTGTTCTCCACTACGAACCGCACCATGGACTTACCGGCAGCCCGCCCTTCGGCATGAGAACCTGTAGAGAACTTATGGCTGGAAGCGCCGGATGCGTCGCCCGCACAGAACAGACCCTTCACCGTGGACATATACTCATAGCCCCAGAAGTACTCTTTCGGAGCCAGGTCCTTGGGTCCGCTCACCCATGCGCCGGAAGCGCCGGAGTGAGATCCGATGAAGTACGGCTCGGAGGCCGCTATTTCCGAGGACTTCTCCTCAGGCTGCACGTTCGTGCCCGCCCAAAGAATGGCCTGTGAAATCGTCATGTCGAGGAAGTCTTCCCAGGCTTCTGAATCGAGTTCCTTCATCTTCTTCTTGAACTCTTTGGGGTCGTCCTTGAACTGTTCGGCTATCTTCTGAATGGCCTCCTCGGTTCTCATGTAGATCGGTCCCAGGCCCGCGAACTCGTCGAGCATTCCCAGCCAGTTACGCAGGTTGGCAGGAATCGGCTTTACTGCTCCGTAGGAGCCCCACTTCGCCAGCTCGTCCTTGTGCTCGACCATGTACTCGCCGCCGTAGGCGTTCGTCGCACGGGATTTGAACAGGAGGAACCACGCGCCGACAGGCCCGTAACCATCCTTGAAACGAACAGGGATGAAACGAACTTCCTGGCAGGTCTGCTCTGCGCCGGCCAACAGGGTGAAAGCCAAGCTTGAGCCGGTGTTCCAGGGTGGATACCATGCACGGCCAAGACCTTCGCCTACGCTCCTGGGCTTAAACACGTGAACCGCGCCGCCCATGGCCGCCATTACGGCTTTGGCCTTGAACACATAGAATTTGTCTTCACGGGTGCTGAAACCAACAGCGCCGGCGATCCGATCACCATCCATCAGCGGATATGTGATGAAAATGCGCTCGAAATACTCTCCGCCGTTTTGGGCAAGAGCGTTCTTCGCGGCCTCGGCCACGATTACTTTATAGGACTCACCGTTGATCATGAGCTGCCAACGACCCTCATGAACGTACTTACCCGGCCGCATCCTTCCAGATGGGGAGACCCCACTTTTCGAAGAGATGCACAGTGGAATCCACGTGACGAGCAATGTCATAGACCAGGTCCTCACGGGTGATCCCCATAAGGTCATTGCGGACGTAACGCACATAGTCTTCACAGGTGTTGTCTCCGCTGTTCAGGTCTACATACTGGTTGAGGGCCGACAGACCCATTGCCACTGCGCCGGAACGATCCATGGCAGCCTTGTCCACGAGGGTTACCTTCAGACCGTTCTTCTTGGCCCAATAAGAGGCCTCGACTGCGGCGCCACAAGCAGCCATCCCTCCACCGCATATGAGAATATCAGTAGTGACTTCTACAGTCTCGAAATTCGCCATATTTATACCTCCCAAAAATTACTTCTTTAATGTCGGGAGCTCTTTTAGCCTCAAGGCCTCGGGCTCGTTGTAAAGGCACTGGCTGGCCAGATCCGTCGTGACCTCGCCATAACCGCCATCGGGTTTGGCAGTACCTTCCGGAGTCGTCCGAATCGGGAACTTGAAACGCTTTACCATTCCGTTGCGGAACTTAACAGTCCACATGATGTCTTCGGAACCCCGAAGCGGTACGACTGACGCGCCCATGGGAACGAAGTCCGCGTAACCCCTGACGTCAATGGCCTGCTGAGGGCATATCTTAACGCAATTGTAGCATTCCCAGCAGAGTTCCGGCTCTCTATTCCAGGCTTTCATTTTTTCTTTGTCAAGGGCCATTAGATCGTTCGGGCAGATGTACAGGCAAGCGGTTTTGTCCTGACCCTTGCATCCATCACATTTTTCCATAATAACGAAGCTTGGCATGAACTAACCTCCTAGGTTTAGTTAGGCTTTTGAGTAATAATCTGTTTCCCTTTGGGTTTGTGGTTTACGGCCTTATTGCCAGAGACTCTCCTTTCTATATATAGTCGTTACGGCCTCTGACCGAGGTGGATAGTGGCAAAAGCGCATGTTCTCAGAATAGTTGTGTCTGAGCCCCACACTGTTTCTCACCCCAACCACCGGAAGCACTTCCCGACTTAAGCTCTAGTGAGCTTCACGGCCAAGGACCGCAATCGCTTGCCGGCTCTGATACATCCCTCTGTTCCCGACCAGAACGAGTTTTCACTGGCTCTTGAGATTTTAGAGCTGGTATGGGCCATTCCTGCGGACCGACCACATACTGTACAGGAAAGTCTGCATTAAATCAAATTTGTTAGGGGAGTGTCAAGAACATTTTGTATATAAATCGGGCTTTTTTGTTCACGAAATTAGGAGCCGCCGGACTTGTCAGTCACAAATTTACATGTTAACATTAAAAATTACGCAGAAGGAGCCCTCAATCCATGATTAATCATTCAAGAAACGATCCCTGCCCATGCGGAAGCGGGCTAAAATATAAGAAATGTTGCTTGAAAAAAAATCAGCAGCCCGAGAATCTCGACCCTGAAGCAGCCCGCCTTCGAGCCGAGGCTTTTAAGGAGATGTCCCAAGAAAATTTTGAGGAGGCTGTCCGCCTTTTTAATTCCTGCCTCGAATTATCTGCTGAGCCACATGAAATCCTCGAGGCTATAGCAGCCTGCTACGACGGCCTGGAAGATTATTCTTCGGCCATGGAATACTATGCCAAGGCACTGGAAATAGCTCCGATTTCTTTCCACCGAGACCTCAATTACCGCCTCGGAGTGGCCGCAGGTTGTGCGGAAAAATTCGACGAAGCCTACTCATCTTTCCAGAAATGTTTAGAATATCGTTTTGATTCATCCACTAAAGATAATTTACTTGAAATAATAAGAGTAATAGAGCATATCCGCAGTGGAAAAATCGGACCCACCTTTTTCAAGGTGCAGGCGCAACTTCAAAGAGCTTTTTCCGATATGGATGCTGAAAAGTACGAGTCGGCCGCGGCGCGGCTGGAAAAATTGGCCGAAATAGACCCGGAGGATCCCACAATTTTCTATAACTTAGGTGTCGCATACACATTCTTGAAGAAGGAAGAAGAAGCCCTGGCTCAATTCCGGAAATCCGTGGATCTCAATCCGAATTATGCCCAAGCATGGTACAATATGGGTCAAATATCTCTAATAAAAAACCGGGACGTGTCTCATGCCTTGCACTGTTTTGAGCGTGCGGTTTTGATTCGCCCGGATTACATAAGCGCCCATCACCAACGAGGTATCGCTTTCGAACTGCTCGGAGACCAAGAAAAGGCCCTGGCCTGTTGGCGGACCACTTTGGAGCTGGATCCTGAAAATAAGGCGGCAAAGGAAAGCATCCGGCGCCTGGAGGCCACTGAAATCGAGCGCGATTCCGCGCAAATCAATTGAAAGGATTTTAGATGAAAATCGCTGAATCGGAGCGCCGCTGCGGTCGGCCTCTCATGACTTGGGATGACGCATTCAATTTTTCGTGCAAACCCGGCATAGATTGTTTCAACTCCTGTTGTCGCGATGTAACCATCTTCCTGAATCCACTTGATGTGATCAGGCTGCGACATGCGCTGGGAATTCCATCGACGGCTTTTTTGACCAAATATACTGATATGGTGATATCCCCCGTGAGCGGACTGCCTGCCGTAGTCTTGAGAATGACCGCGGATGAAGAGAAAAAGTGTCCGTTCGTTTCAGAGCAGGGCTGCACGGTCTATGAGAATCGGCCTTATTCATGCCGCCTCTACCCTTTGGACACCGAGCAAGGAGTGGAATACTCTTTCATCGTAGAATCGGATACATGCCACGGTCTTGGCCAAGCCGAAGAATGGACTGTCGAGCGCTGGAGAAAAGAGCAGGGTCTTTACGTTTATGACGATCTCGATCATAATTTAAAAGATGTGATGTCGGCGGACCAGGTATGGGAACAAAAGATCGCAGATTCCCGAATGCAGGACATGTTCATGATGGCAATTTATGATGTGGACCGTTTCCGGGAATTCGTATTCGAAAGTTCTTTTCTAAAGAAATTCCATGTTGATGACGACATACTGGAAAAGATTCGCGAGGACGATGTCTCGCTTCTTTACTTTGCGGGGCAATGGCTTCGTTTTGCGTTTTTCGGGAAAAAGGGGTTCTTGAAAATCGACCGGGATTATCTCGAACACAAGAAGCAGATAGTTCTCGGCGGAAAAAGGTAAGGACGATGAGAGACTTTATGTTTAAGACTTTAATAATTCTCTTCAGTTCCCTTCTGTGGCTCTCGTTAGCCGCTGCAAGTTCCATTGACGAGAATATCAAGAATCTGAAGAATGAAAGCCCCGACATCAGGGCCAAGGCGGCCTACGAACTGGGATGCGGCTGAAACAAGCCTGCGAGGGCGGTCCCGCCTCTCATCGAAGCGCTTAAAGATTCGGATGCCAAGGTAAGAAAGAATGCCGTCGAGTCGTTGGGTTTTTTCCCGCGGGAAGGCTCACAGACCACTCCGGCCTTATTGGAGCGTCTCGGGTGACAGCGAAGTGGAAGTGCGCCGCGCCGCCATCTCTGGCCTTGGGGAATCTCGGAAAAGGCAATTCTAAGGTCGAAGAGGCCCTGACGAAGTTCACTAAAGATCCGGATCCTGTGACTCAACTGGATGCTACTGTAGCTATGGCCGAAATGGGGAAGATGGACGCATCCACAATTCCTCTTCTAATGAACGCATTGGGAAGCGACAAAGAGACCACAACCAGAGCTGCAGCAAAAGCCTTGCGTCAATATGCCGATGAGAAACCTCAAGATATCATGCCGGGCCTGCTCGAGAATTTAGACAAGAAACAGGAACCGGCGGCAATCAATTCGCTCAAAGTTCTCCGAGGCATGAAATCTCAAGCGGTAGAGGCGCTTCCTCGCATCGCTGCGCTATATCCGAGCGCGACATCCCACGACAAAAGAGAAGTGATGGACGCTCTTACAGCCATCGACGCTAAGGGAGATTTTGCCATACCCGTGCTGGTGCAAGCGCTTAAAGACACTTCCCCGGCCGATCGGAGAGAGGCGCTCCTGGGACTCATGAGGTTTCGTCCCAAGGCAAGTCTCTTCATGGATTCTTTGATCGAAGCGATGAAAGATAATGACCTGGAGAATCAGTTATTAGCGGTAAACATTATCAGAGGGCTTGGTCAGCAGGCGGCAAAGGCATTGCCCGCGGTCACAGCGCTCACGGAAGACAAGGAACCGCAGGTTCGCAGCGTGGCTATCAATTGTCTTGCCGGCTTTGGGCCGTCTCCGGAGGCAATCCGGACCCTCGGGCGGACCATCAAAGATCCCGACCTTCGAGTCAGAATGATTTCAGTGGCGGTTTTGAAACGCTTGGGGCAATCGAACCCGCAGGCGGTAATCCCGATTTTGCAGGGCGCTATGGAATCAGAAAAGCACGAGCCCGCGAAACGGTCCATCAAGGCCGCACTGGACACCCTCAACAAAGTGTCGTCGGCCCCGGCTACGCCGCAAGCAGCAGTAAAGGAGCAGAAGCACAACTGATCTAGTAAGCCCTCGACTGTGCCACAGATCACCGACCGACCGGTTTCAGAAGCCATCAGGGGCGCATGGCTATGCGCCCTAGATGTGTGGCGCAAATCTCCACTGGCCTGTAGGGGTTCTGTGGCCTCCTGCAATTTGCGCAATCAGGAAATCACCGCAGAGATCCACGGATCAGGGGCCGGGCAGATTCTGGCGTCACCGATCTCGGGCGACCGCCGGTCGCCCCTACAGCGTCTCGCGGTCATTGCGAGCGCAGCGCGGCAATCTCCTAACCTTCGGGGATTGCTTCGTCATTTCATTCATCGCAATGACATCTGTGTTGCCGCCAGCCATCTAAGAGTTCTTGCGGAGGGGTTCCGGGGAGGCGGCTTTTTGCAAAAAGCCTCTCCCCGGATTCTCTTCATAGGCGCAGCAACACAGCGCCTCAGATGTCCAGGTCCTGGACCTCTCGGGCGTGGTCCTTTATGAACAGGAACCGGCGTCTGACGTCCTTTCCCATGAGAGTGTCGAAGATCTCGTGAGTCTTGTCTTCATCATCTATGCCGATTTTCAGGATTTTCCGGGTCGCTGGGTCCATCGTGGTCATCTTCAACGTCGGAGCATCCATCTCACCAAGACCTTTGAATCGTTGGATTTCAACTTCCTTGCCGTTTCGGGTTTTCAGGAATTTTTCCTTTTCTGCGTCCGAGAAAACGTAATTGATTTTGGCCTTTTTGCCCGATCCCACGCTTATTCTGTATAGAGGCGGCATGGCCAGGTATATGTGCCCTTTCCTGACCAGTTCCGGAAGAAAACGATAAAAGAACGTCAGCAGCAAGGTAGCGATGTGGTGGCCGTCCACATCCGCGTCGGTATTGATTATTATTTTTCCGTAGCGTAGCCGCGAGTAATCAAACGATTTGCCCATGCCGGTCCCGATGCTCTGAACAAGACTGTGGATTTCCTTATTGCCTTTGAGCTTTTCACCGGAAGCCTGCTCCACGTTGAGGATCTTGCCTCTTATGGGCAGTATGGCCTGAAATTTACGGTCGCGGGCCTGTTTGGACGAGCCGCCGGCGCTATCACCCTCGACTATGAACAGTTCGGTATTCTCGAGCGTTTGCAGTGAACAGTCTGCCAATTTGCCGGGGAGCGTAAGACGTCGTGTGGCGGCCTTTCGGTTTACCTGATCTCTCGCGGCCCGGGACGCGGCCCTAGCCTGCGAGGCAAGCAACACCCTGCCCGCCAGGGCCGCGGCCTGGGTCGGGTTCTGATGCAGCCATGTTTCCAGGGCGTTCCGCACCAGGGGCTCGATTTGCTGGGCTGTTTCGCTGGTGAGACGCTCCTTGGTCTGCCCTTGAAATTCAAGATTCCCGTGCAGATAAACGGAAATTATCGCCTGTAGCCCCTCTCTTACATCTTCGGCTGAGATTCCTTTGATCCCTTTGGGAAGACCGTTACGCTTTTCGAGGTACGCCCGAATCGCCCGAGTTATTCCGTTGCGGAATGCAGTATCGTGCGTGCCTCCGTTCGGAGTGGGTATTGAGTTTACAAACGATAGAATCCGATGGCTGGTCTGTTCAGTCCATGCCATCGCAATTTCGACCCGAAGATCGTTCTTATAGGAATAGTAGAACGGCTGAGCGTCAATTAAAGTACGATCTTTGACCAGTTCCTGAAGAAAATCGGTGACGCCGCCCGGATAGCAAAACGTCTCAGCGGAGTTCCGGGTCTCATCAGCGAAGGTGATGGTGAGGCCCGCAATCAGGAACGCCTTTGTCCGGAGCCGCTCATGGATTAGATCTGCCGAAAATGCCTTGTCCCCGAATATCTTTGGATCAGGCAGAAACACTACTTTTGTTCCCGTACGCCCGGAACCTGGAACCTGCTGTAATGGAGAAACTGCCTTACCTCGGCGAAACTCCTGTCGATAGCGCAGACCCTTGCGCTCTACTTCCACGATCATTTTCTCACTGAGCGCGTTTACTACCGCAGCGCCGACGCCGTGCAAACCGCCCGCAACCTTGTACGCGTCATCATCGAATTTCCCACCCGCATGGAGATTGCAGAAAATCGTCTCCACGGTGTTCTTGCCGGTAGTCGGGTGCTTCTCGACGGGTATGCCGCGGCCTGTGTCCTGCCACGGACAAACTTCCGTCGGCCAACAAAACGACTTCAATACGGTCGCAATGCCCGTTAAGGGCCTCATCCACGCTGTTGTCCAGGATTTCCCAAACAAGCTGATGCAGGCCCTCGGGCCCGGTCCCGCCTATGTACATGCCCGGTCGCTTCCGGACAGCTTCCAATCCCTTCAATACCTGGATGGTTTTAACAGTGTAAGATTCGCTCATTCCATATAACCTTCATCGCTGGAAATCCGTTTTATAGCTGCAATCGACTCGCCAATCTTTTTTCCTTGCGTGCTCCGATTAGCCCTCGGGATATCCGCGGCTTTCAATATCAGCTCTTTGCCGTCTTTTGAATTAATCTGAAGACTATCTCCAATATTTATCAATTCCAAGCCCACTACCTGGGAGCCGGGGGATATTTTGATCATGCGCACACCTTGTCCCGGCCCTGTCAGAACCGGAACTTGATCCACCGGGAATGCAAGCATTTTGCCCGAATCAACCGCTATGACGACCAACTCGGCTTCTTCCGGAATTGCCGCGACCACCTCATCGGTTTGAGCCAGACTGACCAGTTTTCTGCCCAAGCGTTTAGTAGGCTCCCTTAAGATGCCATAATCAAATCTGAATCCTTTCCCGTGGCGCGTTATCAGGACACCTTGGACCGGAACCGGCGGCCGAGGCGGGCTCATCGGGGCTATCCGTCCGGCCTTGATCGGGGCCTGCAAACAAAGAATACTGCGGCGAATCATCCTCGTGGACTTCAATGGACTCATCCACCCGGTCGAGCGTCTCTGCTTGCTGCTGCGGCACGGGAATCACCGGATCCGGGGCAATGAATCCCACGGCGAACTCACCGTCCACAAGCCCGAAAAGACTATTGATCGGCTCACCAAAACCCGCGCTTGACGGGATGTCCAAGGCCCTGGCCACATAAACCTTCCCAAGATTCGAGAAGACCGCCACAGTGGAACCTGTGTTCACTCTTACACAGCCGAGAAGACTGTCGCCTTCTCGAAGTTTCACTGTCGAGGGGTCTTCGATTTCCGTCTTCACTCGGCGGACCCACCCCTGTCGCGATAAGATTACCGTAACGTCCTCATGTTCCACGAACTCATCGGGATCGTATGCCTGCGCAACCGCTTCCTTCTGCTCCACCATTTTGGTTCGGCGTTTATCACCGAATTTGGTCGCTATTTCGGCAAGTTCAGCGTCCACTATATTCCAGATCCTGGCTTCGCTTGCCACATCACGCGCAATTTCCGCTGCTTCGGTTTTCTTTGCCAAAAGCTCATCCAAGACCTTGCCGATCTCCAGGCCCACCAATTTGTAGAGCCGCATCTCCAGGATGGCGTCCACCTGTTCCACATCCAGTGCGAACTCGGCCTTGAGGCCTTCCTCGGCCTGTTTACGGTTGCCGGCGGATCGGATTATATGAAGCGCTCTGTCCAGGTCATCAAACAGTATCCTGAACCCTTCCAACACGTGGATACGCTTTTGAAGAATCTCCAAACGATGCTTGAGTCTCAGAACGGTCTTTTCATATCTGAAATCAAGAAAATAGCGGATGATCCTGTCAAGTCCGAGTCTCTCAGGCGCGCCCAGAGGAGTAACAGCTATATGATTCACAGGGAAATTAATCTGTAAATCACTGTGCTTATAAAGAAAGGCCATTATCGAATCGGTATTTACGTCAGCGCCTCGCAGCTCAAGCACGATCCTTACATCCTGTGTGCTTTCATCACGGACATCATAGAGGTGCTTGAGCTTTTTATCTCTGATTAGTTGAGCTATACGCTCTATCAACCTGGATTTGTTTACTGAATAAGGGATCGATGTAACGATCAGGTTCGTTTTGCCTCTCCCGGCCGTTTCCAGTTCGAAGGTCGCTCTGACCTTGATGAATCCATGGCCCTTACTGTAGACCTCGGTTAAGTGGTTCGCGTCTTCGACGATCTCGCCGCCTGTAGGAAAATCCGGTCCCTTGATATACTTTAGCAACCCTAGTGTGTCGAGGCTTCGATCGCGAATCGCAGCCCGACATGCGGCCAATACTTCAACTATGTTGTGGGGCGGAAATGAGCAGCTCATCCCCACAGCGATCCCGGAAGACCCGTTAAGGAGAAGATTAGGAATCGCGGATGGAAGGACATCCGGCTCCTCCCCCATAGCGTCATAGGTGGGATGAAATTCGGTGGTCCCCTGGTCGATATCCCGCAACAGAAGTCCGGCGAATGCGCTCAAGCGAGTCTCGGTGTAACGCATGGCAGCCGGCGAGTCGCCATCTAGAGACCCGAAATTCCCCGAGCCTTCTATAAGCGGATACCTCAGGCTAAAATCCTGGGCCATCCTGACCATAGCGTCATAAGCGGCTTGATCGCCGTGAGGGTGATATTTTCCAATGACCTCGCCTACCACGGCCGCTGATTTCCTCATTTTGGCCGTGTCCGTCAGCCTCATACTTTGCATGGCATACAGGATACGACGGTGAACCGGCTTCAGACCGTCCCTAACGTCAGGCAAGGCGCGTGAAACGATTGTTGACAGCGCGTACGCCAGGTAGCGTTTTTCGACCTCGTGCCGAAGGACCGCCTCGTTTTGGGAGCCTCTTGTTGTGGATTTCAAGTGATCAACTGATATCATTGCCCATTACTCTTTATTTGAGCGGCCAGAGATACATGTGGCCGTTTTCGGGGAACAGAACATATCCAAGCCGCCCGTTTTAATCCAACATAAAATCATCAGGACGCGCAAAATTCGAATCAGAGCGGAAAGCCCTCCTTATAATAACCATTTGAATGTGCATGGGTTAGTTTGATATATTGACGCGAGTTGAAAGGTCGGCGCCGTATCGTGAATCATTCCATCCAGCATCTATGATACTACGGCATCGCTCTTCTTGAGTCAATTTAGGGCAGTGTCCTAATTTATCGTCATGCCGGCATGGGAAGGAGCCGGATTCCGATCCGCGTTTTTCAACGCGGCAAGTTTACCCCGGCGAAAACCTGCGATCGGAATGACGAGAGACAGACCGGACTCAGCTTAGAACGCCGCTCAATTTAGGGCTTTGAAAAGGCCAAGTGTCAGGAGAGAATTGCGTGGGAAGTGTTCCCGCAGAGGAGAATGAATGGAGAAGCGTAAGATAACAGCCCGCGAAGTCCTAAAAGATATCCGGGCCGGCATGGATGACGCCGCCCTGATGAGGAAGTATCAGCTTTCGGCTCAGGGTCTGCAAAGTGTGCTAAACAAGATGGTCCAGGCAGGGATAGTCGACGAGGAAGAATTGGACGCACGGGTGCCCTTGTCCGACAGGACAGTTGATATCGGGCTGTTTATTTGTCCTGCTTGCGGGAATATTCAGGGAAGAGAATTCATTGAATGCCCTCGATGCGGTTATACTGCTCCGGGACAGGCGAAAAAATCGAAAACGTTAAGGACCTCCCCCGGAAAACCCAAAGCTCAATCCGGTAGCAGGTCTGCGGCACAGCGCGCAGGGACGTCCGTAGGTGGAGAATCCCTTTTGTCTTCCGTCGCGCAGGAAGTGGAAGATGCGCATCAGCCCTCCCCCGGGGTGAAAGCTAGTGTGCGATCTGTAACCAAATATTGCCGCGTTTTAGGAATCACCGCCTTACTGACCTACATTATAGTCGCTTTGGGACTGGTTGTAGCCATGCAGCTTTCAGTGTCTCAAGGATGGTTGACAGTGGCTCAGTCGCTGTTAGGGGCGCTAATACTCGGACTGCCGGTCGCAATAACAGGTATTACCATTTTCGTTATATTGCGGGCACTTGCCGCATCAATGTTGATTTTGCAGAAGATATCAGAACAGGCGGAAGACCGCGGCGGCGACCACTGACTATTTTGGGGACTAGAGAGCCTTCCTATCGGGCTTTGGTGGTAGCCTGTATTTCGGATCGGGGCTGGCGCTGATAAAGATTCACCCAGTGATTATGCTCTGCAAGAGTGCTGGAAAATTGATGGCTTCCATCATTCTTGGCGACAAAATAAAGATAGTCGTTGTCCGCGGGCTTAACCGCGGCTATCAGTGATTCCCGCCCCGGGCTTGCGATAGGGCCTGGAGGAAGTCCATCAATTTGATAAGTATTATACGGTTGTTTGCGGTCCAAATCCGCGCGCGTAATTTTGGAACCCATCGGCTTGATTCCGTATATGGCGGTAGGATCCGATTGCAAGCGCATCTTTTGTTTAAGCCGATTATGAAAAACCGCTGAAACTAGTTGATGTTCCGAGGGCTTAGCCTCCTTTTCCACCAGCGACGCGAGCGTTACAGCCTGCCCCATCGTCCAGCCGGCCTCTTCGGCCTCTGACCGGACATATTTGTCGTAAACCTCGTGAAAACGTTGTACCATCCGTCGAATAATTAGTTTAGCATCCGCTTTTTCGGAATATCTGAAAAAATATGTGTCCGGAAAGAGATATCCCTCCAGGGATTGCCCGTCCACGGACAATTCTTTCAAAAAAGTTTTGTCCTTGGCTACGGACAGAAACTCCTCTCTGGTCATCAGGCTCAACTGCTGAAACATGTCCGCCATCTGATATATGTTATAGCCCTCCGGGACTGTTAGCGTGAACATGAGGGTCTTTCCGGATATCAACTGGTCGAGCACATCTCCGGCGTCGCTGCCGGTTTTCAATGCATAATCCCCCGCCTTTATATTTCGCTGTTCGCCTCTTATCCAGGCCACCAGTTTGAAGATCAGGCGATTGGACACGACGCCTTTCTCTTGGAGGATATTCCCCACTTGAGACACTGAGGCCCCTTTGGGAATAGTCACAATTACTTCCTGACCCGGAGTGATCGTTTCTACTGTTTTTTGTTGAACCAACTCGTCCAGAAAGCGGGGGACCTTTGAGTACACCAGGTACGCGCCTACCGCCAGCCCAGCTAATATCGTGATGGTTACAAAACCTCTCAATATGGACACAATGGAAACCCTCATGAGTTCTGCTTTTCCTTCAGGCTCTTTCCGTCCAGATATCCCTGGAGAATTATGACCGCTGCAACTTTGTCAATGACCTTACGTCTCTTAGACCGGCTCATATCAGCTTCAAGAAGGACCCGCTCTGCGGCCACGGTGGACAGCCGTTCATCCCATTCATGAACTGGAATTTTGGCTCGTTGATTGATCAGTTCTATCATGGCCCTTACTTTTTCAGCTTGGGGGCCTGCGCTGCCGTCCATATTGTAAGGAATTCCTACCACTATCGCTTCGACATTATATTTCTCCGCCAATTCGGCAATTGCCGCGGCGTCATCTTCAGGGCTCTTGCAGCTTAGGGTTTCTATTCCCTGAGCCGTGAAGCCCAACTCATCACTTATAGCCACCCCAATTCTTTTTGAACCAATGTCCAGGCCAAGAATTCTCACGAACTGCCTCCTGCGGCGGTAGTCGGATCGACCAAACAGCCGCTTGCGGCGGGTTACCTTTATTCAATTCTTGCCCTCGTGTCAAGAATCGATTAAAAGCCCGCGACGCCAATCGTTAATGACCGTTTCTCACGACCGGTCACGTTGATAATATAAGAAGACAGAACTGTTTGCGAATCTGTTCCAAGGACCCGGAGGCTCGGAGAATTTCGGTCAATTTCCGGGGAAGCAGATGCAATTACTTGAGGCATTAGTGCAGCGAACAATGTTTATGTTAAGGCCTGCTCCGTGGGATCATGTCAGACCCGGTTTATGCGTTTTCCCTATCCGCCGAGCGCTGAGACCAATTCAAGAATGAAACGTACATCCTCCTTGTCAGTAAAAGGAACGCAGCGGTCGGCCTTGAATGGGAGCCGATCCTCGGTGATGTGCTGTGGAATACGTGTGATCCTGCTGCTTTTTGCCAGGTTCGTAGGCAAGTTCTCAAATGCTTCCCGGGAAATCACCACGACATTCTCCACATCAGAAATTAATGCCAGGCCACTGAGAGCAGACGGCCGCTTACCGGGCCGATCCGACAAAATCTTTTTCAGCCCTGGAATGAGCGCCCCTACCCTGGCCCGGATCTCACCGACAGCTATGATTTCTTCAAGCGCCTGCCTTCGTTGGACCTCGGTCCCCATCAACAGAGCTTCTTCAAAGCATTCAAGCGCTTCCAGAAGGTGTTTGCGAGAAAGATGAGACCTGCCCTCGATCAACATGCTCCTGGCTTCCTCTTCATCAGCGGAATCCGGATCAAAGGCTTTGCCATAACATTCCACGGCGGACGAAATGTCACCTCGCTCCAGGAACTCTCTTCCCTTCATCACCAAAGAATCATCCGCAAAGTTGGTATTGATGTTCATTATGGATTTCTCTTTAGGCGCCCTCGGCGGTAGTTGTTTGTCGCTTCCCCTGTGAACTGGCCGGGAATTCAGAGAATCCCAACCAAAGACCAGCAAATATTGCTCAATGAAATCTCATTTTCTTACAGCAGATTATCCCTATTTGCTAGTTCAGTGCTTAACATATTTGCGCTCTTTTTTCAACCGGTTTCGCGGCTTTCAGGTCCGGTTCTTATGCTAGTCAATTCAAAACCGCTTTTAACTTCATTTCGCATGTTTGTTTAGGGGGGCCTTCTTGTTTGAATTTTAGAGTGAGCCTATAATAATGATTACTGAACCGGACAGACCGTTAATAAAGTGGATAATTCATCAAAAGGTTCTCAAAATAGTCAGTTGGTGTTGAAGCCGCGCCGGGAAGATGGTAGGAGTGCATTGGGTCTATTGCGCGTCGGATAGGGAATGAGATTCGGTTTTATGTCGCGCTCGTTGTGTGTGTTTGTTGCGTTGGCGCCTCCGCGGATCTATTTCTTGTACTCTTCGGGGCTGGGACTGGTGGATTCTGAGGATTCCTGTACGGATGAGAGCGAGCGAATTCGTTCAAATAGAGGTGAACGATCCGCAGCGTGATAGCCTGAACGCTTGGCGAGGATCAGCTCGGAATAAACATGAAAATTAGAGCATTACTGAAATATCTCCCCGTTCTTTCCATCGTGCTGGTCGCGGGTATTCTCCTTGTCATTGTGGTCGTTTTCACCATCAGGAACCTTAATGCGCAAAATCAGCGCATGGAAGAATTCACCAGCCGGCAAGGGATTGCCGTTATCAGGACCCTTGAAGCGGGCACTCGTACAGGTTTTATGGAAGGTGACTGGGGGATAGAACACCTTCAGATGCTCATTGAACAAGCCGCCAAAGATCCGGATGTAGAATGGGTAGGACTTATCAATGGCGATGGCGTAATAATAGCGCATAGCGAACCGGCAAAAATTGGACTGAGGCTCCTTATGGGAGAGGAAATGAGCCTCGTCAAGACCGTCATACGCACCGGGGAACCCTTGTCGCGCAAGAGAAACCTTCCTAGCGATCGGACGATTCTCGAAATCTGGAAACTCTTTACGCCATTTCCCGACCAGATAACTCAAGCGGAGACAACCTCGCGCAGCACTCGTATCGGCCAGGAGCTTCTGGACGTATTTGATCGAGACCAGAAGCAGGTCTTGTTTCTTGGACTGAAGATGGATCGTTTCAAGCAAATTCAACATCAAGACATCATGTTGGCGATCTTTATCGGCGCTGTGCTCTTTGTCATAGGGTCGGCCGGCGTGTACTTCATCTTCGTCATACAAAACGCGTATTTGGTTCGCAGAACACTGGATGAAATGCGCACATATACGCGCAATGTCGTGGAAAGTATGGCCAATGGACTGATCACCGTGGACAGGTCCCTCAGGGTCGCCACATTCAATTCAACCGCCCTGGATATTCTGCGTAAACCCAAAGAGGAAGTTGAAGGTTATCCCATCGCCGAATTGCTGCCTCTCGAGAGTGAAATAAAGCAAATCCTCGCGGACCCCGAGCAGATTATTGAAAAAGAGGTCAAAATTGCTACTGAAACCGCAGGCAAGATATTTCTTGGATTATCCGTTTCCCCGCTCAAGGAGCCGGATTCCTTTGTCACCAGAGGAGCTGTGATCATAGCCCGAGATTTGACCATGATACGCGAGCTGGAACAAAAGGTCGTGGTCAGCGAAAAGTTTGCGGCTCTAGGAAGACTATCAGCCGGCATAGCGCATGAAATACGTAATCCGCTGAATTCTATTCGCGGTTTCATCCAGTATTTTCAGAAGAAGATCCGCCTGGATGAAGAAGATTATCGGTACACCGATCTGATGCTTACCGAAGTGGATCGGCTCAACAGGGTCATATCCAAGTTACTCGCCTATTCCAAGCCGAGAGAGCCGCGTCTCAGCATTCGGTCAGCGGAGGACATTTTGGACCATTGCGCGCGAGTAGTGGAGCGGGAAGCGGCTGAAGCAGGCGTGGAAGTGGTCAGAGAACCCGCGGCCGGCGAACCGCCGCTCGTGCTGATGGATACTGACCAGATGACTCAAGTATTTCTCAATATACTAATTAATGCCATAGACGCGACGCCGGCGGGAGGTAAAGTCTTTGTGCGGTACGCCACGGATGATCGAGATCGCTTACGAATAATCGTAGAAGACACCGGAGAAGGCATTCCCCGGGAAAACCAGGACAAAATATTCGATCCTTTCTTTTCCACCAAGAAACAGGGAACCGGATTAGGGCTGGCTATTGTCAAAAGCATAATCGAGGGGCATGGTGGCGAGATTGAAGTGGAAGCCGAACCCGGCAAAGGCACGCGTTTCATCATCACTCTGAATGGATATCGGGCCCAAGATATTGATAGAGATCAACCGACCATAGACTTCCGCCGCACTGCGAGATCGTCTTAAGTTTGTTTAACAATACATCTCAATTCGAAAAATAGGAAATTCCATGACCGCTCGTAAAGCAAAAATTCTCGTTGTGGACGATGAACCGTCCCAGCGCAAGATGCTGCAAGCCAATCTCTCATTGGACGGATATCAGGTCTTCGAGGCCGGTGATGGCACCGAGGCCATCTCCCGTGTTTCCGAAGAGTTCTTCGATCTGATTCTTATGGATAATCGCATGTCCCAGATGGATGGGATAGAGGCGCTCAAGGGAATCAAGAAAATCTCGCCGGGAATACCGGTCATAATCATCACTGCTTATGCATCCGTCGAGACCGCTGTGCAGGCGCTCCAGGCAGGGGCCCACGACTATTTGACAAAGCCGCTGGATATGGAGGAACTCAGGTTCAAAGTGCTTCAGACCCTCGAGTTCTGGCGCCTCAAAGAAGACAACATACTCCAGAGAAGACGGATTGAGAATCTCTTTGACAAGTCCAGCATCGTTGGTCGTTCGCAGAAGATGAAGGACGTGCTGGAAAGAGTCGCGCAAGTAGCGCCATCGGAAGCGACAGTGCTTATTCTAGGCGATTCCGGAACCGGCAAGGAATTGATTGCCAACGCGCTTCATCAGGGGTCGGGGCGGGCTGACAAGCGATTCATCAAAGTGAATTGCGCGGCGCTGCCCGAAACCTTGCTGGAGGCTGAACTTTTCGGCCACGAAAAAGGGGCGTTCACAGGAGCGGATAGACGCAGACCCGGCCGCTTCGAACTGGCCGACGGCGGTTCCATTTTCCTTGATGAAATCGCGGAAATGACTCTCGCCACTCAGACCAAATTGCTAAGGGTGCTTCAGGAAAGAGAATTTGAACCCCTGGGCTCGACCAGGACCGTCAAGATAGATATCAGGATCATCACAGCCACGAACCGGGTGCTAACTGATGAGGTGAAAAGCGGCAGATTCCGCGAAGACCTTTTTTACCGCCTTAATGTGGTGCCGATAGAGTTGCCCCCTCTGAGGGAACGTAAGGAGGACATTCCTCTGCTTATTGAGCATTTCCTCCGAAAATATAATGAGAAGAACGGACGGAATGTCCAGGGATTCCACCCCCGCGCGCTGGACGCCTTGATGCGTTATTCCTGGCCGGGTAATATCCGAGAGCTTGAAAACGTTGTAGAGCGCTGCGTGATTCTGACACGAGACGATTATGTGCCCTTTTCCGAGCTTCCCCAACCAATCCTCGACAGCACAGGTGACTCCTACGGCAAAGAATTCAGAGAAGGTCTCCGGCCCGGCATGACATTAAAAGAAATGGAGCGGGAATTAATTCTTATAACTCTTGACGACAATGATGGAAACCGTACCCGCACCTCTCGCGTCCTGGGGATAACTCGCCGGACCCTGCAACACAAACTCAAAGAATATGGAATCGACCAACAATCCCCGGATTCCTCGGAAGAAAACTGGGCCCAAGCCGCTGATTGAGAAGAATGAAAAGCCTTCCGGGGAACCCTTTTTTGTGCAAAAAAGGGTTCCCCGGCCCCTTCCCAAAAAACTCTAACATTATGACGCACTAACCTCTCAGGTTTTCTTCGAGCCATTGGGCCGCTTGCTCACACACCTCATCGGGGGCCAGCGCATGTCCACCCCGAAACTCAATCCATTTTGTCTTCCACCTATGAGATTCCAGAAAAGCCAGATCGCGCTGCATTTCCTTGTACCTGAAGTCAGTGGGGCTTGCGAGAAACACCGCCACCTTCTGCTCAGGGTAATCCGCTGTCATGAACGATTCCTCCATCATGCCGGTGTTGATAACCACCGCCGACGCCAGTTGAGGGTAGAATTTCGCGAACGCGTGTGAAACCATGCCCCCGCCGGACAATCCGGTGAATATCACCCTCCTCTCATCCACGGGATATCTGGGCACCTCTAAAAATTGATCGATCTTCAGCGTATTGTGTAAGTGTTTTGGGTGCCGCTGTGTTATGGAGCAAGAGTATCCCAGACACGGAGAAAGATCAAAATGCCAATTCGCCTTCAACCCGGTTTTTTCGATATTCATGAGTGTACAGCCAAGCTGACAGAGATGGGTGATCCGTTGGTTGGACTGAAAGAGCAGATTGACTGGGAAGCATTTCGACCCAGCTTGAATGTTGTGTATGAGAAAGCCAGGAAGAGTAACGCAGGGGCGAAGCCGATTGATGTGGTTCTAATGTTCAAGATTTTGGTGCTTCAGCAGTTGAATAACCTGTCGGATGATGGGATTGAATATCAGATTCGGGATCGTCTATCGTTCATGCGATTTCTGGGGTTACAGCTTGAAAGCCGGGTACCGGATGCCAAGACGGTATGGTTGTTTCGTGAACGCCTGAAAGAGTTGAACTTGGTTGATGAGCTGTTTGCGAAGTTTCATGAGCAGTTGGCGATGCATGGCTATGTGGCGCGTGCGGGGCAAATGATTGATGCCACGTTTGTTGAAGTGCCACGTCAACGTAACAGTCGAGAAGAGAACGCCGGCATCAAGGCAGGAGAGCCACCTAAAGTGTGGGACAAGAAGCCGGCCAAACGGCGTCAGAAGGATGTTGATGCACGTTGGACGAAGAAGAATGAAGAGAGGCACTACGGCTACAAAAACCATATAAATGCCGACGAAGCCAACAAGCTGGTGCAGAGTTACGCAGTGAGCGATGCGGCGGTGCATGACAGCCAGGTGTTTGAAGAACTCCTGGATCAGACAATCGATACCGACGGTAAGAAGCGCCCGATATACGGAGACAGCGCATACCGTTCCAAAGAGCGCGAAGAGCGGCTGGTTGCTAATGAGTTTGAAAGTCAGATCCATGAAAAAGGGGCCCGCGGCCATCCTCTTACCGACGAGCAAAAGGCATCAAATCGGATCAAGTCGAAGACTAGAGCACGGGTGGAACATATATTTGGCGCACAGCATGCAATGGGCGGCCATATTGTGCGCACCATTGGTTTGGCACGCGCGAATGTCAAGATTGGCATGATGAACCTCGTCTACAACATGAAGCGTCTGGTCCAATTGATCAAGCGTGATGTGCGTGCTGCAAACCTGCGTTACGCTACATTAGGAGAGATGCGCCCGCAGTAGCTTAAAAAGCGGGGAATACCCCGAAAAAGCAGAGTTTCTACCTGAATCTTGCTCAAAATCCGGCTCAAATTATGCCGAAACGAAGTATTTTGGAAAATCCCACGTTGCCGGGGTAATTAATAGAGGTTCCCATCTCTCTTTCACCTCGCGCAATTCCGCATTTATCATGCCTAAGCCGACTTTGAAAGGCAGTCCGTTTTTCGATTCTTTAGACGCCGCTACGACCCACGCGTGCCTATCAGCTGCCTTGCGCCACTTCAAAATCATCGAACGCGCATCCCCGGAAGGAGAAAGGGCAAAAAGAAGCCAATGTTTTTTGTCGAAAGAAACCCCATCCGGGACGTAGACCATGTGGGTCCCGTGGTCCGCTAGTTTGGCGCCTAGGGGCGGTGGCGGCGAAACCGCTGTGGGCGTCGGGTGAGGAACCCACTCAAGCAGGCCGTAAGTGATCAGCGAATACGCCAGCGCCGCGACGCTTATCGATGCTGCTATGACCGCAGCCAACCTGCCAACGAGGGTTTTCTTGGAAAAAGAGTTCACGGCTCCTCCAACAAAATTAGACGATGGCGCCGCCGCATCGGCCTCTTCATCTTGGCGGCCGACGTCCTCGGCAAATTCTTCACTTCAGATTGAAATAATCCGAATCATAATTACATTATCTGGCTATCCGCTTGACTCCAGTTAACACAATACATTGTGTTCTGCTGAGTTGAGCCGACCTCCACGTATGTTTCTTCCGGTTATCGGTTGCACCATTACTGCCTGCTGAACCAGGCGATAGAATAGTTTCCCTCGAGACTTGGACCTCCGTCGGTTGAATCGGAAAGTGTATTCGTCCAAGTAGTAGTCCAGATGTGAGGGACGCACTGCTCCCTGATGAGTTCCTGTCAGCCACCGCTTCACAAGTGAGGCCACCGTATTGACAAGCGGCAGGACGTTCTCTCCCACAGAATGATCCTTCCTCACTACCAAATGCTTGTAGCCTAGAGACGCTAAGGGCAAGTATCCCTGCCATGCATCAGTCCTCACGACACTGCCCTTTTCTACTCCGGTTTCCACCGCCGGCATTAGACTTGCCGCTGACGCGTCCGACACGCGATGAAGACGAATACGTCCTATGCGCTTTCCATCCTCTTGGGCTGCAACAACTACCAACGTTTTACCAATAGCCCCTCGACCACGCTTTCCGGTCTTGGCGCCACCGATGTAGATCTCGTCAAGCTCTATGATTCCGCCTATGCGGTCGCGTCCTGGACGCACCATAGCATGACGCAACTTATGCAGCCATTTCCAGACGGTCTCGTACCGCGTCAAACCCAGCACTCGTTGCAGCCCAAGCGCACTGACACCTTGCTTCTGGCTCGTCATGTACCACATCGCCCGAAACCACAGACGCAATGGCTTGCGGGTGTCCTCAAAGATCGTCCCGGCAGTGGCGGAAACTTGGTACCCACAATTCCCACAATGGTAAAGGCCCCGGCTAGTAAGCCAGCCTCCACGATGGCTGCATCTGGGACAGACAAACCCATCCGGCCAACGCAACTGAACCAGGTATTCCCTGCATGCCTCGTCAGTTGCAAAGCGGCTCTCAAAATCGAGAACACTCTGCGGATAGTCTTCCATGCCTGGATACTACATATAGTAGCTACTGGAGTCAAGCGGATAGCCAGATTACATTATTTAAACAATTAATTGTCTACTGAAGAATTAGTAAAGGTGTCATCATGGCTCATTTATTTAGTATCAAAAATGATATGCAAGCAGAAGCGCTTAAGGAACGGGATGATTTTTTGCGCGAGCATCCCGAGCTTAGAGAATTCCAGAGGAAAATTGATGACCGACTGCGCCGCGCAGGGTCAGCCCATAACAGGCTAGTGGTCATTTACGAGATGATGATGGACTCCTTTTGGGAACTTAACGCAAGGTCTGCAAGAGGCGGCCGCGATATTGCGCTGAGTCCGTGTCAGCCTGTCCCTTTCCGCCTCGATCAACGCTGGCGGGATATCAATGACGAATTCGCTGCCGCCATTACGGTAGCAGTCTTTGACAGTTTTGCAGAATTTGCATTCCGCGATGTCACCCGGACAGACATCCCGCGGCGTGGGAATGCAGGTGCAACGCTGACTCGTAAACCCTATGCTGAATCCGAAGCGCTCCGCGAATATCTTGATCTTCAGCAGGTCCGCGCCCGTTCCGCCGGCATTGAATTCGTACGGAGACCTGGAACTGTACATCTCCGTTTCTTGAACAGGATAGAACCCCTCAAAAATGTTGGGCTGCTCGCTTTCGGGAATACCGACGCCGAAATCACGGACCCTAATTGTGTATCCTGAAGGTGATTTTCGGCCGGTCACAGTGATCTTGCCGTGATCGGGGGTGTTCTCGATGGCGTTGCGAATTAAACCGCCTATAGCGGATAACATTATTTGCGGTTGTATTTTGAGGATCGCAGGGTCCGGCGGCTCGAATATCACATCGAGCGTCCGTTCCTTGGTCATTTCTTTGACTCGGAATTCCAGACCCTGGAAAGCGGCCGTGGTGGACAGCCGCCAAGCCTCCCGCATTTTGCCGGGATAATATTCATCCATCCTCATCCGCAGAGCTTCCATAGCCTCGCGAAGAGCAGGCTCCTCCTCTTGCGTGATCTCAATGAAGTCTTTCAGGGTATCCAGGCAAGCTACAATCAGCTCCCTCTGCTCATATTCCTTTTCTTCGACAATAAAACTGACCTGTTTTTCCATAGTTTTCAGGCGCTCCAGGTTCCTTCGGATGCGCTCAAACGGCAGGACGCTCGTGTCAACCCGAGCAGCTTCCATCCTTCGCTCCATGAGCCTCAAACTAGCTTCGATTATAGCTAGCGGCGTCATCAATTCATGGGAAAGGTGATGGAGCATCTTGGTCTTGACGCGGTCGAGCCTTTCGAGTTCCTTATGGGATTTCATAAGGCTTTCATAATAGGATGCGTTGTCCAACGCCAATGCGACATTGCTGGAAAGGGCCTCCATGATCTCCACGTCCTCGTCCGTAAACGAACCTTCCACCTTGCCCAGAGCGTAGAGGACTCCCAAGTCTCTTTTCTCTGGTCTGCAACGGAACGCAGATCAGGTTGCGAGGCTTAAAACCGGATTTGTCTTCGACCGGTCGGTACAGTCTCGGCTCATTGGCCGCGTCGTTGATCAAGGCAGGCTCACCGGTGCTGAACACCCATCCGACCACTCCTTGATCCTTGGGAATCCGGATCTCCTCTTTGGCCGCCTCCAGAAAGCCCCCTTTATCCTCCACTGTGCGCCAGTAGAAATCATCCTTTTCAGGGTCGTACAGAACTACCGCTGCGCCTTCGCACTTGAGGACAAATCGCACTTCGCCGACAATCACGGCCAGCAGTTGATCGAGATCACTGGTCGCAGCGAGAGCTTTGGACGCGTTGAAAAGAAGGATCAGCTTGGCCGGATCGCGCAGAGCTTGTGATCCGAATTCTCGTCCTCCACGCCGCCAAGTGACGCCGGACTGTATTGTCGATTTTGTAGGATTCTGAGGTTTGTCAGTCATATTTAAGACGGCTCTCAGCGAGAAAGATAAATCCCTTTCCGGAACGGTCAAGACATATTGCATTATGGCTGGGGATTAGTTATTCGAGAGGCAGCATTCAGCGGCAGCGTGGATGTCCCGCAACCCCCTGTTGCTTGCGATGACCGAATGGCTGGGACAGGCGTTTGGCAGATCCCCCCGGTACCAACAGGGAAGGAGGTCGATGGGCAAGACTGCCCATCTCCACCCCAAGCCCATTCCTTCAAGGAGACTGGAGATTGCCTCCCTCGGTCTCAACGGTCGCAATGACACTCTTTCCCGCGAGAGTCGGATTATGGCCGGCGGATCTTGCGCAAGTCAGTTGCTTACGCCTCTTAAGAATGAAACCCGTCTCACTGTTGGGACCGATCGGCGCTCCAACACAACACGCGCCTGTTGGGCGATCCCTTCCGCACAGAGACCCAACTCCTCCAGTAGTTCGGATCGGGCTCCGTGTTCCACGAAACTATCCGGAATTCCCATGCGCGCTGTGACGATACTGTGCAGACCCTCTTCTGAGAGAACTTCGAGTACGCTACTGCCAAAACCGCCGGCCAGCACACCCTCTTCCACTGTGAGAACCATGCCGGCGGCGGCGGCTTTCTCGAGAATGAGGTCGCGATCCAAAGGTTTGACGAATCGCGCGTCCATTACCGCCACCGAAAAGCCTTCCTGCGACAGGATGTGCGACGCCTCAACGGAGGGACCAACCATAGAACCGATGGCGATGATCAAGATGTCGCTTCCTTCGGCCATCATCCGCGCTTTCCCTATCGGCAAAGTCTCGGGATAACTTTTCATGGGTAGGCCCGTGGCGTGCGCTCGCGGATAGCGAATCGCGCAGGGACCGCCGCAGACCAGCGCTGTGGCCAGCATATCCGCCAGTTCATTCTCATCCGACGGGGCCATCACGGTCATATTAGGGATAGATCTGGAAAATGCGATGTCAAAGACCCCATGATGCGTCGGGCCGTCTTCTCCCACCACTCCCGCACGATCCATAGCCAGAATGACCGGGAATTTCTGCATGCAAACGTCGTGAATCAGATGGTCGTAGCCTCTTTGGACAAATGTGGAATAAATTGCGACCACCGGCTTATAGCCTTCCCTCGCAAGGCCTGCGGCAAAGACCACTCCATGCTGCTCCGCTATTCCCACATCGAAGAAACGGCTCGGAAACAGGCGTCCGAATTCAGCCAGACCTGTGCCGTACTCCATAGCCGCTGTGACAGCGACGATTTTGGAATCATCCCGCGCCAGCTTGACCATCGTAGTCGCCGAAAACACTAGTGTACGAAGGCGGACCCGGTGATTCCACGATTTTTCCGGTGGCTTTATCAAAAGGACCTACTCCGTGGAAACGAGCCGGGTCCTCTTCCGCACAGCCATATCCCTTGCCCTTGTGAGTCACGGTGTGGATCAGTACGGGCTTGCGGAAGCGTTTCACATTAACCAGCGTATCAATGAGATGTTTCAGCCGATGTCCATCTATTGGGCCAACATAAGTGAAGCCCAAGTCCTCGAACAGTCGTCCCGGTGTCAAAAAACCTTTAAGCGCATCCTCGAACTGCCTGGCCATTCCGTACATGGATCTGCCCATGCTTCCCGGCAGGTTTTTCAACAAGCTCTTGATTTCGTCACGAAAGCGGGTGACAAGATGTCCGGTCATGATACGGTTCAGGTATGCCGCCATAGCGCCGACATTGTGCGAAATCGACATTTCGTTATCATTAAGGATTATTATCAGATCCTTTTCCGCCGCGCCCGCCTGGTTGAGGCCCTCGTATGAAACCCCACAAGTAAGGGAACCGTCGCCTACAACGGCTATGACTTTCCTATCCGCGCCGTCGAAACACCGTGCTTGAGCGAGACCGGCCGCAACGCTTATGGCGTTACCTGCGTGCCCGACATCAAAGACATCGTACGGACTCTCGTCCCTTTTCGGAAAACCGGATAACCCACCTTTCTTTCGCAAGGTGTGAAATACTTCGCGTCTATCCGTTAATATTTTGTACGCATAGGACTGATGACCGACGTCGAAGACTATCCGGTCCTCGGGAGGTGAAAATACCTTCAGCAGAGCGATGGTCAATTCGACCACTCCAAGACTTGAGGCCAGATGTCCGCCCGTCCTGGAAACGGTGTCAATTATTAATTCGCGAACCTCGCCGGCCAGTAGTTGCAATTCGTCGATGGACAGTCTTTTTATGTCTTCGGGCGATTGGAGTGTTTCAAGGATTGAGTTAGGTTTTCTTTCAGCCAATTCCTTCGTTCACCTTTTGTCAACTTATTCGCTCACCTACGTATCTGCCGATAAGAGCAAGCGGCTCGGCCTTGGGGCCAATAGGTTTGATCGCCTCCAAGCCTGAATCGAGGAGCCTGGTCATCATTTTCTTTGTTTCGTCCTGTCCCAAAAGCGTGGGATACGTGGGCTTACCGCGGGATACATCTTTTTTTACTGCTTTTCCCAGCTTTTCCGGATCTCCTTCGAGATCCAGCAGGTCATCTCTGATCTGAAACGCCATTCCCAACAACTCGCCGTACCGGCCCAGCGCTTCGATTTGCCGGGAATCCCCACCAGCCAGCAAAGCTCCGGTAGTAAGGGATACGCGTATAAGAGCGGCGGTCTTCGCTCTGACAATAAACTCTACAATCTTTTCGCCGACCTCTTCACCCTCGCTCAAAATGTCCACGGCCTGGCCGGCCACCAATTTCCTCGGCCCGGCTGCCACAGTCAAGTCTCGAATGGCGGTCAGCAGCCTCTCAGGCCTGTAGAGTCGCACGGCCCAAGGAGAGCTGAGGATCTCGAACGCAAAAGTTAATAACGCGTCGCCGGCCAGAATGGCGATAGCTTCCCCAAAAACCTTGTGGGCCGTAGGCTTCCCGCGCCGCAGATCGTCGTCATCCATAGCAGGCAAGTCATCATGAATCAGCGAATATGTATGAATGCACTCCAACGCCACCGCTAACGGCAAAACACTTTCCGCCTTGCCCCCCACGGCCTCGGCCGACGCCATAGCCAAAATAGGCCTTATTCTTTTTCCTCCGGCGAAGATGCTGTAGCGCATCGCCGTATGTAGCATGGCGGCTTCATTATCTTCATTAGGGAGTAAGTCGTCAAGACTCTTATCGATTATTCGCCGCTTCTGTGCCAGGTAGTCTTCCAGATTCACCATCCGGATCCTATTCCTCACCCCGGCTAAAGGGTACCCTCTCCATGGTTGCAAGTAGTTCTTCTACACGGCCTTCCGAGCGGTTGAGTATGTCTAGGAGTCGTTTGGACAATCCTATACCCTCTTCGAACAATTTCAGACTCTCATCGAGGCTCAGTCCGCCGTGTTCCATTTTTTCCACTATCGACTTCAGCGTCTCAAGTTGTTCATCGAAACCGGATGCCTCGTCCTTGGTTTCTTTAGCTTTTTTCATCGTGACCCTCAGTTGATATGTCGGGGGGCCAACCCGGCTGCCGATCCCCGGTCCTTTCTGGGCGAAATCACGCCATTATTTGGACTCCTGCAACTCAAGCTCGGCTAACTCCCGCTTTGCCGTAGCCAGGCCAGGGTAGATCTTCAATGCTTTTGAAAAACATGCCATGGCCTGCTTTGTCCGCAAAAAAAATCTTTTCTGAATATAACCCTCTAGAAAAAGACCTTCGGCCAATCTTTGGGGGGCGGTGTCCGGGAGTCGTTCTCTTAGTTTGTTGGCAGTCTGTATGTCATGGAGAGCAGTTTTGACATAGTACGCCGAAAAATTCTGATGGAGCCTGGCTTTAATTTTAGTTTGCCGCGAGCGTGAACAACACATCCGCATAAATCGAACCCTGTGGCGAACCGTTGTTGTCGAGAATATCCCTTGCCTCCTCCAAAAGATCGAGGGCCTCCAAATAATGAGTCTTGTCCGCAAGCTCTTGGCCGGTTTGCAGCAGCTTTTCCGGCCCTATGGCGTTCGCTCGGCGGCCAGAACCCCTGAAGGAAGCAGAAGAACCGCTATCGCCAAAAGATAATAGAAATAGATGAATCGTTGTGACAGTCGCGCCATATTTCCGCCAACAAAAAAATTCCTATATTAAATAATAGAACAAAGGGCAAGACTTGGAAAGATGGTTTGTCCGACGGCCACGAGGCAAATCAGTCAGAGAGCGCGCCCCTGATTGATCGCCGCTATTGATAAGTGATCTCGAATTCAACTCTCCGCGCTCCGGGCTGCTGAGCGGCCGCGGGAGTTTGCAGCGCCGCCTGCGATGATCCGTGAGGCATTATGCTGATGCGCGTTGAGGATACGTGATATGTCTTCATTAGGAACTGCGCCACTGCTTCTGCCCTCTTCCGAGACAGTTTCATATTGAAGTCCGGATTACCTTTTGCGTCTGAAAACCCATGAAGCACAACCTTCGCCGAAGGGGTTGTTCTAAGGATTTGGGCCACCGCATTGAGATTCTGTAAATTTGTGACGTCCACGGCAGGGTCGTTTGATCGGACTGAAAGACCTTTTGAATCAAAGAGAACCGGTCCGACAGCCGCACGCGTCTGCTCCGGGCTCTGGGGCGCAGACGACGCGCAGGGCATGACCAGATTCCTCTTCATCCAGGCGTGCCAAGATGCGGATGACCTCGTATCTTCCACGCGGTTATAAGTGCCATGGCTTCTTTGCGCTATGCCTCTCAAATAGAAACTTCCTTCAGGCGCGTTCGCGATCTGGAAAGTGTGTATCTCCAGGTCCGGATTGTTCCTACAAATCTGGTCCGTTACTTTAATAGGATCCATATTGCACGATTCGATGCCGCCGCCAATTAAGACAATTACGGTTTTTCCTTCAGCCGACGCCGCTTCATCACCGGCCGCTCTCAAACCCGCTGAAAGGGCGCTCACTCCATAGGATACATTCTTGGGAAACGCGTTCAAAAATCGTTCCGGGTCCCAAGGCTGTATAGCCAGAATGCTTTCTGTGTTTTCGCAACCTAGTCCCACTTTCAGCCCGTAATGACGTATTCCCACGTTAAAAAATCCGTCCGCGGTTATCGGCATAGCCTGCTGGAAAAACGCCATCTGCTGCAGAAAAAATTCCCACTTATCTTTCATGAATCCGGAAGCATCGAAGAGGACCAGAATATTGGAGACCCTCTTGCAATCATCCGCGCCGGCCGGACTCGAGAAAGAGGCCACGATAAGCATAACTGCCAAGCCGGGAATCAATGTTCTGGAAAGCCAACCCCTTGAAAAGGTTAGCATGACGGTCCTCCATGAATTAAACCGCCGCCCAACCCAATAGGCTGGACGGTTCGCCAGGAATTAGCAGAGGGAACTGATATTGTCAAGAATTATAACATAATACAAATAACGATTAGAAATACTGCCTTGATCGGGACGCGCAGTGGACAAGAGCTTTGGTATTGGTTACAACCTGACTTGATCACAATGATTAAGGTATACAAGTGGAATTCGGAACGCCGGTAATCATATCCTCGGATGAACGTCATCAGGCTGTTAAGCCGACTTCTCAACAGCGTGGTAGAATCGAGCACCTTTGGATACTGGCGTTAGCTCTCACAGCAATTGCCGGGGCATTCGTTCTTGATCTCTCTCCTGAAGGCGTAATCTGTCTTACTCTCCATCATTTGGGATGGAAAGTTCAATTGCCGGAGACGTGCATGAGCCGACTTGTCTTTGGCATTTCATGCCCCGGATGCGGACTGACCAGGAGCTTTGTGGCGATGGCCCACGGGGAATTCTACTTAGCCACCCGCGCCAATCCCATGGGCCCTGTGTTGTTCGTATTGTGCTGGCTACAGGTCCCTTATCGCGTTTTGCGATACCTCGGCTACGGGCTTTCAGTGGATGACGGAGGCCGTTTAAACCGGGCCGCTGATTGGATAATATGGATATTACTCTTTTGCTTCATATTTGCATGGATATCAAGACTGATTGTGGAAATCATGAGGGTTTAGAAAATACCTGTTGGAAGGACAATGTTGGAAACAATCTTGAGCCTGTTTTATAGCCTGCTCATCGTAATCGCCGGTATCATCTTCCTGGGATATTTTTGGCAATGGTTCTACCATGAGCCCACAACTCAGGATGAAACTGTTTACTTCAGAACCGATGATGGTTGGCGATTGGCATTGCATCACTATCGTCCCTCCGGACCAGCCGTGGGATTTCCCGTGATCCTTTGTCATGGGCTCGAAGCGAATCGCTATTTATTCGATATTCAAGGCGCCCCTTCTTTAGCCGGCTTTTTAAAGAGACACGGGCGCGATGTGTGGGTTGCGGAACTCCGAGGATCCGGAATGAGCGACCGTCCTGGAATCAAGCATTCGGATGTGCCCTATTCATGGGACTTTGAAGATCACCTCCGACATGATGCTCCCGCGATAATAGAAGCTGTCCTCTCGCGTACCCGCAGCTCCGGAGTCCACTGGGTAGGCCACAGCATGGGGGGTATGCTGATATTAGCTTATCTGGCATCAAACCCTGACTCAGCCTTGGCTTCAGCAGTTGTTGTGGGATCGCCTACTGACTTCTCAGAAATAGATATCGCGAGGGTTAGGCCATTGTTGAAATTGGAACCGCTCCTCGGACGGTTACCCATTTCGCCATTGCCGTTTCTCGGACGGATGATTGCCCCGCTGGCTCCCTGGGTTCCTGCGTCAGTATGGGGCCTCTTTCATATAGGTAATATCGAGCCTTCTGTCGCACGCAAGACAATCGCGTTGGTCTCGACGCCGATATCCCCCGGCAAATTGTGGCGGGATTTCGGCCGATTCATAGAAACAGGAGTTTTCGGACCTGAAGACGGGGCGCCTTATCTTGCAGGGCTGAGCCAATCTGATGTCCCGATTCTTTTCATGGGCGGATCGAAAGATTATATGGCGCCACCGGCTTCCGTGATGAATGCCTGTAAGGGATTGAACGAGGCCACGAAAACAGAGTGTGTGATAATGGGTAAAGAATCCGGGCGCCGAGAAGATTACGGTCATGTGGATCTACTTCTGGGCATGCACGCTACCGAAGAAGTTTTTCCAAAGATATTAGAGTGGTTGCAGCAGCACGACAAACCCGAATAGGAGATCGCTCCGGTATGGGGCGCCGAACTTGCCATTAGGGAACCGGCACAGGAATGCCAAGACAACCTCGGACGCACCACTGAATCGGGACGTCAGGCAAACCGCCGGAAGACGGGAAATAACAGGTAGGACACGGAACATAATGTGTTCTTGACCATTGAGGGATCAGCCCGAGATTATATGGCGTCATTGGTTCCGCTGTCACTGCATTGGTCGGGGCGTATGGATTCAGGTCTTGAGCGCCGACTAAACCGGGCGCCAGAATATTGACGGCAACCAAGGTAATGATAAATAAGACTATTTTTTTCATTATTGCGGATCTCCGGGCCGATAATTTTTGTTATAGTATAGCCCTAAGACAGCATTATGTCAATGTTTCATGTGTATTTGAGGGATAATAACCGATTTATAAAGAATTAGCTTGAGATCGGAAGTCGTGCGGATTGCAGTCGAGTCTGAAAATGTGTAAACTGAAAAATTGGCAAAGTTTGACATCCTGCCGGACGAACCATTGAGGGTTTTGTTTGACAGGCGTTCCATGACCGGACAGGAAGTAGCAACATTTTTCTTGACTTAGGTTTATAGGATTACTTATTCTTAGAGTTTATGCTTTAACGACGTGACGTCGCCGGGCAATGAAAATACGATTCGATGATATTCCGGAAGACGGCCTGCGCCTGAGTTTCTCAGGAGATGAGGATTTCCTCTCTGAGGCCGTCAAGACGATCTCCGTGTCAGGAGATGTGAAAATAGACCCGCATATCCGCGGCAAAATCGATATAATCCGCAGTGATGAGGACGTGTTATTCTCCGGCGCCGTCGTCGGATCCATTCGTCTGCGCTGCTCACGATGTCTTTCCGACTTCATTGTCGAAAAAGAGATGAATCCGGATCTCCGGCTTCGAGCCGGTGGACTCGCTGCTCAATTCCAGCACAGCGTGGAGCAACAGGACGCGGACGTAGTCTTCGTGGAAAACCCGGAGCTGGATCCGGCGGAACTCATTGTGCAGGAGCTTCTTCTCGAGATTCCTATGAAACCTTTATGTCGAGAAGAATGCCCCGGTCTTTGTCCGAAATGCGGGGCCTTGAAAGGCTCGCCTGAATGCAAGTGCGGGGACCAAAGAGAAATAGATCCCCGATGGGAGGCTCTGGCAAGTCTGAAAAAGAAACGGGACGACGAGGCTCGGTCGTAGAAAACAAATTATCGAGTCTGGCCGCAAATGAATTGACACTTTCGAGTTAGTCTGATCATGATCGATACACTTTCGAAATCTTTTTCGCGATTTTGATTGGATCTTAGTTTTTTGCTCGATTTGTTGATGAATCCATAATAAATAGTAGAAGGATGCGCAATGCCGGTACCAAAGAAGCGTGTTTCCCGTACGAGGCGAGACAAACGCCGAACCCATAAAAAGCTGACTCCTGTTAACTTGGTCGCTTGTCCACAATGCTCTGAACCGATGATGTCGCATAGGATTTGCCCTTCCTGTGGCTTTTATAAGGACAGAACCGTAGTTGAAACAGAGTAGTCGACTCGAAACGCATGGCAGCCGCTGTGATCGCACAAAAAAATGAATCAGTGGCCCTGATGTTTCCGGGTCAAGGATCGCAATATCCGGGAATGGCCATGGATCTCATGCGAGACTACCCCGTGGCCTGTTCCTTGCTCACACGCGCAGACGAGGTTCTAGGCTATTCTCTGACCCGAATTATGTCCGGAGAATCCGGTGACGATCTGAACCGCACAATTCATACACAGCCGGCAGTATTCGTCCACTCAATGGCTATTTTGGAGGTTCTGAAGGAAAGTGTTTCGTTATCGCCGACCTTCGCAGCCGGACATTCGTTGGGCGAGTACACGGCATTATGCGCTGCCGGTGTTATGGATTTTGAAGACGCTCTGGACATTATCCGAGTTCGCGCAAAAGGTATGGACGGTTCGCAACCTGCCGGGACCTGTGGAATGGCCGCTATCATAGGCGTTTCGAGAGAGCAGGCCGCAGAAATAACAGACCGATTTCGAGGCGACCTGGTATTGGAAGCTGCCAATTTCAATGCGCCGGACCAGGTAGTCATCTCAGGTCATATCGAAAACCTGAATCGCGTCGTAGAGGCATTGAAGCAGGAAAAAAGAGTAAGAGCGGTGATGCTGCCGGTTTCATCCGCGTTCCACACAAGTCTTATGCAACCGGCTCGAGAGGCCCTGCGCATCAGACTCGAAAACATAAAGATGAAACCACCTGTTTTTGGTGTAATATCAAATAAAAGCGCTAAGCCCTACCCTGCGTCGGATAGCGCCGTCAAGCAGCTCTTGATAGATCAGGTCGTCAGCCCGGTTCAATGGGAGGACTCCATCCGGACCATGTTGAACAGCGGAGTGAGAACCTTCATAGAGATAGGACCGGGAAAGGTCCTCACTGGACTGATGCGTCGAATCGATCGAACTGCTGAGGCGGTTAATATTTCCGGAGTCGAGGACATTCGGTCTTTTGTGGAGTCCAGGTGGTGAACCGAGACCTGCTGTCGCTGATCTCTTTGGAAGGAAAGACGGCGGTCGTCACTGGAGGATCCAGGGGCATCGGTAGATCGATTTGTCAGGTTCTGGCAAAGGCCGGCGCGTTTGTGGCCATCAACTACCGGACCGAGGAGAAAGCCGCCGACGATGTTTTGAGAACAATAAGGGACCAGGGGGGAGATGGAAGGATAGAGCGCTTTGATGTAACGGACCCGGTCGCGGTAGAAAACGGGATGGCGGCCATACAAGCGGACAGAGGGAGCATTGACATCCTGGTTAATAACGCCGGCATAGCGAGAGACGGCCTGATAGGCAGAATGAAAGACACCGATTGGAACGAGGTCCTGACGACTGATTTGGCGGGGGCCTTCCACGTTTGTAGGGCTGTGAGCAAAAGCATGATTCGGAGAAGAAGCGGCCGAATCATCAACATAGCCTCTACCGCAGGAGAAATTGGAAACGCCGGCCAGGTAAACTATTCCGCGGCCAAAGCGGGACTCATAGGATTTACCAGGGCGCTGGCCAGAGAGTTGGCGCCCAGGAACATTCTAGTGAATGCGGTTTCACCGGGAATCATAACCGTCGGCATGGGCGAGCAACTTAATGATGGACAATTGGACGCTATTCGGACACACATTCCTTTACGCAGGTCCGGTGAGCCGACGGATGTGGCCGCCGCTGTAGTTTTCTTATGCTCGGGAATGTCGAACTATATTACCGGTCAAGTGATTCGGGTAAATGGCGGGCTCTATATGTGAGCTTATCGCCGACATGTCGCTGACCGGGCGGCCCTAAAGTCGGCAAATGATGTGGCAGGATCAAGAAAGCGCTCATGGAATAATCAATTAGGAGGATATACCGATATGGATGATGTCGAAAAAAGAGTCGTGGATCTGGTCGCCGAAGTACTCGTCGATGTGAAAAAGGAAAATATCCGCATGGATTCCAAAATAGTCGAAGATCTCGGCGCGGAATCCCTGGATATATATGACATGATTGCTCTCCTGGAAGATGAGTTTAGTCTCGAAATCACGGATGAGGAGGTTGAGAAGATCCAGACTGTACAGGATGTGGCCAATTTCATAAAGGAGCGCAAATAAGTCGCCCGGGATTTCTCGGGATATATGGGGTTCGGAGGAGAATGTGCCTCACAGAGTCTTAATTACAGGTATGGGGATGGTGACTTGTCTGGGCGTCGGCGTCGATAAGAACTGGCAAGCCCTCACTGCCGGTTACTCCGGGATCCGACCCATTACACTTTTTGACGCGCAGAAGCATCAAACTCGTATAGCAGGCGAAGTTAGAGGAGCTTTCGATCCTAATGGATACATACCTTCGAAAGAACTTCGCCGGATGGATCGTTACCAGCAATTTGCCCTGGTGGCGGCTGGAGAGGCTATGCGCGATGCGAGCCTGGAATATCCTACCGAAAACCCGTATCGTTGCGGAGTGGTTGTAGGTTCAGGGATGGGCGGGTTGGAGACCATCGAAGACGGAATCAAGGCCCTGTGGGCAAAAGGACCGAAGGGGGTTCACCCTTTGATGATTCCAAAGGTTGTCATCAATTTGGTTTCCGGACTTTTGGCTATTGAGCATGGCTTCAAAGGGCCCAACTTTGGAGTGGTGAATGCCTGCACTACGGGGACTTCAGCGATAGGTGAAGCCTACAGCATTGTCCGTGAGGGTCGTGCCGATGTCGTAATGACTGGAGGGGCCGAAGCTGTTATTACGAGTCTCTCGATAGCCGGTTTTAACGCTTTGCGAGCGCTTTCCACCAGGAACGAAGAGCCTGAAAGGGCTTCCAGACCTTTTGATTTGGGGCGTGATGGCTTTGTGATTTCCGAGGGAGCGGGGATTCTAATATTGGAATCTGAGGATCATTGCCGTAGAAGGGGAGCGAAGGCCCACGGTCGAGATTCTCGGCTACGGCGCCACGGACGACGGGTATCATCGGGTAATGCCGGACCCGGATGCCGAGGGAGCGTATTGGTGCATGAAGATCGCCTTGGAAAGCGCCGGCTTGGAACCGAATCAGATCGGATACATCAACGCGCATGGCACATCGACGGATTTAAATGATAAAATGGAAACCTTAGCCATCAAGCGACTGTTTAACAATTCGGCGTGGGAGGTTCCCATCAGTTCCACCAAGTCCATGACGGGACACTTGATAGGGGCGGCTGGAGCAGTGGAAGCCATCTACACGATTCTGGCGCTTAAGAACGGTATTATTCCGCCCACAATAAATCTTGAGGAACCGGATCCTGAGTGTGATCTGGACTATACTCCCAATAAATCAGCCAAAAGAGACGTGGAATACGCCCTGTCCAACAGCTTCGCTTTTGGCGGACAAAACGCCACTCTCGTATTCGGTCGGATCTGAAAATGGAGGCTATTCTTATCGGCTGCGATCACGCGGGGTTTTCCCTGAAGACATCTCTTAAGGATTACCTCGAAAAACGAGGCGTCCCTGTAATCGATGTAGGATGCGCGTCCACGGAATCGTGCGACTACCCGGTATATGCCCGAGATATGTGCCAACGTATTATGCGTGGAGACGCCACTCGCGGGATACTCATTTGCGGGACCGGCGTAGGGATGAGCATGGCGGCAAATCGACACGCCGGTATTCGCGCCGCCCTCTGCACAACTGAATTTCATGCAAGAATGAGTCGGCTTCATAATGATTCCAACGTGCTCGTTTTGGGAGGACGTGTCATCGGAGAGGAATTGGCGTTGTCTATTTTGAAAGTATGGTTGGAGACGCCCTTCGAGGGCGGACGCCACCAGAGGCGAATCGACCTCATGGAGACGATTTGATTGTCAATGAGTGACTTAAGCTTAATTAACGGACGTAGTTGGCAAACGAATACTCAACTTGCTTTACATAGGAATATAGGAAATATCATGACCCCGCTCGAAAGGACCGATCCGGAAATATTCGGAATTCTCAAACAGGAGGAAGAGCGGCAGGAGCATCGTCTGGAATTGATCGCTTCGGAGAATTTTGCTTCACCCGCGGTAATGGAGGCCCAGGGCAGTGTTCTGACCAACAAATACGCGGAAGGTTATCCCGGCCGCCGTTATTATGGGGGGTGCGCTAATGTTGATGTGGTAGAGAACCTGGCGCGGCAACGCGCTATGGACCTTTTTCACGCGGAGCACGCCAACGTTCAGCCGCACTCAGGGACCCAGGCCAATATGGCGGTCTATTTTTCCGTGATGAAGCCTGGAGACACATATCTTGGAATGGATCTCCGGCACGGCGGTCATCTGTCCATGGGACATCCAAAGAACTTCTCCGGGGCCATTTACCGGGTTGTTCCTTACTCCGTGCGCGCCGACGATCATCGAATAGACTACGACCAGGTGAGAGACCTGGCGCGACGCCACAGGCCCCGAATGATCATAGCCGGCGCCAGCGCGTACCCTCGAATTATCGACTACGAAGTCTTTGCGGACATCGCCCGCGAGGTGGGCGCTTCGATGATGGTTGACATGGCTCACATTGCCGGGCTTGTAGTGGCAGACCTGCATCCGTCACCGGTGCCCCATGCCGATTTTGTGACCACGACCACGCACAAGACTCTGCGCGGACCCCGGGGCGGAATGGTCCTGTGCAAACAACAATACGCCAATGCGCTGGATTCCTGCATATTTCCCGGAATGCAGGGCGGGCCGCTCATGCACGTTATAGCGGCCAAAGCGGTTGCGTTATCCGAAGCCGCGACTCCTGAATTCAGAGACTATCAGCGCAGGGTGGTGCTTAACGCTAAGGCTTTAGCTGAAGCGCTCTTGGAGCTTGATTTCTCGTTAGTCTCCGGCGGAACGGACAATCATTTAATCCTCATTGATTTGTCCGGCAGGGGTATAACCGGCGCTGACGCGCAAGAAGCTCTCGAACAGGCATGGATTACAGTAAATAAGAATTCCATCCCGTTTGATAAGTTGCCGCCGGCCAAAGCCTCCGGGATACGGCTTGGGACGCCGGCGGTCACCACCCGTTACATGGGACCGGATGAAATGCGCGTCATCGCGTCCTTTATTGCCGAGGTCTTGACAAGTTATCCCGATCAGAAAGTGATCGCCGGAATCAGGGCTCAAGTTCGAGAGTTATGTGATCGATTCCCATTGTACTCGAAGAACGGAAATGGAAAAATCAATGAGCGAGACTGAATCGTGGACCACTCGATGGTTTCCCCAGAGAAGATTTGACGCGGATTTTCCGCTGGTTCTCTGGTTTGCCGGTCTTTGGTTTTACCTGAAAAGCTTTTTGTACGTTTGCTATGTGTACATGTTCGGCCTGGAACCTCAGCCCCTGCCTGCCGATTCTATGATCGAGGTTGTGTATTTTGCTCTAATGATCATCCCTTCTTTACTTTTGGGGATGGCCATGTGGAATGATAGGCGGAGATACGTTGTTCCGGCGATTGCATTCCTGGCCTTAGACACTCCGGTTTTAACATTTCATATATTGCGCTTGAGTGAAGCCGGATATCTTGACGCGGGACTTACCAGTGTGCTCGAGTTAGGGAGCCTTACGTTGAACGTTGTCTCGTTTGCGTGGCTGCTGGGATCATTTGCGCAATTGCGCGGGGACTCGGGACGGAAAACCTTTTCTTGATTCAAACGCGGCGACAAATTCCGAACCTGTTTCGAGAGACTAACAAGTCTAGAACAGCCACCTGAACCCGAGGCTAAGGAGTACGATGGCCAGGGCGGCGATAATAAGATAAGGACCGGCGCTGACTTCTTCGTCTGTCCTTTCGTCGGTGCGTCGAGCTTCGCACCCGGCCGAGCAAGCATTGCAGTTGTGTTCGTCGCTCATAACTTCTTCTCCACACACCTCAATACCTATTATAGCAAGAATCCTGTACGGACGGAAGAATTCGACAGTCCGGCCGCAAACCCGTGCGCAGCAGCATAAGGCGTGATTTTCCAGGACTCAAACGGTGAGGCTTCTCTGTTCAGATTGGGTGTCAGATCAAGTGTAGAGGGGGCCGCGTTCATGAGACGCACGCCCCCCTCAAATTGCATGAAATCAGACGACGATCGTCTTTTGCACTCGATAGCGATGCTTTGGTGAAGCACAACCGGTGGCATTTTTCCAGGCGAGTTTTACGTACGCATCGTCAAAACCGACAATTACATACTCTCCATTCGGCAGAGTGCAGGGGGTGAAGCGATCGCGGCCGTAATGGCTGTATTCGGCCCTCAATCCGTCGAGATGAATAACGTCTCCGACCCGCATGTTTTCCCTCCTTTTACCAAATCCCTCAATGGATAGCCATAGCCGGTGGCGTAATCCGGCATCCTACCAATCATAAAAAGCGGCCCTATAAAATTGTTTCCGTCGTTCTCGGGCCGATGAAATTTCGGCGGTTGTACCGAAAACCGGCCCAATTATGAAGCACATTACCCCCAACGTGAATCAGGTTTATAGGAGAAGCTGAAGCTTTTGTCTAGCAATAATTGTTAAAAGTTTACAAAAAGATCTGACGGGCTTCGAGAGAGAAGATCCGGAGCCTGCCAGACAAGCGCCGCGGTTGGCTCGGGTTCACCGAAACTGTCTGAGAACTGTTAGAGAAACAAGAATCGTGCCAGGGCAAATGTACGCGCGCAATTCATTGCGCCCCCCAGGCAAACGGGAGCCACATCACGAGCAGCCGCTATCCGCGCCGCAGTTCAAGCATTTATAACAGGAACCGGCGCGCACCATTATGGCCCCGCAATCTCGGCAAGCCGGGGCATCCGACTGCGGAAGGAATCCTTGTCCGCGAATCTTTGCCCGAGGCTGCTTTTGGTCTGTGCGAGCGCCGGATGTGGCCGCCGGCATTCGTTCAGCCTGTCCTTCCGGCAGCGCCAATCCCGCGGCCTGCTGCTGTTCGGGCGTCAAGAAACGTGTCCCGAGGTATCGGAATATATAGTCCGTCAACGACTTCGCGATAGGTATGTCAGGATTGTTCGTGAAGCCCGAGGGCTCGAAACGAACGTGACTGAATTTACCCACAAGGGCCTCCAAAGGCACACCGTATTGCAGGGCAATAGAAGTCAGCGTGGCGATGGTGTCCATGAGCCCGGAGATCGTGCTCCCTTCTTTGGCCATTTTTATGAAAATCTCGCCGACTTTTCCGTCTTCGTAAAACCCTGTATGAATATATCCCTTTTGGCCGGCCACTTCGAACTTGTGACGCACACTGTTGCAATCAACCGGCAACCGCCGCCGCACCGGGAGAGGGACAATTTCTGACTCCTGTTCCGAAAGAACCAGAGGTTGAACAGTCTTGCAGCCGTCTCGATAGATCGCGATGGCTTTAAGCCCAAGTTTCCACGCCTTGCGAAACATCTCTTCAATTTCTTCGGGTACGGTATCGTTCGGGACATTGACCGTTTTCGAAATCGCGCCCGAAATAAATGGCTGAACAGCAGCCATCATTTTGAGATGTCCCTCGGGAGAAATGAAGCGCTCTCCGTTAAGCGGTCTAAAGGCGCAGTCAAAGACCGGCAGATGTTCCGGAAGGATTTCCTTGATACCTTCTATCGTTCCGGTATCTTCGATCTTCGATACAATGTGCTGTATAACCACCGGGGGGTAATCCAGACGCTCCAGCGCTCGGCCTACGGACCGATTCACGATCTCCAGGTGTCCACCGCCTGCGAGCGTTTTGTATTTTACAAGCGCCAGCTCGGGTTCAATGCCTGTGGTGTCACAATCCATCATGAACGCCACGGTGCCGGTGGGGGCAATGACGGTGGCTTGGCAGTTGGCGTATCCAAAACGCTCGCCCATCTCCAAAGCCTTGTCCCAGGAATCTGAAGCTTGCGCCAAGAGAGAATTCGGAACTTGGGAGGCGTCTATCTGTAGGACATGTTGGCGATGTTTCTTGATCACCTTGAGCATCGCCTCACGATTCTTTGCAAATTCCTCGAAAGGACCACGAACCGCAGCTATGCGAGCCGACTGCAAGTAAGCTTCACCCGTCATAATAGCGGCAATTGCCGCTGCCCAAGAGCGCCCGTCGTCCGAATCATACGGGAGGCCCAGGGTCATTATCAAGGTCCCCAGATCGGCAAACCCCAACCCCAGGGCCCTCATATTGTGGGAGTTACGAGCGATGGTCCGTGTAGGATACGATGCCTTATCCACCAGAGCGTCCTGCGCGGTAATCATGATATCGACCGCATGTCGAAAGGCCCCCACATTAAACAGGTCGCCATTTTCCAGGAAAGCCGTAAGCCTAATCGAGGCCAAGTTGCAAGCCGAATCATCCACATGCATGTATTCGGAACACGGATTGGAAGCCCTGATGGGCGCTGTTTCAGGGCACGTGTGCCAATTGTTGATGGTAGAATCGAATTGGATCCCCGGGTCTCCGCAGGCATGAGCAGCTGCAGCCATTTCCTTGAGAAGGTCCCGAGCCCGGTATGTGTCAGCTTTTTCGTCGCTCAAGACCAGTCTGGTATGCCATTCCTGGTCATTTTTGTCCGCTTCCATAAATTCATCGGTAACGCGTACCGAATGATTGGAGTTCTGAAACGCGACGGTTTTATACACATCGCCATCGAACGATCCGTCATAACCGCAGCGAACCAGCGAATGCGCCTTGGTCTCTTCAGCTGCTTTACTTCTAATGAATTCCAATATATCGGGATGATCTATGTTGAGTATCACCATCTTGGCGGCACGCCGGGTTTTTCCGCCTGATTTGATAACTCCGGCCAGAGCGTCGGCCGCTCGCATGAACGATATCGGGCCCGAAGCGGTCCCCCCGCCCGAGAGAGGCTCTCGCGCAGCCCTGAGGTTAGAAATATTCACTCCCGATCCCGATCCGCCCTTGAATATTATGCCTTCCTGCGTATACCACTGGAGTATGGACTCCATAGTGTCGTCCACGTTGAGAATGAAGCAGGCGGAACACTGAGGCTTTTCCTCGATACCCACATTGAACCATACCGGGCTGTTGAAAGTGGCCTTTTGATGTAAGATGAGATAAGTCAGCTCGTCTCTGAATATCTGAGCGTCCTCTTCGGACGCGAAGTATTGCTGTTCTTTCCCCCACTGGGCAATTGTATTTACGACTCGTAGAATCAGCTCCCTGATGCTGGTTTCGCGTTCTTGGCTCCCCGGCTTTCCTCTGAAGTACCTGGACACCACCACATTGATCGCCATATCCGACCAGAAGGAAGGCGCTTCAACGCCGGTTTGCTCGAAAACGACGGCGCCTTCCTTATTTCGGATCACTGCAGATCGTTTGGTCCACTCGACCTTATCCAAAGGGTCCTTCCCGGCCTCGGTAAAAAAACGGGCAAACTTCAACCCTTCGGTAGGTTCTTCCGAAGCCGAAACAACTCTGCGGTCCGCTGTATGTGTTACCGGCCTAAGCGGGCTGGACATATCTCATCCCCAAAAACTGGCATTCTTCAACTACGGTTTCTTTCGGGAACAGTTCCAAACTGCCCCCTCTCCGCGCGTATCATAGATAATATATTCATTCCCAGAGGCCGTGGCCTCTCTTTTTGATCAGATAGATCTTAATTATTTCCGCGGAGTTACTGACACAGCCGTCTTTGTTCGTTCGCCCGTCGGACCTTCCGCACGGGTAAATCTCTCAAACGATTAATTTTAATTAAAACAAAGGATATTAACAAGAAACTTGTTTAATACGATTGAATTGCGAAACGTAACCGGATATCACTCACCCCGCGACGTGGCCCGCGTGCTGCCAGACGACATCCGAACCGAACGACCTTCTGGTAAGCCGCCGCAAGTTAATCTGCCGGCACCTGGGACATGCGCTGAAATGCAGGTGCGAAATATACCCACAGATCAGGCATTCATAAAGAGCTTTGTCGCCATATATATCGGCTAGGGGGATGTGAGACGCGTCCTTGCCGGCCCGAAGGTCGATGCGCTTTTCCAGGTCCTCGGCTGTAAGAAATCCCGCATAAAACAGCTTGGAATAAATTTTTTCAAGTTGTTCCCAGGACAGACTATATTGCTCCAGAAGCGCTTCATCGCTTACATCGGCAAACATATCGGTGAGTATTTCCCGGATCTTGAGGAGTCGGGTAGTCTTGGTAACGCGAAGTATCTTTTTCATGTAATTCCATGCCTGATAATTTACATGAATTATAGCATGAAATATACTGAAATTGCAAGATAAACAATAACTATATTTAAGTGTAGCATCTAAGTTACGCGGCAGTTCGGTTGTCATTTGTGAGGAGTGAAATCCCGTGTTCCACGGAAAGCAATCCGCCAAAGCCGGAATTACTTCGCGTTCGATGCGCATCGACAATCTCGGCTGGGTTTGTATGCAGTGAGATGCCTCTGGTAGGGGCATGATTCATCACGCCCTGTTTGATTGGCCGCCAAGGAAATCTGCGCCCCTACACTAACGGGTCGAATCCCTTCATTTGGAGACCCTCTCTTTTCAGACCATGCCTTGGCGCCTCGCCGGCGAAGGCGGCAAGGGCGCCCAATTCTAGGAGTTCTTGAAGAGGGGCGCCGGGGGAAATCACGTGCAAACGCGGACAAGAAGTTTCTCCCTGCATTTCCTCCCCCTTCGAGAGCTACTCGACCCTACTCCGCGGTCCAGCGGAATGATTCTTGGATATCTCTGACTGTTGTTTCGGGCGGGAACCCGCCTTTGAAAAGCTCGTCGAGGCTGGTGACGATCCGGTCGCCTGAGCGGCCTTCGGCTATGATTAGGATATCTCGGCCTTCCTGACGCGCGAACTCCTGGATATATTGCAGACAGGTCCCGCACGGCAACAGCGGAGAATGCAAATCGGAAACCACGGCGACGGCCAGAAAACCGGTTTGACCGTGAATCAGCGCGTGGTTTATGGCATTTCTCTCCGCGCAGACACCGAGCACAGGTATGAGCGACTCGGTATTGCATCCCTCAAAGATTCCGCCGTTCTTGGTGAGCACGGCCGCTCCGACACGGAATCGGCTTAGAGGAACCGACGCGTTCTTCAGCGCGTTTTGGGCCGCAATGACCAGTTGGTCCGCTTCCCACCCGTCTTCGACGGAGGTTTCTAACATTAATGCTTGGGTCAAATTCATGGGAACCCTGGATATCATCGAGGAGCAAGCGGGTCAAGTTTTACGTGGAAAGAGAGTCTGCAAGCAGGTGACCTTGAATTTGCGGTTCTTCGGATGACGTGCTTTCCCGGATTTCTTCATTTTTCTCGGCTCACGACCCCGAACCGAAGATTACGGAACCGCAGCTTATCTTCCTCCGAGACCTTGGAGCCGATCCGGGCCATGAAGAGGTTCTCTTCCCTCAAGGCTATATTTGGCTCGTTCGTGTAATATTCCTCGAAACCGAACGGTTTCATAAAATTAAGCATCATTTTACGGTACTGGATTAGAGTGAGGCCACTGCCATCCACATCCCAGTGCCAACTGTAACCGTTCATATAGGAAATTTTCTCGTCAAAAAACTCTTCGCGAAGAGCTGAGGATACCATCTTTGCGGCTATACCCATTTTTCTGAAATTCCGACTCACCTCGATCGCCCCGAATTCGTACATAAGATCGCCGAGCTTACTCCAGCGGTCAGTTGAATCGGGATACCAGCACACCATGTAACCGACTACGATATTCTGATCAATAAGAGCCAAACCTACTCTGCCGTCTTTGCCGGAAGCGATTTTTTCGAAGGTTTCTAATTTCTGAATGATAGATGAATAATGTGGGAAGTTTCCGAGGCCCGCGTCCAGTCGTAACTCTTTAAAAGAACCGGGGGGACACTTTGGATTAATAGTGATTTGGCCGCGGTCTGTCTCAAAAGAGAAAGCCCCCTGCGAATCGTATGAGACAGTTTCGTTGGAAGATACGCCGTTCAAAAATCACTCCAATCACGATGAAAATTCTTCACCATGATGACCAGATCGCGATACCCGCCATGTCGATCCTTGAAGTAACCTTGCACCACGTCTTGTTCGATGAAATCCAGTCTCTGGGCCGCGGCCATAGCCGCGTCATCCACGCCTCCCACAAACTCCGCCACGAGTTTTTCCAAACCGATATCCATCGCAAGCTTTATGGCGTCAATGAGCATCCAGGTCCCCAATCGCCGACTACGGTATTCCGGATCAATAATAATTCGAAGATGAGCCACGTGCCTGACGCATTCCGACAGCCGCATGTACAACGTTACGTTCCCCACAATAGCGCCGTCTTCCTGCTTCACGGCGATCAGCGGAATGGTCCTGCTGTAGTCGGGATCTTGTATCCATTTGTCCATTACTTCCGGATCGGTAATATCGTCTCGTATGAACCAACGTTCCTCTTCCGGTATGCGAGAAAAGAACCGGCGTAGCCTTTCTTGGTCTTCCTTGGTGAATGGACGAATCAGGACCGGTATCCCATCCTTGGTCATGATCTCTTTAGGGTAATGATCGAGCATGATCGTGCTCCTTATCATTCACTCGAAGCTGGTATCGACTTTTCTAACAAATCAATAGCGCCTTAGCAAAGCCTCATTTTGCTGAGGCGGCGCCAACGGTTGCTCGGACCGATGGAAGACAGTATACTGCCAATCATCATGCGGTAGGGCCAGGCTCAATTCGATGACGAAAGGAGTCAAGAGAGAATGATGGATCAGGAAAAAATCGTGCTGGACGCAATGAAGAAGGCCGGAAAACCCGTCAGACCCGGCGATGTCGCCAAAGCGGTCAACATGGACTCTAAGGAAATATCCAAAATTATAGATGCCTTGAAGAAAAAAGGTTTAGTCTGTTCTCCCAAAAGGTGTTATTACGCGCCCAATGGTGATTAAGCGTAGAAGACACAAAACTATTGACTGTTGGGAACACGGGATCGGGCGCCTCTTGTACGGCGCTTCTCTTGCGGGCACACCCGGTAGTCTTGCGCGGGTCGTTCTTGGAAGCGCAGGCCAGTCGCGGACCCTTACCCTGAATACTACGAATCAACCCATGTCGCGCGTTGACATAAATCGGCTCCAATGATAGCAATTCACGAATATGCAAGAAAGCCGGGAAAAACCAGTGTTGACTGACATCCCTCAGCTTAAACCCAATGCTCACGTTCATCTGATGGGGATTTGCGGAACAGGCATGGCTGCGCTGGCCGGTCTGCTGATGGAAAGCGGTTACAAGGTAACCGGGTCGGACCAGGCGGTATATCCTCCAATGAGCGACCTGCTGGCTGAATTAGGTGTCAGTATAATGGAAGGCTATAGGGCGTCCAATTTGGATGTCCGGCCTGACTTGGTGATAGTCGGCAATGTGATACGACGTGTGAATCCGGAAGCGATCGCGTTAGAAGCTTCGGGGATACCGTTTTGCTCGATGCCGGCTGCCGTCAGGAGCTGTTTCGCCGACAACAAAACCCGCATAGTGGTTGCAGGCACTCATGGAAAGACCACTGTCACCAGCATGATAGCATGGATACTCTTTCGGGCCGGGCTGGATCCAGGATTTCTGGTCGGAGGCATACCGAGGAACTTTAACAAAAGCTATCGGTTGGGCGGAGGCCGATTCTTTGTTGTCGAAGGAGACGAATACGACACCGCGTATTTTGATAAGAGCCCCAAGTTCTTACATTACGATCCGGATATTGCCGTGATAACTTCATGCGAGTTCGATCACGCGGATATTTATAGCAGTGTCGAGCAGATAGAACAGCAGTTTGAGGGATTGTCGTCGGCAGTGCCGTCTACAGGCTGTATTGTCGCATATGGAGATGACCCCAGGGTTCAAAGAGCTATCCGACATGCGCACGCTCCGGTCCGGACCTACAGCTTTAATTCGGGCATGGAATGGACCATCGGGCAAACCGATGACCATCCTGATGGTATCAGCGCTAGTTTCTTGAGGAACGGCAGCGAGGTGGCTTCAGGAATTTTACCGGTAGTAGGATTGCACAACCTACTCAATGCCGCGGCAGCGATAGCGGTGACAGAGAGGGCCGGTGTCGACCCTCAGCAGGCAGTCTCGGCTCTTGGCTCCTTTGAAGGCGTCAAAAGAAGACAGGAAGTCCTGGGACAAGCGAATGGGATAACCATCATAGACGATTTCGCTCATCATCCCAGCGCTGTCAAAGTCACCTGCGAAGGAGTCCGGAGGCGTTTTCCAAACCGGCGTCTGGTCGCCGTGTTCGAACCTCGCACCAACACCAGCCGGAGAGCCATTTTTCAGGACCTGTATGTTACCGCTCTCGTCGGAGTGGGCCTCGCGGCGCTCAGAGAGCCCCGAGGAGTGGACGAGTGGCCTGAATCGGACCGATTCAGTTCCCGTCGCCTGGCCGCGGATTTGCAAGCGCAGGGGACAAAGGCATTGGCCTTTGATGACACCGATCAAATATTGAACTATTTGGCGCAGGAGCTTCAGCCCGGGGACGTGGTGTTGATAATGTCTAATGGCAGCTTTGACGGGATCGGTCCTCGGCTCTTGCATGCTCTCAAGGAGCGAGAACGATGAGAGAAGCTGTTCTCTGGGACCGCATGGAATCAGATGTGGTTAAATGCCGGCTATGCCGTCACGGGTGCGTAATTAAAGATCAGAAGAAAGGCATTTGCGGGGTGCGCCAGAATTCGGGAGGCACGCTTTATACGCTAGTTTATGACAAGGTGGTGTCAACGAATGTTGACCCCATAGAAAAAAAGCCACTGTTTCACTTCGCTCCCGGTTCCCGCTCTTTTTCGATAGCCACGGTAGGCTGCAATTTCCGGTGCTCGTTTTGTCAGAATTACTCAATTTCGCAGATGCCTCACGAATTCGGCCGAATAGAAGGGGAAAATTACACCCCCGCAGAAATAGTAGCCTGGGCGCTGCAAAATGATTGCAGGAGCATTTCCTACACATACACGGAACCCACGATTTTTTACGAATTGGCCCGTGAGACAATGGGCGAAGCGAAAAAGCATGGGCTGCTGAACGTCTTCGTGACCAATGGATATATGACCCGTGACATGCTTGACGATGCAAAAGGGCTGTTGGATGCTGCCAATGTAGACCTTAAGGCGTTTAACGATGAATTCTACACACATTACTGCAAGGCCAAACGCGACGGCGTCATGGATTCTCTTGCTTACATGAAAGAACTCGATATCTGGGTGGAAGTGACCACCTTGCTGATACCCACGCTCAATGACAACCCTGATGAAATCCGCGAGATGGCCCGCTTTATTCGTACCACTCTGGGTCCCGGCACGCCTTGGCACGTCAGTAGATTTTATCCAAGATACAAAGAACAGGAGCTCCCGCCAACCGACGTGCAGGCGCTTTCTAAAGTCAGGCAGATAGGTTTGGAAGAGGGCCTTAATTACGTTTATGTGGGGAACGTGCCTGGAGACCAAGGCGAGAAAACCCATTGCCCGGGTTGCTCATCCCTCCTGGTTGACCGGGTGGGATACACGATCCGCAAGAATGCTGTCAAGGACGGCCTTTGCCCCAAGTGCGGCTACAGCGTCGAAGGACGCGAAATGTGACAACGAGGGAATCATGGCACAGAACAAAATTCTTGTTGCGCCTTCCATACTTTCAGCCGATTTTGCCCGCCTTGGTGATGAGATTCGAGCTGTGCAGGACGCAGGGGCGGACTGGATTCACGTTGATGTTATGGACGGTCATTTCGTGCCCAACATCACCATCGGGCCGATGATCGTATCCGCGGTCAAGAAGGTCGCTCACATACCTCTTGATGTGCACCTCATGATTTCCGACCCTGATTATTATTTGGAAGCGTTCCACGACGCGGGCGCGGACGTGCTCACGGTTCATCCTGAGGCAACGCATCATCTGCATCGCACCCTGACTCGGATTCGTGAACTGGGCATGAAAGCGGGCGCAGCGCTTAATCCTTCCACGAGCCTGACCGCGGTGGAATACGTGCTCGCAGAGCTGGATGTCGTCATGCTGATGACAGTGGATCCGGGTTTTGGGGGACAATCCTTTATCAGAACAATGTTACCGAAGGTCAGGACTCTCAGGAGCATGATCGACAAGTCAGGATACGATATATTAATCGAAATAGACGGCGGGGTCAGCCCGGAAACAGCCCCGGACCTGATCCGGGAAGGAGCGGATGTGTTCGTGGCCGGGAGCGCCGTATTTCATCATCCGCCCTATGGTGAAGTGATCGGAAAGCTGCGCGCCGGCGGCGGAATGCGAGACTGAAAGCCTCAAAGGGGTTAAACTATCATGAATCGGAATGCTGCGATTTTAGCGATAACGACACTAATTATCTGGGCCTTCGCTTTAGATTTGTCCTACTGCGCTACGCCCCTATTTAAGGAGCCTCGCTCGAATTCCAAGGCTATTGAATTGCCGGACCTGGAGCACGATCCGGGTATGTATTTTCTTCTCGCGGAGCAGGCCGAAGCGCAAGGAGACACCGATGGGGTGCTGCTTTACATTCGTAAAGCTTTGGCTCTGGATCCTACATCCGCGTATCTCAACACTAAGATTGCTACGATCCTGGCCCGCAGCCGCAAAATAGCCGATGCGCTGATAATGGCCCGCAAGGCCACACTTTTTGACCCCGACTATGAAGACGCTTACACATTACTGGGAAGAATTTACACCGTGGCCGGAGCCAGACATAAGGCCATAGAAGCGTACAATCGCTCCCTGGAACTCAAACCGGACGACAAAGAGCTGTACATTTTCATCGGTTCTTTGCAGGCTTCCGAGAAGCTCTTCTCAGAGGCTGAGACGACCTTTCAGAAGATGCTCGACAAGTTTCCCGAAGAAAAGGAAGGCTATTTCTATCTTGGCAAAGTCTATGTGGAGGACGGCCGATTTGACAAGGCGCTGGAGGTTTTTCGGTTGCTAATGGAGAAACGACCCGAAACCGCTGGGCAAATCCATATCGAACTGGGCCAGATTTATATGCAACAAAAGAAATATCCTGAAGCCGAAGAGGAGTTCCGCCAAGCGGTGAACTTGGATCCTTTGAACGTGCAAGCTCGTTTGCACCTCGGTCAAGCCCTGGGTGACCAAAAAAAGAATGCTGAATCATTGGAGGTGTTTACCGAGCTTTCCAAAATGGCGCCTCAGAATTTGGGTATTCGAATCAAAATAGCCCAAACAATGGCCCAACAAAAACAGTTCGACAAAGCCAAGGAGATCTTGGATCAGATTCTTCGCGATAAGCCAGGATGGGATCAGGTAAGATTTCAGTTGGGACGTATCCTACGTGAACAAGGAAAACTTGACGAAGCTGAAAAAGAATTTTTGCAGATTCGCAAAGGTCAGCCCACATTCCTCAATTCCAGAATTATGCTGGCCATCATGTTTCTGAAATCACGTGAATTGGGCAAATCGGTGAGGTATATAAGTGAGGCCGTCGAAACTGAGCCCAAGGACCCGGATCTTTTCCATATCAAAGGCTCAATTCTGGAAGAATTGAATCGATACGAAGAGGCGGCCGGCGCCTACAAGAACGCGCTGGCCCTAGATAGCAAGAATGCCCGAATCCGATACTCGTTGGGTAACGTAAACGAAAAAAGCGGCCGACGGACGCGAGGTCTTCAGGAGATGGAAAAAGTGATCGCAGAAAAGCCTGATGACGCCAGCGCTCTGAATTTCGTCGGCTATACATTATCTATTTCCGGCGGAAACATGGAAAAAGCTGAAGCCTTGGTGCGGAAGGCGCTATCGCTCAAGCCGGACGACGGATACGTGCTGGATTCGATGGGCTGGGTGCTTTTTAGGCAGGGTAAAGTTGAAGAGGCCCTGTCCTATCTGGAAAAAGCTGTCGAAAAGGTCAAGTCTGACCCCATCATAGCAGAACATTATGGAGACATTCTCCTGGCGAGCGGCAAAAAGGCCGAAGCCGCTGATGCTTACCGTAAATCGCTTCAGGCCAATCCTGAAAACCTGGTCGTTCAGGAGAAGTTAAAAAAACTGGAGCAGTAGTCCACCTTTGCAGATCCGCATGACAGGTTCGAAACACTATCTGATTAGTATAATTGCCGTCTTGATACTTGGCGCAGGACCCGCCAGCGGACTCTTTTTGGCCGAGACCGCTCAAGCCGAGAAACAAACGGCGCCGTCTCCGTGCAGGTACTCCTTACCTGACGGCTTCTTGGACAAGCCTTTTCAATTTGCCGGCGAAGTTGTCCCGGTGCGGCGGCGGGACGTCAGATACCGGTTAATATGCCAACTGAACTTCCTGCTATTGGATGCCCGAAGCGTACTGACTGAATGGCTATCCGAGAAAAGCCGCCATTCGTGGTTATTTGAGGAAGTATTTGCTAAAGAAGGCATCCCTAAAGATTTTACTTTGTTGGGTCCCATTTTGTCAGCGCTGAATTCCAAGACACTGTCACGGGCGCCCGGTTACGGATGGTGGTATCTATCGCGGTCTTGTACCTCGGCAGAGGGCGGTCCGGAGATGGCCGAAGATTCCTGGCACGACGATCGACTAGATCTGGAACTGTCTACCAGATGTTTTGCCACACGCATAAAAGAAATCCGTAAAGAAATAGGAGACAAAGGTTGGTTGATGTCTGTAATGGCGTACCTGACTTCGGTCAAGACTGTTCAGGAATTGCAGGAAAGATGGAATACGAGTGTATTCTGGGACCTGCCGTTGCCTGAAGCCGCCGAAGAAGTCATCTTAAGATGGATTGCGCTGTCGATAATAGATTCTAATAGAGCAGCTTACGACCTCCGATTCAAGGATGCTCCTCCTCTGGTCTTTGACCAGATTGGCGGCCTGATGCTAGCCAAGGATTTGACGGTGGCCGAAATCGCCAGGATTACTCGAGTCCCGCCACGGGAAATCTTGAAGCTGAATCCTAAGATAAAGTCCTCGGCAGCGGCGTTTCCAGCCAAACCGGGCGGAAAAGCCCAGACTCATAGTGTGGCGGCGCCTCGAGGAACCGGTAATGCGCTTTTGGAAACCCTGAAGAAAGAAGGATATCTCGTCTCCCCGGCCGAGCGATAATCGAGAAATGTCTCACCGCACGGATCGCCGAGAACGTGGAGAGGAAGGGCCTGTGACCGTGTTCACCTCCTGAATACCGGAAAAGAGAGCGGTGAGTCCTTCCGCCATTGCTGGGCGCCGGAAAACGGTCCCGCTCACTACCTTGTTGGAAAATCCGGAGCGCAACGCCTTCAGTTTCGGTGAAGGCCAACATGTGCGACCTGGGACAAGGCCATGAACCCTCCTTGTCCTGCGAGAAGGAAAACGCGCTACTGGTCAGCGCCTGCGCTCAGCCCTTTGGGGCCTCCAGGACTATCTTGCCGATGTGTGAGCCGGATTCCATCAGCGTGTGTGCTCCTGCAGCGTCAGCCAGCGGAAAAACCTTGAAAATCACCGGCCGGATCTTCTTCGCCTCAATCAAAGGCCAGACCCTCTCTCTCAGAGCCGCCGCCACAGCGCTCTTGAACTCCACGTTCCTGGGGCGCAAGGTCGAACCGGTCACGATCAAGCGCCGTCGTAAGATCTCACTGAAATCCACCTCAGCCTTGCCGCCTCCGAGAAGCGCAATGATCGACAGGCGTCCATCGTCGGCCAGACACTTCAGCTCTCGTGGCGCATAGGCGCCTGCCACCATGTCCAGAATAACATCAACGCCTTTGCCGGAAGTGAGCTTCTTGACCACCTCCACGAAATCCTCTGTGCGGTAATTGATTGCCCGTTCCGCGCCGAGTTCCTCGCAGGCCGAGCATTTCTCGGGGCTGCCCGCTGTCACGAAGACGCGATGTCCCAGCGCTTGAGCCATCTGAATCGCTGTCACCCCGATCCCGCTGGCCCCGCCCTGCACCAGGAGTGTCTCTCCCGGAGTCAATCGTCCGCGCTCGAAAACATTTATCCAGACGGTGAACATGGTCTCAGGCAGTGACGCGGCCTCGATGTGCGTCCAACCCCGGGGCAGCGGCAGACACTGGCCGGCAGGCGTCGCGCAGGTACTGCGCATAGCCGCCACCGGGTGTGAGGGCGCAAACTTGGTCACCGGGATTCCATTGCTTGACCCCTTCCCCACACGCAACTACCGTTCCGGCAACCTCCAGTCCGGGCAGGTCGGAGTCCCCCGGAGGGGGCGGATAGGTCCCCGCGCGCTGAAAGCAGTCCGGGCGATTGACGCCTGCGGCAGCGACATGGATCAATACTTCGCCTGTCTTTAGTTTTGGTAGCGGGCGAGTCGTGACACTCAATACCTCGGGCCCTCCAGGGCGCGAGATCTCCACCACTTGCATACGATCGGGAAGGCTGAATCGCATTGGCATTCCTCCGATTGATCACATTCTAACCGTCAATTAAGCCCTTTAACCGTTAGATGACCGGACGGAAAAAAGGTTCTCAGGTTTTATAAAGGAGACAGTGAAGCCTTTTTCCCGGATGGAATAACCCTCCCGGCGCCGGAGGGACATTTTCAAATGCTCCGGCCGGAGGAATGTTATTCTTTGCGACCGAATCAGTGTGGGCGTGGCGCCCTTCCGCAGATCGCCTTTTCAAGGGCGCATAGCCAGCGCTTCACCTGCAGAAGAATTCTCTGTTGACTCCGGATTTCAATGACCGCGCATGGTTACCGTACTTGCAAATCGCCAACGGCCACGTAATCGAGACGCAGGAACAATTCTCGCAAGCCTTGCTCACAGGAGGCAATGAGCCTGCTTTGGTCTTGACTCCAATACGAAAAACCTTTACTCTTTGCATGAGAATCTTGAAGAATTGCGGCAAATCCACTTTAATTTGTCCGGAGAAAAGGTCATGACTCTCAATCGCTGGGATCCTCTGAAGGATCTCTTGAATTTTCAAGAGAAGGTGAACCGTGTGATGCACGCGACTCTCGGCGAACGCTGCTCGGTAAGCGGAACTTGCTGGCGCCCGCTGGTGGACATGCTTGAGACTCCTGACGCTTATGTTATTAGAGCGGAGCTGCCCGGAGTAGGCTTAGACAACATTAGTATCGAGATTCAAGACCGCCGCCTTACCATCTCCGGTCAGAGACCCTTCGAATCGGAACCCGCTGTGGCAGCTTATCTTAGCATCGAGCGAGTCCACGGCGCTTTCGAGCGGAGCTTCAACCTTCCGGGCGACGTGGATGTAGAAGCTATCAGGGCGAAGTATGCGGACGGGATCTTGGAAATACATATTCCCAAAGCTCAAGAGGAGACCTCTGCCGGAATCACTATAGTCTCGCTTCGGTCATAGCTAACTTACCGGCCAGTCAGCGAAGAAGCTTATCATTCTCATAACACGTCTCAAAACCGGAATGAAAAATGCGCAAACCGGATCCTTATAACGTCCTGGGTATTGACAGATCAGCCTCGGAACAAGATGTGAAAAAAGCCTATCGCAGATTGGCCAGGCGCCATCACCCGGACCTGAATAAGAGCAGCAAAGAGGCCGAAACTAAATTCAAGGAGATCCAGGAAGCGTACGAGATCCTTTCGGACAGCGAGAAAAGACGGAACTATGACGCATTCGGCCACGCGGGACTAAGCGGCAATTTCAATAATTTCGGTTCTCCCGGAGCAGCGGGTCCCTTTTTTGGGCAAAAGTTCGGGCGCTCGGGAGTCAACTTCGGCTCCTTTTATGGCAACCAACAGAGCGGCCAGTTCCAGCAAGGTTTTTCCAACAGCTCGACTCTTGAAGACATGATCTCGGAATTATTTCGAAGCTCATCCGGCCGCCGGGCACGGAAATCCGGACCGGAAGCCGGGAATGACCTGGAGCATAATTTAGGTATAGAATTCGAACAGGCATATAGTGGCTCGTGGATTTCGCTATCTGTTATGAATAGGAACATAGATGTTCATATACCGCCGGGAGTCGATAACGGTTCCAAAATACGAGTTCCCGGGCAAGGAACGCGCGGGGTCCGGGGCGGCCCTTCCGGAAATTTGATTTTGAATATCAACGTCAAGCCTCATGCTTTCTTGCGCCGAGAGGGGCTTCACATTCACGTGACAGTGCCCATATCCATAGGGGAAGCCATCCTGGGAGCTGAAGTAGAAATTCCGGGACCGGACGGAAACCTGTTCCTGAAAATACCATCCGGCACACAATCGGGAACGGTGTTCCGTTTCAAAGGAAAGGGATTTTCTTCGCTCAAGAATGGTGAAAGAGGAAATCTTTACGCGACGGCGCACATACAGGTTCCCGACAAATTGGATCCAACCTCTCGGGAATTGGTCAACGAATTCGAGCGGCGGAACCCGATAAACCCAAGGAAGCGACTTTGGGGAAGCAACCGCTAGTTGTGAGGAAATCCATGGACGAGTCGGAACAAGAACCGGAATTCAAAGTAACAGACAAACGACGGTTTACGACGGAAGGCGAGTCGAAAGACCAAAAAGCGGATAAAGAGAAAGGACCGGCGGCAGAAGAGCCGCCAGCCGGCGGCGCCGCAGAGGAACATACTGAACAGGAAGAACCCAAGCGGGAGGAGCCTCTCCCTCCGCTTGATTTCGCAGGATTTGTTGTGAGTCTCTCCCACACTGCTCTGTTCCAGCTCGGATTAATTAAGATTCCGGGCGCCGAAGAACCGAAAAAAGATTTGCAGGGAGCCAGGAACACTATTGACCTGTTGGCCCTTCTGGAGGAAAAGACCAAAGGCAATCTTACTGAACAGGAAGCAAGGATCCTGAAGGAGAGTTTGTTCCAGTTGAGAATGGCGTTTGTTGAATCGTCCAAATGATTGGTTGAAGGTGGCTCTCCCGAAATTTTGGCCTGCGGGAATCATGATGTAGGGGCGCTTCAGGAAGCGCCCTCCATTTCGGACGGTTCACGAACCGCCCCTATGATAGGTCTCCAAGAACACCGGTCTTGACATAATTTCCAATGCCGGTTTATTTAGAATATGTATTTACGGCCGAACGGCCCAGGAGTTGTTTTATGTCTCGAGTCTGTGAAATATGCGGGAAAAGACCTTTGAAAGGGTTCAATGTCAGCCACGCGCACAATCGTACGAGAAAGATCTCATATCCGAATTTGCAGAAGGTCCGTATCATTGAAGCGTCCGGCCAAGTGAAAAGAACGAAGGTTTGCACACGCTGCATTCGTTCCAACATGGTAACCAAAGCTCCTTGATGAATATGTGGCGGTCGGGCCTTTCATTCTGAAGCTACTAATTCGCTTTGCCGTGAATGGTCCCGAGACGGTCGACTCTTTCCACTCCCTTGACGCTTTTCAAAGAATTCATAAGCCGTGTCAAGTGAGAAAGATTGCGGACTCTGGCCTTGAAAACGCCTTCAGCGCGGTCATCATCGCCGGTCTTGATGTTAACCTGTACTATGTCCGCGTCATTGGAGGCGAAAACGCCACTGATTACTTCCAACAGTCCTTTTCTGTTCTGCGCCTGAATTGAGAGGCCGACTATACGCTCTACCGGCTGCTCACCATCCCAACTTACATCGATGATTCTGCGACGATCCATCTCCAGCAAGTTTGCGCAATCATCCTTGTGAATAGTGACCCCGCGCCCTCGTGTTATGAAGCCTCGAATAGCGTCGCCCGGCAGCGGATTGCAGCACTTTGCGAAATTGATCATGGGATCTGACACACCTTCGATTTTGACACCGCTCCGAGAAGTGATTAGTTCTGTTCTCGGTTTTTCCTCGACCGCGGCAACCTTGGCTTTTTCTCGCTCCTCCGCCGGCACAACCCTCGTGACCACAACTTTGGCGGAAACCCTCCCGAAGCCAATGGCCGCGTAAAGGTCCTCTTCCGTCTTGAAGCCGAATTCCTGAGCCACCTTCAGGACTTCGCCTTCCTTTTCCACCCGGCTGAGTTCGAATCGCCATTTCTTGAGTTCTCGTTCCGTGCTGTCTTTCCCCATCTGGACGGAACGCTCTCGTTCCTCAGCCATCAGGAAGTGCCGGACCTTGGTTCTGGCCCTGGGGGTCTTCACGTACTTGAGCCAGTCCTTGCTAGGCCTTTGATGGAACGACGTCACGATTTCGACACTGTCGCCATTCTTCAATTCATATTTGAGTGGGACCATCTTTCCGTTGACCTTAGCGCCCACACATTTGTGCCCGACTTCAGTATGAATCGAATACGCGAAATCCAGAGGAGTCGATCCCTTCGGGAACTCCTTCACCTCTCCTTTCGGTGTGAAAACATAGACTTCGTCCGGGTAAAGATCCACTCGGACATTTTCAAGGAACTCTCTAGGGTCCTCCAGGTCCTGTTGCCAATCCATCATCCGGCGCAGCCAGCTCATGACCTTTAAGTCTTCATCCTCTGCTACTTTGCCCTGTTTGTACGACCAGTGGGCGGCGATCCCCTCCTCAGCCACGAGATCCATGTCATGGGTCCTGATCTGAATTTCTATTCTCGCTCCTTCGGGACCGATAACCGTTGTGTGCAAGGACTGATAACGATTACCCTTGGGCATTGCGATATAATCCTTGAATCTGCCGGGTACCGGACGCCATAGTGAATGCATTAGGCCGAGCACTGCGTAGCACTCACTCTCGGTCGACAAGATTATCCGAAATGCCGTGAGATCGTGGATCTGCTCGAAATCGAGATTTTGGCTAATCATCTTACGGTGGATACTGTAGATCTCCTTGTTTCGACCTTTGGTTATGGCGCTCATATTGTATTGCTGAAGTTTCTCTCGGATTATTCGCAGAACATTGTTGGCATATTCCTCTTTAGCTTTCAGCAATTCTTCCTGGCGGCTTTTTATGTACTCGTATCTTTCCGGGTCCACGTATTTGAAGGCCAGGTCCTCCAGTTCCATCCTCATCCAATAAATTCCCAATCGACCCGCTAGCGGCCCGTAGATGTCCATCGTTTCCCGAGCAATCCGTTTTCTTGCTTCAGGGGGCATTGGATCGAGAGTTCGCATATTGTGGAGGCGGTCGGCAAGTTTGACCAGTAACACTCTGATGTCTCGGCTCATGGCCAAGATCATCTTGCGGAAATTCTCCGCTTGCCGCTCCTCTCGCGATTGAAATTCCATCTTGCTGATTTTCGTGACACCGTCGACCAGACTTGCGATTTCCTTTCCGAAGAATTTCTCCACATCCTCCTTGGTGGTCAGGGTATCCTCGACTGCGTCGTGGAGGAGGCCCGTAGCTATAGCGGCCTCATCCAGCTTCATTTGCGCGAGCGTTTTCGCTACTGCGACGGGATGCACCAGATAAGGCTCACCCCCTACCCTTGTCTGGCCCAGGTGCACTTGCGCTGAGTAGACATAGGCCCTTCGGATAAGGTCAAGGTCGGCGTCCGGATAATAACCCTTGACCAGGTCCTCAATTTCACCGAAGCGAACTATGGCGTTTGCTGGTTTTTTCATCGGTCACTTTGCTTTAATGCGGACAACCGCGGTACTTGACTGAAATCGGCAAAAACTGCCTCAAATATTAGGACTCGATTACCCCGCGCTCGGTTCCGGGTAGATCAGATTCACTCATACACTTGCGTTGTCTCTTGGCAAGAAAGAAATTCCAACCGACTACTTGTCTCATCCCACATCAGAAACTGAAAGTCTAAATCGAAAACAGTTGCGGCTATATACATTTAGTGCTTTGCCTCTTTCGTGGCTTTTCCTTGTCGTTTCTTGAATATGAGCCTTAGTGGAGCGCCATCGAATTCGAAGACGTCCCGCAACTGATTTTCCAGGAATCGCTTGTATGAAAAATGAATTGACTCAGGATAGTTACAAAACAAGGTAAATGTCGGGGGAGCAACGCGCGCCTGCGTAAGATAATAAATCTTGACGCGTTTGGTCTTACGATGCATCCCTGGCGGATTCTGAGCCACAGTATGTTCCAGGAAGCGATTCAGTTCCCCTGTCCCAATCCTTTTGCAATATTTGAGGTACAAATTGTCGATCATTCCGAAAAGCTTTACAGCGCGAGTGCCCTTGAGAGAAGAAATCGTCAGGATCGGCGCGTAGGCGAGGTATTTTAGGGCCTGACGAACTTTTTCCAGATGGATATTAATGGTATTGGTGTCTTTTTCAATGAGGTCCCATTTGTTTAGCGCCAATACTATCCCTCGTCCTTTTTCAAAGGCATATCCAGTTAAACGAGCATCCTGGTCTGTTACGCCTTCCCTTGCGTCCATCATAATGACCACAATGTCAGCCCGATCAATGCTCCGGAACGCTTTGATCACGCTATATTTTTCCACTCGGTCCACTATGCGGGAACGCCGCCGTATTCCGGCCGTGTCAATAAATAGATATTCCTTGCCGTGATGGCGGACGATAGTATCGATAGAATCGCGTGTGGTGCCGGGTTGGTCATGCGCGACAAGCCGCTCTTCACCCAAGAAGAGATTGATGAGCGTGGATTTTCCTACATTCGGCCGCCCGACTACCGCCACCTTGATGGCAGCGTCCGCCGGCTCTGCGAGTCGCGGATATTCGGGTTCCTCCGCAATCTCTTCGAGAAGAGCATCAATGAATTCGCCCATTCCATAGCCGGTCATAGCGCTTACGGGGAAAATCGGCTCGACGCCGAGCTGATAGAAATCTACCGCAAAATCCTCTTGTTTCTCGGAATCTATTTTATTAACAGCATAAAATACTTTCTTGTCCGTCTTTTGGAGCATGCGAACGATTTCTCGATCCGAAGGAATCGCCCCCGCCTTTCCGTCACCAATAAAGATGATTACATCCGCTTGCTCGACTGCAACTAGAGTCTGGGTCCGCATCTGCGCCAATATGGCGTCGTCGCTGTCCGGTTCGAAACCACCTGTATCCACTATGACGAAAGATTTATCTCTCAGGGTGACCTCTTCATAATTTCGGTCACGCGTCAGGCCCGGGGTGTCCTCGACCAGGGCTTTTCTGGTCCCGCAAAGCATGTTGAACATGGTGGACTTTCCAACATTCGGTCGCCCTACCAATGCCACTACGGTTTTTGATGAACGTTTTGCCATGTAACTCGTTTTCTTAAGCAAGTTTCCTCATTCTGTGAGGGTAACTCAAGTGTGGACCTCTTTTCAATGGCATAGATCATTATTCCGTTTGCCCTCGCCAGGCCGGTTTGCTGACCGCAGGAAAGAATGCGTTCGTATGCTCTTGTAATATCCACGGGTTGATGATATTGTTGTCCCCTATCCTGCCCAAAATGTGCGCCAGTGGAACTGATGTTATGAGGACCGCCCCAATAGTATTTGCCGCGGTATTCGTCAGCCTTCTTTTGGCTGTGTCCGGGTGCGTGCCTGGTTTACAAATGACCAAGCCGGCCGCAGAGGGCCCCGCGCCCGAGGCAAAGAATGGGACTCCTGCAGCGGCTCCAAAGGATTCGGAGCGGCCCCCGGATAAGACGGCCGATGCTCAGACTCCTCCCCCACCCGACTACAAACCACCTGCTCTCTCAGAAGCGCTTCTCGAAGGTTCGCCCGATCTGAGCTGGAAAGACGAAATCAGCGCTTCCGCGATCGAATTCGCCAAGAATATTCCAAACGTCAAGCATGCAAAGGTATGTTTCTCGAAATTGTATGGTGGCGACGGCGGTTGGTATCTTATCCTGTATGTCGAGAAAGCCAAAAAAATCGGACTACAACAATATTCCTGGCATCCCAAATACAAAGAATGGGAACCTTCGTTTCAGTTGAAAGAAATTCCTCCAAAACAGGTGGAGTTCCATCTCAAAGGCGAAGTCGAAGGTGAGAAGTGCTTTGTGATTAAACAGTCCAATTAAATCCTCATTCGCCAAACAGATTTGAACCTCGCAATTTTCCCGCTTTCTTAAGTATTCTCAAAATCCTGCGCTTTAAGAAATCTGACAGGTCCGGCCTGAATCTGACAGGCTTACCGGCGCCGGCGGAATCCCACGGGTAAGTTAGAGTGAAAGACGTCCCGGTGGGCCAGACTCGATACGACGCGCCAACGACGATGAGTCCACGGATCTTTTCCTCATCGCTTGACCCAAAAAAGTCGTCAACTGCGCCCCAAGAAGCTTCATTTTGCAATTGTCTCCGTCGAGACACCAGATCGGGACGCGTGCCTTCTAATTCCCGAAGAGCGCTTTGAAGCCGGCGATCCGCCTCCTTCCCGCGAATATAATGCGCTGAAAACGCGAAATGACCGACTTCCGTATTTGGATCAGGGTCCAGCAGACCGGATGCGACTGCGAGGTCCACCACGCGGCTGAAGTAGATGTCACATTTGTCCTGAGATGAAAGGGCTTCAATAGGATGAACTGGAATCGAATCATTCATTTCCGTGCACGGCGAGGATAGCGGTCGTCGCAACCGTAATCCAGATTGTCCATTATAGGCGTAATGGCGGTGACAAAAGGCGTCAGCATGGCAAGGGGTATGTCCAAGGCATAGGCCACACCATCCTCGAGTATCCAGGCGAGTGGCTTTTGTCCTGTGCGAACTATCCTGCATGATGCGTTTGCAGATTTGAGTCCGGATTTCTTCACCGGTCCTGCAGCAGGTCCGGCGGCAGGACTGCCGGTGATCGCATTATCGGCGTCCCCGCCTTTTTTGATCACGCCATTGCCGAAGCTCTCGGACGAAATGCAGAACATAAAGACGCAAAGCGCGAGCAGAATCCCAAACGCCTCTCATTGAATCAACCCCCTGCATATCGACTTTATATATAAGTTATTATATCAATAATTTGGCGTAGTATCAAGAAGCCGGCCGGTCGGAATGGCAGCCTGCCCCGCGTAAGGGCATGGTTGCCCCAGTCGGGGAATTCTCGTTGACATAAGATCCAAAGCGCAGTAAGGTATTTGTTTTTACACAACTTGTCTGGTGCAAAGGACACTCCAATGCGGGTAGGTCTCAAAATCTTCGCCGGAAATTCTAACCCCGATTTAGCGCAAGCTATCACTCGTTACATGGGGATCCCCTTGGGAGCCGCCATGGTCGGATCTTTCAGCGACGGGGAAATCCAGGTTGAATTCAGGGAAAACGTCAGGGGAATGGACGTCTTTGTCGTTCAATCAACGTGCCAACCCGTCAATGACAATGTGATCGAGCTGCTGGTCATGATTGATGCGCTGAAAAGGGCTTCGGCGAGCCGAGTCACAGCGGTCATCCCCTATTACGGATATGCCCGCCAGGATCGCAAGGTGGCCAGTCGAGCGCCCATAACCGCTAAACTCATCGCGGACATAATTACCACCGCCGGAGCGGACCGCGTCCTCACCATTGATCTGCATGCAGGCCAAATCCAGGGCTTTTTTGATATCCCGGTAGACCATCTTTACGCGGGACCGATAATGGTTGAGGCGATAAAGGCCAGCCATGACGCGGGCGAATTCACTGTGGTCTCGCCTGACGCGGGTGGAGTGGAACGCGCTAGGGCGTTCGCAAAGAAACTCGGAGCCAGTCTTGCCATCATTGACAAACGGCGCTCCAAACCGAATGAGTCCGATGTAATGCACGTCATCGGAGATGTGTCGGGTCGGAACGCCATTCTCCTTGATGACATGGTGGATACCGCCGGCACATTGGTCAAAGGCGCACAGGCCCTCGAAGCCGCCGGAGCGCGCAACGTCTATGCTTGTTGTTCGCATGGCGTGCTTTCAGGAGAGGCAATCCACAGAATTAATCAATCGGCCATTAAGAAGCTATACGTCACCGATACAATACCAACAAAGGAAAAGGCCGAGAGCTGCGCCAAATTGCAGGTTGAATCAGTGGCCCCTTTATTAGGTGAGGCCATTAGCAGAATACATAGAGAAGTTTCGGTATCGGAGCTTTTCGAATAAATAATCGGCTATTAGGCGCCTCGAACTGAGAAATACGGCAAGCCGAGGCTCCTGCCGGAGGAAAATATGAACAAAATCAGTTTATCTGTCGAACAGAGAGTGGAAACCGGCAAAGGCCCGGCTCGGAGGCTACGTGTCACAGGAAGGGTGCCCGCGGTTCTTTACGGCAAGAAGACAGAGCCGCGTAAGCTTTCCGTTGATGTGCGTGAATTCAGAAAAGCTATGGAAGAAGGAGGCCGAAATCCTCTCCTGGATTTGAAAGTCACGGAAAACGGCGAAATTGTAGCAACACGTGTGGCTGTGCTAAAGGAACGGCAGATGCGCCCCGTGGACGGCAGCCTTGTGCATCTCGATTTCCTCGAGGTTTTGATGGACGAGCCTATTGAAGTGACCGTTCCTATTGAATTCGAGGGAAAACCGGTGGGAATTGATAAGGGAGGCCTGTTTCAGCCTGTTACCAGAGAACTGCGTGTGATGTGCCTTCCTGACGACATTCCAAGCTCGATCACAGTAGATGTCTCAGGTCTCGACATCGGGGATTCGGTCCATATAGGGGCGATAACTCTTCCCAAAGGTGTCACTGCTGTCCAGGATGCCGGAATATCGCTGGCCAGCGTGGCTACGCCTATGAAGGAAGAAGTCCCGGCCGAGGAAGCCGCGCCCGCCGAAGAGGAAAAGCCCGAGCCAACCAGCTAGTACACGTCTCGTAGGGGAGTGATTTATCACGCCCTTTTATTGCGCGGAATAAATTGCGCCACTACGGGCAACGCGCCTTTTTCTTTCTTTTTTGCGATACTGCGGCGCAGGCTGTTCGTCAAAGCGCCGGTTTCCCGGCGCGGATGAGGCCACTCGGACAGCTTGGAATCCGAAACGCTTCCGTATCTTGTCTACCGTTCTGTCTCGGTCTCGATATATTGGCCTAACCGGGTCGAACAGGTCGGTCTGGAACACCGGGCCGCCCAGCCCGGACAGCTTTACCCCAACCTGTCTAATTTTTTTTCGCCGCAAAACCGTCTCATTGAATAGCTTGAACAGGACCGCCAGAATTTCTCTGTTCGTATCGGTGGGTGTTTTGAGCGAAACGGATCGTCCCTTTTCGGTAAAATCCGCATACCGCACCTTGAATGTAATTGTCCGAGCGCTTTTTTCGTCACTACGCAGTCGAGCGGCCAATTTCTCCGCTAAACCGGCGGCCACGGACCATACATGCGCCAAGTCGCCGGTATCTTGCTCGAGTGTCCTGTCTTTAGAATAGGACTTCCTTTCGCCACCAGGGTCCGGCGCCACGACCCGCGAGTCGTTCCCCGAAGCTATCTCCAGCAACCTGTCACTCCACCGACCAAACAGCCTGTTTATCAATGGCTTGGGCGCTGCCAGCAGATCGCCAATCGTCAGGATCTTGTAGCGTTTCAGGATCTCTTCGCTCTTTTTGCCGATCCCCGGGATCGAACCGACTGGTAATCCGTTCAGTATTTGGCTGGATCGCGCGGGCTCCAGATAAAGAAGCCCGTTGGGTTTGGCCAAGCCGGTAGCCATCTTGGCTCCGGTTCTTGTCCCGGCCAAACCGCCGGAAGCGTTTATATCCAGGTCCGCCCTTATTTCGGACAAAATCCGGTGCGCGATCTCCCATGCCGGCGCTTTGTGGAGCTTTAATGTGCCGGTAAGGTCAATGTAGCCTTCGTCCACGCTGGTGACCTCGACAGCCGGCGAGAAATTTCTCATTATGTCGAACATTCGCCGCGAAAAATCTGAATACACATAAAAGTCTGGGTCTCGGAATACAGCCTGAGGACATAATTTCCTGGCTTGCGCAATCGGCATTGCCGAATGGATGCCAAACCGCCGCGCCTCATATGACGCGGCTGACACGACACCCCGATCGCTGCCCCCTACAATTACCGGGAGTCCTTTCAATTCCGGATGGATCGCCTGTTCCACCGACGCAAAAAACGCGTCCGCATCCACATGCAGGATGTAACGAATGCCCGTCTTCATTTCCGATACTTCCTGAGAATGCCCACCACCACGCCTTGAACTGTGACCTCCTCGGCATTGAAAACCATCGACTCGTAGCGGGGATTTGACGGCTCAAGAATGATTTTGCCCCGAGCGTGACGAAGCCGTTTCAAAGTAGCCTCACTGTTCCCGATCAGAGCCACAACCATCTCACCATCGTCAGCCCAATCGCGTTTCTCCACTATGACGTAATCGCCGTCCATCACGTGGTCCTCGATCATGGAATCGCCCTTCACACGCAGGACATAGGTTTCATTCTTGCCGATCATATCTGCGGGCAAACCTAGGGACTCAGGCGCCTCTACCGCTTCTATGGGAAGACCTGCCGCTATATAGCCCAGCATCGGCGCCTCCACCACCGTGGGAGGCGAAACGCTGTCCTCGGGCAGTTCCAGCGACCGGTTGGCGTTCCATCTTTTCTTGAGATAGCCTTTGACGATAAGATTCACTACATGGACATATATTGTCGATGGCGAAGATAAACCGATCCCTGTGGCTATTTCCTCGTAACTAGGGGCATAGTTGTGCGCCTGGACGAATTCCTTTATATAATCTAATACCTGCTTTTGCTTTCTTGTCAGATTAGGTTTTCGCTTGGTAATCATAATTGTTACCTGCTGAGTTGGAACCATCGATAAAATACATATTCACGAAAACAATACGAAAGTCAACCGAATTTTTATCGAAAGTGTAATCCTTCAATTAGATGCGGCCAAAGACTGTCATTGCGAGCAAAGCGAAGCAATCTCCGCAGCTTAGGGGATCGCTGGTGGGACGGGCATCTTGCCCGTCATAATTGATAGACAGGCGGGACGCCTGTCCCACCATTAACTCCTGGCAAGTGACAACCCACGCCCGCGTAACTTCACTAACCGTAGCCGAGCTCAAATTCATTGACTTTTCGCTGTCGGCTATGCTAAATATTTCAATAAGTTCCGATCATCAGGACAGGTATGGGCGCCAAACTCATCTCCTTTATTCTTGGCCTAATCATTATTACCCCTTTCCTCCTAGTTGGAGGATGCGGCGGAAAATTGGCCAATACCGGCTGGGCCACAGTCGGCGGAAGTGCGCTCGGACGGAGTAATGCGTTTGAACTATCCCGACGGCAAAACCGGCCTGAAACGGATCGATGAGGAGAACCTCCCCAAAGATACTAAGGCCGCGGCAAAGAACATGCTCAAACCCGCCCGGTATGTTGAAACGAAAAAGGGCAGCACGCTAACCTTTCCCGACGGCCATACCCTGATCTATCACGACATAAATATCGACGAGCGGAAAGGCCTTTTTGATTGACTAGGCTTGCATCTTTTCCGCGTCGAGGGCATCTTCAAATATAGAAGATATGAGGAGGAGCGTCTTACATGCCCATATACGAATACCATTGCTGTAAATGTGAAGACGATTTCGAAAAACTGGTTTTCGGTAAAGACGAAGTGGTCTGCCCCAAATGCGGCAGCCACGTGGAACGCTTGATGTCCGCTTGCAGCTTTAAGAGCGCTGCCGGTGATTTTAAGACATCCGGCACAGGTAAGTCAGGATGCGGCACGTGTTCGGCCACATCCTGCGCCACATGTCATTGACGAGCGTTTATCGCTCTCTTGAAAGGAGGTCTGTTATGGCCGATGTCGAGAGCCCTCATCTGAGATTACAACAGCAAATTGATTGTCAATTGGAAACCAATGCGCGCCAAGCTCTTTCAGCTTGGGAAAAGAGCGGCTGGCAAGACGAGCCTGGAACGGATGTCGACGAGGCGCCGCTTGAAATACATGGCCTTAGTGATGCTCGACGCCATAGAAGAACGGGCGACACGATTCACTATGGACAAGGACGCAGGGAGTAACGGTTCACGCGGACTCTACTTATAATCTTCCCAAGGCGCCTGCTCACGTAATTGCGCGAGGTCTGGAGATCCTCAGAGAGATTACCGGCATGGAAGGCGGGCAAGCCCAGGGAAAACTGTCTTTGGGAATAAGAAACGACAGTCTTGATCTGGTTATCCAGAAGGACGCTGGACTGCACGTGATAAATATTCCGGGGATCGCATCTGTGGGCCGGTAAGGGACCGGCGGATATTTCACCGCAGAGATCGCTGAGAACGCAGAGACGATATTATTCAGAAATAGACGGCGTGAGCTATGGGTCTTGGTTTATGGCCGGTCATCTTCACGTTCAATGGTCGTATCCAATCCCTTTAGAAATCCGCGCATTTCTTTCATGGATTTGGCAGGAATGAGTTCGACGCGGTTCTCATACAAGATTACATGCATCTTTTGCCCTGGCTGGAGGCCAAGAGATTAGCGCACCTTTAGTGGGATAACCACTTGATATTTGGAAGAAAGGGTTACGGTCTCCATAATCATCGGCTCCGTGGGATCTTCATGCTGCGCATATCTTCATCTATGGATTCATTTTTTCTATAATGAATCCCTTATCCATTTCAGATACGCCGCCGTCCGAATAAAAAGAGGATTTTCGGTCAAGTAATTTCTGAGCGGTGGCCGCCAGTTCCTTTTCATCGGCCCTATCAACAACAAACAACGTTTTCATATCATCCGTGAGGAAATCACGCTCTATGAACTCATTGATCTTGTCATCGCCAAACCCATATCCAATAACAATTAGGGTATTCGAAGATCGAAGGTTGTTCTCAAAATGGTTGAACATCTTTCGATAGTACCTTTGTTCTTTTGTACCACTTGACCTTCGACTTCGTGCCGGTAAGAAAATCGGGCACGACATATGGCAAGGGTTTCATATACAGCAAACGACCATTCTCTTTGACTTCCTTCAATATGGGCCAGTGCCTCATTCCTTCTTTTAGTTTTATCCAATCGGCTTTCCTTCCAGGTTTAACCCAGTGTTGATCAATGCTTCCATGCAGTTTATAGAGGCAGAAAGGCTTTTCGAATTTATCAATGAAACGTGACAGCCTCACCTTATGTCCACCGATCTTCTTCTCAATCCGTTTGAAGTAAGGAGAGCCCAAATCACCGAATCCATCGTCGATTTCACCCCGAATACCCGCTGAACAAGCCAAGCGCTCCATATAAAGATCGTGATTCAGTGTGTGCAAATGAACTCTGTGCGTTTTGACCAATTCCTCTGCCAAGTGGAGAAAAGCGCTGTAATCACATTTATGCTCATGACGATCCCGAAGTTCCCAAGCTATCAACTGAGAAAAGGTGCTATTAAAGTGAAACAAGAGATGAAAATTGTCTTCACCCACTTCATCCACTTCATCCATCTCGAGTGTTCTCTTCTAAAAGCGTTCAGAAAACCCGTAAGAAACTCATAGTTCCCGCTATCAAGGGCACCGCTGTAATAGTCGTAGAAACTCTCGTAATGGAAATCTTGTCCGGAATCTAGAACGCTGCGAGAATAGAATTTAAGAAACTCTTGGACAAACTTCTTTTTAGTCACACTCATCCAATCGGCACTTTGATCGATTCCCCATCGCAGAAACCTGGCAAATCCATCGTTCTCAATACAAATTTCAGATGCATCAATTTTACAAAGCCTCTTGTTCAATTTAGTCGTGGTCGGGTAACCCGCCGGCACAGAGAAGCCTGATCCAAGCAAGAAAGAAATGTTTCTTCATTTTTGGAGAGGCGATAGACATAGTGCCTGTAGTATGCTCGCACTAAGTGATTCGTTCACTTCGATTTTGAAAGTTGTCATGTGCTTGCCGACTTCGGCGGTTTCGAAGAAGGAATTCCCTAGGCGACATCCTGATCTTATTGGCAAAGTCACGGCCGGCCGTAGGTGGTGGAAGAGGCTTTCCGTCGGCTGGTATAAAGCGATGGCTTCCTCAACAATTTCCAACAACTCAGCGAATACCTCTTTCTCGTCCGGTCCGTGACAGCCACCCAGGATCAAACCCGGAGCGCTTCCCATATAACACTGGTCTTCATCTGACTATTCCACAATCTTGGCGTACCTGGCGCTGTCTTTCATTCCTTAGACTCCTTGTTCGCTCGGCGGACCGTGTCAATCGATAATGCTTGGCGTCATCTCCGGGATTTCCGGAGATTGTTATTGGTCTAGATACCTTGGGATGTACGAAGTTTCGGTGGCTACCTTTTCCGCCACGATATACAAAGCCTGACCGCTGCAACTCCTCGATAAGTTCCCTCAGCTTCGGCGGCAACGATCCTCCTAGTAGTCTATGCAATGATACTGCAATTCCTTGCCGCAGAGAACTTAGAGAAACGATTTTGCCTCTGCGATCTCCGCGCCCTCTGCGGTGAAATTCTTTTGCCTTCATTCTGACAAATGAGATCATTCTTTTCCCGCTTCTTTGCTTCGTCCCACAGCTCGTCCATTTCTTCGAGTGTAGCTTCCGCTCGAGTGGCCGTGCCCTTTTCCCGGAGCTTGGATTCTATGTGCCGGAAACGCCGTTCAAACTTGTCCGATGTTTCATTCAGAGCGGCCTCGCTGTTGATTTCCAGATGTCGGGCGGCATTGACTATGACAAAGAGCAGGTCCCCTAATTCTTCACGCGTAGGCCCCTTCGCGCCCGATAACACGGCCTGCTTGAATTCGTTCAGCTCCTCTTCCACCTTGGGCAAGACCTCATCCGGTCTGGTCCAGTCGAAGCCGACTTTAGCCGCCCTTCGGGCAAGCTTTTGCGCGCGGTTAAGCGCGGGCAGCGATCGCGGAATACCGTCGAGGATCGACTCTCGTCGCTGAATGTTCTCTTCCGAAGCCTTGATCTTTGCCCAATTGTCAATCACGTCCTCAGCGCCCGTGACCTCGACCTCTCCGAATACGTGGGGGTGACGTCGCGTCATCTTCGCTATCACTCCCTCTAATATTTCAGCCAGTGAAGTCACACCCGATTGTTCAAACATGTATGCGACAAAGATCACGAGAAAAATCAGATCACCGAATTCATCAACGATGTCATTGAGTGAACCTTTATTTATGGCTTCTATCAGCTCGTGATATTCTTCCAGGATATACGGATGCATGGTCTCAGGGGTTTGCTTTTTGTCCCAGGGGCATCCGTTTTCCGATCGCAGGGTCTTGATCAAGTCCATTAATTTGCCGAAGGCCTTTGTCGCTTCGGCCGAATTCTCGGTATTTTTCATTCCTGTCGGTCCTTTTTCAAAATGGGTTAAATGTATATCTTGACAACGTGATCTTCAAGAAGCGAGAAGTTGATTCTTTACGAGAAAAGGTGGTATTATCAACGTCAAATAAGTGGTTTTCGTGAAAAGGATCGTCGCCGGGTAAGCTGGACCGGATCTCGCGATTTTTCCGTGAGATTTAGCGGCAAAGGCGCCCACGGAAAATAGGAGGAAACCGAAACCTTCTTGAACACAAACTTAGCGGAGCAAGGGGCCAAATCGGCGCACCGAGTCAGCTTTGATAATATAGGGGCTTTTCAGGCGCTTATCGGAGAATTGAGCAAGAACATCAAGCACATTGAAAAATCTCTCGGGGTAAACATATCTATCAAAGGCAATACGATCAGCATATTTGGAGACCCCCCGGGCAATGAAATTGCAGAAAAACTCTTAAAGCAACTCTATCCCCTCGCGAAAGACGGTTATCCGATATATCCGGTAGACTTGGACCAGGGGGTGCGCCTACTGTTGAGCAACCCTGAAGCGAAGCTCAAGGACATTCTTCGCGAGACTGTGTTCACTTCTCCCGGTAAAAGGCCTATCACGCCCAAGACCCCCAACCAGAAAACGTACATCCAGGCGATCCAGACCCATGACATGGTGTTTGGCATAGGGCCGGCCGGGACAGGCAAGACTTATCTCGCTATGGCGATGGCTATGGCTTCTTTCTCGAAAAAAGAATCGAGAAGGATTGTACTTGCTCGCCCAGCGGTTGAGGCAGGGGAAAGGTTGGGTTTTCTTCCAGGGGACCTTCTTGAAAAGGTTAATCCGTATCTGAGGCCGCTGTACGATGCGCTTCACGATATGATCGAGTTTGAAAAGGCGTCTCGTATGATAGAACGCGGTGACATTGAAGTGGCCCCGCTGGCGTTCATGAGAGGACGAACCCTCAACGACTCGTTTGTCATCCTTGATGAGGCCCAGAATACGACATCCGAGCAGATGAAGATGTTTCTCACTCGACTGGGGTATTCATCCAAGGCGGTTATTACAGGGGATATCACCCAGATCGACCTGCCCGAAGGAAGTCGTTCCGGTCTGGTGGAGGCCCGAGATCTTCTCGGCCATATAGAAGGTATAGAATTTGTCATGTTTACGGATCAAGACGTAGTGCGCCATCCTCTTGTGCAAGAGATAATCAAAGCATACGAGAACAAGTCGGCCGGCGGCGAGATTCGCGGGAGGAAATGAGAAGCCATGCCGGCCACGAGCAATAACAACAAGTCTTCAAAAGCGAAGAATACCGATAAAATTCGGCATTGGATAAATAGCGCTAAGAAAACGCTCAATAAATACCTGCCTCATTGGGTTCATTATATCGAGGAAGCCAAATGGCAGCGTTGGGCGCTGATCGCCGTTACCGCGGTGTTGGCTGCGTTCATGCTCGCGCCCAAGTCTTTTAGGGTTTATGACCCGACGCTGGGCGAACCTTCAAAAGAAACCGTCATCTCTCCCATCACTTTTAAGGTCATCGATGAAGCCGCCACTAACAAGAACCGTGACGAGGTGCTTAACTCCGTCCAGCCGGTATACGATTTTGACGATGAAATGGTGCATGACGTTCAGGCCAGGATTATTTCCGCGTTCGGTTTTATGCGAGAGTACCTGATGCAGGAACTCGACCACCGGGCGAAGGAATTGAACCCGCCTCCGCAGGCTGCTTCCACGACTCACGGCAGCGCAGGAGCGTCCAAATCACAGCCGCTATTCCGACCACTCGACGAAAACGCTCAGCGGACCCGCTTTGAAAACCTTTTGGCCGTTCCGGTCTCACCCGTGAATTTCTCGGCCCTCAAGCAGGTCGGTTTTAACGTCAGGATTGAACGGGACCTGCGCTCTCTCGTGGTGCCCCCTTTGCTGAGAGGCGTAGTCCTAAGCCGTGACCTGGTCATGCGGGACGGCAAGAAGGGCATACTCGTCAAAATCAAATCCAAAGACAAGCTTGAGCATCTCAAGGACTTGGCCTCCATTTTTGATCTAAACGAAGCAGTGAGTTTCATTAATATTGAGGACAAGGACGCGAGTAGAGATCCTGCCATTTCTCGCGCTATCCGCCGGCTGGCTATGGATCTTATAAACGTCAACATTACCTATAACCGGGAGAAGACTGCTGCGCTCAGGCAAGAGGCATTGGCCTCGGTCAAACCGGTCTATTTCCTGATAGCCAAAGGCGAGGCCATTATAAAACAGGGCGAACCTGTCAACGAAGGGCACCTCAAGAAACTTGCCGGTCTCAACAAAGCCAATCCTGCGAACAGCAGGTACATGATCTTGGCTGGTTGTTGCCTCATTCTGATCCTCATGATTCGACTGTGCTCACATTTCATCGAGAAATATCTCGGTCGCTTCAGGCAGGCCACCGAAGATCTGCTCTTGATGTGCATACTCCTTATGGGCACAATCATAGTTGTGCGCTTCGTCTCGTCTTTGGCCCCGTTGCTGGCGACCCCGAGCCACGGGTTTGAATGCCCGAGCGCTCCTTTTTGCCGCGCCGGTGGCCACTTGCGCCATGCTTACAGCGCTGATGATGGATGCGAGGATTGCGTTCGTCATGGCGGCCTTCACTGCGCTTGCCGCATGTCTAGCGGTGGAAGGGGACATATATCTCTTCGCTTTTTATCTACTTGGCAGTATTGCCGGCCTTCAGGGCATGACTCATATAACGGACCGGAGCTCAGTGCTACGGGCGGGCCTTGCCGTCGGATTAATAAACCTGGTGGCGCTCTTGGCCATAAAAATGGCCCTGGGCCAATTGGTCAAGATTCAAGATTTTTATGAACTTGCCCTTGCTTTTGGTGGCGGGGTGTTATCAGGGCTCCTCGTATCAGGACTGGCCCCACTTCTGGAACCGTTGGGTTATATCACGGACGTGAGGCTGCTTGAAATTGCGAATCTCAATCATCCTATTCTCCGGCAGTTGGCCCTGGAAGCGCCCGGAACATATCATCATTCAATAATGGTGGGAAATCTAGTGGAAGTGGCCGCGGAATCCATCGGCGCGAATCCGCTGTTGGCGCGAGTGGGCGCGCTTTATCATGATATCGGGAAAGTGGGACGCAATACAAAGCCTTCATATTTCATCGAGAACCAAAGTCGTGGGCCTAACGTTCACGATAAGCTTGAGCCAAGCATGAGCGCTCTGATACTTCAGTCTCATGTTAAGCACGGAGTCGAAAAAGCGAGGGAAAACAAGCTTGGCAAGCCGATTATTGATATGATCCAACAGCATCACGGGTCGACTTTGATCAAATTCTTCTATAGCAAAGCTGTCGAGAAGGCCGGCAAGAACGGTCAGACTGTCCCTGAAGACAAATATCATTATCCGGGCCCTCGGCCGAATACCAAAGAGGCCGCGCTCGTGATGTTGGCCGATGTGGTGGAAGCGGCGTGTAGGACGTTGACCGACCCCACTCCCGCCCGGATACAGAAACGCGTTCAGGAACTTGTTATGGGACTGTTCAATGACGGCCAATTGGAGCAATCGAATTTGACTCTAAAAGACCTTCATTCGATTACCGCATCTTTCGTTCGTTCACTTCAAGGTATCCTGCACGCGCGCATTCATTATCCTGCCCCTGGAGCACTGGAAAAGCCCAATGGAAATTTACGTCGAATCGACGCAGACAAGGATCGACCTAGATCCGGAGGAATTGCAGAGGAAAACGGCAAGAGTATTAGAAGACTTGGGCTGTAACCCTGATTCGATAATTTCTGTAACCTTGGTCGACTCTGTGACAATGGCCGAACTCAACTTCAAGTATCGAGGCAGAGAAGGCCCCACCAACGTCTTATCTTTTTCTCAACTTGAAGGGGACACGCCGCCGAAGAAGGACCTGTTGGGGGATGTGGTGATTTGCGCGGACAGGGCGGCGGATGATGCGGTCGAGCTGGGTTACACTGAAGATCAGATGGTTCTTTATCTTCTCATACACGGAATCTTGCATCTCTTGGGACACACTCACGAGTATTCCAAGGATACGCAGGCCATGTCGGCTCGAGTCGAGGAGATTTTTCGCGGGTTTTATCCGGATACCTGCTCTGGATGACGGAAGCTCCAACAGTCTAAAAACTCACGACAAGCGAGACTTCTCCGCCAACGACCGGATCTATTGTACGATTCGGATTGGCGCCAAAAGGATATAACGGCGTTGAATCTGTCTGGTTGTCCCAAACGGGTACGCTCCGGTCAATGCAGGCGTAATTGAACCATTTCCCAGGTTTCCGGAAAGACAGCAACCCTCCAAGGGAGTAACGGTTAACCTTCCCACCCTATGAAGCCTTAGTGAACTTCGAGGCCTCGGCGCACGACCTTTTCCACATTCCATGACACGAGATGGGCACGTTTACGCCCGAGGTATTTCAAAAATGTCACCATGAAAATAACTATGCCATGTCATTGACAATATCCGACAGGCGATTCAATTTATAAGTAAGAGGAAACCAGATCACGAGAAGTCAATACCGAATGAAAGGAGTTTTGCAATGCAAGGCGACCATGAACACGAGCATCTCCATGCGCATAAACATGTTCACGCGCATGATCATGAACACTGGCACGGAGAAACGAAGCACACGCACTCCCACGAACATGATCACACCCACGAGCACCGTCACGAGCATAAACACGGCCATGAGCATGCGGGAGAATCCTGGAGCCACGGCCACGACCACGCGGACGAGCACGGCCCGCACAATCATGTGCATCCGGCGCATGAGAAAGAGGTCCACGATCACGTTCATTAGTTTTGAAGACCGCCCGGATGATACAAGAAGTGTAAGTCTGTAATATTACTTGACGAGAGAGCTTTGTTTATGATTTAATATAAACACTGTTTATGATCAGACATAAATACGGGAGAGAGGGTAATTTTAGGGCGAGGTTTTCCCATGAATTACCTGCTCTCTTTTGTTGTTTTGTGCTTCCTTTTGTCAGGATGCGCCGCAATGGGCATCCAAGTCAGCAAATCAGACGCCGCTCGTTCTTTGAAGGCCGACCAGACCACTCCACAGGTCAAAGAGCGCGGTCCCGCACGCATTCCCAAAACCGTTTCCGCTCGGCTTGCAACGTCCAATGCTACACCTAAAGCCATAAGGGCCTCGTTCTCGGGGCCTCCGGACCTGGATCAATTTTAGGTCCAATCGTCATCCGTTCGGCAATCTACGATACAAGAAATTCGCTTGTGGACAACTAGGGCGGGCCGGCGGCCGCCATTATGCGTTCGGCGGCCAAAGATGTCATTGCGAGGGCGCGAAGCGATCTCCTAGCTGGGCGAGGGATTTGCTTCGTCGTTTCGACTCCGTCGCAATGACAAGTCTTCCAGCGGCTCCGGCGTAACTGCGGGGTGACACATTTAAGTGATTTTCTATTGACCGAAGAACATGTTATCTTTCGGGGTAGATCATTGCGATTCAGAAAGTCTTTGAACGACCCGCAGTTCGAACAAAAACATTCCAAGAAGGAATAATGGCAAGAAAAAAGGAACCAGGAATCTGTATGAGTGGCGGTCAATTGATCGCTGCCGGTGATCTCATCCGGGTGATGGATCAGGGGTCGCTCGTCCAATGCCGAGTCTTGTCATGCCTGGCCACTGAGGACGGGGCCTGTCTCGCTAGCCTGGAGATCCTCGATGGAGACCGCAAAGGCGAGAAGATAAGCGCCACCTTGAGGGCCGGTGAGGAAAGGGCTGTGTAAGTCCATCAAAATCAATGGGAGTGATGAATGACGACGAGAGTGCAGAAAATTTCCGCCATGCTCTTGGGCATTATCTCTCCGACGATCCTAATGTCCGCGACAACAACCTATTCTGCTCCTGGGCCTGAAACGGAAGCCGCAGCAGCGGTGAACGCTTTTGCCATTGACTTGTACAAGCAGATCCGAAAACCGGGAGAAAATCTGATTTTCTCGCCTTATAGCATTTCGGTGTGCCTCGCGATGGCCTACGCAGGGGCACGGGGCAAGACGAATCTCAAATGGCCAAGGCATTGTATTTCAACATGGGGCAGCCAAAGACCAGCAAAGCGCTGGGCAGTCTCAACGCAGGGTTCTCTCTGCCGGACAGGGGAAAAATGCCGAAATAAATGTCGCCAATGCGCTGTGGGTGGAGCAATCGTTCCCGCTGCTGAAGGAATACGTAGAATCGGTTCGGGTCGATTTTCTGAGCGAGCTTCGTAATGTAGACTTCCAACACCAACCCGAATCCGTCAGAAACACCATCAACAAATGGGTTGAAGAACAAACCAAAGACAAAATCAAAGATCTCCTTGCTCCCGAGTAGCATTACTGATGTCACACGACTCGTGCTCACCAATGCAATCTATTTTAAGGGCTCTTGGGAATTGCCATTTAAGAAGCGGCTTACACACGAAGCTTCTTTCTTCTTGCCCCACGGCAAAGAAATCAATGTCCTCATGATGACCCAGACAGAATCTTTCGGTTACGTGGAAGAATCGGACCTGCAACTGCTTGAGATGCCATACAAAGGCGGGGAACTCAGCATGGTCGCGCTGCTCCCGTCCAAGCAAAAAGCCATCGAAGATTTCGAGCAACCCCTAACTGTTGAAAAGCTCGGTCACTGGATAGGAAAACTAAGAACCCAAAAGGTCGAAGCGCACTTGCCCAGATTCAAGATGGTATCAACATTTCAGTTGAAAACCGCTCTCACCGGACTAGGGATGGGCGATGCGTTTTCTCCGGTCGATGCGGACTTCTCGGGAATAACAGGTAAGAAGAATCTGTTCGTTTCGGAGGCCGTTCACAAGGCCTTCGTTGAAGTAAATGAGGAAGGCGCCGAGGCGGCAGCCGCAACGGCCATTGTCGTGATGAAAGCATCGCCTGCGAAAGAATCGCCCCCTCCACCCCCGGTATTTCGAGCGGACCACCCATTCTTGTTCTTGATTCGGCATAAGCCATCCGGGGCCATCTTGTTTCTTGGCCGAGTGACAAATCCGACAGCTGAACTGAAGCCCTGACAAATGCCAGTTGCTTCTTGGTCGTATAAGTCTGGTGGGATATTACGAATGCAATGGAACCGGAGCGCGGGACATCTGAGTTTCATTGCCTGCGCTGCCGGTAACAACGCAATGTCCACTAACTGGCCTATTTCCTCTCCCGTTATCACGGTAAGCCCTTCGGTCACTTCGCTCGGTAAAGCCTGAAGATCTACGTCGTTTCGCTTGGGGAATACCACCGTTTCCAGCCCTGCCCTTTGAGCCGCCAACACCTTTTCGCGAACACCGGCGATGGGCAACAGTCGCCCGTTCAGTGTGATCTCGCCGGTGAACCCCACGCTCCGCCGCGCCGGCCGACCGGTAAGGAGCGAAATCAAAGCGAGGGCAATCGTCACCCCCGCGGAAGGACCTTCCTTTGGGATGGCCCCGGCCGGAATATGGATATGGATATCGCTCCCGCTGAAAAAATCAGGATCTATCCCCAGGCGCTCAACGTTGCTCCGGACGTAACTCAAAGCGGTTTGCGCGGATTCCCGCAGGACATCACCCAGTGACCCGGTCAGGATTAACTGCTGATTGCCCCTCATCCGGGTGGCCTCGACGAATATGATCTCCCCGCCGAATTCAGTCCGAACCAGACCTGTAGTTACTCCGACCTGATTCCCGGCCTCAGCCACCTCATGTGTAAACTTCCTCGGCCCAAGAAACGTCTCCACCAGGTTTGTGGTGACAAGGGCCGGGCAGTCCTTCTGTCCGCCTTTCAAGGCGAGGCGGGCCAATTTTCTGGCTATGTTTGCTATTTCTCGTTCCAGATTGCGGAGACCGGCTTCGGAAGTGTAATCACGGACAATCTTGCTGACGGAATCATCAGTGAAGTCAATGCCACGACCGGTCAGGCCATTGTCGCTCAGTTGGCGAGGGATCAAATAATCTTTGGCTATCCGCATTTTTTCTTTTTCAGTGTATCCGTGGAAATTGATTACCTCCAAGCGATCCAGCAGAGGCGTGGGAAGATTGTCCGTCACATTGGCGGTGGCTATGAACATCACGGCTGACAGATCAAAAGGCAGATCCAGATAATGATCGACAAAGTTGCGGTTCTGCTCGGGATCCAAAATCTCCAGCAGGACCGACGCGGGATCGCCCCTGAAATCCTGCCCGATCTTGTCAATTTCATCCAGCATGAACACAGGATTTCTTACGGATAGCCGTTTAATTTCATTGATAATACGTCCCGGCATGGCGCCGACGTAGGTCCTTCTGTGACCGCGGAGTTCCGCTTCATCTCTCAAACCCGCAAGCGAGAAGCGCACGAACTTCCTTTCCATCGCCTCTGCAATGGCCAGTCCGATAGAGGTTTTTCCGGTTCCCGGCGGACCGGCGAAGCATAGGATAGGCCCTCTGGTAATCTGCGCGCAACGTTTCTTTTCGAGCGCCTGATTCACAACGGAACGCAATTCGTCAATCTTGAACGGCTTGGAAAGATAATATGCAGCCCCTTTGGTTAATGCGTCGACTGCCGAATCCACCGTAGCGTATCCGGTGACCATGATGATGTCCGTGTGGGGCGCCCTCTGTTTAATCGATTGCAACAACTCTACGCCGCTCATCTTCTCCATCTTCAGGTCAGTGACAACGAGATCGTATTCTTCCTCGTCCATCTTCGACAGGGCGTCGATTCCATTGATAGCCGTATCTACGGCATGCCCCAGCTTTGCGAGGACATGTTGGATGTTGGCTCGGGCCATTTCTTCGTCATCCACGACAAGCACTCGGAATTTTCTCATGCTTCGGAGGGTCCTTGCCGCAAGGTATTCCAGGACACGCTCCTTAATATGGGAAAGGCCGTAATGCCGGTTGTCCAGGATCTTTTCAGCCCGGTCAATATCGAGATTGTCATTTGTGGAGCGATTCCAGGGCAAAGAAATGATGTAGTCAATGTAAGTTGCGCCGATAGAATATTCCGCGGCTGACGGATCCGTCTTCTCAAGTCGCTCTAATTCCTTGGAAATCACCGAGAGCACGAATTCCGGCAAATGCGCTTTGTCAACAGCGGCGCGCAGATCGACAAGGTCTTGCGGTATCGAGGAATGCTCCTCCTCGCTTTTCTTAAAGAAGGCCATTCACAATATCTCCCTGTTGTTTCGACATTGGTTGCAGAATTACGCAAAGACGATGTTAGCACAAGAATGGTAATCCACTCCAACCTTACGTGCAGATAGCCGGTAGAAATCATTCGGTTTGGTGTTGCAAAACGCAACCGAATATCTTCCGATGAAATATGCGGCATTGACACGTCATCAAGCAAAAATTCTGAATCCACGACTTGGATGTTACTTAATGCAACTCAACCTCACCGAAAGAACCGCGCTGAAAAGGCGCCGCTGGACTCAACACTTGCTTCCGGAGCGGCTATGTCAACTTGGCACGGTATTTGATGAAGATGTGGGCAAAGAGATTGAATCTGCGAGCGAGGTTCAAAATGAGATCATGGAGAGAAAGATTCCAAGCTATGGCGGTAGCTGTTGCGTTCGCTGAATCGGGCGAATGGGAAACAGCAAAATCATTGCTGCGGAGACCGGTTGAAAAGCAAGTCGGCAGGTCCGCAACCATCGCTAAAAGGCCTGATCGGCGAGCAAGAAAGCTCTCTTTTCGCTTCTAGAATAACCACAGGCGTTCAAAGCCGTAATTCCCGTTCAGATCAGGAGGAACCTCATGGCCCCCGGCTCGAGAAAGAAAAAACCAGTGGTAAAAACGCTCATTTATGGCGCTATTACCGCAATCCTTTATGCAGCGGTTTTCACAAACGCTGACGCGGTGTTGCATTTCTTCACACAGGGAGGAGTTTACGCTGCGTTTCCCATCGGGTCGGTGTTTGTGTTCTCGTTCGCGCATGGCGCCTTTGCCAGTAATTTATGGTCAGTTCTGGGCATTGAAGCCATCACAAAGCAGCCCGCAATGCGCGCTCCGGTCCCGGCGCCTCGTCCGGCCCGAAGAGCTCGACCCCGTCTACGTTTGACAGTCTAATATTGCTGTGATTAGGAGGATACTGGCAATGCACGATATGGCCGTAGAGGCTGTAAAGTTTATAGATCTCAACTGGATGAACGTGAGTTTCCTATTCATCGTGGGATTCATTGGCGGTCTTGTCAGTGGGTTCATAGGCTCGGGTGGCGCTTTTGTTCTGACACCTGCGATGATGAGTTTAGGCGTCCCCGCAGCTGTAGCAGTTGCAAGCAATATGTGCCACAAGTTCCCGAAAGCCATGGTCGGGGCATACAAGAGATACAAATACGGTCAGGTCGATATCAAACTCGGACTCGTGATGGCCGCTTCCGCTACTGTCGGGGTACAGATAGGCATAAAGATTCAAGAATTTGTTCTTGTCCAAATGGGGCGAGGCCGGTTCGAATCTTTACGTCAGCCTCTCATTTGTAGCGGTGCTGGTGATCGTGGGTGGTTACGTTTTCTACGACGCGTGGAAAATTTCAAGCGCGGGGCTCGGGGAACAAGTTTCCTCTCTTGCACGGAAACTCCAGAAGATTAACATTCCGCCGATGATCTATTTCAAAACGGCAGATGTCAGGATCTCCTTGTGGTTCACCATTCCAGTCGGACTCGCCACCGGTTTGTTGGCGGCTACGATAGCTGTGGGCGGTTTTATCGGTGTCCCCGGAATGATTTATGTGGTTGGGGCTACGGGCCTGATCTCGTCCGCCACAGAGTTGGTGATCGCCTTTATCATGGGCTTTGGCGGGTCCGTCAAATGGGCGATTCACGGCATGGTGGATATCCGTCTCACGTTGATTATTTTGGCGGGATCGCTGCTGGGAGTCCAACTGGGCGCTATCGGGACCACATATGTGAAAGAGCATATGATAAAGGTAGTCATGGGGACTATCATGATCGTCGTGGCGTTCAGCAGAGCGCTTGCCGTTCCGAAGTATCTTGAAGAACTGGGCCTAATTTCAGTGGCTCAATCAACTATATCCTTGCTGGACTTGTTGAGCTTTATCACAATGTGCTTAGCCTTGGCTGTAGGCGCGGTAATAATACTCGGAAGCATGTGGAAAGGCAGGCCCGCTGCCGAGCCGTACCCTGCCGCGCCCGTTGAGGAAAGCTATGAGCATGTTTAATTAACTAATGGCTTGGGTATATGCGTTAACTTTCGATTCGGAATCTTGATTGATTGGCCCTGTCCCTCCCCTCTCCCGCCAGGGGATGGGGCTTCGGAGTCCCCCTCCCTCGATGGGGGGGAAGGGGGAGGGCGACCATTACTTGAAATTGCTAACTGAGGTTATCATAAGTTAGCGGCGATGACTGGTTTGGGAGCTATTTTCTCTCCGTCTTGTCTCGATAAACCAGAATGGGACGGGTGGTCAGACGAGCCAGATTTAGGGCTTCGTCGCCAATTAAATTCAGATACCTCGGGCTATTGCGCCCGTAAGCGCCGAGGACCACGAGATCGTATCTGTGGACAGCGACATCCTTTAGGATTTCTTCCACCAGCTCGCCCTTTGTGATCTTGGTCAACGGTTCAAGATCAAGCTCTCTGAGGATTTGCGCTCCTTGCTGCAGCGACGAGCGGGCGAATTCATCACTCTCGCTGGTCCCGGTCTCCTGGACATGCAACAAGGTAACTTCCGCTCTTTTGTGAGCAAGCAGCGGCGCCGCAAATCGCAGAGCGGCTTCGTCGCTTTTCGAACCACGGTACACCACCAGCACACTGCCGATTTCACGAAACCGGCGCACAATCAACACCGGCCGATTCGCATAATGGAGAATCTTGGCGTGGACCGCTCCCAGCAAAAGTCCTCTGAGAAAAGACTGCTCGTGCGAACCAAGTACGATCATGTCATAGCCGTCGGTTTGGGCCACATTCAGAATTTCGTCTGCGGGATCGCCCTCGGCCACTTGAAGTGAGCAAGGGATGTTGGAATTGACGCAAGGCTGACATTCTTCACGAAATTTGGTCTCAACTTCCTGAACGTCTGCCTCTATGGCGTCCTCCAGACCATCTTTTGTGACGAACGGGGCATAACTCTCGGCGGCTATTTCGGTCAAACCTGGCTTGACGTGAAGCGCATCCACTCTGGCGTCAGTATTCTCAAGCAGATGGCACGCATAGCGGAGTCCCACAAACGTCTCGGGGTTTTTGTCCACAGCCACTAGAATTTTCATGATCAGGACCTCCCGCACTGAAAGGGGTGGAATGGAATTGTCTAACTGAAATAATGCATTTACAGGCCCTATCGCATCACCAGAACCGATGAACGGCACTTGCTTACAAATCGTCCGATCCAGTCCCGGGCAAAGAACCGGCTGAGCAACGATTTCTTCCCCGCCCAGAGGGCTACCAAATCTTCTCGAATTTCTCCGCTTATAAATCGTTCAAAATCGGATATTTCGGTCAGACGAGTCTCTATTTTTATATTGCGATCGCTATAATAATCGCCGATTTCGATCAGCCTGGTGTAGGCGGCCTTGTTCATATCTCCGTTTTGGCTGAGGCCGATCAGTTCCAATCGAGCGCCGTGGATTGTTACCATCTGATTGATCATCTCAAGAGATTCCTGGCTGATGTATCCTTGATCGAGGCACGCTAATATGCGTGTCACCGGCCGGTCTTGCTTAACCAAAAGCACCGAACAATCCGTTTGATTTACAACTTCTTGAGGAACCGTCCGGGATTCGGACCAAAAGCAATTGTCCCCCTTGGCGCATCCAAGCACAATGAGGTCGGTCCCATCGCTGGCGGCCTCGGATAAAATCTCGGAAGACGGATTACCGATCCTGAGCCGAACCCTGAAATCCTTTTGGCGCCCACGCAGGACCTTTGCTTCCTCCCAGCGGCCGTCGTTGAGTTGGATCCATTCGTACTTGCCTTCCTGCATCTCGTACGGAGACTCGCCCTTAACCCAACTATTGAGAAATAGATCCCTATAACGTCGCAAAGCTCCGCTTACCGGCAAATCAACCGGCCACATTGTCGCTTTTGCCGAGTCTTTCGCCGACTGGATCGCATGGACACCGAGAAGTGTGACATCGGCCCATGTGTTCATAGCCAATTTAGCCGTTTCTTTGATCGCATATTCGCTATAATCGTGTTCGTCCCCGGCAAACAGTATTCTCATAAAGATTCTCCCCTACGTGTCATAAAATGCCACTAATGAAGATGTCTTTGTTAGATTCAGCCATCGGATTTCGGAGCTATCCTTGGTGGCGCCCCTTTCAACAGCGATGGCCACCAGGCCGTAATTCGTAAGCATTTCCAGCAGAGCTTCGGAGTTTGGCGCAACTGTATTATCTACATTAACGGAACATCCTGATTTCCTGAGCAGCTCAGCGGCGCCATTGACGGTTTTAAGCAATTCATTATCTCGACTCTGAGCCGGATCTTGCGGCAAAGCGACTAGTCTGAGAGGGATCGAGCATCCGTTCCAAATTTGTCCAAACGCCTTTGATAACGCCTGGGTCCCTTTTGCGTTCTGGCAAAGGACCAGGACTTCGTTGACCTCTCTTAACGCGCGAACGAATACGATTGGATATTCAAGCCTCTGATATAGCTTCGTATGAAGCCTTTTATAAATTTCCCCCGGATTCCAGGGAAAGTGCACGCCTTCCACGAACAAATCGAATCTCTCGCCCAGCACGATTTTGAGGAGTTCCGCTTCACGATCACCGTAGACAACCTTCGGCTCATTGAGGACCGGGCAAAAATTCTTTTCGCTGGCAATCATTTCGGCGATCTCTTTCTTGCCATCCTCGATCATTTCGCGCTCCCAAGTTCGACTTGCCCAGCCGGCCCCCACAGCCGATTCATGAGATACGGATTCCTTCACATAAACCGGATTAATTTCCATCTCCATCAAGGCGCCAAGCTGACAGACGAAACGGATGGCTAAACTCGAGGCCAAATCCACTTCAATTGATACTAAACTCCTGATCACTTCCAGTCCTCCCCCTGATAATCGAGAGCATTCTTCGGCTCGGCCGTAACCGGGGCGTTTTGGTTTCCCACTCCTATTCTCCTCTAATTTTGGCTTCAGCCCGCTTTACGACTTCTTGGATCTCGCTCAACTTGAACGGTTTGGCGATAAAATCAAAGACACCTTTCTGGAAGGACTGTCTGGCGGTCTCAAGGGTGGCAAAGCCCGTTATCACGATCACTTCAGTTCTGGGGGAACGACGCTTCGCTTCTGTGAGCAGCTCCATTCCGTCCACGCCCTTCATCTTCAAATCCGTTACGATGATGTCGTAATCAATCTGTTTAATCTGCTCCATAGCATCAGAGCTTTGAGTAAAGGTGTCAACTTCATAGCCTTGCTTCTCCAGCGCGGGCTTCAAGCGTTTGCAGACAATAGGCTCATCATCCAACACCATAATTCTCAGTTTGGCGCCATTCATGCTCTCCTCCTGGTCTTTCCACTTGGGACTCTTCTATGAATTTCGCGTGTCGATCAAAAAACATCTCTACAAATTGCGACGTGTCCCGGTCAGTCCTTAGCTGAATATCCAACTGTCGGGTAAATCCTATCAATATTCCGAGCAGGCCCAGACGGCGGTGAATCTCTTCTTTCGGAAGATGCAGCAGCCGGCCTATCACCAGATCCCCCTTGACCGCTACATTGAAATGATAATGAGACAAAATACGAGCCAGCAATTGGGCCCTCCGAGAGCGACGTGTGACGTCCGTCACCCCTCCGACGAAGCGGTAGTAAATGTGGTTATGCTGAGGTTCATCATCCATTCTTGCGTCAATTAAGTTGAAGTGGTAGCCAAGATGAAGATGGAGATTCATGTAGATTCGGTCGATCACAGCGAGGTTCACTCCGGTTGTCCCTAGGCCGCCGGGGCCGGCGTCCCAATTTTTGCCGAAGCTCGACATCAGACCCTTGAAATCCACGTTAATCGGCTCGGTGTCCCATGTGTCAGGAAGGGAGACGCCTCCCCACAGCGCCTTCAATGGCAAGCATTGGATGTCCTCAATCCGAATTTTTGAACCTGCCACATCAGGATCAATCCCCCCACCGATATCAAGAATCTTTAAATCGATCGGAATACTTGAGGTCAGCGTCCAAACCTTGGCCCCCTTGAAGCGCTTCAAGAAGGTCGGAAGGTCTATCAGCTCCATCACAGCCTTTTCGTGAATGAATCTGATCACGTCGTGCGCTGAAACACAGCCGGCGGCGGTAAAATCAGGTGATTGCGGATCAATGAGATGAAGCGGAGCCACTCGCTTGAGTATACGCCGGAGCAGACGGAACTCCGGGGACTCTTCGAAAACCATCGATTGGACCAGCTCATACCGGATCAGCTCTCTCACTCGCCCTGCATAGACGATTCCGTTGTGTGTATCTAAAGTGACCTCCATTCCGTTGCGTAGGACTTTGGTGGCGTCTTCCACGCCAACCAGCGTGGGCACTCGGAATTCTCTGGCGATCGTCGCCAGGTGCCCGGCGACGGAACCTCGCTCTGCAATGATTGCCGATGCCATCGGCGCCACTTGCGCCAGCCAGGGCGCAGTGAATCTGGTCACCAGAACAGCGCCGTCCTGGAAATTGTCCATGTCATCGTTAGAATTCACTACATGCACGATCCCGGATCCTACCCCGGCATGAGCGACCGATCCATGACCCTCGATTAGCACGGGGTAAGTGGAACAAGATTCGCAGATGTCCTCGCGAGACTCATCCGCGATTTCCGGGACAATCAATCGTCTTGACTGAAGAAGCCAGCAGCGATCTGCGTCGTCAATAGCCCATTCCATCTCCTGCGGGCGCTTAAAATAGCGCTCGAGGGCGAGGGCCCATTTGACCAGTATTTTGACAGTCTCATCCGAGATCGCGGGCTGAAGCTGGTTCTCCTCTGCGACCCGGTTTTCCTTCTCGCCGCCTCCGGGGAGAGGAATTATTAGAGACTCTTTTCGAGCAATTTCCTTCGAGCTGATTTGATTGGGAGGTTTTCGTTCGATGATAAAGCGGTCGATCGGGCCTCGTCCTTCCACTACCGTGCGCCCCAAGCCGAAAGCGGCATAAACAGCCAAGGAATCGGGGACCCCATTTCGGAGATGCACGCTCTGGACAACTCCGCTCGCTTTGCTGGCCACCATCTCATTGCAAAGGACCGACATGGCGCCTTCTTCCCCTATCATTCCGGTCTTGCGGCGATAAACCAGGGCTTCCGGAGAGTAAAGGCTGGCCAGCACTCTTTTGTATGCATCAATAATCTGCTCAGGTCGGCACGTTCAGGACGCTTTCGTGCAAACCGGCAAATGAAAGCTCCCCGTCCTCACCGTAGGCGCTGCTACGAACAGCCCAAAAAGCCGCGCCCCTTTGCGCGTGTTGTTTGATATCTCTGGCCAGGTCCTGGGGCACTATCCCGGCCAACAGACTATAACGTATTTGACCGGCTGCCTTCCGCAGCTCTTCCTTTCCCGTAGCCCATGCTTCGATCCATGAATGAATCCTATCGGCAAGGTCGTTGTACTCCAGAAACCGATGATACGCGCGGTTCGTGATCACAAATCCGTCGGGCGCGGGAATTCGCAGCCGATGAATAATTTGCACAAGAGCGCCGGCCTTTCCTCCGATAAGTTCTTGGTTGTCCAAGCGAGCGTCCGCAAGCTTGATCACGTACGGCTCTTGCGTCAGGCTCAGCCTCCCCCTTAACTCGGCCTCCAGCGGGAGAAAAATCCTATCCAGCGTCGGGTACAGATCGTAATATCGGTTTGAGGAGATCAGGTTCAGGGCTTTGATCATACGCAGCAGCAGGTCCTGGAGTTCGTGGACGGAATCAAAAAGATATTTCCGGTCGAATATATACTCTCCACCCGATTTCTCGCCCAGATCCGTTATGAGTTCCATTGCCTTCTGGTGATATTCGAGCAACGTCTGGAATTGCTCGAAGATCTGCGGAAAAGCGATCATGTCCCGCTTTCGAGAAAAGATCCTGTTCCACAGTTTGTTAATTCCCGACCACACTTTACTAACTCCCGACTCGACGAAAGCCTCGAGACGCTGTCAGATTAATCGCGATACCGCATTCAGTGCGCTCCTTTGCCCTTGAAAGCAAAACCCATGATGAACCCGGCAAGAATTGCTATTGTCACCGCCAGCAAGCCATAGATCGTCGCGTGATCGAAGGCCAGAGCAGTCAGAACCGCGGGCATGCCCTGCATTTCAACCGGGAATCCGGTAGTTTTCTCGTCAACCACTTTTCCATTATTTAGGACAAGAAAATGTATCTTGTAGTTCGCCGGCGGGATCTTGTCCGGAAGCCAAAATTGACCTTCAACCCTCGCATGATCGGCGGAGGTCGGCGCCACTTTCAGCGCGCCGGGCAAAACCCTATATAAGCCCTCGCTTTCCTTGAGCTTGATAAATTCTTGAAAAAGCTTATCTTTCCCGGCTTTGGGTATGGCTCCCGAGAATTTCATCTGCTTCCGCAACGCCTGGTAACCCCATTGGCTTTCCGAATCTTGATTGGAAACCAGCGCAGGGTCTGTGCTCATAGCTAGATAAAGCGACGGGGCGTTGATAACTGTGACCTCTCCCACGTTCATCCAGAGGCCTCCTCGACGTCCTTTTCGGAGCAGACGATCTTCGTGGGCATCGCCTCTGAACTCCACAACCGCATTGGACCCCGCAGGAACCTCTGCGGAGACTTTTATTTCCGCTCCCTGAAAGGATTCGCCGACACCCAGCCCATTGGGTAACACCTGAAGATTCGAAGGGGACGCCGCTCCAATGTCGGGTACACGAAAGACTATTATCAGCAGGCACATTAACAACAGGCATTTAGCAATGACACGACTGATTTTCAAATCAGTGGCCTCCTTTGTATGCCAGCATTATTTCGGGCGCTACGACCAAGCCGAAGAGCATCTGCAACATTACTATGAGGACCACAGACGCGAGAATTATCTTTAACTGGTCCCCCTTGAGCCTACGGCTCAGACGAGCCCCGAACTGGGCGCCGATTGTCGAACCCAGTAACAAAATGATGGCCAGTATCAGGTCCACAGTGTGATTCGTCAGCCGCCTGCATGACGGTCACGTTCATGCACGTGAAGAGGATTTGAAACAGGCTGGTTCCCACAACCACATGCATGGGCATCCGCAGAAGGTACACCATTACAGGGACCATTATAAAACCGCCTCCGACACCCATGATCGCCGCCAGTATCCCTACAAATACCCCAAGTATCAATGGAAGAACCGGCGAAAGAGTAATCCCCGATTTGGGAAATCTCATTTGCCATGGAAGACGCCGAATCGCCCGAGCATACAATGATGGTTTTTTGGCCTGGGGCTCCTCCATTTCTGCGCCGGGTTTTCTCAGATTCTGAAGGCTCTCCAGGAACATGTAGGAACCCACAACCCCAAGCATTACCACGTATGTAATCTTTACCACGAAGTCTGCATTTCCGAGGGCCCTCAGAATCTTGATCAAGTATACTCCACCTGTCCCGCCTAATACTCCTCCGATGAGGAGCAACAATCCCATTTTGAAATCTACATTTCCCATCCGATAGTGGGCATAGGTGGCAGACGCCGATGCGGCCACAATTTGATTTGAATCAGACGCGGCAGCCACCAGCGGTGGTATCCCGATGGCAATTAGGAGAGGTGTCATCAGAAAGCCTCCGCCCACTCCGAAAAGTCCCGAAAGAAAGCCCACCGCGCCGCCTAACCCCAGAAGTAACAGAATGTTTACGCTGCTTCCCGCAATCGGTAGATAGATGCTCCAGTTCATACCCGGATCCCTCTTGCTGAACCGTAAAGATCGGAAAAGTGAGTCACGTCGCCCGCCCTCCTCACCAGCAGGATTTCCCCCTCGAATTCCTTGCGCAGACGCCTGAGTCCCCGACTGAATTTGTAGGCGTCACCGCCGGCCAAATTGGATTCATCCAGGACAACGAATTGAATGATCGGCTGAGATCGAATAAATTGCAGGACCTGATCGAAAAAGTCGCCTGACGTAACGAACATTTCCACATTTACATCCAGCTTTTGACTTTCGTCTATCGCCTCGTTCAGCCAAGCCCGTTGATCGTGGCTACAATCAGAAAGCGTCAGTGGGGCAGTGGAAGATTTTGTCCCCAACCTTGACGAAGACACTGCAATGACAGTGACCGAAGATTTTGTTCGAGCGGCCAATCGAATTCCGTAAGAAATCGAAAATTCCGCAGGAGAATCGAGGTCCACTGCAACTAGCACTCTTCTGTTCATCATCTCAAACTCCAGCCAACTTATGGTTAAGCAGAATCGGCGCCAAAGCATAATATTTTGTTAAAACGGCTAGATACGATACGAGCAAGACAGACGAGGGCTCAGTTTTGTTTCAAACTGAAAAAGTCAACGCTAAACATGAGTCGACAGGCCGTTGCTTTGATGTTTCAAAATGAAAAGACTGGGGATTTTCAATGCGCTACTGGAGTGGAACGGCGCCAAGATTGCTTCGCTGAGCTAGCAATGACATGCAGAGTATGGACACTCTACCCACGTAGCTGAAGGGTTACGAACTACGAGTGTTTTTCTCTTGACTGGGCTGAGAGGCCAAATCTTCTCATTTTTCTCCAGAGGGTTGTTCTGGGCAGGTCCAGAATTTCCGCGGTCTGGCCTAAATTGTGACCTGTATGTTGAAGGACCTTTCTTAGGTACTCCCTCTCCTTCTCTTCCAGTGTCGGCCATTGGCCGTAAGCGATAACAGAGAGTTCGCGGAGGTCTTGAGGGAGGTCCCTGGCGGCTAGCGTTTCGCCTTCCGCCAAAGCGACGGCCCGCTCTATAATGTTCTCCAGCTCTCGGATGTTACCCGGATAAGTGTAGGCTTCGAGAATTTTTTGCGCTTCGGGATCTATGCCAAAAATCTTCTTGGAAAACTTGTGCGAGTATTTCCTCATGAAAAAACGGATTAGAATCGGAATATCCTGTTTGCGCTCGGCAAGGTTCGGGAGATCGATCTGAACCACATTCAGCCGGAAGTACAGGTCCTCTCGAAATCGTCCTTCCTTCACAGCTCGCTTGAGGTCCTTGTTGCTGGCGGCGATGAATCTTAGATCAAGCTGAATGGGCTTGTTGGCGCCTACCCGCATGATCTGTCGTTCCTGGAGTACTCTCAGAAGCTTTCCCTGCATTGGGAGAGGTATATCGCCGATTTCATCCATCAAAACGGTCCCGCCGTGGGCCGTCTCCAAAATTCCTATCTTTGTGGCAGTGGCTCCTGTAAACGCTCCGCGCTGATATCCGAACAACTCACTGGCAATAAGCTCCTGTGTGAAAACACCGCAGTTAAATGCGACAAACGGATGGTCCTTACGCCGGCTCTCTCTGTGAATCAATCGGGCTGCCAGCTCCTTGCCCGTTCCACTTTCACCCTGTATCAGAACATTGCAATCCAGAGGAGCGACTTTGGAAATCATTGTGAAGACATGTTTTATTCCCGGGCTGACACCGATCATCTCACCCCAGCCCTCGCCTTCTTCCAAACGGGATTTAAGGGCCCGGTTCTCCCTGACCAGTCCTTTGCGCTCCAGCGCTCTGGCGGCTAAATGCTTTATTTCTTCCAGTCTTAATGGTTTGGCAAGATAATGAAAAGCCCCGAGCTTAATGGCTTCAACAACTGAATCAATCGACGCGTAACCTGTTATAAGAATCACTTCGGTATCCGCGGAACGCGATTTTATGTGTTTCAGCGCCTCTATTCCGTTCATTCCCGGAAGCATCATATCCAGGAAAACCAGATCGAATGAATCGCTGAGACTTGGCAGGAAATCCTCTCCCGAGCCGTAACAGGAAACAGTATATCCCTGTTTTTCCAACGCGGTTCTTAGTCGTGTGCGCACGATGGATTCATCGTCGATTACGGCAATACGCATTTCGTCCTCTTAACTGAACTCCGGGATCATTTGACTGCGATTCGTGGGGAGATTGACCGTGAAGGTCGTGCCACGACCCGGCTCACTGTCAACCTCAATGCTGCCTCCGTGCTTCCGAATAAGATTATAGCTTACGGACAAACCTAACCCCGTGCCCTTCCCCACTTCTTTGGTCGTGAAGAATGGGTCGAAGATGTGGGGTATGTCTTCGGGTTCAATTCCTATACCGGTGTCAATTACCTCGATGCTAACCCATTCTCGATCATCTGAGACACGGCCCTTTATTAAAAGCTTACCCCCTTCGGGCATGGCGTGGATCGCATTGATAAACAAATTGAGAAACACCTGCTGAAGGCTTTTGTACTCGCCATAAACTTGCGGAAGATCAGGAGGAACTTCAGCTACCTCTTCGACTCCGGCCAGCAACAATTGATTTCGGACCAGTCTCAGTGTGTCGCTTATCACCGAGGGAATAGAAATAGATACGACTTCCGGCCGCTCCGAACGGGAAAAATCCAGGAGATTTTTGATTATTTCGGATGCTCGCTCGGATTGAACGAGAATGTCCTGAATCATGGCCAAAGCTTCTTCCCCCTCCAACTCGGGGAAATCTTCTTTCAGCGCCTCCGCTGTAAGGACGATGTTGTTCACAGGATTATTAAGTTCATGAGCGATTCCCGACGTGAAGGTGCCTATCGCAGAAATTTTCCTGGCCTGCACCAATTGCTCTTGTCTTTCCTCCAATTCACTGATCATCCTGTTAAAGGCCATGAACAACGGAGTAAATTCTTCGGAGTGAGGCAAATCACTGTGAATGGGAGTGAAATCGCCTTTTGCGATCTTTTCCATAGCCTGCTGCATTTGAATTAGCGGTCGTGTCAACAGGCGGGAAATGTAGAACGCCACGAACACACCCAGCGCGCCAAACGATAGCATCGAGATCACGAAAAGAATCAGGGCCCACTGGAAGAGTCGCTCGATTTTTGCCCGCTCCGTTTTGGCCCAAGCGCCCGCCACCTCCAACAGGTTTTGTCCGATACTTCGCAACGACTCTTCCCACTTTGCGAGGTCAGGCGACTCTTTTCCAGCGCCCTCTTGCGAGAGCTTGGTTTGGATTCTTTCAAGCGTTTCTTTGTACCGGGAAAGCGTCTGAGGGAAAGATAATCTCTTGTGGTCTCCGGCTAATCTCAAAATGTGCGGTTCGTTTTTCAGGTATAGCCCCTCGACGCGATCCACGTACGCCATGGCCTGAACAAGGCTGTCGTATTCCTTGTACAAGAAAAAGTTCTTCTCGAAACGCCGGACTTCCAAGAGATCATTGACAAGATCGTCGGCCACTTCCACAAGCCTCAGTCTGTGTCCGATTTCCCGATGAATTTGAAAGCTAAGGACAGCGAACATGAGGACGGAAAGAAAACAAAAAAGAAAGGCCACAATGATCTTTCGTCGAATCTTGAAGGTCGTTTTCTTCATTAGATCGTCTTTCCTGCGTGCTGATAAAAATCCTCATGAATGGGAATAGTTCGGCGAGGGGGCTTTACGGGCCGGCCGCCTTCTCCCAGCGCTGATTCATTCCAGGCTGTAGCGCTTGATTTTTCTCCACAACGATACTCTATCGATGCCGAGGGTTTCGGCGGCCATTGTCTTATTCCCGCCCGTTTCGGCCAGTACCCGCTTTATGTATTCGACCTCCTGTTCCTCCAGGGTGGGCAGCTTCCCGTCCTTCTTTCGGAAGGCGCTAATCTGCAAGTCCCTTATGTCATCAGGCAAATGTTCCGGAGTAATCAGATCGTCGGTTGCCAGGGCAATTCCTCGCTCTATAATATTTTCCAGTTCTCTGATGTTGCCGGGGAAATCATAATCCTTCAAAATCTCAATCACTTCCTTAGACAGAGAAGGAGCTTGTCTTGACATAAGTTTGGAGTGTTTCTGCAAAAAATGCTGCGCCAGAATGGGTATGTCATTTCTTCGTGACGCGAGCGGAGGCAACTCCAGCGAGACCACATTTAAGCGGTAATAAAGATCTTTACGAAACTCGTTTGACTGGACAGCTTGCTGGATATTACGGTTGGTTGCGGCAATGAATCGCACGTCCACCGTTATGGTGGATGTGCCACCCACTCGCATCATTTGCCTCTCCTGTATAACTCTGAGGAGTTTTACCTGCATACCGGATGACATCTCAGTGATTTCGTCCAGGAACAGAGTCCCACCCTTTGTCAATTCTATGATACCCGGCTTTGCTGAGTAAGCGCCCGTATAAGCGCCTTTCTCATGGCCAAAAAGCTCATTGGTCAACAGTTCCTCATTAAATACGCCGCAATTGACAGCCATTAAGGGTTGCCCGCTTCGCGAGCTGCGCTCATGGATAAATTGCGCCAGAAGCTCTTTTCCTGTTCCGGACTCACCGGTAATCAGAACATTGCAGTCCGTGCCGGCGATCTGATCGGCTATCCGAAGAATCTTGATCATTGCCGGATCTTTAGTAATTATCTTTACTTGGCCAGCCGCCTTGAATTTTTTCAAATCCTCTTTTAGCTGGAGGTTCTCTTTTTTCAACCTGATCTTCTCAACCGCCTCCGCTACGGTTTTTCGAACCTCGTCTATTCTGTAGGGCTTCGCTATGTAATGGTAGGCGCCTTTTTTCATCGCTTCGATAGCCGAGTCCACTGTCGCGTACCCTGTTATCATTATTACTTCGCATGATGAATTAATGGCCCGGCACTCTTCCAGGATTCTCATCCCATCCACCTTTTCCATACGAAGATCGGTAATTACGATGTCGAATCCGCCGCTTCGAGCCAGCTCAAGTCCCCTCGGGCCTGTGTTGGCAGTCACGATGTCGTAGCCTTGCTTCTTCAGAATGTGCTCAAGATTGGTAAGGGCCATTTCTTCATCATCGATCACAAGCAGTCGTGGCGCATTATTCATTCTGAACGCCCTCCACCGGAAGTCCGACAGTGAATATGGTCCCTTTTCCTAGGTACGCTTGTGGCCCTTATTGAGCCTCCGTGTCTGACCACGATGTCATGAGTTATGAACAGGCCCAAACCTGTGCCCTTACCCACATCTTTAGTGGTGAAAAAGGGGTCGAATATCTTTGGCAAATCCTCTTGACTGATTCCGACCCCGGTGTCGCTGATTATCGCTGTCACCATACCATCGCGCGATTTGTCCGCTACAATTTCTACTTTGCCTTCACTCTGAATGGCCTGAACCGCGTTTGAAATGAGGTTCATAAACGCCTGCTGAATTCTTTGCTTGTCCGCGAATATTGTCAGTTCTTCAGGAATCTGGGTGGAAAGCCGAACCGTAGCCGGTATTTCTCCATGGAGAAGTCGTATGGTGTTATCAATGACTTCCTTCAACTTGAGCGGTTCTTTGAAAAATTCTCTGTTTCTGGAAAATTCCAAGAGATTGAGCACAATGCTTCGGGCTTTGTCGACTTGCTCCACAACTCTTCTCAGAACATCTCGCTGAAAGTCTTTGTCTCCGTCGTCCAGCTCCTCAAGCAGGATCTCGCAGGAGGACGAGATATTTGACAGTGGATTGTTCACCTCGTGCGCTACACCGGCGAGCATTGTGCCCAGAGAGGCGAGCTTCTTGGATTGGACAAGTTGTTCTTCTCTTGTTTTCAGTTGCGCGGCCATCCTGTTGAAGGACTCAAAAATCTCGCGGATCTCCTTTTCCGGCGGGACATTTTCAATGGGCCTGAATCGACCCCTGGCGATATCATTTGTGCTTTGTTCCAATAATATCAGTGGCTTCATCACCTTTGCGAACAGAAAGCTGCCGACGCCCAGAAGCCCGACCCCCACCAGCGCAAAAGCCAAGAGTTGGAGTTTGATGGCAGTGGCCATAGTTTGCTTGATGGACTCTCTCTTCTTGCGCGCCACAGCCTCGGCAAAATGCGAAACCGAGGACCCGATTTTCCTGATCTTGGCGTCATATTCCGCACGGGCGCCGGGGGAGGAAAAACAGCTGTCATCCGGGGCCAATTGCATGCACCGCGATATCACATCCTCATATTCCGCAATGTTCTCCTTAAAACCGGCTACTTCCTCGTTGGATGAAAGCTCCCCCATTTTTGCAAAATTCTTGCCTAAAATGTCCCGGACTCTCGTGAGATGGTACAGAACGGTTTGGAGCGACTGATAATCGCCATACAGAAAGAAGTTCTTTTCGAACCGCCTGATCTCCAAGACAGACTCTTCCATCTTACTGACGTCTTCCAAGTAAACGATTTTTTCTTCCGATTGCCGCATGAAATAGTATGACCCAAGGAAACTGGCGGCCATAAAGAGGTACACGGCGGCAAAAGCTATTATTATTTTGTGTCGTATACTGAAGGCCGACGTCGGCATTTGCAAACTCCTGGAGATGGTTTTCCAAATCGATCGTGAAATGCGACAGAGTATTTAATTAGTTACGTTACGTTGATTCAATATGAAACACGACTTGGCGTCAAGAGTCTAATATTCGCAATCGAGGTTACCGACTGACTATCTTATCTGATTAGACGTCATTTTTCAATAACGATTGTTGCAACCTGAAACACTTAGAATTCGCGGAGATCGAGCGATGTGGTGGATATGCTAGTTATCGCTATAAAAATCAGGACAATCGTCGTGTGGCACGGCATTTGCTTAGTTTTAATCATCGGAGGAATTCATGAACAGAAACAATGAGAACGGACCGGAAGAAGCAGACGCTCCATCTGTTGGAGTCTTTGGAGACCAGGCCGGCAGCGGTCCAAAGGATTCCAAGAAAGCCGGACTGAAAAACCGCCTGATGGCTCGTTTGGCTGCGGTGGCTTTTGCGGAGCAGGGAGAGTTTGAAACCGCCCAGGAAATGCTGCAACCTTCGAAGCGCTTCCAGACCGTTCTTTTGGTTATAGAAGGTGAAACACCTGATGAAGATACTTTCAATTACGCCGTGAGACTTTGTCAGCGAATGGAAGCCGAAATCGACATCTTGCAGATAATAGATAGGAACGATAATTCCAATGATTACGATTTGCTGAGTCGCAGGATGTCCTTGGGGTCCACCCACATTGTGACTCTTTTGCAAAGACTTGAACGCGAAAACATTCCCTTTAAGATAACGATTCGAATTGGGGACGTAAACCAGAAGTTATTCAATTACGCGAAGCGACACAAAGACGTGGCTGTGGTCGTCCTTGATTCACCCAAAATGAAAGCGGCGCCCAAGAGAGACCGGGGATGGTCGGGACTCGCGGAGAGCCTCTCTCGGCAACTGTCAATTCCGCTGGTGACCGTGTTCGACAAACAGGCGATGAGTATGCCTTCATAAGTTTACAGAGCAGAAGGCGCTGCCGTAACCGGCGCCGCTCCTCGGGCGAATCACCTCAAGACAAATTGAGTTACTTCAAACACGCACAAGCGAGTGAGCCTATTCAACGTGCGCGGAAACGCCTCGGCTGAGAGCCCATCTGGCTCGTGAGATCATCCTTATATGCTCCATTTCAGCGCCAATGAGTTTGTCGATTTCGTCTTTGCCGTCCTGCTGTGATAGCAGTTCCTTCATTCCCAGAAAGAATGCGACGGAATCCTTTTCAAACTGAATGGCCATGTCAAGGGCCTGATCTACGTTGTCGATCCCTTGCAGACGATCCTGGGCGGCCTCCACGGTAAAGATGTGGGTGTCAGCAGTAGCCTGAAGGTAACTTTCCGCAAGTCCCTCGGGGTCCCAAACCGGCGGATCGAGGAGCGTGGCGGGCATTGTGGCCCTCAATGACTTGAAGGCCGTGACGTGTCCCTGTTCCATATTGGCTAATTCTTCAAAAAGCTTCTTTACTGTCGTTTCCTGAGTTTTCTTTGCTGCGCCGTTATAAAAGGCAAAACCGTTTTCCTCGATTCGAATTGCCATACCGAATACGTCATCAGCGGTCCCAAAAACGAACATGAAAACATCCTCCCCGGTGAAATATGGTATCTCACCGCAGAGAACGCTGAGAGCGCCGAGAAACGATTATTTCTAAAATCTTCTCTGCGTTCTCCGCGGTCTCAGCGGTGATGTCTTTTCTTGGAGCCGAGGGCGCTGCCCATGTGCGCCTGTCACGCCTCCTTTTTATAGACATTCAGGCCTATTTTTTCTTCTCTGCCGAAAACTGTTTGGTTGCCTTCCGTGGAAGCAATAATAGTGGTCTTTCCGGACTTGGAAGGTCCCAATTCTTTTGACAGATCCACGGTAATCCGGAGGATTTCCCCCTGCAATTCCAGTTCAACATTCTTGAAACTGCGGCGCCGTCCGATCTTACCCTTTTTCGATTCTTGTCTGTAAACATTCAGTCCAATCTTTTCGTCACGACCGGGCACTGTTTTATTGCCTTCCGTGGAGGCGACGATAATAGTTTTGCCTGATTTTGACGGCCCGAAATCCTTTGTCAAATCCATCTGAAGTGTCAGGATGTCGCCGGAAACCTCCATCTCCACGTTTTTCATTCGGACCTGACGAGCTTGAACAGTCTTCGCGCCTTGAAATTTCTTTCCAGCCGCGGATCGCCCGATCTTCTGTGTTTTTCGAACAAGTTCCTCCTCCGCGGACGCGCCCGTAAACCCGCTACTCTGCAAGAACGGGAACCGCCCCGCTGCGCATAACTCGCTGATGAGACATGGATAAATCTCCTTCCGAATATCCAACATCCGGCGCAAATCATCATCCGAGAGCTTGACATCCTGCCACGCCGATCCGGCGATCCATTCACGCAATGTCGCCAAGCTGTTCTCGGGTCTGTCCCGCATAAACTTGGCCGCCTCCCTGACAAACGCTCTGGCCTTGTCGAAATCCTGGTATATCGGTTCAAATGAATGGATGACTTCCATGACTTCCGCCATTAGCACACAGTCTACCAGACCGGTCTTTTCATTTGTGATCAGGTGACCCCACTCGGGTGGCGTAGGACTTTGTTCTTTCTTGTAATAATTTCGGAAATCATCCGCAGCTAGACGGAATTCGAAACCCTCCTCACTTCTCACCAGAAAAGGTGAATTCGAATCATCGACAATTTCTATAATTAGCCCGGGCTTGGATCCGAGAAACTGCTGGTAACGCTGCGCCATCTAATCTCCTTTCGCCGACGGAAGCGCAATGATATAGGAGTCTGCCCGTGAGGTCTACATCCTTTGACAAATTCGATACAAAAAGGGCCGCAGCCCGGTCAATATTTAGCCCCTTGGGTTCGAGGATGTCATCCAAATAGAGCCTATAGTCCCTCGGCATAGACTGTTTCCTCCAGAATCGTGTTGCGGATCCGCGGCTTAATTGTGTCCTTGAAGACCAAGTCCACTTTACCGTCAAAGAGCTTTTCCAGGAAAAACTTGAGGCCAAAATAGTTTTTGAAGGTGGGCCGCTCAAACTCTACAAGAAAATCTATGTCACTGGCCTCGCTTTGTGCACCGCGGGCGTACGAACCAAATGTCCCGAGGCGACGAACACTGAAGCCCCTGATGGTTTCGCGGTCTTCTTCCAGTTTATCCAATATTTCTGGCACGTTCACGAAAATACCGCCCCTCCATCACTGAACAGCCTTGGGTTTGCGCGTTTGGTCGCTACTCCAGTCCGACAGGAACGCCTTCATTCTGACGTCATACGTAATTTCAGAATGATACAGAATTTGTCAACCATAGATCAAGAAACAAAATATAACCCATGATTTGTTCTTGACAATATGATCTTCGGCTCCTACCAATAGAGCGCGGCCACTGGTTTGGGCGTCGCCTTCTTTCGACCGGTCCGGCGCATCAACTGTGGCCCGGTGTTAATTTGAGCCGACTGTGGACACACAGGACCGTTCCCGGCCCATAAAATTGAGGTAAGAAACAGTTGCTGGCTGAAAAAATACTTAAAGGCGATATGCGGGCCACCGCCCGGCTGATTCGACGCATAGATGATGGAGAACGCGGGGTCTTCCAAGAGCTCGCGCAGCTTTATAAACACGCCGGACGAGCCCATATCATAGGTTTCACAGGCTCACCGGGGGTTGGCAAATCGACACGTGGTAGATCGCGTGGTGACCAAGTTCCGGCAGAATGGCAAAACAGTGGGAGTGCTCGCTATTGATCCCACTAGCCCGTTCACCGGAGGCGCAATACTTGGCGATCGAATCAGGATGCAGAAGCATTTTATGGATGAAGGGGTATTTATTCGGTCTCTGGCGACGCGAGGCACATTCGGCGGACTCACTCGTTCCACAGCGGATGCCATCGTCGTGCTGGACGCTATGGGAAAAGACGTAATAATAGTGGAAACCGTGGGAGTTGGGCAGGATGAAGTCGATATCGTCCACAACGCTCATACCACTGTATTGGTAACGGTCCCGGGAATGGGAGACGATATTCAGGCCATCAAGGCCGGTCTCATGGAGATCGGCGATATTTTTGTAGTTAATAAGGCTGACCGAGAAGGCGCGGCCAAGACAGTGCGAGAGATTCGATTCATGTTGGGGATGTCTTCCGAAAAATACCGAAATTCCGGCTGGATGCCTCCCGTCATAGATACCGTGGCCCTCGAAGATCGTGGAGTTGATGAACTCTATCAAACAATGCTGGATCACCGTCAACACCTTGTGGCTCACGATAACAGCAAATTGGCCGCGCTGGAGCAACGGAGAATCCGGAATCAGCTTCTTGACCTACTTCGGGAAAACCTTATGGAAACGGCGCTGGAAAGACTGGGAGGGGCAGCCGCCCTGGACCGAGTCGTGAGTGAGATAATCGCGAGGCGTAAAGATCCGTACGGCGCAAGCGCCGAACTGGTGGACAAATTGTTGGGAGGCATCCCCGGTTGATCAATTTCAAAGATCTGCTCAAGATAGATTTTGATCCGGACTTTTTGATGCGGTTCTTTACAGTGGCGCCTGCGTTATTAATTTTGCTCGCCGGCGCCGGCGCCTGTGGGTGTACTTCTTCGCTCTATCATTGCTACCCGTCGGGGAATCTCTGGTCGAAACTCCGGGCTTGAGCGCCGATGTGAAAGTAATTAGGGACGCAAACGGGATTCCTTCCATAATTGGAGAGAAGGAAGAGGATGTAGCTTTTGTCCTGGGATACGTGATGGCGCAAGATCGACTGTGGCAAATGGACTACTTTCGGCGAGCGGGTCAGGGGCGGCTTGCGGAAATTCTAGGGTCCGATTACCTGGATGGCGACCATTTGATGAGGACAGTAAAGGCTTCCGTGCGGATAAAGGAATATCCGGGAACCCTGGCGGAACATGAGAAAAAATGGCTGGAAAAATTCATTCAGGGGATCAACAAGTATATTTCAGCCCATGCAAAGAAACTTCCGGTCGAGTTTTCCTTCCTTGAGTATCGGCCCGAACCGTTTTCGCCCGATGACATCGTGTCTATATGTTTGGCCCTTGCCTGGGACAGCTCACCCGCCGTCCGCATCGACCCCGTCATGACCCGAATCCTGGGGCGTTTGGGCAAGGACCGGGCGATGGAGCTCTGGCCTACGGACCCCGCCTCATTTACCGGCTTTGTTTGTTCGGAGCTTTCCGGGTGGGAACCGAAGGGAGCCCTCTTTGCTAGACCTGGGGCCGGAAATTTCTTAGGACGCGTTCCAGGATTTCGAGGAGGGTGCATTTGGTCTGCTGATCCCGCACAAAGTCGCAACGGCAAACCAACTGTTTGTTCTTCCGTCTATCAGGCTTTGTCGGCGCCCGGATTTTGGTACAGGGCGCATTTGGTCGCCGGCGATTTTTCTTTGTCCGGCGCATTTGTTCCAGGAATTCCTGCGGCCGTTGTAGGCAACAATCGGCGCCTAGCCTGGGGATGCATTTCATCGCCCGCAGACGACGCAGACTTCTTCATTGAAAAGCTCGATCCTAAAGCCGATCAGCGTTATTGGAGAATCGATCATTGGAACAAGATCGAGGAAAGAAACGAAAAATATCGCGTTCGGGGAAGTTCATCGGTTAATCGGGTGGTTCGGTGGACGGAAACGGGACCACTGGTCTCCGATTTCAACAAGGATACGGTCTTGTCTCTTCGATGGACGGCTCGCGATGGATTGGGACTGGTCCCTGCTCTCTTACGACTGAACAGGGCAGAGAATGGCGCTGCTGTAAAATCGGCCCTGAAGCCGCTTGTCGCTCCGTGCATGGATGTGGCCTGGGCAGATGACCAAGGCCACTGGGGAATGCAGTCGGCCGGTCGCATTCCTGTTCGTTCCCCGTACAGTGATGGCATTGTTCCTCAGCCCGCATGGACCGGGGTTCATGATTGGCTCGGATATGTTCCCTTCAATGAGCTTCCGGCGGTTACCGATCCGTCAACCGGGCCGGCAATAGCCACAGACAATCGCCCGGGAGGAATGCATTATCCTTACTTTGTAAGCTGTTATTGGAATGATGCGGCGAAGACTTCGCGAATTACTCAGTTCCTCGCGGACAATCAGCCGTTTCATCGTGCGCTATCCGAGAAGCTACAGAACGATTCTTTTTCGTCCCTGGCCCACGATTTGACTCCAATTCTCTTGAAAGCGCTCGACGGACAGATCAAGAAGACCGGAATAGAACAGGAAGCTGTAAAGATCCTTGGTTCATGGGATTTTCAGATGACCAAGGAATCACCGGCGGCAGCGACTTTTGGCCTTTGGAGCCAGTCCCTGCTGGAGGATTTGTTTCGTACTCCATTAGGAGACCCTCTTTATGAGGAATTCGCCAGCCGTTGTCCTCTCGGATCGCGAGCGGTAAGAAAGATTTTCTTGCACGGTCAGAAAGAGTGGCTGGCAGGCATTAGCCCGGAACAGACATTGATTACGAGCTTTCAAAAGGCGGTGACAAGAGGCAAGAAACTGATGGGAGGTGACCCGTCAAAGTGGAAGTGGGGCGAGATTCATACTGTGACCTTTGCGCACCCGCTTACGCTTCGTTCAAAATTTATGGAATTCTTGTACCAAGTGGGGCCTGTGCCTATTTCCGGATCCGTAGATACAATAAATTTTGCGGGCGGGTCTTCTCAACAACCGTTCAACGTTTTTGAAGGCGTATCGCTGAGGCAAATATCGGATTTGACCGACCCACCAAAGATTTTTGTGGCAAGTCCCATGGGTATTTCCGCTCATTTCTTTTCGACCCATTATAAAGACCAGGTGCGGGCCTGGGCAGATGGACGCTCCTCCTACGACCCGGTCCAACTCGCGGATGTAGGGAAGAACGATTTGAACACCATGTTTTTTAGGCCGAGCCGAGTCGGCCGAATCTCCATGGGGAAATGAGTCTTCCGATCACGCCGTTATGAAAAATGCTCCCGCCAAAATCCTAGTCGCCACCAGAAATAACGGAAAAATCAACGAGATTCGCGCCATACTGCAAAATATTTCTATAGAACTCCTGTCACTCAACTCCTTTCCCGAATTACCGGACGTGGTTGAAGATGGAGAAACGTTCGAGGAAAACGCCTTGAAAAAGGCCCGAGTCATGGCGCTGGCCACCGGAATCGCGGCCCTGGCGGATGATTCCGGACTCTGTGTTGACGCATTAAACGGGAGGCCGGGGGTCTTGTCAGCGAGGTATGCGGGCGAAGGAGCCTCGGACGAGGAGAAGTGCGCCCGTATACTCGAAGAGATGAAGGACGTTCCCGATGTGTCGCGCACCGCTCGATTCATATGCGTTTTGGCCCTGATCGCCCCCAATGGATACGAAAAGCTGTTCAAAGGGGCGTGTGAAGGAAAAATAATCCGCGAGATGCGTGGCTCAGGAGGTTTCGGGTACGACCCGATATTTTATTATCCGGGTTCCGGACTTACCTTCGCGGAGATGGACCGAGAAGCAAAAAACCGTGTCAGTCACCGGGGGCGGGCGCTGCGGGAATTCCGTAATTATTTAATGGAGAGGAGATAATTTACACTGTCCAGGTAATCAGTTTTCTGCCTGAAGTCTGTGCCTCGCCGGTCTTCCACTCGCCGCCAGGCTGCTAGCATGCGCCAGCGGGAAATCCACCACGAATTCCGATCCACCGCCATTGGGACATTCCCTCAAGCCTTTGCATTCCTCGCAGAAACCAGCGTCCCCTGTCCAACTGTCACCGGCCTCCTTGATATAAGAGCAGCGAGAACTGGTAAAAGAAAGCCTGAAATCGTAAAGCTCTGAAAACATACTAATCCTGAGCAGATCAATACCCTTCCCGCCCGCGTTAAACGAGTATGGACGTTTGCTCGCATAGCTCTCGGTATCTTGAACGGGATAAAAGCCTTGGAACACGCGTTCCTGATCTTTTTCAGGTATACCTATCCCTGTGTCTTTAACCGTTAGAATATATCTGTCCCCTTGCAAGACGCCGGTCACCTTTACCAAACCATGATCGGGAGTGGCCTCTATGGCGTTTCGGACAAGCCCCTCGATTACCGCCTGCAAAACATGGCTCGGAATAAGAAGCTCCGCTGTATTATTCAGGCGGAAGTCGAGCCGGACCTTTCGATCCATTTCTTGGGCTTTGCCTTTAATCAGCTCCAATACTTTGTCTCCAAAATCCTTTATCTTTATTCGCTCCAACTCGTCCCGTCTTGTGGGAAAAGTTTTTTCCAACCATGTTGCAATTATGGAAGTGGCCCGCTGAATTTCCGGGGTGTACTCCGTTTGAACTTCCATCAGGTCCAACGCGGCATCTAAGAAACCCGAAATATACCGCCTCTCCCACGCGTATCCGGTCATCATTATGCTTTCGACCTGGGCCTCCAGTCGATTCAAGCTTTGGATGTGGCGTTCCATTCTTTCAAGCGAACGTTCAAAATCCTCTATCCCCATATCATTAAGTTTCTTCCTCATGTTGACGAGACTTCCCCGGATAATGGCGAGCGGAGTCCTCAATTCATGAGACAGGTGATTCAGGATCTTGGACTTGACCAAGTTTAGATCTTCCAGTTCGCGGAACGCGTCCAGCATTTCCTGGAAAAACGTGGAATTCTCCACGGCCATAGCGACGACGCCGGCCAGCGACTGTAATAACTGGAGATCGTCCTCCGAAAACTGGCCTTCCCTCTTATTAATAGTTACCAGCACTCCGATAGTTTTCTCTCGGGTGTGCAACGGAACCAAAATTTCATTGCGAAACTGAAAACCGGTCCGACTTACAAATGGGGAAAAGAATTTCGGGTTGTTGGTCGGATCATTCAAAAGCACCGATTCACCGGTCTGAAAAACTTGGCCGCTGATGCTCTTATCGAGAGGCAATCTCATATCGGCTGTTTTCGGATCGAGGAGACCTTTGTCATCCTGCACTTCTCGCCAGTACAGATCGCCCTGGCGCTCGTCATAAAGCAACACGCCAGCGGCCTCGACGTCCATGGCGCTTCGCAGCTCGCCAATAACGACTTCCAGGAGATGGTCGAGATCCATAGTCGTGGCAAGGGCCATGCTGGAACGATAGATCATCTCCAAATCGTCTCTGCTCTTTTTCAGTTTTTCATAAACAGTCGCATTCTCTATAGCGAGAGCAATGTTGTTGGCCATGGCCCCGAGCAGCTCTTCGTCCGGCTCGGTGAAATCGCCGCCAATTTTGTTCATGGCCATGAGCACGCCGATGGTTTTGTCTCTCGTGTTCAGCGGGACCTGCAGGACCTTCCGTATTGCGAATCCGGTTTTTTTCGTAATCTCAGAATAATAACGGGCATCTTTGGAGGTATCGTTGACCCTGGCAGGTTTATTGTTTTGGAATACCCAGCCGGCGATGCTAGCGTCCAGCGGCATTCTGATCCGCTCGGATTGGGGCGCCAAAATCCGTCGAGCGTCTCGAACTTCTCGCCAGTAAAGGTCGCCTCGATTCTCATCGTACAGAAGGACCCCGGCGCCTTCCGTCAAAAGGCTTTTGTTTACGGCGTCAATTATTATCGTGAGCAGCTCATCCAGCTCACGTGTGGAGACCAATGCCTGGGAAACATTGTGCAATATGGAAAGTTCGAACAGTTCCATCTGCTCGGCGTCCATCTCTCTATCTATGAGTTCGCCGGTTATCTTCTCTAATTCTTTAACCCTTCTTTGCAGAGCCTCATATGTGGGCTGTGGCATAGGGGATACTCCTTATGATCGATACTGTCGGAATATTACTGAACGCATTCGTTGGGGCCCTTGATTGCAGCGCGACAAATGTCGCGAAAATTGTTTACACCGGTGAAAAACTCTCTCATCATTATGACCCATAAATACTGGCCTTTGGGGGTTAGCCGAAGAACGCCGTTGTCCTCGTCCAGCGCTCCCATCAACCGCAGGAGCGGAGTCTCTTTCCACAAAGTCTTGAGGAACCGCCCGGCGTATTTTTCTTCTGCTTTTTTCAGATCCAGTGACATCCCGAAGAGTTTCATCATGAAATCATATTGAATCTGCTCTTTAATCGAGAATTCCCGCTTGGCCAAAATCGGCAATTTCCGGTCTTTTATCGCCTGCAAATAGTCAGGAATCGAAAACGTGTTGGCGAAACAGGCGCCATTGATGTAGCCGAAGGACCCGCTTCCGATTCCGACATATTCATCATAATCCACGATGTATTCGTCTATCATCGTATGTTGACGCGAGAAGCACCATGCGGTCCCACAAGAATACTCTTCTCTAAGCATCGCGACAATCTGTTCATAAAATAATTTCTCCTGCCGATAACTGACAGGCCCGAATTTAGCTGCAAGGTCCCTACGAGTCATATCTGATACCATAAGAGGATAAAATGTCACCTGATCGGCCTTGATCGCCTTAATAATTTGCACGTCCGATTCCAGCATGGACATGGTTTGAGTAGGAAAATTGAACATCATATCAACATTGAGAGTATCAAAGGCGCCCATCAGGCGCCCGAGCCGGTCACGGATCTCGGCGCCGCTGCCGTATTTATGATATCGCTCCATCTGCTTAAGCAGATTGTCGTCGAAGCTTTGCACCCCCACCGAAAGTCTCTTGACACCGCCCTGCTGTAATATTTTTACAATGTGGTCGGTCAGATGATTCGGATTTGTCTCCAGGGATATTTCCCTTATGCTGAACGTGTTCCGCAGCAGATCAAGTAACCTGCCAACCTCCTCCGGCAGGACTGTCGGCGTGCCTCCCCCCACATAAACCGATTGAAAATCGAATCCGCGGTCCGCGTAGAGAAGCGCCTCCTGACTGACCGCCTCGAAATATTCCCTTGCCAGATCTTTATCCAGCGGAAACCGATTGAATGAGCAGTATGGGCAAAGCTCTTCGCAAAACGGTATGTGAACGTAAAGGAGATATTCCCTTCCAGGCTCCGGCCGTACCGAATCCAAATTGCTGAAATTATCCAGTTTCAGAATTCTGGAATGTCTGCGTTTTAGATAAGCTGTGAGCAGTTGTTCAACAATCATTTGAACCACATTTATCAGTATTGTGAACCCAAAGAAACTTCATAGATCCACACCAAGCTGTTTAGCGCGATTAAAATAATTGTCACTGTAGGGACTGTATCTGTCGGATTATTATCGCGAATCGGAAACATTGATAACGCCCCTCTAGTTGCGTCAGAATGGAGGGACCGCATTTCTCCCCAAGATCTAAATTTTATATAATCATCCCGCGCGCTATTCGCCTGAACTCAATGTTTCCTCATCTTTGGCGGGCTTAACGCCAATATCGGCGCTGTGACAGCGTCAAAAGCCCGTGCAGTGGGCGAGGTGGGGTATTCGAGAACGAACGGCTTTCCTTCATCCGATGCTGTGACCAGCCGAGGATCAAAAGGAATTCGTCCGAGAAAACGGAAGCCTGTTTCGATAGCGAGCTGTTCTCCGCCGCCCCTCTTGAAGAGTTGGTGTTCCGCCCCGCAGTCAGGGCAAGTGAATCCGCTCATGTTCTCAATTATCCCGAATATGGGCAAACCAAGAGCTTTGCAGAAGCGTATGGATTTTCTGACGTCTTTTAGCGCTACCTCTTGAGGTGTAGTGACTATGATCGCCTGAGATCTAGGGGGCGCCATTTGGCATATGGAAAGGGGCTCATCGCCGGTCCCAGGCGGAGCGTCAATGATGAGAAAGTCCAAATCTCCCCAGTGAACCTCGCCGACAAATTGCCGGATCATTTGATGCTTCATTGGTCCGCGCCAGATTATGGCTTCTCCGGCATCTTCTTTCATTATGAATTCGATGGACATCACCTTAAGATTATCGTTGTATCTCACCGGCACGAGGCCACGCTCGGATCTCGCGGAGACCAGCGATCCTTCCAGTTTCAGGAGTGTCGGGATACTTGGCCCATGAATGTCTATATCCAAAAGGCCTACCTGTCTGTCGGAGCCGGCCAGGGCCGCGGCGAGATTTACCGCCACAGCGCTCTTACCTACCCCGCCCTTCCCGGACAGAACCATAAGCGTGTTTTCTATTCTGGTGAGACTATCGGCTACCATCAGATCTTCGCGGAGTTCTTGGATTCCCTCTCGGCTGAGCGGGGGTTTCTTCTTTTCAGTCATGACTTTGCCTCAACGTTTTTAGTTTCGGAAACTACCTGTCCTAAACCGTCACAACCTTGAATCAGCATGTCGCGGGCGCCTGCCCCTTTGAGCGATCTCAAACTTAGGCGCAGGTCAGCCCTGCAACTTGCCAACTCTATGGTTTGATGTTCAATTCAGGTCAGTATAACATGGTATTGTTTCAGATGCAGGCAGGCGGAAACGAGGACCCTAAAATCTTTACTTGGGCAAACCTTGCCCCTCCTTTGAACGGGGGCAGGAACCCGGCAACTTACAAACAAGCAGAAATGAAGCGCCACTGAGCCGAATCGCTCTTTCGTAACCGTTCAGCAGGAAACAAGATTCGGATTGTCCCAGCTATGGGCGATAACCATCTTGAATTGTACTGAACTATCTGTATGAACGTGCCCAGCCACGAATTATTAGGCGTCTTCAGCCCGAAGTTCTCAATTTTCTTGACACCTTCTGCCGCCTTCACGTAATATTCACCTGAATTTCTTGTGATTTTTGATTTATTTGCTCTTGAGATCATCGCCGGGGAACGGGGTCGCTACGGTGTATTATTTAATGTGTGACCTCAAGGGCTTTGAAGTAAGGGGGTATGTGATGAAGGGATCGGCGTTCTTCGTGAGCGGATTCTGCTCGTCCTGCCTTTCTTGCTCCTTTTCGCCTGTGCTCTCTCCACCTTTGCAGGCGCACAAGGTCTTCCGCAGCTTCCCGCTCCCAGCAATCCATCGAACGATTGTGGATGTTCTCGGGGGGATGATGCGATACCTGTGTCCAGTGGTATGCTTGCCCCTTTTCTGCCCAAAATCCCTAACTTGGAGCTGGGCTTCCTGTACTATTTCGGCAACAACGTGAGGACGGGAAGATTCACCGCCGATTATGTCCTTCCGTTCCGTCTCGGTTGTGATTCCGTCCTGTTCGGAGAGGCTCATGCCGAAGGCTGGGATTTCTGGAAGAGACCGACGTATCCGTTGCCACTCCGGGCTTCACCGTAACTTCAACACGAACAGGGTTGATCTCTCTTTCGGCGGTGGTTACCGCACGATGTTGGGTGCGAATACCCTTGTTGGGAGTCAACGGCTTCTATGATACTTCCCGTCTGTTCAATAAGTGGTATTCGTCCGGCGGTGTCGGGTTGGAATTCGCGGCCAACATTGCCGGAGACGACGCCATTGACCTGAACTTCAACTGGTACGGAAACCTTTTCAACCAGAGATGTCCTCATCAACGCCTTCAGGAACAAGGGGAACAGTTTTGACGTTGGAGGCAGGCTATTCTCATGCCTTGTTCAATCAGGTCCCTGGATTTGCGCCTCAAGCTCATCGGGTACCAGTTTGACATTGGGACTGCGGTATACGGCTGGCGGGGCGGAGCGGATCTCACCACGAGAGACGGTGTGTTTACCCTGAGATACGAATATGGGCACGACCGGATCGACGGCTATTACAACACGGTCGGCGGGTTCGTCAATGTAGGCTTCCAGTTGGAGAATCTGCTGAGTTTCGAGAGTCCGTTTACCCTGCCTGAGCCGGTATTCAGGAGTCCTCGTGACTTGAGGAGATTGTTGGGGCTGAAGGTCAAGAGGAATTGGCATCAGCCGGAAGCGGTCGTGTATGGCTCAATCGGCACTGCGCCTGCCCAAACCTTCAGGGTATTGTCCTCATCGCTACGTCAATCCCATTCAACACGCCACTGCTCACCAATCAGTTCCCACCACTTAACTACGCCAACATTCACCTTCTGCTGGTGCGGTCTCCAGGCGGCACCTTCGCTTCCCTTCATAATAAACATCTGTTGACGGAACCGGGGTTAGACTGATCGACGCAGTCTCTCCTGCGCAGGCGCTGCCGACCCCATCGGGGTGTCAGCAATTCACGGGCGTCTTGGACTCCGGCCGTGTCCCTCAACTTCTTCGAGTTGCCGTCCTGGGTTTTGTTCGCCGCACCCCATGTCATTTGGCCCGGGCGGAGGAATCTCATTTTTGGTCAACCAATAGCTGAGTCGCTCATACGTCGAAGCGTTACTCAGCAGCCCACCCAACCCACCTATGGCTGTACTCTCCCAGCCGCTTCATCCTTCGATGGGGCGGCTCTCTGCTCATAAAGCCGGAGAGCTTTTTCGACGAAGTTGTCGATGGTCTTCTGCGCGAGGGACAGTCCTTGCGGACTGAAATGATACCCGAGGAAATCGAATCCCTTCTCGATTCGCCTCATAGCGGTTTTGTCGGGATCTTTCGGCTTCCGCCCTCAATCAGTCAGAGCACATCGGGAAGGACTCTCTTGTCCCTCCTTCGTCAGTGTCTCCTGCTGAACGATTACGCTCTTCCTATTTCTTGCGATCCTCGATCTTGAATTCCACCACCACTCTACCCCAGCCTCCGCATTGGACCCCAACATCGAAACAGCCTGCCCTCTTGAATCGCATCTCATTAGGATCGACCCCGGCGTAGAATAGCTCGTTAGCCGCGAAAGCGCCCGTGGCCAGCGCATTGACCAGGTAAACACACATTCTGCTGGGGCAAAGCTTCGAAATGAGATTGCCCGCGCCGTCCATGTAGATTTTGTCTCCTACTTTGTGTTGGCTGTTGCACCCGTGCGAATGGACAACCTCGGCTATGATGGTTTTGTTCATCAGCTCAGGCGCCTTGGCAAGGATCTCTTCATTTCTGGGATCCGCTCTGAACTGAGTCATCTCCTGATCGGAGTATCCCATTCGCTGCTGGACCAGACTCCATACCTGTTCGTCGATTTTCATGTCATCCCTCCATTCAGTTGTTAGGACATCGATTCTTCCCTGATTCGATCAGCTCTCTCAAACCGTCAGCAAACTTTCCGGGAGCCGCGTACTCCGGCAGGCTCCGGAAAAGAACCGCAACTCGTTGGATTTCGTTCATCTCTTCCAATTGCTCTTGAGTAACAGATCGTGTCTGATCTCGGCAGGGGTGTCGTGCAAAAGGCAACCTTGCGGCATCGATACGCCTCGTTTTGACAGCGTACGAGACCTGCCGAGCGCAGTCACAGGGATTCGACGAATCAACGAGGCCGCAGTTCCTATGCATAAAATCCCGCAACAAGGCCCTAGCTCGCGACAAACGTTTCCGAAACGCAACCGGCGTGGTGTCCATGATATGTGCGCCTTGCTCGGCGCTTACATCGAAAAGCTCTCCCAGTATGTAGACCAACCGCGCCTCTCGATCCAGGCATAGCAGCAGGACATGAATACAGGCCATCATCACTTCCTGCGCTAGGAGGACCTGTTCGGCTTCAGGAGTCGAGTCAGCCGATGCAGCCGCCAGTCCCGCGTTAGCGCTTGCCTCACATTCCTCAAAAGTGATCTCTCTACGCTCGGCGCGGCGTTTGCTGCATGTTGAGTAGATGGTTCGAGGCGATGCGGTAAACCCATGTTGTGAAAGCGCTTTCCTGTCGAAAATCGGATAGATGAGTCACGATTTTCACCAGAATTTCTTGTGTCGCGTCCTCAGCGTCCGCCGGATGGCAGAGCATACGTATCGCCAGCCCGTAAACCCGATCCTGAATTGCCCGGACTAATCCATCCAGCGCCTGTTTATCGCCTTGCTTCGCTTTCGAGACCAGGTCTTCTATGCGACAAATTGGTCATTCTAGCGCCCATCCCTCCCTTTCGAGGATGCATTGATATTTAACATGTATTGGCTAAAATCGAGATCGGATGCTTTTTCCAGTTCGAGACCTTCTTATCCTTAAGACATTCTCAACAGGCCGAATGTGACAGGAAAACTGAAATAACTTTAACAATAATTTAAAGGGGAAACACTAAGGATACCACTTCGCGATGGAGGACGCATGGACCATCAGTGATTCTACTTCAGGCTATCGGTGTGATTACTTTCCTGTTCTACGGTCGCAGCACAGTTACCGGCTCGACAATGTCATTCCACGTTTTCAAGCAAAGAATTTGAGGGTGGGCTGAAATACTACAGGGAGACCACTTTCAGCTCACACCAATATTTTCCAGCAGCTTCTTGGACTTCACCCGGTGGACGTCCAAGCCGAGTTCTTTGGGGTTCATGCCCAATGCCAGACCTATGAGTTGGGTGAGGAAAAAGGTGGGAATGTTCAGTCTTCTCTTTGGTCTTACGAGCCAACACCATCTGGCCCATGTCGAATTGCTCGAAGCAGGCGGGACAGATCACAGATAACGCCTGAATATTTCTTTCGGCTATGTGAACGAGCTTTTCGCGAGTTATCGCATAACCCGCGTCCTCATCCACGTTTTTGCCCAGCGGTGAACCACAGCAGAGAAATTTCCTGGAATATTCGGTAGGTTCAACTCCGATCAATGACAGCAGATGGTCCATCTTTACCGGGACGTACGATTCCGCCGCGGATAATTCATGCGGAAACATCAGTCTGGGCGGACGAGAATAATGGCACCCATAGTGACAACCTATGCGCAGCGGTATCTCGCGCACCTTACCACTGAAGATCTTCTCAGCGACGCTATCTTGATACAGCACATCGAGGATATGAGTAACCGTGGCTGTCCCCTTAAATTGATGATTGTGGTCCGCGAGGATCTTGTTGACCTTGCGCTTCTTGCCGTCGCTGTGTTTCAGAACAAAATTCGCTTCTTTTAGCGTATTCACGCATCCGGAACATAGCGTGAGGATGTCCAGCCCGCTCTCTTCGGCCAGACAGATGTTCCGCGCCGCGAGCGCCAGCCAGGAATCATAGTGCACCAGCTTCATCGAAGTAGGCGGAGGACAGCACGAGAAAGGAAGATCCACCAGCCCTATACCTAGCCGCTCGCACACAAGACGAGTGGCCGCTTCAAACCCAGGATATTTTATCGGGATCGCACATCCCAAAAATAAGGCGTATTTCATGATAACCTTTTCCGGGAGAGCTTTCCGGGGAACCCTTTTTTGTGTAAAAAAGGGTTCCCCGGACCCCTCCCAAAAAACTCTAACAATGTTTTGCTTTCAGGCTCCCGCTTTGGACCCAAACCTTCGTACGTACAGTCGATTACTCCAGACCATCGGCATCAAGCACAGGAGCCAAATCCATCATTCCGCTGGACCTTACCGCAGCCATGTAGAAGTTTTCGGAAGGGGGTTACAGGGGGACACCCTTTTGCAAAAGAGTTTCCCCCTGGTCCTCTTTTTCAGAACTCCACCACCTCTTCCAGGCCGGTTTTTTTGAGAATCGCTCGAATCTCCTCCACGGGAGCGGCCGGAAGCGGCTCAAGTCCGTGGTGCGCCCTCATATCATCCAACTGGTGCACGATCATTGAGCGGCCCGTTTTGGCGAGAAGCTCAATGGCCATTATCAACCTGTCCGGCACGTTTCCCTGCCGGGCAGCGGAATTGCGCAGCGCCACCAACAGCTCGGAAATAGGTATCTTTTGCGGGCACCGGTCCTCGCATACATGGCACGTGCAGCACAGCCAGAGCCGTTCATCTTTGATAATCTCGTCATGGCCAAAATCCAGGCACCTGAGGATAGTTTCTCGCGGTCCTATGGCCGGTGACACTTCCATAGCCGGGCACGATCCTGTGCAACGTGCGCATTGATAACATTCGTAGAGATCTTCTCTGGAGAAGTGCTGCCAGAGCTTCATTCCGATCATGTCGCATCACCTTTTTTTGACAAATACAGTTTCAATTTTTCGGCCTCTTCCTTGATTTGTTTTGCGGTCAATTTACGAATGCCCTTTTCCATTTCCTCGACAGTGCGAGCGAAAAGGGACCCTTCAGCCGCCGAGATCCATGCCAGTTTCAGGCGATTCTCGTTGATGCCCACTTTTTCCATTCTCTTCCAGAATTTCTCCGCCCGCCTCGCAGTATGTTTGTTGGCATTGTTGTAGTGGCAATCTCCGGGATGGCATCCGGAGACGAGCACGCCTCCGACTCCCAACATCAGCGCTCTTTCGAGCCACACAGGAGAAACCCGGGCCGAGCACATAGTCCTTATGATACGCACATTAGACGGGTACTGCATTCTGGACACACCGGCAAAATCCGCTCCGGCGTATGAGCACCAGTTGCAGGCAAAGGCCAGGATCTTTTCTTGTGGATCGGTAGCGAGCAGACTGTCAATTTGGGCAATGATCTGCTTTTCGGTGAAGTGAGTCTGGTCCACTGCCCCGAATTTGCACTCCGGCACACATGCCCCGCAACCCTGGCATGCAGCCTCGATAACTTGATAATAACCCTGCTCTTTGCCACCCTCGATAGCATGGTAAGGACATACACGAGCGCACATCCCGCACGCAGCGCACTTGTCCGGGTCAATCCACGCGGTTATGGCCGGGACCTTGACTTCGCCCTTGCTCATGAGAATGTTGGCTCTGGAAGCCGCGGCAGATGCTTGAGTTACCGAATCTTTAATGTCTTTAGGCCCTTCGGCCGCGCCTGCAAGGAAAACCCCACCGGTCGTGGTATCCACTGGCCTCAATTTCGGATGCGCTTCCATGTAAAAGCCGTCAGTATCCGCGGACAGGTTGAGGAGCCTTTGGATCGTTCCCGAATCTTTCCGCTGCATGATCCCGACAGAGAGTATTACCGCATCGACAGTGTAACGATAACGTGTCCCCAATAAGGTGTTCTCGCCCAATAGGGTGAGATCGCCGGTGTTGATGTCTTCGATGATTTCGCCCGGGATTCCACGTATAAAGGTGACCCCTTCGCGGCGGGCCCTTTGGAATAGATCTTCGAATCCTTTTCCAAACGCGCGTATATCTAAATAAAACACGTAGATTTCGGTTTCCGGCCAGTGCTCTTTGATGAGGAGCGAATCCTTAATGGTGTTCATGCAGCAGACGTTGCTGCAATACGGATTGCTGCGTTTACTGCGCGAGCCTATGCACTGAATGAAGGCTACTTTTTGGGGCCGGCGCCGATCCGAGGGGCGGATTAGCTCTCCTCCCGATGGGCCACCCGCATTGATCAGGCGCTCGAATTCAAGCGTAGTGATCACGTTCGGGAAACGGCCGTAGCCGAGTTCCGTCAGGGCCGTCGGGTCGTAAACGTCCACACCCGTCGCCACAACGATGGCGCCGACATCAATTTCGAGCATTTGGTCTTTTTCAGAGAAATCTATGCATCGGTGCGAACACGCCTGGAAACATCTGTCGCAAGCGACGATACCCTGATTATTAAGACATAGATTCATGTCCACGAGAAAAGTGGACGGGACCGCCTGCGCGAAAGGAAGGTAAATGGCGCGTCGGAATGAAAGTCCCTCGTTGAACTCGTCCGGAACCAGTTGAGGACAAGCCTGAATGCAATCACCGCACGAACTGCACTCCTTCTTTACGTACCGGGCCTTCTTGAGGACCTTCACCTTGAAATTGCCTATATGGCCGTGGACTTCTTTCACCTCTGAAAGAGTTAACAGCTCGATGTTCGGGTGTCGGCCCGCTTCGCTCATTTTGGGAGCAAGTATACAGATCGAGCAGTCCATAGTCGGGAAGGTCTTATCCAGTTGAGCCATTCGGCCGCCAATACTGCCTGTTTTCTCGACCAGGTAGACTTTATATCCCGCATCGGCCAGGTCGAGTGAAGCCTGAATACCGGCTACTCCGCCGCCGATTACCATGGCTTTGCGCAGCACCGGGACGGTCAATTCCTGCTGGGGTTGCAACAGAGCGGCTCGACTGACCGCCATTCCGACAAGGTCTTTCGCCTTGCCGGTGGCAGCGTCTTTATCGTGGAGATGCACCCAGGAGCAGTGCTCCCTGATGTTGGCCATTTCAAGAAGATACGGATTAAGACCGGCCGCTTCACACGTCGCCCGGAATGTCGGTTCGTGCAGCCGTGGACTACATGAAGCCACAACCACACGCGTCAGATTGTGCTCCCTGATATCAGCCTTGATCTGCTCCTGGCCTGGCTCGGAGCACATGTACAAAGAATCCTTGGAGAGCGCTACGCCCGGTAGACTCTGCGCGAATTCCGCTACTTCTTCGCACCGGACGGTCCCGCCGATGTTTTTCCCGCAGTGGCAGACGTAAACGCCTATGCGCAAATCGCGGGAAATCGGATGCTCCTCTTTACCTTCGGATATCGGTTTCAATTGGTCTTTTTCCCTCCGGTTCGATCCAGAAGGCTCTGCCCATATTCAAAACCTTTATTAAAGGCTGTAATGTTCAGATCCTCGGTCCCGGGCGGTATGGATGACAAAACCGCCTCTCGCATGGAATCGTAGCTCACCACTCCGCCTAGCGCAGCTATAGCGCCCAGCATCACAATATTCGCGACTATTTTCTTCCCCATCTGTTCCGCTATCCGAGTGCAAGGGACTCGGTATATCGTTTTGACATCAGGTTCGCGGTCCAAAGTAACTAAATCCTCGTCCAGAATCAGCACGCCGTCAGCATCAATGGAACCGCCGTAGGTTTCCATGGCTCCCTGGCTCATGATTACCAGGACGCCGGGCTGTTCAACTTTGGGGTAATATATAGTTTCTTCCGAGATTACGACATCCGCGCTGCACGAGCCTCCGCGGGCTTCCGGGCCGTAGCTCTGGGTAAACACGGCGTTTTTCTTCTCGAATAGGGCCCCGGCTTTGCCTAGAATATGCCCTGCCAGCACAATCCCCTGTCCTCCGAAACCCGCCACCCTTACTTCACGCTTTGAGGTCATGCTGCCCTACCCTTCGGGCGGCCTCCGGACTTTTGCTGAGCTTTGGCCACTACTCTGGAACAATAATTTTCCAGGAAATCCGGCCGCTCGGTATCCACAAATGCCCCGACAGTGATTTTTCCACCCAGGGTTATCTCTGCGTCCTTGGGGTCCGCTCCGTTTCTGACCTCCGACATCTCTCTGTAGTAGCGCATTTCATCAAGGCCCGATCCTAATTTGTTCGGGCGACCGTAGCCGATCGGACACGGAGCAATCGCTTCAACGAAGGTGAAACCTTTCTTGTCAAAGGCGCGGCAGATGGAATCCACAAGTTGCCTCGGGTGGTAAGTCGTCCATCGAGCCACATAAACAGCGCCCGCCGCATGAGCCAGATGAGGCAAATTAAAGCCCGGTTCCGCATTGCCAAAGGGCGTAGTGGAGGTCTTGGCTCCAAGGGGCGTAGTGGGAGCGACCTGGCCTCCGGTCATTCCATAATTGAAATTATTCACACAAATCACTTTCAGATCGATGTTTCGCCGGGCGGCGTGTATCAAATGATTGCCGCCGATGGCAAAGAGGTCCCCATCCCCTGAAAAGACCGTCACCTTGAGATCGGGTTTTGCCAGAGCCAGTCCGGTAGCAAACGCTATCGCCCTGCCGTGAGTCGTATGATAAGTGTCCATTTCCAGATACCCGGCTACCCGGCCCGAGCAGCCTATGCCGGACACCACAGCGCACTCATCCACCGAATAACCCTTGCGCATTACGCCCTCGATGAAACACGTGAGCACAACACCCAGACCGCAACCGGGGCACCAAATATGCGGGATTCTCCCCGGCTTCAGATATTTGTCATACGGATGGAGGCCATGATCCCTCTCGATGGCCTCGTCCACAGCCTTTTTGTCAAAGGGTTGAAGATCTCTTAAAATTATTTCCATGCGTCCTCCGGACGAACCTGCCGTATGATAGCCGGATTGTCACAAGTAACGTCCGACCGCTTCCTCAATTTCTCCCGGCGTGTGCATCGAACCGCCCATAAGGGCCATAAGAACCACTTTGGCTTTTCCTTTTGTGGACCGGTCAACTTCATAGACAACTTGTCCGTAGTTGATCTCCGGCACGATAAGAGTATGGGCCTGCTCAGCCAGCCTGCGGATCAGGTCGGAGGGGAAAGGCCAGACTGTGACAAGTCGCAACAAACCCGCCTTGAGGCCTCGTTTCCTGAGGTTCTCGATAGCTTGTCGGGCTGCCCTTGAGGTGCAGCCGTAGGCCACGACGACCACCTCAGCATCCTCGAGATCGATCATCTCCACCTGGATAATCTTTTCCGCGTTCTTCCGTATCTTATCAACGATGTGCCTGATATTGCGTTCTTGCACGACATCCGTGATGACCGGATATCCTCGCTCGTCGTGGGTAAGACCGGTCACGTGAACATGGTATCCTTGTCCGGCCACGGCCATGGGGGCCGGTAACGGCCCGGAAGAATCAAACGGAAGATAATTGGTTCGAGCCACAGCCGGCTTGGGTCGCTCCATAATCTTGAGCTTGTCCCTGGAGGGGATGACGACCTTCTCGGTCATATGCCCCACCACTTCGTCGGTCATCACAAACACGGGTTGACGGTAGATTTCCGCTAGGCTGAACGCTTGCGCAGTAAGGTCGAAGCACTCTTGCGGAGAAGCAGGAGCAAGCGCTATGCAGCCATAATCTCCGTGCGATCCCCACCTCGCCTGCATCATGTCCGCCTGTCCTACCAGAGTTGGCAATCCGGTGGAAGGACCGGCTCGCTGGACATCCACCACTACGCACGGGGTTTCAGTCATCATGCCGAGGCCGATATTTTCCATCATTAGGGAAAATCCGGGGCCCGACGTGGATGTCATGGACTTCTGGCCGCCCCATGAAGCGCCCAAGATGGCGGCCATCGATCCGATCTCATCCTCCATTTGGATATAGACCCCACCCACCTCGGGGAGGCGCCGAGCCATACGTTCGGCTATTTCCGTCGCCGGAGTGATCGGATATCCTGCAAAAAACCTGCACCCGGCTGCCAATCCGCCTTCCGCGCAGGCCGCATCGCCATGAATAAAATGTTCGCCCGTCAAAATGTCTTTGGCGGCCATTTGATGTTCCTGAAGAGCTTATTTTCCCAGAAGGAATGTAATTTCAAACTTCTCCGCAGCGCCGGCTAATGACCGGCGCATTAAATTCCCTTATATCGCGGCGCTGGATTTATTGAAGACGCCCGATGGAGGAAGCCCAAGATTCCCGGCTCATGATTTTAGATATCTTCTGTCCTTGCGGGAATACCGTTCGGTCACTTTCCGTATATCCTCTTCTGTGATCTTCTTGGCCTCCCTCAATTCGGTAAAAATGGCGAATTCCGGACAAATGAGGCTGCAAAGGCCGCAATCGACGCAGTCCTGGGCAAGAAATACCAGTTCGGGCGGATGATAGCCCTTCGAGTTGAAGCGCTTACTCTCTTTTAAACACCCGTTAGGACAAAATTCGATGCAAAAGCCGCATCCCTTACAACGATTTTCAATGATGCGGACATCCCCCTGGGGGATTGAGTGAGCTTCAGCATCCAGAGGCAGTCGCCATAATTTCACCTTATTTACTCCTCATTGTAGTCAACAATTATTTTTTACATTGTTTCGCGGAAATAGTCAATTTGGTGGGCCGGATGGGTGAGCCCAAATAGTAGCAGACGGGTGAATCCCGAATAACTCAATATCTTGCTCAGCAGTCCTCCGGACTGCTACCGCGCACGTCAGCCACCCCCAGAGCGATTAGGCGAACTGCTTTGTCGAGCCACCTGAGGAATCGGCGGTCTGTATCCATTTTATTTGTATAACTCTTCCAGATCGCTGGGAATTTTCCATACGCACCAAGCTTCTCTTGGTCGTCACCAATCTCTCTTTATCTTCCTTCAGGTGTTCCTCGGCTTTGGCAATCAACGCAGTGGCTTTGTCCTTAATTTCTTCTTCAGGATTCAACCTTAAAGCCATTTTGCAGTACTGTATCGTAGCATGGTACTTAGAAGTATTATAACGCGCCGCCGCGCAATTCAGTAGATAAAGCGGCAGTCTTTCTAATTCCGCGGCTTTCTCAAAGTGATCAAACGCCTCTTTGTATTTGCCTTGCCCAAAGTATGTGAGGCCGGTATAAAAAATAGCCTCGTGATCCTTGGGATCAATAGCGAGCACTGCCGCCAAGTCGGACCGTGTCTCTTCATATTTTTTCAGACGATAATAATTCAAAGCTCTGTTAAACAAAGCCTTTTGCATTTTGGGGTCAATTTCAAGGGCTTTTGAATAGTATTTGTGGGCCTCTTCGTAGTTCTGCGCCCTGTAAGCTTCTTTTCCCTTTGCATTCCATTCCTCTGCGGATTCGGCCCAGACAGGCCGTACGCAGAGGCCAATAAACACGACTATGATGGCCGCCGACAGGTAATACCTTCTCATGATCGTGCCCTCTATAGCGCTTACTGGGAGACGTTTTGATAGTACAATAATTCTAGCATAAACCGCATGTTTGGCAAAGCAAAGAGATGGCAGATGACTTGATTATGACCAAATGCGTGTCGTCATTCTTACACGCATAAGCCGTCATTGAGCTCCGCAAGTGCGACGGCGGATTGTTCAGTGAGATACCGTGCAGAATCTCGATCTCCAAATCGCAAATCGTGTCCGATGCTTGAATTACTTCCAGTGAGACTATTCCGACGCGGTCGCAGTAGCAATCGTGCCCCTCGCAGCTCCGGTCCAAAGAACTCCTCACCTACCCTCCCCGTCAACGGGGAGGGAGACTTCTTCCCCCGTTGACGGCGGGATCGAGTGGGTCAATACCGCGTTCCTGATCTCACACCCATGGATTAAGAGAGGGTTTTCGAGTCCTCGTCATGCTTCACTCTCCCGGTCCTGTTCATCTTCCACGCCTTGTTTGCCTCCGTACTGCCGGGCAAGCTTGGCGCCTAGACTGAGAGCTTTCTTGTTGAGCTCCTCGGTTCCGGTCGGGACACGCGTTAACAGAGATTTTTCCAGGGCCTTGCGGGTGACCACGCCCGTCAACTCAGAGATAGCCCCCAGGGCGACCACATTCGCGACCATAATTCTTTTTAGCTTGTCCCGCGCCACAGCGGTAAACGGGAGGGGAATGGCCTTGCTACTTGGCGGGTGAAGCACAAGGTCCTTGTCGATAAGGACCCAGCCCCCGGGCTTCAGGTCCCAACAGTATGTGTCCGCAGCTTCCTGATTAAGGGCCAGCAGCACATCGACATGAGCGCACAGCGGATAATCTATCGGAACATCACTGATGATGATTTCAGCCTTGCTCGCTCCGCCCCTGGCTTCCGGTCCGTAAGATTGGACCATAGCGACCTCACGGCCGTCAAAGACCCCCGCCGCCTCGGCTAATACCAAACCCGCCAGAATCAGCCCCTGCCCCCCCGAGCCGGCCAAACGGACCTCGATCCGCGGGGAAGGCAGCGGAACATGGCTTCTTTGACTCATATCTTGCCCTCTGCCCGTAATCTCGCCGCCTCGTCGCAGACTTGTTTATAAGAATCCAGATACCTAGGAAGTTCTTTGTCCACTAATACGCCGAGAGGGAAACGCCCTGCACGCTCCTCTTCGGTCATCTTTTCCCAGCGGTCCGACCGCCACTCCCATTTGTCTAAACTGTCTCATCATCTCTATCTGCGAGCCCTGTCGATTCAACCTTCCGAAATTGATGTAGCAGGGAGACAAGATTTCAACCACGCTGAAATCCGGCTTGGCCATTGCCTTTACCAGCAGCCTATCCATTTGGTCCACGTGGAAGACAGTGGACTTGGCGACGAATGCCGCTCCGGCTGCAGCGCACAAGGCGCCGACATCAAAAGAAGGTTCGATCTGGCCAAAAAGCGCAGTGGTCGCTTTGGCCCCCAAAGGCGTGGTGGGACTGTATTGGCCTCCGGTCATTCCGTAAGTCTGATTATTAACAATGACGGCCACGATGTCCAAGTTGCGTCGAGCGGCATGAATAAGGTGATTGCCACCGATGGCCATAGCGTCCCCGTCGCCCATGATGGCGATTACCTTCAATTCAGGTTTGGCCAATTTAATCCCTGTCGCAAATGTCAGGGCACGACCGTGAGTAGTATGCACGCTGCTTACATCCACGTAAACCGGCAATCTACCCGAGCAGCCGATGCCCGAAACGAGGACAACCTCATCTTTGTCCAGACCGCTCTTGACAAAAGATCTGACCAGCGAGCCTAACAATATCCCCAGACCGCAGCCGGGGCACCAGACGTGCGGAAACTTCTTATCGTGGCGCAGCCAGTCGTACACTACGCTGCGGCTTACGTGCGACATTATTTCACCTCTCGAAAGCGATCGAGGATCTCCGCGGGGGTTATCATTGTTCCGTCCATTTTGCTCAACCCCAAGACGTTGGTTCGACCGTTGTTCACACGCAAGACCTCACGTTTGAGCTGGCCGAGGTTCAATTCCGGAACAACCGCGCGCAATCTTTCCGGTGAGCGCTTCTGAAACCGGCCTTCGCGGGAACGGCCACAAAGATATGATCTGCAAGAGACCGATCTTCATACCCCGCTCACGGCCGATACGGACCGCTGCCCTAGCAGAGCGAGCCGTACATCCGTAAGCGATTATTAGCAGCTCCGCGTCATCCAACTGAAAGCTCTTGACGTTTTCTAAGTACGGGAATTGACGAGTGATCTTGCCGAACAGTCGGGCATAGAACGGCGCAACTTCATCAGGTCGGCGAGTGGGAAATCCTCGTTCATCGTGCGTTAGGCCGGTGACATGATAACGGTAGCCTTCGCCGAAATCAGCCAACCGGGGAATGAGGCTTCCATCCGTCTTATAAGGTATGTACCAATCAGGAGGCACGGTCGGGTGTCGGCGGTTCACCACTTCGATTTCTTCAGCGCCGGGCAAAATGACCTTTTCTCGCGTGTGGGCCACCATTTCGTCAGCCAAAATGATCACCGGGGTGCGGAACCGTTCCGCATGGTTGAATGCCGCAACCGTGACCTCGAAGCATTCCGCGACCGTGGCCGGGCACAATACTATCGCAGGATGGTCCCCGTGCGTTCCCCACCGGGCTTGCTGGATATCCCCCTGAGCTGCGGTGGTCGGCATGCCGGTCGAAGGTCCGGCCCGCATCACGTTCACCACCACCACCGGGACCTCGGCCATACAGGCGTAGCCCAGATTCTCCTGCATAAGCGAGAAACCCGGTCCGCTGGTGGCCGTCATGGCTTTGCGGCCGGCCAGACTCGCTCCGATACAAGCCCCTATGGAAGCAATTTCATCCTCCATCTGAATAAAAATGTCTCCGCGCGTGGGGAGTTCGCGGCTCATCAGTTCCATGATTTCGCTGGACGGAGTAATGGGATACCCCGCGTAAAAATCGCACCCCGCGGCGAGGGCCCCTTCAGCGATGGCTTCATTTCCTTGCAGCAATCGCGCTCTATTTTTTGGCATCTTCATCCTCTTCGGGGGATGGTTTCGGGGCTATGCGTTCGGGGCTATGGTGTTGACTCACGGTGGAACCCGGTGTCCCCGGAGACGGGCCGGCAGACGCGCGTTTGGCCACCGACGCTGGCGCTTCTTCAGTTACCGTAAGGGCGAAGTCCGGGCAGAGCTTTTCACACATACGGCAAGATATGCACTTCTCGGGGTTAGCCAGATACGGATAACCCCATTCGTCCAGTTTTCAGCGCCTCGCTCGGACAAAAGGCCACGCAATTGCCGCATCGCTTGCACCACGCAGGATAGAAGCTCACTTTGGGCGATTGTTTTTCGGATTCGGTTTTCTTGGCTTTCTTCGATTTCATGATTCGTTGGTTTTTCGGATAAAATGCTTGCGTGAAATATTGGTGAGCAATTTATCCGACGGCTTCCCTGCCTTGATCCACATTCGTCACGTTTAATGGATACGGCGCTATAAGCACGTCTCCCGGCAGCCCGAGTTTGGCGCTCAGTTTCCTTATCATAGGCAGAGTGAGGGGTCTTCTCCGGTTAAGAATATCCGACACTCGTCCCCTGGAGCCTATGCAAGTTCCAAGTCTTTTCGATTCAGACGCAGTTCCTCCATTCGCACCTTAATAGCTTCAATGGGATCGGGGGGATCTATGTGATAATGCGCCTCTTCATAGTCCTCAATAAGAGGGAGCAACGCCTCCAGTTCATCGGCTTCGGGTGTATCCGGCTCAGCGTCCCAAATTTCCCCGGTCCTCTTCAGAGCCTTTCCTGTAGTCCTTTTCAGTTCGGATGGGTCTCATTTCCATGATATAAATCTCCAAAGCTCTTCCAGCTCAGATAGTCTCAGCGTTTATTCTGTCGTACTCCTTATGAGTTCCCACGAATCGGATAAAGATCCTCTGCTTGATCGTAATCGACGGAGGCTATCAGCCGGTAGTCATTACCTTTGATATTGAAAACCACTCTGTTCTTCCTAAGAATGCTGGCATCAGGATGTCGCTGCTTCAACTCATTGGGAGAGCCCCATTTCGCTGCTTTCGCCATCGCATACCAAGTCCTCAGGGGTTCCTCAGCGTCCGCGTGTTTCTCCCAGAAGTCTCTCAGCGTGCTCTTCGAGTAGACCCTCATAAGGGTATTATACACCGCTCCCCTCACGGGAGCAAGTCGTTATTTGTCAAACTAACAAACGCCAATTGAATCAGGACCCTCAGGAGGAACGCTGGTTCTTCATATTTGTGATAAGAATGTCTTGGAACAGTTCCAAACGACAATGCTCCAGAGACGGCAGCTTAGCTCGCACCTCTTTGATTCGATCAATATCAATCTTGCCAATAACAAGTCCGGGGCTTTCGCCGGCCCCGGCGATCAGAACGCCAAACGGATCAAAGATAGCGCTTCGGCCGCTAAAAGGACCGCCGGTAAGATTGGCCCCGGCTGTGTACACGGTATTTTCGATGGCCCTCGCCTTGAGCAGCGTCAGCCAATGCTCTTCTTTGAGAGGTCCCGCATACCAGGCGGATGGCAGAAGAATGAGATCAGCCCCTCGGAGAGCAAGATTTCGGAACAGCTCCGGGAACCTCAGATCGTAACAGATTGCCAATCCTATACGAACGCCCTTGATCGTGAAGATCGGCGGTAAAGCGCTCCCCGGAATCATACGATCCGATTCCTTGATGCTCAATGCGTCAAACAGGTGGACCTTACGGTAACAATCCAGAAGTTTTCCTTCCGGCGAGAGGATAACAGCGGTGTTGTGAACACGATGATCATCGGGCACTCTCTCCCAAAACCCGGCAACAATGTGAAGCCCGTGTTTGCTTGCCAATTCTGCCAGAGAATTCACAAACGGCCCGTCAAGCGGTTCGGCCACCTTGTTCAGAGGACGTCCTTGCTCGGGCAGCGCCATGAACATTTCGGGAAACACAATCAAATCAGCCTTCTCGGCAGCAGCTTGGAACCTCTTGCGACAGCAAGGTTCTCCGCGGGGACGGCGCTTCCTTCAACTTGGGCTAAGCATTTAGTATCAGATTTTCTTTCCTAAATCGTCAGGAAATCCCGGTGCGGGCAGGCTTCTCCTGCTCCCAACTTGTCCGCATCGAATGGGAGTTTTCTGAAAAGGGGTCCAGGGGAAAACTCTTTTGCAAAAGAGTTTTCCCCCGGATATCCGTTTTCGGAAACATGCCATCATCAATAATCCTCAATAGCGCCGGACAGGACCTCGCAATCATATTTATGCCATATTGCTGCGGTTCAGGACCGGGTCAGTCATTTGAAATTCGTACGAATCGCCCACCACCAGGCCTGCCACTGTGCCTATGGTCCCGGAAAAGAGGACTACTCCCTCGCCGAAACCTCCGATTCTTGTCTCCAGATCGGTAAGCCAGTATTCCGGAGGCAGGAGGGCTGAGCATAGGTCCTTCTGGTACAGCGACCTCTTGCCGTCCAGCAAAACCCAGCACGCGAGTTCCAGTTGGGCAAAATGATCTTTAACTTCTTCATAAGGCCACAAGTCCCGCGCCATTACATTTAGACACATGTTCTTGGCTTTCGGAATGGAGTGCGCTTCGAGCCGCCGATCTGTGTGGTCCGACCCGACACTGACAAAAAGTTCATTATTGTGCTTGAGCAGGACGTATTCAACCTCGCCGGATGTCTTGGCGCCATGAACCTGTATAGCGTCGCTGGTGGTGAGCAAATGGTTTCCCAAGAGCAAACAGTGTCGGGATAAACTGCGGAGCAGGAACACCCATTTCAGCCAGCTCATCAATGTGATGCTGGATCGCGGCCCTGTCGCTGCCGGCCCAGCCCGCGTTGAAGATGCGCCCGACCGAGAATTGGATTTCTGAGACGGGAGATTCCAGCCTATGAACGCGGAGATTCAAAATGTTGTCCATGCAAATTCCTAAATTTCCAAATGGCGCACCGCACCGGCACGGAGGCCGTCGCCTACCGTTCTTGAGGACTGCACCCGTAATCGGATGTTTTGGCACCGTTTAGTCCATTCACTGTCGCTGCGCAAAGAGTGTCATTGCGAGCGCAGCGAAAAATCTCCCGGCCTTCAAGGAAGGGGATTGCTGCGTCGTTGCACTCCTCGCAATGACAGGTGAGAAACGCCGTCTCCTGCAGCACAACTGAATCCTCACTATTAAATGGAACACAAGGTTCTCAAATACCACGTGCGGTCGTGTGCGGAGAACTGAATCTCTTATTTCTCTTGTGCACGTCGCAGCCATATGGGAATTTTCTGAAAGGAGGTTTCAGTCCCAGCGAGAACTGCGGAATTTTGCAAAAGAGTTTTCCTCCTGACGATCTGCTTTCTGAAATCGTTTTCCTACATCCTACATCCCTAAAAAGGCTTTTCTGATCTCATCCGATTGCAGCAATTCATCCGCGGGGCCATGTTTGGTTATTCGGCCGGTCTGTAATATGTAAGCGCGATCCGATATTTCCAGCGCCTCTCGCACGTTTTGTTCGACTAGCAGTATTGTCAACCCTTGCTCTTTTAGCCTCCGGACCGTGTCCAGCACTTCATCCACGAGGAACGGCGCCAGCCCCAGCGACGGTTCATCCAGCATTAATATCTTGGGATTGCTCATTAATCCGCGACCGATCGCCACCATTTGCTGTTCCCCACCCGACATGGTGGCCGTGGCCTGGTCTCGACGACTCTTCAATGCGGGGAAAAGATTGTAAACGAATTCGAGATTCGTGTGCTTGCGTTCTTCATCATCCAGAATGTATGCGCCGAGCAATAGGTTTTCTTCGACGGACAGCGGCTTGAACAATCTCCGATCTTCCGGCACGTACATAATACCCATTCGGACGATCTCTTCTGTGCGCCGCGTTCGTATATCCCGGCCGTCAAAAATGATTTTGCCGGAGTGGGCGGGCTGCGCGGCCATGATGGCCTTCAGTAGAGTCGATTTTCCAGCGCCGTTGGCCCCCACCACTGAGACTGTCTCCTGGGGAAACACTTCCAGACTGACGCCCTGCACCACCGTCGCAACCCCATACCGGACCTCGATGTCCTCCAGTCTGAGCAATGGTTGGGAATTCGGCTGAAGCAATCCGCTCTCCTTTTTTCTACGTTCAGGCAAGTTCCCCGGCTCGACCGGAATGTTGCGCCACGTACCGTTCCCCCAAATATGCCTTAATTACTTCGGGATTTAGCACAATTTTAGCAGGTTCTCCTTCGGCGATAAGCAATCCGCTGTCCAGTACCAAAACTCGATGCGATAACTTCATGACCAGCTCCATGACGTGTTCGATCAGGAATACCGTTATCTTTAACTCACTGTGCGCCCAGCGGATGACATTTATCATCTGGTCGATTTCCGAGGGATTGAGCCCGGCGGCCACTTCATCCAGGAGAAGCAGCTCGGGATCGGTAGCCAGGGCCGCGGCCATCACCACCCTCTTCTGAGCTGCGACCGGCAAATTTGCCACTCGTTCCTGAGCCAAACTCGTAAGATTCATGTTTTCCAGGAGCCCCTCGGCTTTAGCTTTGGCCTTGAGCCGAGAACTTGTTTTCAGGAAGCTCCCGACCATGACGTATTCCACAACATTAAGATCGCCGGTAGCCACATAAACCTGAAATGTGCGAGCCAATCCCAAGCGGGCCATTTCGAAAGGTCTGAAGCCGGTCACGTCCCGACCTTGGAAGTATATTTTGCCTGCTGTCGGGGCGTAGAATCCCGAGATACAATTGAACAGGGTCGATTTACCGGCGCCGTTCGGGCCGATGAGGCCCAGCAACTCGCCTTCGGCGACTTCGAAGGAAATGTCCCAATTGGCTCGCAACCCGCCGAAAGTTATGCCGAGTTCGTTAACTTTGAGCAGGGACATCAATTCCTCCGACCTGTTCGCAACCGTGTGATCATTCCCCAAATCCCGCGGGGTTCCAGCGCCGCGATTAACATGATGATAAATGAATAGATAATTAGATCGAGCCCTACCAGTCCGGCCGTGGCCCCGAACCAGGCCCCCAGGTAATTCTTCATGGGCACCAGAATAGCGGCCCCGATGATCGGACCGAACAGGCTTCCCGCCCCACCCAACATGGCCATCAGGGCGATGAGTATGGAAAGGTCCAGCCCCATCACGTCTTCAGGCTCGATATTGAAATTGTAACACGCATGGAATGACCCCACCGCGGCCACAAAGGCGGTGGCTACGGCATATGTCTTGATCTTGGCCCAATGAGCGTCGATACCCAGGCTGCGGGCGATGTCCTCGTTGTCCTTGATGGAACGGAGCTGATAACCAATGCGGCTGTGTCGAAACCAGTTGATATAAAAAAGCCCGATAAAGAAAAACGCCAAAATTACGTAATAGTAATAATAGTCCTGTCGGAACTGCAGGTACAGGAAATTCGGCATTTCACCCTTGATGGGGATCTTGAGGCCCCTGGCCGCGCCGATGAACGACCAGGATTCGAACACGTCCTTGAGGACCAAGGAAGTCGCTATTGTGGCTATCGCAAAATAGTGGCCCTTGAGTCTGAATAACGGATAGCCGATGACAAAGCTCCATCCTACCGCAAGGGCCATTCCTATGGGTAAAGAAACCCAGAATGGGACGTCCCAGCGGATCATCATCACGGCCGTGGTATAGGCGCCGATGCCGACATACTGCGCCTTACCCAAATCCACCTGGCCGCCGTAACCGCCGATCGTGTTCCAACCCATGCCGTAGACGGAAAACATGAGGAATTGGATCATGGTGGCCATAGTGAAGCCGGAATGAGGCAGGGCCGGAAAGACGAGCAGAAACACCCCGACCGCTGCGGCCACGTATAGGTCGATTTTTGGGAAGTCCGAGAAGTCAACGGCTCTGTTCAGTATTTCCAACCGAAGAGTCCCCGCGGCCTGAAGACCATGATGAGAAAATAAGCCAAATACACAAAAGAGTATTTGAACTGATGTATTTGAAAGCTTTTCAGCGCTTCGCTGCCTGTAAAGGTCCAGACAGCGTCCCAGATCGGAGCGAGATTGATAAGCATTCCGACTATCAAACCGGCAAAAGCGGCCCCCGGGACTGATCCGAAACCGCCTAGAGCCACAGTGGTGAATGCGATCATTGTGAATAGAAGGCCGACATTGGGGTCCACCGGCCAGAAATTCACAAGCAGAGCGCCTGCAACGCAAACGGTAGATCCGCCCAAACCCCAGGCTAAAGCGTTCATCTTTTCCGTGGGAACACCCATGTAACGTGCGGCTTGGGCATCCAATGCGGTGGCTGTAAGGGCCCTTCCTACTCTGGTCCGATTCAACATCCACCACATGCCTACAAAGGCCGCCAAGGACAGAACGCCCGCGGCCAGCTTCGTCAACTCAATAACAATCCCCGGTCCGAAAACAAAGGACTTGCCGACTAGAATCCCTTGATGCACGCTCCGAGGTTCCGCGCCCATGATCATAAGCGCGAGATTGCGCAGGAAGAGCATCAAGCCGAAGGTTCCGAAAAGCTGCGCTACCATAGGCCCGCGAAGGAGCAATCTCACTAGCCCGTAGTAACAGACGATCCCCAGAGCGTAACCCACCACGGCCGCCACGGGCAAACCGAACAACGGATCGACCTTGAAGACGGTGGCAGTGAGAAAGCCTGCATACATGCCGACCATCAAGAATTCTCCGTGGGCGAAGTTCACGATATCCATCACCCCCCAGATGACGGTCAGACCCAGGGCCACCAAGCCGAAAACCAGGCCCATAAGGAGCCCGGCCACGACTGCCTTGGTTATTTCTGTGAGTAATGCTTCCAAGGTATCACATAATTAGACAGCAAGTTCCCCCCTTTGCTAAAGGGGGGTATGGGGGGATTTTGGTAACGCTCTGAAAATCCCCCTAAATCCCCCTGTAAAAAAGGGGGACTTTGAACGTGGGATCGGCATCCGAAATCGGCAGTCTAAAGAATTGTCGACCGCGGGATTTTCCTTGTAGGAGCAGGGCTTGCCCTGCCCTTAGGCAGAGGCGCCGCTTAGCGGCGCCTCTACATTACAAATCCCACAATCCGGTAAGCCTCTTGCCGATTATTCGCATCACCAGCCTTTGAGCGGAAAGATCATGTCCGCGGTCGAAACGTCAAATGGGTACACGATTTCCCGCGTGATCTCCGAGCCTTTCTTCTGATATTGCACGATCAGGCCGGTGCCCAGTTCGTTCTGGCCCATGTCTACTCCGCTTGTCGCGAATTTTATTCCTGCCCAAGGCACGATAAGCTCTTTTCCATCGATTTTGATTTCATTCGCGGCCTTTTGTATGGCCTCGGGCTTGGTCGAACCGGCCTTCTCCAGGATAGCCACCCAGGCTTGAGTGGCGGTAAAGGATCTTGCCGAAGCTCCACTCAGGTCACGTCCCGTTTTGGCCTTGTACATATCATTGACCTGTTTGGACACTTTCTTGACTTCGCCTATTCGTGGGCTAAAGACTGTCCTGGTGCAGATGCCTACGACGTCATCCGCAGAGCGTCGACACAAACTCGGGGCTCTCAAATCCCGCGTTCTGACCCCAGATGAGTTTTGGCTTAGCTTTCTGCGCTTTGAGTGTCTTGATCATCAAGATGGCGTCCGCGCCATACCCTGCGAAGAGCATTGTGCCCGGCTTCGGGGCCAAAAGGCTCTGCACTTCGGATGACAGATCAGGGGCCTTGGCGGCGTAGAGCAAATTCACCTGAGTAGTCATGCCTTTGGACTTGCCGATTTCCTGGATGGCTTTGTCCACACCGGAGCCCCATTCCGTTTTCTCGCAAGCGGAGACGATGGGGAGCAGCTCTTTCTTATCGAAAGCTTTGACACCCTTTGCTTTGCCCTCTGTAAGCCCCTGCAAGAAAACAAACAGGTCATTCGTGAAGGTAATGTCGTGTGGTGTGGTGCGCCAGAACCACTTCAGACCCTCTCGGGTCAAAACCGGGCTGGTCGAGGATTCGTTAATCATGGGAACGCCGAATCGCTCGGCCACAGCGGCCACTGTCTTGGTCACTGCGGAATGATAAGCGCCCATGAGCCCTACGACCTTGTCATCCTGTATCAACTTCTTGGCGAGGTCCGCGCCCAGCTGCGGGTTGCCCTGATGATCCTGGATTATGAGCTTGACTTTGGCCCCACCCAGCGCCTTGATACCGCCGTTCTTGGCCATTGCCATATCAAGATCGGCCTTCACGTTGTTGGCTATTTCTACGGCGAGTTCAGCCCCGTCCCGAAGTTCTTTGCCTTCAGCGGCTGCTCCGCCGGTCAGCGGATAGAGCACGCCGATTTTGATTTCTTCGGCCGCCGCGGCTGGAAGCGCCCAGGCCACGGCCAACACCAAAGCTAAGATCAGGAAGACGGATTTGCGCGGCATGATTTTTCCTCCCTCCGAAATTGACATAAATGTAATGACAACCTAGCCCAACAATGCTTCTAGACTGACTTTACGTGAGTAGATCCAGGAGTGTCAAGGCTTTTTCCGACCGGATTGTCTGCTTGCCTCATTACCATGTAATGGCCTTCCGCATCATCATTCCTGCGAAAGCACATAAGCGTTAACTTAATGCCCGTCATGGTTCCGTAGGAACCTCTGAAGGCCCGGGATTATCGCCGTAGCGCTCAGTAAAGGGTTTGAGTCCCAGAGGGACGATGAGAATGGTCGCCAGCTTTAAGCAAATCAGTTTCTTCTTCATAGAGTTTTCTCTCACTGGGGGTTGCGGCTCTTCCCGAGATGAATCGCCAGGCTTCTATCATCGACGTCGCCACTACCACATAAAGAAGTCTATTTTCGTCTGAATATCCGATCACTGCATATCGGTCTCTTCCTCCACACTAGCGTCTTCCGCTCGGTAAGTGGGATCAAACAAGACTTCCAGTGCCTCAATTAAGTTCACGCCATGTTCTTGAGGTTGGAATCCGGTTTCGGTGTCCCAGACGAAGCCGGAACCCTCGACTTCTACTGACTTCCCTGATCCAGATTAACGCCGGGTGTGTACTTTGTGAACAAGATGCCACGCATGTTAGAAATTATAACTTGCGCTCGACGTGAAGTCACAATCGCTTCAAAGTGCACGTCTCTGACCAAGTTCAAACATTTCCTGAATACGGTTTAGCTTCTCCTGATAATCAAAATACGCTCGATGCGCCTCTTCAAGGTTTACGGGAGTAAAGCGAACAAGATCCCCAGGTCGCGCTTGGGCCACGAGATCCAGATCGGCAGTAATAACTGTGGCGATTTTGGCGTAACCGCCCACAGTAAGCTCCACCAATTTGATAATCGGCTGGCCGTCAGGTGGGACCTGAACTGCGCCCGGCACGCTCGGTTCCGAGATGATGGTCTTGGGCATGTCCGCTTTCAGAGGGATTACGGGACCGGCCAATCGGTACCCCATGCGATCCGCCTGAGAGGTCACTTCAAATTCCGAGTTGAAGAAGATTTCAAGGCCTTCGTCAAAATAGTCGTCCTGCGGACCGGGCATGGCTCGAAGAGTAATTTTGCTCTCCAACAGCGGCCTGAATTCTTTCGGCACGATTCGAGCGACATAAGCGTGATCGGCCGGACCCCGCGGAAGGATGTCCCCCTTTGCCAGCGCCCGGCCGTCCAGGCCTCCGATTTTGGCCCCGACAAATGTGGAACGGCTTCCCATCACCTCCGGAGCGTCTATTCCGCCGGCCACCGCCAGATACGCCCGGACTCCTCGTTGAGCCGGTTTGAAGCCGATCAGATCGCCCGGTTTTACGACGAATGACTGCCAAGGATCACGAACCTGGCCGTTGACCAGAGCCGGCATGTCCGCGCCTGTCACAGCTACAATCCCTTCGGACAAAACCTCCAGCCTTGGCCCCAGAAAGGCACATTCCAATACAGCCGCGGTTTCCGGATTGCCTACCAGCATATTGGCCACCCGAAACGCAAACATATCCAAGGCCCCCGAAACCGGTATGCCAAACTGCTGATAACCGTACCGACCCGCGTCCTGGATCGTGGTAAATGCGCCGGGTTGCAAGACTCTGAACATGTCCATTGTCACAGACCTGTCTCGATCAGTCGCCTGAATTCAGCTTCGGAAATGGAATTGAATTTGATGAAGTCTCCGGCCCGGTAGAGGAACGGCTCAGGCTTTGTCGGATCGAACAGTTTGATTGGAGCTGCGCCCTATTATGCGCCAACCCGCCGGGCTCGGGATCGGATATATTCCCGTCTGGTTATTCGCTATCCCGACAGATCCCGAGCCCCCCCCCTTAACACATAATAAAACAAATTCCAATCAAACTATTCAATCCAACAAAACCTAAACCATACCTCTACCAAACCAAAAAAACTCATCAAATTCAATTCCATTTCCAAAACTAAATTCAAACAACTAATCAAAACAAAACTATAACAATACACATATTCAAAATCTCACAACCACACATTTACCACAATCCAAAACACAAATCAATACAATTATCAACAATTTAACCATACCAATCTAACACCTTAAATATATTTACATTTCTAATAACCAATATACTAATAAACAATCCAAAAACACAAACATATCCAAAACCCCAAAACCAATATACCAAACTACTAATAAACATACCAACCCACTCATATATCTTAATAAATACACCAAATTACAAAACTACCTATACCTGTACCATCGTCTCTACCTAAAATCAATCTCCCAAATTCAACTTCTGCAATACTATTGCATTCGACGAAGTTATTCCAAACCCCATAAAAAAACAACTCAAACTATATCTAATCTAACAATTTAATAAAAACTCACCCTATATACACCAACTCACCAAACTCAAAATCTATCAAAATAACTAATAACCAAACAAAAATATATACAATCCCTAACCCAACAAATAAACTCATCATAAATCTAATTCCAATCAAACTATTACCTAACCTACAAAACCTAACCATTCCTCTACAAACCCATAAACTTTCATCAAATTCAATTCCATTTCCAAAACTAAATTCAAACTACTATCTAAACAAAACTATACATAAACATATTTCAACATCTTACAACCCAACACATTTACCACTATCCAAACACACATCCATACATTATCAACAATTTACAATTTTCAAAAACCTTAATATATTTACATTTCACATAACCAATATACTATAAACAATACAGAAACGCAAACATATCCAAGGCCCCCGAAACCGGTATGCCAAACTGCTGATAACCTACCGACCCGCGTCCTGGATCGTGGTAAATGCGCCGGGTTGCAAGACCCTGAACATGTCCATTGTCACAGCCCTGTCTCGGTCAGTCGCCCGTATTCCGCTTCGAAAATGGGATTGAATTTGATGAAATCTCCGGCCCGGTAGAGGAACGGCTCGGACTTTATCGGATCGAACAGTTTGACTGGAGTGCGCCCTATTATGCGCCAACCCGCCGGGCTCGGGACCGGATATATACCCGTCTGATTGTTTGCAATTCCGACAGAGCCCGCGGGAACCAGGACGCGGGGAGTTTCCAGCCTCGGCGCGTGAATCGCCTCGGGGAATCCGCCCAGATAGGCGAATCCCGGAGTGAAACCCATCATATAGATCTGGTAAGGCGTCCCGGAATGGATGCGAATCACATCTTCAACGCTCAAGCGGGCATGTTGCGCCACGAATGCTATATCAGGCCCGCAGTCGCCTCCATAAAGGACCGGGACCTCCACCGTCTTGGGCGGCGGAATCCGGATTTCATCCAAGCGGCCTTCCAAATCATCGAGAGCTTGTTCAAGCTCAGCCACATCAGTCTTCACGGGGTCATAGATGATCAGCAAAGAGCGATAGGTCGGGATAACCTCCACCATCCCCACCGGTCGTTCCTGCTCCAGAGCCAGGGCCACCACGCGGACTTTGCGGTTTATCTCAGGAGCTATAGCGTCGCCGTACTCCACAAGCAGGCCCCGGTCTCCTACCGGCCGTAATCGAGCCTTGTCCAGAAGATAAGTCATTGAAAGCCTCTTTTGGAAGAGTATTCCGTGGGAACCTTTTCTGCGGATAGAAAAGGTTCCCACGAACCCCTTCCCAAAGACTTCATGCCGGCGGCAAACTGCGCAGCTACGCTGCGTGAGTTTGCCGACCACGGCGTTGAAATAGCATCTCCGTAGGCTGCGGTGACTAATCCCGCGGGACGCGGGGCATCATTCGAGGTTTTTCGCGAACGATGCGGTTCTCTCGCATCAAGTACAGGGCGCCACATCCTACCTTTGTTTGTCCGTGTCGATCTCTATGAGCCGGACGGCGCTTTGCGCGATCACCCACGATAATCGTCAATCATTTAGGAGTTTTTGGGGTGGGGTCCGGGGAGGGACTTTTTGCAAAAAGTCCCTCCCCGGCGAGCCTCCCAAGATACTTCCTAAATATCCGCGGCCATGGGTTTGATTTCCACACCTTCAGATTCGAGCAGCCCGCGAATTGCCTGGACGATCTCCACAGCGCCGGGGGTATCTCCATGGACGCAGATGGTTTGGGCTGCCAGATCGATTTCGCTTCCATCCACGGCTGTGACCTTGCCTTCCCTGGCCATCTTCAGCGCTCGAGCCGCCACCTGTTGGCTATCTTTTATCACAGCGCCCGGTTCTCGCCGAGGGACCAAGGTCCCCTGCGGGGTGTAGGCCCGGTCCGCAAACGCCTCGAAGACCACGCGGACGCCGGCCTTCGCACCGATTTCGGCCAGAGCGGCGCTTTTGGGCCCTGCGAGAACTACCCAGAAGAGTTCGGGATCTACGCTTGCTATGCCTTCTGAAATCGCAGTCGCTATTGTTTCATCGTCAACGGAGGCATTATATAAAGCGCCATGTGGCTTCACGTGCTGCATTTTGGCGCCATTAGCCGAGCAAAACCCCTTTAGAGCCCCCACCTGGTATATGACGTAATTGCGAATCTCTTCCGCCGTGCAATCCATGTAACGGCGGCCAAAACCAAGGAGATCGGGATAACCCGGATGCGCGCCTATCCCTACGTTGTGAGCCGCGGCCATTTGAACGGTCCGATTCATTACAGCAGGATCGCCGGCGTGCCACCCGCACGCTATGTTCGCCGAGGTGATGCTCTGCATCAGCTCTTCATCCCGGCCCAGCTTGTACGCCCCGAAACTCTCACCCATGTCGCAGTTAAGATCAATCCTAGGCAAAAGGCTTACCTCCGTTTCTTAGTCGGTAATTGCGCTTGTTGATCACCGAAAATATCACGGTTTGTAGTACATAAGCGATCTGGCGTACGGCGCCACGCTATCCGTAAGCGTCTGGATTTCCTCATCTGACATCGGGCCGAAGGAAGACGCAAAAGTTATGTTCTCTTCAAGCTGCTCAATGGAATCACATCCGATCACCGCTGTCGTGATGGGCTGAGAAAGAGCAAAACGGAGGAAAGGCCCCATCGTGCTATATGAAGGAAGTTTTGCCGCAAATCCGCGGAAATAGACTTTCATCCCGATGATACCCATTTGTTTCCTATTGGCGACCGGTACGACTTCTTCGAGGAAACTCTTGTAGGAAGGCTCCGCGGGATTTACGGGCAGCAGGACCGTATCGAAGTCAAACATTTCGATGCAACGTTTTATTATAACCGGGTCCTGGTGGCCTGTGACTCCTATGAATCTTGTAAGTCCTTTTTCTTTAGCCTCGATGAACGCCTCAATCGCGCCTCCCGGACCGAATATCTTTTCAATATCATCATCGGTCCTGACGTCATGTACCTGCCACAGATCGAGGTAATCCGTGCGCATGTTTGTGAGGGTTTCCTGCAGATGAGCCAAAGCTCCGTTCTTGTCCCTGGCGTGCGATTTGCTCGTAAGGAATATCTCCCTGCGTCGCTCATTGAGCGCCAGACCGTAGTATGACTCGCTTCCTGCGTAAGCTCGTGCGGATTCACAATAATTTATCCCCAGGTCTATCGCTCGGTTGATCAATTGAGCGGCTGCGGCGTCGTGTCCGAAGGTCCTCAGAATACCTTCACCGCCCAAACCCAGAATCGTTACTTCTGCGCCGGTTTTGCCCAGTTTTCTTTTTGGAAGAGACATGGCAGCCCCCGATCGGCGATTAATACTTCGATCCCCCCTTTATTAAAGGGGGGTACGGGGGGATTTGTGGAGAATTTGAGATAATGCATTGAAAATCCTCCCTTTAAAACAGGCGGGCTTTCCGGACATCTTCACTACAGATACTGCCGCAACAATTCCGGCAAATCAGATAAGCCTAATTCTTCGGCCCTCTCCAGGGCGGTCTTCCCATCATTATCCCGAACTTCGACGTTGGCGCCATAGTCCAGCAAAAGCTTTGCCACCTCAAGATTGTGTTTGTCGCACGCCCACATCAACGCTGTTCTACCTGTCTTGTCCGCCAGATCAGCATTCGGCCCAGCGCTTAGAAGCTCTTCCACTATATCGGGATTGCCCCTGGCTGAGGCCCACATCAGGCATGTGCGACCGTTCGTGTCCATAGCGTCTAGATCGTTTTTTGCACCGAGCAGCTCTTGCACCAGTTCTTTGCCGGCGTAAGCTGACGCCCACATCATAGCTGTCCGAGCGCTGCTATCCGGTATTTTCGGGTCCGCGTGGTTGGCGAGCAGGAGTTGAGCTACACTCAATTGATCCTTGTAGCACGCCCACGTCAATGGCGTGCGGCCGGACTTGTCCTGGGCATTCACGTCAGCTCCCGACTCCAAAATTGCTTTAATCAACTCTGTGTTCCCCGCCACGCACTCCGCAATGAGCGCTTCGACAACAAGCGCTTCAACATTAGCTCCTGTCGGTTCCGTGGTCGGGTTTTCAATCTCCACCGGTCCTTCTTCCACATCACTGGAAGGCGCTTCTACTGTTAGCTCTGCAATAGGAGTTGCCTGAGCCGCCGGGTTGACCGAAACCGCGCCGGCTTCCAACAGCAATTGCTCCACCGAAGCATGTCCCTTGAGCTGGGCCCAATCAACAGCGCTGAGGCCTGCCTGATCTCTACTGTCCAATTCAGCCCCTTTTTCCAGTAACATCCGAACCACGTCAATATGACCTTTGTACGTCGCCCGCATCAATGGAGTGAGGCCGTGGCGGGTAGAGGAATTCACGTCCAAGCCTGCCTCGATAAGCAACTCCGCGATTTCCCGATTACCCGCGGAACAAGCCTTCATAAGAGCTGTCTTGCCGTCCGCGTCCTCGCAACTTGTATCCGCTCCGGCTTCCAGGAGCATACGAACGACTTCGAGTCGTTGCTTGTAGCTGGCAGCCATTAAGGCGGTACGCCCGAACTTGTCCCGGCTGTTTACATCCAGGCCCATGTCAAGAAGCTTTCTCACCTCTTCCATCCGGCCTGCCCCCGCGGCTTCAATCAGCTCCTTGGCGCCATACTTATCGTACACATCTACCAGCAGCCCCATGTCGAGGGTGAGTTCCAGGGTTTCAGTGAAACCTCCGTGGGAAGTTTCGATCATCATGGCTATCGTTTTTTCGGCTTCAGCAGTGACCTTCGCGCCCCGCTCCAAGAGCAGCTCCACAGCGCCGTCACGTGACTCCTGCGCAGCCCATAACATAGCGGTGAGTCCGGCATTGTCTTGCGCCTCAATATCCGCGCCTTTATTGAGCAGCAGGTCCATAACACCGATCTGGCCTTGTCGGGCCGCCCATATCAGCGCAGTTCTCCCCGCCTTGTCTCGGCGATCTGCCTCCGCGCCACGATCCAGCAAAGATTTCACTATGGCGCTGTATCCAAAATCCGAAGCCACCATTAATGAGGTTAAACCCGAGATGTCCTGGGCATCCGGATTCGCGCCGTTATCCATTAGAAGCTCCACCGCCTCACGAAAGCCTTTTTGAGTCGCCTTCATCAACGCGGTTTCCCCGGCCCTGTCTGCTGCATTAACGTCAGCCCCCCGTTTGATGAGGAAGTTGATGATGCCGAGATGTCTCCCTGCGGCTGCAAACATCAATGCAGTCAGGCCGGCGTTGTCCTTGGCATTGACATCCGCGCCCTTATCCAGCAGACGTGTCGCTGCGATGGCCTGTTCACCCGCAACAGCGAACATCAGGGCCGTTCTGCCGTCCGTCGACCGGAAATCGGCCGGCGCTCCAGATTCCAGAAGAGTCTTCAATGACTTCATTCGGCCCTTCAGGGCCGCTATCATCAGAGCGGTCCTGCCTTCATTATCCTGGGCGTCGATCTCCGCTTTCCGGGCCAGGAGCATTCTGGCAATCGTGTCTTGATTCGCGAGACAGGCCGCCATAAGCGGGGTTACCCCTTTTTCGTCCCGGGCATTCGTATCGGCCTTGGCATCCAGAAGGACCTTCACCACCTTATGGTGCGAAGTAAGACAGGCCCGCATCAAGAGTGAGGCGCCTGTTTCGTCCGTGGAATTTGCATCCGCGCCTTTGGCCAAAAGCTCTCTTAGCGGCTCGTGCTGACCTTGCTTTACAGCTTCGAACAGGGCCTTGCTCTTATCCTGGAAAAAGCGTAATGCCATTTAAACGACTCTTGTCATAGGTTGTCGATTTGGATGCGTAATGACAGCTATTAATCCAATTTCGGTAATGTTCTAACTGGAAAATCACGGTCTTGCAAGAAGTTTGGGAGGACCGGTCGAATGACTTTGCGGGTCGAGGTAGGGTCGTACTTGAGAAAATACGTGTCAGGATACGACCCTGAGAAATGCCTGGAACTGGAACTCGATACGGAAAAAACAGCCGGTCAAGTAATCGATGAGCTGGGGATACCTCGCAGCGAGGCGGCTGTAATAATGGTGAACCGCAAAGCCGCGCGATCGGATCAGGTCTTGAAAGACGGCGACCTTCTTGGATTATTCCCTGTCGCTCTGGGAGGATGAAAATACTCTTTCACCGCAGAGAACGCAGAGATCACAGAGAGGAATTTGAGCTATGAAATACAAAATAGTACTCGTCATTCCGAGGAAGGATACAGTGTGTCCGTGCCGGGTCTGCCGGGCTGTTGGTCCCAAGGGGCCACGGAGGAAGAGGCCGTCGAGAATATTCGCAACGCCATTCAGGAATATTTGGCCGCTAGAGAAGATTTGGTTCATACGTGCATTGCCCGTCCGTAACTGAATGCTTTCCTCTATTCGCTCAACTCAGCGATCCTCAACACCACGGCCCCGTTGATCTTGCCGCTCCGCAGGGCATCCAGCGCTTCATTGGCCTCGGCGAAGCGGGAATGGGTTGACCTCGGTTACAACCGGCACTTGCGGGGCAAGCGCCAGGAATTCTTCTCCATCTTTGCGGGTGAGGTTTGCGACAGATCGCACCACCCTCTCGCCCCACAGGATGTCATAGGGGAATGCAGGAATGTCGCTCATGTGGATACCCCCACAGACCACGATTCCGCCTTTGGCGACGGCTCGAAGCGCAGCCGGGACGAGCGCGCCGTCAGGCGCGAAAATGATCGCGGCGTCCAGGACCTCGGGCGGCGTATCAAAAGAACCACCGGCCCAAACGGCGCCCATTTCGCGCGCGAACTCCTGGCCTTCTATATCGCCCGGTCTGGTGAAGGCATAGACGTTTCGTCCTTGCCAGCGGGCGACCTGAGCTACAATATGGGCAGCAGCGCCAAAACCGTATAGACCAAGGCTTTCCGCATCGCCGGCCATCACGAGCGAGCGATATCCGATCAGCCCAGCGCAGAGCAGCGGCGCGGCCTGGAGATCGGGATAGCCCGGAGGAATAGGAAAACAAAACCTGTGGTCTGCTACGGCGTATTCCGCAAAACCACCGTCGATATGGTAACCGGTAAATCGGGCGTCGTCGCACAGATTTTCTCGGCCCGAGAGACAATAACGGCAGTGGTTGCAGGTTGATCCAAGCCAGGGCACGCCGACGCGATCTCCTTCCGCGAACCGCGTGACCCGCTCTCCCAGGGCCGCGACAATGCCGACGATTTGATGACCCGGAATCAGGGGAAGTTTTGGTTCAGTCAATTCTCCGTCAATTATGTGCAGGTCCGTTCGACATACGCCGCAAACCTGAACGTGCAACAGGACCTGGTCCGGGCCGGGCGTCGGCGTCGGCGCATCCTCATAACTCAACGGTTTACCCTGTTGACGGAAGATCATCGCACGCATTGGCGCCACCTCCGGAATTGATCGTGAACTTTTCTCGATCATTTCTCGTCAATGTTAAATATAGTATTTATTTGTACCAGAAAGTTAGACTAAGACAAACGATATCCGAATAAATGTTGGGTCGCCATGAGGAGCGAATCATGACTCGATACGACAATTTGGAGGATAGGATCCATGAGATAGGGCTTGCGATCTATGCAGCCATTGACGGAGAAATCCCGTCACTGTTCGACGGCCGCGGCTGGAAAGCGGAAGTTCTCACAAAGGCTATGCAAGATGAAGCGTTCAAGATTCGACTTTTTCGGTTTATCGATCTCCTCCCTGCGCTGAAAACGGATACCCAGGTGGCTCGATTATTTACCGAATATTTCAGCGACGCGGAGGATGCGCCGCCGATTATAAGAAAGAGCCTGGAAGCAATAAATCAAGGAAGCCGTGCAGCGGACGCGGCCAAAGAAATAAGGGCCGGAGTGGAATCGCTGGCTCGGCAATTCATTTTCGGCCAAACGCCGCAAGACGCTCTGCCTCGCTTGGAGCAGCTTCGCAGCCGAGGCATCGCCGCGAGTCTCGATATTTTAGGCGAGGAGGTGCTCAGCGAAAAAGAGGCGAAACAATTCGCAGACAAATATTTGGAACTCTTGGGCTTCATGGCCCCGAGATTAGATCGTCTATCTGAGGTCCCCATTCCGGACAGGGATGATAAAGGCCCAATCCCGCGTTTGGACGTATCGCTTAAAGTGTCGTCCTTCTATTCCCAGCTTGATCCAGTGAATTGGGAAGGTTCAGTGGAAAGCGCAAAGATAGGCTTGGAGCCGATATTTCGAGTGGCGACTGAACTCGGAGCATCCATAACCATCGACATGGAGCAGTACTATCTCAAAGACTTGACTCTCGCCATCTTCAAGCGAGTCTTGGAGGAGCAAACGGATTTTCTTTTCGGCGGGATAGTCATGCAGGCGTATCTGAAAGAATCGGAGCGTGACCTCCGGCAATTGATAGATTGGGCAAAGACAAAACAAAGACGGATAACCGTGCGTCTCGCGAAAGGCGCTTATTGGGACTATGAAACTGTGGTGAATCCTCGAAACGGATGGCCGATTCCTGTTTTCCTGAGCAAGCCTGAGACTGACCGCAATTATGAAAAGCTGACGAAGATTCTTCTCGAAAATACGGAATACCTCCGGCCCGCCATCGCCACTCACAATATAAGGAGCATCAGTCATGCCATAGCAGTGGCTGAAAACCTGGAGCTGCCCAAGAATGCGTTCGAGTTTCAGATGATATACGGGATGGCCGAGCCCATAAGGCGTGTGTTGCAAGAAATGGGGTTTAGGGTCAGGGCTTATGCGCCCATAGGCGAACTGATACCCGGAATGGCTTATTTGATCAGGCGGCTGTTGGAAAATACATTCGACCAGTCTTTTCTGAGGAAATCTTTTGTCGAGAAGGAACCATCTCAAAAGCTCTTGGAAACCCCGCAGGCTGCTGCCGGGACTCAAACCGAATTCATCGGAGAAGGCTTCAGAAACGAACCTGTTACGGATTTCTCCAAGGCCGAAAACAGGGACAAGATGAACCGTTCCTTGAGCCAAATAAAGCGGGAATTCAACAGCAAATATCCTCTTTTTATAGGCGGGGAAGAAATCCGTAAGGACTCGCACATTGACTCGACGAATCCCGCCCGACCGAGTGAAATCGTAGGAAGAGTATCGGTGGCCGATTCTCGGGACGCGGATAAGGCGATTTCGGCCGCGAGGCGATCGTGGGCTACTTGGCGTCATACGTCGCCGGAAGAAAGAGCGGCATTTCTGTTTGCCGCGGCCGAGGAAATGCGAAAGAGGCGGTTTGAACTTGCTGCTCTTGAAGTATATGAGGTCGGTAAGACCTGGAAAGACGCGGATGCCGACGTCGCCGAAGCTATTGATTATCTGGAATATTACGGCCGAGAGATGATAAGGCTCGGGAATTCGACGCTGCTTGGCCATTATCCTGGAGAGAAAAACCACTACCTTTATGAGCCCAGGGGAATAGGAGTTGTAATATCCCCGTGGAACTTCCCTCTTGCCATAGCCACCGGGATGGTGTCGGCCGGTATTGTCACAGGCAATTGTGTCATCTTTAAGCCGTCCGGCCTATCGCCTGTATGCGGCTGGAAGCTTGTGGAAGTTTTCAGAGCTGTGGGGCTACCTCCAGGGGTCCTGCAGTTCGTTCCCGGGCCGGGCGCTGAAGTTGGAGAATATCTTGTGTCTCACCCTGAAGTGGATTTCATTGCCTTCACCGGCTCCAAGGATGTGGGGCTGCGAATTGTCAGGCTCGCGGCAGAAACTCATCCGGGACAACGTAATGTGAAGAAAGTGGTGGCGGAAATGGGTGGCAAGAATGCCATCATCGTTGATGAAACAGCCGACCTGGATGATGCGGTAAAAGGCGTGCTGGAATCCGCGCTCGGTTTTCAGGGACAGAAATGTTCTGCAGCTTCGCGGGTCATTGCGCTCGAAGAAGTATTCGATGAATTCGGCCGCAGATTAAAAGACGCTATGGAAAGCGTTGAGATAGGCCCGCCGGAAGAGCCGCGGAATTCGATGGGTCCGGTCGTGGACGAAACGGCCCTGAACAAAATCCGCACGTATGTCAATCTCGGAAAAGAAGAGGGGACTCCGGCCCTGCTAAGAGAAGTAGATGATCAGCAAGGATATTTTGTAGGCCCTGTAATCATAGTTGATACGGAGCCTCAATCTCGCATCGCCCGGGAGGAAATATTCGGCCCTGTGCTTACAATATTCAGGGCGCAGAATATCGACGAAGCCTTAGAAATTGCGAACAGCGTTTCATATGCGTTAACGGGAGGGATTTTCTCCCGAAGCCCGGCTAACATCCGTAAAGCGAAAGAAGAGTTCAGGGTGGGCAACCTTTATATCAATAGAAAGATCACCGGCGCCTTGGTCGGGCGACAGCCCTTTGGAGGATTCGGCATGTCAGGTATCGGATCAAAGGCCGGCGGACCCGACTATCTGGTCCAATTCTGCAATTTGGCCAGTATTAGCGAAAATACTCTGCGGAGAGGGTTTGCTCCGAAATAATGTTTTTTTCTAAATTTTTTTCGTGAATTGTGAATCCTCCGGTAAGCGGTTGCATCGAAATTCGATGTAAGAACAAAAATACCGGAGGTAATTCCGATGAGGCAAAGAGATTTCGAAAGAAGCATCGGAGACAAGGTGATGCCTCACATAGAACAAGGGGCGAGCTGTCCGTCCGTTATGGGTTGGCCGGAAGACAATGTGTCCAAATGGGTCGCTTCTCACAGAGACGACACCAAAAACATTATCTGCCGTTCCTCTGAAGGGAGAAATGTCGGATTCTGTGGGACCACAAGAAGTAGGACCCGAACCAAGCCCGTAAAAATCGAGGTCGCGGAGACGAGTCATGCAGGAGGCCGCAAAACCAAAGTTGGAGCGAAAGCGACCACTCGGGCAAAGTCTATTCGCAAGTCTGTGTGACTTGCGTGGCGCCTACCTTGGGAGTTAAGGAGAAGATCCTCTTAGGCGGACGACAAAGGCGCCCAAGCGACATTTTCGGAATTGTTATCGGGCGAATTGTTCTGATGAATCGAAGGGTGGAATCAATAATTATCAATCGGAGGTAAAAATGGACCCTCTTGCAATAAAGGCGATGTTGCTAATTTCTGGTGTTCTATTTGGCGGAATTGTGGCTTTGTGTATGGTCGATTACATTGTCAAACGGTTGGGGGGGTGCCTGCCGGGTAGAATATCATGTAAATGAAGTCGGATCACATAAACCGTTTAGTGTGAGTGGGAAACCAAGACACACAAAGAAGGGCGCGAAAACGACGGACCGTTCTTGTGGAAACTTAAATAGGTCGGTGGAAACATAAACAAATCGCAAGGCCATCCTGAACGGCCTTGCGATTTGTTTATGGACCTCCTTAATGTAGTGATCTCGGTCAGAAATAGCTGTTGTAATAATTGTCATCGAAATTGTAACACCTCCATTGGTACCCACTCCAGACACAGGTTTGACCCGGTTCCCTGCGAGTCCCGGAGTTCGGATAATCATAATAGCCCGAGCCATAACCGGAGTACCCGTAACCCCCGTACGGCCATCCTCCGTAAAATCCGAACCCCCTGCCGAAGCCAAAACCGCCGTGTTTCACTAAAGAAAAGGTGCCAGGACTGGCCACTCCGATGGCAGCGGCAGCTCCCCCATTAGTTTGTGCTGAAGCAACGCCCCCATAGAAGGCTACTATCAATAGGGCAGCCATACCGACTATGACCGATAAGTGTTATTTTTCTCATCGTTTTCCTCCTTGCCGGCTCCGAGAGGAATAATGATCTTTCATGTTGTTATAAAAGATTGGCCTCCTTTTCGTTTCGAGACCCTTCTCGAAGACGTTTATGCTCATATGATGCTCATGATTCTAATCGAGTCAATTCGAGCCGGCTGTTACTGCGCGACCCATCACGATTGTTCAAAGCCATGCCTGTATGATATGAAATCTCGAGGAGGGGTGCTGCAATGCTTTATGGAGCCATGAATTTCCCGGTCAGGCCGATTCTCCAGGAGCTTGAGGCGATTTCAGGTCTTGGCTTTGACTACCTTGAATTGACTATGGACCCGCCTCATGCCCATCATACGGCGATTCGCCGGCAGAAGGACGCTATTCTCAAGAATCTGGAAAATTTCGGGATGAAGCTGATTTGTCACCTCCCTACTTTTCTCTCCACGGCCGATCTTACTGACAGCCTCAGACAGACTTCCGTTAGAGAGACGCTGGAGTCTTTGGAAGTAGCCGCTTCACTCGATCCGCTTAAGATTGTGCTGCATCCGAGCTACATAACGGGGCTCAGCGTGTTTGTCGTCGATAAGGCAAAGAAATTCGCGATGGAAAGTCTTTCGCAAATTGTGGAAAAAGCGGACAAGCTTGGCCTTCAGCTTTGTATGGAAAATATGTTTCCTCGCTCGAATTCGCTGGTTCAGCCGCAGGATTTTCTGGAGATTTTCGACAAATTCCCTACCCTCAAATTTACACTTGATACCGGGCACGCTCATATCGGCAGCCCAGGCGACAAGCGTAACCTTGAATTTCTGGATAAGCTGAGCGATCGCATAGCGCATGTTCATGCCAGCGACAATTTCGGCAAAGAGGACAATCACCTGCCCATAGGCGCTGGAACTATTGATTTTTACAAGATTATTAGGGGCCTAAAGGCTATCGGATATGACGATACCGTAACCTTTGAGATATTTTCAAGGGACCGGGATTACCTGAAAATAAGCCGAGAGAAATTCGCGGCCATGGCAGCGAGTCTGTGATTGGTAGAAATTAGCCGATGGATTGTTTCTTTTGCTCCGCAGGGAGTCCGGGGGGCTCTTTCTTGCAAGAAAACCGCCCCCGACCCCCCGCAAGAACTCCTAAATATGCTTCATCAGGTCGTGTGCGGGTAAGCGATCCTGTCGCCGGCTCATGGCCACTTCGTAACCATTTAGGAGTTTTCGGAAAGGGGGTCCAGGGCGGAACCCCGCGTGACGGGGGTTGCAAATGGGTTTTCCCCTGGCGGTCCGCTTTCTGAAGTCATTTCTCCTCCTACAAGCGGAGCTAATGCAATAATCCGTTCTGCGTCGGGCTGAATTAAGGCTGAGGGAAATCAATATGAAATACGTCCACGGGTACGATCCAAGAGAAAACATACGGTTGCAGGACCAAGCTTCAACGCTTGTTGAATTGCTGCACTCCGATACTTCTTATCCGGCAGGGAGCCGAGTCCTTGAGGCCGGCTGCGGCGTAGGCGCGCAAACTATAACATTGGCCCGCAATAGCCCTCAAGCGAATATCACCTCGATAGATATATCCGAGAGTTCACTTGCAGAAGCCAAGAAAAAGATTGAGGGAGCGGGATTTACAAATGTGACCTTCCAACAGGGCGACATCTTCAACCTGCCATTTGAGGCGGAATCATTCGATCACATCTTTGTTTGTTTTGTTCTCGAGCATTTGGCTCAACCGGTAGAGGCGCTAAATTGCCTGAAAAGTCTGCTCAAAGCAGGCGGCACAATGACTGTTATCGAAGGGGACCACGGATCGGCTTATTTCTATCCGGACAGTGAAGCCGCGCACAAGGCGATCCAGTGTCAAGTCGAACTGCAAAGAAGAGCAGGCGGGAACGCCAACATAGGCAGAGAATTGTATCCGCTTTTGAACCAGGCGAGTTTAAGCGATATCCATGTGTCTCCACGGATGGTTTATGTCGATTCCAGTAGACCTCAGCTCGTCGAAGGCTTCACAAAAAACACTTTCACGGCAATGATTGAAGGCGTGCGTGATTCCTCAATTCAAGCCGGCTTGCTTGACGATAGAAACCTTTGACGACGGAATTAAGGCGTTATACAGGACAACAGAAGCCGATGGAGTTTTCTGCTATACGTTTTTCAAAGCAATTGCGATAAAACCGTGAGTCGCTGAGGAACCAAGGGGTTGAATGTCACAGAGATCAAGAAAATGACCAGAATTGAACGTCTTCAGGCCATGGGGGCCCTTTGGGATTCGCTTATTGATGAAGAACCCGAAATCGAATCCCCGCGTGGCATCGGGACATCCTTGAAGAGAGAAAAAGAAAGATCGAAAACGGTCAAGCAGAATTCATTTCTCCTGAGAAGTTGAGGGCGAGCCGTAAATCAGGCTGTCACTAGGCCCATAGCGTGTTATGACGCGGAGGCTACATGAGCAGATACACAGAGCCGGAGTGGTTCAACTGCTGCGCTTATCACTATGGATACGCAGTGTGACACACTCGACGGGCAGCCCTTTGCGATTCCAGGGACTTCCGCGATTCTTCCTCGCATGAGGGCCATGCTGGAAGCTTTTCGTTCCGCAAAAAAACCTATCATTCATATCGTTCGGATATACAAACCCGATGGCTCAAACGTAGATCTGTGCCGTAAGGAGTTAGTCGAGCAGGGTCTAGCTCTGCTATTGGCCGGTTCGCCCGGAAGCCAACTTGCGCCGGAATTACTTCCTCACGCCGGGATTAAACTCGACGACGATCTGCTACTATCCGGCGGAATCCAAACCATCAGCTCACGTGAGGTGGTGATCTACAAACCCCGCTGGGGCGCATTCTACAAGACCCCCCTGGAGCAGTACCTTCGAGACCAGGGTGTTTCGACGCTCGTTTTCAGCGGGTGCAACTTCCCGAATTGCCCCCGTACTTCAATCTACGAAGCTACCGAACGGGACTTCCGGGTGGTTTTGGCACATGACGCAATTTCCGGATTGTACGATCAAGGAAGGCAGGAAATGCAGAACATCGGAGTGGCGGTCCTGTCAACCAGCCAAGTCATTGACGCAGTTGAACACAACGATAGCAAGCAGGCATAACCATCGCTGCGAGTGCGACCTGATAAAATGCTATGCGCTTTACTCGTTGCCTAAAGCGGGCGCCAGCTGATACCATTTTCGGGACAGTCTGAAGGCAAACGAATAGTAATTGTTAACTCAAAAAGGGGACAGCATCGTGAAAGAATTTATGTTACTCATCCGCAATGAAATTGACCATCAGGCGTCATGGTCTGCCGAACAACATCAGCAGTTTCTGAAAAAATGTGAGACCTACATTGGTAGCCTGACGAAAGACGCAAAATTAAAATCAGCTCAGCCGCTTGTGAGGGAAGGCAAGATTATTTCCGGCTCAAAAGGAGCATGGAAGGAAAGGCCTTTCAATGAAACCAAAGAAGTTATTGTGGGTTATTATCACATCCTTGCCGAAGACCTCGACGACGCAATCGCCATCGCAAAACGGAACCCCGAATTTGAATATGGAACAACTGCAAGTATTGAAGTTCGACCTATAAAAACGAAGGAAGAGAGCACAGGCTTTGTCTACCCTAAGACTGCCAGACAACTTTGATATCACCCAACTATATGGTCCACGGCCCGGTTGACGGGCTTTGACCGGGCTTATCCGTAGTGTAATCATTGTCAGGCATCGAGAAATCGCATGGGCTAATTTCAACATGTGTGGGAGCCCAATTACGATCTCGTCCAGTGGTTTGAAGATCGACTTCGATGAACTCGTAGATATATTCAATGCCTACATTTCAAGATACGGCGTGAATTCCTGACCACTCGCTCGGACCCGGTTGCATACAGCCAGGTCCGGCGTCATTGTCCTGAGAGCGGCCGGGCTGGGAGAAGATATATGGTACCCACTCATAGCAAATTGCCTTTAAGGGCTCACAAAAAGATTTGGATAGTATTTGTGGTTATGCTGACAGTATTTGTGTCTTTGACAATAGCAAATGAGGTTTTGGATTTGCCACATTTCATATTCGGTGACGACCCCACCAGCTACTCTCATCGAAAAGGTGAAGTTATATTTGAATTGTTAATTTATTTCATTGTCATCTCTTCTTCCTTTTATTACTTTCGCACGAAAATAGAGAAGGAAATCAAGATCCTCGAAGGTTTTATCCCCATTTGCGCAAATTGCAAAAAAATTAGACAAGATATTGATTGGAAAACCTTGGAGGAATACATCAGCGCAAATTCTCTTGCAGAGTTTAGCCATTCTATATGCCCTAACTGCATAAGGAAACTTTATCCTGAACATGCTGACGCAATACTCAAAAAGATAAGCCATGGCGCCTAACAACTGATTCCAGCCGATCTCGCGCTACTCAGCCGCTCAATCATGGTGTTCGCCTGCGATTCCTACCAACTTGCGGACGCCTCTGCTCTTCGATCCGTCTCCGGTCTGGTGGATTATTTTCACAAACCCGTCGTGCCCTATTCAAGCTAACGAGCCGAAACCGCTCCTTTTTTTCAGACGTTTAGCCAAATAGGCTCTATTTCCGAAATACAAATTGTTCAGAAAAAAGCCTGACAGGCTTGATGATCATACCCACCGCTATCTCGAGATCGCTTTCAGACGTCAGCCAAGGAAAGCTCTTGCCGGGGAGCGAAATAACAGTTTGAAAACAAGAGTATTTTGGGCGTGGCAAAGATGTTATGATATGGCATATAACTTGCAGATTAATCGATACAAAAGTCTGAGTTGTGTGGTGGGGGCTGAGGCCGGGCGCACGGCTTCCAACAGACGGAAAATTGCGATGGAGTCTAACCAACCCATTGAACCGTCCGGTTTCTTCTATGCTTTCTTGAACTTGCAACTTTTGCCCCCATGAGTTAAATTCGCAGGAGGTTGCCCCGCGGATCTGCTGATCTCAGATGGAGTATCGCGATAATACAAATCAAGAAAGTTTCGACCGCAACTGAATAACTGTTTTCGTTGAATCAACGGTAGTAGGAGAGATGATATGAAGTCCTTATCACTATCCAAGTTTCTGGGCAGGCTCATCTGGCTCTGCGTCCTACCACTCGTGTTCTTGGCGACCTATCTTGCCGTGCACCAGGTTCGGACTCTGCAGGACCGAGAGAGCCAAGATGCGGAGGATCAAGTACGTAATATCGCCACCGACATTGACAATCGTCTCCAAGCACTGATCTTGCCCTTGCAGGTACTGGCTGCATCGTCTTCGGTAGATGATCCGCCCCGATTGAGTGAGTTCTATAACGAATGCAAAGCTGTTCAGACAATTCTAGGCGCTCATGTCATTCTTGCCGACACTTCAAAGCAGATGGTCCTGAATACCCGTGAACCATACGGGGCATCTCTGCCGAAATTGCCCCCCTCGAAAGGCAACGCTGCTGCACCAGCGGTCCTGGAAACAGGAAAACCAGCGGTAAGAGACATCGTCTTTGGTCCGGTAGCCAATGAACCGCTCATAGCAGTTGCCGTGCCGTCATCCGTGATGACCGATTACGTTTCTCCTTCTCACCACAATTGAAACTCGTCAATTCCAGCAACTCCTTGACCAAATATCGTTTTCTAAGGGATGGGTAGTGACTGTCTTCGACGGCGCTAGTGAGGTGATAGCTCGCAGGTCGCCAACTGAAGCACAAAGGGGACCGGATGAAGAGGACCACGGCAAGAGCTTCGTTGCAAAGTCCGCTGTCGCACGCTGGTCGGTGGTTCTGAACGTTCCTGGGAGCCTCTATCGCTCTCAGGTCATAGCAGCTGGGGCACCCCTGGCAATTGCAATCCTCGCGGCCACCTTAATCAGTGTAGTGGGTGGACGGTATCAGCTCGAAAGCTGACCAAGCCAGTGGCGGAGTTGGCCGATGTGCCCACACAAGGTGCCTCTCAACCGGTCATCTCAGAGATCGAGGCGGTCCGCAAGAAGCTTGAGGACTCGGCGGAAGCCCGAGATAAGGCCGTAGCCAAGCTTCAGGAGAGCGAACAGCGTTACCGAGATCTCTATGAAAATGCCCCCGATATGTACGCCTCTGCGGACGCGACAAGCGGCCATATCATCCAGTGTAACCAAACATTGCTGCGGGTCACCGGCTACGCGGAGGACGAAGTTGTCGGACGCCCGGTGTTTTGAACTGTACCATCCTGACAACATTGAGGCAGCTCGAAAGGCATTTCGACCATTCCCAGCCTCGGGCAAGGTTGACAACGCCAAACTGCAATTGCGTCGCAAGGATCGGATTAAGGTTTATGTAATGCTCAATGCAACCGCGGTCTATGACGGGAGCGGGAAGATCGCCTACAGCCGGTCCAGCTTGAGAGACATTACAGAGCTGAAAAAGACGGAAGAGGAGCTGAGGCGGCAACGCGATTTATTGCAACAACTTATTGATACGATCCCAGCTCCGATTTTCTACAAGGACGCGAGTGGAAGGTATCTAGGATGCAATAGAGCCTTCGAATCCGATACGGGTATGCACAGGGCTGATATTGTCGGAAGAACTGCTTTCGATGTTTACCCTCCAGATCTTGCTGAGATTTACCATGAACAGGACCTCTCCCTGCTTAGAAGTCCGGGAGTTCAACAGGGTGAGACTCAAAGGCGGGATGCTGAAGGCAATATGCACGAAGTAATGTTCACGAAGTCCACCTTTTCCGATTCTGAGGGAAACGTGGCAGGCCTGGTGGGCGTGATAGTGGACATTACCCAACGCAAACGAGCCGAAGACGATTTGCGAGAAAGTGAGAAGAAATTTCGGCTCGTTACCGAAACAATTCAGGATGTGTTCTGGCTTGCAAGTCCTGACATCCGAGAGATGATGTACGTCAGCCCTGGTTATGAGTGGATTTGGGGAAGATCGACGGAAAGCTTGTACGAATCACCGAAGTCTTTCTTGGAGGCCATCATTCCAGAGGATCGAGATCGGGTTATGAGCGTTCTTCAAGCAAGTCACTCGGGAGTTAAAGAATACACATGTGAGTACCGAATCGTTCGACCGGACGGTTCTCTACGCTGGATTTTCGAACGCGGATTCCCTGTTTATGATAATCGGGGAAAACACACTCACATGTGCGGGGTATGCTCGGACATTACTGAACGTAAGCAGGCAGAAGAAGCACTTCAAGCGAGCGAAGAGCGCTATCAGAACCGTTGCTGATTTCAATTATGACTGGGAATATTGGGTGGATTGCGAAGCAAGGTTCGTGTACATTTCCCCGTCCTGTGAACGGATAACAGGTTTCGCAGCACAAGAATTTATGGACGATCCGAAGTTACTGGAAAAGATCGTGCATCCGGATGATCTCACGGCAGTATTAAGCCACTTCCATGTGGCGAAGAAAGCTAATTATCATCAAGATCATAGACTTGACTTCCGTATCGTCCGTCGTGATGGCCAGACTCGGTGGATCGGACACGCGTGCCAACCGGTATACAACCAACAAGGCCAGCCATTGGGAAGGAGAGCGTCGAATCGAGACATTACCGAGCGCAAGAGGGCTGAGGAGGAACTTTATTTAGAGAAAGAGAATCTGCGGGACATTCTGGACCACATGATTGATGCTGTCTATATCGTCAATTCTCAATATGAAATCCAATACATGAACCCAGCGTTGAGGTCTGAACGTGGAGATTTGGGCGGACGGAAATGCTATGAATATTTAGTTGGTCGTTCCGAACCCTGCCCTTGGTGTAGGAATCTCGAAGTTGTTACCGGAGGCTCGATCCTCTGGGAACGCACTTCGGATATGACCGAAAAGACCTATGAAATTTTTGAGACACCTATCAAAAACCAGGACGGGTCGATTTCCGCACTCTTAATTCTCCATGACATAACCGAGCGCAAGAGTCTGCAACAACAGTTCCTGCAGGCACAGAAAATGGAAGCCATCGGTACACTGGCCGGAGGTGTAGCCCACGACTTCAACAACGTCTTGCAAGTGGCGCTGGGATACTCGGATATAATGCTCTACAGATGAGGAATTGCCAGAATGTTTTCCGAGCCGATTTAAGGAAGATAAACGAATCAGCCAAACGCGGAGCCGACCTCGTTCAAAGACTGCTCACATTCAGCAGAAAGACGGAGATCAACCTTCAAGCTTCTCAACCTGAATTTTAGAATTACTGAATTGCACAAAATGCTTGAGAGGACTCATCCCCAAGATGGTCGCCATAAAGATTAGTCCAAGATGCAAAACTCACCAGGATCAATGCCGACAAAACCCAGATAGACCAAGTTCTCATGAACCTTGCAGTGAACGCCCGCGATGCCATGCCTGAGGGTGGAAAGCTGATATTCGAGACTGCCAACATCACGCTTGATCAGGAATACGCTAGAACACATCTTGAAGCGAAGCCGGGTCCCCATGTCCTGCTGACCGTTACGGATACCGGATCCGGCATGGACAAAGACACCTTGCAACACATTTTCGAGCCCTTTTACACGACCAAAGGTGTGGGTGAGGGAACGGGCCTAGGCCTAGCAATGGTCCACGGGATTGTGAAGCATCACGGAGGCCATATCATATGTTACAGCGAACTCGGGAAAGGGGACCACGTTCAAGATCTATTTTCCTGCCCTGGTTGTTGACGAAGAGGAAAAAGAGACGACGGAGAGACCTATGCCACGAGGCGGATCAGAAACTATCCTTCTCGTAGACGACGAAGATTTCATTCGGGACCTCGGCTCCAGAATTCTTGGAAAAGCCGGTTACAAAGTGATCACTGCATCGAACGGCAAAGAGGCTGTGGAAGTGTATCAGGTTCAGGGGGATGAGATTTCCCTGATCGTCCTCGATCTTATTATGCCGGAAATGGGTGGAAAGCAGTGTTTGGAAGAGATTCTCAAAATAGACCCATCCGGAAAGGTAATAATTGCCAGCGGCTTTTCTGCAAACGGCCCTACCAAAGATGCTCTTGAGGCTGGAGCAAAGGGGTTTGTCAGCAAGCCTTACGATATTCGGCAGTTACTGGAGGTCATCAGAGAGGTCTTGAACCAGGCATAGGCTGTTTGCAGAAACTGCTCCCGTCACAAACTGGACCTCTGCCGACCATCCGTGATTATTCCTCGGAGACCGAACGATCACACAGATAGCCACGGATCCGCTATATGATTTCACATCTGGCCACCAACGCTCATGGGTTTCCTCTCCACAAAGGTAATTCAGAGACCACAGCGAGATCCACGATGGGGTTGGTCCTCGGAACCGGTGACAGCGTAGACGGTGTAAGTCAGAAGAGCGGCTGAAGTCCGCGAAAGAGCTTCCAACACCACCCATTCGGCGACCTTCGAATTTCCAGCAAGCGCCATCGCAAAGTCCATGGTCGCGCAATCTTGCGCTGTTCAGGCACGGCAGCTGTTACCGTCGCTTGACGCTAAACACTACGGCGAGATATATTTTAATCTACTGCGAATTTCGTCTTCAGGGGGCGGGAGATTCAGCCGACTATTATTAATGGGAGGGAAAGTTAATGGGCGAGCTGGGCACAGCCATGAGCCGGGCGCCGTACTACTTGGGCTTCACGACACTGGCCTCGGAAACCAGCATCGCGGAATTGCCGGTCAGCGGAGTGGTTCCGGAGTGGCTGACGGGAGCGCTCGTTCGCACCGGGCCAGCGCGGTTCGAAGTAGGCGCCACGAAGTACAATCATTGGTTCGACGGGCTGGCGATGCTGCACAGGTTCGCCTTCGCCGATGGTCGCGTCTCCTATATGAATCGCTACCTCCGTAGCCGCGCCTATGAAGAGGCCATGGCGAAGGGAGCGATCAGTCTGGGAGAGTTCGCCACTAACCCTAGCCAAACCTTCTTACAGCGGATCGCGTCTTGGTTTTCACCGAAGATCACCGACAACGGTTGCGTCAACATCGCAGAAATGGGTAACGCTGTTGTCGCCCTCACCGAGACCCGGCTCCCCGTGCGCTTTGACCCTGGCGCCCTGGCCACGCTGGGAACATGCGAGTACGGCCGCGAGATAAAGGGGCCTGTCGCCACTGCCCACCCCCACTTCGACCGAGCCCGCAATTGCCATTACAACTATGCGGTGGAGTTCGGGCGTCAAAGCAAATACCAGTTGTTCGGCATTGACAAGGAGACCGGCCGGCAATCCGTGGTCGCGACGATCCCCGTCGACAAGCCGGCGTATATGCACTCGTTCGGAATGACCGAGCGTTACCTCATCCTGACGGAGTTCCCATTGGTGGTCAACCCGCTGAGGCTGCTGTTGAGCGGCAAGCCGTTCATTCGCAATTATGAATGGGAGCCGGACCGCGGTGTCCGGTTCCATCTCGTGGATAAAGAAAGCGGAAAATTGACAGGCACAGCGCGCGGCCCGGCATTCTTCGCGTTCCACCATGTCAACGCGTTCGAAGACGGAAACGACGTGGTCGTAGACATCGTGGTCCACCCCGATCCGACAGTGATCGATCGATTATACTTGGACCGCCTGCGCTCGGCAGAGCCGGCCCCAACCACCGGCAGACTAACCCGCTTTCGAATCCGCGAGGAAGAAAACGTCCTTGGAGAGCCACTATCGGACGTTCCCATCGAGCTCCCGCGCTTCGATCATGTGCGCCGAGAGGGGCGAAATTACCGGTACGTCTACGCCTCGGGTTCGGAACCGCCTGGCGACTTCCTCGATAATCTTGTGAAACTTGACCTCGAGCGGGGCACGGCCTCATCCTGGCGTGAAGAAGGTTGCTATCCGGGCGAACCCGTGTTTGTCGCTGCGCCGGAAATGGTGAATGAGGACGACGGGGTGGTCCTCTCCGTGGTTCTGGACGCCCGCAGGGCAGCGTCCTTTCTACTGATCCTGGACGCTTCGACCTTCGGCGAATTGGCTCGCGCGGAGCTGCCGCACCACATCCCGTTCGGCTTCCATGGGCATTACCTCGCAGAGCAACGCGGATCTCTGGTGGTCGGGAGCGAACAACAGAAGTAACTCCGTGAAAAAACAAAAACAAGAAAGGAGAGAGATATGGCACGAATAGCTTCTGGGTCTTTAGATACGAACGACATGTTTCCCCAACTGGAGCTGCAATTGGTTTCCGGAGGAAGGTTAAAGCTCCCAGCAGGCATGGGTGAGGGGTACGGTGTAATCCTGATCTATCGGGGCCATTGGTGACCTTTCTGCAATCGGCAGTTGGCCGACTTCCAAGAATTACACCAGGAGTTCAAATCCGAGCAGATAGAGGTCATTGCCGCTTCCGTCGATCCGATCGGCAAGGCGCGAGAAACGGTTGACAAAATTGGAATCACGTATCCTGTCGGTTACGGCCTTATCGCAGAGGAAATATCGAGAGTTACCGGCGCGTATTATGAAAAAGAGCACAAATTTCTTCACGCTACGGGCTTTCTGCTGCGGCCGGACAAGACCGTTGCCATCGCGTGTTATAGCACAGGGCCGATAGGACGTTTCGTGGCAAAAGATGTGTTCAACCTTGTAAAGTTTTATAAGAGCCGCCGTGCGGCCTAAGAAGATTCTCAATATTAAAAGGAGACCAACATGCGAATGCTCATGCAAGCCAAGTTCTCACTCGCCAAGTTCAATGCCGCTGTTAAGGATGGCACGGCCGGGCAGAAGATCCGACGAATCCTCGAAGAAACCAAACCGGAAGCAGTCTACTTCACTGAATACGACGGTCATCGAACTGCGATCCTGATCGTGGATGTGGAGGACCCATCCAAAGTGCCGTCTCTAGCCGAACCCTGGTTTCTTCTATTTGATGCGGACGTCCACTTCCACATTGTCATGAGTCCGGAGGAACTTGGACGAGCCGGCCTTGACGAACTCGCCAAGAAGTGGTCCTAGCGGTCGGCTAACGCGATACATCCTCCTCTTCGGTGAGGTCCGTGGCTGCCGGTTTTCCAGTCCCTGGTCTTGGAGGACCGGAGGAGCGGGCTGGTCTCTGGTTGGGGATAGTAATGGCGCCTTCGGCCGGCGCCCGCGCGAGCGAATCCTAATCGAGAGCCGTTGGTTGGCTCATGACAACCGACTGTAGGACTGTCGAACAAGTGGCGGTGTCCTACTTAGAGATAAACCGCCTGAGACCGGAAAATGATTATCATTAATTAATAACAGCCCGAAAGGAGGGAAAGCGCATGGCGCAGTCGAACGGTAATCAAATGGCTCAAAGCATACGCCAAAATATCCAAGAACTGAAAAGAGTGTGCGAAGGGCTTGATGAGAATGTAGCCTCCCGCGCGCCCGAGGGGCGATGGTCTCCCAAAGAAATTCTTTCGCATCTCTCCGGACCTGAGGGATCGGGCCATCTACCGGTCCTTCAGGCATTCCTCGACCAAGACACCCCCACGATCGATATTGACCCCGGAAATCCCTATTTCTCTGAGCAACGCGCCCGAATGACGTTTGCTCAACTCCTGTCCGGGGTAGAAAGGGAATACGAGCGCATCTCCGAGTTTGCCGCCGGATTGAACCGGGAACAGCTCGATCGTAAGGCGCAGATTCCTATGCTCAAACAGTCGCCGCTGGGGGAATATCCGACACTGGAAAACTGGATCGGCGTGCTTGGGGGTTCGGGAGAGTCTCATCTTACATTTCACATTAACCACATGCGTGAGATTCTGCAGGACCTGGGCGTATCGCCAAAATGAACAACAAGCCGCTTATATGGCGCCCACGTTCACCGGAGTTCAGTCCCAAAGCGGCTCCGAGCGAACAAATCGAGAAAGAGGTGTGTGATGGCTAAGAAAGAGAAACATTCAGGCAAGATGGACACCGAAGCCATGATGGAAGTGTACAGGAAGCTGGGGACCCCTGGCGCGCCCCACAAGAAGCTTGCTAAGCTCGAGGGGGCATGGAGCACAAAGACCAAGGCATGGATGGAACCCGATAAGCCTCCAATGGAAGGCACAGGCTCATGCGAACAAAAGATGATCCTTGACGGACGTTACTTGCAGCAGGAGTACACCGGCGAGATGATGGGCAGTCCGTTCACCGGGATTAACGTCCTTGGGTACGACAACCATACGAAGAAGTATATGTCGACCTGGATCGATTCGATGAGCACAGGCATTTACTATTTCGAGGGAACTGCAAGCGCTGATGGTAAGACCATTACGCAGGAATGCAGCTACGACGACCCGGTCAGGGGCCCCATGGTGTGGCGAAGCGTGACCAAGATCGTGAACGACAATACGCTCGAGTACGAAATGTACCTTACCCCAAAAGGTGGCAAGGAAGAAAAGATGATGGAGATGACCGTCTCTCGGAAGCGGCAATTGAAGTGCAACTCGGGCCGCCTGAAAGTGGAACTGAAAAAATATGGATCGAGCCTGCTGAAGTGACTCGATCCACATCTGAGGCGCTTCTGTGACACTACAACTCGTTGCAAAACCTCGAATTAACCGTGCTGCATTATTTGTAGGGGTCCCGCGAGACGCGGGATGAACCGCCCGGAATCAGGGCGCTTCTCGAAACGCCCCTACCGCCTCACAACGCGACATGGAGGTTTTGCAACCAGTTGTAGTCAACAGTTAAGCCCCCGGTAAGCCACATGCTTCCGAGCACTCGCCTCGCTCTTTGGATTCCCAGCGAAATGCCCTCATGCAATCTACGTAGCAATCTTTCGCGCCGTATTCCCGTTTGGGCGGCTCCGCCTCTCGTTTCGTCAATTCCGATTGATCTCCGGCAAAACTGTGCGGACCCGCGGCTGATTGTTGAATATCATTTCTCATTTTGATGGCCAGAATAAGTACGAGAAATGCCATTCCAGCAGCTATAACTAATGATGCAAAAACCATTGTGGTGTCCATTTGGAGTCTCCTTCCACTCACATATTCCTTGGGTAAATTATTCCTTCGTTTTATCTGCGACTTAAGCCTCCTGAAGGCGACAGTCTCTGATGCAAGCAGGCGCTTCTTCGGATTCCCAATGAAAGGCCCGCATGCAGTTTTCATAGCATTCTCCGGCAACAGATCGCCGGATATCACGTATCATCTTGAACGGCAGAATAAGGGCAAGAAGCCCGGCGCCGATTATGACGATTAGCGCGATCGGTATAACAGTTTCCATGTGAAGCCTCCCGATTCTTCGGCGATATAATCGCCTTTCAATTTATTTAGATGCAGCTTACCGGCAAAGGATTCATCCTGCCTGTCCACATTGCTCACCGCCGGGATGTCCGGAGATGCGGTCAAGTCCGGAGAGCCGGAATGTTGCAACTCAAGTTCCCGGGAGACCGGCTTTCTGCCTTTGGATGGCTCGATTTGACACGCGTTGACACGTGGCCGGGGCCGATATATTCTCGTTCAGGTTTGCGGCGGAGATTATGCTAATGTGGGAACAAGGTAACGTTCAGGTCATTACCGGAGACGGCAAGGGCAAGACGACGGCGGCTCTGGGGATGGCTCTTACGGCGGTTGCACGTGGATTGAAAGTCTTTATGGTCCAATTCCTAAAGGCCCCCGACACTTCGGGTGAGCATTTCGCTGCGCAGGCGTTGTCGGAACAACTGACTATAAGACCTATGGGCAGAAAGGGCTTTATTCGAGGACGTCGGGCCGCGGCGGCGGATAAATCCATGGCCGAAAAGGCCCTGGAGGAGGCTCGGGCCGCATTGGTCAGCGGAGATTACCAGATGGTGATATTGGATGAAGCTAATGTCGCCGCGAGCCTGGGGCTTGTGGGGGTTGAAGCGCTCGTAGAGCTATTGGAAGCGAAGCCTGCTGACGTTACCCTCATAATTACGGGACGTTACGCTCCACCTGAGCTTCTTGAGCGCGCCGATTCCGTGCTGGAAATGCGAAAGGTCAAGCATCCGTTTGACAGTGGTGTCCCGGCTATGGAAGGAATCGAGTTTTAGCTTCAGGACTCCGGCGCCGAACGCGCTCGGTTCTTCTATCAAATAAAGCAGTCAAAGGAGAAGGCGTGTGCTGGAAAAAAACATGAGCGACCCATTGCTCAGATCAGCCGAAGAATTCGCAAGATCTTATCTGACACGCGTTACGGCAGTGCTGGCGAATCTCGACACTCAGGCTATTGCGCAGGTCATAGAGGTTTTCCTGGACGCTCGTAAACGCGATGCGCACATCTTCTTTCTTGGGAATGGAGGAAGCGCGGCGACGGCTCTGCACTTTGCCAATGACCTTGGGGTCTGCGCGTCGCCGGAAGGACGAAGACCGTTTCGCGCGGTGAGCCTTACAGCCAATACTTCGCTGATAACGTGTTTGGCCAACGATATAGGCTATGAGAATGTTTTCAGTTGGCAGCTAAGGAATCTGATGCGACCGGGTGATGTGGTGGTGGGAATTTCGGCGAGCGGGAATTCTCCCAATGTGGTCAGAGGGTTGGAATATGCGGCGGAGAACGGAGGTATTCCCGTCGCTATAGTGGGATTTGACGGCGGCCAAATGAAGAAAATGGCCAAGTACGTAATCCATGTCGTCACCGATTACGGTGAATACGGGCCTTCGGAAGATGTGCACATGGCGCTGGATCACTTGATGTCAACGTACCTGGCGTTGATTCCGGAATGATAGGCCGTCCATTTGATAAGCATTTCCTTGGTCGAAGAGTGTCATTGGAAGGAATGAGTGGTGGGACAGGCGGACGCCTGTCTATCAATGATGATGGGCAAGATGAAACTGTCTCAGATTTCGGGATGACGCACGAATTGTGACTCGATCGGGCGTACCGAAATTTCCTCACCGCTCACCCTGGCCCTCTCGCAGAGGGAAGGGCCAGGTTGAGGGCTCTTCACTCCTCCACGAAACTGAATCCTTCCCGGGTTTAGCGCCATAGGTTGAGCGCATAAGGCGGCTTGTATTCCAACCGCACCGTGTTGGCGCCCGCCTTTAAATAGATTCCCTGAAAAGTGTGGCACACAGGAAAAATCCCCGCATCCGCTTCGTTAACTTGCGCTTTCCAGGATGGGCTGTAGTTATTGGTTATAATTAATATGCCTTCCGAATCGTTACGGGTCGTTGAGTATGATCCTATCGGAAGAATATGAGACCACATCTATCTTTGCGTTTGCAGGGCTTGCCGCATTCTCTGACAAAGCAATGTCCTCCGACCGCAGAACGTAAGCCGTGGACCTGAGTTCGCTGTAATCCGCCTTTTGAAGGGCAGTTAGCAGTTCTCCGGTATCAGTGAACGTCCGAGTTTTGTTGACCATGAAGAAGCGGGGGAATACCAGCTTGTTCTCATAAATGAATAGCGGCTCAGGAGGTTTGGCGCCTCGAAGATAACCGACGACCTTCGAAGCCAACGGAAGTTTTTCCCATTCCCGATATTTGGCTTGGTCTTCGCGGAGCAGCTCGATCAAGTTCTCATCTTGTAAAGGCTGGGCAGAAACCACAAATCTTACGTTGGCCAGCGACAAAAGATTCAAATTCCAATTATCTCTGAATATCAGTGACTTGATCTCCCATCTCCCTCAGTCTCCGGATTGAGCTGGTGTAGAAGGGCGAAAAGAGGTACACGCGGCTGCCCCAGTAATGAAAGTAATCATGAACCCATTTATTTGATGAAGCCACGGGCTCGATGACCTGTTCCCAATATCGCTGATAACGTTTGGGATAAACATTGATGTAACCGTCAGCGGTATTCAGACCGTACGCCCAGGCCAGGGCCGGATGCTGAAGCCCCTGCGCTACGGTGGCTACTCGAAAGGGAGGCTCCTTTCTCGCCAGATCGGAAAGGCTGCTAAGAGCGGGATGTCGATATAAGTCTCTAAAATTAAAGCCATTGACGGCCAAGTACAAAATTTTCGCGTTGACGAGGCACGATTGAAAAACAACAACCGCCACTGCGAGTGTGAGCGCCAATGACCTGACATGCGCATGCCTGATCGGATTTCGCACAACGAAATATGGCAAAGTCGCATCCCTGGGAATGCAGTTCACGCCAATGGCGGCCCCGGTGACGACAAGGAGCGGGATAAAAAGATATATCCGATCAAAGGAAACGGCCCTGAGAAACCCAAGATGCTGCATTGCCACCGATTTCAGCAGGCCGTACGCCGGCTGGAACGCTAAACATAGAATCAGAAATGCAAAGACCACCATCAGCAAACGATCTCTGCATTTGGAACATACCAGCCCGATCAAGAGCAAGACCAATGGGACCGCATTGTCGTATATTAGGCCCCATACGAATAACATCTTTTCATACACATATCTGTCGAGGTCCCGATTGCCGACATCTCCCCACAGAGCGAGAGGCGACCAGTCCGCGCGATGCGACAACGGGACATTCACTGCAAGGGCATAGATGAATGGCAAGGAACTGATGACCCAGGACAGCGTGAAGATTATAGGAACAAGCAAGGAGCCACGGTCGTATCTGCGAAGAATGACAAACTGCCAGAAAAAGACCATCGGCAATAGAAACGCCGCGTTAACCAGCCACGCTGTGCTCGAAAAGAAAAGCCCAAGCAAGACAGCATACAGGTAAGAGGATCTTTTCCCCGCATCCAAGCTGGAAAGCGCCCACAGTATAAATGGCAAGCCCGCTTCGCAGAGGAAACCGTTGTCCAGGGTGAATCCGGCCCAGTGCCCGTTTATCGAGGCCTGAACATATAACGAATAGGCCAGACCGGCATAGAGGGCCGGCCGGTTATCGACCTTAATTGAATCTTTTAGAAGCCGGAAAGTGAAATATCCGGCCATAAAACGCTGCGCCCATGTGATCAAACCGTAAGCAAGCCAAGTGGGAAGGAGAGCGAGAAGCAGAATATCCGGTTGGAAAGGCGAAACAAGAATTGAAAGCGTGTCAATACCCGAAACCTTTTGCGGGTCCCAGTAACCCCAATGTCCTTTCGCCAACGCATCCGCCAGGGCCGCCCTGTACGGGAGAGCGCTGTCGCCGGTATCATGCATGAATACAAACGACAGTGGTCCGAGGCCGAAATACCAAAATGAGAGCCAGAGTGACCAAAGGAGAAAAAAGATCCCCGAATGGGCAAACACGAGATCGCTGACGCGAAGCGCTAGGGATCGGCCTGAGTTGAACCGATTTTTCATTTGATGATCTGGAATTAGTTCATTAACAAAAGCGAAGCGGCATTATCCCTGTCACAAAATCTGTCTCATACACATAAACGCTTCGGCATGCGGTTTGTTGACAAAGCCGCCACGGTATTGGCTGAGCGCCAGAACCGACTCTACCGATCTCTCGTGCGGGTAAGGCTTTACCTGGGAAACAAACGCCTTCACCGCCTGGAGCTTGAGATCGATGGTTTCGGTGATGTCGCAAAAAGTGTTGGGAACAAAGGTGGGTGTCAGGCCTGGAGAATTCCAGTTTGTCGAAGATAACGCTTCGTATGAATATATCGCTCGGATCTCGACCGGGCCGACCGGCCGCGCGGCGACCATCCCGCACGCGTGCACGATCTGATGATCGCGATTTATATCTCCGCAAAAAGGCAGGAACAATATTTCAGGCCGAATCTTTTCAAAATGGCTGAGAATCAGATCGTTTATCTCACGTTGGGGCACGGTATCGAGCCTGACCGAAGGCAGCTCCTCAAAATGCGTTTCTTTGACGCCAAGGATTTTGTGAGCCGCCAGGGCCTCTGCCCTTCCCTGCTGGACAGCTTCCACGCCAAAGAGATCGTTTGCCTGTGTGAGGGTCAGCACACTGACTTCGTGTCCCTGGCGCACATACTTGGGAATCGTGCCTCCGCACCCGAACACCTCGTCGTCGGGATGCGCTCCTAAAACTAGAATTCGCATTTGGACCTCATTTCTTGAGCATTCAATTACGCGAGGCAAACATTGTAGCTGTCATTGCGAGCGCAGCGAAGCAATCCCCTTACTCATGGGGATTGTTGGTGGGACGGGCATCTTGCCCGTCATTTCTAATAGACAGGCGGGACGCCTGTCCCACCGCTCACTCCTCGCAATGACAAGTCGGGCTCCCGCGTTCATCCCATATTACCTAATACACATCGTTATCACCCAGGACTAACCACGGACGAGAAAATCGCGGCGGTTCGATGTCCCCGAGGCGTTGAAATATCATGGGCGCTCGCTCCTCAGTAGGCTTGAACCCGCGCTTCAGGAAAATCTCCTCGTAAGGGCTCCCCGGCGCCATCAACAAATTCAACAGATCGCTCCCCGCAGAGAAATCCTCAGCCGCGGCAATCAGGGTCTCGGCCGCCTCTTCATTTAAAGCCAAGAAATCCACGATGTGGGCTTTTCGAATTCCTTGGCCCTGAAATTTCTTCAACACGATGAATCCTTCAAGTCTTCGTGAGCCCGCCTCGAAGCAATGGTATTCAACATCAGGCCTCTCCTTGTATCGCCAATTCAAGACCTTGTCATCCTTCAAGTTCAGGAAATCGAAGAGCTTTGCAGCTTCTTTATATAGTTCGTTATATCTTTCATCGAATCTTTCAATTGATTTCGCGGACCCGCCGCGGCTGAAACCGCGTTTTTCCAGAAAAATAAGTTCCAACGGGACGTGCCATCCGGCCTTTATATGAAGCGGAAGAGCTTCCGCATTGGGAAATCCGAGGCCGCAACGAATCCCTAGCCTGCTCTCCTGTTCCACCAGCATTCCGCTGATCTTGGTAAACAGTCCGAACCCCCTGAAAATCCGGATGAGTGGCCCCTCCTGTGGCGAGACTCACATCCTCGACGCCGGACCCGATGCGATAACGAAAAGGCAGCATGGTTATTGCGGAAGCAATCCGGCCTGTTGATTTCTCTTCGGCAATATAGACCCTGTTGTGCGAGTAAGGATAGTTCAGATAAAACCATTGGAAATGCTCTAATTCGAAATCACGCGCAAACGCCTCTTTGCGGAATGCATGTATTTTTGCCCCTTCCAGCGCGGGATCAGCGAGCCGAAAAACGAACCGAGCATCCTCCATAATGATTTCAGGGCCGGACATTCTCAGCTCACCTTATCTCGGCCTGCGAGAACCGGTGAACGAAGATGATGTTGCGGATCCTTCTTCGTTAACCCCCTGCCCGCTCAATACAGTGGCGATAGCCATAAAAAATATTTTGATGTCCAGCAATAAGGACCAATTGTCCACGTACCACAGGTCGAGTTCAAATTTCTTTTCCCATGAATTTGTATTTCGACCGCGGACGCTGGCCCATCCCACCATGCCTTGCGGCACGGTGTGCCTGCGAGATTGTTCCGGAGTGTAAAGATCGAGATATTCCACAGGCAACGGCCGTGGGCCGATAATGCTCATATCTCCCTTGAGCACGCTCCAGAACTGCGGAAGCTCATCAATGCTGGTTTTTCGCAGAAAAGCGCCGAGCCCGGTCAGACGCTGAGAATCCGGGAGTAGTGTCCCGTTCTCGTCCCGCTCGTCGGTCATGGTCCTGAACTTTGTCATATCAAAGGGCCGGCCGAGAAAGCCCGCACGCCTTTGCCGAAATATCACGGGAGACCCTAACGTGAGCCGAATAAGGCAAGCTGTCACAGCCATTATCGGCGCCAGACAAACCAAGGCCGCGCCGGCAATAAGAATATCTATCAGTCTTTTGATGCTTTCTGGTTATGTTTGGACGCTCCTTTCATGAATTACTCGTGCTCGCATTTCAGAACTGGAAACGGGAATACCCTTTTCACCAAGGAGCCGGATATATTCCTGATATTGCGCCTTCCACAACGTTTCGGGGCGAAAATCCGAGAGTGCACGCTGCCGCCCCGCTTTTCCGTGCGCTTTTCGTTTTGCATCGTCATTGATATACACCCGCATGGCATTTGCCAAGGCCCCGGAATCACGAGCAGGCACAAGTGTGCCTGTGACTCCATCAACCACCGCATCCACGCATCCGGTAACACGAAGTGGCTAAAACTGGGCAGTTCCATAGCGGCCGCTTCCAAAGCAACATTAGGAAACCCTTCTCTATAGGTCGGCAAGATCACCAGATCCATGATTCGATAGTATAGCGGCATATCTTCATTCTGCGCAAAATCTACGATAACGACTCGGGGATCTGTCCGAAGCTCTTGCAGGATCTCAGCGGGGACCGGGTCCTGCGGCTCGGCCGGCCCTATCATTAGCAGAAAGACATTTTCGTATTCCAGTCTCAATTGTCGCCATGCAGCCGGCAAGTTCCACAACTCCCTTGTCTCTGACAATGCGTCCGACAAAACCCAACACAAGTTGCGTCCGCCGGGATTCCAAGTTGTTTTCGCAATCCATCAATATCCGCTTTGGAGACGAGGTCGGGATTAAATCTATTCTCCGCGTCAACTCCCATGCTGCTCCCGTTTCCAAGGACTTTGATCTTGTCAGACTCGCAGAGCTTTTCCTGAATCATTATGTCCGCGACGGACCGGCTTACGGCCAAAACCTGGGAAGCGCAGCGGCACGCAAGCCACTCCAGCGCCCTGAAAATCTTGTTCATGACTCCTGATCCCAGCTTCGATGATCAGGCCCCGAAGGGTGTAGACCCGAATCGGGATTTTCGCGAGCGGCAGCGGCTATCATTGATAAAGGGCCGCCTTTGGCGGTAGATCCGTGGACGATGGTCGGCTTGATTCGAACGAATAGAAGATAAAGGCTCACGAAGCGCTCTCAGATCTCCCAACGGAGACAGCCCTCGTGTCAACTTTATCGGATGGATCGGTATGTTCTCGCGTCGCCAGATAATCCAGCTCCGCGCCGGGGCCGGATACCACGTGCACATCGAAACCTTTATCCCTCATATATCGTATTTGCCCGATCATGAAGTGGCTCAGTGTCCAAGGCACGGTAGTAATGTAAAACAATTTGATTTTCAAACGAGCTTCTGTAGCTGGAACAATGTGGATATTGATCTTTGCAGTTAGTGATTACCGAACGAAATTTCCCGTTGGGACCGCGTGGAATGGCAGTCACCTTCTCTACCTCTATTGAGATTGTATCCCCTACTTTCTTCCGAAGATTGTGAAGCAATTCCGCCTCGATTTGATCGTTATAGCCGGGCGCAGGCGACCAATATTAATCTAAGCGAATTCAATGACTCATGAATAATTTGAGTTTCATATATGTTGCGTGAGCCCTTTGAAAACCGGATCGAGCCGCCCCACAAATCCTCGGTCCGGAATAAACAAAATGTCATCCACTCTGCCCGTGATTTTCTCCACTCGATCCATTGCTCGTCCGCACGCGCATTTTTCAATGGGTCCACGAATCGGCCTGGTCCCCGATCCTGTAACGCAGCAACACCATTTCGCATATTACAAAATGTAGTGGCGACGATTTCGCCTTCTTCTCCGGGTTTCGCGGGCCTTCCGTCGCCATTCAGGATTTCGCAGATACCGAATTCGGGATTAACGTGCAAATTCCCGCATTCACAAGTAGATATGAATGCTCCTGTGTCAGTCGAGGCGTACTGGTTGAACACCTTGCATCCGAATGACGTCCCCACTTCCTGCCGCTCGGCCTCATATAAAGTTTCAGCGCTGGTGATAATGGCCCCAGGTTGAGGGAAATCCAGATCCTAAAGCCCGCCCACCCTTGCCAGAACAAGAATCGCTGATGGATAGGAATCTATCAGGACCGGTCCAAAGCGTTTTATGGCCTCAACATAGGTCGGGACGGTCTCCGGCGACAGATGGCTGGTGGACATCAACATTGCATTGCCGGGTAAGTTGCGGCGCCAATATATCTTTGGTATCACTTACCTTCTTGGCCGGAGATGATGTCTCGGCCTGTCAATTGGACCCTTTTGGGGAAAATCGGGTCTTCCAAACCGGCCCATTCTCTGAGTCGAAAGACAAAGCTCCATATCCGCGTGAAGCTCTGTCTGGAGCAATACACCGTCATGGGCGAGCCCGTGGTGCCGCTGGTGAAGAATTTTGTCCAGTTTCGAAGCGGCCGGCCACCGGCAAGGAAATCATGCGGCCGGCTCATTATTGTCTTTTTTTCGAAAAGGGAATGTTTCTCAGGTCCTCGAGATGGCGTATCCTTCTGTAATCTATACCTTCTTTTCTGAAAAGCTCTTGATAGTAAGGCACATTTGTGGCGGCAAACTTGATTCTTTCCCGGAGCTGCTCTGTCTGATAATCATGGAATTGATCCTCGGACCACCATTGGCTCTTCCTAAGCTGTGAGAGCATCGAACGCCCCAGTTCAACGTCCCATCTCCGATGATTAAAGACGAGCCCTTGGATGGAAACCATGAGGTTTTCAGCCATACCGGCGAATTATCATATATTTGCTTTGCGAGAGTCATTCTGAGGCCGACAAATCAATGTCCAGGACAAAAGAAGATTACCGGCGATGTTTCCGATGTTTATTTGGTGAGGTAATGTCGATGTTCTACGCCCGGCGTCCCTGTCGGGCGAGTTCCTTGACTAATGCCCGTCATGGGAATTCCCATCGTTCCGCCGGTTCAAATCTCGCCATCCGCCGGGTGTCAGAAACGGCTCAATATCCGGGCGCCATTCAGAAAGCGGCAGCTTCTTCCTCGGCCACCACATTGATCATGGCAGGCGTCCCGTTGAAAGATCGGATAGGATGTCAGTCCGAATCCCTTGGCAATCTGAGGAACAAATTCCGTGGGAAGGCCCATTAGTTTGGCTGCGGCAGTGTCAACGACCAACGGATTCGCGCCCGCGAGCACTGCTCCGCAGTGCCTCTCCTTGGGTCGCATTGGTCCTTCTTCTTCACCGGCCACGATTGCGTCCACCAGGCAAAAAACCTTGCGCCGGCGAGACGGCTGAAGAGAGCCGTCGCTATCAGCGTACAACAATATGCGATTCAGGTCCAAGATAGTGCGCCAAATCGTATCGTTCCCATGCCATGCCCCGAATCGTATTCCCGACGGGATCATTTTCAACAGCAATAGCAAGAGAATAACGCATAAGGCCGTAAGGCACTTGAGCCCATCGGCCTGGTGGTAGCATCATGTAAATCCGCAAACGTGCTTTGCAGGGCTTTCAAAGCATTCGGCGTCGGATATTCGTCATGCCCCTCAGTGGCCGGGCCTCGCCTGAAATGCGGCAAAAAGCTTTTATGGCCGTTTATCCCCACCAAATTCTTCATGCAGCAGGTAATTCCCGCCAGCCGGTGCGATTTCAGTTTTGCGACGTTGAACACAACATCTGCCTGAACTATGCGCTTTGAAATACAATATTCGTGCTTACCCGGGACGATGATGGACCTTGATTGCCGCGGGATCGTAATAGGTCACGCGGAAATTTTCGTAATCATTCGAAACGGCTTCGAGATCGCTGTGTTGTCCAAGGTCCACCAAAATGAAATTCTTTATCGGAATCTCGAATCTCCTTTTGAAACGGCTAAATACATGTCGCCATGATATACCTCCAACCGCCAATCTTCCAAAATGACTTCCATCTTGCCATTCCGCGAATAGAAATCCGGAAGCTCATGCCAGTTTCTGAGTCTGCAACAGCGTGTCCAGCCTGCATCCTTGGATTGGAGCGTCACCGATTACAACTGTCCCTCCTCCTCCCAATGCTATCCAAATGTAATCCAAGAGAGCACGGACTATGGAAGGATGAGTCGTGACCGCTTCCTGCGATCCATTGCTCTTTGTTCTTCTGGTAAACCCAATTGGGCTTAATTACTACGTTGTCTCCGGGACGAACAATTCCGCCCAATGGATTCCAGCTTGCGCTTCCGAACCTTTCTCGGTCAAGCCCAAGTCTTCGGAAAGCATTCCCTCACAAGAGCGTAAACATGATTCGGATCCGTGGCGAACGCTTGGAAAGGATATTCAGGGATATCTTTCCCCAGGCGAGAAAGGGCCGGCGGGATAACCTGCTTCCTTATTACGGGCATAAGCTACAAGATTTTCAGGAATTATCATGGACCGGGCGTGTACTTGTTAGCGAGCCTAATATTGGCGGGTTTGAGCCAAACCGGCGGACTGGCAAAATCCGGTCTGCCGCGTCGCTGCGGGACCTTTAGTCTTTCTTTCATCCAAGCCATGATGCAATATGGGCGTGAAAGTCAGTATCAAAAGCGCCGGGACCATTTGGACCCTCTGCCGCATGAGCAATCCGGTATTTGGAAAATAGCTCAACAAAAATGAGCCCCATGCCAGAGCAATTAGAGCAGCCTGAATTTCGGGAAATCTGAAGATATCCGCGGCGTTCTTCTTTATGCATCTTCAGCCAAATCCCTATCGCCAAAATAGTAATTGTCCAAGTCTCAATGATCGCAAAAAGGAAACGGATGCTGCGAATTTCCCACGGCAGCGGCCGAAAGAAAATCGATACCAGTCCGGAGGCGACAGGGATTGGCCCCTCTTCTCCATATTCAATATCTGAACCGCCTTTGATTTGGCTCATTAGCTTGTACCGCGATTCAGCAGCTTCCATTACCGAGTCTACTTCCAAGATTAGCGCCGGTCAATTCTGGGTGCTTATCAGAAGCAACGGTATTGCAAACATCAATACTAGAGCATATGCCAACTTACCTCGTCTCAAGAAGTTAACCGAGAAGACAGCGGTGACCCATCCGGTCATGATATGAGGCCGAAGAAGCCCGCCAACGACACTCCCGGCAATCAGCAGAGGCCCGGTGAACATACGAGATCCGCTTCTGGTAGGAAATGTACTGGAAAAAACAGCGCAAATCGACCAATACATCAGTCCTTCTTTGAGATTAGTGCTGCTCCAGAATACGACCGAGGGACAAAACAAAATGAACAATAGGGCTAGATTACGCTTTTCTCCGGCAGGAAACATGGTCCCTAGATGCCTGACGAGCATCAGCCCACCCCAAAATGCCATGCATCCATTAATGGCTATCCATGTCACTTCGGTTGCGCCGAATATAAAATTAGTCAGCGCCAGATAAACATGATACGCGTGATTACCCGGCCCGAAACCGTCCCATATGCTTCTGCCATTCCCCACGCTCCATTAACCGGATCAGATCCTCGGTCATCCGCCACGTGAATCGGCGCGTCCGCTGCGCCGACTGCCAAGGACAAATTCAGCGAATTCTTCGCCGAAAAAAGAATACACTAACCACAGCGCATCCTCCCCCAATGGCTATGAATCTAAACTTCTTGTCAAAAAATCGTTTCTTTAGATAATGATTTACCAGCAGCGCCATGAATATGAATAAGAAGGACCAGCAGCGCCAAATCATTGACTGTCATTTGATCTCCAGTCCTGCCGGGAACTCCGAGATGGGCGAATGATCCAAACGAATATATTGCAGCGCTGATGGAGTTCGTGCGCCAGCCCGGAATGCATCTTACAAAACAATCTAGCAGAGCCTTTCATGATTGACAAGCCGCGGACATGATCGTACTCATATCAATGTGCGATCAAATCTGCCCTTGATTCTGAAGGTAGTTTCATATGAAAATACTGGGTATTTGTCATGATGTTTTCATCTGTTCAGCATGTGTGATTGTCGACGGACAATTGTCTGCGCGATCCCGGAAGAAAGACTCGATCGAGTCAAGCAGAGTCGGCATTTCCCTTCAGCAGCCATAAATCAATGTCTGGAACAAGCCGGATTGGCAATAACCGAACTGGATGAAATCGCTGTCGCATGGAATCCGGCCATTGAGTTGGAAACAATACCTGACGGGTACCTTAACGCACGCAGATGGCGCGTCGAACATATGACGCAAGTGCCTGGACAATTCATGCAAATAGCCGGAGCCAAAGCGGCTTCCAAATTCACTGTCAACGATTTATGGAACGACAGTCCTCCCATTACTTATATCGATCATTATTTGTCTCACGTGGGGAATGCCTTTTTCCTTAGTCCTTATGACTCTGCGGCAATTCTGATACTGGACGGGAGAGGTGAGAAACAAACCGGCTTGCTGGCCTCCGGCCATGGACGGAAATTGAGATTTTGGAGGAAGTGAATTTTCCACATTCCATAGGCCTTTTCTACAGTGCTGTAACCCAATTTCTTGGGATTTCGGCCGGACAGGGATGAATGGAAAGTGATGGCATTGTCCTGCTATGCGGACTGGGACAATCCCTACTATCCCGGACTTAGCAAAATTGTTGAAGTGGATGACAGAGGACGATTCCGCCTGGATTTGCATTTTTTTGAATTTTACAATTTCTGGGATCGCCGGATGTATTCCGACAAGCTTGTTGAAATGCTTGGCCGGCCACGAGTTCGAACACGACGACGAGATTTCCGAAAGGCATCAACAAATAGCGGCGGCTCTGCAAAAAGTATTTGAGGAAAAAGTCGCTGAAATCCTCGGGCATCTGCATCGGCGCACGGGCATGGATACTGTGGTGTTGTCAGGCGGCTGCTTTCATGAACAGCGCCTTCAATGGCAAGATATCCAATCTTACCCCATTCAAGAACCTCCTTTATTTCAAGCTGTCCTGATGATTCCGGGACATCCGTAGGAGCGGCTGCTCTCTTGCACACCCAAAGAACCGGTAAAAGAATCCATCAAGATTCCTTGCATAATTATCTGGGGGATGGAATTTTCTGACGAAGAATGTAAGCTGACTGTGGAACGTTACAAGCTCCCAAAAGCTGAAATCGTTGCGCGATCCGGCTGAAGCCGCAAGCAAGGACCTGGTCCAAGGCAAACTTGTAGCATGGTTTCAGGGCAGAGCCGAATTTGGACAACGTGCACTGGGTAACCGATCCATTCTGGCAGATCCCAGACGAGCGGAAATGAAAGACATTATAAATGCTTCAGTGAAATTTCGAGAAAGCTTCCGGCCTTTGCCCCCGCGATCTTGGCGGAAGAAGTGTCGGATTATTTTGAGTGTGAAGCCGGATTTAAAGTGCCTTTCATGGAGCGAGTATTGCGGTTTCGCAGCGAAAAAAAAGAATTGGTCCCTGCGGTGGTTCATTGTGACGGCACAGGCCGTGTCCAGACAGTGGAGCAAGAATCCTCTCCGAGGTTTTATGCACTGCTGAACATTTTAAAGAAAAAACCGGAATTCCCATTGTGCTGAACACGAGCTTTAATCTCAATAGGCAACCCATTGTGAACAGTCCTGATGACGCGATAAGGACTTTTTATTCCTGCGGGTTGGATGTTCTGTACCTGGGGAACGTGAGAATATCCAAATAGGGAATTCTCGCAAGATGAAGCCACCGTAGACTGATTCTCGTTGCCATGTCCGTCATTCCAGCGTACGTGGAATCCAGGATCCCATTCCTGTGCAAGGAGCGACCGCCAGTCGTCATTGCCAGTCGGACGCAAGCATTCCAAGGCTGATCGCCCGGCACGACCGCTACTGCATCGACGAACTCGAGCCAACGGTGTTCTCATCCTGATTTCGGTTTGATTACATACACCTCGCAAGGAGACAAAGTCGATGTAACGATATTCTCCAATTCCAGTCCCGGCGCTTGTTGATCATCCCCAGCAACAGCAGACCTGGGCAAGTACACCGGAGCAATTCCCAGTAACAGACGCCCTCGCCTGCAAGAAAGTTCGGGACATCTTTCAGAATTCGTCTGATTTCGTTTCCTCCGTCCGGGCCGCCGTCCCATACCTCCTTATATTTAGTTAACGTTTGTATCCGCATTCCTATATCGGTTGGGATATATGGGACGTTGCTAAAAATAATATCGAATTTACCATTCACCTTTGAAAACCAGTCACTCTGGCGAAACTCGATTCCTTCTGCGTCGCTGGCACTGGCCACCAGCTTGGCATTTTCAATAAACGATTCGTTTATATCGACCGCCACCATCTGAATTTTTCGGATACTGCTGCAATAGATCGCGAGCACGCCGATGTGGCCGGTACCCAGTTCCAGCACGCGATGTCCGTCTTTCACATATTTCCTCAGCGCCTTTCGAAGGACCCAGGTGGTGCCGTCCCATATATGCTGGTGTTTGGCGCTGACAACTCTCACGTGGAAAAGCCTATGAGCCAGCCAGGGGCTCGATCTTATGAACCGCAGAACAAAACCGATGCTCTCGATAGCATGCCCATATTTTTACTTTAAATTGCATTCATTTGTCGCCGCTAGACTTCCGCAAGATCCTGAGGGATACTCTTTCGGATGCTTCGGCCCTTCACGATCTGTTCCACTGAATCCGAAAATATAAGGAGAGTAGACGGTCAGCAGCCGCTCCGGGCGAGAATTCCTTCTGCGCCCGCGCTCGGCCGGCGTCTCCCAATTTTCGCCGCAACTCTCATCCAGCAGGAGCTTTACGACCGAATCCGACCATTCCGGGAATATCATTCAAGGGTGCAGGAACCCGGCCGCTCCGTTCTCGACCACTTCTTCCATTGCAGGGATTTTTGAGCCCACGACCGGCAGCCCTGCTCCGCTCGCTTCCAGAGCCACTACAGGGCATCCTTCTTGAAAAGATGGAAACAGCAGGACATCCGACAGGGTCATCAATTTCGGGACATCATTCCGCAAACCCAGGAAACGAACAGCATGATCTATTTTCAATCGCTACTCGACGCTTCTATGCCCGCACGCAAAATTCCTTCACCTACCAACAGCAGACGAGCCTGCGGCAGTGACTTCAGTTTGTTCAAAGACCGCCACCACACCGGGATAGTTCTTTGTCTCTTTAAAAGATCCCACGTGCAAGACAATGGGTGTTTCAGCAGGCCAGCCCATTGAAATACGAAATTCAGACCTTTCCTCCTCGGTGGCCGGGTCTGGTATTGCAGCTCCTAGATAAATCACATCGGACATATCCGGGGATTGGTTCTTCGGATGAACAAACCGGTCCAGCACGGTTTTGGATACTCCCGTTACCATGTCGGATTTCCACAGAGCGTATCTGACGCTTACAAATTCATACAGCATCCGCATCTGGCGCACACCGGCAGATTGAAGCCGTGGGTCTTCCGGCTCAAAGCTCGTGCTATGAAAGGTGGTAATCGTAGGGACTCCGCGTCGGTGAGCGACCCACACTGCGATTCCGCTATAGGCGTTGAGATGATTGTGAACTATATCGTAGTTCCCTTTTCGCAGAATATTGCTTAACCCCGAACAAATTTGACGTGGGCAACATCAAGAGGGCAGTGGAAGACCTCGGCGCCCAATTCTTCCGCTTCGGAGCCATTTCTCCGACGTGAGCCCCTTTGCACAGGATGTCCATGGCGCAAATTTCGCGGGGGATCTCACGCAGCATTGACATCAGCCACATCTCCGCTCCCCCTCTGCCGAGCCAGGTTATCAAATGAAGCACCCGGAGCGGAGCATTTGTAGCTGGAAATTTGTGTTCTATCATTTTCTCAAATTGCTCTGTCTTGACACTGTTTTAAAAAAGCGTTTAATCTCTGGAAATGTCGCTGATTAAGAATCAAAGCCAAGAGAGTTATCCATGAGATTTTTCCGACCAGCAATAACCGGATGCTCGGAAATCCCTTCCCGAAATAAAGCCACGCGACTTTTGGTTCCCCCATTTCCGCCGAATCCCTGGCCAACCGCAGATACGCCAACGATCGGTACTTTCCTTTCCCAGCCATCAAGATATTTTTGGAGAATTTGCCTTGTGGCCAATTTCGTGCGGTCTATTTCTCGATGACTCAAAGAATCGTCTGGACACGGTATAAATAGAGGTCTTCGGCAAGAGCATGAAAGCGGAACGATCCCAATGCCCGCAACCAGAAATCATAGTCTTCCACCTGAACAGCATTTACGTCGTATCCGCCGATCTTTTCATAAACGCTGCGGCGATACAGAAAGCATGCCCCACCGTATTGCGATAGGTAAGCTCTTCAACCGGCAGAGCAGGATGTCTGCCAATCACCTTGCCTTGATCATTTATATAGCTGAAGCCTGCGTAAACGATGTCGAATTCCGGATTGCGTTTCATGAAATCCACTAAAACGGCTAATGCATTAGGACGATACAGATTGTCATCGGAGGTCCAGGTGAGAAGCTCCCCACGAGTTATCGCAAAACCGGAATTCAACGCCGCCGGAAGCCCGAGATTGCTTGTGTGCCGGACTGATCGAATTCGGCTGTCCAAGCGCCTCAAAATGGGCGATTATTTCCGGGGTACTGTCCGTCGAGGCATCGTCGACGATTATAAGCTCAAAATTGGAATACGATTGGTCAAGACAGCTGCGTATTGCTTCTTCCAGAAATTTTGATCCGTTATAGGTGGGTAAAACTATGGAAACAAGAGGCTTCTGACATTGTCGGGATGATGGCGCAAGATGCATGTCAACAAAACTGATTCAGCGCTTCACCAATTTCGGGAGCATCATAGGAATCAAGGTATTGGCGAGCAAAAATCTGCGATTTCATGCACATCCGCTCGGCCGCTGCACTATCCGAAAAAAAATCCCTGACTGCGGCCCAGAATTGATCTGCGGTCCTGACGACGGTAGCCGCTCCATGAAAATATCAAAGCTTCTATCAGGTCGTTTCAGCATCGGTTCATGTTCGGTTAACAGGTACAATAAGGGCCGCCCCGCCCGCAAGACATGAACAAGGGCTGAACCGACATAATTAACCGCGACAACCAATGACGCTTCAGAAATTAACTCATGAAGATCGGCTTTCGGCGGTAGGACTCTTTTTAGGAGATCCTTTCCGGCGGCAGCGACAATTTCCAAGTCCTGGTAAAATGGATGAACCTTAATATACAAGTCCAGTCTTTCCGTCAGATCGGCGGGCGCGGCTGCCAATACTTTTAGCGCGTTTAATTGAGCTTGCAAGCTGATGAGCGGGACCAAATTCGGCCCCACGCCAGTCGTATCCAGCAGGGCCAACACACGCCATTTGTTATTGGCCGACCACGGGCGACAGCTCATGCGTCTCATATTCGTTTTCGGCGATAAGTCCACGACAGGGCCTCAATTTCCTATCAGGCACTCCGGCGTCTTAATAAATTGAGCGCTGGAGACCACTTTCATATAATACGTGGTCCATCTGGAAGAGATTTTCTATGCCGGGTGGCAGTAACTGAACCCCTCCGTGAGCCGCCAGCACAGTCGGGATCCCGAGCCGCTTGGCCGCCAAGCATGCTGACAGGTGATAACTTGACCAGACATTGGTGACCACGACGGTCACGAGGCGATGTTTCGACCACAAATTCGACCAGAATGCAAAAGTCTTGGAATGCAGGACCGGCCACCGATGGCCAAAAAAATATTTAAAATGGAACGGCAGATTCGCAAAGCCTTTTCCCAAGCTTGTCACGTGATGCCACGAGAGCAAGCCGATCCCTTCGTTGAAATCTCTTTTCAAGAGAAAAACCCTCTGCCGACAAAAGCAACTTTGGGAAACAAGACCCAGCGTTTTGATAAGGGCCAAGGCGCCCCGATAGCGACTGGAACGCCCAAGACGCGGCCATCTCTCTGCCGCTTCCGGTAAGGTCCGCCGAGCACCGCTGCGACCTTCCCGGAAAAGCTCTTAACAAATCCTGCGCCACATGGGTAAAACGCCGCGCCTCTAGTTGGCCCAGGACCAAAACTATGCTTCCTTCCAGGAAAGCTGAGGCTCGACCTTGAGCCGATCCAGTAGAACTGCTCAATCGACCGCGGATTCGCCGAAATAAATTGTTACGAATTTGCGAGAAGAGGTTCTCCGGGAACAGCCCTCCTCTCTTAAGCTCGACCACTTTTGTGTCCAGTTCATGTTTCCAAATAGCATTGCCAGCGTCTGACGGATCGGTAAAAACGGCCGGGCGTCGGAACCGGTTGCCAAAGATCTTTAATTCGCGGCCTTCTCTGTCAGCAAAGGCTTTCGCAAACGCTTCAGCCAACGTGACATTTTGCCAAAACCACATCATTGCGACATGGTCAACCTCCGGCCAGCATCTCCGTCCGCGGTGAATTCGTCTCTGGCAGGCTCATACCATCCGGTTTCGCAGACAGC